>CAWCDX010000022.1:0-88020 GCA_963794435.1 uncultured Actinomycetota bacterium
ACGAAGTGGGTGATCCGCCCCTCGGTCTGCTCCCAGATCTCCGGACCGGTGTCCTCGTAGTGCGAGCGCGGGTTGTTCGGGTTGGCTGTACTGGTCGGGCTTCCAGGCGCCCTCGGTCTCGCGCACGAGGCAGTCCGAGACGCTGTAGTAGCTGTCCGGATGGCCCGGCGGGGACGGCCGTGGGGCAGACGACGACCTCCGCGCCGTACACCTTGAGCACGTTGCGCTTGTCCTCGCTGACCTTGTCCGGGCAGACGGACGCGCACCGGTGACCGCGCTGCTGCGCGACCAGGGCCAGGCCGACCCCGGTGTTGCCCGACGTCGGCTCGATGATCGTGCCGCCACGCTTCAGCTCACCGCTCGCCTCGGCGGCCTCGACCATGCGTACGGCGATCCGGTCCTTCACCGAGCCCGCCGGGGTTGCCGCGGTACTCCACCTTCGCGAGCACCAGCGAGGCCGTCTCGCCGACCGTGCTGGACAGGCGTACGAGCGGCGTGTCGCCGATCAGGTCGAGCACCGAATTCGCATACGTCATGCGGCCAACCTACCGGCCACCTAGGCTGAAATGGACGGTCGGATCCGATCACCGAATGCAAGCGCGACACACCCCCGCATCGCACCAATTTCACTTCGACCCCACGAGACCCAAAATTGGTGCATACTTCCCGGCGAATCCCAATACACGACCGGATAACCTTGCGAGGGAGACACGCCGAGATGATCGTCAGCAGCTCGACCCATGGTCCGTGCCGCGGTCGGGTGCTCGTGCTCGGGATCGCGCTGAGCCCGACGCTGGTGAGTGCGCCCAGCCAGGCGAAGGCCAAAAGTCCTCCCTGCCGCAGTACCGCGCGACGTCCGCGCCGAACACCTTCTACCCGGTCGCGGGCAGCAAGCGCGTCAAGGACCGCAAGACCTGGAACCGCCGCAGCCACCTCGGCACCGACATCGCCACCCCCTGCGGCAGCGGGGTGCGCGCCGTCCACCCCGGCACGGCCCAGATCGCGACCAACCCCAAGCTGGGGAGGCAAGGTCGTGGTGCGCGTGGTGAGCGACCACAACGGTCTGGTCACCAGCTACGGCTTCCTGTGGCGCGCCGCGGTCCAGCAGGGGCAGGTCATCCAGTCCGGCCAGCCGCTGGGCGCCGTCGGCGGCCAGCCGCGCACCGGCCGGTGCGCCCTCTACTTCTCGGTCATGGGGCGCGGGCCGCTTCGTCAACCCGACCCCCTGGCTGAACGACCTTCGTCGGCAAGTCCGGCCCCGGTGCGCTACCTGTTCGACAACACCGGCTTCACCGTCGCCTCGTTCAACATGCTCGGCGCCAGCCACACCCCGAACGGCCGCTACGCCGCCTACACCTCGCGCACGCCTCGGGCCCTGGCCCTGCTGAAGGCGCGCGGCGTCGACGTGGCCGGGCTCCAGGAGTTCGAGCAGAAGCAGGCCGACCTGATGCTGCGCGACGCCACGTTCAAGTCGGCCTTCGGCGCCTTCCGGGGCGGCAAGCCCGACTCCCGCAACGCGATCATCTGGCGCAACTCCACGATGCAGCTCGTCAGCAGCGACCTGCTGCCGATCAAGTACTTCAACGGCTCGATCATCCAGATCCCGATCGTCCTGCTCCGGCAGCGCTCGACCGGCCGGACGGCGTACTTCATGAACACCCACAACCCGGCCTCCGGCGTCTTCGGGTACGGCAACCAGGCGCCGTACCGCAACTACGACATCGGGGTGGAGAAGGCCAAGATCGTCGCGCTGCGGGCCACCGGCCGCCCGGTGTTCTTCACCGGCGACTTCAACGACCGCGGCGCCGCGTTCTGCCCGATGACCGCCAACAAGCTCACGATCTCGCCCAACAGCATCCCGAGCATGACCTGCGCCTACCCCACGCAGAGCTCGATCGACTGGATCTTCGCGGCCGGCCAGGCGCGCTTCTCCTCCTTCACCTGCGACCGATACCCAAGGACGCCAAGATCAGCGACCACCCGATGATCCTGGCCCGGGCGCACCTGCAGAACTGAGCGTTGGCTACCGCTCAGTAGGATTCGGGCATGAGCCGGGCAGCCGCAGCACGCAGACTCGCCGCCGCCGCGGCGTACGGCGGTGGCGGGCTCGGCCTCCTCGGCGGCTCCTTCTACGGCCTGCTGCGCGCCGAGGCGACGCTGGCCCGACGCACCATCGGCGAGACGCACGGCCGGGTGCCGGACTCCACCGGCTGGTACGGCCGCGGCCGTCCCGGACCGGCGATCAAGATCGCCCTGCTCGGCGACTCCAGCGCGGCGGGGTACGGCGTCACCACCGTCGAGCAGACCCCGGGCGCCTGGCTCGGCTCCGGCGTCGCGGAGCGGGCCGACCGTCGCGTGCACCTGCGCGAGTTCGCCGAGGTCGGCGCCCAGTCCAGCGACCTCGACGCCCAGGTCGCCGCGGCCCTGCCGACCGGGCCCGACGTCGCGGTGATCCTGATCGGCGCCAACGACGTCACCCACTCGGTGCTGCCCGCCGCCTCCGTCCGCTTCCTCTCCGAGGCCGTGCGCCGGCTGCGGGAGGCCGGACGTCGAGGTCGTCGTCGGCACCTGCCCCGACCTCGGCACGGTCTCCCCGATCCCCAGCCCGCTGCGCCAGGTCGCCCGGCTCTGGTCGCGCCGGCTCGCGGCGGCCCAGACGATCGCGGTCGTCGAGGCCGGCGGCCGCACGGTCTCGCTCGGCTCCGTGCTCGGGCCGGAGTTCGCGGCCGCACCCGCCGTGCTCTTCGGGCCCGACCGGTTCCACCCCTCGGCCGCCGGCTACGAGCGGCTGGCGCGCACGCCTCACGCCCTCGGTGCTGGCCGCCCTCGGCCTCGGCGAGGCCGAGGAGGAGGCGCCGCGCTCGGGTCGCGGCGAGGGCGTGATGCCGATCGGGTACGCCGCCGCGAAGGCCAGCCAGAACCCCGGCACCGAGATCGACGGCACCGAGGTCGGCCGGCGCCAAGCGCGGCGTCGGCGGCCGCTGGGTCACCCTGATGCGCCGCCGGCTGCTGCCCACCGGCGAGGCCGAGACGCCCGACGACGAGACGCGACGAGCACCCGGACATGACGACGCCCCGGCCGACGAGTCGGCCGAGGCGTCCGCGTAGCGGCTGCGTCCGGCGGGTCAGTCGTTGCCGCGCAGGATCGCGAGCAGCCGGAGCAGCTCGATGTAGATCCAGACGATCGTCACGGTCAGGCCGAAGGCCGCCCGCCACGACTCGCGCTCGGGGAGCCCGGCCGCGATGCCCCGCTCGACGAAGTCGAAGTCGAGGATCAGCATCAGCACGCCGAGGCCCAGGCCCAGCAGGCTGGAGCAGAAGCCCATCGCCGCCGAAGCCGTTGAAGCCGAAGCTGGCGCCGAAGAAGCCGAGCACGAAGTCGAGCAGGCTGACGGCCACGAAGCCGAACATCGCGGCGATCACCCAGGTGCGGAACCGCTGCCCGACCTGGATGTGGAAGAACTTGTAGGCCGCCAGCGTGCCGGCGACGGCGGCCATCGTGCCGAGCACGGCTCCGATCACCAGCCCGCCGGGCTCCCGCCGTTGTTGAAGATCGACTCGATGGCCTTGCTGAAGGCACCGACGAAGACGCCCTCGAAGGCGGCGTAGGCGAGCACCAGCGCGGGGCTGATCACCCGCTTGAAGGAGTTGACCATCGACAGCGCGAAGCCACCGAGCGCGCCGACGAGCGAGAGCGCGTAGAGGCGCGCTCGCGGCGTTCGGGTCGGTGATGTCGCCGGTCAGCACCCAGGTCAGCGCCGCGACGACGACGACGGCCAGGGTCAGGCCGGTCTTCTGCACGACGCTGTCGATGGTCATCGGGCCGCGGTCGACGCCGGGCTGCGTGTGGGTCACCGGACCGCCCGGCGTGCCGGTGGCGGAGCCGGTCGACCAGGTGGCCGGGCTGCCGTAGGCGTCGTACGGCCTGGTCCGGTGGTCGCTGGGCGTTGCGCGGCCGTTGAAGCCCTCGGCCCGGGTGAAGATCGGGTTGCTGCTCTGCATGGCGTCCTCCTTGGATGCCTTGCGCCTGCTCACCCTGTGTGGGCCGCTCAGGCGCTGACGCGTGACGCCAGGATCGGTACCGAGCGTCATCGTGATGAACGGTTGAGCCGGGGCCCGTGTTCCCTACGGACGTGGCCGGACCAGCACGCTCACGGCCTTGCTCGAGGTGGCCCTGACCAGCACGTTCGACCCGCTCTTCGTCGACGGTGGCGTTGGTCACGGTGACGTCGTACCCGTGCGGCGAGGTGAGCGGGCTGACGAAGATCTGCGTGGGGGCCGTGATCGCCGCTTCGGCAGGTAGCTGAAGGTGAAGACGCCGGTGGCGGGGTCGTAGCGGTAGGCCTGCGGCGTGCCGGCGACGGCCTGCGGGTAGGTCCGGACGAGCTGGCGCAGCTTGTCCTGCTTGACCGTCGAGAGGTCGGCGTCGTCGGTGAACAGTCCCTGCGAGGCATCCGCGGTGGTCGGGTCGTCCCAGTGCTTGTAGGCCCAGTAGGTCCAGCCCATCAGGTTCGTGTCCGCCGTCGCGGCGTCGATGCCGACCGCCTTGACGTCGTCGGTCGCGCCCCACTCGGTCATCAGGGCGGCGGCGTTCATCCGCTTCGCCTGGTCGAGCGCGCGGGTGTTGCGGTCCTGGCTGAAGGCGTTGCAGTTGTCGGTGTTGCTGCCCGGCACGCCCTGGCTGGCCAGGAAGACGTCGGGGCAGTAGTTGTGGAAGCTGAAGCCGAGGTTCTTCTCCCCCGCGACGCCGGTGTAGTAGCTGTCCAGCTTCTGCCCGCCGGTGAACTGCTGGGGCTCCCACCAGACGAGGCTCGTGCGGGTCCTGGGTGCGCACCGCCTTCAGCGCCTTGGTCATCGCGGGCTGCAGCTCCGCGGGGTACGTCGAGGGGCAGCCGGTGGTCAGGCAGGTGGGCCACTCCTTGCCGGCCCACGGCTCGTTGAACAGGTCGTAGCCCATCGACCACGGCTGGTTGCGGTAGTGCTGGGCGATCAGCCTCCACGCCCCCGCCCAGTCGGTGAGCAGGTGGTCGTGGTCGGCCCAGAAGTCGTCGAAGACCTGGGAGACCTCGGGGGTCCAGTAGCCCGTCGGGAACGGCACCTTCTGGTACGGCATCAGCGCGAAGGGCATCGGCCGCTTCGCCGCGTAGGCCGGGACGCCCTCGCCGCCGTACTGCTCGTGCCACATGTCCTGGTGCATGTCGAAGAGCGTCCAGACCTTGCTCTTGGCCAGCAGGCCGGTGACCCGGTCGAGGCGGCTGAAGTACGCCGGGTCGGCGACTCCGGGCTGCTTCGGGGTGACGCCGGCCCACAGCACGCCGAGCCGGGCGCCGTTGAAGCCGTACTTCTTGAAGAACGCCGCGTCCTTGGCGGTGAAGCCCGCGGCCGTGTCCGGCGGGGCGTACGGGGCCCGCTTCCAGACGATGTTCAGACCGTGCACGATCACCACGCGGCCGTACTGGTCGACCAGGAACCTGCCCTCGCGGTGCAGCCGCGGCGTGCCGTCCTGGGCAGGCGCGGGGCGGCGTGCGCGGGCGCGGCGAGCCCGACCAGCACGACCAGGGCAGCCAGCAGGGCGGCGAGTCTCTTCACGTGAAGTAGAACGAGTTCTACGCGGTTCCGCGGGTTACTCGAGGGTGCCACCGTCGGTGAGCGCGGTCGCAGCCGGTGCCCCGGGTGGGGGTCGAACCCACACTGGGCGGTGTTTAAGACCGCTTCCTCTGCCGATTGGGATACCGGGGCGCGGTGGTCAGTGTGCCTCAGCCCGGCGAGCTCGGCGGCGCGGCCCAGGACGGCGTCGAGCATGGGCTCGGTGAGGCGGCCGGTGAAGGTGTTCTGCTGCGAGGGGTGGTAGCAGCCCAGGACGGTCAGGCCCCAGCGCACCTCGACGCCGTGGCCGAAGCGCGGGCGCGGGCGCGGGTACGGCGAGGCCGGCGGCGGCCAGGGAGCGGAGGGCGGCCTCCCAGCCGAAGCCGCCGAGGGCGACGACCGCGCGGAGCTGCGGCAGCAGCAGGGAGAGCTCCTCGTCGAGCCACGGGGCGCAGGTGTCGCGCTCCTCGGGCGTCGGCTTGTTCTCCGGCGGCGCGCACCGTACGGCGGCGGTGACCCGGGTGCCGCGCAGCTCCAGGCCGTCGCCGGCGTGGGTCGAGGTGGGCTGGTTGGCCAGGCCGACGCGGTGCAGCGAGGCGAACAGCCAGTCGCCGGAGCGGTCGCCGGTGAAGACGCGGCCGGTGCGGTTGGCGCCGTGGGCCGCGGGCGCGAGGCCGACGACCAGGACCCGGGCTCGGAGGAGCCGAAGCCGGGGACCGGTCGGCCCCAGTACGTCT
The DNA here is from genome assembly GCA_963794435.1 of uncultured Actinomycetota bacterium. GTDB lineage: Bacteria > Actinomycetota > Actinomycetes > Propionibacteriales > Nocardioidaceae > Marmoricola. Next base: position 6,324 of record CAWCDX010000022.1, read on the forward strand.
CGTCGGCGTACGCCGCCCGCTTCTCGCGCGCCACCTGCTCGCGCCACTCCACGAGCCGCGGGCACGCCCGGCAGGAGACGATCCGCTGTCGACCTCCGAGCGGGCCTGACGGCCTCCCGGGAGCCGAGGATCGTCAACGCCCGAACGGCCGGTCGTCGGGATCGCCTGGCCGGCGGCAGCCAGCCGGATCTCGCGCTGCTTCTCGATGTCCTCGGCGCGACGCTCGTGCGCCTTCTCGATGCCGCGCCGGTCGCGCACCGGCAGCTGCAGGACCTCCTCGGCCGCCATCCCGTGCTGCAGCTCGCGGCCGCGCTCGAGCTCGGCGTCGAGCTCGGCGCCGAAGAGCAGCGCCACGTTGGTCAGCCACAGCCACAGCAGCGCACGATGGCGCCGGCGAGCGCGCCGTAGGTCTTGTTGTAGGAGGAGAAGTTGCCGACGTAGAAGGCGAAGCCGACCGAGGCGACCAGCCAGACCAGGATCGCCACGAAGGCCCCGACCGAGATCAGCCGGAACCGGGGGAAGCGCACGTTGGGGGTGGCCCAGTAGAGCATCGCCACGATGCACCATCACCACGACCGCGAGCAGCGGCCACTTGGCGATGTCCCACACCTGCTGCACGTCGCTGCCGACGCCGAGCGCGTCGCCGATCGCTGCGTCACCGGGCCGGAGACGATCAGGATCACCAGGCGACCGCGCACAGCACGACGGTCACCACGGTGACCACGAGCTGCATCGGCCGCATCCGCCAGAACGGCCGGCCCTCCTCGACCTCGTAGATCCGGTTCATCGCCCGGCTGAACGCACCGACGTACCCGGACGCCGACCGCAGCGCGCCGACGATGCCCACGACCAGCCCGATGCCGGCGCCCGAGGTGGTGGCGAGCCCCTCGATGGCGTGCTGCACCGAGTCGTAGGTGCTCGGGTCGGAGATGAACGGCGTGAGCACCTCGATGATCTTGTCGACCGACTCCTCGGCCTGGCCGATCAGCCCGATCAGGGAGAGCAGCGCGATCAGGCCGGGGAAGAGCGCCAGCACCGAGTAGTAGGTCAGCCCGGCGGCCAGGTCGGTGCACCCGTCGTCGATGAACTCGCGCCACGTCCGCATGAGCACGAAGAACGCCGAGCGCTCGGGTGCGTCGGCCCGGTCCTGGATCGGGTGGCCCGGCCGCGGCTGCGCCTCCAGGCCCGACGACTCCCTGATCTCCGCGTGCTCGGTCGGCGGCCGAGGCCGGGGCCTCGTCCGGTTCGGTCCTTGTCCTTCCTGCGGCCGAACATCTAGCTCGTTCCCTTCTCGGCGACCAGGGACCAGGCGATCCCGTCGAGGATGTCGTGCTCGGAGACCAGCATCGAGCCGACCGTCGTACGCCGCAGGACCCGGTCGAGGATCAGGCCGCCGGCGCCGATGACGTCGGCTCGGCCCGGGTGCATGTAGCCCAGCGCCTTGCGCTGCTCGACCAGCATCGTGAGCAGCTGGGCGACCTGGCCCTGCACGGCGTCGGGGCGCAGCACGCTGCGGTGGATCAGGTGCGGGTCGTACGTCGCCAGCCCGAGCACGCCGGCCGCGATCGTGGTCACGGTGCCGGCGACGCCGATCACGGCCTCCGCCCGGGCGAGGTCGACCTCGCTGGTGTCGAGGGTGGCGTCGATGTCGTCGATGGCGGCCCGGATCTCGTCCTTGGTCGGCGGGTCGGTGTGCAGGTGGCGCTCGTTGAGGCGCACCGAGCCGATGTCGAGGGAGTGCGCCGCCTCGACGCGCCGTCGCCGGTGCCCAGGATCAGCTCGGTCGAGCCGCCGCCGATGTCGACGACCAGCAACGGCTCGGGCAGCGGCGGCAGGTCGCGGACCGCCCCGGCGAAGCTGGTCCGGGCCTCCTCGTCACCCGTCGAGCACCTCGGGCGCGACGCCGACGCGGTCACGGATGCCGGCGACGAAGTCCTCGGCGTTCTCGGCGTCGCGCGCGGCCGAGGTGGCGCAGAACCGGAGGTGGGCGACGTCGAGCTCGCGCACCTTCTCCATGTACTCCTCGACCGCGGCGAAGACCCGCTGCAGCGAGGCCTCGGCGATCCGCCCGGTGCGGTCGACGCCCTGGCCCAGCCGCACGATCTGCATCTCGCGGACGACGTCGCGGCTGGTGCCCGCGGCGATGTCGAGGTCGGCGACCAGCAGCCGCAGCGAGTTGGTGCCGCAGTCGAAGGCGGCGACGCGCGTCATGCTGGTCCCTGCGGGCTGGTTCGACACCGCCACGCAGGGGCCGGCGGACCACCAGGCGCCGAGCGCGTCGAGCACCTCGTCGCCGAGCGGGTTGACGCCCCGGCCCTGCGCGAGGGACTGCCCGGCGAGCACGTGCAGGCACTTGACCCGGTCGGGCATGCCGCCGGCGGAGACGCCCGCGATCTCGGGCACCTCGCCGACTCTGCTCGATCGCGTCGCGGGCGGCCAGGTAGGACTCGTGCGCCCGGCGGTACGACGCCGCCAGCTCGGGGTCCTCGGCCAGCCGCTGGCTCATCTCGCGCATCATCCCGGAGGCCTCGAGCGTGCCGATCATCGAGCTCGCCCGCGGACAGGTGAGGTAGAAGGTCGTCGGGAACGGGGTGCCGTCGTCGAGCCGGGGCTCGGTGGCCACCACGTCGGGCAGGCCGCACGGGCAGCGGTGCCCGACCGCGTGGATCGACCGCGGCGGACGACCCAGCTGCGCCTCGACCACGGCGGCGTCCCGGGCGTCGATGGTCATCGCCGGCTCACCCGGTCGGGGTCGCCGTGGGTCGGGCGGCTGGATCTTGGTCGCCGGCGTCGGCTTCTTCTTCGGGTGGTCGGCCGCCTCGAGGGTGCCGTAGACCTTGCCCCACCACGACTCCGGCACCGGCCTGGCCACCGAGCTCGGGTCGGTGAGCGCGTCGCTGTGCTCGAGCGGCTTCCCGTCCTTGCCGATCACCTGGTAGGCCGTCTCGCCCGGGAGCACCCAGCCGAACCGCGCCCGCGCCTGCTGGCCGGACGTACTCCGGGTCGTTCCAGCGGCGCTTCTCGCGCTCGAGCGCCTTGATGTCGGTCTGGGAGCTGGCGATCTGGGCGCGCAGGTCGCTGATCTGCCCCCGCTGCTGGAGGTAGGCGCGCATCGAGGACGCGTAGGAGACGACGAGCAGCGCCGCGACCAGCACCAGGATCGCCATCCGGCTGGTGAACCGCGGCCGCGCCACCGGGGCCGCGGCCGCGCGGGCGCGCTCGGTGCCGCGCTCGCCCGGGCGGCCGGCCTGACGTGCTCCTCGGGCCGGACCCGACGAGGCTGTCCGGCGGGGGCCCGGCTTCGGCGTACGGCGGGAGGGCATCGGTCGACCCGGTCAGCCCTGGTAGCGCGGGAAGGCACCGCGGCCGGCGTAGCGCGCGGCGTCGTCGAGCTCCTCCTCGATGCGGAGCAGCTGGTTGTACTTGGCCACCCGCTCGGAGCGAGCCGGGGCGCCGGTCTTGATCTGGCCGCAGTTCGTCGCCACCGCGAGGTCGGCGATCGTGGTGTCCTCGGTCTCGCCCGAGCGGTGGCTCATCATGCAGCGCAGGCCGTTGCGGTGGGCCAGCTCGACGGAGTCGAGGGTCTCGGTCAGCGAGCCGATCTGGTTGACCTTCACCAGCAGCGCGTTGGCCTGGCCGCCGCTCGATGCCGCGAGCAAGGCGCTCGACGTTGGTGACGAAGAGGTCGTCGCCGACGATCTGGATCTGGTCGCCGAGCCGGTCGGTCATCGCCTTCCAGCCGTCCCAGTCGTCCTCGTCGAGGGGGTCCTCGATGGAGACGATCGGGTACGACGACACCAGGTCGGCGTAGTAGTCGGTCATCTGCTCGGAGGTCCGCTTCTTGCCCTCGAAGGTGTACTTGCCCTTCTCGCAGAACTCGCTGGCCGCCACGTCGAGCGCGAGGCCGAAGTCGGTGCCGAGCTTGAAGCCGGCCGACTCGATCGCGTCGGCGATCAGGTCGAGGGCGGCGCGGTTGCTCGACAGGTCGGGCGCGAAGCCACCCTCGTCGCCGACGCCGGTGGCGAGTCCCTTCTTCTTCAGCACCGCCTTCAGCGCGTGGTAGACCTCGGCGCCCTGCTGGAGCGCCTCGCGGAAGGTCGGGCGCGCCGATCGGCGCGACCATGAACTCCTGGATGTCGACGTTGGTGTCGGCATGGGCGCCGCCGTTGAGGATGTTCATCATCGGCACGGGCAGCAGGTGGGCGTTGGGGCCACCGACGTAGCGGAACAGCGGCAGCCCGGCACTCACCGACGCCGCGCGCGCCACCGCGAGGGAGACGCCGAGGATGGCGTTGGCGCCGAGGTTGGCCTTGTTGGGGGTGCCGTCGAGGTCGAGCATGGCCTGGTCGACGAGGCGCTGGTCGCTGGCGTCGAGCCCGATGATCTCCGGCTCGATCTGGTCCTGCACCGCGGCGACGGCCTTCTCGGTGCCCTTCCCGCCGTACCGCTTCGCCCCGTCGCGCAGCTCGACCGCCTCGAAGGCGCCCGTGGACGCCCCGGAGGGTACGGCGGCACGGCCGACCGAGTCGTCGTCGAGGAGCACCTCGACCTCGACCGTGGGATTGCCTCGCGAGTCGAGGATCTCCCGAGCGATGACGGTGTCGATGGAAGCCACCTGAGAACCCTAGCCGCCGGTCCGGGCGATCCCGGGGAGGCCCGCCCGCGCTCAGCCGCCGCTCTCGAAGACCACGGGATGGTCCGGCGCGACCCGGCCGCTCGACGTGCAGGTGTGGGCCGCGAGGTCGCAGCCGAGGACGACCGAGGGGCGCCCCCGGCCAGGGCCAGGCCGTAGAACCGGGTGCCACTGGTCCAGCGGACCAGCCGGAAGCCGTCGCCGACGACGCCCGCCAACCGCAGCGGGTGCTGGGCGCCGACCCGGTGGACCCGGAGCGGGTCGCCGTCGCTGCCGAGCAGGCTGAAGGAGCCCGGTCCGCGACGGCTCGTGATCGGAGGGTCCGGCGTCCCAGGCCAGCCGGCGCCGTGCGGCCGGTCGTGGCGTCCCAGGCGCGGCGTCGTGGGCGGGTTGCCGGCGGTGACGCGCACCGCGGAGCCGTTCGCGGTCGTCACCAGTCGCGTGGCCCCGGTGACCCCGGTCGCCCGGGCCTTGACCAGGTCGGTGAACCACAGCTCCGCGCCGGAGAGGAAGAAGACCCCACCGGGCACCACGGCGAAGGACTCGACGCGCAGCGGCGCGAGGTCCCACTGGTGCGCTCCGACGTGCAGGGTGCTGCCCTGCGCCCAGACGACGTCCTGCGGCCCGACATCGCCGTGGCCGACCGGCACGGTCGTCGGGAGCGACTGCGCGCGCGGGGTCGGACTGCTCGTGGTGACCGCGGCGTCGGCGGCGAGGTCTCGTCGTCCTGGGTGGTCACCCGGCAGCCGGCGAGGGCGACGCCGGTCGCCAGCAGCAGCACCAGCGTGAGTGCGGCGCCTCATGGGTCGAGGCGTCGTACGGCGTCGCGCAGCGCCTGCTCCGGGTCGACGCCGTCGGCACGGGCCTCTGCGACGAGCGCGAGGAGCCGGTCGCCGAGGTCGGCGGAGGGAGCCGCGTCGGCGGGCAGCGGCCTGCCTGCCCGTTCGAGACGGTCGAGCACCTTGGCCGCGCGGGCCAGCGCCGGCAGGGTGAGCGGGATCCCCTCGAGCGGGCCGCTGCGCTGCTTCTCGGCGGCCTTGACCCGCTCCCAGTGCTCGTTGATCTCGGCGGGGTCGGTGGCACTCACCTCACCGAAGACGTGCGGGTTGCGCCTGATCAGCTTCTCCTGCAACCCGGCCGCGACGTCCTCGATGTCGAAGCGGCCGGACTCGGCCGCGATCGCCGCGTGGAAGTAGACCTGGAGCAGGACGTCCCCGAGCTCCTCGGCCAGGTGCTCGTCGTCGATCTCGCCGTCGGGCCGCCCTCCTCGATCGCCTCGAGGGTCTCGTAGGTCTCCTCCAGCAGGTGGCGCGCGAGCGTGCGATGGGTCTGGGCGGCCTTCCAGCCGCACTCGGCGCGCAGCCGCGCCATCAGGTCCACCAGAGCGACGAGGTGGGAGCGCTCCTCGTCCACCGGATCAGCTCCTGCTATCCGCTGATCAACCACAGCGCTGGCCGGCCGGGAGCCCGGCGACGAAGGCGGCGCTGGGCTGCGCCTTGCTCGCGGACTTGGCGAAGGAGCTGACCGGCTTCGAGACCGACGAGTCACCCTCTCCTGGCCACCCGATCTTGCCGGGCGCGTAGACCGGGTTGGTGTTGATGCTGGCGTCCTTCTTCAGCCAGGTCTCGCGCTTGGCGTAGCCGGCGTTGAGCACCTGCTCGGCGTTGGCCGTCGTGGCCGTGGTGCCCGTGGACGCCTCCCCCACCTGCTCGACCATGTCGCGGCCGCGGGCCCAGTCGTGGAAGACGCTGGTGAGGTCGGCGCGGTACTTCGCCGGCAGCGCATTGATCAGCGGCTCGACCTGGGCGAAGTCCGCTGGCCACCTGCCCCGGACGCGGGTGCAGCCCGAGCGAGGCGCCGTAGTCGAGGTTGAGCCGGATGTCGATCAGCAGCCCGAGCGCGCGCTGGGTCAGCTGCTTGCGCGGCACGGCCTGACCCTGCCCCTGCTTGGCAGCTGCCTCCACACCGGCGCACTGGGCGGCCGCGAGGTCGTCGACCTGCTGGGTGGTGATGGTGTGGCCGTTGACCACCGACGCCGCCCCGGGGGGCCGGGAGTCGCCGCAGCCGCTCAGCGCGAGCAGTCCGGTCACGGCGGCAGCGGCGAGAGCGAGTCGTCGGGTCCTCACGTGGCGTTCCCCTTCTCGGGCTGGCATTGCTTCTGGAAACTCTGCTTCTAGGAGCTTGGCGGGTCGATCACGGCGTCGATCACCTGGCGCGCCCACTCCAGCAGCTCCTCGTCACGCGGAGGAGGAGCCCCGAAGCCGGCCGGCTGGGGTCGCGGCACCAGCATCGTACGCACGGGAGCCTTGACCAGGCTCTTCGGGTAGAGGCGCTGGAGGCGTACCACCCGCGACTCCGGCAGGTCGACCGGGTGGAACCGGAGGTACTTGCCCTGGAGGGTGATCTCGGAGAGCCCGGCGTGGCGGCACCGCGCCCGGAAGCTGGCCACGGCCAGGAGGCGTACGACGGGATCGGGTGGTTCGCCGTACCGGTCGACGAGCTCCTCGCGCAGCAGGGCGACGTCGTCGTCGGTGCGCACCTCGGCCAGGCGCTTGTACATCTCCAGGCGCAGGCGCTCGCTGCCGATGTAGTCGTGCGGCAGGTGCGCGTCGAGCGGCAGCTCGATCTTGACCTCGACCGGCTCCTCGACCGTCGTGGTGCCGTCGGCCGACGCGCGGAACTCCTGCACCGCCTCCCCGACCAGCCGCACGTAGAGGTCGAAGCCGACGTCGGCGATGTGGCCGGACTGCTCACCGCCGAGCAGGTTGCCCGCGCCGCGGATCTCGAGGTCCTTCATCGCGATCGCCATGCCGCCGCCGAGGTCGGAGTGCTGGGCCAGGGTGGCGAGCCGCTCGTGCGCGGTCTCGGTGAGGGGTTTCTCGGGCGGGTAGAGGAAGTAGGCGTAGGCCCGCTCCCGGCTGCGCCCGACCCGGCCCCGGAGCTGGTGCAGCTGCGAGAGGCCGAGGGTGTCGGCGCGCTCGATGATCATCGTGTTGGCGTTGGACACGTCGAGGCCCGACTCCACGATCGTGGTGCACACCAGCACGTCGAAGCGCTTCTCCCAGAAGTCCAGCATCACCTGCTCGAGCTGGTGCTCGCCCATCTGCCCGTGGGCGGTGGCGATCCGGGCCTCCGGGACCAGCTGCTGCAGCTTCGCCGCGGCCTTCTCGATCGACTGCACCCGGTTGTGGATGTAGAAGACCTGGCCGTCGCGCAGCAGCTCGCGCCGGATGGCCGCGGTGACCTGGCGGTCCTCGTAGGCGCCGACGTAGGTCAGCACCGGGTGGCGCTCCTCCGGCGGCGTCGCGATCGTCGACATCTCGCGGATGCCGGTGATCGCCATCTCCAGCGTGCGCGGGATCGGCGTCGCCGACATCGAGAGCACGTCGACGGAGGTGCGCAGCCGCTTCATCTGCTCCTTGTGCTCGACGCCGAACCGCTGCTCCTCGTCGACGACGATCAGGCCGAGGTCCTTGACGCGGATGTCGGGGTTGAGCAGGCGATGGGTGCCGATGACGATGTCGACGCTGCCCTCGGCCAGGCCGGTGGCGATCTCGCGCGCCTCCTTGTCGGTCTGGAACCGGCTCAGCGCCTCCAGCCGCACCGGGAAGCCGCTCATCCGCTCCGCGAAGGTCGCGTGGTGCTGCTGCACCAGCAGCGTCGTGGGCACCAGCACGGCGACCTGCTTGCCCTCCTGCACCGCCTTGAAGGCGGCTCGCACCGCGATCTCGGTCTTGCCGTAGCCGACGTCGCCGCAGACCAGCCGGTCCATGGGTACGACGCGCCGCATGTCGGCCTTGACCTCGTCGACCGTGCTGAGCTGGTCGGGCGTCTCGTGGAACGGGAAGGCGTCCTCGAGCTCGGCCTGCCAGGGGGTGTCGGGTCCGAACGCGAAGCCCTTGGTGGCCTGGCGGGCGGCGTAGAGCTTGATCAGCTCGGCCGCGATCTGGCGCACCGCCTTGCGCGCGCGCCCCTTGCGCTTGGCCCAGTCGCCACCACCGAGCCGGTCGAGGCTGGGCTGCTCGCCGCCGACGTAGCGGGTCACCTGGTCGAGCGCATCGGCCGGGACGAAGAGCTTGTCCGGCGGGTGGCCACGCTTGGACGAGCCGTACTCCAGGACGAGGTACTCGCGCACCGCGCCGTGGACCTCGCGCTGGCGCATCTCGACGAACCGGCCGACGCCGTGCTGCTCGTGGACGACGAAGTCGCCGGCCGACAGCTCGAGCGGGTCGATCTGCTTCTTGCGGCGCGCCGGCATCTTGCGCATGTCGCGGGTGGTGGCCTTCTGGCCGGCGATGTCCTCGCCGGTGAGCACGACCAGCCCGGGATCCTCGAGGGTGAGTCCGTGGGCCAGCCGGCCCTGGGTGACCAGGACGACGCCTTCGAGGCTCGCTGGCGCTCGCACCTCAGGGACCCGGGTATCGGGTTCCTGAGGAGGGCCGTCAAGGCCCGTCTCGAAGGGCCCGTCCACGATGCGCGCAGGCACGTCGTGCTCCGCGAGCACCTCGACCATCCGCTGCGCCGGGCCGTGTCCCTGGTGCACCGTGACCACCCGACGCCCGGCGGCGAGGTGGTCGCGGATGTCGGCGACCGCGCGCTCGACGTCGCTGCGGTAGGCCTCCGCCGGCTGGGCGGCGATGTCGCGGACGCTCTCGTCGTCGAGGTCGATGCCGAACGGGCTGATCCCCCACCAGGCCTGACCCTGCTCGAGCACCCGGGCGCGCACCTCGCCGATGCCCTGCAGCGAGGCGGCACCGAGGTCGATCGGTGCCTGACCGCCGCTGGCCGCCGCAGCCCAGCTGGCGCCGAGGAACTCGTCGCTGGTGGCGACGAGGTCGTGGGCACGCGTGCGGACCCGCTCGGGGTCGAGCACCAGCACGTGGCTGTCGGGAGGCAGCAGCTCGACGAGCAGCTCCATCTCCTCGACGAGCGCCGGCGCCAGCGACTCCATCCCCTCGACGGCGAGGCCTTCGGCCAGCTTGTCGGTGATCTCCCGCAGCTGCGGGTGGGTCCGGCTCAGCTCGGCGGCTCGGCGGCGTACGTCGTCGGTCAGGAGCAGCTCGCGGCAGGGCGGCGCCCACAGCCGCTCCACCGGCTCCATCGTCCGCTGGTCGGCCACGGCGAAGCTGCGGATCTCGTCGACCTCGTCACCGAAGAACTCCACCCTCAGGGGGTGCTCCTCGGTGGGCGGGAAGACGTCGACGATGCCACCGCGCACGGCGAACTCGCCCCGCTTCTCGACCAGGTCGACGCGGGTGTACGCCGCCGCGGCGAGCCGCTCGACCACCGTCTCGAGCTCGACCTCGTGACCGGTCTGGAGCTCGACCGGCTCCAGGTCGGCGAGCCCCTTGACCTGCGGCTGCAGCACCGAGCGCACGGGGGCGACGATCACCCGCAGCGGTCCGGAGGCCGCGTCGGTCCCCGGATGCTTGATCCGCCGCAACACGGCGAGCCGCCGCCCGACGGTGTCGCTGCGCGGGCTGAGCCGCTCGTGCGGCAGGGTCTCCCAGGCCGGGTACAGCGCCACCTGCGCGGGGTCGAGCAGGTCGCCGAGCTCCTCGGTCAGGTCCTCGGCCTCCCGCACCGTGGCAGCGACCACCAGGACCGTGCGGCCGGCGTCGACCAGACCCTTGACGACGAACGGACGCAGCGCCGCGGGACCGGTGAGGTCGAGGGTGGCCAGCCCGCTCCTGGCGTCGACCATCGACTTCTCGAGCACCGGGTTGCTCAGGACCAGCTCGGCCAGGCCGGCGATGCTCACGTGATCCCTCTCGGCATGCAGGAAGTCCCCCGAACGGTTTCGAAGGGGGGTTGCCCACAGTCTAGGAGGGGCCTCCCACAGTCCCTCCGGCGCTCGTCGATGCAGTCGCCTCGCGCTCCTCGGAGCTGCGCAGGAGGCAGAACTCGTTGCCTTCCGGGTCGGCCAGCACCACCCATCCGCGACCGTCTTCCAGACGCCGGTCGGCGACCTCGGTCGCGCCGAGCTCGAGGAGCCGGGCCAGCTCGTCGTCGCGCCGTCCGGCGCTCGGCACCAGGTCGAAGTGGATCCGGTTCTTGACCTGCTTGTCCTCCGGCACCTCCAGGAACAGCAGCGGATGTCCCCCGTCGGGACGCTGGATCCAGCACTCCACGTGATCCGGCTCGTTCGGGTCCTCGGGGTTGTCGACGTACTCCAGGACCTGCTTCCACCACTCCGAGAGCGCGTAGGCGTGGTGGCAGTCGATCGAGGTGTGCGAGATGTACGACGTCATCGCGCCAGCCTGCCCGGCGGCCCCGCTCTCCGCCAACCGTTTATTCCTTGACAGGCATATGCCTTGTACGGCATGTTCGTGGCATGAACGACACCATGTGGGCGGCGCTGGTGGACCCCCGGCGACGGGCCGTGCTCGACCTGCTCACCCAGGGCGAGCTGTCGGTCGGCGAGCTCGTCGAGCGGCTCGGCCTCTCCCAGCCGCAGACCTCCAAGCACCTGCGGGTGCTGCGGGAGGCCGGGCTGGTGCGCGTCGAGCAGCGCGCGCAGCAGCGCATCTACGCCGTGGATCCGCGGCCCATGCTCGAGCTCGACCACTGGCTCGCGCCGTACCGCAGCCTCTGGAACGCCCGCCTCGACCGGTTGGGCGACCACCTCGACGACGACGAAGGAGCGCGATGATGCAGACCACCGACGAAGGCACCTACCTCGAGGTCGAGGGGCGACCGGCCGTCCGGTTCGAGCGGATCTACTCCCAGCCCCTCGAGCGCGTCTGGCGGGCGATCAGCGAGCCGGAGGAGATCCGGAACTGGTTCCCCTCCCCCGAGGTGAGCATCGACACCGAGGCTCGGACGATCACGATCGCCGGTGACCCCTACGCCCCGGCACCGAGCACCACGAAGGTGCTGGTCTGGGAGCCGCCGCACCGCTTCTCCTTCGAGTGGCAGGACGACGTGCTGCACTTCACCCTCAGCGAGCACGACGGCGGCACCCGCCTCGAGCTGGTCAACCTGCTGGCCACCGACGGGGCTGCCTCGCGCAACGCGGCGGGCTGGGAGATGTGCCTGGGCCACCTCGACCGGGTCGTGGCCGGCACCTGGGCGCCCTCCCCCGACGACGGCAGCATGGCGGAGTTCCTGCCCGTGCTCGCGAAGTACCGGGACCGCGGGCTCCCCGACGACGGCTGGCTGCCGGACCCGCCGGCCTGAGCTACACCGCCCAGGGACCCTCGGGCGCCCGGACCCGGGCCTCGTCGGCCTCCTGGTCGGTGGCCTTCTCCTGGCTCTGCCGCTCGGCCTCGACGCGACGCAGGTAGTGGTCGACCTCCTCCTCGAGACGGTCGTCGTCCCAGCCGAGCTCGGCGGCCATCAGCTCGGCCGCCGGACGGGCGGCCAGGGTGCCGCGGTCGAAGGTCTCGATCGAGAGGCGGGTACGCCGGGTCAGCACGTCGTCGAGGTGACGGGCGCCTTCATGCGTGACCGCGTAGACCACCTCCGCCGCCAGGTAGTCCTCGCCACCCGGGAGGGGGCGGGCCAGCTCGGGACGCGCGCCGATCAGCTCGAGGACCTCGTCGATCAGACCGCCCTGGCGGCCGAGCAGGTGGTCGATGCGGGCCACGTCGAGACCGCTCGCGCGCGCCAGCGCGACCCGCTGGTTGGTGCGGGTCTCGAAGCCGGTCGCGCCGAGCAGCGGCACCCGGTCGGTGATGGAGGGCCCGGCGCCGTCGGCCACGAACGGCACTGCCGCATCGACCGCGTCGCGGGCCATCACCCGGTACGTGGTCAGCTTGCCGCCGGCGATCATCACCAGCCCGGGAGTGGGGACGTCGACGGTGTGCTCGCGGGCGATCTTCGAGGTGGGTTCCGTGGCGCCGCGCAGCAGTGGCCGCAGACCGGCGTAGACCCCCTCCACGTCCGCGTGGTCGAGCGGCGTGCGCAAGATCTTGTTGACGTGCTCGAGGACGTAGTCGATGTCGCGCCGCGAGGCCGCCGGGTGGGCGAGGTCGAGCTCCCACGGGGTGTCGGTGGTGCCGATGATCCAGTGGCGACCCCACGGGATGACGAAGAGCACCGAGGTCTCGGTGCGGGTGATGAGGCCGCACTCGCTGCGGATCCGTTCGCGGGGCACGACCACGTGCACCCCCTTGCTGGCCTCCACGTCGAGGGCGCCCTTCCCCAGCATCTCCCGGACCTCGTTGGTCCACACCCCGCTCGCGTTGACGACGACCTGGGCGCGGACCTCGATCTCGCGGTCGTTCTCCAGGTCCTCCACGCGCGCACCGACGATCCGGTCACCCTCGCGCAGGAAGTCGATGACCTGGGTGCGCGAGGCCAGGTGGGCGCCGAAGTCGGCGGCCGTGCGGGCGATGTTCATCACCAGCCGGGCGTCGTCGACCTGGCAGTCGTAGTAGCGGATCGCGCCGACGAGGTCGTCGGTGCGCAGGTCCGGGGCGAGGCGGGCGAGGCCGCGGCGCATCAGGTGCCGGTGCCGCGGGACGCCCATGTCGTTAAACTGGCCGATCCGACGGCCGCCATCCCGTCGTACAGCAGCAGGCCGGCGCCGACGTAGGGCCGCTCCCAGGTGTGGTGCAGCGGGTAGAGGAAGGGCACCGGCCGGACGAGGTGGGGCGCCAGGTGCTGCAGGAGGAGGCCGCGCTCCTGGAGGGCCTCCCGGACCAGCGCGAAGTCGAGCATCTCCAGGTAGCGCAGCCCGCCGTGGACGAGCTTCGAGGATCGCGAGGAGGTGCCGCTCGCGTAGTCGCGTTGCTCCACCAGCGCGGTGGACAGGCCGCGCGAGACGGCATCCAGCGCCGTGCCCGCTCCTACGACACCGCCGCCCACGACCAGCACGTCGAGCTGCTCGCGCTCCATGGCGGCGAGCGCCAGGGCGCGCGAGCAAGGTCCGAGGTCGGCGGTGACAGGCACAGCATCATCCTCGCAGGGACACTCCTGCGATCACGCCACGTCGTGCGCCCCGGTCAGCTCAGGGTGGCGCACCAGCAACAGACCGAGGACCACGTACCCGACGAGCAGATGAGCCGATCCGACGTACTGCGCAGCATGCGGGGCAATTCCGTAGACGGGCACCGTCACCACGGCCCACGACTCGGCCACCAGGGGCCAGTACCGAACCACGCCCCGCCACCGACCAGCAATCGCCAGCCGCACGCCGATCGCGCACATGCCCAGCATCGACAGGGGCCAGAACGGGTCGAGCACGGCACCCAGCACCGTGGACGCGCCGTGGAACGCATCGACCACGCTCGACCCCATCGCGAGGACCAACAGCACGTGCTCGACGTGGAAGAACCGACGGGCGAACGCGCCGGTGCCGGTGGCCCGCGTGCGTACCTGTACGCGCAGCAGGCACAGCACCCCGAGCTGAAAGGCGAGGGCCGTGAGGTTCCCCACGACCACACCCCGACCGCCGGTGGGGTTCGTGCCGAGCACGACCATGCTGGCCGCCCACGCCGCTGCCCCCAGGCTGAGGGCGGCGCCCGAGCGGCGTACGGCGCTCTGGCTGATCGGACGGGAGGTCGGTGCATCAAGCAGGTCGCGGGCGTCGGATCGTGCCCGAGCGGGAGAGGTGTGGATGGTCATGGGGACTCCTCGTGTGAGTGGGTGGATGTCCTCACGCTCGGTGGCGAGCGTCCCGGGCGCCCAGATCCCCCGGTCCCGTGCTGTGCCCCTGTGCCAGTCGGGACGGATCCGGGACGATGTCCTGCAGACACGGGGACATGAAGGCACCGAGGATGGTCACGTGGCAGTACTCGGCGTCTCCACCCAGCAGGAGAGCGCGGGCGTCCAGTCGCGTTCGGCGACCGGTCGTGTCGTGCTCCTGGTCTGCCTGGGCGTGACCGCGACCGCATCCGTGGCCATCGTCGTGCTCGACCTGGTCACCACCGCGGAGCAGCGACTCGCGATCGATGTCGGCCACGGCTTCCCCTCGGCCCTGGTCGCCGTGGTCGCGGCCGGTTGTGGGGCGTGGGTGCTGCGCCACCGTCCGGGCCACCCCGTCGGCTGGGTGCTCGTCGTCACGGGTCTGCTGTGGGCCCTCGACGGCTTCGCATCGAGCTGGGCGGCGTACGCGATCCGGAGCGAGGAGGTGCTGCCCGGCGCTGACTGGGGCCTGTGGTTCTACGACCGGGTCGGGGCCTTGCTGCTGCTGCCCGTGCCCCTCCTGCTCCTCCTCTACCCGCACGGGCGCCTCGCCCCCGGTCGCCTGGGGACGCTGGGGAAGGTCTCGCTGACACTGGCGGTCACGCTGCCGCTCGCGCTGCTGGTCAGCCCGGCGCGCATCGTCTCGCCTCCACGCCACCTGTCCGGCCAGGTCGCTCGCCTGGACCTGGACAAGCTCTCGCTACCCCTGGGCGACACCCTGACGCGCGGGCTGCTGGTGGCGGCCGTGGCGTGCGCGGTGGTCGCCTACCTGACGACGCTCACGAGCGTGGCGATCCGTCGCGCCCGGGCAGGGGGGGCCGATCGGCAACGCTACGACTGGCTGGTGTGGGCGGCCCTCATCGACGTGGCCGTCTTCTCCTTCGGTCTCCTCGTCAAGGACAGCTCCCTGACCACGCCGGGCCTGGTGCTCGCGATCTGGGTCACCGCCGGCGCCGTCTCGATCGGGGTGCTGCGACCCACCGCGCTGGACATCGACCGACTGCTCAGCGCCACCGTCGTCTACGGGTTGCTCACAGCGGTGTTCGTCGGGATCGACCTCGGCGCACTGGCGATCGGGACCCTGGTGCTCGGCGACCGCTTGGCGGTCCGCGACGTGACCCTCGTGGTGCTGGTCGTGGCGTTGGTCGGGTATGGCCCGCTCCGGGAGGGACTGCGCCGGGCGGTCCGCCGGTTGCTGGTCGGCGAGCGCGAGGACCGGTACGCCGTCGTGGCCGGCCTTGCCTCACGGCTCGAGCGGACCACCACCGCCGAGCAGCAGCTCGCCGAGGTGACGGCGGCGGTGGCACGCACCTTCGGCGTGGGGTTCGTGCAGATGCAGGTAATCGGGTCCACCGGAGAGCTCACGACGGTCACGCACGGCACGGCTCCGGCACAGGTGCGGAGCATGCCGATCAGGTTCCGCGACGAGGAGGTGGGGCGACTGGTGCTGTCACGAGTCGGAATCCGCGCACGGCTCTCCGGCCGCGACCAGGAGCTGCTCGCCGATGTGGTGCGCCAGGCGGCGGTCGCCACGAGGAGCCACCAGCTCGCCGAGCAGCTGCAGGAGAGCCGTCGGCAGCTGGTGGCTGCGCGGGAGGAGGAGCGCCGACGGATCCGCCGCGACCTGCACGACGGTCTGGGCCCAGCCCTGGGCTCGGTGGTGCTCAGGCTCGACCTCGCCCGCAACGTGCTCGCGCCGGTGCCGGCTGAGGCAGACGCACTGCTCGTGCAAAGTCGCGAGGAGGTGCGCACCGCCCTCGTCGACCTCCGGCGACTGGTCCATGGGCTGAGGCCACCGGCCCTCGACGATCTCGGGCTGGCCGGGGCCCTCCGCCACGAGGTCAGCAAGGTGTCCGGCACGATCGAGGTGGAGGTCTGCCTCGAGGAGCTGCCCGCCCTCGGTGCGGCCGTGGAAGTGGCGGCGTACCGCATCGTCTGCGAGGCACTGGCCAACGCCGTACGGCACTCCAGTGCGGCCAGGGTCCGGGTGTCCCTGTCGGCTTCCGCGGACACGCTGTTCCTCGCCATCTCCGACGACGGGACCGGGATCCCGCACGACAAGGTGGCCGGCGTCGGCCTGGTCTCGATGCGCGAGCGTGCAGCCGAGCTCGGTGGCTCGCTGGTGGTGACCTGCCCCGGGGGTGGCACGCGCGTCGAGGCGACACTGCCGTTGGAGGACCGCTCATGACCACACGGACGATCCGGGTCGCGGTCGTCGACGACCACCCGGTCTACCGGGAAGGCCTGGCCGCGTTGCTGGCCTCCGTCGACGGCCTCGAGGTGGTCGCCACTGCCGGCGACGGGCTCGCGGCGCTGGAGGCGGTCGCCGAGCACAAGCCCGACGTCATCGTGATGGACGTCGGGATGCCGGTGCTCGACGGCATCGAGGCGACTCGACGCGTCGTGGCCGATCACCCCTCGACGAGGGTCGTCGTCCTGACCATGAGCGAGGACGACAGCGTCGTGCTCACGGCGATGCGCGCCGGAGCGCGCGGCTACCTGCTCAAGGGTGCGGACCAGCAAGAGGTGGTGCGCGCGATCACCACGGTCGACGGCGGGGGTGCCGTCTTCGGCGCCGCTCTCGCGACCCGGATCGCAGCGCTCTTCAGCCGAGTGGCTGCCGTGCCCTCACTCGCCTTCCCCGAGCTCACACCGCGGGAGCGGGAGATCCTCGACCTGATGGCATCTGGACGCTCGAACCAGCAGATCGCGGCGGCGCTGTTCCTCTCCCCCAAGACGGTGCGGAACAACGTCTCGAACGTGTTGGCAAAGCTCCATGCTCTCGACCGCACCGACGCGATCATCCGGGCCCGTGACGCCGGACTCGGCGGCTGAGCCCCTCCCCGATCAGGAGACGACGACCTCGATGCGCTGGAACTCCTTGAGCTCGGTGTAGCCGGTCGTGGCCATCGCCCGGCGCAGCGCCCCGATCAGGTTCATGGTGCCGTCGGCCACGTGGGAGGGCCCGAACAGGATCTCCTCCAGCGTGCCGACGCGCTCGAAGGCGACCCGCTCGCCGCGCGGCAGCTCGGCGTGGTGCGCCTCGGCGCCCCAGTGGTACCCCTGTCCCGGGGCGTCGGTGGCACGGGCGAGCGGCGAGCCGACCATGACCGCGTCGGCGCCGCAGGCGATGGCCTTCGCGATGTCGCCGCTCCGGCCGATCGAGCCGTCGGCGATCACGTGCACGTAGCGACCCCCGGACTCGTCCATGTAGTCGCGGCGGGCAGCGGCGACGTCCGCGACCGCGCTGGCCATCGGGACGGCGACGCCGAGGACCGTGCGCGTCGTGTGCGCTGCTCCCCCGCCGAACCCGACCAGCACGCCGGCCGCTCCGGTGCGCATCAGGTGCAGGGCGGCCTGGTAGGTGGCACAGCCACCGACGATCACCGGGACGTCGAGCTCGTAGATGAACTCCTTGAGGTTCAGCGGCTCGGCCTGCGCGCTGACGTGCTCGGCGCTGACCGTCGTGCCCCGGATCACGAACATGTCCACGCCGGCGTCGACGACCGCCTTCGCGAACTCCTTGGTCCGCTGGGGCGACAGGCTGCCGGCCACCGTCACGCCGGCCTCGCGGACCTGCTGGATCCGTCGGGTGATCAGCTCGGCCTTGATCGGCTCGGTGTAGATCTCCTGCATCCGGGCCACGGCGTCCGGCCCGGGGCGGGACGCCACCTCGGCGAGGAGGTCGCTCGGGTCGTCGTACCGCGTCCACAGGCCCTCGAGGTTGAGCACGCCCAGGCCGCCGAGCTGGCCGAGGGCGATCGCGGTCTCCGGCGACATCACCGAGTCCATCGGCGCGGCCAGGATGGGCAGCTCGAACCGGTAGGCGTCGATCTGCCAGGCCGTGGAGACCTCCTCGGGGTCGCGCGTACGCCGGCTGGGCACGATCGCGATGTCGTCGAAGGAGTAGGCCCGGCGCCCGCGCTTGGCGCGCCCGATCTCGATCTCAGTCACCGGGGAAGCGTATCGGCCTGTCGACCCTGACCTCACGGCCAGCAGGACGGCACCTCAGGCGGAGGCGGGACCGACCCGCGACGCCCGACGCTGGAGCCGTGAACAACGACCGGTCCCCCAGGACACTCAGGTGAACGGGCGCGTCGCCGTGCTCGGCGGCGGCACCGCCAGCGAGCACCACGTCTCACGGGCCTCCGCCGCCGGCATCGCCGGGGCCCTCGCGGAAGCCGGCTGGGAGCCGGTGCCGCTCACCATCCGGTGCGACGGGTCGTGGGAGCGGGCCGACGGCACCGCGCTGACGTTCGTCGCGGCGGTCGAGCTGCTGTCCTCGTGCGCCGCAGCCGTGCCGACCGTGCACGGCCCTTCTGGCGAGGACGGCACCCTGGCCGCGCTCTGCGAGCTCGCGGGCGTGCCGTACGTCGGCTCCGGGGTGCGCGCCGGTGCGCTGGCCATGGACAAGTGGGCCACCAAGCTGGTCGCCGGTGCGGTCGGCGTGCGCACCACACCCGGGGTGCTGCTGGGCACCGACGACGCGGCGTCGTACTCCTTCCGCGGGCCGGTGGTGGTCAAGCCGGTCGGCTCCGGCTCCAGCCACGGCGTCAGCCTGGTGCGCACGCGGGACGAGCTGGCGCCGGCGCTCGCGGCGGCGTTCGCGCTCGACACGCGCGTCCTCGTCGAGGAGCACGTCGTCGGGCGCGAGATCGACGTCGCGGTGCTGGGGCACGGGTCCGAGAGGTTCGTGGCCCCTCCCCTCGAGATCTTCGTCGACGGCATCTTCGACGCCGGAGCGAAGTACGACGCTGCGCCGGACTTCCTGGTGCCGGCCCGGCTGACCCGTGGCCAGCAGCGGGGGCTCGAGCACGACGCGCTGACGATGTACGACGCCTTGGGATGCGGCGGCGTCGCGCGGATCGACTTCTTCCTCACCGCGGATGGTCTGGTGCTCAACGAGGTGAACACCGCACCGGGGTTCACCGAGCACTCCCAGGTGCCGCGGATGTTCGCCGCAGCGGGTGTGAGCTACCCCGACCTGGTCGACCGGCTCGTCCGCGACGCCCTGCGGTGACCCCCACCCAGAGCCGTGGTCCGTGGTTCGATGGCGCCGTCATGCCTGGACCACCTCCCTCGCCGCTCCGGCCCTGGGCCGCGGACCTCGCCGTGGGAGGTGCCCTCCTGGTGCTCGGCCTCTGGGAGGCGGCCAACGCCACGGCCGTGCTCTCCCAGCTGCCCGGCCTGGCGCTGACGGCCGTCGTCGTCGCGCTCGCCGTCGGCACCTGCCGCTGGCGACCTGAGGTCGCCCTGGGCCTGATGGCCGCGCTGGGGCTGTGGCAGGTGGCGACGGGTGCCGACCTGATGCTCGTCGAGCTCGCGCTGGCGGCGGTGCCGTTCGGCTGCGCCCGGTGGGGCGGACCGGTCACGGTCGTGCTCGGGCTGGCGGCGACACCGGCCGCGGTCGTGCTGGCGACGGTCTACGTGCGCACCTACGGGCTGGCGACGCTGACCCAGAGTGGGCTCGGCGACCTGCTGCGGGCGACCTACTTCTCCCGGGGCGGCTTCGGACGGACTGCCGTGGCCCTCGCGCTGCTGGGTGCCGCGATCCTCAGCCTGCCGTGGCTGGCCGGGCTGGCGCTGCGCTTCTGGGCCGGGGCCGAGGCCTCCCGCGAGTCGCAGGTCGCGGCCGAGGTCGAGACTGCGCGGGCCGTCCACGACCGGGAGCAGGCCGAGGAGATCGCCCGGCTCCGGGAGGAGCAGGCCCAGCTGGCCCGCGACGTCCACGACGTCGTCGGACACTCGCTGACGGTCATCCTCAGCCAGGCGGACGCCGCGGAGTACGCCGAGGACCCGGAGACGCTGCGCGAGACCCTGGCCAGGATCTCGGGCTCGGCACGCGCCTCGCTGGACGACGTGCGCCAGGTGCTGGCCGCCATCCAACCCCCTGACGGCGCCCGGACCGCAGCGCTGGAGAGTCTCGTCGACGGAGTCCGCGCGAGCGGGCATGCCGTCGAGACCCGGGAGCACGGCGCGGCCCGGCCGCTGCCGCCCGAGCTCGACACCGTGGCCTACCGGGTCCTGCAGGAGATGCTCACCAACGCGATCAAGCACGGGTCGCGCGCCGCACCGATCGTCGTCGAGCGCCACTGGGAAGGTGAGCTGCGGCTCGAGGTCCGCAACAGCGTGGAGCCGCGCTCCGCGGCCGACCTCGAGGAGACGCAGCCGATCGCGCCTCAGCACGCCATCGCCGGGCAGGGCGTGGAAGGCATGCGGCGGCGGCTGGAGTCCATCGGCGGCCGGCTCGACGTGCGCCGGCGCGACGAGGCAGGCGCCTCCACCTACACGGCCACCGCGTGGGTGCCACTTCGGCAGGCAGGCTGAGGTGGGTGAGCAGATGAGCGGGGAGATCCGGGTGCTGCTGGTCGACGACCAGGAGCTGTTCCGCGCAGGCCTCGTGACGATCGTGGACGCCCAGGACGGGATGCGGGTGGTCGGTCAGGCGGGCGACGGGCACGAGGCCCTGCGCGTCGCCGACGAGGTCGAGCCCGACGTCGTCCTCATGGACATCAGGATGCCGGAGCTCGACGGCGTCGAGTCCACCCGCCAGCTGCTCTCGCCGGAGCGCTCCGCCAAGCGGTCGCGACCGCTGCGGGTGATCGTGCTGACCACGTTCAACCTCGACGACCGGGCGGCCACGGCGATCCGCTACGGAGCGAGCGGGTTCCTGCTCAAGGGCACGACGCCGGCGATGCTCGCCGACGCGATCCGCACCGTGCACTCCGGCAACGCGGTGCTGGCCCCCACCGACCTGGCCGCGCTGCTCGAGTCGCAGTTCGTGGCGCCCACGCCCGCCTCCCGCGGCGTACCTCGCCCTGACCGAGAAGGAGCGCGAGGTCTTCGACGCCGTCGCTCAGGGGCTCTCCAACACCGAGGTCGCCGCCCGCATCTTCGCCAGCGAGTCGACGGTGAAGACCCACGTGGGCGCGATCCTGCGCAAGCTCTCGCTGCGCGACCGGGTGCAGATCGTGGTCTTCGCCCACCAGCACGAGCTCCTCTGACCGCCTCAGAGGCTGACGCCGAAGGACTGCATGACCTGCGAGAACACCAGGGCGGCGGGCACGCAGCCGACGACGGCGAGCACGAAGACGGTCGGTCGGCGCAGCGCCGGGACCAGCACGATCGCCCCGGCGATCACGAGCGCCTCCACCTGGATGGCCCGGGTGGGGGACGCCGACGTGAGCCCGACGTGCAGGGCGTCGCCGAGCGGGACGGCCGCACCGACGGCGTACCCGAGGGCGGCCAGGAGCCGGCTGCTGCTGCGCGCGGCCAGGGTCCCGGCGACCGCGAGTGGCGCACCCACGACGACGGCCAGGACCAGCCAGATGACTGCCACGTCGGAGGTCATCACGCTCCTGCTGCTGCCGAGCCACTGCCAGGCCGCCGCGTAGTAGCTCTCGACCGCGACCGCCAGCATCACCCCACCGGCGAGGCCGGAGCGCATCACGTCGAGCCGGAGCAGGAAGCCGAGCACGAACGCGGCCATGGCCCAACCGGCGCAGGAGTTGCCGATCGCCGTCCAGAGCGGCCCCCCGCGAACGCTCCAGACGACGTCGGCGAGTCCGAGCAGGACGCCCGCGACGACCGCCGCCGACCCCGTCGTCAGCCAGCTCGTCCAACGAGCGTTCGTGGCCGCTGCCGGGGGCATCGAGTAGGTCGTCATGCGCCTACCCTTGCCGTCGCGCTGGGCTCTCGGCCTCCACCCGGGGTACTGATCCTCTGGCCGCGAGGTGGAGATCGGCTACAGGCCGAGGTACATCACGAGCAGGTCGGCGTACTCACCACTGGGCAGCCGGAAGGCGCCTGGCACCCGGCCCACCGTCTCGAAGCCGAGCGCGTGCCACAGGTGTACGGCGGAGGTGTTGGTCGAGACGACGGCGTTGAACTGGATGCCGCGGAAGCCTTGGGCCCGGTGCCACGCGACCACGTGCTCGGCCAGCGCCCGGCCCACCCCGTGGCCGCGCGCCGCCGCGCCCACCATGAAGCCGGCCGTGCCGACGTGGGCCCCCTGGGCCGGACGGTTGGGGCCCATCGTGGCGGAGCCGACGACGGTCTCGCCCTCGACGGCCACGACGACGTGCTGGCCGCTCCAGAGCTCGCGGGTCTCCTCGAGGGAGAGGGGAACCTCCATGGCGTAGGTCTCCCCGGCACTCGCGACCTCGACGACGATCGCGTGCACCTGCTCCCAGTCACGCTCCTCGAGGGGACGGATCTGGGGCTGGCTCAGCGCCACGAGTAGTTGGGGGCCTCGGCGGTGATCTGCACGTCGTGCGGGTGGCTCTCCTTCAGGCCCGCGGAGGTGATCCGCACGAACTGGCCACGCTCCTTGAGCTCGGGGACGGTGCGTGCGCCGACGTAGAACATCGACTGGTGCAGCCCGCCGATCAGCTGGTGGGCGACGCCGGCCAGCGGCCCGCGGTAGGCGACCTGACCCTCGATGCCCTCGGGCACGATCTTGTCATCACTGGACACGTCGGCCTGGAAGTAGCGGTCCTTGGAGAAGGACTTCTTGCCGCGGGAGGCCATCGCCCCGAGCGAGCCCATCCCCCGGTAGGACTTGTACTGCTTGCCGTTGACGAAGATCAGCTCGCCGGGGCTCTCCTCGCAGCCGGCGAGCAGCGACCCGAGCATCACCGTGTCGGCACCCGCGACGATCGCCTTCGCGATGTCGCCGGAGTACTGCAGCCCACCGTCGGCGACCAGGGGCACCCCGGCCGGACCGCAGGCCAGCGAGGCCTCGTAGACCGCGGTGACCTGGGGTACGCCGACCCCGGCCACGACGCGTGTGGTGCAGATCGAGCCCGGGCCGACGCCGACCTTGACGCCGTCCGCGCCCGCGTCGACGAGCGCCTGGGCTCCCGCACGGGTCGCGACGTTGCCGCCGATGACCTGGACGTGACGAGTGGCGGGATCGCTCTTCAGCCGCTGGATCATCTCCAGCATCAACCGGGCGTGACCGTTGGCGACGTCGGGGACGAGCACGTCGACTCCGGCCTCGACCAGGGTGGTGGCCCGCTCCCACGCGTCGCCGAAGTAGCCGATCGCCGCGCCGACGAGCAGCCGGCCGTGGTCGTCGTTGGAGGCCATCGGGAACTGCTCGGACTTCACGAAGTCCTTGACCGTGATCAGCCCGGTCAGGCGGCCCGCCTCGTCGACGATCGGCAGCCGCTCGCGCTTGTGCTTGCGCAGCAGCGCGGTCGCGTCGTCGCGGGAGATGCCGACCGGCGCGGTGATCAGCGGCATCGGCGTCATCACCTCGTCGACCTTGGTGATCGCCCACTCGGCGACCGGCGTGAAGCGCAGGTCGCGGTTGGTGATGATGCCGAGCAGCCGGTCGTCGACGTCGACGACCGGGAGTCCGGAGACGCGGTACTCACCGCAGATCTGGTCGAGCTCCTCGAGCGTCTTGTCGGGGGTGATGGTCACCGGGTTGGAGATCATCCCGGTCTGGGTCCGCTTGACCAGGTCGACCTGGTAGGCCTGGTCCTCGATGGACAGGTTGCGGTGCAGGATGCCGATGCCGCCCTGGCGGGCCATCGCGATCGCCATCCTCGACTCGGTGACGGTGTCCATCGCGCTGGAGATCAGCGGGGTCCGCAGGGTGATGTCGCGGGTCAGTCGCGTGGCGGTGTCGACCTCGCTGGGGATGACGTCGGTCTCGCCGGGCAGCAGCAGCACGTCGTCGTAGGTGAGCCCGAGGGCAGCGAACTTGTCGGGTACCTCTGCCGTCATGTCCCGAGTCTACCGGCGGCGTACGCCGGCTCAGCGCACCCGGGCGGCGGGTCCGGCGGGGGCGGCGACCCGCGCCTGCACGATGCCGCCGACGGACTTCATCCGCGCGCGGACCCGGGCGTTCAGCAACCAGGACACGAAGCCCTCGTCGCCGGCCGGTGCCTCGAGCACGACCTCGTCGACGCCACGCGCGGCGGCCAGCTCGACCGCACGGCTCAGCAGCGCGGTGCCGATGCCGAGCCGTCGCCAGGCCGGCGCCACCTCCACGGTCAGGGCGTGCTCGTCGGCGAAGGCGGCAGCACCGACGACATGGCCGCCGATCCGGGCGAGGACGCCGCTGCCGGTCTCGTCGTACTCCACGGTGTCGGAGCGCTGCGGCCCGGAGGCGCCGACGCCCTGGGCCAGTGTTCGGAGCGCCTCGGCGCGCGAGTGCTCGGTGGCGCTCCACTTCTCCGGGTGCGGGCCGAGGAGCTTCTCGAGCATCGCCGGCAGCAGCTCCGGGTCTGCGACGACGTCCTGCGCTGCCGCCAGCCACCTGGTCGGCTGGTCGATCAGGTCGTGAGTGGTGCAGGGTTCGACGCTCACCTCGTCCCCGCCTGCACCACTCACGAGATCGGAGACCGCCGTGGCGGTCCAGTCCTCGGGAGCACTGATCACGAGCTCGTCGGTGACCCGGCCCAGGTCGGGAAAGATCTGCAGCCCGAGGATGTTGAGTCCTGCCTCCCCGCAGCGTGCCGCGAGCAGGGCCAACGACCCGGGCCGCTCGTGCAGGGACGCCCGGACTCGGTAGAACATGGCGTCACTGTGACCGTGGTGTGTTGCACGCGCGCTGCCTGCACATTTCGTGCAGATGACAAAAGCCCACGACCCCGGTGCGTCAGACTGGTCGTGTGGACCCCGAGTCCCGGGTCCGGGCGGCCTTCGAGGCTGCTCCGCGGTCCCGGTTCCTGCCCCGTCGGGCGCGCTGGCGGGCGTCCTACGACGGCCCGATCCCGATCGGGAAGGGGCAGACGAGCTCGCAGCCCCGCGCGGTCCGCTCGATGCTGCGGTTGCTGGAGGTCGAGCCCGGCCAGCGCGTGCTCGACGTCGGCTCGGGATCGGGCTGGACGACCGCCTTGCTGGCACACCTGACCGGGCCGGGAGGCGTCGTGCTCGGGGTCGAGCTCGAGCCGACCCTGACGGCGTTCGGCACCGCCAACCTCGAGGCCGCCGGGGTCGGTTGGGCCACGATCCGGCAGGCGATCCCGGGCGTGTTCGGCGTGCCGGACGAGGCGCCCTACGACCGGATCCTGGTCTCGGCCAACGCGCGGTCCCTGCCCGCCGAGCTGGTGGACCAGCTCGGTGAGGGTGGTCGGATGGTGATCCCGGTCGACAGCACGATGCTGCTCGTCCGGCGGGAGGGCGGCCGGGTGCGCACCTCCGAGCACGGCGCCTACCGGTTCGTCCCCCTGCGCTGAGTCACACCACGATCGAGAGCAGCAGCACGAAGACCAGCCCGCTGACCGAGAGCACGGTCTCCATCAGGGACCACGACTTGATGGTCTGGCCGACGCTGAGGCCGAAGTACTCCTTGACCAGCCAGAACCCCGCGTCGTTGACGTGGGAGAAGAACACCGAGCCGGCCCCGATCGCCAGCACGACGAGCGAGACCTCGCTGGTGTCGAGGCCCTGGACGAGACCGACCATCAGGCCCGAGGCGGTGATGGTCGCGATGGTCGCCGACCCGGTGGCGAGGCGGATGAGCACGGCGAGGACCCACGCGAGCACGATCACCGAGATGTTCGCGCCCTTCGCCCAGTCGGCGAGCACCGTGCCGATACCGGTGTCCACCAGCACCTGCTTGAAGCCGCCACCCGCCGAGACGATCAGCAGGATGCCCGCGATCGGAGGGAGCGCGGCGGAGACCGAGGCGCCGACCGCGGCCCGGTCCATCCCCGAGCCGCGTCCGAAGGTGAACATCGCCACCACCACCGCCAGCAGCAATGCGATCAGGGGGTTGCCGATGACGTCGAAGGCCTGCTGGACCCGGTTCGAGTCGTCGTCGATCGCGACGTCCGCGACGGCCTTGGCCATCATCAGCAGCACCGGCAGCAGCACCGTCGCCAGGGTGATCCCGAAGGTGGGACGCCGCTCGAAGGAACGCTCGCCCTCCCGGTGCTCGTAGGTGGACGGTGGCGCCACGTCGACCCAACGGCCGGCCACCCGGCCGAACAGCGGACCGGCCACGATCACCGTGGGGATGGCCACGATGACGCCGAAGATGAGGGTCCGGCCGAGGTCGGCGTGCAGGGTGGCGATCGCGAGCAACGGGCCGGGGTGCGGCGGCACCAGGCCGTGCATGGCCGACAGCCCGGCCAGCGTGGGGATGCCGATGGTGATGATCGAGACCTCGGCGCGCCGGGCCACCAGGTAGATGACCGGCATCAGCATCACGAGCCCGATCTCGAAGAACATCGGGAGACCGATGAGCGCGCCCACACCGGCCATCGCCCAGGGCAGGGCAGCCTTCGACGCCCGACCGACGATCGTGTCGACGATCTGGTCGGCACCGCCGCTGTCTGCCAGCAGCTTGGCGAACATGGCACCCAGAGCCACCAGGGCACCGACCGACGCGGCCGTCGTACCGAAGCCGGTGGAGAAGCTGGTGATGACGTCGTTGAGGTTCTGCCCGGCGACGATCCCGACCGTCAGGGCGCCGAAGATCAGGGCCAGGAACGGGTGCACCTTGAGCCAGGCGATCAGCACGACGATCACGGCGATGCCGAGCAGCGCTGCCGTGACCAGCTGCCAACCGGGCGCCACCGGTGCGGGGGCCACGGGTGCGGCCAGGGGAATCATCATCGTCACTCCACTCCGTCGTCGCGGTGCTTGTCGAGGTAGTCCTGCACGATGGCGTCGATGCTCTGGTCGACGTCGATGACCACGCCGTGCTCGTCGGGAGCGAGCGGCTCGAGGGTCGCGAACTGGGAGTCGAGGAGCGAGGCCGGCATGAAGTGCCCGGGTCGGCTGGCCTGCCGACGCGCGATCACCTCACGGGTCCCGTCGAGGTGGACGAGCTCGACGCGGGGGGCGTGCTCCCGGATCTGGTCGCGGTAGCGGCGCCTGAGCGCCGAGCAGCTCATCACCCCGCCGGTGGAGTCGTGCTCGTGGAGCCACCTGCCGACCGCATCGAGCCAGGGGCGGCGATCCTCGTCGTCCAGCGGCTCCCCCGCCGACATCTTCGCGATGTTGGCCGGCGGGTGCAGGTCGTCGGCGTCCTCGAACGGCACCCCCAACCGCTGGGCCAGCGCCGCCCCCACCGTCGACTTGCCCGACCCGGACACACCCATGACCACGACGAGCGGCGGTGGTGTCATGTGTCCTCCGAGTGACGACAGGGGGGCCAGTTTCCCAGGGTAGGAAGTGAAACTGCCTCCTCACACAGGAAACATCCTGTGCGAGGAGGCAGTAAAGGTTCACCCCATGGGAAACCGGCAGTCAGCCGACCAGCCCGATCTCAGTGACCGTGGCCGTGACCGTGGCCGTGGCCGGAGTCGGAGTCGGCCTCGTCCTCGGGGGCCTCGACGATCAGGGTCTCGGTGGTCAGCAGCATGCCGGCGATCGAGCTGGCGTTGGTCAGCGCCGACTTGGTCACCTTGACCGGGTCGAGCACGCCCTGGGGCACCAGGTCGCCGTACTCCTGGGTCGCGGCGTTGTAGCCGTTGCCGACGCCGAGCTCGCGGACCTTGGCCACGACGACCGCGCCCTGCTCGCCACCGTTCTCGGCGATCCAGCGCAGCGGCTGGTCGGCGGCCAGGCGCACGATGCGGACACCCGTGGCCTCGTCGCCGGTGAGGCCGAGCCCGTCGTCGAGGACGGAGACGGCGTGCACGAGGGCGGAGCCGCCACCGGCGACGATGCCCTCCTCGATCGCGGCGCGCGTCGCGGAGACGGCGTCCTCGATGCGGTGCTTCTTCTCCTTCAGCTCCACCTCGGTGGCGGCGCCGACACGGACGACGCAGACACCGCCGGCCAGCTTCGCGAGGCGCTCCTGGAGCTTCTCGCGGTCCCAGTCGGAGTCGGTGTTCTCGATCTCGGCCTTGATCTGGTTGACGCGGCCGTTGACCTCGTCGGGCTTGCCGCCGCCCTCGACGATCGTGGTGTTGTCCTTGGTGACCACGACGCGACGGGCGGTGCCGAGCACGTCGAGCCCCACCTGGTCGAGCTTGAGCCCGACCTCGGGAGAGACGACCTGACCACCGGTCAGGGTCGCGATGTCCTGCATCATCGCCTTGCGCCGGTCACCGAAGGCGGGGCTCTTGACCGCGACGGCGTTGAAGGTGCCGCGGATCTTGTTGACCACCAGCGTCGAGAGCGCCTCGCCCTCGAGGTCCTCGGCGAGGATGAACAGCGGCTTGCCGGCCGCGATGACCTTCTCCAGCACGGGGAGCAGCTCGGAGATCGCCGAGATCTTGCCCTGGTGCAACAGGATGAACGGGTCGTCGAGGACGGCCTCCATCGACTCCTGGTCGGTGACGAAGTACGGCGAGAGGTAGCCCTTGTCGAACTGCATCCCCTCGGTGAACTCCAGCTCGGTGCCCATGGTGTTGGACTCCTCGACGGTGATGACACCGTCCTTGCCGACCTTGTCGAAGGCCTCGGCGAGCAGGTCACCGATGACCTCGTCGCGGCTGGAGACGGTCGCGACCGCCGCCATGTCGGCGCGGTCGTCGACGTCGCGCGCCGACTTCGAGAGCGCGTCGTTGACGGCCTCGGTGGCCTTGTCCATGCCGCGCTTGAGCGACATCGGGTTGGCGCCGGCGGCCACGGCACGCAGGCCTTCGTGGACCATCGACTGGGCCAGCACGGTCGCCGTGGTGGTGCCGTCACCGGCGACGTCGTTGGTCTTGGTCGCGACCTCCTTCGTCAGCTGGGCCCCGAGGTTCTCGAAGGGGTCGTCCAGCTCGATCTCACGCGCGACGGTGACACCGTCGTTGGTGATCGTGGGGGCGCCCCACTTCTTGTCCAGGACGACGTAGCGACCACGGGGGCCGAGCGTCACCTTGACGGCGTTGGCGAGCTTGTCCACGCCGCGCTCGAGGCTGCGGCGGGCGGCCTCGTCGAATTCCAGAATCTTGGGCATTCAGTGCCTCCTACGAAGAGATGGGGCCTGACGTGCCTGGCGCCCGGCTGGCAAGGCGCCCGCCGCGAAGGCGACCTGGGAGCGGAGCGGTCGTCGAGCGGCGGGCAACGCCGCCAGCCGGGATGCCAGGTGCGTCAGGAGACGACGGCGAGGACGTCGCGGGCAGAGAGGATGAGGTACTCCTCGCCGGCGTACTTGACCTCGGTGCCGCCGTACTTGCTGTAGATCACCTTGTCGCCGACGGTGACGTCGAGCGGGACCCGGTTGCCGTTGTCGTCGATGCGACCGGGGCCGATGGCCAGGACCTCGCCCTCCTGGGGCTTCTCCTTGGCGGTGTCCGGGATGACCAGACCTGACGCCGTGGTCTGCTCGGCGTCCAGCGGCTGGACGACGATCCGGTCCTCGAGGGGCTTGATGTTGACCGACACGATTGTCGACCTCCAGTTTTCTGAAGAGTTGGAATGGTGGCTTCGCCGACCTGGTGGCCACGAAAGGCATTGGCACACTCACCGGGAGAGTGCCAATCAGAAACTAGCACTCAGACCCAGTGAGTGCCAGCGCGGGTGCAGGGTGGTGCGGGCCTCCCTGCGAGGATGCCCGGGTGGAGCTCGAGGACGTCCGCTGGCTGCTCACCGGCGAGGGGCAGCAGCTGCTCGAGCAGACAGCTGAGATCCAGGGCGGCGATCCGCTCAGGGCCCACGTACAGCTGCGCCGTCTGGCCTCCGCCGAGCACGTCGCCGCGGCACTGACGCAGGTCGAGCTGCGCCGACGGGCCGAGGTCAAGTTCGGCGACCTGGCGGCCCGGATGTACTTCACCCCCGAGGGCCTCGAGCAGGCCACCCGGCTGGCGGTGGCCGGCCATCGCGCTGCCCGGATCGCTGCGGCCGGGCTGGACACGGTGGTCGACCTCGGCTGCGGCATCGGCGGTGACCTGATCGCGTTCGCCCGGGCCGGGCTGACTGCCGCCGGAGTGGACCTCGATCCCGTGCGCGTGGCGGTCGCGGAGGCCAACCTCGCGGCGCTCTCCCTGGGCGGCGCGGTCCGGGTGGCCGACGCGGGCGAGGTCGACACGACTCCCTTCGACGTCGCGTTCGCCGACCCAGCCCGTCGTACGGCGCGCGGCCGCACCTTCGATCCCGCCGGCTTCGCTCCCCCGTGGTCGTTCGTGGAGTCCCTGCTCGTCCGGGACGCCTGCGTGAAGCTGGCGCCCGGCCTGCCGCACGACCTGGTCCCCGAGAGCGTGGAGGCCGAGTGGGTCAGCGACCAGCGTGAGGTCAAGGAGGCGGTGTTGTGGTCGGGCCGGCTGGCCACGGCGCGACGGCGGGCGACCGTGATCCGCGACGGCGGCTTGGCCACGCTCACCGAGGAGGACGACCCGTACGCCGGGCAGCCCGCTCCCACCGGCGGGCTCGGCGCCTTCTTCTACGAGCCGGACGGGGCGGTCATCCGCGCGGGCCTGGTCACTGCCGTGGCGGCCGGGGTCGGCGGCCGGCTGCTCGACGAGCACATCGCCTACGTCGTGTCCGACGACGCTTTCCGGACCCCTTTCGCTCGCTCCTACCGGGTGCTGGAGGAGGTGCCGTACCGAGAGAAGCAGCTGCGCGCGGCGCTGCGTGAGCGGGGTGTCGGCCGGCTGACGATCAAGAAGCGCGGCGTCTCGGTGGTGCCCGACGAGCTGCGCAAGCGGCTGTCCCTGCGCGGCGACGCGGAGGCGACGCTGGTGCTCACCCGGGTGGCCGGACGCGGGACGGCGCTGCTGGTGGAGCCCCTGGCAGATGGCGCCACCCGGGCCGAGCGATGAGCGAGTTCCCGCACGAGCGACCTGCCGCGGGCGAGGCGCCGGTGGTCGACGCAGAGGCCGACCACCGGCGCTGGGTGGCACTGCTGGTCTGCTGCAGCGCCCTGTTCATGACCCTGCTCGACGTCAGCGTGACCAACGTGGCCCTCCCCGCGATCGGCGACGCCACGGGAGCGGGCTCCTCGGAGCTGCAGTGGGTGGTGAGCGGCTACACGCTGGCCTTCGGGCTGGTGCCGGTCCTCGCCGGCCGGCTCGGCGACGACCACGGCCGGCGGCGGATGTTCCAGATCGGCATCGCCGGGTTCGCCGTGACGAGCGCCTTCTCCGGCCTGGCGCCGACCGCGTCGGTGCTGATCGCGATGCGGGTGCTCCAGGGCCTGTTCGGCGGCCTGGTCAACCCGCAGGTCTCCGGGCTCGTGCAGCAGATGTTCACCGGCGACGAGCGCGGCCGCGCCTTCGGTGCGCTCGGCACGACGGTCGGGCTGGGTACGGCGCTGGGCCCACTGGTCGGTGGGTCGCTGATCGCGCTGGGTGGCCCCGACCTCGGCTGGAGGCTGGTGTTCTTCGTCAACGTGCCGGTGGGCGTGGTCGTGATCGCGCTGGCCCGGCGCTACCTGCCCGACGCGCCGCCGGTCGGCAAGCACCGGCTCGACGTGATCGGCTCGGCGATGCTCGGCTCGGCGACCTTCTGCGTGCTCTTCGCGGCGGTGGAGTACCGCAGCATCGGGGCGCGGGTGCTGCTCCTGGCCCTGCCGGCCGCCGGGCTGCTCGTCCTGTTCTACCTGCGCGAACGGCGGCTGACCCGCGAGCGCAAGGACCCGCTGGTCGACCTGCGCCTCTTCCAGCGCCCGTCGTACACCGCCGGAGTGCTGGTCGCGCTGGCCTTCTTCCCCGCGACGGCCGGCCTGCCGCTCGTGCTCGCGGTGTACTTCCAGCGCGGCCTCGGCTACAGCGCCCTCGACTCCGCCCTGGGCGTCACCGCCTTCGCCGCGGGCAGTGCGATCGCCGCCCAGACCGCGGGGCGCTACGTCAGCCGGATCGGTCGTCCACTGGTGGTCGGCGCGTGCCTCGTCTTCGGCCTGGGTGCGCTCTCGATGGCGCTGGTCGCGCGGACGGTGCCGGTCGAGCACGCCACCCTGGCCCTGGCCGGCCCGCTGTTCCTGATGGGAGTGGGCACCGGCGCACTCATCACCCCCAACCAGGCACTGACCCTGATGGACGTCGACCCCGTCGTCGGCAGCACGGCAGGAGGAGTCCTGCAGACCGCGCAGCGGGTCGGTCTCGCGATCGGTCAGGCGGTGATCGGCTCGGTCTTCTTCGCCGCCGTCGTGGGCACCGGTGCCGCGGCGTACGCCCACGCCCTCGGCGCCGCCGTCACCGTGGCGCTCGG
This sequence comes from uncultured Actinomycetota bacterium, assembly GCA_963794435.1. Lineage (GTDB taxonomy): Bacteria > Actinomycetota > Actinomycetes > Propionibacteriales > Nocardioidaceae > Marmoricola. The sequence continues at coordinate 38,632 of CAWCDX010000022.1, forward strand.
CTTCGTCGCCGTGGCCACGGTCATCGCCGTGCTGGAAGTCGTGCGACAGCGGCGATCGGCATGACCTCTCGTCGCAGACCGATGGCGCTCACCCTGGGCCTGATGCTGCTCGCCCCGATCGTCGGGGAGTTCCTGCTCGGCAACACCCCGATCTCGCAGATCGCCGCGCTGCTGCTCTACCTCCCCCTCTACGGGGCCGGCGCCGTGATCGTGCGCGAGTGCGGTCGCCGGCTCGGGGGCTGGCCGGCGATGGCGCTGTTCGCAGCGGCGTACGCCCTGATCGAGGAGGGGCCGGTCGACCAGATGGTGTTCAACCCCGGATACCTCGGGCTGAGCTCGTTCGCGACGTACGGCGAGGTCCCGGGACTGGGAATCAGCGGGACGCTCGTGCTCTACAGCCTGGCGCTGCACACGGTCTGGAGCATCTGCGTCCCGATCGCCATCGTCGAGTCCTTCGACAGCGCCCCGACGCGGCCATGGCTCGGCCGGCGTGGCCTCGCCTCCATCGCTGGGTTGTTCGTCCTCGGGTGCCTGTCCCTCGGCATCCTGCAGGCGACGGACCAGAACTTCGTGGGGTCGGCAGTCCAGTTCCTCGTGTCGGGGATCGTCATCCTCGCCCTCGTCCTCGCTGGCGTGCTTGCCGGGCGGCGGCCCCCACCGCCCAGGATCCCCGGCGATCCACCGAGACCGGTCGTCGTCGGTCTCGCCGCCTTCGTGCTGACCAGCGCCTACTGGTTCGGTTCCGGTGTGCCCGGGCTGCTGCTCCAGACCGCCTGGCTGGCGCTGGCGGTGGTCGTGGCCGTCGTCGCGATCCGGCGCTGGTCCCGACGAGCCGGCTGGGACCGTCGCCATCCTCTTGCGCTCGCGACCGGGGCCGCGGCGACGTACGCCCTCTGGTTCGGGCCGGCCCAGGCGGTGGAGGCGGGAACCGGTACCTCCGAGATCGTCGTCGGGGCGCTCGTCTTCGGGCTGCTCGTGCTGGGCGTGGTCGTGGCAGCGCGTCGTTCTCTCACCCGTCGCGCTGCGTGAACCGTTCTTCTCAGACGTTCGCCTTCTCGGCGCCGATGGTGGTGTCGTCACCGTGGCCGGTGTGCACGACGGTCTCGTCGGGCAGGGCGAAGAGCACCCTGCGGATGGAGTCCTTGATGACGTCCTCGTCGCTGTACGAGCGCCCGGTCGCGCCCGGACCGCCCTGGAACAGCGTGTCCCCGGTGAAGACGCAGCCGAGGTCGTGCACGTAGAGGCAGACGGCCCCCGGCGCGTGACCGGGCGTGTGCAGCACCTTGATCGCCGCGCCACCGACCGAGATCGTCTGGCCGTCCTCGAGGTCGACGTCCCAGAGGTGGTCGGTGTGCGTGAGCTCCCACAGCGGGCGGTCGTCGGGGTGCATCAGGATCGGGGCGGTCACCTTCTCGCGCAGGGCCGGGGCCACGCCGACGTGGTCGTCGTGGGCGTGGGTGGCGATGATCGCCTTCACCTGGCGGCCGCCGACGACCTTCAGGATGTCGGCGACGCTGTGCGGCGCGTCGATGACCACGCACTCGTCGTCGTTGCCGATCACCCAGATGTTGTTGTCGACGTCGAAGGTCTCGCCGTCGAGCGAGAAGGTGCCACTGGTCACGGCGTGGTCGATGCGCACGGAGGTCACAGCAGGACCACCGAACGCAGCACGTCGCCGTGGTGCATCTTCTCGAAGGCCGCCTCCACGTCGCCCAGGCCGATCTCCTCGGAGACGAACGCGTCGAGGTCGAGCCGGCCCTGCTGGTAGAGGTCGACGAGCATCGGGAAGTCGCGGCTGGGCAGGCAGTCGCCGTACCAGCTCGACTTCAGCGCACCGCCGCGCCCGAAGACGTCGATCAGCGGGATGTCGGGGATCTTCATCTCCGGAGTCGGTACGCCGACGAGCACGACCGTCCCCGCCAGGTCACGGGCGTAGAAGGCCTGCTTCCAGGTCTCCGGCCGGCCCACGGCGTCGATGACCACGTCGGCGCCGAACCCGTCGGTGAGGCCCTGGATCGCCTCGACCGGGTCGGACTCCACGCTGTTGACGGTGTGGGTGGCGCCGAGCTTCGTCGCGGTCTCGAGCTTCCGGGGGTCGATGTCGACGGCGATGATCCTGGACGCACCCGCCAGGGCCGCGCCGGCGACGGCGGCAGCGCCCACTCCCCCGCAGCCGATGACGGCCACGCTCTTGCCGCGGCCGACGTTGCCGGTGTTGATCGCGGCACCGAGTCCGGCCATCACGCCGCAGCCCAGCAGCCCGACGGCGGCAGGCCGGGCCGACGGGTCGACCTTGGTGCACTGGCCGGCGGCGACGAGCGTCTTCTCGGCGAAGGAACCGATGCCCAGGGCGGGCGAGAGCTCGGTGCCGTCCTCGAGCGTCATCTTCTGGGTGGCGTTGTGGGTGGCGAAGCAGTACCACGGTTCGCCGCGGTTGCAGGCCCGGCAGTCGCCGCAGACCGCGCGCCAGTTGAGCACCACGAAGTCGCCGGCGGCGACGTCGGTGACGCCCTCGCCGACAGCCTCCACGACACCGGAGGCCTCGTGCCCCAGCAGGAACGGGAAGTCGTCGTTGATGCCGCCCTCGCGGTAGTGCAGGTCGGTGTGGCAGACCCCGCAGGCCTGCACCCTCACCAACGCCTCGCCCGGCCCCGGGTCGGGGACGTTGATCGTGACGAGCTCGACGGGAGCGCCCTTGGAGCGCGCGATGACTCCTTGTACCTGGTGCATGGAGCCCAACCTAGGGCACCCCTAGGCGACGACCTGCGTCACCGGCATCGAGGAGTCGGCCGGGAGGTCGAGGTGGGACGGCGTCCGGCCGCGGGCGACCATCTCCGCGCCGAGGGCCGCGACCATGGCGCCGTTGTCGGTGCACAGCCCGGGACGCGGGACCCGCACCTGGATGCCGTACGCCGACGCGCGCTCCTCGGTCAGCGCCCGGAGTCGGGAGTTCGCCGCCACACCACCGCCGACGAGGATGTGCTCGATGCCCTCGGTCCGTGCGGCATCGACGGCCTTGCGGGTCAGCACGTCGCAGACGGCCTCCTGGAACGAGGCGGCCACGTCGGCGACGGGCACCGGCTCGCCCGAGGCCTCCCGGGCCTGCACCCAGCGGGCCACCGCGGTCTTGAGGCCGGAGAAGGAGAAGTCGAAGCGGTGCCGCTCGAGGTCGCGGCCCGAGGTCAGCCCACGCGGGAAGTCGATCGCCACCGTGGAGCCCGAGCGCGCCGCGCGGTCGATGTGGGGGCCGCCCGGGAACGGCAGCCCGAGCAGCCGCGCCACCTTGTCGAACGCCTCCCCGGCGGCGTCGTCGATCGTCGCGCCCAGGGGCTCCACCGAGGACGTGACGTCAGCGACGCGCAGCAGCGAGGAGTGACCACCCGAGACGAGCAGGGCCAGGCACGGGTCGGGCAGGGCGCCGTGCTCGAGCTGGTCGACGGCCACGTGGGCGGCGAGGTGGTTCACGCCGTACAGCGGCCTGTCCAGCGCGATCGCCAGCGACTTCGCGGCCGCCACGCCGACGAGCAGTGCACCGGCCAGTCCGGGGCCGGCGGTCACGGCCAGGGCGTCGACGTCGGCGAGGCTGACCCCGGCGGTCTCGCAGGCGCGCTGGATCGTCGGCACCATCGCCTCGAGGTGGGCGCGCGAGGCGACCTCGGGGACCACGCCACCGAAGCGCGCGTGCTCCTCCACCGAGGAGGCCACGGCATCAGCGAGCAGCGTGTTGCCCCTGACGATGCCGACGCCGGTCTCGTCGCAGGAGGTCTCGATGCCGAGCACCAGGGGTTCGTCTGCCACGTGCCCATGATGCCCGGGGTGGGTTACGTTGCTCGCGTCGGCTCATCCACTCTCGGGAGCAGGTCTGATGACTTCACGCACGTCCTCCGCAGCCGGGGCGGTGCTCGCCTCCGCCGCGCTCGCCCTCACCGCCGTCACCGTCACCGCGCCGTCGGCCACCGCACGCTCCGACGAGTCCTCGCTGGCTCCGCGGACCCACTTCACGATGCGGCCGGACGGATCGAGCGGCGCCACCGAGCCCGGCGCCGGCATCCCCGACATCGACTCGGTGAAGTCGACGATCCGCACCTACTACGGCTCCCCCACCGCCGGCGCCGGAGTCGGCATCGCCGACAAGGAGTCCTCGCCGTACATCAGCGAGATGAAGCGGATCGAGAAGAGTCAGGCGCGCTACCTCCAGCGCGTGAAGCGCCAGGCCCGGCGTCACCACCAGCGGCCGGCGATCGTCTTCGACGCCGATGACACGACGCTGTGGACCTACGACATGGAGGACGCGGCGATGCACTTCAACTTCGATCCCGTCCTGCAGGACGAGTACGTGCAGCAGGAGCGGTTCCCCGCAACGCCGGGGATGGTCCAGCTCGTCAACCGGGTGAAGCGAGCAGGGTTCAAGGTCTTCGGGCTGACCGGCCGCAGCGACGACCAGGAGGCAGCCACGCTCCAGAACCTGCACCACGTCGGCTACCGCGCCTTCACCCGGCGCACCTTCTTCACCAAGTGGACCGGCCAAGGGGCGAGCCAGCAGCCGTCGTACATCCACTGCGCGACGTCGAAGTGCACGACGGTGGAGTACAAGGCCGGCACGCGCCGCCACATCGAGAACCTCGGCTACCGCATCGTGCTCAACGTCGGCGACCAGTGGAGCGACCTGCAGGGCGGCTACGCCGACCGGGTGCTGAAGCTGCCGAACCCGACCTACTTCCTGGCCAGCCCGGACCTCGACGGAGGGGCGCCCGGTCCGCGGTTCTCGCCGCGCACGCACTTCACCATGAAGCCCGACGGCTCGAGCGGGCTGACCGAGGGCGGTGAGGGCATCCCCAACATCGACTCGGTGCGCTCGACGATCCGGACCTACTACAACGCGCCGTCGTCGGGTGCCACGACCGGGATCGCGAACAAGACGACCTCGCCGTACATCTCCGAGATGACCCGCCTGGCCGCGCGGTTGCGCAGCAGCCTGACCCGCACCTGCTCGCGGGCGGCCGCCGACGGACGGAGGCCGGCGGTGGTCTTCGACGCCGACGACACCACGCTGTGGACCTACGACATGGAGGACGGGGCGATGCGGTTCACCTTCGACCCGGTGGTGCAGGACCAGCAGTGGGTGCAGAAGGAGAGGTTCCCGGCCACCCCAGGGATGACGGCCGTCGTGAACGCCGTCGCCGCCTCGGGCTGCACGGTGGTCGGGCTGACGGGCCGCAACGACACCCAGAAGGCCGCGACGCTGGGCAACCTCGCGAAGGTCGGCTACCAGGGGTTCTCCGACCCGCTGTACTTCACCAAGTGGGTCTCCGGCACCACGCCGGGGGCCAGCCGGCCCTGGATGCAGGGCACCCCGTGCGCGGACGGCGTCTGCACGACCGCGGAGTACAAGTCCCTGACCCGCGCGCACGTCGAGGACCTGGGGTACGACGTCGTGGCCAACGTCGGGGACCAGTTCAGCGACCTGCTCGGTGGCCACTCGGACCGTACGGTGAAGCTGCCCAACCCGACCTACTACCTGCCCTGAGGGCACCGGAGGACCGATGGACCTGCGCGACGACGCCCTGGCGATGAAGGACGACCTGGTCCGGCTGCGCTCGGAGATCCACCAGGACCCCGAGGTGGGCCTCGACCTGCCGCGGACCCAGGAGAAGGTGCTGCGCGCACTGGAGGGCCTGGACCTGGAGGTCTCCACGGGCACCGGCACCACGTCTGTCACGGCGGTGCTCCGCGGCGATGCGCGCAACGAGGCGGATCCCCGGACGGTGCTGCTGCGGGCCGACATGGACGCCCTCCCGGTGGCGGAGGAGACGGGACTGGACTTCGCCTCGACCAACGGCGCGATGCACGCCTGCGGGCACGACCTGCACACCGCCAGCCTGATCGGCGCAGCCCGCCTGCTGGTCCAGCACCGCGACCACCTGGCGGGTGACGTGGTGCTGATGTTCCAGCCGGGCGAGGAGGGCTGGGACGGTGCCGGCGTGATGCTCGAGGAGGGCGTGCTCGACGTGGCCGGACGGCGGGTCGACGCGGCGTACGGCACCCACGTCTTCTCCAACACCTTCCGCAACCACCAGTTCGCGAGCCGGCCCGGACCGTTGATGGCCGCCTCGCACGGCCTTTTCGTGACCGTGCGCGGTCAGGGCGGGCACGGATCCACGCCGCACCGCGGGCGTGACCCGATCGCGGCGATGGCCGAGATGATCACCGCGCTGCAGACCATGGTCACGCGGCGCTTCGACGTCTTCGACCCGGTGGTGATCACGGTGGGGATCGTCGAGGGCGGCACCCGCCGCAACATCATCCCCGACACCGCGCGCTTCGAAGCGACCGTGCGGCGCTTCTCCGAGGCCAGTGCGACCCGACTGCGCGAGGGCATCGACGACACCCTCCTGGGCGTGGCCCGCGCCCACGGCCTCGAGGTGGACATCGACTACGGCGACGAGTACCCGCTCACCGTCAACAACGCCACCGAGGTCGGCTTCGCGGCGGACGTGGTGCGCGAGGTCTTCGGCGAGGAGCGCTACGCCGACCTGCCGGACCCGATCACCGGCTCGGAGGACTTCTCCCGGGTGCTGGCGGCGGTCCCCGGGGCCTTCGTGTTCCTCGGCGCCACCCTCCCCGGGCTCGACCCGGAGACGGCCCCCTCGAACCACAGCCCCCGAGCGGACTTCGACCCCGAGGTGCTGCCCGACGAGGCCACCCTCTACGCCGAGCTCGCCGTGCGGAAGCTGGAGCAGCTCGCGGCGCCTGAGTGACCTCACGTTTCCCAGGTTGAGAACCCGAGCTCGGGGGTCTCGAGGAACTTCACACAGGTTCCTGTCTCTTCACACACGTTGCTGCTCGTGTGACGAGACAGCGTGGGTTCTCAACCTGGGAAACCGCTGCCGCCGCCCCCGCACCCACGCCCCAGCGGGAGGCGGAGGACGATCGCCGGGGCGCCGTCGGCGTAGTAGCGGTCGCGGCGGTCGATCTCGACGAAGCCGGCGTGTGCGTAGAACGCCAGGGCCGCCTGGTTGTCCGCGCGCACCTCGAGCAGCATGCGGTCGGCGTCGGTGCGCGAGGCGGCCTCGACCGCGGCCGCCAGCAGCTGCCCGCCCACGCCGTGGCGACGATGGCTGTGCGCGACCGCGATCCGCTGCAGCTCGGCGATGTCGCCGGCGGCCGAGGTGACCGCGTGCCCGACGAGCGCACCGTCGTCGACGGCGACCAGGTACGACACGGTCGGCAGCCCACCGAGGATCCCCTCCCGCACGAGCGCCTCGCTCCACGCGTCGGGGCCCAGGCAGCTGGACTCCAGGCCCGCCACCTCCGCGGCGTCGTCCGGTCCGGCAGGACGGACCTGGGTCACGTGCTGACCCGGTCGAGCAGCTGCAGCAGGTCGTGGGCAGCCAGCTCGACCTCCTTGTGCCGCCACTCCGAGGCCCGGTAGACGCAGGCGATCAACCCGGTCCGGTGCACCCGGCGCAGGTCGCCGTAGACGAAGGCGTAGCGGGCCTTGGTCTCGTCGTTCGCACCCTCGGTCAGCCCGAGGTGCCAGGCGGCGTACTCCTCCCAGGTGTGCCGCTCGAGATAGGCGTTCTGGGCGTCCGCCTGCGGCTGCACCTCACCCCAGTCGCTGTCCAGCACGTACTGCCGGTTGCGGATCAGCTTCTCGGCGTGGTCGACGGCGGCGCGGTTGACTGTGTAGGAGGCCACACCCCATCTTGCGAAATCGCCGGTCCCGAGGGCAATCCGAAATGTCCGGGGCCTCGAACTCCCACCGTGCATCTTCTATCGATCTGGGATGGTTAGTCCCGTGGACCCGTCCGCTCCCGAGGCCGCCGGCTCTGCGCACGACGCGCCGGGAGCCCCGGGAAGCACGCCCCTCTCAGACCTGCTCCGCCTCTCCGGGCGGGGTGACGAGGCCGCGTTCGCCCAGCTCTACGACGCCATGGCGCCGCGGGCCTACGGACTCGCGGTACGTGTGGTGCGGGACCCCTCCCAGGCCGAGGAAGTAGCGCAGGAGGCCTTCCTGGACGTCTGGCGCACAGCCAGCCGCTTCGACGGCAAGCTCGGCAGCGCCGTCTCCTGGATCCTGACGATCGTCCACCGCAAGGCCGTCGACCGGGTCCGCTCGGCGGAGGCCAGCTCCCGGCGGGACACGACGTACCACCAGGAGAAGGGCACGCCGGACCACGACTCGACCGCGGAGGCGGCGCACGCCTCCCTGGAGGCCCGCCGGGTCCGTCAGGCGATGGAGAGCCTCACCGAGGTGCAGCGCGAGGCGTTGCAGCTCGCGTACTTCAAGGGCTACACCCACACCGAGGTCGCAGCGTTGCTGGACCTGCCGGTCGGAACGGCCAAGACACGAATCCGAGACGGGCTCATCCGTCTCCGCGACACGATGGGAGTAGGCCAGTGACCAAGTCGCGAAGTGGCTCCATCCACGCGCTGTCCGGCGCCTATGTCGTCGACGCGCTCGACCCGGCCGAACGCACCGCCTTCGAGGAGCACCTGCCCGGGTGCCACGACTGCCAGATGGAGGTCGCCAGCCTGCGTGAGGCGGCCGCGATCCTGGCCGACGACGCCGCGCTCACCCCGCCCCCCTCGCTGCGCACGAACGTCCTCGCCGGCATCCGCACGGTGCGTCCCCTGCCTCCCGAGGTCGGGGAGCAGGAGTCGGACGATCGCCCGGCCGAGGCCCTGGCCGAGGTGGTGCCCCTGCATCGGCGTCGATTTCGGCTGGCCACCCTGGCCGCGGCGGCCGTCATCCTGGCGGTCGTCGGGATCGGTGCGGCGACACAGCCGTGGCGGCACCAGCCCGGTACCTCGCAGACGACGACTGCCGACACGGTGATGGCAGCCGGCGACTCCAACCACGTCCAGGTGAGCTTCCCCGACGGCGCGACCGCCACCGTGTTCCGCTCCGAGAAGCTGGGCAAGGCCGTCGTGGTCACCGACAAGATGCCGTCGGCACCCCACGGCAAGGTCTACGAGCTCTGGCTGCGCAACTCCGTGGGCCGGATGGTGCCGGCCGGGCTGATGACGGGTCCCGGTGACCACAAGCAGCTGCTGAAGGGCGACGCCGCCACCGCCGACGCGGCCGCCATCTCGGTCGAGCCCTCGGGTGGTTCCAAGGAGCCCACCAGCGAGCCGATCGCGCTCTTCGACTTCGGCCAGGCGGGCACATGACGCACCCGGACCACGTTGCCGTCGTGGGCAGCGGCGTCGCCGGCCTGCTCGCGGCCCACGTGCTGAGCCGCCGCAGCAGGGTGACGCTCTACGAAGCGGACACCCGGCTCGGTGGGCACGCCGACACCCACCTGGTCGAGCACGCGGGCCAGGAGTTCGCGATCGACACCGGCTTCATCGTGCACAACCTGCGGACCTACCCCCACCTGCTCCGGCTCTTCGACGAGCTCGGCGTCGCGACCCAGGACTCCGAGATGTCGATGTCGGTGCGCGCCGACGAGCCCGTCGACGCGTTCGGCGGCCTGGAGTACGCCGGCGCGCTCGGTGGGTCCGGTCTCTTCCCGACATGGCGCAACGCGCTGCGGCCGTCGTACCTGCGGATGTTGACCGAGATCCCTCGGTTCCACCGGATGGCCAAGCGGTTGATGGCTGACGGTGGTGGTGGCGACGAGGACCAGACGCTCGGCGACTTCCTCGAGCGCGGTCACTTCTCGCCGCTGTTCCGCACCCACTTCATGGAGTCGCTGGTCGCCTGCGTCTGGTCCTGCGACCCGGCCGTGGCTCTCGACTACCCCGCGCGCTACCTGTTCCGCTTCCTCGAGCACCACGGGATGCTCGGCGTCCTCGGCTCGCCGCAGTGGCGCACCGTCACCGGTGGCTCCCGGGAGTACGTCTCCCGCGTCGCCGAGCGTCTGCAGGACGTGCGCACCGGCACGAAGGTGACCTCGGTGCTCGAGACCCCCGGCGGGGTCGAGATCACCGACGGCAACGGCCGCGTCGACCGCTACGACGCCGTGGTCCTCGCCACCCACCCGCACCAGGCTCTGGCAATGCTCGCCGAGCCGACGGCGCTCCAGTCCGACGTGCTCGCCGCGATGCCGTACTCGCGCAACACCGCACAGCTGCACACCGACACCAGCGTCCTCCCTCGGCTGCGCCGCGCCCGCGCGTCGTGGAACTACCTGCGGCGGGCCGGAGACGCCTCCCCGGTCACGGTGACCTACGACCTGACGCGCCTGCAGCGACTGCCGGTCCCGGCCGACGGCACCCGGTTCCTGGTCACCTTGGGGGGCCAGGACCTCGTCGACCAGGCGAAGGTCATCGACACGATGGAGTACGAGCACCCCGTCTACACCCCCGAGTCGGTCGCCGCCCAGCGACGGCTGCCCGAGTGCGACACCGAGCGCGTGGTGTTCGCGGGCGCCTGGCACGGCTGGGGCTTCCACGAGGACGGCGCTCGGTCGGGCGTCGAGGCCGCACGCCGGCTCGGCGTGGAGTGGTCGCGTCCCGACGAGGACACCGCCTTCACCCCGCCCCCGCTCGAGCCGGCGACCTACGCCAGCACCATCCGCCACCTCCGGCGTACGCCGATCAGGCGGAGCTTCACCCACGAGCAGCAGACCTGGCTGGTCGACCTCGACCACCTGCCCGACCACGGGGCCCTGCGACACGTGAAGGGCAGCTTCGAGGCGCGCGACCACCTCGGGGAGGCCGACCGCACCATCAGGGACAACGTCGAGCGGTTCCTGGCGCTCAACGGCGTCGAGACCGACGGCGGTCGCATCGTGATGGCCGCCAACGCCCGGGCCTACGGCTACTGCTTCAACCCCATCAGCGTGTTCTGGTGCCACCGCCGCACGGGCGAGCTGGCCGGTGTCGTCGTCGAGGTGCACAACACCTACGGCGACCGGCACGCCTACCTCGTCCACCCCGACGAGCAGGGCCGGGCCCGCACCGGGAAGCAGATGTACGTCTCGCCCTTCCACGGCACCGACGGCTACTACGAGATCGCCGTGCCCACTCCGGGTGAGCGGCTCCACATCTCGATCACGCTGCACTCGAGCGACGGCCACCGCGACGACGGCGCCGTCTTCAGCGCCTCGCTCGACGGCGCGCGCACCACGGCCTCCCCGTGGCGGTCCGCCCCCGCCGCTCTCCGCGGCGCACTGCTCATCCGGGCACACGGCATCTGGCTGTGGGTCCGTCGTCTCGGGATCCGCCCGCGGCCCGACCACACACGACAGGAAGGCGTCTGATGACGACGACACCCTCCCGCCCCAGCCTCGCCTGGGCCGGGCTCGACACCCACCCCCGCGGCCTCAAGGCCGACGTGGCCTCCCGGATCGCTCGCCGGCTCTTCCGCGGCGCCGTCAGCCGCCTGCCGGTGACCGTGGTCTCGACCGAGCTCGACCGCCACGGCGACCACCGGGTGTTCGGCACCGGGGGCCCGGTGATGACGATCCACCGCCCCGAGGAGTTCTACGCACGCATCGGTCGCGACGGCCTGATCGGCTTCGGTGAGGCCTACCTGACCGGCGCGTGGGACGCCGAGGACCTCGGCGGCTTCCTCACCGTGCTCGCGGCCGACCTGCCCCGCTTGGTGCCCGAGCCGCTGCAGAAGCTGCGCAAGGCCTACGTGCGCCGGCCTCCGAAGCACCAGAAGAACACGCAGGACAACACCCGCGAGAACATCGCGCACCACTACGACCTCTCCAACCACATGTTCCGGGTGTTCCTCGACGACACCCTGAGCTACTCCTCGGCCCTCTTCGACACCTCCCTGGTCCACCAGGGCGACCATCTGGTGGGGGCGCCGCCGGAGGGCAACGACGACGAATCGCTGAGCGAGGCCCAGGGGCGCAAGATCGAGCGGCTCCTGGACCAGGCCGACGTGACAGCGGGCACCCGCGTGCTGGAGATCGGCACGGGCTGGGGCGAGCTCGCGATCCGCGCCGCACGTCGCGGCGCCACCGTGCACAGCGTCACCTTGTCGAGCGAACAGCTCGAGCTGGCCGAGGAGCGCATCGCCGCCGCGGGGTACGCCGACCGGGTCACCGTCGAGCTCCTCGACTACCGCGCCGTCAAGGGTCAGTACGACGCCGTGCTGTCGGTGGAGATGATCGAGGCCGTCGGCCACGAGTACTGGTCGACGTACTTCCAGACGATCGACGCCCTGCTCGCCCCCGGCGGCAAGGTGGGGATCCAGGCGATCACGATGCCCCACGACCGGATGCTCGCGACGCGGCACACGTGGACCTGGATCAACAAGTACATCTTCCCGGGTGGGTTCCTGCCCTCGGTCGAGGCGATCGACCAGATCACCCGCGACGACACCAGCCTGCGGCTCACCGAGCGACTCTCCTTCGGGCACCACTACGCCGAGACGCTGCGTCGGTGGGACACCACCTTCATGGCGGCGCGCGAGGACGTGTTGAACCTCGGGTTCGACGAGACCTTCCGGCGGATGTGGCACTTCTACCTGGAGTACTCCCGCGCCGGCTTCGCCTCGGGCTACATCGACGTGCAGCAGCTGGTGCTCGAGAGGCCCGCCGGATGACGGCTCAGCAGCTGGAGGCCGCCCTGCGCCCGTTCGTGGGTGGGGACCTCCCCGTGCGGTTGCGTGCCTGGGACGGCTCCGAGGCCGGTCCGGCCGACCAGCCGCTGGTCGAGCTCCGCTCACCGGACGCGGTCCGCCGCCTGCTGTGGCACCCGGGCGAGCTGGGTGCGGCCCAGGCCTACGTCACCGGCGAGCTCGAGGTGCACGCCGACCTCGAGGCCGCCCTCACGCACGTGTGGTCGGTGGCCGCCGACCGCGGGCTGACCGGCGTCCGCCCGTCACCCTCCGCCTTCGCCCGGGCACTGCGCACCGCGATCGGTGTCGGCGCGGTCGGGACGCCGCCACCGCCGCCCGCCTCACAGGCGCGGCTGGGTCGTCTCCGCGGCGGACGCCTGCACAGCAAGGGGCGTGACAGCCGGGCGATCAGCCACCACTACGACCTCTCCAACGAGTTCTACTCCCTGATCCTCGACCCCCAGATGGCCTACTCCTCGGGCTACTACACCTCCGAGGACCCGTCGTACACCGTCGAGGACGCGCAGCGCGACAAGCTCGACCTCGTCTGCCGCAAGCTCGGTCTCGAGCGGGGCATGCGCTTCCTCGACATCGGCTGCGGCTGGGGGTCGCTGTCGCTGCACGCGGCCCAGCACTACGGCGCACAGGTCACCGGGGTGACCATCGCGGCCGAGCAGAAGAAGTTCGTCGACGCCCGTATCGCCGAGCGCGGGCTCGAGGACCGGGTCGAGATCCGGCTGCAGGACTACCGCGAGATCCCCGAGGCCACGGGCAGCGGGCGACCCTTCGACGCCGTCGGCTCGATCGAGATGGGCGAGCACGTCGGGGAGAAGAACTACGCCACGTACGCGCAGGTGCTGCACGACGCCGTGAAGCCGGGCGGGCGGGTGCTGATCCAGCAGATGTCCAGGGCGGGCGGACGCGACGGTCATCCCGGTGGGGGACCGTTCATCGAGTCCTTCATCGCACCGGACATGCACATGCGGCCGGTCGGCGAGACCGTCGCCTTCCTCGAGCGAGGGGGGCTCGAGGTGCGCGACGTCCATGCGATGCGCGAGCACTACGTGCGCACGGTCGAGGGCTGGCTGCAGAACTTCGAGGCCCACCAGGCCCGGCTCATCGCGCTCGTGGGCGAGGAGGTCGTGCGGGTCTGGCGCCTCTACCTCGTCGGTGGCTCGATGGCCTTCCGGGACGGGCGCATGGGTGTCGACCAGATCCTGATGGTCCGCCCGGACGCCGCGCACACGCTGCCCCCGGTGAGGACCTGGTGAACCTGCTCGTCGTGCTTCTCTCCTGCCTGGTGGCCGTGGCAGTCCTGATGACTGTCGTGGCACTCGTGGCACGCTCGATCGGCCGGGTGGTGATCGTCGACGTCGCCTGGGGCGGCGGCTTCGTACTCGTCGCGCTGGTCGCCGCCCTGACCGGCACCAACGACCTGCGCTGGTGGCTGCTCGTCATGGTCGCCCTCTGGGGAGGCCGCCTCGCGTGGCACGTCGGGCAGCGCGTGGCCGCCACCCACGAGGAGGATCCGCGCTACGCCGAGCTCTTGGAGGGGAAACCGTTCTCCTACGCCCTGGTACGCGTCTTCCTGACCCAGGGCGTGGCGATGTGGTTCGTCTCCCTGCCGGTGCAGGTCGCCGCCGGCACCGACACCGACACCTGGTCGGGACTGGTGTGGGTGGGAGCCGCCCTGTGGGTCGTCGGCCTGGCCTTCGAGACCATCGGCGACCGCCAGCTCGCGGAGTACCGCAAGCAGCCGCGCGAGTCCCGGTCCCAGGTGATGGACCAAGGGCTCTGGCGCTACACCCGGCACCCGAACTACTTCGGCGACGCCTGCGTGTGGTGGGGGGTCTGGCTCACGAGCGTGGGGGCCAGCGGAGCCGCGCTGGCCACGGTGCTCTCCCCCGCAGTGATGACCTACTTCCTGCTCTTCGCCACCGGTGCGAAGCTGCTCGAGAAGACGATGATGCAGCGGCCGGGCTACCCGGAGTACGCCGCACGCACCTCGATGTTCTTCCCGCTGCCGCCCCGCTCGCGTTCCTGAGGAGATCGCGCGGTGACCGCCTCGAAGGGTCAGCTGACCCGCTTGGGCTTGCCGGGCTCGACCGCGTCGGGGCGGCGCAGGTAGAGCGGGTCCGGCGCGAGCAGGTCGAACCGCTCCCGTCGTACGACGTCGCACAGCACTGCCGCCGACGGGTGCTCGGGATCGTGCGCGTTCGGGAAGGCGTCGGGGTAGAGCCGAGCGCCGCGCCCGACCACGGGGGTGTCCGTCGCCTCGCCCGGCTTGACCACCTCGGGCCCGGAGACTCGGCGGCCGCCGGCGTAGGAGGCGAGGTAGACCTCCTTGCGGCGCGCGTCGGTGGCCACGAGGAACTCCGTCAGACCCTCGTCGATCGCCGCGGCGGCCAGGACGTCCAGCGAGCAGACCCCACGCACCGGCAGGCCGCGGGCGAAGCCGAGCGTCCGTGCGGTGACCAGCCCGACCCGCAGGCCGGTGAACGGCCCGGGGCCGACACCGACAGCGATCTCGGTCAGGTCGGCGGCCGTCGCCCCGGCCTGCTCGAGGACGTACTCGATCCCCGGCGCGAGCATCTCGCCGTGGCGCATCGACTCCTCGGACTCATAGGTCGCCACCACCTGCGACCCGTCGTGCAGTGCGACGGTCACGTGGGGCGTGGCGGTGTCGAAGGCGAGCAGCACTCGCACACTCTAGGAGGGCGGAGTCCAGGAGAGCTCAGAAGACCTGGTCGCGAGGGCGCCCACGCAGGAGGTGGTACGACGCCGCGACCAGCACGACGGCCAGCATCCACGGGACGACGTAGTCGACCGGGTTCACCGCGACGGGTCCGTCGAGGGCCATCTGGGCGACGGTGGTCCCGCCGTCGAAGAAGAGCCTGGTGCCCACGACCAGGAGGCCGCAGCTCACCACCAGCATCGCGATGCCCAGGAGCAGTCGGGTCGGCGCCAGCGTCCGCATGCCCTCCACCGTAGGCACCTCGGCGGGACAGCGCAGGGGAACCGACCAACTCCCGCTCACAGCTCGAATTCGCGCCAGCGTGCTCCGACCGGGGTGATCGTCAGCTCACGGACGTCGTCGTCACGACGGTGCAGGTCGAGCTCGAGCCGGTCCGTCGACAGCGACTCGGCCAGCCCCTCGCCCCACTCCACGACGGTGACGGCCTCGTCGATGTCGGTGTCGAGGTCGAGGTCGTCGAGCTCGGCCGCGTCGCCCAGCCGGTAGGCGTCGACGTGGACCAGGGCCGGTCCGATGCCGCGAGAGGGGTGCACGCGAGAGATCACGAACGTGGGCGAGGTGACCGAGCCGCGCACGCCGAGCCCCTCGCCGATGCCCTGCGTCAGCGTGGTCTTCCCCGCGCCGAGGTCACCGGTGAGGATCAGCAGGTCGCCGGCGTGCAGCCGCGCCGCCAGCGAGCGGCCGAAGTCGAAGGTCTGGGCGGCCGTGGGCAGCGTGATCGCCGTGGGCAGCAACCGGACCATCAGCACGCGGTTGCCCTCGCGGTGCGACTCGGCGTACCCGAGGTTGCGCCAGAACCGCACCGTCTGCGGCAGCTCCACCCGCGCCTCGATCTCGAGCCCCGTGAAGGCGCCCTCCTCGGCGATCTCGCGCGCCCGCGAGGCGAGCTGGGCGGCCACCCCGAGACCGCGGACGTCGGCGAGCACCCCCACGCGGCGCAGGCCGAGCAACCGCCCGCGCGGGTCGAAGAGCAGCGCACCCACGGGCTTGCCGTCGTGCTCGACCAGGAGGCCGCCATGGGCGTCGAGGGCCGCCCGCACCGTCTCCTCGGTCTCCTCGAGGGCGGTGGCCGGAGGGTCGAGCGGCGGCCGGTTGGCGAACGCCTCGTGGATGACGGCGAGCACGTCGGCTGCACGCTCACCGTCGACCCGGAGGATCTCGGTGGTCATCGGCCGGCAGCCACCGACGCGTTGTCCGCGAGGGCGGTGATCGCGGCGTTGACCCGGTCACGTTGCTCGAAGATGACCATGTGCCCGGCGCCCTCGCACTCCACGAGCCGGGCACCGGGGATGCGCTGCGCGAGCTTGCGGCTGTGGCCGATCGAGGTGAGCTTGTCCTTGGTCCCGCAGATGACAGTCGTCGGCACGGTCGCGAACGGCGCGAGGTGGTCGAACTTGTCGAGAGCCGTGAACGACGGGAAGAACTCCGCGAGCACGTCGAAGGAGGTGCTGGCGAGCATCTCGTCCAGGAACTCCACCTCCGCCGCCGGCACGTCCTTGCGGCCGAAGGCGAACTGGTCGGCCACCAGGAAGCCGATGTTCGACCCCGGCCGCCGGGCCGAGTCCACCAGCTCCGGCGCCTTGGCCAGGGCCGCCACCACTCGCGGCGCGACCAGCTGACCGACTCCGTCGGGGATCCAGCGGCTCACCGTGCGGTGCGGCTGGAGGCCGCCGGCAGTCGTCGAGATCAGCGCCACGCCTCGCACCCGCTTGGCGAA
The DNA here is from genome assembly GCA_963794435.1 of uncultured Actinomycetota bacterium. Taxonomy (GTDB): domain Bacteria; phylum Actinomycetota; class Actinomycetes; order Propionibacteriales; family Nocardioidaceae; genus Marmoricola. The sequence continues at coordinate 55,630 of CAWCDX010000022.1, forward strand.
CACCTCCGGGTGGCGCTCGGCCATCGCGATGATCGACATGCCCCCCATCGAGTGCCCGACCAGGACGACGTCGTCCTTCGGCGCCAGCTCCTCGAGGACGCGCACCAGGTCGTCGCCGAGCTGGTCGATGGTCGCGTGCTCGCGGTCCGAGCGGCCGGAGCGACCGTGCGAGCGCTGGTCGTAGAACACCATCCGGTGCCGACCCCGCAGGGCCTCCCGCTGGAAGTGCCAGCAGTCGAGGTTCAGCGCGTAGCCGTGGACGAAGACCAGCGTGGTCCCACGCCCGCGGCGACGCCTCGGCTTCGTCTCCGTGGTGTACGGCGCGACCTCGTCGACCTCGGCGTGCAGCGCGACACCGTCGTCGGTCGTGACCTGCACCGGCGCGGACCGCAGGGCACCCAACCGGTCGGCCTCCGCGGCGCCGGCCTTGCGCGCCTTGACCACGCGGCGCTCGACGACCACCCCGGTCGCCAGGGCCGCGACCGCCGCGGCGCCCAGACCACCGGCGGCGTAGGCGAGGGAGCGTCGTGTGCTCATCGCCCGGTCTCGGCGTCCACCCACCGGCGCGTCTGCCGGCCACCCATCCGGGTCACGATCTCGTTCTCGATGGTGCCGGACCACCTGGCCCAGTCGGTGCCGGTGGGCTCCCCCTGGCGCCCGGGGCCGAGGAGCACCACCTCGTCGCCTGCGTGGGCCTCGGGAGCCGCCACCACGAGCTGGTCCATGCAGATCCGCCCCAGCACCGGCGCGCGCACGCCGCCGATCTGCACCTCGGCCCTCGACGACGCGTTCCGGGGCAGCCCGTCGGCGTACCCGATCGGCACCAGCGCCACCCGCATCGGCTCCGGGGCCACGAACGTGTGACCGTAGGAGACGCCGTCCCCCTCCTGCAGCTCCTTGGCGAGGACTGCCGTCGCGCGCACCGTCATGGCGCCGACCAGGCCCAGGTCGGCTGTCGAGGCGACGTCGGGGGCCGGGCTGAAGCCGTAGAGGGCGATGCCGAAGCGCACGAGGTCGTAGCGGGTGGACGGCGAGAAGAGCGCGCCCGCGGAGTTCGCGAGGTGGCGGACCTCCGGCTCGAGACCCGCATCGAGGGCCAGCGCGCAGGCCTCGTCGAAGGCAGCCAGCTGGCTGGCGTTGGCCGGGTGGTCCGGCTCGTCGGCGCAGGCCAGGTGCGACCACAGCCCGGTCACCACCACCGTGCCCTCGTCCTGGGCGACCCTGGCCGCGGTGACCAGCTCCAGCCAGTCGGCTCGAGGAGCACCGTTGCGGGACATGCCGGTGTCGAACTTCAGCTGCAGCCGCGCGACCGAGCCGGCCTCCCGCGCGCCACGGACCACGTCGTCGACCTGGGCGCTGCTGGAGGCCGTCACGTCGACGTCGGCCTCCACGAGGGGCGCGAAGTCCGCGCCCGGCGGCACCAGCCAGCACAGCAACCGGCCGGTGTCGCCGGCCGCACGTAGTGCGAGCGCCTCCTCCCGCGTCGCCACCCCCAGCCAGTCGGCGCCTGCCTCGCGGGAGGCACGCGCCACCGGCACCATGCCGTGCCCGTAGGCGTCGGCCTTGACCACGGCCATGACCGCGGGTCCGCGCTCGGCATCCTGGGAGACCAGCTCGCGAAGCCGCCGCAGGTTGTCCCGGATCGCCGCGAGGTCGATGACGATCTCCGCGTGGGGGCTCGGTGGCGGACCGGACGGCACGCTCATGAGTCTCCTCGCAGGCTTCGGACAGCAGCGGGCACCGCGTCGGCCACAGCGCCGGCGGTGAGCGGGCCGCCCCCGCTCGCCAGCGTGGCGGCGGCGCCGTGCAGCCAGGAGCCGACCGAGGCCGCGTCGAAGGGGTCGAGGCCCGCAGCGAGCAGGGAGCCGATGACACCGGAGAGCACGTCGCCGGCCCCGGCCACCGCCAGCCACGGCACCCCGCTGGTGGTCACCCGCACCGGCCCGTCGGGACGCGCCACCAGCGTGTGACGGCCCTTGAGCAGCACCACGGCGCCGTAGGAGAAGGCCGCCCGGCGGGCGAACCCGAGCTGGTCGGCCTCGACCTTCTCCCGCTCGACGCCGAGCATCCTGGCCAGCTCGCCGGCGTGCGGTGTCAGGACCACGTCGGCATGCCCCGCGTGACCGTGCGCGAGGTGCTGCAGCGCGTCGGCGTCGACGACCGTGGGCACTCCGTCGGCGAGCGAGTCGGCGAGGGCCCGCTCGGCGTCCGCGCCGCCGCCCGATCCGACGACCCACGCCTGCACCCGCCCCTCGGCCACCACGATCTCGGGGTGCCGGGCACGGACGGCGTCCGCGGCCGACCCCAGGTAGCGCACCATCCCGGCCAGTCCGGTGACCGCCCCCGAGGTGCACAGCACGGCCGCACCCGGGTACGTCGACGAGCCGGCCCGGACGCCGACGACGCCGCGGGTGTACTTCTGCTCGTTGCCGCTCGGCACCGGCAGCATGGCGGCCACGTCGACCGCCTGGAGTGCCTCCACCGGTGCGCTCGGCAGGTCGAGACCGAGGTCGACGAGGTGGACCACCCCGCACGCCTGCGCGGCCGGGTCCACGAGATGGGCGATCTTGTGCGTCCCGAAGGTGACCGTGAGGTCTGCTCGGACGTGCGGGCCGTCGACCTCGCCGGTGTCGACGTCGACACCCGAGGGCACGTCGACCGCGACGACAGGCGCGTCCGGGAACAGAGCCAGTGCCGCGGACGCCGCCGGGTGCAGACCCGGGCGCCCCCCGATGCCGACGATGCCGTCGACCACGACGTCGGGCCGATGAGCCGTGGCCGCATCGACGACACGGCCACCTGCGTCGCGCAGCGCTGTGAGCCCCTCCGCGTGCGCGTGCTCCGAGAGCAGCAGGGCCTCCACCGCGGCGCCGCGCCGGGCGAGCATCGAACCCGCCCAGAGGGCATCCCCGCCGTTGTCGCCGCCCCCGACGAGCAGCAGCACCCGAGCGCCGTACACCTTCCCGAGCAGGTCGGCGGTCGCGACCGCCAGCCCGGAGGCCGCCCGCTGCATCAGCGCTCCCTCCGGCAGCCGCGCCATCAGCGCGACCTCGGCGGCACGCACCTGCTCGACGGTGTGGGCGCTCCTCATGCGGTCACGCTAGCGGGGCCCTCGAGCACCACGAAGGCCATCGCGAACCCACCGTCGTGGCTCATCGAGAGGTGGCTGTGATCGGCTCCGAGACCTGCCATCGCCTCGGTCAAGGTGCCGCGCATCTCGAAGCGGGGCGGGGGGCTGACGATCTCCACGTCGTGCCAGCCCAGGCCGCCGGGGGCGCCCAGCGCCTTGGCGAGCGCCTCCTTGGCGGCGAAGCGGGCCGCCAGCGACTGCACCGGCAGAGCCGCCTCGCGCGGCGTGAACAGCCGGTCGACGAGGCGTGGCGAGCGCTCGATGGCGGCCTCGAAGCGCGCGAGGTCGACGAGATCGGTCCCGACGCCGAGGATCACTGGTTCCCTACTCGACGGTGACGGACTTGGCCAGGTTGCGCGGCTGGTCGACGTCGTGGCCCATCTGCGTGGCGAGCTCGCAGGCGAACAGCTGCAGCGGCACCGTGGCCACGATCGGCTGCAGCAGGGTGGGTACGACGGGCAGCGGGATCGTGTGGTCGGCGTACGGCGCCACCTCGGTGTCGCCCTCCTCGGCCAGCACGATCGTGCGAGCACCGCGCGCCCGGATCTCCTGGATGGCCGAGATCATCTTGTCGTGGAGCTGGTCGCGGCCCCGGGGCGGCACCACGCAGAAGACGGGCAGGCCCTCCTCGATCAAGGCGATCGGCCCGTGCTTGAGCTCGCCGGCGGCGAACCCCTCGGCGTGGATGTAGGCGAGCTCCTTGAGCTTGAGCGCACCCTCGAGGGCCACGGGGAAGCCGGCATGCCGGCCCAGGAAGAGCACCGACCGTGCGCCCGCGAGCTCCTGGGCCAGCGCGTAGATCGCCTCGGCCCCGTCGAGCACGCTCTGCACGTGCGCCGGCATCTTCTCCAGCTCGCGGACCACGCCGGTGATCTCGTCGCCGTACTTCGTGCCGCGCACCTGCGCGAGGTAGAGGCCGAGCAGGTAGCAGGCGACCAGCTGGGTCAGGAAGCCCTTGGTCGAGGCCACGCCGATCTCCGGACCGGCGTGGGTGTAGATCACCGCGTCGGACTCGCGCGGGATGGTGGAGCCGTTGGTGTTGCAGATCGCCAGCACCTTGGCCCGCTGACGGCGCGCGTAGCGGATCGCCATCAGGGTGTCTGCGGTCTCGCCGGACTGGCTGATCGCCACCACCAGGGTGTTGCGGGTCAGGATCGGGTCGCGGTAGCGGAACTCGTGGGCCAGCTCGACCTCGCACGGGATCCGGGTCCAGTGCTCGATGGCGTACTTGGCGACCAGCCCCGCGTAGTTGGCGGTGCCGCAGCCGATGATCACGATCTTGTCGACGTCACGCAGCTCGGTCTCGGTGATCCGCACCTCGTCGAGCTGCAGCAACCCGGACTCGTCGTGCCGGCCGAGCAGCGCGTCGGCGACCGAGCGCGGCTGCTCGAAGATCTCCTTGCGCATGAACCAGTCGAAGCCGTCCTTCTCCGCGGCGGCGACGTCCCAGTCGACGTGGTAGTTCCGCGCCTCGGCGGGGCGACCGTGGAAGTCGGTGACCACGACGTCGTCGCAGGTGATCGTGACGACCTGGTCCTGGCCGAGCTCGAGTGCCTCGCGGGTGTGCTCGATGAACGCCGCGACATCGGAGCCCAGGAAGTTCTCCCCCTCCCCCAGTCCCACCACCAGGGGCGAGTTGCGGCGCGCTGCGACGACCTGCGAGGCGTCCTGGGCATCGACGGCGACCAGGGTGAAGGCCCCCTCGAGCCGACGACAGGTGGCCTGCATCGCCGCGGTGAGGTCGAGGCCGCCCTCGACCGCGGCCTCGAGCAGGTGCGCGGCGACCTCGGTGTCGGTCTCCGAGCGCAGGTCGTGGCCGGCGCGCTCGAGCTCGTCGCGGAGCGAGGCGAAGTTCTCGATGATGCCGTTGTGCACCACGGCGACCCGGCCGTGCTGGCCCAGGTGCGGGTGCGCGTTGATGTCGTTCGGGGCGCCGTGGGTGGCCCAGCGGGTGTGCCCGATGCCGGTCGTCGCCGCGGGGAGCGGGGACTCCTCGAGCGACTTCTCCAGGTTGGCGAGCTTGCCGGCACGCTTGTCCAGGGCGAGGGAGCCGTCACCGCTGACCAGGGCGATGCCCGCGGAGTCGTAGCCGCGGTACTCCAGGCGGCGCAGGCCCTCGATCACCACGTCGCCCGCGCTCTTCACGCCGACGTAGCCCACGATCCCGCACATGGGAGGCAGTCTAGGGTCCCGGATCCTGAGTGGGCGCGGCCCGGCGCCCACGCACCCGGCATAGGGTGCGGCACATGTCCAACGGCGACCGCGGGAGCGACGGCTCGCCGTACGTCGAGCTGGAGCGGCAGGCCTGGGCGGCCCTGGGGCGCGAGACCGAGCACGACCTGACCGCGGAGGAGATCGAGCGCGTCCGCGGGCTCGGCGACGAGCTGGATCTCGACGAGGTGCAGCAGGTCTACCTGCCCCTCTCGCGGCTGCTCAGCCTCTACGTCGAGGCCGCCGGTGACCTGCACCGCGCCACCGAGGACTTCCTGCACCAGCGCCAGCCACCCCGCACGCCGTTCGTGATCGGTCTGGCCGGTTCGGTCGCCGTCGGCAAGTCCACCACCGCCCGGGTGCTCCAGCACATGCTCGCCCACTGGCCCGAGCACCCGCGCGTGTCCCTGGTGACGACCGACGGGTTCCTGCTGCCCAACGCCGAGCTGCGCCGTCGCGGCCTCCTCCAGCGCAAGGGTTTCCCCGAGTCCTACGACCGCAAGGCACTGCTGAAGTTCGTCATCGACATCAAGTCGGGCAACGACGAGGTCGAGGCGCCGACGTACTCCCACCTCAGCTACGACGTCGTGCCCGACGAGAAGGTCGTGATCAGCCACCCCGACATCGTCATCGTGGAGGGCCTCAACGTGCTCCAGTCCGCCGGGGTGCGCCAGGACGGACGCACCGGCCTGGCGGTCAGCGACTTCTTCGACTTCACGGTGTACGTCGACGCGGCGACCAACGACATCCGGCGCTGGTACACCGACCGCTTCGTGCGGCTGCGCGAGACCGCGTTCCGCGATCCTGCGTCGTACTTCTCCCGCTACGCCTCGCTCTCCCACGGCGAGGCCATCGAGGAGGCCCACCGCATCTGGGACGAGATCAACGGGCCCAACCTGGAGCAGAACGTGAAGCCGACACGGCCGCGGGCGACGCTGGTGCTCCGCAAGGACCACGACCACTCGGTGCGCTGGGTACGGCTCCGCAAGCTCTGAGGGCGACCGCTGAGCCTGCGGAGCGGGCGGGAGTCAGCGTCGCGCGCGCGGCGGCCCGACCGGCGAGGCCACGACGACCGCCAGACGCTGGTAGCCGCCCTTGGCCTTGACGTACGGCGGCGCGCAGGTCACCAGCGTCAATCGGGAGGCCCCCGAGAACGACGACACCCACCGCGCCCGCGCCAACCGGTCACGGGCGATCAACCGACGGGCCGTGACGCGGAACGACTGGGTCAGGTGAGGTGAGGCGACGGTGAACCGTGCCCCGCGGTGCACGCTCAGCAGCACCACGAAGGGCCCCAGGCCGCGGTGGAGCGCATCGACGTGCGCCGCCACCAGCATCGAGCCGAACGGGTCGCCGAGGCGGGCCCCGCCTCGCCACCAACCCGCGCGGTGCAGGTTGTCGGGGATGCCGAGGCTCCCGTCGGCTCCCGTGCGTGTGGGGACGACCCGCACGACCTTGCCGCGGGGCAGGCGCAGGGCCTCCGGCGCCTCCGGCACCACCGAGGTCGGCAACCGCTGCGCCTGCTGCGCCGGGGCGGCCGGACCCTCGACCTGGACGGAGGGGCTTGCCGTGGGCGACCCGGAGGAGCTGGCGGACGCGGAGGGGGTGTCGGCCGTGGGGCTCGGCGTGCCCTTCTGGGCCGCCGGCGTCGCCCGGCCTCCGGCATCCGACGACGTGACCGCCCGGACACCCCAGGCCAGGATCGAGGGAAGCACGAGTGCCACCAGCACCACCACGACCAGCTTCGTGCGGTGGTTGAGCTTCACCGGCCCCCGCCACGCGGGCTGCCCGGCAGCGTGCCGAAGCCGCGCACGGCACCCCTCACGAGCCCCACGCTGCCGGTGTGGATGCGCAGCGGCGTGACACTGCCGTCGGCCTCGAGCCGTTCGACGTGCGCCACCACCGACATCCCTTCGGCGGTGGGGTCACCCACGGCGTACGCCAGGGTCACGGTGCCGGCGGCCAGGTCGACCGGGAGGGGGCCGAGCACCGGCGTGCCGGTGCTGCCCGCCGCTCGGATGGCCACGTGGTGGGTACCGGCAGGAACGTCGGCCTGCGCGAACTGCCCGTTGGCGATGTTGCTGAAGACCTTCGCGCCGTCGACCCAGATGTCGGCCGCACCGACCTCGGCGGTGTGGGCGAGGAGCACACGGGCCTTGCCCGGCGCGATCGGGTCGGTGGGCGTCCGGTAGACGCTGACCACCGGGTCCCCGCCGGCAGCGGCGGGGGCATGCAGCACGACGTCGTGCACGGCGCCGGCCGTCACCGTGACACTGGCGGCGGTCGTCGTGGCGCCGACGAACCGGACCTGGTGGCTGCCCGCCGAGAGTCGCAGCGGCCCGACCACCTTGCCCAGGACCACCTTCTGGCCGACGGTCTTGCCGTCCACCTGCACGTCGACGGGAGGGCCGGGGAGAGCCTGCACCAGGTCGATGCTGCTGGCTGAGCTCGTCAGCGCGGGGGGCGCGAGCTCCGACACGTCGGTCGAGCGCGCGGTCTCGATGCCTGCGGTGAAGGCGGAGGACCTGGCGGCGTCCTGGGTGAGGCCTGCGGCGACGACGCCGACGACCAGCGCCGCTGCGACGAACAGCCCGTCGCGGAGCGACCACTCGCGCGCTCGGTGACGGCCCCCCACGGTCGGTCCTCTCTCATGGTCCCGGAGTTCGTGCACACCGTACGGTCGTGCCAAGGGCGATGCAAAGCGTGCCCGGCAGCCGGACCAGACCCCTCAGGTGATGAGCCCGGATGGCTGACGTCACCCTCCAGGACTCCTACGATGTATCTGTGGACGTGGGCGAACCGGGGGTGCCGACCGACGTCAGGGAGGGCGACCCGAGCATGACCTCGCCGCAGGCCCCCGACGATCGGCTGCACCAGCTGCTGCAGGGGCTGAGGGCTGCCCTCGAGGGCCTCGACCTGGCCGCGACGCGGCGCCACCTCGCCCTCCTGGAGCTCCACGCCGACCGCGTCGACGAGCTCGGCACCGGCCGGGCGACGTTCTTCGCGCGGGCCTGCCGGGCGATGTTCGCGCTGACCGAGGGCGACCTGGTCGGGGCCACCCCCATGATCGACGAGGCCGCACGGATCGGCGCCGACGCTGCGCTTCCCGAGGCCGAGGCGGTCGTCCGCACCCTCCGCAACGACCGCGCGCGCCAGCTGGGTGACCGCGACGGGATGGCCACCGGGGCGGCCTGGTGCGAGACCCGTGGCGACTCGCCCTCCGCCCGGGCGGAGGCAGCGGTCCTGTGGCTGGCCAGCGGCGACGTGGCCCGGGCCGGCCGCCTGGTCGACGGGCTGCAGGGCGAGCTCGAGCACCTGCCCGAGGACGACAGCACCCTGCTGGTGCTGAGCCGGGTCTGCGAGGCCGCGGTCGGCACCGGGCGCCGGGTCGCCGCGTCGAGGTCGGCAAGGATGCTCCAGCCCTACGAGCACCGTGCCGTGGTGGCTCCGCAGGCAACCGTCTTCGGCGGCGTCGTGGACGACTTCCTCGCCCTGGCGACCGGCGACCCCGAGGCCGCCACCCGCGCCCGGGCCTCCTACGAGCAGCTCGGCGCGTGGTGGTGGGCCCGGCGGCGGGCCCTGGACGTGGTGCCGTCCACCAGCTACCCGCGCGTGCTGCACCTGCACCCCTCGCACCGCACGACGGGGGTGCCGCAGTGGTGCGTCGGCCAGGACGGCCACACCCGCCAGGTCACGGCGATGCCCGGGCTGGACTACCTCCGCCAGCTGCTGCACCAACCGGGGCGGGACCTGAGCGCCGACGAGCTGGCCCGCGTCGACGCGGCGCCCGATCCGCGACGGCGCATCCTGGTGCGCCAGGCGATCGCGACGACGCTCTCGCGCCTGGACATGGTCGACCCCGAGCTGGCCGGGGAGCTGCGGGCGACCGTCCGCACCGGCCTGAGCTGCCGCTACGACCCCGACCCGCTGCGGCCGACGGCCTGGCACCTCGAGACCGACGTGTCGCACGCCGCACACTGACGGCACGCCCCTGCACACCGTCGGTTCGAGCGCCTAGGCTCGACCCATGGCCGAGATGAGCATGAACAAGGTGATTCACGGCGCGTTCCGGCGTGACCTCAATCGGTTCGTCGACGCGCTGACGACGCTGCCGCCCGGCGACACCCAGCGGGCGCAGGGCCTGGTCCGGGCTTGGGACAACTTCGACACCCAGCTGGTCGACCACCACGAGGGCGAGCACGAGATCGCCTGGCCGGCGATGGAGTCGGTCGGGGTGACCCGGGAGACCATCGCGCAGATGGACGCCGAGCACTCCGCGATGTCGCTCGCCCTGGTCCAGGCGCGCGGGGCCGTGCACGGCCTCCTGCTCGAGACCGACGACGGCAACCGCCAGGTGGCGCTGCACGCCGTCGAGCACCTGCGCGAGGTGGCCGTGGCCCACCTCGACCACGAGGAAGCCGTCCTCGAGCCGGTGTACCTCGAGCACGAGAAGAGCCCCGAGATCGTCGCGATGGGCAAGAAGTTCGCGAAGGTGGGCCCGCGCAAGGGCGGCACCTTCTTCGCCTGGGTGCTCGACGGCATCAGCCCCGACGAGCGGGAGGCCCTCGACAGCACCGTCCCGGGACCCGTGCTCGCCATCCTGACCAAGGTGTTCGGTCGGGGGTACACCAAGAACGTCGCTCCGGTGTGGGCGGCCTGATCGGGAGGCACCATGACAAAGCGCGACGCACCACCGTTCCGGGGAGACCACGTCGGCAGCCTGCTGCGACCTCCCGCGTTGCTGGAGGCGCGGGCCGGTCATGCCGAGGGCCGCGTCTCCGACGACGACCTGCGCGCTGCCGAGGACGTCGCGATCGCCGACGTCGTGCGCCTGCAGCAGGAGGCCGGGCTGAGCACGGTGACCGACGGCGAGTTCCGGCGTACGTCGTGGCACATGGACTTCATCTACCGGATCCAGGGCGTACGCCGGACCGACGAGCAGCTCGAGGTGCACTTCCACAACGCCGGGGGCGACCTCGACTTCACCTCGGCGGGCCTGGTGGTCGACGCGCCGGTGCGGATCGAGGAGCCGATCTTCGGAGCCGACTTCGACCACCTCGCCTCGATCGCGCCGGAGGGGATGACCCCGAAGCTGACCATTCCCTCGCCGAGCATGGTCCACTACCGCGGCGGCACCGCCGCCATCGATCCGAGCGTCTACCCCGACGAGGACCAGTTCTGGGACGACCTCTCGGCGGCGTACGCCCAGCAGGTGCGGATGATGGCCGAGCGCGGGTGCACCTATCTGCAGCTCGACGACACCAGCCTCGCCTACCTCAACGACCCCGAGCAGCGGGCCAACGTCGCGGCGCAGGGGCGTGACGCCGAGCACCAGCACGAGCGCTACATCCGCCAGATCAATGCCGCGATCAAGGACCGCCCGGACTCCCTGCGGGTGACCACCCACATGTGCCGCGGCAACTACCGCTCCTCGTGGGCGGCCTCGGGCAGCTACGACTTCGTGGCCGAGGCGCTCTTCGGCGAGCTCGACGTCGACGGCTTCTTCCTCGAGTACGACGACGAGCGCTCGGGCGGCTTCGAGCCGCTGCGCTTCGTGCCCCCGGGAAAGCAGGTCGTGCTGGGGCTGGTCACCACCAAGAGCCCGGTGCTGGAGAGCAAGGACGACCTCAAGCGCCGTATCGACGAAGCGTCGAAGTTCCTCGACCTCGACCAGCTCTGCCTCTCCCCCCAGTGCGGCTTCTCCTCCACCGTCGAGGGCAACAACCTCACCCAGGAGGAGGAGATCGCCAAGCTGCGCCTCGTCGTCGAGACCGCGGAGGAGGTCTGGGGCTAACGCCACGCCGAGGTGCCGCACCTCGGTAGGGTTTCGCCTCATGCGCGTCCTGGTCACCGGCGGTGCCGGCTTCATCGGCAGTCACTACGTTCGCTCGGTGCTGACCGGTGCGTGGGGTGGCCCCGAGCCGACCCAGGTCGTGGTGCTCGACAAGTTCACCTACGCCGGCAACATCGAGAACCTCGTGCCGGTGCGCGAGGACGAGCGACTCACCGTGATCGAGGGCGACATCCTCGACCGGGTGGTGGTCGACCGGCTGATGGGTGAGGTCGACGCGGTGGTCCACTTCGCCGCGGAGAGCCACGTCGACCGCTCCATCCTGGGGGCGGCCGACTTCGTGATGACCAACGTCGTCGGCACCCAGACGCTGCTGGACTCCGCGCTCAAGCACGGCATCGAGAAGTTCGTGCACGTCTCCACCGACGAGGTCTACGGCTCCATCGAGGAGGGCAGCTGGGACGAGTCGCAGCCGCTGCTGCCCAACTCGCCGTACTCCGCCTCCAAGGCCTCCAGCGACCTGCTGGCCCGCGCCTACCACCGCACCCACCGGTTGCCGGTGTGCATCACGAGGTGCTCCAACAACTACGGGCCCTACCAGTTCCCCGAGAAGGTCATCCCGCTGTTCGTGACCAACCTCGTCGACGGTGCCCACGTGCCGTTGTACGGCGAGGGCACCAACGTGCGCGACTGGCTCCACGTCGACGACCACTGCCGAGGCATCCACCTCGTCCTGGCCGACGGCCGCCCGGGCGAGGTCTACAACATCGGCGGCGGCACCGAGCTCTCCAACAAGGAGCTCACCGGGCTGCTGCTGCAGGCGACCGGCACCGACTGGGACCGCGTCGACCGCGTCACCGACCGACTCGGTCACGACCAGCGCTACTCCGTCGACATCGCCAAGATCAGCGGTGAGCTCGGCTACTCCCCCGCGGTGCCGTTCGAGCAGGGTCTGGCCGAGACTGTCGAGTGGTACCGCACCCATCGCGACTGGTGGGAACCCCTCAAGGCCCGCGCCGCCCTCCAGCACTGACCGGCGCTAGGCGAGCCCCGCGGTGAAGGCAACGCAGTCGTCGTAGCTGGCCAGCAGGCCCTGCGCGCGCACCTCGGCGAGGCTCGGGGCGGCGGCGTCCTTGGGTGACAGCTGGTAGTCCAGGTCGCGTCCCTGCCGGTCCTGGGTCGGCCAGTCGATCGCCAGATCGGGGTCGAGCGGGTGCACTCCGTGCTCGCGGCCCGGGGCGTACGGCGCGGAGCACAGGTAGGCGATCGTGGTGGCCTGGTCGAGGGCGAGGAACGCGTGCCCCAACCCCTCGGGCAGGTAGACCGCACGGCGGTCGACGTCGTCGATCAGCACCGAGTCCCACTGACCGAAGGTGGGTGATCCCTCCCGCAGGTCGACCACGACGTCGAGTGCGGCGCCGTGGAGGCAGGTGACCCACTTGGCCTGGCTCGGCGGGAGCTGCGCGAAGTGGATCCCCCGCAGGGTCCCGGGACTGGAGACCGAGCAGTTTGCCTGCGCCAGCTGCAGGGCGTGGCCCGTCGCCTCGCTGAACCGGTCGTCACGGAACCACTCCAGGAACACGCCCCGGTCGTCCCCGTGCTGCACCGGCGTCACCTCGAGGGCACCGGGCACCGACAGCTCTCGAACCTCCACGGTGCTGAGGCTATCGGCGACGACCGGTCTGGTTAGGCTCCCCCTCATGGAGTGGGTGTCATGACATGGCTGGTGGTCGGCTCATTGGGCATGCTCGGCACCGACGTACGGGAGGTGCTGGACGCCCACGGGATCGCCCACACCGACTGCGACAAGGGCGACATCGACCTCTTCGACCCTGTCTCGCTGGGCGAGGTCGTCGACGGCCACGAGGTGGTGGTCAACTGCGCCGCGTGGACCGCGGTCGACGCGGCCGAGGAGCAGGAGTCCGCCGCGTTCACCCTCAACGCCGTCGCACCAGCCCACGTCGCCCGTGCGGCACGCCTCCACGACGCCCGGCTCGTGCAGGTCAGCACCGACTACGTCTTCGACGGCGATGCCTCCACGCCGTACGCCGAGGACCACCCGCTGGCGCCCCGGTCGGCCTACGGGCGCACCAAGGCCGCCGGTGAGTGGGCCGTGCGCGCCGAGGCACCCGACGCCCTGCTCGTCCGCACCGCCTGGCTGTACGGCGCGCACGGGCCGTGCTTCCCCAAGACCATCGCCAAGGCTGCTCACGAGCGTGGGGCGCTGCAGGTGGTCGACGACCAGGTCGGGCAACCCACGTGGACCCGTGACCTGGCCGAGCTGATGGTCCGCCTCGTCACCGCCGAGGCGGCGGCCGGGACATGGCACGCCACCTCCGGCGGCCAGGCGTCGTGGTTCGAGTTCGCGCGGGCGGTGGTGGAGACCGCCGGGCTCTCGCCGGAGATCGTCAGCCCGACCGACTCCGGAGCCTTCCAACGTCCCGCTCCCCGGCCGGCCTACAGCGTGCTGGGGCACCAGCGACTGCTCGACGCCGGCATCGCCCCGATCGGCGACTGGCGCGAACGTTGGGCCGTTGCCGGCGCGTCAGTGGTAGCGCCGGACCAGGTCGACTAGGTACTCCCCGTAGCCCGACTTGCACAGCGGCTCGGCACGCTCGAGCAGCTCCTCGTCGGAGAGCCAGCCCTGGCGCCACGCCACCTCCTCGGGCGAGCCGACCTTGAGCCCCTGGCGGCTCTCGATGGTCCTGATGTAGCTCCCGGCGTCGTTGAGCGAGTCGAAGGTGCCGGTGTCCAACCACGCCGTGCCCCGCTCGAGCACCTCCACCCGGAGCCGGCCCCGCTCCAGGTAGTGCCGGTTGACGTCGGTGATCTCGTACTCCCCGCGCGCCGAGGGCTTCAGGTCACGCGCGATCGCGACGACCTCGTCGTCGTAGAAGTACAGGCCCGGCACCGCGAAGTTGCTGCGCGGGTTCTTGGGCTTCTCCTCCAGCGAGACGGCCTGCCCCGCCTCGTCGAACTCCACGACACCGTAGGCCGAGGGCTCGGAGACCCAGTAGGCGAAGACGCCGGCACCCTCGAGGCCGACGAACCGCTGCAGGTTGCGACCGAACCCCGGCCCGTAGAACAGGTTGTCGCCGAGCACGAGTGCGCTGGCCTCGGAGCCGATGAAGTCCGCACCGATGGTGAACGCCTGGGCCAGCCCGTCGGGGCTGGGCTGCTGGGCGTACTGCAGCGAGATCCCGAACTGCGATCCATCACCCAGCAGCCGCTCGAAGCCGGCCGCCTCGTGGGGCGTGGTGATCACCAGCACCTCACGGATCCCCGCCAGCATCAGCGTCGAGAGCGGGTAGTAGATCATCGGCTTGTCGTAGACCGGCACCAGCTGCTTGCTGATCCCCAACGTGATGGGGTGCAGCCGCGAGCCGGTGCCGCCGGCCAGGATCAGTCCACGCATGCGCCGATCATGCCAGCGCGCGCCGGGTGTCCGTCGGCGTACGTCACAGAGCGAGCTGGCGGTCCACCACGGCGGCGAGGCGCTGGGCGACGTCGCGGGCCTGGTCGGCGGTGGCCGCCTCGACCATGACGCGGACGAGGGGCTCGGTGCCGGAGGGACGCAGGAGCACACGACCGGTCTCGCCGAGCTCCGTCTCGGCCTCGGCCACCGCAGCGGCGAGCACGACGTCGTCGTCGGCGCGGGCCTTGTCGACGCCCGACACGTTGACCAGCACCTGGGGCAGCCGGGTCATCACGGCGGCGAGGTCGGCGAGCGTGCGCCCGCTCGCCGCCATCCGCTCGAGCACGTGCAGCGAGGTGAGCAGGCCGTCGCCCGTCGTCGCGTGCTGGCTCATGATGACGTGGCCCGACTGCTCGCCACCGAGGGAGAAGCCGTCGGCCTTCATCGCCTCGAGGACGTAGCGGTCGCCGACCTTGGTCTGCAGCACCTCGAGGCCGGCCGCGCGCATCGCGAGCACGAAGCCGAGGTTGCTCATCACGGTGGCCACGACCGTGTCCTGGTGCAGCTGTCCGGCCTCGTTCATCGCGATCGCCAGGATCGCCATGATCTGGTCGCCGTCGACCACCTCCCCGCTGGCGTCGACCGCCAGGCACCGGTCGGCATCGCCGTCGAGCGCGAAGCCGGCATCGGCGCCGTGCTCGAGGACCGCCTTCTGCAGCACCTCGATGTGGGTGGATCCGCATCCCTCGTTGATGTTCAGCCCGTCGGGCTCCGCATGGATCGCGACGACTTCGGCTCCTGCGTCGCGCAGCGCCTTGGGGCCGACCTCGGAGGCGGCGCCGTTGGCGCAGTCGAGCACGACCTTCAGGCCGTCGAGCGGGTGCTCGATCGTGCCGACGAGGTAGGCGGCGTACTGGTCGACGGTGCCCTGGTGAGGAGTGACCCGGCCCACCTCGCCACCCGTGGGGCGGTCCCAGTCGGTGTCGAGCACGGCCTCGATCTCACGCTCGAGGGCATCGTCGAGCTTCACCCCGCCGTGGGCGAGGAACTTGATGCCGTTGTCCGGCATCGCGTTGTGCGAGGCGCTGATGACCACCCCCACGTCGGCGCCGAGGAGATCGGTGAAGAAGGCGACTCCCGGGGTGGGGAGCACCCGCAGGCGGACGACGTCCACGCCGGCCGAGGACAGGCCCGCCACCACCGCGTGCTCGAGGAACTGCCCGGAGATGCGGGTGTCGCGGCCGACCACCGCCAACGGACGGGGCCGGTCGTACTCGCCGTGGTCGACCAGGACGCGCGCCGCGGCGACGCCCAGGTCGAGCGCGAGCTCCGCCGTGAGCTGGCCGTTCGCCAGCCCACGGACCCCGTCGGTGCCGAAGATGCGTGTCATCGAGACCGGCTTCCTGAGGAGCGAGCGCAGCGAGCGTCTCGAAGGATCAGCGCTTGCTGAACTGCGGGGCCTTGCGGGCCTTCTTGAGACCGGCCTTCTTGCGCTCGATGACGCGGGCGTCACGGGTCAGCAGGCCGGCCCGCTTCAGGCCCGGCCGGTTGGCCTCTTCGTCGATGGCGTTCAGCGCACGAGCCACGCCCAGGCGCAGGGCGCCGGCCTGACCGGTGATGCCGCCGCCGTGGATCCGCGCGATCACGTCGAAGCGGCCCTCCAGCTGCGTGGTCACGAACGGCTCGTTCACGACCTGCTGGTGCAGCTTGTTGGGGAAGTAGCTCGGCAGGTCGCGCCCGTTCACGGTCCACTGCCCGGAGCCGGGCACCAGCCGGACGCGGGCCACGGCCTCCTTGCGGCGGCCGGTGGCCGCAGCGGGGGCGATGGTCGCGGGACGCTCGGGAGCGTCGGCACTGGGCGCGCTCTCGGAGGAGTACGCGACGCCCTGCTCGTTGACCTCGAAGGTCTCCTCGCCGGTCTCGGTTTCTGCTTCAGCCACGGTGTTCCTTTGCGGGTTCGTCTCGGAAGATGAAGAGGTCGTCACTGGGAGATCTGCTTGATCTCGAAGGGCTGGGCCTTCTGGGCGGCGTGCGGGTGGTCCGGACCGGCGTACACCTTCAGCTTCTTCAGCATCTGGCGACCGAGGCGGTTCTTGGGGAGCATTCCCCACACGGCCTTCTCCACGGCCTTGCGGGAGTCCTTCTGCAGCAGGTCACCCATGGGGGTGGCCGAGAGGCCGCCGGGGTAGCCGGAGTGGCGGTAGGACAGCTTCTTGGTGGCCTTGTCCCCCGACAGCGACACCTTCGCCGCGTTGACGACGATCACGAAGTCACCGGTGTCGACGTGGGGGGCGAACATGGGCTTGTGCTTGCCGCGCAGCAGGTTCGCGACCTGGACGGCGAGACGGCCCAACCGGACGTCGGTGGCGTCGATGACGTGCCACTCGCGCTGGATGTCGCCGGGCTTGGGCGTGTACGTGCGCAACGTCGTTTCCTCAATACTCGTTCGTGTCCGGTCCGGGCGGTCGCACGGTCCGGTGGTGCTGCTGCGTCTTCTGACGAACACTGCTCGAGCACGGCCTGCTCCGTCTCACCGGACCGGCCGCCTCCGAGTCTGCGAGAGGGCCACAACGTGGAGCCCTGACGCGGCAGGAGACGCGACCGCCCAGACTACCGGCGCCGGGCGCAGCAGGTCCAATTTCACGCCCCCGCGGGTGAGCGTGCGAACCCGCGGACAGGGCGGGAGGTAGAGGTGCGAGCTGTCCGGACCGACGAAGGAGGGACTGACCGCGAGCCTCGAACCCACGCCCCCGCGGGTGAGCGTGCGAACCCGCGGACGGGGCGGGAGGTAGAGGTGGGAGCTGTCCGGACCGATGAAGGAGGGACTGACCGGGAGCCTCGAAACCGGCCGCCGGGTGTCAGGTCTGCGGAGGGGGGAATAGGTTGACAAGGCGTGCGCCGCCAACCCAGGCGCCTCCGACCGTCCCCTGAGCGCCAAGGAGCCGACGTGGCCGACACCGGCGAAAACACTCTCACAGTCCGCGACAACCGCACCGGCAAGGACTACGAGATCCCGATCAGCGACGGCTACATCAAGGCCGGCGACCTGAGCCAGATTCGCGTGGACGAGGACACCCCCGGCCTGGCGACCTACGACCCCGGGTTCACCAACACCGCGTCGTGCAAGAGCTCGGTCACCTTCATCGACGGCGAGAAGGGGATCCTGGAGTACCGCGGCTACCCCATCGAGCAGCTGGCCGAGAAGTCGAACTTCCTCGAGGTGGCCTACCTCCTCATCCACGGCGAGCTGCCCACCAAGGACGAGTACGACCTGTGGGTGCACGAGATCACCCACCACACCTTCCTGCACGAGAACGTCAAGACCTTCATGCAGGGCTTCCGGTACGACGCCCACCCGATGGGCATGCTGATGGCCTCGGTGGGGGCGCTCTCGACCTTCTACCCCGAGTCGGCCAACATCCAGGACGGCGACAACCGGCACATGCAGATCGTCCGGATGATCGCCAAGATGCCGACGCTCGGCGCCTGGGCCTTCCGGCACGCGCAGGGCAAGCCCTACGTCTACCCGGACAACGAGCTCAGCTACACCGCCAACTTCCTCTCGATGCTGTTCAAGATGAGCGAGCAGAACTTCGAGGCCGACGAGCGCCTGGTCAAGGCGCTCGACGTGCTGTTCATCCTGCACGCCGACCACGAGCAGAACTGCTCTGCCAACGCGGTGCGGTCGGTCGGGTCCTCGCAGGTGGATCCCTACTCGTCCGTCGCGGCCGGGGTGGGCGCGCTCTACGGTCCGCTCCACGGCGGCGCCAACGAGGCCGTGCTGCGGATGCTGCGGCGCATCGGCGGCAAGGAGAACATCCCCGACTTCATCAAGGGCGTGAAGGACGGCAACGAGAAGCTCATGGGCTTCGGCCACCGGGTCTACAAGAACTACGACCCCCGGGCCAAGATCATCAAGAAGGCCTGCGACGACGTCTTCGAGGTCACCGGGGTCAACCCGCTCCTCGAGATCGCCCAGGAGCTGGAGAAGATCGCGCTCGAGGACGAGTACTTCGTCAAGCGGAAGCTCTACCCCAACGTCGACTTCTACTCCGGGCTGATCTACGAGGCCTTCCAGTTCCCCCCGGAGATGTTCACGGTCCTCTTCGCGATCGGCCGTACGCCGGGCTGGCTGGCCCAGTGGCTGGAGCTGGTGCAGGACAAGGAGCAGAAGATCGCGCGGCCCAAGCAGGTGTACACCGGTGACCGCGAGCTGACCTTCGTCCCGGCCACGGAGCGCTGGGCCTAGCCAGGTCGCGGAGACCGAGCAGCTGGCGAACCAGCCCGCCATCTGAGACGACCGTCCGACTCCCGGGAGCACGGGTCCGGGCTGAGCATCCTGCTGACTAGCATGGGCCCGTCGTCTCGGTCACTCACTGCCTGGGGGTCTGGTCCGTGCCCGAGAGCTCGCCTGCCCTGCCACCGAGATTCAGCCTGATCTCACCGGTCTACAACGTGGAGCGCTACCTCGAGGAGTTCATCGCCTCGGTCGAGGCGCAGGACTTCCCTCTCGAGCGGGTCGAGCTCGTCATGGTCGACGACGGCTCCACCGACTCCTCGTCCCGGATCCTGGCCGAGTGGCAGGCGCGCAGGCCGGACCTGGTCACCGTGGTCTCGAAGCCCAACGGAGGCATCTCCTCGGCCCGCAACCTCGGGCTGGACACCGCCCGGGGCGAGTGGGTCTCGTTCCCGGACCCCGACGACGTGCTCACTCCCGGCTACCTCACCGAGGTCGACGGGTTCATCGGCCAGCACCCCACGGCGTGCCTGGTCGCCACCCGCCGACGGATCTACCTCGAAGCCTCCGACCGGATGGTGCCGCACGCCCTGGACAGCCACTTCGTCCCCGGAAACCGGCTCTGCGACCTCGACGAGGACTCGGACCTCTTCCACGGCGCCGCCAACACCGCCTTCGTCCGACGTGAGCAGGTCCTGGAGCAGGGCACCCGCTTCGACGAGCGGGTGAGCGCCAACTTCGAGGACGGCCACTGGTGCGCCAGCCACCTGCTGCGCCAGGAGCGGCCGCTCGTGGGATTCGTCGCGACCGCGGAGTACCGCTACCGCAAGCGGGCCCTCCAGGACTCGAGCCTCAACCTGTCGAGAGCCAAGCCGGAGCGCTACGACGACGTGCTCGAGCACGGGTACGTCGACGTGCTGCGCCGGGCCAAGCTCAGCCAGGGGCGCGTGCCCGAATGGCTGCAGTCCTTCGTCCTCTACGAGCTGTCGTGGTACTTCCAGGACGAGGACGCCGCCTCGCGGGCGCCGACCGCCGCGATCGGCCAGGTGGCGGAGGCCTGCCACCGCCACCTGGCCACCATCGTCTCGCTGCTCGACCCGGCCGTGATCGCCAGCTTCCAGCTCCGGCCGCTGAAGTCGGTGTGGCGCGACACGCTGCTGCACGGCTACGACCCGCACCCGTGGCACTCGCCGTACGCCCTGGTGAGCAAGCTCGACCGGCGCCGGCAGCTCGTCCGGGTGTCCTACCGCCACACCCACGCCCGGCCGTCCGAGCTGTTCCTCAGCGACGGGGTCGCGGTGGCACCGACCTACGAGAAGACCCGGGGCGTCACCTACTTCGACCGGATCGTGCTCCACGAGCGGATCCTCTGGCTGCCGGCCGGTTCCATCCGGGTCAAGCTCGACGGAGTCGACACCGAGGTCCGGACGCGCGAGCCGGAGCTGCCCCGGTACTCGCTCCCCCTCACCGCGATCCGCTGGGCCTACGTGCCCCGGCTCGTCCGGAGGAACCGGGAGGGGGCCCGCGCCGCCGCCCGGCGTCAGCCCCTCTCGGTCGCAGAGCGGCTGGTCCTCCGGCTGTCCCGCACCACCCTCGTGCGGCGCTACTTCGGCCGCGCCTGGGTGCTCATCGATCGCGTCGAGAGCGCCGACGACAACGCCGAGCTCCTGTTCCGCCACCTGCGTGAGCACCGGCGTGGCAAGAACGCGTGGTTCGTCATCCGGCGAGGCACGCCCGACCACCGTCGCCTGGTGAAGGACGGGTACAAGCGCGTCGTCCCCTACGGCTCACTGCGCTGGAAGCTGCTGATGCTCCACTGCAGCCACCTCGTGTCGTCCCAGGCCGACGTGGCCGTTCACCAGCCACCGGAGATCCTCCGCCTCGGAGCTCCGGGCTGGCGCTTCACCTACCTGCCGCACGGCGTCGTCAAGGACGATGCGTCCCGCTGGTTGAACCCCAAGGACCTCGACCTGCTGGTCACCAGCACCCGTGCGGAGCACGACTCCGTGGTCGCAGAGGGCTCGCCGTACCGCTACGGGCGGGCCGAGACCAGGCTGACCGGCCTGCCGCGCTTCGACGCCCTGCTGGGTGCGGGTCGAGCGGTCGAAGCTCGCGACCGCGACCTGGTCCTGCTCTCCCCCACCTGGCGCACGTGGCTGAGGACGGATCTTCCCGGGGGCGGCCAGGGGCCGCTCTCCGTGGAGGACTTCGTCCGGAGCGACTTCGCCGTGAACTGGTGGGGGCTGATGGGGTCCGGCGCGCTGGCCGAGCTGGCCGAGGTGCACGGGCTCCGGATCGGGCTGCTGCTGCATCCCCACCTCCAGCCGCTCACCGGGCGGCTGCCCCTCCCGGCTCACGTGCAGCCGTTGCAGCTCGGGGGCCACGCCCTCCGGGACGGCGTCGCGCACGCGCGGGTGCTGGTGACCGACTACTCCTCGACGGCCTTCGACGCCGCGTACGTCGACCGGCCGGTCGTCTACTTCCAGTTCGACCGCGAGCGGGTCTTCAGCGGGGAGCACGTCGGCCGACCCGGCTACTTCGACTACGAGCGCGACGGCTTCGGGCCGGTGGCCACCTCGCGGGAGGAGGCCGTGGCCGCCATCCGCGCCACGGTGCTCGCCGGCCCGCAGCCCCAGCACCCCTACTCCGACCGGATCGCCGAGACCTTCCCCGTCCGGGACGGTCGGTGCACCGAGCGCGTCTTCGAGGCCATCCGGGACTCCTCGCGACGGGTGCCGCGCGACGTGCCCCGGCTGCTGCCCGCCCAGCGGACGGGCCCGGGCTACGGGCCCGTGGAGACCGGTGACGCTCAGACGGTCGAGCGGTCGCGACCCTCCCAGTAGGGCTTGCGCAGGTCACGCTTGAGGATCTTGCCGGTGGGGTTGCGCGGCAGCGCCGGGAGGATGTCCACCGACTTCGGGCACTTGTAGTGCGCGAGCTGCTCGCGGCAGAACCCGATCAGCTCCTCCTCGGTGAGGTCCGTGCCGGGGTGCAGGGCGACCACCGCCTTGACCGTCTCGCCCCAGCGGTCGTCGGGCACGCCGATGATCGCCACCTCCATCACCGAGGGATGCTCCGCCACCACGCGCTCGACCTCGGGTGAGTAGATGTTCTCCCCACCACTGATGATCATGTCCTTGAGCCGGTCCTCGACGTAGACGAACCCGTCGGCGTCGACCTTGCCCATGTCACCGGTGCGGAACCAGCCGTCGTCGGTGATCACCTCGGCGGTGGCCTCGGGCTTGTTCAGGTACCCCTTCATCAGCTGCGCCGTACGGAACCAGAGCTCGCCGTGCTCACCGACCGGCACCTCCTCGAGGCTGTCGGGCGCGACGACGCGGATCTCGGCGCCGGGGATCAGCCGGCCCGCGCTGACCAGCCGCTCGGGGTGGTCGGCGTCCCGGTGGGCATCAGGCAACAGGTGCGTGATCACGCCACCGACCTCGGTCAGGCCGTAGACCTGGAGGAAGTCGGTGTCGGGCCACGCCTTGATCGCTGCCCGCAGCAACGGCATCGGCATCGGAGCCGCGCCGTAGCAGTAGGTCTTGAGCTGTCCGAAGAGCTTCACGGCGTCGTCACCGGACTGCAGCACCTGCGCCAGCACCGCCGGCACCAGGAACGTGCGGTTGGCGCCGGCCATGATCGCGCCCGCCAGCGAGGCGCCGTCGGGGTCGCGGGTCATCACGCTGGGCACGCCGTCGTGGATGCCGAACAGGACGTAGGACGACCCGCCGACGTGGAACAGCGGCATCGCGACCATGTTCTTGTCGCCGGCGTCGAATCCCCAGCCCTCGTGGGCGTTGAGCGTGTGGGCGAGCATGTTGGCCTGGGTGAGCATGACGCCCTTGGGACGGCCGGTCGTGCCCGAGGAGTACATCACCAGGCACACGTCGTCGGGCTGCACGTCGCGGTCGCGCCCGAGAGGTTCGGCGCCCGCGAGCAGGGCCTCGTAGGCATCGCCGTCGGCGCCGTCGGGCGTGAGCTCGATGACGTGCTCGACGTGGGTCAGCCGGTCCTCGATCTTGCGGAGGAGCGGCATCAGCTCCGCGCCGACGAGCAGCACCTTCGCGCCGGAGTCGTTGACGGCGTAGTCGATCTCGTCGCCGGCGAGCCGGAAGTTGATGATCGCGTTGGCGGCCCCGAGCGATGCCGCCGCCAGGGTCAGCTCGACGCAGGCGGGGTGGTTCTTGTCGAGGAAGGAGACCACGTCACCGCGACCCACACCGAGCCGGTGCAGGGCACCGGCCAGGCGCCGTACGCGCTCCTCCCACTGGGCCCAGGTCCAGGTGCGCCCGAGGTAGCTGATCGCCTCGCCGTCGGGGTTGGCCCGCGCCCAGTGAGCGAGGCGATCGTCGAGGAATTCCGGATCGGGAAGCTCGGCGGCCGCCGCGGTCATGGGGTGTCAGGCTCCGGGCGTCTCGGTGACGACCTGCCGGGCGAGGTACTGCTGGATCCCCACGCGGGTGATCGCGTCGAGCTGGCCCTCGAACCAGTCGGCGTGCGCCTCCTCGTCGCGGACCATGTCCTCGAAGACCGCGGCGGTGCCGTGGTCGCCGAGCTCGTGGCACTCCTGCGCCGAGGCGTTGAACTGCGCCACCGCTGCCAGCTCGCTCTCCAGCGCCAGGCTCAGCATCTCCGCGGCGTCCTCGCCGACGGTGATCGCGTTGAGCTTCTGCACGTTGGGGTGGCCGTCGAACATCAGGATCCGGTTGATCAGCTCGTCGGCGTCCTTCATCTCCGCGATGGACAGGTCGTAGAAGACCTTGCCGAGCCCGCCCAGCCCCCAGTTGTCGAGCATCCGCGCCTGCAGGAAGTAGGTGTTGGTGACCGTCAGCTCGAAGGTGAGCGCCTGGTTCAACAGCTCGACGACGCGCGGGTTAGCTGGCTGCACTCTGTGTCTCCCTCATGGCTGCCTCAGTGACGATGTCAGCGGGCGCAGTGCCGGACGGCACCAGCTCGTTGCCATGCTCACACACGAGGCGCTTGAGGGAGAAGACGCAGGCACCACAATCCTGACCGGCCCCGGTGGCCTTGCACGCGCTGCCCAGGGACCGGGCTCCGGCGCGCACGGCGTCGGCGACGGCGCGGTCGGTGACGACGCGGCAGTGGCAGACGATCACGGCAGGGTTCCCCAGGTGTTGGTGGTGCAGTCAGGTACCCCTAAGTTAAGTGAGGCACACCTAACAACGCAACGTGATCCCCGACATCGGGCCCACTTTCCTCGCGATGGCCTAGTCAGGCGGACTCGAGGTGCCCGGCCTCCTCGACCGAGCGGTCCCGGGCTGCCCCCACCCCCATCACCAGGACGCTGGCCGACACGACCAGGGCGATCCCGACCAGCTGCAGCGGGTGCAGCCGCTGGTCGAGGAACAGGAAGCCGGCCAGCGCCGCGACGGCAGGCTCCAGGGAGAGCAGGATCCCGAAGACCGAGGCGCTGAGGCGCCGCAGGGCGAGCAGCTCCAGCGAGTACGGCAGCAGCGAGGACAGGACGGCGAGCCCGAGGCCCTTGAGCAGGTGCTCCGGGGTGGGGTCGAAGCCCTGGACGATGCCGACGGGGAGCACCACCAGCGTCGAGAACACCAACGCGATCGCCAGCCCGTCGAGGCGGGCGAAGGCCGCCCCCGTGCGGCCGCTGAGCAGGATGTACGCCGCCCAGCAGGCGCCTGCCGTGGCCGCGAGCAGCATCCCGACCCAGCTCAGCTGGTCCAGCGGCACCGTCAGCGCCTCGGAGATCAGCAGCACCCCGGCTCCCGCGGCCACCACTGCGAGGAGGTCGACGAGCCGGCGCGAGAGGACCGTGGTGAGCACCAAGGGACCGAGGAACTCGATCGTGACGGCCACCCCCAGCGGCAGCCTGGCCAGCGACCCGTAGAACGCCCAGTTCATCAGGCCCAGGGCGACGCCGAAGGCGATGACGGTGAGCCAGGCCTCCCGGGTGTGACCGCCCAACCGGGGCCGGACGATGGCCAGGAGCAGGACCGCCGCGATGCCGATCCGCAGCAGCACCGAGGCACCGACGCCGATCTCGCGCACCAGGCTGCTCGCCAGCGCCCCACCGAACTGGACCGACACCACCCCGCCCAGCACCAGCAGCGGTGCGGGCACCACCGGGACCCGAGGCTTGTCCGTCACGCGCGCCAGTCTCTCAATGCGCCGAGAGGGGCTTTCGTGCACGTCGCACACGGCCGAGCGGGGGATCCGTGCACGTCTGGACGGCACGAGGTGTACGTCGACTCCCCGCTCGGCACGATTCGGCGTACACCAAAGCCCCGCTCGGCGAGGTTTCAGCGCACGCGCTGCACCCGGCCCTCGTCCCAGACCGGGTCGTCGGACTCGTAGACCGACCCGTCGGCGCCGAAGACCAGGAAGCGGTCGAACCCGCGGGCGAACCACCGGTCGTGCGTCACCGCGACCACGGTGCCCTCGAAGCGGGACAAGCCCTCCTCCAGCGCCTCCGCCGACTCGACGTCGAGGTTGTCGGTCGGCTCGTCGAGCAGCAGCAGCGTCGCGCCCGAGAGCTCGAGCAGCAGGATCTGGAAGCGTGCCTGCTGACCACCCGAGAGCGACTCGAACTTCTGCTCGGCCGCGTGCGCGAGCTCGTAGCGGTCGAGGGCGCGCGCCGCGGGCTCGCGCGGCATGCCGTCGCGGTGCTCGTCGCCGCGGTGCAGGACCTCGAGCAGCGTGCGCCCCCTCAGCTCGGGGTGCTCGTGGGTCTGCACGAACCAGCCCGGGCGCACGCGCGCGCCGAGCTTGGCCTTGCCGGTGTGCGCGACCGGCTTGACCGGTACCTCACCCACGGGCCGGTGCTCGACGTCCGGGTCGCTGCCCCCGGCGGCCAGCAGTCGCAGGTAGTGCGACTTCCCCGAGCCGTTGGAGCCGAGCACGGCCACCCGCTCGCCGTACCAGACCTCGAGGTCGAACGGACGCATCAGGCCGGTGAGCTCCAGGCCCTCGCACACGACCGCTCGCTTGCCTGTCCGCCCGCCCGTGAGCCGCATCGTGACCTGCTGCTCGCGCGGCTGCGCGGTTGGCGGACCAGCCTCCTCGAACTTGCGCAGCCGGGTGGTGGCGGCCTGGTACCGCGAGGCCATGTCGGAGTTGTAGGCCGCCTTCTGCTTGTACATCAGCATCTGTGCGCGCAGCTTGGCGTGCTCCTCGTCCCAGCGCTTGCGCAGCTCCTCGAACCGCTCGAACCGCGCCTTGCGCGCCTGGTGGTAGGACGTGAAGCCGCCCGGGTGCGTCCACGCGGTGTTGCCGGCCGCGCCGAGCTCGACGGTGACCACCCGGGTCGCGGTGTTGTTGAGCAGCTCCCGGTCGTGGCTGATGTAGAGGATCGTCTTCTGCGACTCGTTGATCCGCTGCTCGAGCCAGAGCTTGCCGGGTACGTCGAGGAAGTTGTCCGGCTCGTCGAGCAGGAGCACCTCGTCGGGCCCCCGGAGCAGGAACTCCAGGACGAGCCGCTTCTGCTCGCCGCCGGAGAGGGTGGTCAGCTCGCGGTACTTCGCCCGCTCGTAGGAGACGCCCAGCCCCGCGGTGGTGCACACGTCCCAGACGACCTCGATCTCGTAGCCACCAGCGTCGGCGAACTCCGCGAGCGCGCCGGCGTACGCCAGCTGGGTCTGCTCGTCGTCGGTGTCCATCAGTCGCAGCTCGAGGCGTTCGATCTCCGCCGCAGCGGCACGGACCCGCTCGGGGGCGGCCGAGAGCAGGAGCTCGGCGACGGTCGTGGACCCGCGAGCGACCTGCTGGCGCATCACCCCCAGGCCGCCGGACCTGGTCACCGCACCTGCGTGCGCGTCCAGCTCGCCGCTGACGATCCGCAGCAGCGTGGTCTTGCCTGCACCGTTGGCGCCGACCAGCGCGACCTTCGCCCCGTCGCCCACCCGGAAGGAGACGTCGTCGAGCAACACCCGTCCGTCGGGGAGCTCGTAACGCACCCCTGCGACCTCCACGTGACCCACATCGGGTCATTCTCCGCGACGGACGGCGTCAGGACCATCGCATTTCCGCCCGGTACGGCCCACGGGCCGCCTGGACCTGAACGCCACCTGACCTGCGAAGACGGACCCACACGCGCACATCAGATCCATGACAGCAACCCTTCAGGTTGTCGGCGCACTGTGGGGACATGTCCGATCCAGCAGCCGCCCGCGAGCGCGACGACCAGGCCCGGCGTACCGCCGCCGCACGCCGTGGTGTGCGCGTCGCCGCAGCGGTCGGAGCAACGGGGGCCGCGGTCGCCATCGGGGTCACCACGTCCGTCGCCCACGCCGGCACCAGCGACACGACCCGCAACACCACCTCCCGTCACGAGCCCGCACCTGCCGACCCCGAGGACGAGTCCGAGGAGTCCGGGGACGGGGCCGGGCAGCAGCCCGCTCCCCCGTCCGGCCAGCTCGCCGGACCCCGCGGAGACGGCCCCTCCCAAGGCCACTCGAGCGGTTCCTGACCACCTCCCTCCACCCACGCTAGGACGACTCCCATGGACCACGACGAGACCCGTCGACGTAGCACCCGCCGCTCCGGCCGCGTGCGCACGATGATCGTCGGCGGAGCCGTGGCGACGTCGCTGGCCGCCACCGCCGGCATCGTGGGGCTGGGCACGACCAACCCGACCTCGGCCTCGGGCACCAGCAGCTCCTCGAGCAGCACCACGGCCGGCTCCACGGCCTCGAAGAGCACCTCCTCCGACAGCGGCACACTGGTGACCACGGGCAACGGCTCGGGCTCGCACGCCACCTCGGGTGGCTCGTGATGACCGACACCCGCGACTGGGAGCTGTGGAGCACCTCGTGCCGCCTC
The DNA here is from genome assembly GCA_963794435.1 of uncultured Actinomycetota bacterium. GTDB lineage: Bacteria > Actinomycetota > Actinomycetes > Propionibacteriales > Nocardioidaceae > Marmoricola. The sequence goes on from CAWCDX010000022.1 coordinate 83,216, forward strand.
GTCGTCACCGACCCCTCGGCCCTCGCTGACGCGACCGTCCTGGTCGACGAGGAGCTCCGCCGCATCGAGGACGCGTGCAGCCGGTTCCGCCCCGACAGCGAGCTGATGACGCTCCAGCCCGACGAGGACGGCACCGCCCACCTCGGGCCGGTGCTCGGCGACCTCGTGCGGGTCGCCATCGACGCCGCCCGCGACACCGATGGCGCCGTCGACCCCACGATCGGCTCGACGCTGGTGGGCCTCGGCTACGACCGCGACATCCGGTTGATGCGCACCAGCAGCACCCACGTCACCGTCGTACGCCGGACCCCCGGGTGGCGCACCCTGAAGCTCGAGGGCCAACGACTGACGATGCCGGTCGGCACCCAGCTCGACCTCGGCGCGACCGCCAAGGCCGTGGCCGCCGACCGTTGCGCCCGGCTGGTCCACGACAGCCTCGGCACCGGCGTGCTGGTCAGTCTCGGCGGCGACATCGCGACGGCCGGCTCGACACCCGGTGGCGGCTGGCAGGTGACCGTGCAGGACCTTCCCGACGACGTACCCCAGCAGGTGACCCTGGCCGAGGGCGCCGCCATCGCGACCTCCAGCAACGCCAAGCGCACCTGGCGCCAGGGCGAGGAGCTGCGCCACCACCTCGTGGACCCCGCCACGGGCCGGTCCGCCACCGGCCCGTGGCGCAGCATCAGCGCGGTCGCGCCGACGTGCCTGCGCGCCAACGTGGCCACCACGGCCGCCCTGGTGCGCGGCGAGGACGCGCTCGCGTGGCTGCGCCGGAGCGGCCTGCCGGCACGCCTGGTCTCCACCACCGGATCCGTCGCCACGCTCAACGGGTGGCCGCGCGAAGCGATCGCAGCATGAACGAGGCGCTCTGGGCGCTGGGCCGGGGCACCGGCGTCATCGCCCTGCTGATGTTCACGGTCACGCTGGTGCTCGGGATCGTCTCCCGCAGTGGCCGCGCGATCGGCGGGCTGGGCCGGTTCGGGCTCAACGAGGTGCACCGCACCGCCGCCATGACCGGCGTCAGCCTGATCCTCGTCCACGTCGTGTCGTTGTTCTTCGACCCCTACGCCCAGCTCAAGCTGGTCGACCTCGTACTCCCGTTCGTGGGCAGCTATCGCCCGTTCTGGCTCGGCCTGGGCACGCTCGCGGTCGACCTGCTGGCCGTGATCACCGTGGTCAGCCTGCTGCGCAACACCGTCGGCCCGCGGGTCTTCAAGGCAGTGCACTGGCTGACCTACGCGCTGTGGCCGGTCGCCCTGCTGCACGCGCTGGGCAACGGCACCGACGCAGGCACCCGGTGGATGGACGCCGTCGCGGTCGTCTGCTCGGTCTCCGTCCTCTCCGCGGTCGTCTGGCGCCTGCTCCCGTCGTACGCCGAGCGCGGCCGGGCCCGGCTCCCGAGGGTCGTGACCCGATGACCGAGACGATGACGCGCGCGTCGTCCAGCACCCGCAGGTTGCTGGGCCCCGCGCCGCAGGTGCCGCTCCCCCGCCTCACGTCCACGCAGCTGGTCGAGCTGGTCGGGCAGGCCGGCCTCACCGGCCGGGGTGGTGCCGGCTTCCCGACCGCGCGGAAGCTGATGTCCGTGGCCGGTCACCGACCCGTCGTCCTCGGCAACGCCATGGAAGGTGAGCCGCTGAGCTCCAAGGACGCGGTGCTGCTCCACCAGGCGCCCGGCCTGGTCATCGACGGACTCACCCTGCTCGGCTCGGCCCTCGGTGCCAGGCGGATGGTGCTCGCCACCGGGCCCGAGGTGCCGTCAGGCCCGGCCGCGCAGGCAGCCCTGGGGACCCTGGTCGAGGTGCTGCCCCTGGCGGGTGGGTTCGTCGCCGGCCAGGAGTCGGCGCTGGTCAACCAGGTCAACGGCCAGCTCGGCGTGCCCACCGACCCCCTCGTGCCGGTCTACCGGCGCGGCGTCGACAAGCGCCCCACGCTCGTGCTCAACGCCGAGACGCTGGCGCAGCTCGCGCTCCTCGCGCGCCACGGCGCCGAGTGGTTCCGCGCAGAGGGCACCGCCTCCGACCCCGGCACGTTCCTGGCCACGATCAGCGGATCGTCCTCGACGACGATGCACCACCCTGGTGTGCTCGAGGTGCCGCGCGGTGCGCCGCTGCGCTCGCTCCTGGCCGCCGCCGGGACGGACCTCGGCCGCGTCGAGGCCGTGCTGGTCGGCGGCTACCACGGCGCCTGGATCCCGAGCTCGCAGCTGGACACGGCGATGAGCGTCGACGCGCTGTCGCGCTTCGGCGCCACGCCCGGCGCGGGCGTCGTGCACGTGCTCGACCATGCCGAGTGCCCGCTCGCGATCAGCGCGAGGATCGCGACGTACCTCGCCGGTGAGAGCGCCAAGCAGTGCGGACCGTGCGTGAACGGGCTGCCCCGGATGGCCAGCACGCTGCAGGCACTCGCCGTCCCCGGAGCTCGGGGAGACCTGGTTGCGGAGCTGGACCGCCTCCGGGGACTGGTGCAGGGCCGCGGCGCCTGCGCCCACCCCGACGGGACGGTGCGCTTCGTGGGCAGCACCCTGAGGGTCTTCGCCGACCACGTCGAGGAACACCTGGGAGGTGAGTGTCGTGCGCGTGCACGTCGACTGGACCCGCTGTGACGGCCACGGCTCCTGTGCCGAGCTCCTGCCCGAGCTGCTGGAGAGCGACGAGTGGGGCTATCCCCTCTCCCGCACCGGGGCCCGCGACCCCGAGGTGCCCACCCCTCTCCAGGAGCACGCCCGGCGGGCGGTCAAGGCGTGCCCGCTCCAGGCGCTGCGCCTCGTCAAGCCCGCGAGGGGCTAGCTCGGCCGCGTCTCCAGGACGCGGAACCCCTTGGCACTGGCCAGGCGCTCGGTCGGATGGCCCTGCTCACCGAGCCAGGTGGCGAGCGAGTCCGAGCCGAGGTTCTTGCCGACGACGAGCAGCGCCCGACCGTCGGGGCGCAGCCGAGGCAGCCACTGGAGCAGCAGGTCGTGCAGCGCCTCCTTGCCCACGCGGATCGGCGGGTTCGACCAGATCTCGTCGAAGGTGGCGTCCGGGGCCACCTCCTCGGGGAGCACGGCGCGGAACCGGTCGGCCACCCCGAGGCGCTCGGCGTTCTCGTTGGCCAGCAGCAGGGCACGCCGGTTGACGTCGACGGCGGTGACCTTGGCCTCGGGGACGGCGAGCGCGACGGCGAGGCCGATGACGCCGTACCCACAGCCGAGGTCGAGGACCTCGCCCACGCCCGTGGGAGGCGGCACCTCCGCGAGGAGCACGCCGGTCCCGACGTCGAGCCGACCCTGGGCGAAGACTCCTGAACCCGAGGTCAGCTCCAGCCAGTGACCCCACACGTTGGCTCGCACGGGGACCCGGCGGAACGGCGCCGAGGGGTCGGCGGTGAAGTAGTGCTCCTCCACGACCCGCCTCTCCTGGTCTCCAGACGTCCCTTCAGCGTCCACAGGACGCCGTGGCGCCCACCTTTCCACAGGGGCCTCGTCGCGCACCCGGAGCGGTCGGGAGGTGGTCGTGGGATGCCGTCATGAGCCATCGACACCAACGACCCTCTCAACACCGTCACCCTCGTGGGCCGGGTCAGCGCCGCGCCGGAGCCGCGTGGCTGCCCAGCGGCGACCGCCTGGTCACCTTCCGGGTGGTGGTCGAGCGCCAGCCCGTGCGCGACGGCACCCGACGACAGGTCGACGTCATCGACGTCGCCTGCTGGAGCAAGCGCAGCCAACGCTCGGCCGAGCGGCTCGCGACCGACGACGTCGTCCGCGTCGAGGGTGCGCTGCGCCGCCGGTTCTTCGTCGCCGGCGGGGTGCGGACCAGTCGCTACGAGGTGGAGGCCGACCGTGTCGCCCGCGTCTCCCGTGCCCGTGCGGCGAGCTCCGCGTCCAGTGGATAGCGGACCTCCTCCAGGGTCAGCCCGTGTGCGGGCATCACCGTGACGCCGGGGTCGCGTCGTCGCCCGGCCAGCACGCGTGCGGCCCAGTCGGGCTCGTGGCGGCCCTCCCCCACCGCCACCAGGCAGCCGGTCAACGCACGCACCATCGAGTGGCAGAAGGCATCGGCCCGCACCGTCGCGACCGCCACGCCGCCGACCCGGTCCCAGTGCAGGTCCAGCAGGGCCCGCACGGTGGTGGCACCCTCCCGGCGGCGGCAGAAGGCCGCGAAGTCGTGCTCGCCGAGCAACCCCGAGGCAGCCCGGTTCATCGCCTCGAGGTCGAGCGGTCGCCGCCAGGCGACGACGTGTCCGCGGGCCAGGGGATCCACGGCCTCGGGCCGGTCCACGATCCGGTAGGCGTAGCGACGCCACAGCGCGGAGAACCGGGCGTCGAAGCCGACTGGTGCCTCACCGACACGCAGGACCCGCACGTCGGCGTCCAGGACGCCGTTGAGCCGCCGGGCCAGTGTGTCGGCAGGCGGGTCGTCGGCACGTCCCTGTGCGCCTGCCGCGAGACTCGGCTCGAGGTCGACGTGCGCCACCTGCCCACGCGCATGCACGCCGGCATCGGTGCGACCCGCGACCGTCAGCGACGTGCCCTCCACCCGCAGCACCGTGTCGATCGCGGTCTCCACCTCGCCCTGCACCGTCCGCAGACCGTCCTGGCGGGCCCACCCGTGGAACCGGGCACCGTCGTAGGCGAGGTCGAGGCGCAGACGCACCCTGCGCATCTTGCCGGACCTCTGACTGGGATGCTGCGCGGGTGCGCTTTCCCCTGCGGTTGCTGGTGCTCTTCGCCGGCTGCGTCGTGCTCGGCATGGGGGTGGCCATGCTGCTGACCGCCAACCTCGGCTCCGACGGCTACTCGACCCTGGTGCGCGGACTGTCGCTGT
>CAWCDX010000023.1:0-61675 GCA_963794435.1 uncultured Actinomycetota bacterium
CTTGCGCTGCTCGGGCGTACCGAGCGCGGCGACCAGGCCACCGGCCATCACGACCGACTCGACGTACGGCTCCGGAGCGTTGACTCGGCCGATCTCCTCGGCCACGACCGAGAGCTCGACCGGCCCGGCCCCCATGCCGCCGTCGTCCTCGCTGAAGGGCAGGCCGAGCAGGCCCATCTCGGCGAGGCGGCCCCACATGTCCTCGTCGAACCCGGGGTCCTCCTTGGCCACCTCGCGGCGGTGCTCGGAGTCGTAGCCCTTGAGCAGGCCGCGTACGGCGTCGCGCAGGGCGCTCTGCTCGCTGTCGAGTGTGAAGTCCATGATCAGAGTCCCAGGATCGTGCCGGCGATGATCTGACGCTGGATCTCGTTCGACCCGCCGTAGATCGAGGCCTTGCGGAGGTTGAGGTAGTTGGGGCCGGCGAGGCGAGCCCAGTCGGGTACGTCGGTGTCCTTCTCGGCATGGGCGGCCACGGCCAGTGGGCCGGCCACGTCGACGAACAGCTCGCTGACGGCCTGCTGGAGCTCACTGCCCTTGAGCTTGAGGACCGAGGAGGCCGGGTGCGGCTTGCCGTCGGAGGAGTTGGCCACGACGCGCAGGGCGGTGAGCTCGAGAGCCAGCAGCTCGTTCTCGAGCTCGACCACCTTGACGGCGATCATCGGGTCCTTCAGCAGGTCCTTGCCCTGGGCCACCTTCTTCAGCTCGGCGAGCGCGCGCTTGGTGGCGCCCACCGGCGCGACCCCGACCCGTTCGTTGCCGAGCAGGAACTTGGCCATCGTCCAGCCCTGGTTCTCCTCGCCCACGAGGTTCTCGGCGGGCACCCGGACGTCCTCGAAGAAGACCTCGTTGACCTCGAAGCCGCCGTCGATCAGCTCGATCGGCCGCAGGGTCACACCCTCGGCGTCCATCGGGACGAGGATCATCGAGATGCCCGCCTGCTTCTTGGGGGCGTCGGGGTCGGTGCGCACCAGGTTGAAGATCCAGTCTGCGTGCTGCCCGAGGGTCGTCCACGTCTTCTGGCCGTTGATCACCCAGTCGTCGCCGTCCTTGACGCCCTTGGTGGTCAGCGAGGCCAGGTCGGAGCCGGCGTTCGGCTCGGAGAAGCCCTGGCACCACCAGATGTCGAGGTTGGCGGTCTTCGGGAGGAACTTCTTCTTCATCTCCTCGGAGCCGAAGTTCGCGATGACCGGGCCGATCATGTTGGCGTTGAAGGCCAGTGGCGGCGGCACGCACGCCAGCTGCATCTCCTCGTGCCAGATGTGGCGCTGGAGCGGGGTCCAGTCCTGACCGCCCCACTCGACCGGCCAGTTCGGGACGGCGATGCCGGCCTCGTTCATGATCTGCTGGGACTGGACGATCCCCTCCTTGCCGACGTGACCGCCGGAGGCGAGCGTGTCGCGCAGCTCCTGGGGGATCTTGGTGGTGAAGAAGGTCCGCATCTCCTCGCGGAACGCGGTCTCCTCCTCGGTGAGGGCGAGCTGCATCGGTGCTCCCGTCGGGCTCTGAGCGGTGTGGCTGGACGCCACGCTACCGCGCGGTAGCCGTCGCTCGGGATCGTGGTGCGCTCAGGTAGCGCGAGCGGTTCTGGCTGTGCCTGGAGGAGTGCGGTTCAGGCGGCCAGGGTGTCGTCGGCCAGCGCCTTCTCGATGTCGCCCGCGATCTTCTCCGGCTTGGTGGTCGAGCCGTAGCGCTTGATCACCTGGCCGTCGCGACCGACGAGGAACTTGGTGAAGTTCCACTTGATCGAGTCGCCGAGGACGCCACCCTTCTCCGAGCGGAGCCACTTGAAGATCGGATGTGCGTCGTCACCGTTGACGTCGACCTTCTCGAACATCTCGAAGCTCACGCCGTAGTTCTTCTGGCAGAAGGCCCCGATCTCCTCGTTGCTGCCCGGGTCCTGGCTGCCGAACTGGTTGCACGGGAAGCCCAGCACGGCGAGGCCCTGGTCGGCGTACTGGCGGTGCAGCTCCTCCAGGCCCTCGAACTGGGGGGTGAAGCCGCACTGCGAGGCGGTGTTGACCACGAGGACGACCTTGCCCTCGTAGGCCTCGAGTGGCTGCTCCGCACCGGAGATGGTGGTGGCGGAGAAGTCGCTGAGCTTCGGCACGGGTGGATCCCCTCGTCGTGGTCTGGTGGCTTTCGGGCGCACACGCGCCCCACACCAGGCACAACGAGCTGGGCGCCGATTTGTTCCAGTTCGCCGACCAGGGCCGGCCGGGCGTGTGGGGGGACGACCCGTTTCCCGGTGTGGATAGATTTCCAGTCCGGCCCGCCATGGGCCTCCCTCGATCCGAAGGGTGATCGGGACGATGACCACCACCTCCCTGTCCGCTCCGGCACTCGTCGCCGGCGACCCCGCCGCCGACGCGGTGCGACGTACCCGCCTGCGCCGGATGAAGGCCGTGGCGCTCGGCCTGCTCGTCCTCGCGGCGGTGGTCTACGTCGTGACGCTGAACCACGGCGGCTTCTGGGGGTTCGTCAACGCCGGCGCCGAGGCCAGCATGGTCGGCGCCATGGCCGACTGGTTCGCGGTGACGGCGTTGTTCCGCCACCCGCTGGGCGTGCCGGTGCCGCACACGGCCCTGATTCCTCGGCGCAAGGACGACTTCGGCCGCAGCCTGGAGGAGTTCTTCGCGGAGAACTTCCTGCAGGAGCAGGTCATCCGGGAGCGCCTGGCCGCCGCCGACATCGCCAGCAGGGTCGGTGCCTGGCTGGCCGAGCCCACCCATGCGCGGCGGGTCGCCCAGGAGGCCGCGACCGTCGTGGCGCTGGGCCTGCGCAGGCTCAAGGACGAGGACGTGGCCGCCGTCGTCCAGGAGGTGCTGATCCCCAGGTTCATCGCCGAGCCGATCGCCCCCGTGGCCGGAGGCCTGCTGCAGGAGGTGGTGGCCGACAACGCGCACCACGGCCTGGTCGACCTCGCGCTGGAGGAGGCGCACCGGTGGCTGGTGCACAACCAGGAGACGTTCACCGACATCATCGGGGAGCGCGCGCCGAAGTGGGCCCCCGAGCGGCTGAACGAGATCGTCACCAATCGGCTGCACCTCGAGGTGGTCCGCTGGGTGGCCGACATCCGCGCCGACCCTGACCACCACGCGCGCCAGGCGCTCGACAGCCTGTTGGCCCAGCTGGCGGAGGACCTGCTCACCGATCCTGCGACGCAGGAGCGCGCGGAGAACCTCAAGCGGCGGGTCCTGGAGCAGCCGCAGACCCTGGTGACGGGGATGTCGCTGTGGAGTGCCTTCCGTCGGGCGCTGCTCGCGGCGCTCGACGACGTCGACGGCCAGCTGCACGAGCGGATCACCCGTGAGCTGGCCGCGTTCGGCGCACGGATCGGCACCGACGGGGCACTGCGCGGGCGGCTGGACGCCTGGGGGGCCGACTTCGCGGTCTGGGCCGTCGGCCGCTACGGCGAGGAGCTGACCTCGGTGATCACCGCGACGATCGAGCGCTGGGACGGCGAGGAGGCCGCCCGCCGCATCGAGCTGCACGTGGGCCGCGACCTGCAGTTCATCCGGATCAACGGCACCATCGTCGGCGGCCTCGTGGGAGTGATCATCCACGCGGCCGCGCTGGTGCTGTAGGACGGAACCATGGACGACGTACCGATCCGGGACGAGTCGATCCGGCTGGTCCAGTTCCTGAAGCTGGCCAACCTGATCGAGAGCGGCTCCGACGCCCGGCTCCTGGTCCAGCAGGGGATGGTCACCGTCAACGACGAGGTCGAGACCCGTCGCGGTCGCCAGCTGCACCCCGGCGACGTCGTCACGATCGAGTCGCGCTCGGCGCGGGTGACCAGCGCGCCCAATTCCGGATAGTCCGGGGTCAGTGGCACCTGGTTCCCACCGATGTCGGTGCCACTGACCCCGGACTATCGGGTACGGCGGGCGAGGTAGACCCACTCGCGGCCGGGACGGTCGGGGGCGTCGCGGACCTCGACGACGTCGAAGCCGGTGGCTGCGAGCGAGGTGTCGAGCTCCTCGCGGCTGCGGAACCGCAGGGTGGAGTCGGAGGTGAGGACGGCGCCGTCGGCGTGGAAGATGTTCGTGTCCCGGAAGCTGACGAGCTCACCCTCGACCGAGACGAGGTCGTGCCAGGTCTCCACCGCTCCGGCGTCAGGGACGTCGACGACCCGGTGGGTGTGCTCACGCGTCCACTGCTCCCAGGCACGGCGCGAGGGATCGCGGGTCTCGAAGACCAGGTGTCCTCCGGGGCGCAGCCTCGCGTGGATCGCGCGCAGGGTCGCGCTCCACGCGTCGTCGCCCAGGAACACCTGGGCGACGTTGGCGGTCATGGTGGCCAGGTCGACCTGCAGCGAGGGCAGCGTGGTGGCGTCGCCGTCGATCCAGGACACCTGGTCGGCGCCGGGCTTGCCCCGCGCGACCTCGACCGATGCGCGGGCCGGGTCGACGCCGATCACCTCGACCCCGGCGCGCGCCAGCATCAGGGCGAAGGTGCCGGTCCCGCAGCCCACGTCGAGCACGCTGCGGGCACCGAGCTCCGCGACGAGGGCGACGTAGGCCTCGAGGTCGCTGCGGTCGGGGTCGAGACCGTCGTAGACCGCCGCCAGCCGCGGGTGGTCGAAGACCTGGTCAGGCACCGCTACCGGACGTCGAGCAGGTCGACCACGAAGATCAGGGTCTCGCCGGGCTTGATCACGCCGCCGGCGCCACGGTCGCCGTAGCCGAGGTGCGGCGGGATCACCAGCTGGCGCCGGCCGCCGACCTTCATGCCCTGCACGCCCTGGTCCCAGCCGGAGATGACCTGACCCACGCCGAGCCGGAAGTCCAGCGGTGCGCCGCGGTTGTACGACGCGTCGAACTCCTCGCCGCTGGAATGGGCCACCCCGACGTAGTGCACCGACACCGTGGTGCCGGCGGTGGCCTCCTTGCCGTCGCCCTCGGTGACCTCGATGATCTGCAGGTCAGCGGGCGGGGGGCCGTCGGGGAAATCGATCTCGGGCTTGTCCACACTCATGGGCGCCAGCCTTTCACGCCGGGCGGAGGCGCGCCGGACCTGGTCCGGCGGCGGCGCGGTCTAGATCGGTGGGCGGAATAACCCGTCTGCCCCGACATGCCCGTGAATCGCGGCTAGATTGCGCTTGATCCAGCTTTTCTCGGGAGGTCTCCATGACTGGTCGTGTGAGGGCGCACTGCTGCCTTGTTGTCCTGCGTGACACCGAGCCGGTGCGATGAGCGAGGACCTCGGCGTCCCCGAGCCCCGCACCGTCGTGCTCATCGACGACACCCCCGACGTACGGGCGCTCGTGCGCCGTGCCCTCGAGCGCAACGGCGGCCTCCGGGTCGTCGCCGAAGCCGGTGACGGCTCGGCGGGCGTCGAGATGGCCCGTGCGCACCAGCCCGACGCAGTACTGCTCGACATCGCGATGCCGGTGATGGACGGGCTGGAGGCGCTGCCCCTGATCCGGGAGGCCTGCCCGCGGGCGACGGTGATCATGCTCTCGGGGTTCGGGGCCGACCAGATGGTGGAGAAGGCACTGGGCTTCGGAGCTGCCGGCTACATCCAGAAGGGCCGGCCGATGCGCGAGCTGGTCAGCCAGGTGCACGCCCTGATGGACGACGACACCGGGCCCGGCTCGCCAGGGGCCGGGGGCGCGCCTCCGGGTCTGCTCAACCGGATGCTGACCGCGCTGGTGCCGGGGCCGCAGCCGACGGGGACGCCCGCCTAGGTCTGGTGCACGTAGGAGTCGAGCTGGTCGCGCTCGAACTCCAGCTGGGTGATCCGGCTCTTGACGACGTCACCGATGCTCACCACGCCGACCAGGTCGCCGCCGTCGACCACGGGCACGTGCCGGATGCGGTGCTCGGTCATCTGGGCCATCACCTCGTCGACGTCGGCGCCGGGCTCACAGGTCTGCACGACGGCCGTCATGATCTCCTGCACCGCGGCGTCGAGGATGGCGTCGTTCCCGTTCAGCTTGCGTACGACGTCGCGCTCGCTCACGATCCCGTCCACGGCCGTGCCGCCGCCGCTGACGATCACGGCGCCGATGTTGTGCTCGGCCAGGAGCGCGAGCAGCTCGCGGACGGTCGCGCCGGGATCGATCGTGATCACGTCGTGGGCGGCCTTGGCCTTCAGTACGTCGTTGATCCTCATCGATGGCCCCTTCGCACAGGTCGAGGTCGTGTCCTTCGACGATAGTGCCCCGGTCGCCGTGTGGACAGGGGTCTCCGGGGTGCCTACTCGCGCTCGCCGGCCGGGTCGCCGCGCCGCGCACTCAGGTCGTGCACCGTCCCGCCGGGCCGCTCGTGGTCCTGGTCGTGGTCGCTGTGCGAGCCGAGGAACGCGAGCGCCTGGTCGTGCAGCTTGCCGTTGGTGGCCAGGGCGCTGCCTCCCAGGGGGCCGGGCTCACCGTCGAGGGAGGTGAAGACACCCCCCGCCTCGCGCACGATGATCTCGAGAGCGGCCATGTCGTGCAGGGCGAGCTCGGGTTCGGTCGCGATGTCGACGGCTCCCTCGCAGAGCAGCATGTAGCTCCAGAAGTCGCCGTACGCCCGGGTGCGCCAGCACCGTCGCGACAGGGAGAGGAAGTCGTCCAACCGCCCACGCTCGTCCCAGCCGTGCAGCGAGGAGTAGGACAACGAGGCGTCCTCGATGCGGGAGACGTCGGAGACCTGGCACGCCGTGGCGCGCAGGAGCGACTTCCCGGTCCACGCACCACCGCCGGTCATCGCCCACCAACGTCGGTTGAGCATGGGGGCCGACACCACCCCGACGACGACCTCGTCGTCGACCATCAGCGAGATCAGGGTGGCCCACACCGGCACCCCCCTGACGAAGTTCTTGGTGCCGTCGATCGGGTCGACCACCCAGCGTCGCTGGCTGTGGCCGGTCGACCCGGTCTCCTCGCCGAGCACTGCGTCGCGGGCTCGTGCCCGCGAGAGGGTCCGCCGGATGCCCTCCTCGACCGAGCGGTCGGCGTCGGTGACCGGCGTCAGGTCCGGCTTGGTCATCACGTGCAGGTCGAGAGCCTTGTACCGCGACTGCGAGACGGAGTCCGCGTCGTCGGCCAGGACGTGCGCGAGCCTGAGGTCGTCGGTGTAGTCGTGGGACGGCATGGGCTAAGACTATTGGGCAGTTCTTCCCGGCCGACCTGCTCAGTAGCGTGGCGCCATGGAGTTCAACGGCTTGCCCCTCCACGCCCTGGTCGTGCATGCCACGGTGGTCTTCGTGCCGCTGGCGGCGCTCGGAGCGATCCTCTACGCCGTCCCGAAGTGGCGGTGGCTGCTCCGCTGGCCGACCCTGCTGGTCAACCTGGCCGCCGCCGTGCTGGTGCAGGTCTCGGTGATGAGCGGGAAGAGCTTCGAGACCTCCCTCGAGAAGACCAGAGGTCTCCAGCCTTCGCTGATCCACAACCACGAGACATGGGCATTGAGGCTGCGCATCGCCATGTTCGTGCTCGCGGTCATCGTGATCCTCGCCTTCTGGGCCCTGGGGTACGTGACGCGGCTGGTGGGCGGAGCGGACCGCCAAGCGCGGGTGCCCGCCCTGGAGATGCCGCTGAGGGTGCTGCTGCCGGTCGCGGCCGTCGCGGTGCTGGTGCTGGTCTTCCTCACCGGTGACGCCGGTGCCCGCGCGGTCTGGGGCTGAGCCGCCGCGCTACCACGCCTGGCCGGCCTCCCGGCTGGCCAGCAGCCGTCGGAACGACTGCACCCGCTCCGCCTGCTCGCCGGTGGCCTCGTCGAGTCCGCACTCCGGCTCGCCCTCGCCGTGGGTGCAGCCCCGGGGGCAGTCCGCGGTCAGCTCGCGCAGGTCGGGGAAGGCTTCGATCAGGTCCTCTGGCTGCACGTGGGCCAGGCCGAAGGACCTGATCCCTGGGGTGTCGATGATCCAGCCTCCGTCAGGCAGCGCCAGCATGATCACGTTGGTGGAGGTGTGCCGGCCGCGCCCGGTCACCGTGTTGACCGAGCCGGTCTCGCGCGCGGCCAGCGGCACCAGCTCGTTGACGAGCGTCGACTTGCCCACCCCGCTGTGGCCGAGGAGCACGCTGGTGCGCCCGGTCAGTCGCTCCGCCAGGGCGGCGACGTCGTCCCCCGCGGCGTGGAGGTCACGCGTCACGACGTAGGGAACCCCCAGGGCGCGGTAGTTCGCGAGCAGCGGTCCCGGGTCGGCGAGGTCGGCCTTGGTCAGGCACAGGAGCGGGTCCATCCCGGCGTCGTACGCCGCGACGAGGGCCCGGTCGATGAGGCGGGTCCGGGGCTCGGGGTCCGCGAGGGCGGCCACCACGACGAGCTGGTCGGCGTTGGCCACGACCACGCGCTCCACCGGGTCGTCGTCGTCGGCCGTGCGGCGCAGCACGGTCACGCGCTCGTCGACCAGGACGATCCGGGCCAGGCTGCCGTCCACTCCCGAGGTGTCGCCCACCAGCCGCACCCGGTCGCCGACCACGACGCCCTTGCGACCCAGGGCGCGTGACTTCATCGCCAGGATCGCGAGGTCCTCGTCCTCGCTGCCCGGGTCGCCGAGCCGGCAGGTGTACCGACCGCGGTCGACCTGGACCACGACCGCCCCGACCGCGTCGTCGAAGCTGGGTCGCTCCTTGGTGCGTGGTCGGGTACGGCGACGGGGCCGCTCGTAGCTCTCGGGGTCGTTCTCGTCGTAGCGGCCGGTGGTCATGACGCGAACAGGCCGGCCCAGGTCTCGGCGAACCCGGGGAAGGTCTTCGCCGTCGTGGCGACGTTCTCGACGAGGACGCCGTCCACCGCGGAGCCCACGATCACGGCGGCATGGGCCATCCGGTGGTCGGCGTAGGTCTTGAACTCGCCCCCGTGCATCTCCGCGGGGACGATGTCCAGCCCGTCGGGATGCTCCTCGACCACAGCGCCGAGGCCCTTGAGCTCGACCGCGAGGGCGGTGAGCCGGTCGGTCTCGTGGCCGCGGATGTGGGCGATGCCGTGGAGCCGGGAGGGTGAGTCGGCCACCGCGCACAGTGCGGCGACGGCCGGCGCGAGCTCTCCGGCGTCGTGCAGGTCCAGGTCGATGCCGCTGATCGTCCCGGTCCCGGTGACGGTCAGGCCAGCCTCGTCGAGGCTGACCTCGGCGCCCATCTGCTCGAGGATGTGCCGCAGCGCGTCGCCGGCCTGGGTCGTGCTGCTCGGCCAGCCCGGGATCACGACCCGTCCACCCGAGGTCATCGCGAGCATCGCGAAGGGCGCGGCGTTGGACAGGTCGGGCTCGATCGTCACGTCGGTCGCCCGCACGGTCCCGGGTCGGACCTGCCAGCGGTCGGCCACGCTGTCGTCGACCTCCACGCCGTGCTCACGCAGGCAGGCGATGGTCATCTCGATGTGGGGGAGGGACGGGAGCGCGCTGCCCTGGTGGCGGACGTCGAGACCGCGGTCGAAGCGCGCGCCCGCCAGCAGCAGGGCCGAGACGAACTGGCTCGAGGCCGAGGCGTCGATGGTGACCGGTCCACCACGGACCGCGCCGGTGCCCCGGACCGTGAACGGCAGCGTCCCGCGACGCTCGTCGTCGACCACGGCACCGAGCTCACGCAACCCGTCGAGCACGGCTGCCATCGGCCTGGTGCGGGCCCGGTCGTCCCCGTCGAAGCTCACCGGTCCGTCGGCCAGGGCCGCGACAGGTGGCACGAAGCGCATCACCGTTCCGGCCAGCCCGCAGTCGACCCGACCGCCGTGCAGGGGGCCAGGCGAAACCGCCCAGTCGGGTCCGGACGTGTCGACGTCGACGCCCATCACCATCAGGGCCGCGGCCATCAGCTCGGTGTCGCGCGAGCGCAGCGCCCGGCGTACGACGGAGGGGCCGTCGGCCAGCGCTGCCAGCACCAGCGCCCGGTTGGTCAGCGACTTGGAGCCCGGAAGGTCGACGCGTGCATCCACCCCTCGATGAGCCCGGGGGGCAGGCCACAGGTCACGCGCGTTCACCCCGTGAGGCTACAAGCGCCGTGCGGCCAGCCGTCAGCCGATCGACTTGGCGGCCAGCCTGGCCTCGCGGCGCAGGTGCTTGGCCTCACGACGCGCGGCGCGGGCTCCGTGACGGGCTCGCCACACCAGGCCCGGACGCCCGTCGGTGTCGACGGCTGCGAGCATCAGTCCGCCCAGCATCGAGAGGTTCTTGAAGAAGTGGATCTGCTGCGCGCTCCGCGCGGCCGGGTCGTCCTCCTCCCAGAAGCGGTGGCCGGCCGCGGTGGTCGGGAGCAGGCTCGCCGCCAGGACGGTGCTGGACAGGCGTGGGAACCGGCCGGTCGCCAGGGCGAGCCCGGCGAGCACCTGGGCGGCGCCGTTGACCCGCACCAGCGACTCGGGGTCCTCGGGAAGCGCGCTGGCCTGGGGCACCGCCTTCTCCAGCGCCGGGCGGACCCGGTCGGTCACCGGCTTGGCCTTGGCGGCCATCCCTGGGGCGTTGCGCAGCGCGTTCACGCCGCCGACCACGAACATCGAGGCAAGCAGCGGACGCGCGATCAGGCGGGTGACAGTCATGCCCCCTGTTTACCCGATCGCGTCGGGCTGAACCACGCTCAGGCGCCGGCCGGGGCAGGGTCGGCCGGGGGATCGGCAGGGGTGTCGTCCGGGGCGGAGCTGCTGGCGACCACGCGCGGCTTGGGTGGGCTGACGGACTCGACCTTGGCGGGCGTGGCAGCAGCGGGGGCCGGGGGATCAGCCGGGGGGTCAGCTGGCGGATCGGCCGGGGGAGTGGACTGATCGGTCCCACCGGCCGGGTCGGTCGGCTGGTCCGTGGGCTGGTCGGTGGGCTGGTCCGTGGGCTGGTCGGTGGGCTGGTCGGTCGGCTGGTCCGTGGGCTGGTCGGTCGGCTGGTCCGTGGGCTGGTCGGTGGGCTGGTCGGTGGGCTGGTCGGTCGGCTGGTCCGTGGGCTGGTCGGTCGGCTGGTCCGTGGGCTGGTCGGTGGGCTGGTCGGTGGGCTGGTCGGTGGGCTGGTCGGTCGGCTGGTCGGTCGGCTGGTCGGTCGGCGGGTCCGTGGGCGGGTCCACCGGGGGATCGACAGGCGGATCCGCAGGCGGGTCGACGGGGGGGTTGACGGGTGGGTCGACCGGCTGGTCGACCGGCGGCCCCGGATCGGGGACGGGCGTGTCGACGGGCACCTCGGGAACCACCACGTCGAGCGGGGTCTCCGGCAGCACCGCCGCCACGGGGACCTCGGGAGTCGGAGTCGCCGTGGGCAGTGGGGTCACCACCAACGCGGGCGGCAACCCCCCGGCGATCTCCTGACGCAGGTTCTCCAGCGCGGTGAACCCTGCCGTCGCCGCCCGGCTGGGCAGGTTGCGGTCGGCCGCTGCTGCCACCACGCTCGCCGGCGGGTGGATGCTCGGCAGGGTGAGCGGCGTCGCGTGGACACCGACCACGACGGCGGTGGCTGTCGTCACGCTGACCATGCTCGCGGTCGCCACGGACGCGGTCGGGCTCGCCAGCACGGCGTCCTTGCTCCGGTCGAGCATCTGGATCAGCGAGGCCCAGCCACTGCCGCCACCGAGGGCGGCCATGCCGCCGGTGCCGAGGTAGGCCGCCGCCGCACCGCCGAGGACGGCCGGACCGAGCAGCGCTGAGAGCGAGGAGTTGACCTCCTCGAGCTCGAGGTAGGTCGCGGCGCAGTGACGGCAGTGCTCGAGGTGGCTCTCGACCCGGCTGGTGTCGCGTCGGGCCAGCCCGCGGCGCACGTACCCGCCGAGCAGCTCATGGGTCTGACGGCAGTCGTCGTTCGCCAGGTTGCCGCTGTGCATGTTGAGGAAGGCCTGGCGCAGGCCCTCACGAGCGCGGTAAGCCAGCGCCGAGACCGAGTTGGCGCTCATCCCCAGCAGCGGCGCGATGTCGGCGGGCTTCTGGTTCTCCACCTCGAGGTGCCAGAGCACCAGCTGCCAGCGCTCGGGCAACGAGGCGAACGCCTTGGCCGCGGCGCCGCCCTCGAAGCCGGCGATGGCGGTGTCGGTGAACGGCACCCCGCGGTCGTAGGGCGTCAGGTCGTCGGTGGGGGTGGCCCGCTGGGTGCTGCGCAGCTTGTCCACGTGCAGGCGTCGTACGGCGGTCAGCAGGTAGGCGCGGAAGGCCACGTCGGGTCCGCCGCCGCCCAGCAGCACGTTGAGGACCTTCACGAACGCCTCGGAGACCAGGTCGTCGGCGTCGGGCCCGGAGACGAGCATGGACGCGAGTCGGTTGGCCGCATCGACGTGGCGGGCGAAGAGAGTGCCGTAGGCAGTGACGTCTCCACCACGGACCAGGGAGATCAGCTCCGGGTCCGTGAGATCGGTGGTGACGTCGGTCGTGCTCATGCGCAGGCAGGCATCTTTCGCGAGAAGTGGGGTGAGTTTAATCCGAAAATCCGCGTCATGAGACCCGGACTGGTCCGTTCCTTCTCTGAGCGCCGGCGAGTGGAGCGCCGGCCACACAGGAAAGATGGAGAGGCGGGAGCGGCATGGGCATCTTTGCGACATTGACTCGCAGGGGAGCGCACGCCGACGCGGCCCGGTCGTCGGAGGTGGACGGCCCCTGGGGGGAGGGCGTCGGCCACGGCGTACCGAGTCGCTTCGAGGCCGTCATCGAACATCTGGGAGCAGGACGCGACGCGACGCGCGCGTGTGCGGAGGTGGGCCGTGAGCTGGCCCGTGACGGTGCCGCCTTGGGAGAGGCACTGGACGGCCTGCAGGCCACCTACGCACACGTCGACCGGGGGGAGCCCGATTTCCGGGCGATGCGTGCGTTGTGCGAGGCCTGGGGTGAG
Organism: uncultured Actinomycetota bacterium; assembly: GCA_963794435.1. Lineage (GTDB taxonomy): Bacteria > Actinomycetota > Actinomycetes > Propionibacteriales > Nocardioidaceae > Marmoricola. The sequence goes on from CAWCDX010000023.1 coordinate 12,712, forward strand.
GAGACCCTCGGCTACCTGCACCAGCTTTCCTGCGAGGACCCTCTGACGGGCCTGGTCAGCCTTGCGCATCTGCAGGCCAGGGTCTCGGAGGTCTATCGGGGGGCAGAACAGGGGGGGACGTCGCCGGGCAACAGTCATGCGCTGGTGCTCGTCGACCTCCCCTGGCTCTCCCGGCCCTCGGCGTGGAGCGACCCGTTCGAGTCCACGCTGCGACTCGTCCGACTGGCCGAGACGGCCCGTACCGCTTTTCCCGGTGAGGAATCCATCGCCAAGGCCAGCCCCTCGCGGCTGGTCATCCTGACGGGGAGGGGAAACCTGCTCGCTCGGCGAGTAGGACTGCTGCGTGATCTCGTCGACGAGCCAGACCGTGACCAGGGGAGGGCACGGGTGTGGATCGAGGGGCTGCCGCCCACCACGGATGCGGCGGCCATCCTGCTCGACGAGATCGCGCGCAGCTGAGTCGGTGTACGCCGGCGGGCACGGGGGGCCTGTCGGCGTACGCCGGCCCAGCGCACGAACCAGCCGGCGTCGGCCCGGCTGACTACCCTTGGGGCATGTGCGGTCGCTATGCCTCCAGTCGCGCGCCGGAGGATCTCGTCGAGGAGTTCGAGATCCGCAACCCTGACCTCCCGCAGCTCGAGCCGGACTTCAACGTCGCACCCACCAAAGAGGTCTACGGCGTGGTCGAGAGACCGCCGCGCGGATCGGACGAGGCATCGGAGCCCGAGGCGCCCGAGCGACAGCTCCGCGTGCTGACCTGGGGACTGGTGCCCTTCTGGGCCAAGGACCCCAAGATCGGCAACCGGATGATCAACGCCCGGATGGAGACGGTGGCCGAGAAGCCGGCCTACCGCCGGGCCTTCGAGCGTCGCCGGGCCATCCTGCCCGCCGACGGCTACTTCGAGTGGTACGCCACCGAGCAGCTGACCTCGGCCGGCAAGCCGAAGAAGCAGCCCTACTTCATCCGACCGGCCGACGGCGGCGTGCTCGCGATGGCGGGTCTCTACGAGATCTGGCGCGATCCCGCGAAGGCCGAGGAGGACCACGACCGCTTCCTGTGGACCTGCACCGTGCTGACGACGAGGGCCGAGGACTCCCTGGGCCACATCCACGACCGGATGCCGCTGATGCTCCCGCCCGCGGCGTACGACGCGTGGCTGGACCCGACTCGCCACGAACGCGACGACCTGCTCGCCCTGCTCGAGCCCGCGGCCCCCGGCCGGCTCGAGGCCTACCCGGTCTCCACGCTGGTCTCCAACGTCAAGAACAACGGCCCCGAGCTGCTCGACCCCATCCCGCTCTCCGAGCTGCCCGACCAGGCGCCCTCCGGGGCAGCGCGCTGATGCCCGTCGAGCGGATGGTGCCGACCCCCCGGGGCGAGGCCCGGGTGGTGACCCGCAGGGCGAAGCGACCGATCGCGACGATCGTGCTCACCCACGGTGCCGGCGGCGGGATCGATGCCCCCGACCTGGTGCGGCTCGCCCGGACGCTGCCGCAGCAGGACGTCTCGGTGATCCTGGTCGAGATGCCCTGGCGGGTCGAGGGCAAGAAGGTGGCGCCCGCCCCGCCGGCCATCGACGAGTCCTACCTCGCCGTGCTCGACCACCTGCGCACCCGCAGCCCGCTGGTGCTCGGTGGCCGCAGCGCCGGAGCCCGGTCGGCCTGCCGGATCGGCCGCCAGGTCGGTGCGCGCGGGGTGCTGGCGCTCTCCTTCCCGCTGCACCCGCCCGGGCGGCCGGAGAAGTCCCGTCTCGAGGAGCTGGCCGGCGCCCGGCTGCCCACGCTGGTCATCCAGGGCGAGAAGGACCCCTTCGGGACGCCGGAGGAGTTCCCCGGCGACGTCGAGCTGGCCGTCGTACCCGCGGCCGACCACTCGATGAAGGTGGCCAAGAGCGCCCCGTTGTCCCAGGCCGATGCGCTCGCGGTCGTGCTCGAGGCGACCCTGGAGTGGGTGGTGCGCGAGGTCGTGGGGAATCCGCGCGGCTGAGCCGTTGTTCCCTCGGTGTCTGTCAACACACACGTGGGAGGTCATCGGTGCTCGCAGTCATGGAACGTCCGGCCGCTGCCGGGTCCTCGGTAGACTCGTGGCAAATGAGTGACTTCGAACCCGCCGTCGACGACGTAGTCGATCCCGCCACGATCGACGTGGCCACCGAGACCGAGGCCGAGCGTCAGCTGCGTTTCGAGCGCGACGCGATGCCGTTCCTCGACCAGCTCTACTCCGCCGCGATGCGGATGACGCGCAATCCGGCCGACGCCGAGGACCTCGTGCAGGAGACCTTCGCCAAGGCCTACGGCTCCTTCCACCAGTTCCGGCCCGGCACGAACCTGAAGGCGTGGCTCTACCGGATCCTGACCAACACCTTCATCAACACCTACCGCAAGAAGCAGCGCGAGCCGCAGCAGTCGATGGCCGAGGACGTCGAGGACTGGCAGCTCGCGCGGGCGGAGTCGCACTCCTCCTCCGGCCTGAAGTCGGCGGAGATGGAGGCGTTGGAGCACCTCCCCGACTCCGACGTGAAGGACGCCCTGCAGCGGCTGCCCGAGGATTTCCGGCTGGCGGTCTATCTCGCCGACGTCGAGGGTTTCCCCTACAAGGAGATCGCGGAGATCATGGAGACGCCGATCGGCACCGTGATGTCCCGGCTGCACCGTGGCCGACGCCAGCTGCGGGAGATGCTGACCGGCTACGTCAGGGACAACGACCTGCTCACGAACTCCACCAAGGAGGGAGTCCGGTGAACGAACAGCCTCCCCTCGGCCACACCAACGACTGCTCCGAGGTCCTGGGCCGGGTGTTCTTCTTCCTCGACAACGAGCTCGACCAGGCCGACTGCGCGGAGATCCAGCAGCACCTCGACGAGTGCGGTCCCTGCCTGGCCCGCTACGACCTCGAGCGGACCGTGAAGACGCTGGTCGCCCGGTCCTGCACGGAGGTGGCCCCCGCGGGTCTGCGTCAGCGCGTGATGCTGTCGATCCGTGAGGTCCAGGTCCAGATCACCGAGGAGCACTGAGCCGTCCCGATTGGTGCGGCTCGTCCGTACCTGCGAGGATGTACGCCGCTCCACCGACCATCGGGCCGATCGCCGCGGGCCCGATGACGTCACCGATCAGCAGGAGGAACCATGGGCAAGACCGGACGCAAGCGTCGTGGTCGCAAGAAGAAGGCCGCCAACCACGGCAAGAGGCCGAACGCCTGACTCAGGCCGAGACACTGGCCAGAGACGCATGAGCCCCGGACCCCTCGGTCCGGGGCTCTCATGTTGTTGGATGGGCCGATGAGCCAGCTGAGGGTCGGACTCACCGCGACGCGCGAGCACCTCGTCGGCGAGGCCGACACCGCGGCCGCCGTCGGGTCCGGCTCGTTGCCGGTCCTGGGGACGCCGCGCCTGCTCGCGTGGTGCGAGGCGGCGACGTGCGCCGCGGTGGAGGCTGGGCTCGACGAGGGTGCCACCAGCGTCGGCACCAGGGTCTCCCTCGAGCACCTCGCCCCCTCTGCGGTCGGCGCCACGGTGAGCGTCACCGCGACCGTGGCCCACGTCGACGGCCGGCTCGTCAGGTTCACCGTCGAGGCCCGTCAAGGCGGGAAGCTGGTCGGCTCCGGCGAGGTCACCCGGGTCGTCGTCGACGCCGGGCGCTTCCTGTCGCGGCTGTAGCGCGTCAGAACGTCAGGGTGTAGGCCAGCAGGTTGACGCCGGGCACGGGCTGCCAGTCGTCCTCGGGCGAGCGGGTGAAGCCGAGTCGTTCGTAGACGCGGTGGGCCGCGCTCATCCGGTCCATCGTCGAGATGCGCAGGCCGGCGTAGCCGAGCTCGCGTGAGCGGTCCAGGCACCGTCGCACCAGCGCCACGCCCACGCCGCGACCACGTGCCTGCTTCGCCACCGCGAGCATCCGGAACTCACCCTCGTCGTCGTGACCGATCTCCCGGTAGGCCGAGCCCACCGGGCAGAAGGTCACCGATCCCAGGACCCTGCCCGGCACCGACTCGTCCTCGACCGCGACCCACAGCTCGGCCTCGGCGGCACGGCGAGCGGCGTCGGCGAGCTCGTGCGCATAGGCGTCGGAGGTGGCGATGTACCCCTCCCCGACGTACACCTCGCCGGTCAGGACGCCGATCTCGCCGAGCTCCTCGCGCCTCGCGAGCCGGATCTGCACCGCCTAGATCCCGAAGGTCGTGCGGGGATAGGCGGCGTCGACGTCGGTGATCACGTTGACGAGGTACGGGACGTCGGCGGCGAACGCACGGTCGAGCGCGGCCCCGATCTGGCGTGGATCGGTGATCGTCTCACCGGCCCCGCCGAGTGCCCGGACCACCTCGTCGTAGCGCGTCCGCGGGGCGAGGTCGGCCGCGACGTCGTACCCGTAGAGCATCTGCATCGGCCCCTTCTCCAGCCCCCACGCGGAGTTGTTCCCGCACACCATCACCACGGGGAGGTCGTGGCGCACCAGCGTGTCCACGTCCATCAGCGACATGCCGGCCGCGCCGTCGCCGTAGAGCAGCACCACCTGTGCGGAGGGTCGGGTGATCCGCGCGGCGATCGCCGCGCCGAGCCCGGCGCCCAGGCAGCCGTACGGGCCGGGGTCGAGCCAGCCGCCGGGTCGCTGCGGCTCCACGAACTTGCCGGCGAAGGAGACGAAGTCGCCCCCGTCGCCGATCACGACGGAGTCCTCGGCCAGGCGCGGCACCAGCTCGCCGTAGATCCTGGCGGGATGGATCGGGTCGGCCTCGGCCCGCAGCAGCTCGGCGTCACGTGCCACCGCCTGCCGCACGGTGTCCTGGAGGCCGGTGACCCAGCCACCCCAGTCCGGGCGGCGTACCAGTCCCAGCAGCGCCTCACGCAGCCCGTCGAGGACGAGTGAGAGGTCACCGGACGCCTCGGCGGCCAGGTCGGCGTGCTGCGAGAGCTGGTCGGCCGAGTCGGCGAGGTGCACGACGCGCGCCGGAGCGGCACCGTCCTTGCCGCCGAAGACGCCGTAGCCGAGCCGGAAGTCCAGGGGCGTGCCGGCCACCACGACGAGATCGGCCCCGCCCAGGGCCGCCCCGCGGGCCTTGGTCACCAGGAGCGGGTGACCACCGGGGATCACGCCGCGCCCCATGCCGTTGGTGATCGCCGGGATCCCGGCGGCCTCGACCAGTCGCAGCGCGGCCTCCTCGGCACCGTCTGCCCAGACGTCGGTGCCGAGCACCAGGACGGGCCGGCGCGCCTGCCCGAGCAGCTCGGCGATGTCCGAGACGGCCTCGCCGTCGGGCTCGGTGGGGTGATGCCGGGCCACGGCCGGTGTCACGGCGCTGGTGGTGCTGAAGAACTCGTCCATCGGCACGTCGACGAAGACCGGTCCGCGGTGCGGCGCCCCCGCCAGGGTGAAGGCCTCGTGGACTCCGTCGGGGACCTCCGCGGCGGTGTGGATCGTCCGCGCGAGCTTCGCCACGGGGGCGATGATCGGCGGCTGGTCGAGCTCCTGCAGCGATCCGCTGCCCCAGCGGTTCGCGGGCGCCCGGCCGCCGACGACGACCAACGGCGAGCCGCTGAACCGGGCCTGGGTGATCGCGCTGACGCCGTTGGTCACACCGGGCCCGGCGGTGAGGACGGCGAGCCCCGGAGTGCGGGTGAGCTTGCCGATCGCCTCGGCGGCGAAGGCGGCGGTCTGCTCGTGGCGTACGTCGACGATCCGCATGGGCGGATCCGCGGTCACCGCTCCGTCGTACATCGGGAAGACGTGGGCGCCGGAGAGGGTGAACATCGTCTCGACCCCGTGGGCGGCGGCCACCGCCACGGCATGCTGCCCGGCGTGCGCCTCGATGGCCCCCGACGAGTCGCTCCGGTCGGTGGGCTGCTCGGGCGCCTGCGTCATGCGCCAGACATTAGCCCGCCACCTACGCTGACCCCGTGCCGTCGATGCAAGCGCTCGCGAGAGCGCACACCGACCTCTCCGCGGACGACGTGGAGTGGCTCTCGATGCTGCTCGCCGACTGGCAGATCATCGCCGACCTCAGCTTCGCCGACCTGGTGCTGTGGCTGCCCTCGGCCGACGGCTCGGGCTACTGGGCGGGCGCCCAGATGCGGCCGACGACGGGGCCCACGGCCCTGGTCGACGACGTCGTGGGCACCTTCCTCGAGGCCGGTCGGCGCCCGTTGATCGACGCTGCCCTGCACGAGGGCCGGATCGCCCGCGAGGGGGACCCGGAGTGGCGCGACGACGTACCGGTGCGGGTCGAGGCGATTCCCGTACGGCGGGGTGACCAGCTCATCGCCGTGGTCGCGCGCAACACCAACCTGCAGGGTGTGCGCACCCCGAGCCGCCTCGAGCTGGCCTACCTGCAGACCGCGAGCGAGCTCTCCCAGATGATCGCCCACGGGGCCTTCCCCTTTCCCGGCCAGCGCTCCGACCACGCGGACACCCCGCGCGTGGGCGACGGGTTCATCAGGGTCGACGAGGCGGGCGGCGTCAGCTACGCCAGCCCCAACGCCCTCTCGGTCTTCCGCAAGCTCGGCCTCACCGGTGACCTGAGTGGCCAGTCGCTGGTCGACGTCGCCCGCGAGCTGGTGCCGGCCGCCATGCGGCCGGACGAGGAGACGATCAGCGCCGTGCTGGGGGCGCGCAGCCCTCGGGACACCGAGCTCGACGCCCCCGGGGTGACCGTGATCGTCCGCGCGATCCCGCTGCGACCCGCCGGCCAGCACGTGGGCGGACTGGTGCTCCTGCGCGACGTCACCGAGCTGCGTCGCCGCGACCGGGAGCTGGTCACCAAGGACGCCACCATCCGCGAGATCCACCACCGGGTGAAGAACAACCTGCAGACCGTGGCGGCCCTGCTGCGCCTCCAGGCGCGCCGGATCGGGGTCCCCGAGGGGCGGGTGGCCCTCGAGGAGGCGGTACGACGAGTCGGCGCGATCGCCGTCGTGCACGAGACGCTGAGCCAGAACTTCGACGAGTCGGTCGACTTCGACGAGGTGGCCGACCAGCTGACGCGACTGGTCACCGACGTCGGATCGGGCGGGGTGATGATCCAGCCCCGGCGCGAAGGCTCGTTCGGGTCGATCAGCTCCGATGCAGCGACCCCGTTGGCGATGGTCTTCACCGAGCTGATCCAGAACGCCGTGGAGCACGCGTTCCCCCAGGGCTGCGCCGACGAGCGAGGCGGCACCATCCTCGTGCGCAGCGACCGTCGAGGCCCGGCGCTCCTGCTGGTCGTCGAGGACGACGGCGTGGGCCTGCCGCAGGGCTTCGACCTCGAGACCACCGGCAGCCTGGGGCTCTCCATCGTGCGCACCCTGGTCGGCGAGCTCGGGGGTCGGCTCAGCCTGGGTCCCCGCGCCGAGGGGCCCGGCACGCGCGTCGAGGTCGCCCTGCCGCGGGTGGCCGTGCAGTCGGGCTGAGAGAGTGCAGTTTCACTGGTTCACCAGTGAAACTGCTGGATGCGCGCGAAACTTCGCGCGTTCCAGCCAGTTCCGGTCACACAGTCGGCGCGGTCAGGCCGTGCGGACCCGGGCGCGGGCGTTGCGCCGCTTCAGCGCGCGCCGCTCGTCCTCGCTCATCCCGCCCCAGACACCGTGGTCCTGCCCGGCCTCGAGGGCCCAGGCGAGGCACTGTTCGCGCACCTCGCAACGTCGGCACACCTGCTTGGCCTCCTCGATCTGCATGATCGCGGGCCCGGTGTTGCCGATCGGGAAGAACAGCTCCGGGTCCTCGTCGAGGCACGCGGAACGGTCACGCCAATCCATGGGCAGGACTACCTTCCAAAGGTTGCTTCCGAGACGCGCTCGTGAACGGGTTCACAATGCCATCTTCGCGGGGGTTTGTGAACGCCGAGACGGCCACTGTGGCAATACGCACACCGCGGTCGGTCGGGCGCACCATTTGATCGTGCCAACCATGGGGGCACAAGACAACCCCCGCGACGGTCAGGTTGGTCACAGGCCGCCTCGATCACGACCCTACTCTCCTAGTCTCGACACGTGCCCGTTCCCCCCGAACCCCGCTCCGACCCGCCCACCGGACCCCGGCCGGGAGCCCCCGCGCCCCTGGTCGTCGCCGCGGGCCTGGTCTTCGTCGAAGGGCTCGTGCTGCTGCTGTTCGGCATCACCGAGGTGGTCACCCTCGACAGCGACCGCCTGACCATGGGCGTGACCGTCTCGGTCTTCTTCATGGGGTACGGCGCCCTGCTCGTGCTGTGCTCCTGGGGGCTGAACCGGGTCCGCGCGTGGGCCCGCGGGCCGGTGCTGCTGGCGCAGCTCGTCCAGCTCGGCCTGGCCTGGAACTTCAAGTCCGGTGCGACCCTGCCGGTGGCGATCGCGTTGGCCCTGGCCGCGATCCTGGTCCTCGCCGGCCTGCTGCACCCGCGCTCGATCGACGCCCTCGAGCGCGCGGCCGACCGGGACTGACCCGAAGGCCCTAGCTCACCTCGGACAGCGAGAGCCGCAGCTCCTCGAGCGTGCGGTTCAGCAGCCGGGAGACGTGCATCTGGGAGACACCGATCTCGGCGGCGATCTGGCTCTGGGTCATGCCGCCGAAGAACCGCAGCAGCAGGATCTTCTTCTCCCGGGAGGGCAGCTGCTCGATGAGAGGCTTGATCGACTCTCGGATCTCGACGTGGTCCAACGCCGCGTCGTCCATCCCGAGGGTGTCCAGCATGCTCATGCTGCCGCCGTCCTCGTTGCTCTCCCCGGCGTCGAGGGAGAGCGTCGAGTAGGCATTAGCCGACTCCAGCCCTTCCATCACCTGCTCGACGCCGACGCCGATCTTCTCGGCGATCTCACGAGGCGTCGGGGAGCGACCCAGCTCCTGGGAGAGGTCGCCGGTCACCGAGCTGATCGACATCCGCAGCTCCTGCAGCCGACGGGGCACCCGGATCGCCCAGCCCTTGTCGCGGAAGTAGCGCTTGATCTCGCCGATGATCGTCGGTGTGGCGTACGTCGAGAACTCCACGCCCCTGTCGATGTCGAAACGGTCGACGGACTTGATCAGCCCGATCGTGCCCACCTGGACGAGGTCGTCGAGCGGCTCACCGCGGTTGGCGAACCGACGGGCGCAGTGGTCCACCAGCGGCAGGTGCAGCTGCACCAGCTGCTCGCGGCACACCAGGCGGCGCTCCTCGGGGGTCGCCCTGTCGCCGAGCTCGACGAAGAGGGCCTGGCTGCGCTCGCGCGTCACGGCTCGCGCCCCGACGGAGGCACCGGGCGGTGGCATGGTGCTAGACCGCAATGCTGGAACGGACGGTGAAGGAGAGCCACCGCTGCTCCCCGTCACGGCTGGTGACCACGTCGCTCGTCAGGGCGGTCAGCACCTGCCAGCCGAAGCTGTCGGCGTCGGGTTCCGCGTCCTTGGCGGAGTCAGCACTGACAGAGACCCGGATCGAGCCGTCGCTCAGGTCGAAGCAGGCATGCAGGTCGCCGGGCGAGTCCGCGTGCTCGAGGACCAGCGCGCACGCCTCGCCGACGGCCATGCGCAGGTCCTCGATGTCGTCGAGGGTGAAGTCGAGACGCGCCGCGAGTCCGGCCGTGGTCATCCGAAGGACGGCGACGTAGGCACTCTCCGCCGGCAGGCGCAGCTCGACGTCTGGTCGATGGCTCACAGTGGTGTCCTGAGTGGTCGGTGGTGACGGTGGGACAAACACTAAACCGGTACCGACCCGCGCGGAGCCGGTTCCGCCACGAATCGACCCCGGTGCCGACGGGCACCGGGGTCGTCGAGAAGTCCGTCGCTGCGCTCAGGGCCTCCTCAGACCTGGAGGTCCTTCGCTGCGCTCAGGCCTTTTTCGTCTCCCAGAAGATCTCGGCGATCTCGTCGATCTTCGCCAGCAGCTCGTCGGCCTTGCCGGCGTCGAGCTCGCCCTTCGTGCCCGTGGCACCGGCCAGCTTGGTGGCCTCGTTGACCAGCGTGTGCAGCTGGGGGTACTTCTCGAAGTGCGGGGGCTTGAAGTAGTCGGTCCACAGCACCCACAGGTGGTGCTTGACCAGCTCGGAGCGCTGTTCCTTGATCAGGATCGCCCGGGTGCGGAAGTCGGGGTCGTCGTTGTCCGCGACCTTCGCGATGATCGCCTTGACCGACTCCGCCTCGATGCGTGCCTGGGCGGGGTCGTAGACGCCGCAGGGCAGGTCGCAGTGCGCGGATACCTCGATGGTGGGGGCGAACAGGTGCTGCAGCATGCGGTTCTTCCTCTCACGTGGACGGTGGCGGTGGCGCCCGTTGCTTGAGCGGTCCAGCTCCCTTGCGACACTACCCCCGGCGGCGGGGAGCACTCCACGAGGTCCTGAGGAGGCCGTACGGCGATGTGGCGGATCGGCCTGGCGGTCGTGCGCGGACGCTCGATGGCACCCACGCTGCGCGACGGCGACCGCCTGCTCATCGCTCATGGAGCCGGCCCGCGGCCAGGTCGCCTCGCCGTCGTGCGCTTCGACGACGGGGTCGTCGCAGTCAAGCGGCTGGACCACGACACGGCGGACGGTTGGTGGGTCACCCGCGACAACCCGCGCGAGGGTCGTGACTCCTGGTCGGCCGGGGCGGCACCGGACGTGCTCGCCATCGTGCTCGGCCGGGTGTGGCCACGCCCCGGCCTCCTGGGTGCCGCCGCCCGGCGCTAGCGACTGCCCGGGCTCCGGGTTCCCTCCGCCGAGCCTGTGCGACGATGGTGAGGCTGGGTCACCACCCCCCACTCGAGCTAGGTCTCCGCGGCCCCACCACAGGTGCGCGTCGAGCCCATCGAGACGAGTACGCCGGATTCACCCGACCCACGCATCCCCAAGGAGCGCCGTTCATGGTTGCATCGGAGCACATGCCTGACCTCGAGAACCCCCGCGCGCAGGATCCGGTCTTCGCCCTGCACGCCGGCGGCAAGATGGAGATCGCCTCGCGCGTCGCCCTGCACGGCCCCGAGGAGCTCGCGCTCGCCTACACCCCGGGCGTCGCGCGGGTCTGCGAGGCGATCGCTGCCGACGAGGACCTCGCGGCCGACTACACCTGGGTGTCCAACACGGTGGCCGTGGTCACCGACGGCACGGCCGTGCTGGGGCTCGGCGACATCGGGCCACGGGCGGCCATGCCGGTGATGGAGGGCAAGGCCGTGCTGTTCAAGCAGTTCGGCGGGGTCGACGCCGTCCCGATCTGCCTGGACACCACCGACGTCGAGGAGATCGTCGAGACCGTGGTCAGGCTCGCGCCGAGCTTCGGTGGCATCAACCTCGAGGACATCTCGGCGCCACGGTGCTTCGAGATCGAGGAGCAGCTCAAGCAACGACTGGACATCCCGGTCTTCCACGACGACCAGCACGGCACCGCTGTCGTGGTGCTCGCCGCCCTGGAGAGCGCCCTGCGACTGACCGGCAGGCTCGTCGAGACCACCCGCGTGGTGATCTCCGGCGCCGGGGCGGCCGGGGTGGCCGTCACCCGGATCCTCCTCGCCGCGGGCCTCCACGACATCGCGGTCACCGACCGCGGCGGTGTCCTGCACTCCTCGCGCGCCGGACTGAACGACTCCAAGCAGGCGCTCGCCGAGGTCACCGCCGACCTGACCGGCAGAACCGGCTCGCTCGCCGAAGCGCTCGTCGGAGCCGACGTCTTCATCGGTCTCTCCGGCGGCACCGTGCCGGAGGAGGCGGTCGCGGCGATGGCCCCCGACGCGGTGATCTTCGGGCTGGCCAACCCCCACCCGGAGGTGCACCCCGATGTCGCCCATCGGCACGCCCGGGTGGTGGCGACCGGCCGGTCGGACTTCCCCAACCAGATCAACAACGTGCTGGCCTTCCCGGGCATCTTCCGCGGAGCCTTCGACGCGCGGGCGACGGCGATCACCGAGGGGATGAAGCTCGCCGCGGCGGACGCGCTGGCCGCGATCGTGGGCGACGACCTCGCCGAGGACCTCGTGATCCCCTCGCCGTTCGACCCCCGGGTGGGCCCCACGGTGGCCGCTGCCGTGGCCGAGGCCGCACGGCGCGACGGCGTCGCCCGTCGCTAGGGTCGGTGGAATGTTCGCTGTCTACGCCGAGTCCTTCTCCTCCGACGACCCGCTGAGCGGTCTCGTGGTCGGGGAGCGTCCCGATCCCGACGTGCCCGACGGGTGGACCACGGTCGAGGTCAAGGCGACCTCGCTGAACCACCACGACCTCTGGTCGCTGCGCGGGGTGGGGCTGCGCGAGGAGGCACTGCCGATGATCCTCGGGTGCGACGCCTCCGGGATCGACGAGGACGGCAACGAGGTCGTCGTGCACGCCGTGATCAGCGACCCCTCGTGGACCGGTGGTGACGAGACCCTCGACCCCAAGCGCTCGCTGCTCTCCGAGCGGTACCAGGGCACCTTCGCCGACAAGGTGGCGGTGCCGCGGAAGAACGTCATCGCGAAGCCCTCCTCGCTGTCCTTCGAGGAGGCGGCCTGCCTGCCGACGGCCTGGCTGACGGCCTACCGGATGCTCTTCAGCCAGGGCGGGCTCACGGCCGGGGACACCGTGCTCGTACAGGGCGCCGGCGGCGGCGTGGCCACCGCGCTGATCACGCTCGCACGTGCCGGCGGGCTCAAGGTGCTGGCCACCAGTCGCGACGAGGCCAAGCGCACGCGTGCCCTCGAGATCGGCGCGCACGAGGTCTTCGAGTCCGGGGAGCGGCTGCCGGTCAAGGTCGACGCCGTGATGGAGACCGTCGGGAAGGCGACGTGGTCCCACTCGATCCGGTCGCTGCGCCCCGGCGGCACGCTCGTGGTCTCCGGCACCACCTCAGGCCCGAAGCTCGACGACGCCGAGCTCACCCGGATCTTCTTCCTGCAGCTGCGGGTCATCGGCTCGACCATGGGAACGCGCAACGAGCTGGCCAGCCTGGTCACCATGCTCGACGCCACCGACACCCGTCCGCTGATCGACCAGACGATGCCGCTGGAGCAGGCGAAGGACGGGCTCGCCGCGATGGCCCAGGGCGAGGTCTTCGGCAAGGTCGTGTTCACCCGCTGATGGCCACCCATCTGGTGACCGGCGCCGGGTCGGGGATCGGTCAGGCCGTCGCCGACGCACTGCACGAGCGGGGCGACGAGCTGGTGCTGCTCGCCCGCTCGAGCGAGCGGGCCGCAGAGCTCCTGGAGCGGTACCTGGGCGCCACCGGCCTCGTCGCCGACCTGTCCGACGTCGAGGCCCTGGCGTCGCTCGAGAGCCAGCTCCCGGACTCGCTCGACTCCGTCGTCCACGCCGCGGGGGTCGTCGACCTCGGCGCCGTCGCCGAGCTCACGGCTGCGCAGTGGCGCGCGCACGTCGAGGTGAACCTGCTCGCTCCCGTCGAGCTCACCCGGCTCGCCCTCCCGGCCCTGCGCTCCGCGCGCGGGACGGTCGTCCTGGTCAACTCCGGTGCCGGGCTGCGGGCCAACCCGGACTGGTCGGCGTACGCCGCGTCGAAGTTCGGCCTGCGCGCCTTCGCCGACGCGCTGCGCCAGGAGGAGGCCGAGCACGGCGTCCGGGTCACCAGCGTGTTCCCGGGCCGTACGGCGACCCCGATGCAGCAGCGGGTGCACGACCAGGAGGGCAAGGAGTACGACGCGGGCGACTGGATCGCGCCGGCCACGGTGGCGGCCACGATCCTGCACGTCCTCGACCTGCCCGGAGACGCCACCGTCCCCGACGTGACGGTCAGTCCCGGTCCCTGAGCACCTCCACCGCACGGACGCTGTTGTTGCGCGCCTCGTGGGTGAGCTCGGCCAGGCCGAGTGCCTCGAGCAGCGGCGGGACGTACATGCCGAGCCGGCCGCGGTAGCCCTTGCGCTGCCCGTACCACCCGCCGACGGGGTTGGTCTCGCTGCGTCCCCAGGCCTCCACGGTGCCGTCGGTCGCCGGCTTCTTCTCGTCGGAGGCGCCGAGCGGTACCCAGCCGCCCTGCTCCCGCAACCACGCCGGCAGGTCGTCGAGCACGCTGAGCAGGTAGGTCAGCCGGGTGCTGCCGACCTGGCAGACGAGCAGCGCCGGGTCGCTCTCCTCGTCGCGGTGCATGGTGTACGACGACGTGCCCGGTGCCGTGGTCAGCACCCACGGGTCGTCCTTCGTGCCGGAGCCCTCAGCCATGGTCTTCCTCCTGGTGCCAGGTGATCGTCGCCGCTGCTGCCGGATCGACGGCGCGGACGTAGTGGGGGAGCAGGGTCGACCAGCCGCCGAGGTTGCGCTCGCGCCAGTCGGGGCCGTCGGCCCCGAGGTGCTCCCACCCGCGGTGGGCGATCTCGACGAGCGTCTGCTCGCCTCGCGGCCGGAAGGTGATCTCCACCTCGGTGGCATCCGCCCGGTCGCGGCGCAGGTGCCAGAGGTAGCCGAGCCGGTGCGGCGGCTCCCAGACGGTGATCTCGCCCCACTCGTGCTCGCTGCCGTCGGGACCCCGCTCGTGGATGCGCCCGCCCAGGCGAGGCTCGAGCGCCACGTGCTCAGGTGCACCGCTCACGGTGTGGTCGGCCGGCCACCAGAGCGCGAAACGCCGGGTCCAGGTGTCGAAGGCGTACTCCGGCGGGCAGGCGACCTCGAAGCTCATCCGCAACGGGGGCAGCGGGTCGGAGGGGGCTGTCGTCACGGACGCCTCCGCCCGCGCGGCGGGTTCTCGGCCGCGAGCCGGAAACGGGCGGCGGCCTCACCCCAGACCTGCTCGAGGTAGGCCTGGACGGCGTGGACGCCCTCCTCGCGCAGCCGGTAGATCCGGCGGGTGCCTCGAGGCTCCTCCTCGACGAGCCCGGCCTGCTTGAGCAGGCGCAGGTGGCGCGAGACGGCCGGACGGCTGATCGGCAGCTCGGCGGCTATCTCACCCACGGCCAGGTCCTGCCGGCCGAGCAGGCGCAGGATCTCGCGTCGCTGGGGGTCGCCGAGGGCGTCCAGGGGGTCGTGCGCGGGCTCCGGCACGCGGCCTCCTTCGGTAACCGGATGGCTACGGTAACCACATGGTTACCGATATGCCAAGGGGGGAATGCCCCGCCGCTGCGATGAGTTCGTCGGTGGTAGCGGGTCTAATCCCTTTGCCGACCACCTCGTGCAGTTGGGAGGCTCCTCCCGAACACGACGACCCGATGGGAAGCCCGATGCAGACCGCAACTCGCTCGGACGTTGCCTCCGACTACGCCGTCCTGCGGTGGCTCGTGGGGGCCACGTTCATCGTGATCCTCAACGAGACGATCATGATCAACGCGATCCCGCGACTCATGGTCGACTTCCACGTCGACGCCAGCGCCGCACAGTGGCTCTCCACGGCCTTCATGCTCACGATGGCGGTGGTCATCCCGATCACGGGCTGGTTCCTGCAGCGCGTCACCACGCGCTTCGCCTTCGGGCTGGCCATGGGGGTCTTCTGCACCGGGACCCTCCTCGCGGCGCTCGCGCCGTCGTTCGGTGTCCTGCTGGTGGCACGCGTCGTCCAGGCGAGTGGCACCGCGGTGATGATGCCGCTGCTGATGACCACCCTGATGTCCGTCGTACCCATGCACGACCGCGGCCGGGTGATGGGCAACGTCACCCTGGCCATGTCGGTCGCGCCGGCGCTCGGCCCGGCCGTGTCGGGCATCGTGCTGCAGTCGCTCTCGTGGCGCTGGATCTTCCTGGTGGTGCTCCCGTTCGCCGCCGCGATCGGCGTCTTCGGGCTCCGGCAGCTCCGCAACGTCGGCGAGCCGGTGGCCGGCCACGTCGACTGGTGGAGCGTGGTCATCTCCGCGATCGGTTTCGGCAGCCTCGTCTACGGCCTCAGCGAGGTCGGCGTGCGCGGTGAGCGCGGCCAGGCCTACGCCGCCCTGGCCGTCGGTGTCGTGGGCATCGGGTGCTTCGTGTGGCGCCAGCTCCTGCTCCAGCGACAGGACCGGCCGCTGCTCGACCTGCGCACCCTCAAGGAGCGGGTGTTCACGCTCTCGGTGGCCGCGATGTCGATCGCGTTCATGGGCATGCTCGGGTCGATGATCCTGCTGCAGCTCTATCTCCAGGGCGTGCGTGGCATGAGCCCGCTGGCCACCGGCCTGCTGGTCGCTCCCGGCGGCCTGGCCATGGGCCTGCTGGGTCCGCGTGTGGGCCGTGTCTACGACGACCGCGGCTCGCGCATCCTGGTGATCCCCGGCGCCATCGGTCTCGTGGCGGCCATGACCACGTTCGCGTTCATCGGCGCCGACACGCCGATCTGGATGATCCTGGTCGCCCACGTCGCCCTGATGGTCAGCCTGGCCGCGTTGTTCACGCCGCTGTTCACGATGGGTCTCGGGGTGCTCTCGCCGAAGCTGTACTCCCACGGCAGCTCGCTGCTCGGCACGGTGCAACAGGTCGGCGGCGCGATGGGCACCGCGCTGGCCGTGATGATCCTGGCCAGCCGCTCGGGATCGCTGCTCGCCGACGGCGCGTCCCCGACCGCCGCCACGATCGGCGGTCTGCACTGGGCGTTCGCCGTCGCGGTGGGGCTGTGCCTCGTGGTCCTCGTCCTGGTGCTGTTCCTGCCTGCGCGGATCGAGGAGCGGCCGGCGCCGGACCTGCCCGAGCCTGATCTCGACGAGGTGGCCGCACCGGTCTCGGCGGCCTGAGCCGAGCTAGGCCGATCGGCCCGCCGGAGCGCCAGTTCAGGGCGCCGACGAGCAGCATCCGGAGCTGCGTGCGGGCCTGCTCGACGAGGGCCTGCTCCTGCTCGGGACGCGCGCTGAGCACGGACTCGGCCGTGCCCACCATCGAGGTCACGATCAGGTTCGAGAGCACCCGCAGGTCCTCAGGTGACCAGTTCGTGGGGTCGGTGAGCCGGGCCAGGTCGGCGGCGAGCTCGCGCTCGACGAGCTCGATCTGGTGCCGGATCGCCTCGCGCACCGACGGTGGCCCGGCCACCCGCTCGCGGGCGATGAAGGCGAAGTGGGCGTGCTGGTGATGGGTGTGCTCGACGAGCACCTTCACCGAGCTGTCGATGATGTTGCGGTACGTCGGGTCGCTGCGGCGTACGTCGCGCAACATCTCGCGCAGGGACACGAAGGACTCCTCGACCAGCGCCAGCCCGAGATCCTCGATGGAGTCGAAGTGGCGGTAGAAGGCCGTCGGGACGATCCCGACCTCCTTGGTCACCTGCCGCAGTGACAGGGCGACCAGGCTGCTGTCCTCCAGCAGCACCAGGGCGGCGTCGATGATGGCGCGGTGGGTGCGCTCCTTGCGCTCGCCGCGAGTCTCCGCGGGGATCGCCGCCGCGGAGCTCGACCGGATGCTCGACCTGTCCACCAAACGACCATAGCGCCACCAGGTGAATCGGTGAACGTTCGTTCACTCAAAGGTGCTGGTCAGGCGGCCGATCCCGAGGCTCCGGCGCTGACGGCCACCCCGTCCTGGAACACCGCCCGGACCCGTTCCCCGAGCTTGCTCACGTCGTCGGGATCGCCGTCGACGACCACGAGATCGGCCCGCAACCCGGGGCGGATGGTGCCGCGGTCACCGGCGACGTCGAGGAGCTCGGCGGCGGACCCGGTGGTGGCGTGCAGTGTCTCCAGAGGAGAGAGCCCGGCCTCCACCATCAGCTCGAGCTCCTCGAGGTTGGTGCCGTGGGGCCCCACCCCGCAGTCGGTGCCCATCGCGATCCTGACCCCTGCCTCGTGCGCCCGCCGGACGCTGTCCTGGTGCGCCTCGGTCACGAACCGGGCCTTGTCCACCGAGGACTGCGCGATCGGCAGCCCGGCCTCGGCGGCGGCGATCACCGCCCGGGGGGCGTGCAGGGTCGGCACCAGCCAGGCATTGCGCTGCAGCATCATCTCGATGGCCTCCTCGTCGAGGAAGATGCCGTGCTCGATGGAGCGCACGCCGTTGCGCAGGGCTGCCTTGATGCCGCCCGCGCCCTGGGCGTGCGCCATCACGTGGATGCCGGCCGCCGTCGCCTCCGCGGTCATCTCGGCGATCTCGTCGTCGCGGAAGTGCGGGTGGCGCGGGTCGTCGCGCGGACTCAGCACACCGCCGGTGGTCGCCACCTTGATCACGTCGGCACCGGCGCGGATGAGCTCGCGGACCCGCTTGCGCACCTGGTCCGGTCCGTCCACGAGCCCGCTGGGCCGACCCGGGTGCGGGACGAAGAACGGCGCCTCGGCGCCGCAGATGCTCCAGTCGTCGCCATGTCCCCCGGTCTGGCTGAGCATGATGATCGAGAGCTGCATCCGCGGGCCGGGGATCATCCCGCGCTGCACGGCCTCCTTGATCCCCTGGTCGGCGCCGCCGGCGTCGCGCACGCTGGTGATGCCGATGTCCAGCGTCTTCTTGAGGTTCGCCGCCGCTTGGTAGAACTGCAGGCTGAACGGCGTCTCGATCAGCCGCATCTGGCTGGGCGCATCCATCACCACGTGCACGTGGCAGTCGAAGAATCCCGGGGAGAGGTACCCGCCGGAGCAGTCGACGGCATCGTCCCCGTCGAGGCCCGGTCCCACCTCGAGGATCCGGCCGTCCTCGACGACGACGTCCGCCTCGGCGGGCCGGCCTGTCGTCCCGTCGTACACCGTGCCGCCGTGGAAGAGGGTCCGAGTCATGCGTGTGAGGCTAGTCGCACGTGGGCGTGGGGTGGGCGGCGTCACGCCCCGGGTTCCTTGACCTCCGCGGCAACCGCGACCATCCTTTTGAGTGTACAAATGTTCACTCAATCTGAACGTCAGGGAGGCCGACGATGAGCATCCACCAGTCAGTGGCTCAACGGATCCTCGGCTCGCGCACGCTTGCAGCGCTGACCTCGCCCCACGGCGTGGATCGCTACCTGGAGCTGGTCAACCCGATGTGGGCCGCCACCGAGGTGCGCGCCACCGTCGTCGAGGTCGTCCGGGAGACCGACGACCCGGAGGCGCCCGTGGCCACGATCCGGCTGCAGCCCACCCAGACCTGGCGCGGTCATCGTGCCGGCCAGTACGTCCAGGTCGGCGTCGAGCTCCCCGGCGCCCGGCGTACGACGCGCTGCTTCTCGATCTCCTCGGCCGCCTCCGGCCGGGGAGAGGAGTTCACGATCACGGTGCGCTCGAACGAGGGGGCCAGGGGCGAGGAGAGCGTGTCGCGGTTCCTGGTGCGCGAGGCGCAGCCGGGCCTCGTGGTGCACCTGAGCCAGGCCGAGGGCGAGTTCACCCTCACCGAGAGCCCGGCCACGCCGACCAACAACCACCTGCTGATGATCTCCGGCGGCTCCGGCATCACGCCGGTGATGTCCCAGCTGCGCACCCTGCTGCGTGACGGGTACGACGGGAAGGCCGGCCGCAGGGTCACCTTCCTGCACTACGCCCGCTCACGCGAGGACCAGATCTTCGCCGAGGAGCTGCAGCGCATCGCGTGGGCAGACAACGGCGTCACGGTGCACCTGCGCTACGGCGACGACGTCTTCACCGAGGAGGCGCTGCGCCGTCTGGTGCCGGCGTTCCACGACACCGACACGTGGGCCTGCGGCCCGGCCGGGATGATGGAGCTGGTCCTGGCGGCGTACGCCGACTCACCGCGGCTGCGCACGGAGTACTTCAAGCTCTCCACCCGCCCGCTCGCCGCCGGAGAGGGCTCGGCCGAGGGCGACCTGGCCTTCACCACGTCCGGGAAGAGCACGCCCAACTCCGGCGCACCCATCCTGGAGCAGGCCGAGGCACTCGGGCTGACCCCGGACTTCGGCTGCCGGATGGGGATCTGCTTCACCTGCACCTCGCGCAAGAGCGAGGGCACCGTCCGCAACGTGCTGACCGGCGAGGAGTCCGCACTGCCCGACGAAGACATCCGCATCTGCGTGAGCGCCCCCGTCGGCGACTGCGTGATCGACATCTGACGCCTTGCGTCACCCGAAGACCTGACCGAAGGGAAGAGCACATGGCCACCACCGCCAACCGAGTACTCACCAAGGACGAGCTGAAGGCGTTCGGCGAGGAGATGGACGCGATCCGTCAGCGCCTCCTGGCCGACCTCGGCGAGGAGGACGCCGCCTACATCCGCGGCGTCGTGGACAAGCAGCGCAAGCTCGAGGTCGCCGGCCGCGCGCTGATGTACCTTCCGCCAGCCTGGCCGTTGGCCGTCGGCGCGCTCAGCCTCTCCAAGATCCTGGACAACATGGAGATCGGCCACAACGTGATGCACGGCCAGTACGACTGGATGGGCGACCCCGGCCTGAACTCCCGGATGTACGAGTGGGACACCGTCTGCCCGAGCTCGCAGTGGAAGTACTCCCACAACTACATCCACCACACCTTCACCAACATCCTCGGCAAGGACCGCGACGTCGGGTACGGGATCCTGCGGATGGACGAGGACCAGCCGTGGAAGCCCTACTACCTGGGCAACCCGCTCTACGCCTTCCTGCTGATGGTCTTCTTCGAGTGGGGCGTGGCGATGCACGACCTCGAGGTGGAGAACCTCGTCGCGGGCAAGCGCTCGCTGGAGGACAACAAGCCGCTGTACCCGGGGCTGATGCGCAAGATCCGCCGTCAGGCGCTCAAGGACTACGTGCTGTTCCCGGCGCTGACCGGTCCGCTGTTCCCGCTGACCTTCACCGGCAACGCGCTGGCCAACCTGGCGCGCAACGTCTGGGCCTACAACATCATCTTCTGCGGCCACTTCCCCTCCGGTGCGGAGACCTTCACCGAGGAGGAGTGCCTGGACGAGGACGGCCCCGACGGCAAGCAGGAGTCGCGCGGCCACTGGTACTACCGCCAGGTGCTCGGCTCTGCCAACATCTCCGGCAGCCCGCTGTTCCACGTCCTCTCCGGCAACCTCTCGCACCAGATCGAGCACCACCTGTTCCCGGACCTCCCGGCCCGGCGCTACCCGGAGATCTCGGGCGAGATCCGCGAGATCTGCGAGCGCTACGGCCTGGAGTACACGACCGGTCCGCTGCGCAAGCAGGTCGGCAGCGTGGTCAAGAAGATCTGCCGCCTGGCGCTGCCCGGCCGTCGCTCCGAGCCGGAGCCAGAGCCGGTGGTCGACGTCACGCCGGCGGCCGCGTGAAGCTCCGCGGTCACTGGGTCACACTGTGGGCATGGCACGTGACATGAGTGGGGACAGGCTGAGCCGCGCCGAGATCCGCAAGGACGCCGTGCAGGAGACGTTCACGGCGACCACGCAGACGGTCGGTGCGGTGGCAGGGATCGTCGTCGGCGCGGTGAGTGACATCGGCCGGGCCCTCGGCGGGCTGGCCACCGAGCTGTTCGAGATCCGCGACTCCACCCGCCGCGCCACGACCGATCACGTGGTCGACGAGGTCGTGCCGGGGGAGGACGCGGCTCAGTAGCAGCGGCCCCGGCGCACTCCCCTGGAGCGCAGCCTCATCACGCGCACGACGCGGTCAGGGCCCGGATCTGCGGTCAGCCGAACGACATCGCGAAGTCGGCCATCCGGAAGGAGGCCAGCGAGCGCTTGCCCGCGAGCCAGCCCAGCGGCCCGGAGGGACTGAACTCCCAGGAACCCCGGCACGGCAGCGACCTGCCGCTGCCGGTGAGGTGGGCGACCACCTCCTCCCCGCTCTCCCGGGTCTGCCAGGTCGCCCCCTTGAAGGGGAGGCGAGGCATGGCCTTCGAGGCGTCGCGGAACCGTGCGGAGGCGATCGGCGTGCCCTCCAGCGAGGTGTGCCACGTGGTGCTCTGGAGCCGTCCGCCGGTGGTGACGTGCGCGAAGGTGCACAGCCCCTTGGGGATGGCCCACAGGTCGCGCCCCCCGTCGCGTGAGTCGGGGGAGTCCACCCAGATGTCGGTGATGTTGACCTTCCCGTTCACGGGACGAGCGACCAGGAGCTCGGAGTAGGTCAGCGGGCTGGGCAGCTCGTAGGAGACCAGCGCCGCGCCGTACACCCCGGGCTCACGGTCGGGATGATCGCCGGCGCGGACGCGGAACAGCGAGAGCCACATCTGTCCGTGCATCTGCCAGGGGGCTGGGGGATACGGCATCCGCCGACCCTAGCGAGCGCTAGTTCTTCAGCCAGAGTGCGGCCGAGTGGTAGAGCCCCGAGGGCAGCAGGCTCAGTCCCCGGACGCTGGTGCCCACGACGTCGACGACGTCGGGATCCACGAGCGGCACCGCGGCCGACTCGGCGAAGTTCTGCTGCTCGAAGACGGCCACGGCCGAGCTGGTGCCCTTGAGGTCCGTCGCCGCGTTCACCGCGTGCAGCGCGCTCACCGCCTGGGTGGAGGGGCCGCTGGCGACGTCGTGGTCCAGCACCAGGGTCTGCAGGGAGTCCGCGGGGTTCGGCGTCTGGGCGGACAGCGTCTGGAGCGCCATCTCGTAGTCGCCCGAGGCCACGCGCGCGGTCAGCGTCGCGGCGTCGACCGGTGCGGTCCGCACGGTGATGCCCGCCTGGGCCAGCATCGGCGTGATCGCCTGGGCGGTGCGTACGTCGGAGGGGTTCGCGGAGTCGACGAGCAGGGTCAGCGCACCGTGGTGCGGCGACGAGGCCAGGTCGGTCCGCGCGAGGCTGACGTCGTGCCGGGACCAGTCACAGCTCGGGCATCCCTGGTCGGCCTTCACGTTGCCGGGCAGCAGCCCCTTGGCCACGGCCGCCCTGCCGTCGTACACCGCATGGACCAGCGCGGACCTGTCGATCGCGAGCGAGACGGCCTTGCGCAGCTTCGGGTCGCTGGTCGGGCCAGCCTTCGACGAGAACGTCACGACGCTGGTGGACTGCGAGGGGATGGTCACCACCCGCGCATGGTGCGTGCCCGCCCGTGAGGTCGCTGGCCGGCACTCCCTCCGCGAGGTCGGTCTTGCCGCTGCTGACCTCGTGCAGCGCCGTCACCGGGTCGCTGGCGACGCGGTAGTCGATGGCCGCGAGGTAGGGGTGGGCCCGGTCGTAGAAGTGCTTGTTGCGCTTGAGGTCGACCGTGTCGCTGCTCGTGGAAGCGATCGCGAACGGACCCGCGCCGACAGGATGGGCGTAGAAGTCGGCGGCGCGTGTCGCCGCCGAAGCCGTCGGGGACGATGGCCGAGCTGCTCAGCGTGAGCGTGTCGACCATCGCCGAGGACGGTGCCGTCAGGGTGAAGACCACGGCGTCCTTGCCGTGGGTGGCGACGCCCGAGATCAGGTGGGAGTAGAGCGCGCCCTGCACGGGGCCCTTGAGCCACTGGTGCACCGAGAACACGACGTCCTGCGGGGTCACGTGCTGACCGTCGCTGAAGGCGGCCTTCGGGCGAAGGGTCACGGTGAGGCGGGTCCGCGAGGCGTCGTACTTCCAGGAGCGGGCGATACCGGGCGCGGCCTGCTGCGTGTGCGGCGTGAGCTGGAGGAGCGGCGCCTCGACGTCGCGGACCAGCTGGGCCGACGTGGCGTCGGTGGCGGAGTCCGGGACCCAGCTGGTGGGCAGCGACGGGACGCTGACCGTCATCGTGCCGCCGGCCTGGGGGCCGGCGGGAGTCCCCCACTCGCTGCACCCGGCGAGCAGGACGAGGCTGCCGAGGAGCGAGGGGGAGCAGGGTCAGGCGTGGGTGAGGTGACGCGTGCACCCCTCAAGACTCGCCCCTGCGAACTGTCACCAGCCTGAAACGGGTCGAGCCGCTGCCCTGGCCGGGCAGGTGTCGGGCTCAGCCGGCCCGCACGTCCGGGGTCCGGAAGGTACGCCGGTACTCGGCCGGGGCGACGCCCACGTGCTGGCCGAAGTGGTGGCGCAGCAGCGCGGCCGACCCGAAGCCGGCGTGGGTCGCCACCGTCTCGACCGGCAGGTCCGTGGACTCCAGCAGCTCGCGGGCGTGGTGCAACCGCTGGGCGAGCAGCCACTTGCCCGGCGTCGTACCCGTCTCGGCCGCGAAGCGGCGGGCGAACGTGCGCTCGGACATGGCAGCGCGCCGGGCCAGGGTGCGCACCGGAAGGTCCTCGGCCAGGTGCTCGCGCATCCAGGTGAGCAGCGGCGAGAGGCTGTCGGCGTCACAGGTGGGCACGGGCAGGTCGATGTACTGGCGCTGGCCGCCGTCGCGCTGGGGCGGGACCACCATCCGCCGGGCGATCCGGTTCGCGACCGTCGCGCCGAGCTCGCAGCGCACGTGGTGCAGGCAGGCATCGATGCCGGCGGCGGTGCCGGCGCTGGTGATGACCCGGTCGTCCTCGACGAAGAGCACGTCGGGGTCGATGCGTGCGGCCGGGAACAACGCGCGCAGCTCCTCGGTGTGTCGCCAGTGGGTGGTGCACGCGCGGCCGTCCAGCAGGCCGGCGTGCCCGAGCAGGAAGGCGCCCGAGCAGACGGAGAGCACCCAGGCGCCGCGGGCGTGGGCACGCCGGAAGACCTCGAGGACGGCCTCCGAGGGAGGGCGTGAAGGAGTCGCCGCCGTACGCCGGAGCGATGACGAGGTCGGCGTCTTCTGCCGCCTCCAGCCCGTGCGGGAAGGTCATCGACATCGCGTTGTCCAGCGCGACGGGCTGCTCCGGGTTCTCGGTGCAGGCGCGGAACTCGATGGCCGGCACGCCGTCGTCGGTGCGGTCGACCCCGAAGACCTCCTGGATCACGCCGACCTCGAAGAGTCCCGGACGGGGCGGGACGACCATGGCCACGGTCCGCAACGTCATGCCGACCAGTATGGCAGGAACCTTGCGGATGGGTGTCAATCCAGCCACTCGTGGCGAGATAACGACGGTGACAAAGTTACTGCCATGACCACTTTCATCGCCGCCAACCTGACGCTCTTCTTCTTCGCCCTGATCGTGGGCCTGATGGAGCGCACCCACCGCCACTACTCCCAGCAGCCGCACGCTGCCGCTCGGGGGAGACCCCGCCCGGCGACGCCGACTACCAGCGCGTGCTGCACGACATCGACACCAGGGCGTGACGCGCAGAACCCGATAGTCCATGACGAAAGAGCCCCGAAACCCATGGCTCCGGGGCCCGATCGTCATGGACTATCGGGAATTGCTCAGTCGTCGTCGGGATCGTCGAGCCGGGCCAGCCAGGTCGCGAGGCGCTCGACGGCGGTCTCGAACTCCGGGTGCACGTCGGTGAACTCCGAGAGGCGCTCGGCCAGCCAGGCCAGCGAGACCTCCTCCTCACCCCGGCGCGAGGCAAGCTCCTCGACGCCGCGGTCGGTGAAGTACATCGGCTCAGTAGTTCTCGTCGGGAGTGCTCGACCGCCTCGGAGAACGCCTCGGTGAGGATGGTCTTCTGCTCCTCGACGTGGCGTGAGTGCACCCCCACCGACGGGGAGCTCGACGCCGAGCGCGAGATCACCTTCACCGGCAGGTCGAGCTCGTCGAAGAGGTTCAGGCGCAGGTGCGGAGCCGGGCCCATGTTGGCCGGCTCGTCCTGGACCCACCGGATCTCACGCAGGTTCGGGTAGCGCTTCACCTCGGCGAGCAGCTCGGCACGGGGCTCGGGGTAGAGCTGCTCCAGACGGGCGATCGCCGTCGTCGTGGAGTCGCTCTGCTGCTTGGCCCGCTCCACCATCAGGTCCCAGGTGATCCGGCCGCTGCACAGCAGCAGCGTGTCGACCTTCTCCGGGTCGGCGACCTCGTCGGGGATCAGCGCGCGGAAGGTGCCCTCGGTGAAGTCCTCCGGCTTCGAGGCCGCCTCCTTGCGGCGCAGCATCGACTTCGGCGTGAAGACCACCATCGGGCGGTGCTCGTCGCCGAGCGTGTGCCGCCGCAGGAAATGGAAGTAGCTCGCCGGGGTCGAGGGCTGGGCCACCACGAAGGCGTCGTCGGCGCACATCTGCAGGAACCGCTCGATGCGGGCCGAGGAGTGGTCGGGGCCCTGCCCCTCGTACCCGTGCGGCAGCAGGAGCACGACGCCCGAGGACTGCCCCCACTTGGTGTGGCTGGCGGTGATGAACTCATCGATCACCACCTGGGCGCCGTTGACGAAGTCGCCGAACTGCGCCTCCCACGCGACGAGTGCGTCGGGACGCGCGACCGAGTAGCCGTACTCGAAGCCGAGGGCGGCGTACTCGGAGAGCAGCGAGTCGTAGACGTAGAAGCTGGCCTGCTCCTCGGTGAGGTTGGCCAGCGGCGTCCACTCGTTGGCGTTGTGGCGGTCGATGATGGTCGCGAACCGGCTGGCGAAGGTGCCGCGGCGGGTGTCCTGGCCGGAGAGCCGCACCGGCCGGCCGTCCATCAGCAGCGAGCCGAGGGCCAGGATCTCCCCGGCGCCCCAGTCGATCGGGCCGTCGGTCATGGCAGCTGCGCGCCGCTGCAGCTGCGGCAGCACCTTGGGGTGGACGGTGAAGCCGTCCGGCGTGCTGACGTAGGAGTCTGCGATCCGCTTGAGGGTCTCCTTCGAGATCGCCGTGGTGAAGTCCTCGTGCCGCTTCTCGGGGTAGTCCGGCACCGTCGTCCAGGTGTCCGGCGCCCCGGTGGCCTCACGGACCTCGGTGAAGACGCGCTCGAGCTGCTGCTGGTAGTCCTTGAGCACCTGCTCGGCCTCGGCCAGGGTGATGTCCCCGCGGCCGATCAGCGACTCGGTGTAGAGCTTGCGCACCGAGCGCTTCTTCTCGATCAGGTCATACATCAGCGGCTGGGTGTACGACGGGTCGTCACCCTCGTTGTGGCCACGACGCCGGTAGCAGACCAGGTCGATGACGACGTCCTTGTTGAAGGCCTGGCGGTACTCGAAGGCCAGCCGGGCGACCCGGATGCAGGCCTCCGGGTCGTCGCCGTTGACGTGGAAGATCGGCGCCTGGACCATCCGCGCGACGTCGGTGCAGTACAGCGAGGAGCGCGACGCGGCGGGGGAGGTGGTGAACCCGACCTGGTTGTTGACGATCACGTGCACGGTGCCGCCGGTGCGGTAGCCGCGCAGCTGGGAGAGGTTCAGCGTCTCGGCGACCACGCCCTGGCCGGCGAACGCGGCGTCGCCGTGGACCAGCATCGGCAGCACCGGGAACTTCTCGCCCTGGTTGAGCACGTCCTGCTTGGCGCGGGCGATGCCCTCGAGCACCGGGTCGACCGCCTCGAGGTGCGAGGGGTTGGCCGCGACCGAGACCTTGATCTTGTCGCCGGAGTCGGCGAGGAACTCACCCTCGGCGCCGAGGTGGTACTTCACGTCGCCGGAGCCCTGCACGGTGCGTGGGTCGATGTTGCCCTCGAACTCACGGAAGATCTGGCCGTAGCTCTTGCCGACGATGTTGGCCAGCACGTTGAGCCGGCCGCGGTGGGCCATCCCGATGGTGACCTCGTCGAGGCCGCCCTCGGCCGCGGCCTCGCAGATCTCGTCGATCAGCGGGACCGTGGTCTCGCCGCCCTCGAGGCTGAACCGCTTCTGGCCGACGAACTTGGTCTGCAGGAAGGTCTCGAACGCCTCGGCCTGGTTGAGCTTGAGCAGGATCCGCAGCTGCTCCTCGCGGGGTGGCTTCTGGTGCGGCTGCTCGACGCGCTCCTGGATCCACCGGCGCTGCTCGGGGTCCTGGATGTGCATGTACTCGATGCCGACGGTGCGGCAGTAGGAGTCGCGCAGGATGCCCAGGATCGAGCGCATCTTCATGAACCGGCGCTCGCCGCCGAAGGACCCGGTGGCGAACTCGCGGTCGAGGTCCCACAGCGTCAGGCCGTGCGACTCCACCTCGAGGTCGGGGTGGCTGCGCTGCTTGTACTCCAGCGGGTCGGTGTCGGCCATCATGTGGCCGCGGACCCGGTAGGCGTGGATCAGCTCGAGGATCCGGGCCTGCTTGCTGATCTCGTCGTCGTGGTTGGTCGAGATGTCGGAGGACCAGCGGATCGGCTCGTAGGGGATCCGCAGCGCCCGGAAGATCTCGTCGTAGAAGCCGTCCTCGCCGAGCAGCAGCTGGTGCATCCGCTTGAGGAACTCACCGCTCTGCGCGCCCTGGATGACCCGGTGGTCGTACGTCGAGGTCAGCGTCATGATCTTGCTGATCGCGTTGCGGGTGAGCGTCTCCTCCGAGGCGCCCTGGAACTCCGGCGGGTAGTCCATCGAGCCGACCCCGATGATCGCGCCCTGCCCCTTCATCAGCCGGGGCACGGAGTGGTTGGTGCCGATCGTGCCCGGGTTGGTCAGGCTGATCGTCGTACCGGCGAAGTCGGAGACCTGGAGCTTGCCGCCGCGGGCCTTGCGGATCAGGTCCTCGTAGGCGGTCCAGAAGTGGGCGAAGTCCATCGACTCCGCGGCCTTGATGCTCGGGACGAGCAGCTGGCGGCTGCCGTCGTCCTTGGGCAGGTCGATGGCCAGGCCGAGGTTGATGTGGGCCGGCGTGATCAGGTTGGGCTTGCCGTCCTTCTCCTCGAAGCCGACGTTCATCTCCGGCATCGAGCGCAGCGCACGCACCAGCGCGAAGCCGATGAGGTGGGTGAAGGAGACCTTGCCGCCTCGGGCGCGGGCGAGGTGGTTGTTGATGACGATGCGGTTGTCCCACAGCAGCTTGACCGGCACCGAGCGCACGCTGGTGGCCGTCGGCACGGCGAGGCTGGCGTCCATGTTGGAGACGGTGCGGGCCGGGGCTCCGCGCAGGACGGTGTAGGTCGGCTCGTCCTTCGCGGCGTCCTGCTGCTCCTCCGACGGGGACTTCGACTCGGTCTTGGCCTCCGCCTTCTTCTCCGACTTCTTCTCGGGCTTCTTCTCGGGCTGCTTGTCCTGCGTGGCGTCGGCCTTCTTCTCGGGCGTGGCCTCGGCCTGCTGCTCGGCCTTGTCAGATGACGTGCTCGACGAGCTCTCCTCCTTCTGCTGCGACGCGGACTTCGCGCCGGCGTCGGACTGCCCAGCGGGCGACCGTCGGGTCTTGGGGGCACCGGTCGACTCGGTCACGGTGCCGTTCGTCGTGCTCGAGGAACTGGTCGCCTCGCGGGCGCCGTTCGTGCGGGAGGAGGTCGCGGCCTGGCGCTGGTCCTTGCCGAAGAAGTCCCACCACACCTTGTCGACGCTGTTCGGGTCCTTCTGGTACCGCTCGTACATCTCGTCCACGAGCCACTCGTTGGCTCCGAAGCCCGACGTGGAACTGTCTCCGGTTGACTCGGGCACTGCCGATCTCGCCTCTTCCGAACGTAGGTGCGGTACGGGTCAAGGCTAGACCCCGACCGTAGCCGCACGCAGGCGAGGATCGAGGCTGGAGACGGAGTCCTGCTCCCCGCGGTCGCCGGGTGTGTTCGGCCCGGCTGGTTTGGGGTTCGGAATCGGTGGGAATGACGTCGCGGCCGGGCAGAGCAGGTGGTGCTCGAGCGCCAGGTGCGCTCACCAGCTGCGTCCATCGCGGGACTAGCCACGAGCGATATGACAAAAACCCTAAAAGGGTTATATTGGACGACGTCTTTGTCAGGTCGGGGGGACCGAAACGAAGGGGGCGCATCATGCGCGGCACCCGAAACCTCATCTCCGTCGTCGGCGTACTCGCCTCGGTGGTTCTCACTGTCTCCCTCGCGATCGCGACGCCGTCGGCGGCCACCGCCGCCTCGGGCTCCGGCGCCCGGTCGCAGGCGCGTTCGACCTCGTCGTACGACTACCAGGTCCTGTACTGGACCAACCTCGCCCGTCGCCAGCACGGCCTGGGACCGCTGCGGGCCGGTCGGTGCGTGGACCGCTTCGCCGAGCGCTGGACCACCAAGATGGCCCGTCGCGGCTTCTTCAGCCACCAGCGGCTGCGCCCGGTCCTGCGTCGCTGCCACAAGCACACGGCGGGTGAGAACATCGCGCGCTCGAGTGGTGCCTGGAGTCCTTATCGCGTCGTGCAGGCCTGGATGCACTCCCCGGGTCACCGCGCCAACATCCTCAACCGCCGCTACCGGGTCCTGGGGGTCAGCGCCCGTCGTACGGCCTCCGGCGGCACCTACATCACCCAGGACTTCGCCGGCTGACCGGCACACTGTGTGACCGGAACTGCGCGTGCTGCGCGAAGTTTCGCGCGCTCTCGCCGGTTTCACCGGCCAACCAGTGAATCCGACGGCCGAAAGCGTGCCTGGCCGAAAGCTGTCCTCGCCGAAAAGCGCCCCTGGCAGGATTCGAACCTGCGCTCCCGCCGTCGCGCAGAGTGCGGTGCTCCCTCGCCGAAAAGCGCCCCTGGCAGGATTCGAACCTGCGCTCCCGCCTCCGGAGGGCGGTGCTCTATCCCCTGAGCTACAGGGGCCAGTCGATGGCCGATGACTGGCCGGTGATGCGGCGTCGAGGCTACCGCAGCGCCAGGACGTCATACGAATCGGTCGTCATGACGACCAGGACGTACGACGCTGCGCGGGACGTCATCCGAAACGTGCGCTACCGGCACCAATTCGCATGACGTCCGGGGGCGGGGAGCGGGGTGATATCCGGTGTGAGCGGGAGAGCCGCCCTCGTTACCCTTGGCCGGTGACGCCCGAGCAGCTCTCCGCCCTCGTCGTGGCCGCGCTGACCTCGCTGGTCGAGCGCGGTGCCATGACGCTGCCTGCCGGGGTTCCGGAGTCGGTCACGGTGGAGCGGCCGCGCAACAAGGAGCACGGCGACTACGCCACCAACGTCGCGCTGCAGCTCGGCAAGTCCTCCAGCCTCGGCAACCCGCGGGCGCTGGCGCAGCTGCTGGCCGACGAGCTGGCCGCCGGCGAGGGCATCGAGAAGGTCGACATCGCCGGCCCGGGGTTCCTGAACATCACCGTGGCGGCGGCCGCCCAGGGTCAGGTCGCGGCCGACGTCGTGGCCGCGGGGGCGGCGTACGGCTCCTCGGAGGCGTTCGCCGGGGAGAACATCAACCTCGAGTTCGTCTCGGCCAACCCGACCGGCCCGATCCACATCGGCGGCGTGCGGTGGGCGGCGGTGGGTGACTCCCTCGGGCGCATCTTCGCCAAGACGGGGGCCCGGGTCAGCCGGGAGTACTACTTCAACGACCACGGCGCGCAGATCGACCGGTTCGCGCGTTCCCTGCTGGCCAGTGCCCAGGGGGACGAGGTGCCCGACGACGGGTACGGCGGCGACTACATCGCCGAGATCGCCACGGCGGTCAAGGAGAAGCGTCCCGAGGTGCTCTCCCTGCCCGACGCCGAGGCGCAGGAGATCTTCCGCGCGGAGGGCGTGGAGATGATGTTCGCGGAGATCAAGGAGAGCCTGCACGCGTTCGGCGTCGACTTCGACGTCTACTACCACGAGAACAACCTGCACGAGAGCGGTGCGGTCGAGCGGGCGATCGAGCGGCTGCGCGACATCGGCAACGTCTACGAGCAGGACGGAGCCCTGTGGTTGCGCACGGAGAAGTACGGCGACGACAAGGACCGGGTGATCATCCGGACCAACGGCGAGCCGGCGTACCTCTCGGGCGACCTCGCCTACTACCTCGACAAGCGCGAGCGGGGCTTCGACCGCTGCTTCATCATGCTGGGCGCCGACCACCACGGGTACGTCGGCCGGATGATGGCGATGTGCGCGGCGTTCGGCGACACCCCGCACGTGAACCTCGAGATCCTGATCGGCCAGATGGTCAACCTGCTCCGCGAGGGCAAGCCGCTGCGCATGTCCAAGCGGGCGGGCACCGTGCTGACCATCGACGACCTGGTCGACGCGATCGGGGTCGACGCCGCCCGCTACGCCCTGGCTCGCTACAGCACCGACTCGACGATCGACATCGACCTCGACCTCTGGGCGAAGCAGGCCAGCGACAACCCGGTCTTCTACGTGCAGTACGCCCACGCCCGGGTCTCCTCGATCCTGCGCAACGCCGCCGACCTCGGCCTGGCACCTGAGTCGCACCCCGAGCTGCTGACCCACGCGAAGGAGGGCGAGCTGCTGCGGGCGCTCGCGGAGTTCCCGCGGGTGGTGGCCTCGGCGGCGCAGCTGCGCGAGCCGCACCGCGTCGCCCGGTACCTCGAGGACACCGCCGCGGCCTACCACCGCTTCTACGACAGCTGCCGGGTGCTGCCGATGGGCGACGAGGAGCCGGGTGACCTGCACCGGGCGCGGCTGCTCCTGGTCGCGGCCACCCGCCACGTGCTGGCCAACGGCCTCGACCTGCTCGGGGTGTCCGCCCCCGAGCGGATGTAGGCGCAGGTCGTGCGCGCCCACGAGGCCGGGTGGGCCCATGCCGTCGTGCCGGTGCGGGGCCCGGCCTGGCTGCGCGAGCCGGGCGACGTCAACGCGCTGGTGCCCCAGCTGTGGTCGCAGACCGCACGCAAGGTCGACGGCGCCCTCGAGATCGGGGGCGTCCTGCTCACCGACCTCGTGGCCGAGCACGGCTCGCCGGCCTACGTGCTCGACGAGGCGGACTTCCGGGCACGAGCAGCGGCGTTCCGCGACGGGTTCGAGGGCTGGCAGGTCTTCTACGCCGGCAAGGCGTTCCTCTGCACGACGGTCGCCCGCTGGATCGCCGAGGAGGGGCTCAGCCTCGACGTGTGCTCCGGCGGCGAGCTCGCGGTGGCCGAGCGGGCCGGCTTCCCGATGGAGCGGGTCGGCTTCCACGGCAACAACAAGACCCTCGCCGAGCTCGAGCGGGCCGTGGAGCTCGGGGTGGGCCGGATCATCGTGGACTCCTTCCACGAGATCCATCGGCTGGCGGCGGTCACCCGCGAGCTCGGTCGCACTGCGCGGGTGATGGTGCGGGTCACGGCCGGGGTCGAGGCGCACACCCACGAGTACATCGCCACGGCGCACGAGGACCAGAAGTTCGGCTTCTCGATCAGCAGCGGCGACGCCCTCGACGCCGTACTCCAGATCCACGACGCCCCGGGGCTCGAGCTGATCGGCCTGCACAGCCACATCGGCTCCCAGATCTTCGACTCCTCCGGCTTCGAGGTCGCGACGCGGCGGGTGCTGGAGCTGCACGCGCAGGTCTCGGAGGAGATCGGCGTCCAGCTGCCCGAGCTCGATCTCGGTGGCGGCTTCGGCATCGCCTACACCACCCAGGACGACCCGTCCGACGCCGCACAGCTGGCCACCGAGATGACCAAGATCGTCCGCGACGAGTGCGCTGCCCGTGACCTGGAGGTGCCGCGTCTGTCCGTGGAGCCCGGTCGCGCGATCGCCGGGCCGGCCATGTGCACCGTCTACGAGGTCGGCACCGTGAAGGCCGTCGAGCTCGACGGCGGCGCCGTGCGCACCTACGTCTCGGTCGACGGCGGCATGAGCGACAACATTCGCACCGCGCTCTACGACGCCGACTACTCCTGCACCCTCGCCAACCGTGGCTCCGCGGCCCCGGCGCTGATGGCCAGGCTGGTCGGCAAGCACTGCGAGGCCGGCGACATCATCGTCAAGGACGAGTTCCTCCCCGGCGACGTGGCGCCGGGCGACCTGGTGGCGGTGCCGGGCACGGGCGCCTACTGCCGGTCGATGGCCAGCAACTACAACCACGCTGCGCGGCCCCCGGTCGTCGCCGTGCGCGAGGGCGTCTCCCGGGTCGTCGTACGCCGCGAGACGCTGGCTGACCTGCTCGGTCTCGACGTCGACGACCGGCGCTGATGGAAGACTGGTCCGCGATGAACGAGCCTGCACCGAACCCGACGTCCTCCGAGCGCCCCGTCAAGGTGGCGCTGCTCGGCTGCGGCGTGGTCGGCTCGCAGGTGGCCCGGCTGCTGCGCGAGCAGTCGCGCGACCTCGAGGCACGCGTGGGCACCCCGGTCGAGCTGGTCGGCGTCGCCGTGCGCCGGCTGGGTCTTGCCCGCGACGTCGAGCTGCCTGCCGAGCTGTTCACCACCGACGCCGAGGCCCTGGTACGTCGGGGCGACATCGACGTCGTCGTCGAGGTGATCGGCGGCATCGAACCGGCTCGCTCGCTGATCCTCGCCGCGCTCGAGAGCGGAGCGAGCGTCGTCACGGCCAACAAGGCGCTGCTCGCCGAGGACGGCAGCACCCTGTTCGCGGCGGCCGAGCGCGCCGGGCGGGACCTCTACTACGAGGCCGCGGTGGCCGGCGCCATCCCGATCCTGCGCCCGCTGCGTGAGTCGCTGGCCGGTGACCGCGTCACCCGGGTGCTGGGCATCGTCAACGGCACCACCAACTTCGTGCTCGACCGGATGGACACCTCCGGCGCCGGGTTCAGCGAGGCCCTCGAGGAGGCCCAGGAGCTCGGCTACGCCGAGGCCGACCCCACGGCGGACGTGGAGGGTTTCGACGCCGCCGCCAAGGCCGCCATCCTGGCCAGCCTCGCCTTTCACACCCGGGTGACCGCTGCCGACGTCCACCGCGAGGGCATCGCGGAGGTGACCGCCAGTGACGTCGCCTCGGCGCGCGAGATGGGCTGCGTGGTCAAGCTGCTGGCGATCTGCGCGCTCGAGAACGGTCCCGACGGGCCGTCGGTGTCGGCGCGCGTGCACCCGGCGATGATTCCGCGCTCCCACCCGCTGGCCAGCGTGCGCGAGGCCTTCAACGCGGTCTTCGTCGAGAGCGAGGCGGCCGGGCAGCTGATGTTCTACGGCCCCGGAGCCGGTGGTGCCCCCACGGCGAGCGCCGTGATGGGCGACCTCGTCACGGTCGCCCGCAACCGGCGTGAGGGCGTGCACGGCGCCGGCGAGTCGGCGTACGCCGACCTGCCGGTGGTGCCGATGGGGCAGACCCAGACCCGCTACCACGTGCAGATCGACGTCGACGACAAGGCCGGTGTGCTCGCCGCCATCGCGATGGCCTTCGCCGAGCACGACGTCTCCATCCAGACCGTGCGGCAGGAGGGCCGCGGTGACGACGCCCAGCTGGTCGTGGTCTCGCACCGCGCCAGCGACGCCGACCTCTCGGCCACCGTGGAGACGCTGCGTGCCATGCCCAACGTCCGCGAGGTCTCCTCGGTGATGCGCGTCGAGGGCGAACCAGAATGAGCAAGCAGTGGCGCGGTGTGCTCGAGGAGTACCGCGACCGGCTCGACATCCCCGAGGGCACCCCGACGATCACCCTGCGTGAGGGCGGCACGCCGATGGTGGAGTCGCAGTGGCTCAGCGCGCTCACCGGTGCCGAGGTCTGGCTGAAGGTGGAGGGCGACAACCCGACCGGGTCCTTCAAGGACCGGGGGATGACCGTGGCGCTCTCGGTCGCGGTGGGGCAGGGCGCTCAGGCGGTCGTGTGCGCCTCTACCGGCAACACCTCCGCGTCGATGGCTGCGTACGCCGCGCGGGCCGGAGTGAAGCCGCTCGTGCTGGTGCCCCAGGGCAAGATCTCCGCCGGCAAGCTCGCCCAGGCGATCCTGCACGGTGCGCAGGTGATCATGGTCCGGGGCAACTTCGACGACTGCCTGCGCGTGTCCCGCGGGCTCGCCGAGCACTACCCGGTCGCGCTGGTGAACTCGGTCAACCCGATGCGGCTGCAGGGCCAGAAGACCGCGTCCTTCGAGATCGTGGACTTCCTCGGTGACGCCCCGGACCTCCACGTCCTGCCGACGGGCAACGCCGGCAACATCTCGGCCTACTGGATGGGCTACCGGGAGGCGCACGAGGCGGGTGAGGCCACCCGGCTGCCGGTGATGCGGGGCTGGCAGGCCGCAGGAGCAGCACCCCTGGTCCAGGGCTCGCCGGTGCCCGACCCCGAGACCGTGGCCTCGGCCATCCGGATCGGCAACCCCGCCTCCTGGGACCTCGCGATGGCGGCCGCCGACCAGTCGGGCGGCAAGTTCCGGCAGGTCACCGACACCGAGATCCTGCAGGCGCAGCGCGACCTCGCCTCCCGCGAGGGCGTCTTCGTCGAACCGGCCTCGGCCGCGGGCGTCGCGGGCCTCGTGCTCGAGGCGTCCGAGGGGGTGCGCTACGCCGGTCAGCAGGTGGTGGTCACCGTCACCGGTCACGGGCTGAAGGACATCGACACCGCGCTGTCCACCTTCACCGACCTCGTCGACACCGTGTGCGAGGCCGATGTCGATGCCGCCGCGGCCGCGGCGGGGCTCGACTAGCGCGTCGTGGGGTTCCTTCCCGGACCGGTCACGGTCGAGGTGCCGGCCACGAGCGCCAACCTCGGCCCGGGGTTCGACTGCCTCGGCCTGGCCCTCGAGCTGACCGACCTGCTCGTGGCCGAGGTCGCCGAGGACGGCATCGAGGTCGTCGTGGAGGGCGAGGGCGCCGACGAGGTACCCCGCGACGAGACGCACCTGGTCGTCCGGGCGATGTGGGCGGCGTTCGCGGTGCTGGGGGAGACCCCGCCCGGGCTGCGGCTCGGCTGCCGCAACCGGATCCCGCACGGCCGCGGCATGGGCTCCTCCTCGGCCGCCATCGTCGGGGGGATCGTGCTGGCGCGGGCGCTGGTCACCGACGGACCGGCGCGGCTGGACGATGCGGCCGCGCTCGCCCTGGCCAACCGCATCGAGGGCCACCCCGACAACGTCGGACCCGCCCTGGTGGGCGGCCTGGTGATCTGCGGGCAGTCCGGCGAGGACGTGTGGGCCGTCCCGGCACCGCTCGACCCCTCGATCGCCGGGGTCGTGTTCGTGCCGCCCGACGGGGTGCTGACCGAGGCCGCCCGCGTGCTGCTCCCCGAGTCGGTGACGCACGCCGACGCCGCGGCGAACGCTGGTCGTACGGCGTTGCTGGTCCTCGCGCTCGAAGACCGGCCCGACCTGCTCCTGCGTGCCACCGAGGACTTCCTGCACCAGCAGCACCGGGGCTCGGCCATGCCGCAGTCGCTGCGCCTGGTCGAGCGTCTGCGCGGCCGCGGAGTGCCGGCCGTCATCTCCGGGGCCGGCCCCGGGGTGCTCGCGTTCACCACGTCCTACGTCGACCGCGCGGACCTGCTCGACGCGACTCCGGAGCGCTGGCGGGCAATTCCCCAGCGCCTCGGTGGGCCGGGTGCTCGCGTGTTAATGTGACGACCGCGTCACGAGACCGGCAAGCGGGAGATCACCGCCGCCGACGAACCGAGGCGCATCACGCCGACTCCCTGCCGTTGAGTCTCTGGCACGACTGTGTCCGGCTCAGTCAAAGAAAACCTGCCGTCCGGAGCGGCACCATCCGCATTCAGCACTCACGAATGGCGATCTGACCGCAGCAAGACTCCGTTGCGACCACCAGCCGAAGGACCAGCATGAGCGAGACCACCGACACCGCCGCCACGACCGGCGGGCCCGAGCAGTCGCCCGCGAAGAGGGGTGGCGCCAAGGGCCTGGGCTCGATGCTCCTGCCCGAGCTGCGCCAGCTCGCCGGAGGCCTGGGCATCAAGACCACCGGCATGCGCAAGGGCGACCTGGTCGAGGCGATCAGGTCCGCCCAGAGCGGCGGCAACGGCGGCGGTGGTGCTCAGCGCAAGGCCGAGCGTGCGACCAAGCAGGACGACCGCCCCGAGGACCGGGCGGGCTCGGCGAAGCCGGCCGAGAACCGCGAGGAGGCCGAGCGCCCGGCGCAGCGCGAGGACGGCTCGAAGCGCGAGGACGGCGCGAACCGCGAGGACACCCGTGGCCAGGGCCAGCGCGGCCAGAACAACCAGAACAACCAGAACGGCAGCGAGCAGAAGGGGAACAACGCCCAGAACAACGCCCAGAACGGCCCGCAGAACCGGGCCGACGACGACGCGGGCGGCAGTCGCCGCAACCGGCGCCGGCGTGGACGCGACCGCGGCACCAACCAGGGTGGCAACCAGGGCGCCAACCAGGGCGCCAGCAACCAGGGCGCCAGCAACCAGGGCACCCAGGGCGGGACCGGCGGCCGGAGCCGCGGGGAGCCCGACCTGCAGATCCTCGAGGACGACGTCCTGGCGCCGTGCGCCGGCATCCTCGACCTGCTCGACAACTACGCCTTCGTGCGCACCAGCGGCTACCTGCCCGGCCCCGAGGACGTCTACGTCTCGATGTCGATGGTGCGTCGGTACGGCCTGCGCCGCGGCGACGCCGTCACCGGCCAGGTGCGCCAGCCCCGCGAGGGTGAGCGCAAGGAGAAGTACAACCCGCTGGTCAAGATCGACACGGTCAACGGCGCGGAGCCGGAGATCTCCGCCACCCGGGTGGAGTTCAGCACGCTGACCCCGCTGTACCCCTCCGAGCGGCTGCGCATGGAGACGACGCCGACGAACCTCATCGGCCGGGTCATCGACATCGCCTCGCCGATCGGCAAGGGCCAGCGCGGCCTGATCGTCTCGCCTGCCAAGGCCGGCAAGACGATGATCCTGCAGTCGATCGCGAACTCGATCACCGCCAACAACCCCGAGTGCCACCTGATGGTCGTGCTCGTCGACGAGCGGCCCGAGGAGGTCACCGACTTCGAGCGCTCGGTCAACGGCGAGGTGATCAGCTCCACCTTCGACCGCCCGCCGGCCGACCACACCATCGTCGCCGAGCTCGCCATCGAACGGGCCAAACGGCTGGTCGAGCTGGGCCACGACGTCGTCGTGCTGCTCGACGGGATCACCCGGCTCGGTCGCGCCTACAACCTCGCCGCGCCCGCCAGCGGCCGGATCCTCTCCGGCGGCGTCGACTCCGCGGCGCTCTACCCGCCGAAGAAGTTCTTCGGTGCCGCGCGCAACATCGAGGACGGCGGCTCGCTGACCATCCTGGCCACGGCCCTCATCGAGAGCGGCTCGAAGATGGACGAGGTGATCTTCGAGGAGTTCAAGGGCACCGGGAACATGGAGATCCGGCTGCG
This sequence comes from uncultured Actinomycetota bacterium, assembly GCA_963794435.1. Classification (GTDB taxonomy): domain Bacteria; phylum Actinomycetota; class Actinomycetes; order Propionibacteriales; family Nocardioidaceae; genus Marmoricola. The sequence goes on from CAWCDX010000023.1 coordinate 50,998, forward strand.
TCGCGACTTCGCCGACAAGCGGCTCTTCCCGGCCATCGACGTGGTCGCGTCCGGGACCCGTCGCGAGGAGCTCCTGATCGGCCAGGAGGAGCTGTCCATCATCTGGAAGCTCCGCCGGGTGCTGTCGGGTCTGGAGGGGCAGCCAGCGCTCGAGCTGTTGCTCCAACGGCTCAAGAAGTCGCAGAACAACATCGAGTTCCTGCGGCAGGTCCAGCAGACCACGCCGACCGTCCAGGCGCTCCAGGAGTAGCCGGGGCGGGCCTGCCCCAGGGAGAATCGGCGCCGCCATTGGGGACCGATTGGCCGCGCAGGACCCCGGGTGTGGATATGCTCGTCCGCGGTAGTGACAAGCTCTCGAGGGGAAACACATGGCACGCATCGTGATTGCCGACGACGACGCGGACATCCGCGAGCTCGTGGTGTTCAAGCTGCGTCACGGTGGCCACGAGGTGGTCCCCGTCGGTGATGGTGCGGCCGCCGTCGAGGCGTGCACCGCGGAGAAGCCCGACCTGGTCATCCTCGACGTGATGATGCCGGGGATGAGTGGCCTCGACGCCGCCCGCGCGCTGCGGCAGGACTCGGCGATGGACGGCCTGCCGATCATCATGCTCACGGCTCGCGCCCAGGAGTCCGACATCGAGCAGGGCTTCGAGGCCGGCGCCGACGACTACATCGTCAAGCCGTTCAGCCCGCGCGAGCTCGCCTCCCGCGTCTCGGCGGTCCTCGCCCGCACCCGCTAGCCCCGGCGTACGGCGGGAACACCCGCGCCCGCCCCGGTGTTGGGAGAGGGTCAAGGAGACCCGACCGATCCTGACAGCGGCGATTCGCGCTTCGCGAGACCCGATGCCACACTTGGTCGCTGGCTCCGGTTCACACCCCTGACGTCCCTGTCACGGGTGACCCGGCGGCCGAAGATCCGAAAGAGGACAGCATGAAGAAGGACATCCACCCCGAGTACGTGACGACCGAGGTCACCTGTACCTGCGGCAACACGTTCACCACCCGGAGCACCGCGAAGAGTGGGGTCATCCACTCCGAGGTCTGCTCCAACTGCCACCCGTTCTACACGGGCAAGCAGAAGATCCTCGACACCGGCGGCCGCGTCGCCCGGTTCGAGGCCCGCTACGCCAAGAAGGCCCCCGCGAAGGCGGAGAAGGCCGAGAAGTAAGCCCGGTGTTCGAGGCCGTCTCCCAGCTCGAGGCGGAGCACGCCGAGCTCGAGAAGAAGTTGGCCGACCCCTCGGTCCACGCCGACCAGTCCGTGGCCCGGCCCCTCAACCAGAGGTACGCCGAGCTGAGCGCGATCATCAACGCTCACGCGGACTGGCTCCGGCTGGGCGACGACGTCGAGGCTGCCCGGGAGCTTGCGGCCGAGGACCCGGACGGGAGTGCCGGTTTCGCCGAGGAGGCGGAGCGGCTCGTCAGCGCCCGCGGGGTCGCCGAGGAGCGCCTGCGGCACCTGCTGGTCCCGCGCGAGCCCACCGACGGCAAGGACGTCCTGCTCGAGATCAAGTCGGGCGAGGGCGGTGAGGAGTCGGCGTTGTTCGCCGGTGACCTGCTGCGGATGTACACCCGGTGGGCGGAGCGGCGCGGCTGGACGGTCGAGGTGCTCGAGTCCACCGAGTCCGACCTCGGCGGCTTCAAGTCCGTGACGGCGGCGGTCAAGGCCAAGGGCACGCCGCAGCCGGGCGAGGCGCCGTACGCCCTGTTGAAGTTCGAGGGCGGGGTGCATCGGGTCCAGCGGGTCCCGGTCACCGAGAGCCAGGGCCGGGTGCACACCAGCGCCGCCGGCGTGCTGGTGCTCCCCGAGGCCGAGCCGGTGGACGTGCAGATCAACGACAACGACCTGCGCATCGACGTCTTCCGCTCCAGCGGCCCCGGTGGTCAGAGCGTGAACACCACCGACTCCGCCGTACGCATCACCCACCTGCCCACCGGCATCGTGGTCAGCTGCCAGAACGAGAAGTCCCAGCTGCAGAACCGCGACCAGGCGATGCGGATCCTGCGCGCCCGGTTGCTGGCCGCCGCGGAGGAGGAGGCCAGCGCCGAGGCCAGCGACGCCCGCCGGCTCCAGGTGCGCACGGTCGACCGTTCCGAGCGGATCCGCACCTACAACTTCGCGGAGAACCGGATCTCCGACCACCGCACCGGCTACAAGTCCTACGACCTGGACCGGGTGCTCGACGGCGACCTGGACGCCGTGATCGCCTCGTGTGTCGAGGCCGACATGGCGGCACGGCTCGAGACGCTCGGCCAATGAGTTCGGGCCAATGAGTTCGGGCCAGTGAGCTCGGGCGTCCGCCCGTTGCTCCGGGCGGCCGAGGAGCGTCTCGCCGGGGCCGGCGTGGCCAGCCCGGCCCACGACGCGGCCGAGCTGCTCGCCCACGTCCTCGGTACGACGCGCGCCCGGCTGCCCCTGGTCGAGACGGTCCCGCCCGACCGCCAGCGCGACTTCGAGGCTCTGGTCGCCCGGAGGCAGGCCCGGGAACCGCTCCAGCACCTCACCGGTCTCGCGTCGTTCAGGCACGTCGACCTCGCCGTCGGTCCGGGGGTGTTCGTGCCCCGGCCCGAGACCGAGCTGCTGGCCGGGTGGGCGATCGAGCGGGCCCTGGAGCTCGAGGCTCCGGTGGTCGTGGACCTCGCCACGGGCTCCGGAGCGATCGCCGCCAGCCTCGCGGTGGAGGTGCCCGAGGCTCGGGTGCACGCGGTGGAGCTCGACCCCGGTGCGCATGCGTGGGCCGAGCGCAACCTTGCTGGCACCGAGGTCGACCTGCGGCTCGGTGACATGGCCGACGCGTTCCCCGACCTCGACGGCACGGTCGACGTGGTCGTGTGCAACCCGCCGTACATCCCGCTCGAGGCCTGGGCCAGCGTCGCCCCCGAGGCCCGTGACCACGACCCCGCGGCGGCGCTGTGGTCCGGCGACGACGGGCTCGAGGCGATGCGGGTGCTCGAGCGGACCGCGGCGAGGCTGCTGCGGCCCGGCGGCCGGGTCGGGGCCGAGCACGCCGACGTGCAGGGGGAGTCGGCCCCCGCGGTGTTCTCCGCGGCGGGTCGATGGAGCGAGGTCCGCGACCACCTCGACCTGGCAGGTCGGGCTCGGTACGTGACCGCGCGACTGGCACGATGACGCCATGAGCTTGCGCTTCGACCTCTCCGACCCGGACGGGCGGGAGGAGGGGTTGGCGGCAGCCGTCAACGCCGTACGCCGGGGGGAGCTGATCGTGCTCCCGACCGACACCGTCTACGGGCTCGGCGTCGACGCCTTCGAACCCGACGGGGTGCAACGGCTGCTCGACGCCAAGGGCCGCGGGCGGGACATGCCCCCTCCGGTGCTGGTCTCGGCGGAGACCACCCTGGAGGCACTGGCCACGGAGGTGCCGGGGTGGGCGACCGGCCTGGTGGACCACTACTGGCCGGGCCCGCTGACCATCGTGTGCCGCCAGCAGCCCTCCCTGCGCTGGGACCTCGGCGAGACGTTCGGCACCGTGGCGGTGCGGATGCCCGACGACCCGGCCGCCCTCGAGCTGCTCGAGCGCACCGGGCCGCTGGCGGTGTCCTCGGCCAACAACCACGGTCATCCGGCCGCCACCGACGCCGACGAGGCGGAGGAGATGCTCGGGTGGGCGACCGCGGTCATCCTGGACGGCGGGCCCAGCACGGGCACGGCCGCCTCCACCATCGTCGACTGCACCGGCGAGCGACCGCGGTTGCTGCGCGAGGGGGCCATCGAGCGGGCGGAGCTGGCGGCGGTGCTCGCGGGCCTGGGCACCTCGCTGGTCGGCGACGAGCCCGTCGACCTGGAGCCCGCCGACCCGGAGCCCGGCGTCGGGGACGAGCCCGTCGTCGACGGTCCGGTGGACGCGCCGGCGGACGGGGGAGACCCCGGGAGTGCGTGAGTACCTGCTGGTCTTCCTGGTGGCCGCGGTCGTCTGCTACCTGCTGTGCGTCGTCGCCCGGGAGCTGGCCATCAGGTCGGGAGCGGTCGCACGAGTCCGTGACCGTGACGTCCACGCGACACCGATCCCGTACTTCGGCGGCGTCGCGATGCTCGGGGGACTGGCCGCCGGCATCCTGCTGGCCCACCACCTGCCGTTCCTGAGCACCTCGCAGCCCACGGTCTTCCACGACGCGGGGTGGGTGCTGGTGGCCGGCGCGATGATCTGCGCCGTCGGCGTCCTCGACGACCTGATCGAGCTGGACGCGCTGACCAAGCTCGGGGGGCAGATCGTCGCGGCGGGCGTCCTGGTGCTCAACGACGTGAAGCTCTACAGCGTCAAGCTGCCGGTCTTCGACCAGCTGGTCCTCGACCCGACGCAGTCGGCGCTGATCACGATCCTGCTCGTGGTGAGCACCATGAACGCGGTGAACTTCGTCGACGGCCTCGACGGCCTGGCCGGTGGCGTGGTGCTGATCGGAGCGGTGGCCTTCTTCCTCTTCTCCTACAAGCTGGCCGACGCCAACGGCGAGACCCTGGCGATCACCGCCGCGCTCCTCTGTGCGGCGATGGGCGGTGCCTGCGCCGGCTTCCTGCCGCACAACTTCTTCCCGGCGCGCATCTTCATGGGCGACTCCGGGTCGATGCTGCTCGGCCTGGTGCTCTCCGGCTCCGCGCTGACCCTGACCGGTCAGTTCGCCACCGTGTCGGTCCAGCGGCCCGGGGCGCCGAGCTCCTCGGCCCTGGTGATGCTGCTGCCGATCCTGCTGCCGATCACGATCCTGATCGTGCCGCTGGCCGACCTGGTGCTGGCCGTCGTACGACGCACGCGACGGGGCCAGGCCTTCTACCAGCCGGACAAGGAGCACCTGCACCACCGGCTGCTCGAGATCGGGCACAGCCAGCGTCGCGCGGTGCTGATCATGTACCTCTGGGCCGGCCTGATCGCGTTCGGTGCGGTGCTGGTCAGCCTCTACAGCGGCCCGGCGACGTGGACGGCCCTCGCGCTGGGCACCGTCGCGACGCTGGTGCTGACCTTCCTGGTGCCACGCTTCCAGCGACCCGGCGAGGTCTAGCGACCGCTCCGTCGCGCGCCGGTGAGACTCCTGGCGAACGGGGTACCGGGAGGTTCAGCGCTCCCGACTTTCCCGGGTCGGCGACTTTGTGCTATTTTTCACAAGCACCCCAGCACCCGTTGACCAGAGGCCGCCCATGACGACGACCGCCGATCGATTCCCCGCCTTCGCGGGCCCGGATGCCCGGTCGCGCCGAGGGTCCGCGCAGGGGCCTGGGACGCCGGTCGACGTGGCTGCGCGCTGTGGTAGTTTCGCGCGGTCGGGGGGTGATGCTGCGTCGGGCAGCACTCTTCAGCGTGTATCCGTCGCTCCCCCCGTTCACTGTCCTGTACCTGCCAGTCGACACCGTCAAGGAAGCAGTCTCGTGAGATGGGCGAAGAGCGCACTCCCCAGGGTCTGCGGGGGCGCGACCTCGCCGGACTCGGTGGGATCCTCGTCGCGGGCGTCGTGGGTGGCCTCGTCGTCGGCCTGCTCGTCGACCAGGCGGCCGGCTCCGCACCGCTCTGGACCCTGGTCGGCATCACGGTCGGCATCGTGCTCGCCGTCGTCGCCTTCGTGCGCCGGGTCCGCTCCGCACTGCGTGAGTGAGGTGTCACGATGACCCAGGGCAAGACCTCGCAGCACGACGTACGCCGCTTCGACACCGGGCGGACCACCGCCCCGGTGACCGAGGGCGAGAAGGTCGGCTTCCTGCGTGTCCTGCGCGACCAGCGCAAGGTGATCACGGTGGCCGCGGTGCTCGTCATCGCCGACTTCTGGATCCTGATCCAGCTCGACGAGCCGCGGCTCGCGGCCTGCGTCGCCGGCGGCATCGCCCTGGGCCTGGCCAACCACCTCGTCACCGAGTTCTGGCTGCTGCGCCTGATCGCCTCCGGTGAGCAGCCGACGCGGAAGAAGCTCGCCGCCTCGACCTTCGCCCGGCTCACGGTGCTCACCGTCGTGGCCGTGGGCATCGCCGTGATGTTCTGGCCCGACGGCATCGGGTTGCTGCTCGGCCTGGCCGTGTTCCGGCTGATCGCCCTGGTGATGACCACCATCCCCCTCCTCAAGGAGCTGAAGTCACAGTGAGCGCGCCGGTACCGCTCCAGATCGACATCCACCCGGGTGAGCACCCGGAGGGTCACTTCCTCGGGATGACGTTCAACCTGGACACGATCTGGGTGACGGTCGTCGCGGGCGCCATCGTGGTCGCGCTGGGCTTCTGGGCCCGCAAGAAGCTGACCGAGGAGACCGACGACCACATCCCCTCGAAGATCCAGATCCTCTGGGAGACCATCATCAAGGAGGTCACCACCCAGGTGGAGTCCAACCTGGGCTCGGTCAACCCCTTCGTGGTGCCGCTGGCCACCGCACTGTTCTTCTTCATCCTGATCGCGAACTGGCTCGAGGTCATCCCGACCGAGCTGAACAAGAACGTGCACCTGCTGCCCTCGCCGACCGCGGACACCAACCTGACCTACGCCATGGCCTTCCTCGTGATCGCAGGCGTGTGGGGCTTCGGGATCCGGCAACAGGGCCTGTGGGGGTACCTCAAGCACTTCTACGGGCAGAGCATCTTCCCCGAGAAGCCGCTCGTGGACGTGCCGATCCGGATCGTCTTCACCTTCCTCAACGTGCTGGAGGAGCTGGTCAAGCCCATCACGTTGGCCCTGCGACTCTTCGGCAACATCTTCGCCGGCGGCATCATGATCGCCCTGATCGGCTCGCTGGTGAGCCTCGTGGTCGTGCACATCCCCGTCGGGGGCTTCTTCGCCGCGGTGCTGAGCGTCATCTGGAAGCTGTTCGACACGATGTTCCTCGGCGGGCTGCAGGCCTTCATCTTCGCGCTCCTGACCGTCCTCTACTTCGGCATGGCCGGCGGACACGCAGAGCACGACGAGCACGAGGAGCACGACGAGCCCGCCCCAGCCGCTTCCGAGGCGGCCGAACCCGAACCCGCTCGCTGAGTCCTCGGACCCGGCGACACCACGTAGGAACCCGAGCACCGGGCCCCCGGTGCCCAACCAAGGAGAGAAACTGACATGGCAGTATCTGATTCCGCCATCAAGACCGCCGGTGCGTTCATCGGCGGTGGGATGGCCCTGGCCGGTGGCGCGATCGGTGCCGGCGTCGGTGACGGTCTGGCCGGTTCGTCGTACATCGAGGGCGTCGCGCGTCAGCCGGAGGCCCAGGGTCGCCTGCAGACCATCTTCTTCCTCACGGTGGGCCTGGTCGAGGCGATGTTCTTCATCAACCTGGCCTTCATGGCGCTGTTCGTCTTCGTCCTCGGCAAGTGACCTGGTCCGAGACCCAGACCGACGCGGTTAGAGAAGCACTGAGCAAAGGACAGCACTGATGCTGCACGTGGCAACGGGACCGATCCCGCTGGCGAGCAACTTCCTGGTGCCCAACGCCACCTTCCTGGTGGAGCTGGTCAGCTTCGGGATCATCGTCTGGATCCTGGCGAAGTTCGTCATCCCCCCGGTCAACGGGGCGATGGAGAAGCGCCAGCAGGCCATCCGCGACCAGTTCGCGGAGCTCGACGAGGCCAAGGACGAGGCGCACAAGGCCGAGGAGGAGTACAAGGCCCAGCTGGCCGACGCCCGCCAGACAGCCAACAAGATCCGCGAGGAGGCTCGCGAGCAGGGTGCCCAGATCGTGCAGGACGCCCGCGAGAAGGCCCAGACCGAGGCCGACCGCATCATCGAGAACGGCCACGGCCAGGTGCGTGCCGAGAGGCAGCAGGCGATCGCGTCCCTGCGCGCCGAGGTCGGCACGCTGGCCACCGAGCTCGCCAGCCGGATCGTGGGCGAGAGCCTCGAGGACGACGAGCGGAGCACCCGCGTGGTCGACCGTTTCCTGGTCAGCCTGGAGACGATGCAGACCGCCGAGGCGGCCGCCAAGGCCTCGGGTGATCCCACGCAGGACGGGGCTAGCTGATGCTGCGGCGCGCCTCCGAGCAGGCTCGTGTCGACCTGACCGCTCGGCTCGCCGAGGTGTCGGGTGACACCGCAGCGCTGGGCGAGGAGCTGTTCGGCGTCGCCTCCGTGCTGCGCAACGAGCCCGCGATCCGCCGGGTCGTGACCGACGCCTCCATCGAGGACGACGCCAAGGCCGGCCTGGTCGGCAACGTGTTCGGCAAGGCCGTCGGCGAGTCGACCCTCGACCTGGTGCAGGAGGCCGTACGCCGGCGCTGGACCGCGGGGCGCGACCTCGCCGACGTCGTCGAGCAGCTCGGCGTGGTCGCCCTGGTCCGCTCGGCGGGTGCCGAGGGCACCTACGTGAGCGACGAGCTGTTCGCGGTGCGGCAGGTCGTGGACCACCACGACGACCTGCGCACCGCCCTCTCCGACCCCTCGCGCACCACCGCCGACAAGCGCGAGCTGCTCGATCACCTGCTCGGTGAGAAGGTGCAGAAGGCGACGATGCTGCTCGTCGGACAGGCCGTCAGCGGGACCCACGGCGCCATCGACCAGGCCCTCGAGGAGTTCCAGCACCTCGCCGCCGAGGCCAACGACGAGAAGATCGCGACGGTGCGGAGCGCTCGCGAGCTCGACGACTCCGAGCGTGAGCGCCTGGTCAGCGCGCTCTCGCAGCAGTACGACCGCACGGTCCACCTCCAGGTCGTGGTCGACCCCGGCGTGATCGGCGGCCTCCGTGTCGAGATCGGTGACGACGTCATCGACGGCACGGTCACCAGCCGGCTCGAGGACGCTCAACGCAGGTTGGTCGGCTAGCCGGACCGCGGGTCCGGCACCCCAGACAACGCAAACACCCCCAGGCACAAGGGAAGAGGCAGAAGAACATGACGGAGCTTTCGATTCGTCCGGAAGAGATCCGCGACGCGCTCCAGAAGTACGTCGACGACTACAAGCCGTCTGCGGCCAGCAAGGAGGAGGTCGGCACCGTCGCCGAGGCCGGTGACGGCATCGCGCGGGTCGCGGGACTGCCCTCCGCGATGGCCAACGAGCTGCTGGAGTTCGAGGACGGCACGCTGGGTCTCGCCCTGAACCTCGACACCCGCGAGATCGGTGTCGTCATCCTCGGTGACTTCGAAGGCATCGAGGAGGGTCAGCCGGTACGTCGTACCGGGGACATCCTCTCGGTCCCGGTCGGCGACAAGTTCCTGGGCCGGGTGATCGACCCGCTCGGCACCCCGATCGACGGCCTGGGCGACATCGAGTCCGAGGGCAGGCGCGCCCTGGAGATCCAGGCGCCCGGCGTGATGGTCCGCAAGTCGGTGCACGAGCCGCTGGCCACGGGCATCAAGGCGATCGACTCGATGACCCCGATCGGCCGCGGCCAGCGTCAGCTGATCATCGGCGACCGCTCGACCGGCAAGACCACCATCGCGATCGACACGATCATCAACCAGAAGGCGAACTGGGAGTCCGGCGACGAGGACAAGCAGGTCCGCTGCATCTACGTCGCCATCGGCCAGAAGGGCTCGACCATCGCGGCCGTGCGTGGCGCGCTCGAAGAGGCGGGTGCGCTGGAGTACACGACGATCGTGGCCTCGCCGGCCTCCGACAGCGCCGGCTTCAAGTACCTCGCTCCCTACACCGGCTCCTCCATCGGCCAGCACTGGATGTACCAGGGCAAGCACGTCCTGATCGTCTTCGACGACCTGACCAAGCAGGCCGAGGCCTACCGCGCCGTGTCGCTGCTGCTGCGCCGCCCGCCGGGTCGCGAGGCCTACCCGGGCGACGTGTTCTACCTGCACAGCCGCCTGCTCGAGCGCTGCGCCAAGCTCTCCGACGACCTCGGCCACGGCTCGATGACCGGCCTGCCGATCATCGAGACCAAGGCCAACGACGTCTCGGCGTACATCCCGACCAACGTCATCTCGATCACCGACGGGCAGATCTTCCTGCAGTCCGACCTGTTCGCGGCCAACCAGCGGCCGGCGATCGACGTCGGTGTGTCGGTCTCCCGCGTGGGTGGCGCGGCCATGACCAAGGCGATGAAGGCCGTCACCGGCTCGCTGAAGGTCGACCTGGCGCAGTTCCGCGCGATGGAGGCCTTCGCGATGTTCGCCTCCGACCTCGACGCGGCCTCGCGCCAGCAGCTCGACCGTGGCCAGCGGTTGATGGCGCTGCTCAAGCAGCCGGCGTACTCGCCGTACTCGCTGGAGGACATGACGGTCTCGCTGTGGCTGGGCACCACCGGTCGGCTCGACCCCGTCCCCACCGACGACGTGCTGCGCTTCGAGCAGGAGTTCCTGGACTACCTGAAGCGCTCGCACAAGGACGTCCTGGAGTCGATCGCCAGCACCCAGAAGTTCGAGGACGAGACCGAGTCCACCCTGGAGAAGGCCTACGACGACTTCGTCGAGCAGTTCGAGACCGGCGAGGGCGGATCGATCAAGGCCGGCCGCGAGGAGCACGAGAAGATCGACGAGGAAGACATCGACCAGGAGCAGATCGTCAAGCAGAAGAAGGGCTGATCTAACCATGGCTGTTTCCCTGCGCGAGTACCGCGCGCGGATCAAGTCGGTCGAGTCGACCAAGAAGATCACGCGCGCCATGGAGCTGATCGCGGCTTCGCGGATCATCAAGGCCCAGCAGCGTGCTCAGTCGGCCGGCCCGTACGCACGTGAGCTGACCCGCGCCGTGTCGGCGGTGGCGACCTACTCCAACGTCGACCACCCGCTGACCACCGAGCCGGAGGACCCCAAGCGGGCCGCG
>CAWCDX010000024.1:0-93013 GCA_963794435.1 uncultured Actinomycetota bacterium
TAGGCGCCGACGGACGCGCGGCCTTCGGTGACGACGTCGATCCCGATGTGACCGTGACGTTGAGCGCCGAGGACTACGTCGTGCTCAGCGGGGGCCGCCGCGGCGTCGAGGCGACCTCACCCGAGATCAGCGGCGAGGAGAAGCTCGGCCGTTCGCTCCTGGCCTCGCTGGCGGTCACTCCATGACGTGGGGGGCCGACGCGACGAGCGAAGGCAGGCGCGAGTGGACCCCCGCCGACATCCCCGACCAGACCGGCCGCCGGGCCCTGGTGACGGGCGTGACCAGCGGCATCGGCGAGCACACCGTCCTCGAGCTGGCCCGCAAGGGCGCCGAGGTGATACTCGGCGCGCGCAACCCGACCAAGCTCGAGGAGACCACCCGCCGCGTCCGGGAAGCGGTGCCCGGCGCCGAGCTCCAGCCGCTGATCGTGGACGTCTCCGACCTGGCCTCGGTCGAGCGGGCAGCCGCGGAGGTCACCGGGCCGCTGCACCTGCTGATCAACAACGCCGGTGTCATGGCGACGCCGTACGAGCGCACCGACGACGGGTTCGAGCTGCAGATGGCCACGAACTACCTGGGCCCGTTCGCGCTGACCGGCCGGCTGCTACCGCGGCTCGTCGAGTCCGGCGACGGGCGGGTCGTCGCGGTGAGCTCCCAGGCACACCGGCTGGCGCGTGGGGTACCTCTCGACGACCCGCGCGCGGAGTCGACGCGGTACGGGCGGTGGGGCAGCTACGCCCGCTCGAAGCTGGCCGACCTGATGTTCGTCCTCGAGCTCGACGAGCGGGCACGACGGCAGGGCGTACCGGTGGCCGGACTGGCCGCGCACCCGGGGTACTCCGCCACCGGCCTGATGGGCACCGGTCAGAACCACGGCAACGCCGAGGGGAAGATGCGCTGGACGGCCACGATCCTGCAGGCCGTCTTCGAGACGGTCGGACAGCCGGCCGAGCTCGGCGCCTTCCCCACCCTGATGGCGGCCACTGCCGACCTGCCCGGCTCGACGTACGTCGGACCCAGCGGGCTGCTGCAGTTCCGCGGCCACCCGCGCATCGTCGGGATCAGGGCCCTCGCCCAGGACCGCGAGGCGCGCCGGGAGCTGTGGGAGCTCAGCGAAGAGGCCACCGGCGTGCACTTTCTCGATGACTGAGGCTCGATGAGTGAGGCTCGATGAGTGAGCCTGGACGGGTCAGTGCCCTCCTGCGGCCGATCACCCAGGCCGACCACGAGGCCGTGCTCGCCCTCAACGAGCAGAACGTCGAGCTGCTGGCTCCCCTGGACCAGCCGCGCCTGCGCCAGCTGCTCGGCTGGGCCGACTCGGGGTCGGTGATCGACGTCGGCGGCGCGTTCGCCGGCTTCGTGCTCACCTTCGTCTCCGGCTCGGCGTACGACGGGGAGAACTTCGCCTGGTTCGCGCAGCGCTACCCCGACTTCGCCTACCTCGACCGCGTCGTGATCCACGAGGACTTCCGCCGGCGTGGCCTGGCAACCCGGGTCTACGACGAGCTCGAGGGCCGCTGCGGGCGGCCGGTTTTCGCCCTCGAGGTCAACCTCGACCCACCCAACGAGCCGTCGCTGGCCTTCCACCGCGCCCGCGGGTACGCCGAGGTCGGCCAACGCCTCTCGGGCGGCCACACCGTCACGCTGATGGTGAAGGCGCTGGCGAGCGAGGACCCGATCAGTTCGTGACGATCAGCGCCACGCGGTCCGTCGGGTAGCGCACGCCGGCGGCGAAGTGGCGCTGGAAGTAGTAGGTCAGCTGGGCGATGTCACCGGGCGACATCTTGATGCAGCCGAGTGACTTGTAGTCGTTGATCCGGGGCCACTCCCACCGGCACGCCTGGTCGCCGCGGCGATCACGGCACTGGTGGTTGCCAGTCGTCTGCTCGCTGTGGATCAACAGGTTGTGGCGCACGTGCCCGCTGCTGCACGCGTGGTCGTCGAGCCGGAAGGCCCGTCCGTGGATCACGTGCCCGGGATAGTTGTTGTACTGCCGCAGGTGGTAGGTGCCGTTGGGCAGCCACCCGCGCGAGGTCGCGCACGAGTTGCGTCCCACCCGACCGGGCAGGCCGGAGCCGGCCCGCCACGCGTGGGTCTCGACCACCTTCCAGGCAGCACCCTGGCGCTGGTAGAGCCGCCAGATGACTCGCGAGTCGAACTGGTTGTGCCAGTTCTTGTCGAAGGTGATCGTCGCCTTCCACGGAAAGGCCGACGACTGGGCCGGCGCCGCAAGGGCCAGCGAGCCGAGGGCGAGCGCGAGTGCGGCGAGCACTGTCGCGAGTCTCTTCACGGGGAGCAACCCTAGGGTGCCGGACGCAACTTGTCTGGAGGTGTCGTGGCACGGCAGGTTGGGGGGCATGCGACTTCTCGTGCTCGGCGGTACCCAGTTCCTCTCGCGCGCCGTCGCCGCCGAGGCCGTTTCCCGTGGTCACACGGTCACCTGCGCCGCCCGCGGCGAGTCGGGCTCGGTGCCCGAGGGCGCGGTGCACGCCTACCTCGACCGGACCGCTGCGGACTGGACCAGCCTCGACGGCGAGTGGGACGCAGCCCTCGACGTGGCCCGCACCCCGTCGTGGGTCCGCGACGCCCTGGCGGCCCTGTCCGCGCGAGTGCCGCACTGGACGTTCGTCTCCTCCATCAGCGTCTACGCCGACAACTCGATCGTGCACGGCACACCGGAGACCGTCCCGCTGCTCGAGCCGATCGCCGACGACGTCGCCCTTCGAGACGGCGCTGGCGCGCCTCCTCAGGAACCGCAAACGCCGGAGACCTACGGCGCCAGCAAGGTCGCCTGCGAGCAGGCGGTGCAGGCCGGCGCCGAGCAGGCGCTCGTCGTACGCCCGGGACTGATCGTGGGACCGGGCGACCCGAGCGGCCGGTTCAGCTACTGGCCCGAGCGGATCGCGGAAGGCGGTGACATCCTCGCCCCCGGCTCGCCCGAGGACGACACCCAGCTGATCGACGTACGCGACCTCGCGGCGTGGCTCGTCGACACGGCCGAGCAGCGCCTGACCGGGGTGTACGACGTCACCGGGCGGGTCACCTCGCTCGGCGAGGTGCTCGAGCAGGTGACGACCGGGGTGGGCGGCGAACCACGCCTGTTCTGGGCGCACCCGGCGTTCCTGCGACGCCACCACGTGCAGCCCTGGGCCGGGCCGCGCTCGCTGCCGCTGTGGCTGCCCGAGGAGATGAGCGGGATGGTCAGCCACGACGTCAGCGCGGCCTTCGACGCCGGCTTGCGCACCCGGCCGCTGTCGGAGACCGCCGCGGACACGCTGGCGTGGATCCGGTCGGAGGAAGGCCGCGCCACGGTGACCGGGATGACCCGGGCCGAGGAGCAGGAGCTGCTCGACGACTGGCATACCATCCGCGCGTGACCCAGCCCCCTCGAGCTCTGGCGGCGCGCGACCTGATCGACCTGGTCCTGGACGAGGGATCCTGGTCGAGCTGGGACACCCCACCCGACCTCGTCGGCATCGGGCCCGACTACGCCGGGACACTCGCCCGGGCCGCCGAGAAGGCCGGCACCGACGAGGCCGTCCTCACCGGCGAAGGCACCCTGCGTGGTCGCCGGGTCGCGGTGGTCGCCAGCGAGTTCGCGTTCCTGGCGGGCAGCATCGGCCGCGCCGCCGGTGACCGCCTGGTTGCGGCCGTCGAGCGAGCCACGGCCGAACGGATCCCGCTGCTCGCGGCTCCGTGCAGCGGCGGCACCCGGATGCAGGAGGGGACTCCCGCCTTCGTCCAGATGATCCGGATCTCCGCGGCCCTCGCGGCGCACAAGACCTCCGGGCTCCCCTACCTGGTCTACCTGCGCCACCCCACCACCGGCGGCGTGATGGCCTCGTGGGGCTCGCTGGGTCACATCACCGTGGCCGAGCCAGGTGCCCTGGTGGGGTTCCTGGGCCCCCGGGTGTACGAGGCGCTGTACGGCGAGGCCTTCCCCGAGGGCGTGCAGACCGCGGAGAACCTCTTCGCCCACGGCATCGTCGACGCCGTCGTGGCGCCGGAGGAGATCGGTGAGGTGCTGGACCGGGCGCTGCGGATCCTGAGCCCGGCCGTGGCGGAGCCGGTTGCGTCGCCGGCCGAGGAGGAGATCCCCGACGTCGATGCGTGGGAGGCGATCACCCGCTCCCGGCGCAGCGACCGCCCCGGGATCCGCCGCCTGCTGCGGTACGCCGCCACGGACGTGATCCCGCTCAACGGCACCGGGGAGGGGGAGGCGGACCCCGGCCTGCTGATCGCCCTGGTGCGCTTCGGCGACACCGGGTGCGTGTTCCTCGGGCAGGACCGGCGAGGTCAGACCCGCACCGACCCGCTGGGTCCCGGCGCGCTGCGCGAGGCCCGCCGCGGGATGCGGCTCGCCGTCGAGCTCGGGCTGCCGCTGGTCACCGTGATCGACACTCCCGGTGCCGCGCTCTCCCCCGAGGCCGAGGAGGGCGGGATGGCCGGGGAGATCGCCCGGTGCATCTCCGACCTGGCCACGCTTCCCGCGCCGACCCTGTGCCTGATGCTCGGCGAGGGGAACGGCGGCGGAGCGCTGGCCTTCCTGCCGGCCGACCGGGTCGTGGCCGCGCAGCACGCCTGGCTCTCCCCGCTGCCGCCCGAGGGCGCCAGCGCGATCATGCATCGCGACACCGAGCACGCGCCCGACCTCGCCCGCCAGCAGCACGTCCGTTCCCTCGACCTCCGCGCCCGCGGCATCGTCGACCGGATCGTCGCCGAGCACCCCGACGCCGCCGACGAGCCCGAGGAGTTCTGCCTCCGCGTGGGCGAGGTGCTGCAGTACGAGCTCTCCCAGCTCGCCCGACTCGACCCCGAGGTGCTCCGCCGCTCCCGCCCGAGGCGGTTCGCCGGGCGTGCCGGATTCACTGGTTAACCAGTGAATCCTCGCTGTGCGCGCGAAACTTCGCGCGTTCTGGCCAGTTTCACTGGTTAACCAGTGAAACTGCGGCCCGCTCGACACTAGAACGTGTTTCAGTTTGAATGAGCCCATGGATCTCTCCGTGGTGCTGTTCACCAGTGATCGGGGCATCGTGCCGGCGGCGGCTGCGCGGGCTGCGGAGGAGGCCGGGTTCGCGGGTTTCTACGTGCCCGAGCACTCCCACATCCCCACCAGCCGCGACTCCGCGCACCCGGGGACGGGCGGGGAGATCCCCGACGACCGGTACCTGCGCATCCTGGACCCGTGGGTGGCGCTGGCCACCGCTGCGGCGGTCACCAGCACGATCCGGCTCGGCACGGCGGTGGCGCTGCCGATGGAGCACGACCCGATCACGCTCGCCAAGACGCTGGCCACGCTCGACCACCTCTCCGGAGGCCGGGTGACACTGGGCGTCGGCTTCGGCTGGAACGTCGAGGAGCTCGAGGACCACGGCGTCCCCGGCAACAAGCGCCGCACCGTGCTGCGTGAGTACCTCGAGCTGATGCAGCAGCTGTGGGGCAACGAGGTGGCCTCCTACGACGGCCAGTACGCCTCCTTGAAGCCCAGCTGGGCCTGGCCCAAGCCCGTGCAGCAACCGCGCATCCCGATCCTGGTCGGCGGGGGCGGCACCCCGAAGAACTTCGACTGGATCACCGCCAACGCCGACGGCTGGATCACCACCCCGATCGAGACCGACATCGAGGACCGGGTCGCCACGCTCACCCAGACCTGGAAGGACGCCGGCCGGGAGGGTGACCCGCGGATCGTGGTGCTGCTCGCGAGCAGGCTCGAGCCCGGCCAGCTCGAGCGCTGGGAGGCCGCCGGGGTCGACGAGGTGATGGTCGGCCTGCCGGACAAGGAGCCCGACGACGTGAAGCGCTTCATCGCAGGCATGGGCGCGAAGCTCACCGCATGAGCACGCCGCGGACCTACGTCGTCAGCGGCTCCGCCTCGGGCATCGGCGCCGCCATCTCCGCGCAATTGTCGCAGAGCGGTCATCGGGTCATCGGCGTCGACCTGCGCGGCGCCGACGTGATCGCGGACCTCGCCACCCAGTCGGGCCGCGACTCCGCCATCGAGGCCGTGGCCGGCCTGACCGACCACGTCGACGGGATCGTCCCCTGCGCCGGCGTGGCCGGACTCACCGACACCGACCCCCGGCTGGTCGTCTCGCTGAACTTCTTCGGTGCCGTCGCGCTCGTCACCGGCCTGCGCCCGCTCCTCGGCGAGGGCAGCAGCGTGGTGCTGCTCAGCTCCAACTCGGTGACCGCCCAGCCGGGGTGGAGCGCGGAGGTCGCCGGCGCGTGCCTGGGCGACGACGAGGAACGCGCGCGACGCCTGGCGGGCGACCTGGACGCCGTGCACATCTACCCCGCGACCAAGGCCGCCCTGGCGTACTGGACCCGACGCGAGTGCGTCCCCTGGGCCGCCGACGGCATCCGCCTCAACGCCGTGGCGCCGGGACTGATCGCCACCCCGATGACCGACCGCCTGCGCGAGGACCCCAAGCTGGGTGCCTTCGCCGACGCCTACCCCAGCGCGCTCGGTCGCCCGGGCAGGCCGGAGGAGGTGGCCGCCGTGGTCACCTTCCTGCTCTCGGAGGAGGCCAGCCTCGTCGTCGGCTCGCTCGTCTTCGTCGACGGCGGCACCGACGCCCTGCTCCACCCGATGAAGCCGGAGGGCATGGACGTGCCCAAGATCGTGCTCGGCGCGATGGACGTCGTCGGCTCCGCCGTGACCCGGATCAAGGCGCTGCGCAAGCGGTAACCCCGGGCGGGCACGGTCGTTTTCCGGGCATGGGGAAAACTCGACTCGCCCTGTCGACAATGCTGGTGGGCGCCGCACTCCTCGCCGCCGCGAGCCTGCCGGCCGTGGCCCAGGGAACGGCACTGCCGGCACCTCCGATCCCGCCGCTGCCCACCGACCTGCTCTCCGGAGGCTTCACCGGCGCCCCCGCGCCGAAGCAGCCGCTGCCGCACGAGACGGTGCCGCAGAACCCCTCCATGTCGGCCAACGGCACCAACTCGATGCACGACGACGCCTACGGCAGCAACGGCTACGAGGTCAGCGGTCCGCTCGGCCGCGATCTGCAGGTGCGTTCGGCGTCGTACGGCGTCTCGGAGTGCGCCACCATCGCCTTCGACTCCCGCCACCGCATCGTCGGCCTCTGCGGAGGACTTCAGGGCTTCACGATGCGGCTGATCGATCCGACCTCGCTGGAGCAGATCGCCTCGCTGGACATGCCGGGCCGCGACCTGACGTCGGGGAAGAACCCGCTCAGCGACATCTGCGGCGGCACCTACTTCTACCTCGACCGTGCCGACCACGCCTACGTGCTGACGACCGACAACCAGCTCTGGCAGGTCGACGTCGGCAGCGGGACGCTGACCCACACCCGCAGCTACGACCTCTCCTCGGCGATCCCGGAGGGCGACTGCGTGGTGGCGACGATGCCGGACTGGAAGGGACGGATCTTCTTCGCCACCGAGGGCGGTGGCGTCGGCACCATCGACCGCTCGACCGGCGCCGTCACGTTCCGACGGTTCCCCGGCGAGGGCATCTTCAACTCGCTCTCGGCCGACGAGACCGGCACCGTCTACGCCGTCACCGACCACCGCCTGCTCGCTCTGGCCGCCGACAGCACCGGGTACCCGAGGCTGCGCTGGTCGGCGGCGTACGACCGTGGCACGCAGCAGAAGCCCGGCCAGCTCTCCCAGGGCTCGGGTACGACGCCCACGCTGATCGGCAAGGACGTCGTGGCGATCACCGACAACGCCGAGCCGAGGATGAACGTGCTCGTCTACAAGCGCGACGGCAGCGCACCCGGCCGGCTGCTGTGCAAGACCCCGGTGTTCGCCGCCGGCGCCTCCGACACCGAGAACAGCCTGGTCTCGGCGGGGCGGTCGCTGATCGTGGAGAACAACTACGGCTACCAGGGCCCGCAGTCGACCGTCGGGGGCAGGACGACCGCACCCGGAGTCGCCCGGGTGATGATCGACGCCAAGGGCTGCCACGTCGCCTGGACCAGCAACGTCTCCGCGCCGACGTCGGTGCCCAAGGCCTCGTGGGGCAACGGGCTCCTCTACGTCTACTCCAAGAAGGCGTCGACACCGCTCGACGACAGCTGGTACCTCACCGCCCTGGACCTCCGCACCGGCCGGACCAGGTGGCTGCAGCGCACCGGCAACGGCCTCCAGTGGAACAACCACTACGCCTCGATCTACCTCGGCCCTGACGGAGCGGCGTACATGCCGACGATGGCGGGACTGGTGCGGTTCAAGGACGGCTAGAACATCAACGCAGACGCGGGATCCTCCATCATCGCGGCGACGTCGGAGAGGAAGCGCGAGCCCTTCTCGCCGTCGATGTGGCGGTGGTCGAAGCTGAGCGCGAGCGTGCACACGTCGCGGATCTCCAGCCGCTCGTCCGTCCCGGTGCCCACTACCCAGGGCTGGCGCTTGACCGCACCGAAGCAGAGGATCGCGGACTCGCCGGGGTTGATGATCGGGGTGCCGCCGTCGACGCCGAACGGTCCGACGTTGGTGATCGTGAACGTGCCGCCACTCATCTCGGCGGGCTGCGTGCGGCCCTCGCGCGCGGTCGCGGTGAGCTCGCCGAGGGCGTCCGCCAGCTCGCGCAGTCCGAGCCGCTCGGCGTCCTTGATGTTCGGGACGACCAGCCCCCGCGGCGTGGCGGCGGCGATGCCGAGGTTGACGTAGGACTTGAAGACGACCTCCTGCGCCTGCTCGTCCCACCACGAGTTGATCTCCGGCGTACGTCGGAACGCCAGCATGCAGGCGCGCGCCAGCACGAGGAGCGGGGAGACCTTGACCTCCCGGAAGTCGCGGTGACTCCGGAGGCGGCCCACGAACTCCATCGTGCGGGTCACGTCGACGGTGACCCACTCCGTGACGTGGGGGGCCGAGAACGCGGACCCGACCATCGCCTGCGCCATCATCTTGCGCACGCCCTTGATCGGCTCACGCCGCTCCCGCCCCTCGGGTCCCTGAGGAGGTTGCGCAGCAACCGTCTCGAAGGGCGCGCCATCGCCCGAGGCAGCGGACTCCACGTCCCCACGGGTGATCGAGCCGGAGGGGCCGGAGCCGGTCAGCGAAGCGAGGTCGACCCCGAGGTCCTTGGCCAGCTTGCGCACCGGCGGCTTGGCCAGGGCGCG
This sequence comes from uncultured Actinomycetota bacterium, assembly GCA_963794435.1. Classification (GTDB taxonomy): domain Bacteria; phylum Actinomycetota; class Actinomycetes; order Propionibacteriales; family Nocardioidaceae; genus Marmoricola. The sequence continues at coordinate 9,096 of CAWCDX010000024.1, forward strand.
GGTCGACATCGGCTCGGGTGCTGGCTCGGGGGTGCCCACGGCGGCCGGGACCGCTGGCTCGTCGGACTCCACGACCGCCCCGGACTGTGCGCCGCCGGGGGTGAAGGCTCCCTGCAGCTGCATCTGGGTGGCCGCACCGGCCTCGGTCGCCGGGCTCGCGGCCCCTCGGCGCGGGCGCCGGGTGGGACCACGGTCGGCCTTGTTGCGCCCGACCAGGCTCTCGCCCTCGCCGCCGCCGCTGGCGGCGGGGTTGGAGAGGTCGATCTCGGTCTCTTCCTCCTCCGGGCCCTTCGAGACAGGACTTCGTCCTTCCTCAGGGACCGGGGCTTCCTCGCCGATGCGGATGATCGGGGTGCCGACGGCCACGGTCTCGCCCTCGGCGACCAGGAGGGCCGCGACCGTGCCGGCGTACGGCGAGGGCAGCTCGACCAGGGACTTGGCGGTCTCGATCTCGACGACGATGTCGTTGATCTCGATGACGTCGCCCTCCTTGACCCGCCAGGAGACGATGTCGGCCTCGGTCAGGCCCTCGCCGACGTCCGGCAGCTTGTACTCGTAACTCATGCACGTACTCGCTTCGCTCCGTGCGCGCATGAGGCACCGGGCGCACTGTGTTGAATTTTTCGCTCGCTGCGCTCGCTCATGTCTCGCCTTCCTAGAAGGTGAAGGTCCGGTCGACCGCGTCGAGCAGCCGGTCGAGGTCGGGCAGCCACTCCTCCTCGATGCGGGAGGGCGGGTACGGCGTGTCGAACCCGCCGACGCGCAGCACCGGCGCCTCCAAGGAGTAGAAGCACTCCTCGGTGATCCGTGCCGCCAGCTCGGCGCCCATCCCGAGGTTGACGTGGGCCTCGTGCACGACGACGGCCCGGCCGGTGCGTCGTACGGACTCCAGGACCGGGCCCATGTCCAGCGGCGACAGCGTGCGCAGGTCGATCACCTCGAGGGAGCGATTCTCTCCGGAAGCGGCTTCCGCCGCCTTCAGGGCCGTCTTCACCGTCGGGCCGTAGGCGACCACCGTCACGTCGTTCCCCCGGCGTACGACGTGGGAGGAGAACAGCGGCAGCGGCGACGCCGTCTCGTCGAGGTCGGCCTTGTCGGCGTGGTACTGCCGCTTGGGCTCCAGGAAGATCACGGGGTCGTCGCACGCGATCGCCTGCTGGATCATCCAGTAGCCGTCGACCGGGTTGGAGCAGGCGACGACCTTCAGGCCAGGGGTGTGTGCGAACTGCGCCTCCGGGCTCTCCGAGTGGTGCTCGACGGCGCCGATGCCACCACCGAACGGGATCCGCACGACCAGCGGCATCTTCACCTTGCCCTGGGTGCGGAAGTGCATCTTGGCGACCTGGCTGACGATCTGGTCGTACGCCGGGTAGACGAACCCGTCGAACTGGATCTCGCACACCGGCCGGTACCCGCGGATCGCCAGGCCGACGGCGGTGCCGAGGATGCCGGACTCCGCGAGCGGGGAGTCGATCACCCGGTCCTCGCCGAAGTCCTTCTGCAGCCCGTCGGTGATCCGGAAGACTCCGCCGAGCTTGCCGACGTCCTCGCCCATGATCAGGACCTTGGGGTCGTCCTCCATCGACTTGCGCAGCCCGGCGTTCAGCGCCTTGGCGAGCGTCACGGTGGTCATCAGCGTGCCCCCTCGAAGGAGTCGAGATACTCCTCGAAGCCTGCCTTCTGCCCGGCCAGCTCCTCGGTCTGCTCGGCGAAGACGTGGTCGAAGACCAGCCGCGGGTCGGGGTCCACGAGGTTCTTGCAGCCCTCGCGCAGGTGCGCTCCGAGGTCGCTGGCCTCCTGCTGGAGGTCCGCGATGAAGACGTCGTCGACCAGGCCGTTGCGACGCAGGTAGACCTCCAGGCGGGCGATCGGGTCCTTGAGCTTCCAGTGCTCGACGTCCTCGCTGAGCCGGTACCGGGTCGGGTCGTCGGTGGTGGTGTGCGCCCCCATCCGGTAGGTGTAGGCCTCGACGAGCGTGGGTCCGCTGCCCTCGCGTGCCCGTTGCAGGGCCGCCTGCGTCACGGCGTACGTCGCGAGCACGTCGTTGCCGTCGACGCGCACGCCGGGGAAGCCGAACCCGAGGGCCCGCTGGTAGAGCGGGATCCGGGACTGCCGCTCGATCGGCTCGGAGATGGCCCACTGGTTGTTCTGGCAGAAGAAGACGACCGGGGCGTTGTAGGACGCGGCGAAGATGAACGCCTCGTTGACGTCGCCCTGGCTGCTGGCGCCGTCACCGAAGTACGCGACCACCGCGGCGTCGCGGTCGGGGTCGCCGGTGCCGACCGCGCCGTCGCGCTGGACCCCCATGGCGTACCCGGTGGCGTGCAGCGTCTGGGCGCCGATCACGATCGTGTAGTTGCCGAAGTTGTGCTCGTGGGGATCCCAGTTGCCCTGGTCGACACCTCGGAACAGACCCAGCAGCTTCAGCGGGTCGACCCCGCGGCACCAGGCGACGCCGTGCTCGCGGTAGGTCGGGAAGACGTAGTCCTGTGCCCGCAGCGCGCGGCCCGAGCCGATCTGTGCCGCCTCCTGCCCGAGCAGCTGGGCCCAGATCCCGAGCTCACCGTGCCGCTGCAGGGCCGTGGACTCGGTGTCGATGCGCCGGGTCAGCACCATGTCGCGGTAGAAACCGCGCAGCTGATCGGCGCTGAAGTCGAGGTCGAAGTGGCTGTCGTGGACTCGCTCACCCTCGGGGGTGAGGAGCTGGACCAGCTGGGGTCCGCCGTCCTGCTGCGACGGTCCGAAGACCTCGACGAGGTCTGGGCCGAAATCTCCCGACGTGGGGTCGGTGGTCTGGCTCACGGGTCACTCCTGTCCGGGGTGTGTCGGCGCGGGGTCCCCGCGGCGGCATCGGTCGTGACGGCGAAGGGGTGGCTCGCCGCCCTGACACAACAGTGGCTCCTGCTTGCTCGTGGAACCCGTGTGACCGGGACCACAAATGCAGGGCAAAGGTAGCGCGGCGGGTGCCCGCGCCACCAATCGCCGTCGCCGGGAAATGACCGACGGTCGAGCGCTGGAGCGGTCTCTGGGCGATCCGCTCCAGCGCTCGACCTAGACCCCCCGGTCCCCCTGATCCCCCTGATCCCCCTGTCCCCCCGTGCCCCCCGGGTCCTGACGCTGGATCCGCTCACCGGTCGTCGGGTCGATCGCGCTCTGACCCGGCGGCAGGTTGGACAGGTCCGGCGCGATGACGGTGCGCTCGTTGGAGTCCGGCAGCCGAACCCCCGTCGGCATGCCACCACCACCGACGAGCACCAGGTCAGCGGAGTCGCGCTTGGGCAGGGTCTCCCCACGGAAGTACGCCGGCGCGATGGCCTGGTAGACGAACATCAGCACCACGCCGAGCAGCAGCGAGCCGATGCCGATGATGAAGACGCCGCCGACGTCGCCGATGCTGGTGTAGCCGTAGTTCGGGTCGGCGTAGGTCTTGCAGGCGATGAAGAAGAACGCCACCAGGATCACGCCGCCGAGGAAGGGCACGATCCCCTGCATCAGGATGTCGCGCGGCTTGTCCCACATGGTCTTGCGGTAGAACCACACGCAGGCGAAGCCGGTCAGGCCGTAGTAGAAGGCGATCATCAGCCCCACGGCCGCGATCGTGTCGGCCAGGATGTTCTTGCTCACCAGCGTCAGGCCGACGTAGAAGATGATCGAGACCGCGCCCATCCAGATCGTGGAGTCGGTCGGCGTCAGGTACTTGGGGTGGATCCGCGCGAAGCGGGTCGGGATCGCCTTGAAGGCCGCCATCGACAGGCTGGTGCGCGCGGTCGGCAGGATCGTGGTCTGCGTCGAGGCCGAGGCCGAGGTCAGCACGCAGATCGCGAGCAGGTGGACCATGATCCAGCCGGTCGCGCCACCGCCGAACACGTCGTGCCCCATCGCGGCGAAGACGTCGTCGGCGTTTCCGACGTTGCCCAGGCCGATCCCGTGGGTCCCCACCCCGGCGAAGGCGATCGTGGCGACCGAGACGAGCGCGTAGATGAGCAGCAGCAGCACCGTCGAGATGACCGCGGCCCGACCCGGCGTACGCCCGGGGTCGTCGGACTCCTCGTTGACCGCCACCGCGGTGTCCCAGCCCCAGTAGATGAAGACCGCGATCAGGGTGGCCGAGACGATGGCGGTCAGGCTCAGGCCGGAGGGTGAGAGCCAGGAGAGGGAGGGCTTGATGCCGGCCGGCGCGGTCCCGTTGTACACCTTGACCAGCGCGAAGAGTGCGAACGCGACCAGGGTGACGATCTCGATGCCGAGCAGGCCGTACTGCATCCGGGCGGAGACCTCGATCCCGCGGTAGCAGATGTAGGTCATGATGATGATCCAGACGATCCCGGCCACCGTGCTCCAGAAAACGCTGGCGGCCAGGGTGTCGGCGCCGACCAGGGCGAAGGAGTAGGAGCCGGCGATCTGGGAGAGGTTCGCCATCACGATCACGTCGGCGGCGATGATGCCCCAGCCGCCGAGCCAGCCGGTCTTGGTACCGAAGGCGCGCGCGGCCCAGGTGAAGGTGGTGCCGCAGTCAGGCTCGGCCTTGTTCAGCTCGGCGTAGGCCACCGCGATGAAGTACATCGGGATGAAGGCCAGCACCATGATCAGCGGCGCCTTGACCCCGACGATGCCGTCGCCGTTCTTGACGATCACGACGTAGCCCAGGCTCGCCGCGAGGCTGTACGCCGGAGCGGTGGAGGCGATCCCGACGACGATGCTGCCGACCAGGCCGAGGGCGCCGGCCTTGAGGCCCTTGCTCTCTTGTTCGACTGATTCCGTTGCCGTCATGGCCTGAACCCTCTCGAATACGCAGCGGATCCCGCAGTTCTTGAAGGAAACAGTAGGTGCGCGGGCCCCGGAGGGGAAGAGGGCAATCTCGGACCGGGTCAGACCAGTTGTGCTCCTGCGGCCCGGACGAGGACCGCCGCCCAGGTGCGCCGGGGCCGCCAGGCCTCCGCGATCCGGGCCAGCTCGAGCGGCCCGGGCGGGTCCGCGAGGCCGTAGAGGCGTTGCACGAGCGCCTGCAGCCGCGGCTCCTTGTCGACGAGCACGTCGGGGAAGCCGGTGCCCCGGACCACGATCAGGGAGGCGTAGAAGGGCCCGATGCCGGTGATCTGCTGCACGGACTCCACCGCCTGCTCGGGGCCCATCGCGAGGAGCCGGTCGGCATCGAGACCACCCTCGCGGGCGAACTCGGCGACCCCTCGCAACCGATTCATGCGATCGGGAGGGATGCTCTCGACGGTGTCCACGTCCAGGAGCCGCTCGGGGAGCGGCAGCGCGGCCAGCTCACGACCCTCGAGCTCGAAGACGCGTCCGTGCGCCCGCGACAAGGACTCCCGCGCCCTCGTCGCGACCGCGGCCGGGCGCCGTGTCGAGAGGATGGCCCACACCGCCGCCTCGTAGGGCGAGTGGAACAGCGGCGGACGGAGGCCTGGACGGATCTCCAGGAGCCGGCCGATCACCGGGTCCCGCTCGCCGATCGCCTCGTAGGGCCCGGCGTCGTGGTCGAGCGAGAGGATCCGGGCGACCTGCCGCTCGACCAGCGCCACGTCGGCAGCACCCTGCACCTCGCCGAGAACCTCGGCGTCGGGGTGGTCCTGGCGGAGGACCACCCCGACCTGCTCGGCGTACCCGTCGAGGCAGAACGCGAGCCGCATGACGCCGTCGAAGCGCTCGGAGTGCCGCTGGCCGAAGCCGAACTCGACGGACTCCTTCAGCGAGTAGGCGCCCTGCGGGCGGAGGGTGAGGCCGGGCATGCGGTCAGCCTGCACCCGAGCACCGACAGTCCCCCCTGCGCAGTGCCCTCAGGGCGCGGTGGCCAGCCGCTGCATCAGCACGAGCAGCCTGTTCGCCTCGGCCTTCGAGAGGGCGGCAAGCAGCACGCCCGTCACGCGGTCGGCCAGGCGGGCCGCCTCGGCGACCACCTCGGGGACCTCGGGGAGCGCGTGCAGGACCTGGGTCCGTCGGTCGCTGGCGAGGCGACGACGCTCCAGCAGCCCACGGTGCTCGAGGTCGTCGACGATCTGCACCATGCTGGCGCCGCTGACGCCCATGTGCCGGGCCAGCTCGGCCTGGGAGACCGGCCCCGTCGCGCCCAGTGCGACGAGCGTGCCGTAGTCCCGGGGCTCGATGCGCAGCGGCTCCAGCGCGACCATGAACTCGCGGTGCATCCGGTTGTGGACGCGGGTGACCAGGAAGGCGATGCTCTCCCGCAACGGCTCGGGCACGTCGGGGGCGAGCTCGACCTGCGCCATCACCAGGAGCAGGCCGCGCAGCTCCTCACGCTCGGTCAGCGTGAAGCCGGCCGTGATCGAGTCCTCGAGGTCCTCGGCGTGGCGTCGCCAGCGTCGTGCCGCGGCCGCTCCCTCAGGGGTCCGCGTGAGCGCATAGGAGCGTCGGTCGGCAGGGTTGCGCACCCGCCTGACGAGGCCCTGCGAGGAGAGGTCGGCCGCGACCCGGACCATCGTCGTCCGGCTGACGCTGACGGTCTCGGCCAGCGCCTGCTGGGACCGGGTGACGCCGCCGGAGAGGGCCAGCAGCGCGGCGTAGGCATGGATGTCGACGCCTGCCGGGAGTACCTCGCCGAGGGCGCTCGCGACCCGGGCGTGTGCTCGCCAGAACAGGTGCCCCGGCAGCGTCGCGAGCTCGGGGAGGAGCGCACGCACGCCGCTCACGTCGCCCACCATTCACCCCTCTGCGAAATCGTTAGTCACTTGACGGTTTTCTCGAGACCTGCGTATCGTACCGAACGTAATCGTTAACCTGTTGACGATTGTCTCCGGACGAACAGAGGACGCTCCCGATGGCCCAGGACACCGCAGCAGCCGCTCGCCCCGGCGGCCAGACCGGACCGGCGGCACGCGACCCGAAGTGGTGGACGCTCGTCGCCGTCTGCACCGGGGTCTTCATGCTGCTGCTCGACATCACGATCGTGAACGTCGCGCTCCCGGACATCCAGACCGAGCTCGACGCGTCGCTCTCCGACCTGCAGTGGGTGATCGACGCGTATGCGCTGAGCCTGGCGGCGCTGCTGCTGACGGCCGGCTCGCTCGCTGACCTCTACGGTCGACGCCGGGTCTTCGTGATCGGCACCGTGCTCTTCACGCTGGGCTCCATCGCCTGTGGCTCGGCGCAGGACATCGCGTTCCTGACCATCTCGCGTGCGTTCCAGGGCATCGGCGGCGCGGCCATGTTCGCGACCGCGCTGGCGCTGCTGGCCAGCGCCTTCCACGGCAAGGACCGCGGCACGGCCTTCGGCGTCTTCGGCGCGACCACCGGTGTCGCCGTCGCGATCGGCCCGGTGCTGGGCGGGGTGCTCACCAGCGGCCTGTCCTGGCGCTGGATCTTCTTCGTGAACATCCCGATCTGCTTCGTCGCGATCGCCGTCTCCCTGCTGAAGGTCCAGGAGTCACGCGACCCCGAGGCGGGACGACCCGACTGGTTCGGCTTCGTGACGTTCTCCCTCTCCCTGGGTGCCCTGGTCTACGGCCTGATCGAGGCCGGCCAGGACGGCTGGGGCGAGCAGAAGGTCGTCGAGTCGCTGATCGCCTCCGCTGTGCTGATGGTGGTCTTCCTGGTCAGCCAGGTGGTGCAGCGGCAGCCGATGTTCGACCTGTCGCTGCTGCGCAAGCCGACCTTCACCGGCGGCCTGATCGCGGCCTTCGGCGTCTCGGCGTCGGTCTTCTCGCTGCTCACGTTCCTGGTGATCTACGTGCAGAACGTCCTCGACTACTCCGCCGTCGCGACCGGCCTGCGCTTCCTGTTCCTCTCCGTCGCCTCGTTCTTCGCCGCCGCGATCGCCGGCCGGCTGACCGAGAGGGTGCCGATCAAGTGGCTGATCGGGCCGGGTTTCCTGATCCTGGGCGTGGGCCTGGTGCTGCTGCTCGGCATCCAGACCGACTCCTCGTGGACCCACCTGATCCCGGGCCTCACGGTCGCGGGCGTCGGCGTCGGGATGATCAACCCGCCACTCGCCTCGACCGCCGTGGGCGTCGTGCCCGTGGAGCGCTCGGGGATGGCGAGCGGGGTGAACTCGACGTTCCGCCAGGTCGGGATCGCCACGGGCATCGCGGCCCTGGGCTCGATCTTCAGCCAGCAGGTGGCCGACGCGGCCCGTCCGGGACTGTCCGGGAAGGTGCCCTCGGCTGCGCTCGAGCGGCTCACCGGCGCACTCTCGGGGGGCCAGGTCCACGCGGCGGCCGAGGGCGCCCAGAAGGCCGCGACCGCCTCGGGCGGTCCGGACGCCGGCCATCAGGCCTTCGACCTGGTCAACCAGGTCGGCACCTCCTCGGTGGTCGATGCGCTGAACCACATCACGCTGATCGCCGCGGTGACGGCGTTCACCGCGGGCGTGCTGTGCCTGGGGCTGATCCGGCAGAAGGACTTCGTGGTCCGCGGCGGTCCCCCGGCGGAGACACCCGCCGGGCCCCCGGAGGACCCCCAGCCCCGGCCCGCCGGGGAGCACGTCGGTACGCCGGTCGCCGAGGAGGCCGAGCTGCCCGCCGGCGGCGCTCACGCGGCGCGGTCGCACCGGGCCTGACGGCTCGGGACGAGCCGACCGCGCACGGTCAGAGGCGGTCGCGACCGTGCGGGGTGTGCCAGCCGGACAGGTCGGGGCCCTGCGGGACCACCCCTGAGGGGTTCACGTCGCGCTGCACGACGTAGTAGTGCTCCTTGATCTGGTCGAAGTCGATCGTCTCGCCGAAGCCCGGCGTCTGGAACAGGTCGCGGGCGTAGCCCCACAGGTGGTCCATCTCGCTGAGCTTGTTGCGGTTGCACTTGAAGTGGCTGTGGTAGACGGCGTCGAAGCGCGCCAGCGTCGTGAACAGGCGCACGTCGGCCTCGGTGATGGCCTCGCCCATCAGGTAGCGACGATCTGCGAGCCGCTCCTCGAGCCAGTCCATCGTGGCCCAGAGCCGCTCGTAGGCCTCGTCGTAGGACGCCTGCGAGCCGGCGAAACCGCACCGGTAGACACCGTTGTTGACCTCGGTGAAGACCCGGTCCATCACCTGCTGCATCTCCTCGCGCTGGTCCTCGGGCCAGAGGTCGGGCGCGTCGGGGCGGTGGTGCTCACGCCACTCGAAGAAGAAGTCGTGGGTGATCTGCGGGAAGTCGTTGGTGACGACGGCGCCGCTGCGCACGTCGACGATCGCCGGAACGGTGATGCCGCGGGGGTAGTCGGGGATGCGGGTGAAGTACGCCTCCTGCAGGCGATGGATGCCGAGCACCGGGTCGACCCCGCCGGGGTCGAGGTCGAAGGTCCAGCTCCGCTCGTCGTGCACCGGCGCGCACAGACCCATCGAGATGACGTCCTCGAGGCCCAGGAGCCCCCGCACGATGATGGCCCGGTTGGCCCAGGGGCACGCACGGGCCGCGACCAGTCGGTAGCGCCCCGGCTCGACCGGCCACCTCTCACCGGTCCCTGAGCCTGTCGAAGGGTCGCGGGTGATCCGGTCGGGGATGTAGTCCATGTCCCGCTCGAAGGAGGTGCCCTGCTCGACGAAGGTGGTCATGCCGGTCCCATTCCCATCTGGGACAAGTTTCAAGCACCCTCGCGGGGAATGAGGCGCCTCAGCGCGAGGTGATCCAGTCGGCGGCGACCTGGAGGAAGACGTCGTTGGCGTCAGGTTCGCCGACGGTGACGCGCACCCCGTCGCCGGCGAAGGGCCGCACGGTGATGCCGGCCGCCTCGGCCGACGCAGCGAATTCCGCCGCGTCGTCCCCGAGCGGTAGCCACACGAAGTTGCCCTGGGCCTCGGGGACCCGCCAGCCCTGACCCACCAGGCCCTCGACGACCCGTTCACGCTCGCCGACGATCGCCTCGACGCGTTCCAGCAGCGCCTCCTCCGCGTCGAGGCTGGCCACGGCGGCGGCCTGGGCGACGGCCGAGACGCCGAAGGGCAGGGCGACCGCGCGCACCGCGGCGGCGACCTCCTCGTGGGCCAGGAGGTACCCCACCCGGAATCCCGCGAGGCCGTAGGCCTTGGCGAAGGTGCGCATCACCGCGACGTTCGGGTGCTCGGCGGCCACGGCGACCCCCTCGACCGGGTCCTCCATCCTGACGAACTCCCGGTAGGCCTCGTCGACCACCACCAGGACGTGCTCGGGGACATCGTCGAGGAACGCCCGGAGCTCGCCCTGGGAGACCGACGGTCCGGTCGGGTTGTTCGGGGTGCACACCAGCACGACACGGGTCCGGTCGGTGACCGCGGCGGCCATCGCCGCGAGGTCGTGGCGCCCGTCGGCGCTGACCGGCACCTGCACCGAGGTCGCCCCGGCCGCGGAGACCGCGATCGGGTAGGCCTCGAAGGAGCGCCAGGCGTAGATGACCTCGTCCCCGGGCTCGCAGAAGGCCTGGAGCAGGTGGTAGAGCACGGCGACCGACCCGGTGCCGGCGGCCAGCCGCTCCCGGGGGACGTCGAGGCGAGCGGCCAGGGCGTCGTAGAGCGCCGTGCTGCCCATGTCGGGATAGCGGTTCATCACCGCGACCGCCCGCTGCGCGGCCTCGACCACGCCAGGGAGGGGCGGGTAGGGGTTCTCGTTCGAGGACAGCTTGTAGACCGTGAGGCCGGGACGCGGCTGCGGCGGCTTGCCCGCGACGTACGCCGGGATTCCCGCGACGCTCGCGCGCGGCTGAGGTGAGCTCATGGGAGCAGGTTAGGGCCCTTCGAGACAGGACTTCGTCCTTCCTCAGGGACCCGGGTGATCGGGTCCCTGCGCGACCTCCTCGGGGACCCGGAAAAGGCCCGGCCCCTTCGAGACAGGACTTCGTCCTTCCTCAGGGACCCGGGTGATCGGGTCCCTGCGCCACCTCCTCGGGGACCCGGGTGATCGGGTCCCTGAGGAGGGCCGTCAAGGCCCGTCTCGAAGGGCCGTGCGGATCAGGCGAGGACGACCTGGCCGCCGGGGACCAGGTCGAGGTCGCGGCCGAGCTCGACGTCGAGGGGGTTGGTCAGGCAGCGGATGGCGCCACCACCCTTGAGGAACTCCCCGACCTCGACCACCACGACCTCGAAGCCCCACGCCTCGAGCTGCGTGCGGACGCGGGCGGGGCAGGCGGGCATCACGACGGTGCGGCCGACCACGATCGAGTTGGCGCAGAAGGTCATCGCCTCCGTCTCGGTCAGCACCAGCGGCTCGGGCACGAGCTCGAGCAGGGCCGCCGCGCTGGCGTCGTCGTAGGCCGCCGGGCACACCATCGCGTGGGTGTCGTCGAGCGGGCAGAAGCCGAGATCCATGTGGTACATGCCCGGGTGGGTGATCCGGAAGCCACGCACCCGGACCTCGAGCTCCGTGGCGAGGTGCTTGAGGGCGAGCTCCTCGGTGCGCGGGCCGTAGCCCACGACCAGCTCGCCGCCGAAGGCGAAGGCGTCACCGGCCTCGAAGTAGGCACCGACGGCGTCGCGGCCGATGCGCTGGGAGGTCCAGTCGCGGGCGACGAACCACTCCTCGGCCGCCGGCGTCTCCATCCGGCGCTGGGGGTAGCGCATGTGCGAGAGCACGACGTGCGAGCCGCCGTCCGGCCGGACCAGGGGGAGGCCCAGGTTCATCGCGTAGACCATGTCGGGGGCCTCGGGCAGCTGCGGGATCACCTCGACGGCACCGCCGGCGGACTCGATGGCCGCGCCGATCGCCAGCCACTGTGCTCGGGCGCGGAGCGGGTCGGGCTGGTCCTCGAGGTGCATGAAGGGGTTGATCGCGTAGTCGACGCGGAAGTGGTTCGGCTCGGTCATCAGGTAGCGATGGCCCCAGGCCGGCCCGGCAGCACTCTCGGTCTTCATGTCCCCTCCTCAGGATTGTCAGACAATCGGTCAATCCCAGTGTGCGGCCTGGGCTGTCGCCGCGCAAGCGATTGTCGGACAATCGAGGTGTCATGAATGCCACACCTCCCCCCGGGCCCTCCTCCTCCCCCTACCCAGGGCTCAGGCTCGACCTGGTCTCCACCGTCGACCGGGCGGCCGAGGAGGTACGGCGCTCGCTGTTCGAGGGCGAGCTGCCCCCCGGGACGCCCCTGCGGGAGGTCGCCCTGGCCGAGGCGCTGGGGGTCTCCCGCTCGACTGTCCGCGAGGCGCTCGGGATCCTCGTGGCGGAGGGCCTGGTCGACCGGGTCCCGAACAAGGGCACCCAGGTGCACCGGCACGACCCGGCCCAGGTCCGCGACGTCTGCCGCGCCCGGACGGTGATCGAGACCGCCGGCGTACGGAACTGGCAGCAGGCGACCGAGGCACAGCGTGAGGACGTGCGCACGGCGCTGCGGAACTACTCCGAGCTGCGCGCCGGTGAGTGCACCACGACCGAGTTCACCGCCGCCCACCTCGAGATCCACCGCGCCTTCACGGCCCTGAGCGGCTCGGACCGACTGGTCGCTTTCGCCGAGTCGCTGCACGCCGAGGTCCGCCTCGCCCTCGCGCAGGTCGATCGCGCCCGCGGCAACGCCGCGGAGCAGGTGCACTCCCACGCCCACCTGCTCGACCTGATGGAGGCAGGCGACCTCGACGCGGCGTCGGCCGAGCTGACCGCGCACCTCGGCGAGGCCGAGGAGTCGATGGTCGAGGAGGTCACCTCGCGCGCCTGAGTGCACTGCGTGGGGTGCGCGGCGGTGCTGACTACCCTCTGGCCATGAGGTTCCTCTCCTGGGTGGTCGTGAACACCCTCGCCCTCGCCGTGGCGGTGTGGCTCTTCGACGGCATCACCCTGACCGGCGACAGCGGCACCCAGAAGCTCGTGGAGCTCGTGGTCGTGGGCGCCATCTTCGCGGTGGTCACCTCGTTCGTGCGCCCCATCGTGAACCTGCTGTCCCTGCCCCTGATCGTGCTCACCCTCGGGCTGATGCTGCTGGTGACCAACGCCCTGATGCTGCTGCTGACGAGCGCGATCGCCGGCGGTCTCGACATCGGCTTCCACGTCGACGGCTTCTGGACGGCGTTGTGGGGATCGATCGTGATCTCGATCTCGCTGATGATCCTCGACGGTGTCTTCCGCGGGCGTCGGCGATGACCTCGAGCGGCCGCAGCGGCCCTGCCGACACCCCGCGGCACGCCGTACCGCATCGGCTTCGTGTGCCTGGGCAACATCTGCCGCTCGCCGATGGCCGACGTGATCCTCACCGAGCTGGTCGACGCCGGCGGTCTCGCCACGAAGGTCGAGGTCTCCAGCTGCGGCACCGGCGACTGGCACCTCGGCCAGCCGATGGACCCACGCGCCGCCACGGCGCTCCTGGCCGAGGGCTACGACCCGTCGGCCCACCGTGCGCAGCAGTTCGAGCCGGGCTGGCTCGAGCAGGACCTCCTGCTGACCATGGACGCCCAGAACCTGCACGACGTCCTTCGAGCCGCCTCGTCCCTCGGCTCCTCAGGAGCCGTCAACGGTCGCGGCGAGTCGGAGCGGGTGCGGCTGTTCCGCTCCTTCGACCCGCTGCTCTCCGAGGACGTGAGTGACCCGGTGGAGCGCGACGTGCCCGACCCCTACTACGGCGGCGAGGAGGGGTTCGCCGAGGTCGTCGCGATCGTCGAGCGCACCTGCCGTCGCCTGCTGACGGACCTCGAGGCGCTGGGCCTGTGACGCCCGAGCGATGAGTTCTGGCCTCGCCCCCGGTCAGTACCTGTGCCTACAGTTGGAACCGAGGAGCACCCATGACGCAGCTCGAGAACAGAACGACGGCATCCCCCGAGGCGCCGCCTGCCGCGGAGCAGTTCCCGCAGGTGGCCGACCAGTACCGCCGCGAGCTCACCGCGCACTGCTACCGGATGACCGGCTCGGTCTACGACGCCGAGGACATGGTGCAGGAGACCTACCTGCGCGCGTGGCGTGCCTACGACGACTTCGAGGGCCGCTCCTCGGTGCGCACCTGGCTCTACCGGATCGCCACCAACGTGTGCCTGACCAACCTGGAGAACAAGGGCCGCCGACCGATGCCCACCGGACTCGGCATGCCGGGCGCCCAGGCGCGTGACGAGCTGGTCGAGGCCAGCGAGGTGCCGTGGCTCGAGCCGGTCCCCGACGTGATGGTCGACGTCGCCAACATCGACCCCGCCCAGGTCGTCGGCAACCGCGACTCGATCCGCCTCGCCTTCGTCGCGGCACTGCAGCACCTGCCGCCCAAGCAGCGCGCCGTGCTGGTGCTGCGCGACGTCCTGCGCTGGTCGGCCAAGGAGACCGCCACGGCGCTGGACACCACGGTGGCGGCGGTCAACAGCGCCCTGCAGCGAGCGCACGCGCAGCTCGCCGAGAAGCAGCTGACCGAGGGCACCGTCGAGGACGACCTCAGCCCCGATCTCGAGGCGATGCTCGAGGACTACGTGCAGGCGTTCTGGGCCAAGGACGTCAACGCCCTGGTCACGATGCTCGCCCGCGACGCGGTCTGGGAGATGCCACCGTTCACCGGGTGGTACGCCGGCGTGGAGAACATCGCCGAGCTGATCGACACCCAGTGCCCCGGCGGGGTCCACGACATGCCGATGATCCGCACGCAGGCCAACGGACAGCCGGCCTTCGGCCTGTACATGCGCCAGCCGGAGGGCCACTTCGAGCCGTTCCACCTGCAGGTGCTGCAGATCGTCGACGGCAAGGTCGCCCACGTGGGCGCGTTCTTCGACCCCAGGCTGTTCGAGACCTTCGGGTTGCCGAGCACGCTGCCGGCGTCGTACTCCATGTCCTCATCGGACTGACCCGTGCTGAGGACCTCGCCGCCGAGATCGGTGGCGGCACTCGAAAGCGCCATCACCTACACGCACGCCGCGCTCCAACAGGCCCGACTGAGCCCCCTGACGGTGCCGACACCCTGCGCCGACTGGGACCTGCGGCAGCTGCTGCTGCACATGGAGGACTCGCTCGCCGCCATCGGCGAGGCCGCCGAGATCGGCTACGTCGAGGTGCGTGACCATCGCGACCGGGTCGGCAGCGACCGGATCGTCGACCGCATCGTGCAGCGTGCCTGCGGCACCCGCCGCGCCTGGGTCGAGCGGATCACCTCCGCGCCGATCGAGGTCGGCGACCTGATGCTGGGCCGCGACACCCTGGTGCTCGTGGGGGCGCTGGAGATCGCGGTGCACGGCTGGGACGTCGCGGAGGCCACCGGACGTCCCCGCCCGCTGCCGGAGGACCTCGCCGTCCGGCTCTACGACGTCGCCCTCGCCGTGGTCACACCGACCGAGCGCGGACGGCGCTTCGGTCCCGTCGTCGACGTACCGCCCACCGCATCGACCGGCACCCGTCTGCTGGCCCACCTCGGCAGGCGCTGACCGGCTCGGGCGCCACGAGGGCATCGAGGCGGCTCACTGTGTGACTGTTTCTGTGCGTACTGCGCGAAGTAACGCGCGCATCGCGAGGTTTCACCGGCCAACCAGTGAAACCGCACGCCCCCCGGTGGTCTGGTCAGTGGCGGGGCGGGGGTGGCGTGGCGGGGGTCCGCAGGGCAGGCTGATCAGGTGGCGCGCATGCGCGGGATCGCCGACCGGGTGGAACAAGTACTCGGTCAAGCCGTCGTGGCCACCACCCCGGTGGCGGGCGGCGACATCTGCACCGCCACCCGCGTGCGGCTCAGCGACGGCACCTCCGCCCTGGTCAAGACCCGGCCCGGGGCACCGGAGGGCTTCTTCGACGCCGAGGCCAGGGGGCTCCGCTGGCTGGCCGAGCCCGACGTCGCCCACGTGGCCGAGGTGCTCGCCGTCGAGCGCGACTGCCTCGTGCTGCGCTGGGTGGAGCCGGCCCGGCCCAACGCCGAGAGCGCGACGGCACTGGGCCGCGAAATCGCCCGGCTGCACGCCAGCGGGGCTGCCGGGTTCGGCGCCGAGCAGGACGGGTACATCGCGACGCTGCCGCTGCCCAACGGCACCGCGCCGTCGTGGCCGGAGTTCTACGCGACCAAGAGGGTGCTGCCCTACCTCAAGCTCGCCGCCGACCGGGACCACATCGATCCCGCCGACGTCGAGACGGTCGAGAGCGTCGTCCGGCGGCTCACCGAGCTGGCCGGGCCGGCGGAACCGGCCGCCCGGACCCACGGTGACCTCTGGTCCGGCAACATCGTCTGGGGACCGGAGCACGGCACCCTGATCGACCCCGCCGCCCACGGCGGTCATCGCGAGAGCGACCTGGCGATGCTGGCACTCTTCGGCGTACCGCACCTGCAACGGCTGCTGGACGCCTACCAGGACGAGACCCCCCTCGCCGAGGGGTGGGAGGCCCGTCAGCCCCTGCACCAGCTCTTCCCGCTGCTCGTGCACGCCGCTCTCTTCGGGGGGCACTACGGGCTCAAGGCGAGCGAGGCGGCCGAGCGCGCGCTGCAGGCCGGCTGAGAGCTGCTGCGGCACATTTGCGCGACTTGGGCGCCAGATCTCAGCCGATGCTCAGATCGTGGTGGCACCCTTGCACTCGTGAATGCGAGCGAGCCGGGTGCGGCAAACCAGCACGTACTGGTGGTCGAGGACGACCGCGCGGTGCGCGAGTCACTGCGTCGGTCGCTGGAGTTCAACGGATACCGGGTCTCCACCGCGTCCGACGGCGCGGAGGCGCTGGCCGGGATCGGCGGCATCGCTCCCGACGCCGTGGTGATGGACGTGATGATGCCCCGGCTCGACGGCCTCGAGACGACGCGGGCGTTGCGCAAGGTCGGCAACAGCGTGCCGATCCTGGTGCTCACGGCCCGCGACGCCGTCGGTGACCGGGTGGAGGGGCTCGACGCGGGCGCCGACGACTACCTGACCAAGCCCTTCGCCCTCGAGGAGCTGCTGGCCCGGCTGCGCGCCCTGCTGCGTCGCGTCACCCCGGGGCCGGGCGACCCCGACGAGCACCTGGCCTTCGCCGACCTGACCATGGACCTCGCCTCGCGGGAGGTACGCCGCGGCAACCGCCTGATGGAGCTGACCCGCACCGAGTTCACGCTGCTCGAGCTCTTCCTGCGCCGACCGCGCCGCGTCCTCGAGCGCTCCTTCATCCTCGAGGAGGTCTGGGGCTTCGACTTCCCGACGACCGCCAACAGCCTCGAGGTCTACGTGGGGTACCTGCGCCGCAAGACCGAGGCCGAGGACGAGCCCCGCCTGATCCACACCGTGCGCGGTGTGGGCTACGTGCTGCGCGAGGGGTCGTGACCTCGAGCCTCGACGACGCAGAGCGCCGAGGCTTCGGCTGGATCCCGCTGAAGTACCGGCGCTCCCTGGCGAGCCGCGTGGCGCTGCTCACCGCGATGGCGGTGGGCCTGTCGGTGGCGGCGGTGGCTGCTGCGGCGTACGCCACGGTGCGGATGCAGTCGATCCACACCCTCGACTCCTCGCTGCACAGCCGCGCAACCCTTGCCGCCCACGCCGACACCCTGGACGCCTTGTCGAACGAGGAGATCCCGGGGTGGGTGCTCGGCGCGGCCGACGTCAAGATCATGTTCCTCAACGCCTACGACCAGACCATCCGGGGCGGCAGCAAGAGCGCCGCGGCCGCGATCGCCGACCCGGAGTTCCGGGTCGCGCTCGGGCGCGACGCCTGGTCGGCCCGCACGGTGCGGATCGACGGGGAGCGCTACCGCGTGGTCTCGGTGCACGCCCAGAGCGGCGAGGCGCTCATCCTCGCCCAGTCGTTGGAGCCCACCGAGCAGATGCTTGACCGGCTCGGCCTGGTGACGCTTTTCTTCGGGCTCGCCGGGATGATCTCCGCCGGGTTGGCCGGGTGGGCGGTGGCCCGCAGCGGCCTGCGGCCCGTGCGCCGGCTGACCACCGCGGTCGAGGAGATCGCCCGGACCGAGCAGCTCGAGCACATCCCGGTCGAGGGCACCGATGAGGTGGCCCGCCTGGCCGTGGCGTTCAACGCGATGCTGACCGCGCTCTCGGCCTCCCAGGCGCGCCAGCGCCAGCTCGTCGCCGACGCGGGCCACGAGCTGCGCACACCGCTGACCTCGCTGCGCACCAACCTCGACCTGCTCGCCCAGGCCGACAGCTCGGCGTCGCTCTCACCCGCGTCGCGCAAGGAGCTCCTGGACGACGTCCGCGCGCAGATCAGCGAGATGACCACGCTCATCGGCGACCTCGTCGAGCTCGCCCGCGAGGCTCCGGCCTCGCCGTCGGTCGAACCGGTCGAGCTCGCGGCGGTGGTCTCCCAGGCCGTCACGCGGGTACGACGCAGGACGACGACCGTGGAGTTCGACGTGCACACCGAGCCGTGGTGGGTGCACGGAGACGCGGGTGCCCTCGAGCGCGCGGTGACCAACCTGCTCGACAACGCGGCCAAGTGGAGCCCGCCCGGCGGCAAGGTCCGGGTCGAGCTCAGCCGCGGGACGATCACCGTCAGCGACCAGGGCCACGGCATCTCCGAGACCGACCTGCCCCACGTCTTCGACCGGTTCTACCGGTCCCCGGAGTCGCGCACGATGCCGGGTTCCGGGCTCGGTCTCTCGATCGTCAAGGCGGTCGCGGACCGCCACGGCGGCAGCGTGCGCGCAGGGGCCGCCCCCGACGGCGGAGCGCGCTTCTGGTTCGAGCTTCCCGGGACCCCAGCCCCGCCCGAGGTCTTGGCACGCTCGTAGGCCCCTCCGTGGAGACGCGCCGCACCAGGCTCGAGCTCCCGGAGGGGTCATGGGGCCACGCCCCGCCCGAGGTCTTGGCACGGTCGTAGGCCGCTCCGTGGAGACGCGCCGCACCAGGCTCGAGCTCCCGGAGGGGTCATGGGGCCACGCCCCGCCCGAGGTTTTGGCACGGTCGTAGGCCCCTCCTAGCCCGCTCTCAGGATGAGCACACAGACTCATGGGCATGGACGACAACCACCCTGTCTTCGGGCCCTCGCAGCCCCAGAACGAGCCGCAGTACAACCCCGCCAGCGAGGAGCACACCCGACCGCTCCCGCCGTACAACCCGACTCCGCAGCCGACCCAGACCCAGCAGCCCGCACGTCGCGGGACCCTGACGGCGGGCGTCCTGGTGGGCGCCCTCGTGCTCGGCGGCGCGGCCGGCGTCGGAGGCGCGGCCGCCTACAGCGCGATCCACGACGACTCGAGCACCACCACCACGAACTCCTCGACCGGGTTCCAGGCCACCAAGACCTCCGTGGTCAAGGACGGCACGGTCGAGCAGGTCGCCAACACCGTGCTCCCGTCGGTGGTCAAGGTCAACGTCTCGGGCTCGCAGGAGTCCGGCTCCGGCTCGGGCATCGTCCTGACCAAGGACGGCGAGATCCTGACCAACAACCACGTCGCCGCGGTCGCCGGCAAGGACGGGTCGATCTCGGTCAGCTTCAACGACGGCACCACCAGGAAGGCCACCGTGGTCGGCACCGACCCGCTGACCGACATCGCCGTGATCAAGGCCGAAGGGGTCTCCAACCTGACCCCGGCCGCGCTCGGCAAGTCCGGAGACCTCCGCGTCGGCCAGACCGTCGTCGCGGTCGGCTCGCCGTTCGGCCTGAACGCCACCGTGACCTCCGGCATCGTCAGCGCGCTCAACCGCCCCGTGTCGGTCTCCACCGACGAGAGCCAGGGCCAGGGCCAGGGTCAGGGTCAGGGCCAGGGTCAGGGCCAGGACCCGTTCGGCTTCGGGCTGCCGCAGCAGCAGCAACCGCAGCAGCAGTCGCAGGGACAGGACCTGAGCACGACGTACCCGGCGATCCAGACCGACGCCGCGATCAACCCCGGCAACTCCGGCGGGCCGCTCGTCGACCTGTCCGGCCGGGTAGTGGGCATCAACTCCTCGATCCGTACGGCGAGCGACGGCTCCTCCGGCAGCCAGGGCGGCTCGATCGGCCTCGGCTTCGCGATCCCCATCGACGAGGTGCTGCCGATCGTCAACCAGATCACCGACAAGCAGGCGCCGACCCACGCCCGCCTGGGCGTGACGGTCTCCGACGTCAGCGGGAAGACCCTGACCCAGGGCGGCCAGCTGCAGTCGATCGAGTCCGGTGGCGCCGGCGACAAGGCCGGCCTGAAGAAGGGTGACGTGATCACCAAGGTCGACGACGAGGTGATCGACGGCTCGGAGTCGCTCGTGGCCACGATCCGCGGGCACCGCCCCGGCGAGAAGGTGACGATCACCTACCTGCGCGACGGCAAGTCCCACACCACGACGGCCGACCTGGGCTCCGACGCAGGCAGCCAGACCAGCTAGAGCTTGGCGCTGATCCCCGAGACGATCGAGGCAGCCGGACCCTGACGCGAGTCAGCGGCCCCGGCTGCCTCGGTCGTTTTCGCGGTCGTGACAGGAGCGGTCCCCCGGCGTAGCGTCCGAAGGTGCACCGCTCCGCGGTGGGGCGGCCTCTCGGGGAGAGGAGAACGTCATGTTCATCCAGGTCATCCAGGGCCACTGCCGAGACGGCGGGCAGATGCGTGCCCTCGGCGACGAGTGGGCCGAGAAGCTCGGGCCCGGAGCCGCGGGCTGGCTCGGCGGCACCTACGGCCTCACCGACGAGGGAGAGTTCGTGGCCGTCGTGCGGTTCGAGTCGCGGGAGGCGGCGGAGGCCAACTCCCAACGCCCCGAGCAGGGCGAGTGGTGGCAGCGGATGGCGGCCTGCTTCGACGGGGAGATCAGCTTCCACGACTGCGACGACGCGATCATGTTCCTCGGGGGTGGCTCGGACGAGGCCGGGTTCGTGCAGGTCATCCAGGGCCGGCTCACGGACCCCGACCGCTTCAAGGAGTTCCTGTCGCGGCCGATGGACGCCCTGGCCGAGGCGCGCCCCGACATCATGGGCGGGACCGTGGCCATCGACGCGGACGGCTACTTCACCGAGACGATCTCCTTCCGCACCGAGAGCGAGGCGCGCCTGGGGGAGAAGCAGGAGATGCCAGCCGACCGGCAGCGGGAGTTCCAGGAGGAGATGGCGCAGGTGCAGGAGCTGCACTTCCTCGACCTGCACCACCCCTGGTTCACCAGCGCCCGGGTCGGCTGAGGTCGCCGTCTAGTCACGCAGGGCGGCGCGGAGGCGCTCGGCCTTCCAGAGCGTCTCCGCCCACTCCTCCTCGACCTCGGAACGCACCGTGATGGCGCCACCCGTGCCCAGGTGCCAGATGCCGTCAGGACCGGAGTACAGCGAGCGGATCACGACTCCGAGATCGGCGCGCCCGTCTGCGCAGATCCAGCCGAAGGCCCCGGCGTACGGGCCTCTCGGTGTCGCCTCGACCGCGTCGATGACCTCCATCGTGCGCAGCTTCGGCGCCCCGGTCATCGAGCCGGCGGGGAACAGCGCCCAGAGGGCACCGAGCGTGCTGACGTCGGCACGCAACCTTCCGCGCACGGTCGAGACCAGCTGGTGCACGCTGGCGTAGGACTCGACCGCCATCAGGCTCGGCACCTCGACCGTGCCGACGTCGCAGACCATCGAGAGGTCGTTGCGGAGCAGGTCGACGATCATCAGGTTCTCGGCGCGGAACTTCGGGTCGGTGGCGAGCCGCGCCCGGAGCTCTTCGTCCTGCTGCGTGGAGGCACCTCGCGGCGTGGTGCCCTTGATCGGGCGGGTCTCCAGGTGACGCTCGCGGTCGACGGTCGCGAACCGCTCGGGCGAGCTGCTCAGCAGGTGCGTCCCGCGGTGGCGCAGCAGGCCGGCGTACGGCGCCGGGTTGGTCGCCCGGAGCCGGAGGTAGGTCTCCAGCGGGTCCGCCGCCGGGCCGAGCTCCTCGCGGTAGGTCAGGTTCACCTCGTAGCTGTTGCCGGCGCGGAGCTGCTCCTGGACCTCGTGGAAGGCGTCGGCGTACCAACCCGGTGGGCCCTTCGAGACAGGACCTCGTCCTTCCTCAGGGACCCGGGTGTGCTCGGGGACCGCCTCGTCGTGGGTGAAGAACTGCACGTCGCGTGAGCGCATCCAGACCGCGTCCGGGCCCATGCCCCAGGGCCGGGCGGGCAGCTCGGGGCGTGCGGCGTAGCCGAAGCACCCCACCCAGTGGACCGCTGGGTCACCGGCGTCGCGGGCCACCTCGTCCTCGAGCACTCCGAAGACGTCGTCACCGACGACCTCGGACCGGCTTCCCTGGTGCCGGGTGACCTCGCGCCGACCCGCGTCGAAGGTGAGCGAGATGTCGTCATCGGCCAGCACGCCGACCAGCGAACGGCGCCCGGACCAGTTGCGCGCACCCCCGCCGTCGAGCCAGAACACCCGGTCGCTGTGGGCGAACCCGGCGCGCACGACGTCGAGGACCTCAGGCACGCGCCGGCTCCAGGAAGTTGGCCACGATCTCCCGGCCGTGGCGCGACAGGATCGACTCGGGGTGGAACTGCACGCCCTCCAGCGGCTTCGACCGGTGCCGGACGGCCATCACCACCCCCGCGGCCGAGGCCGTCACCTCGAGCTCGTCAGGCACCTCGACGGCGGCGAGCGAGTGGTAGCGCACGGCCTCGAACGGCGAGGGGATCCCGCGCAGGACGCCGAGACCGTCGTGCTCGACGGAGGCCACCTCTCCGTGCGCCGGCTCGACGCGCTCGACCCGACCGCCGTACGCCGTGACGAGCGCCTGCATCCCCAGGCACACCCCGAGGACCGGGAGGCCGACCTCGAAGACCGCCGGCCCGAGGGCGAAGTCGTGCGGGTCGGCCGGGTGCCCCGGCCCAGGGGAGAGGACGACATGGGTGCTGCGGGACAGTCGGTCCAGCAGGGCGGGGCTGTCGTGCTCGGCGACCTCCGGCAGCGCGCCGGTGACGGCGGCGACCAGATGCACCAGGTTCCACGTGTAGGAGTCGTAGTGGTCCACGACCAACACGCGTTGGTTCACGCCAGGAGTTCCAGCAGGAGTCCGCGGAGCAGCGCGAAGCCGTTCTCGGTGAGGATCGACTCGGCATGGAACTGCACGCCTCGGTACGACGGCCCGGACACGAGGTGGATGTCACCGGTCGCCGGGTCGGACTCCGCGGTGACGCCCTCGGGAAGCTCTCCCCCGGAACGAGCCACGAAGGTGTTGTAGAAGCCGACCCTCTCCTCGCGGCCCTCGATGCCCACCGAGGACTGGGTGCCCTGGAAGACGATGTCCTTGTAGGCAAGGGGAATTCCCAGCACGTCGCAGAGCACCTGGTGCCCCAGGCACACGGCCAGGAACGGCGTTCCGCTGGTGAGGAGGTCCTCGACGGCCCGGCGGTACGCCGCGATCTTCGGGTGGTCGTGCTCCCGGGGATCGCCCGGTCCCGGCCCGACCACGACCAGGTCGGCGTCATCGAAGACGCCGGCCTCGTAGTCCTCGTGCCGTACGACGCGCGAGGTCATGCCGAGGACGGAGAACACGTGGGCCAGCATGTTCACGAAGTCGTCCTCGCCGTGGAGGATCGTGACCGTGCGGCCCTCCAGGGTGGGCGCCGGGGCAGCACCGGCCTGGTCGGTCAGCCAGAACTTGGCGAGTCGCTGGTTGCGCGAGCTCAGCGCGATCAGCACGTCCTCGTCCTGGGTGAGGTCGGCGATCGCGGCCGGCGTACCCGTCGCCCCCGGCACGAGGCCGAACGCCGAGAGGATCCCGCCGGCCTTCGCGAGGGTCTCGGCCACCTCGTACTCGGGCTGGGAGTCGCGCACCAGGGTCGCTCCGGCCGTCACGAGCATCTCGCCCTCGGGGCCGACGTCTGCGGTGCGGATGACGATCGGGGAGTCCGCGGTCGGGGCGCCGGCAGCGTCGCGCCCGATCAGGGCCAGGGCTCCCGCGTAGTAGCCACGGCCCTCGGTCTCGTACTGGTGGATCAGCCGGCAGGCGTTCTCGACCGGCGCGCCCGTCACGGTCGCCGCGAACATCGTGTCGCGCAGGACGTCGCGCACGTCGGCACGGGTGCGGCCGGCCAGGAGGTACTCGGTGTGGACCAGGTGCGTCATCGGCTTGAGGAACGGCCCGAGCACCTGCCCGCCCTCGTGGCAGATGTCGCACATCATCTTGAGCTCCTCGTCGACCACCATGAAGAGCTCGAAGATCTCCTTCTCGTCGGCGAGGAACTCCAGCAGCCGCGGCTTGCGCTCCTCCTCGCTCACCCCGCGGAGCCGGAACGTCCCGGAGATCGGGTTCATCCGCACGTCGCCGCCGTGCACGCTGACGTGGCGCTCGGGGCTCGCGCCGATGAGGAACCGGTCGCCGGTCCAGAAGCAGTAGGTCCAGTAGGCCCCGCGCTCGGCGGTGAGCAGCCGCCGCAGCACGGTGAGGGCCTTGTCGCGGTTCCAGTCCCGCAGGCGAGCCCGGTAGTGCCGCCCCACGACGAGGTTGGCGCCCTCGCCGTTGCCGATCTCGTCGTCGATGATGCGGCGTACGACGGCGGCGTAGTCGTCGTCGGAGGTCTCGAAGCCGCCCGGGTCCTCGAACTCGATCGCCCCGTCGGGCAGGGCCCCGACCAGCTCGTCGAGCGGCACCTCCCGCTCGAGGGCGATGTCGACGACGGCGAGCGGAGTGCCGTCGTCGTGGGCCAGGAAGCCGCGCTCGGTGACCTGCCGGAAGGGCACGGCGACGAGCCGGTCGAAGCGCCGGCCCTCCTCCGGGACGCCCTCCTCGAGGGGGATGTCACCCAGTCGCTCGAGGTGGCTCAGCGGCCCGCCGACGAGGGTGACCGTCGGGCTCTCCCGCAGCCGGATCACCGCCCACGCCTCGTGCCCCAGCAGCTCCTCGAGGCTGTCGTGGGCGGAGGTGGGCTCGGGCATGCGGCGAACGCTACTAGTCGCGTCCGCGGGCCGGTTTCCCATGGTAGGAACCCGAATTGCCGCCGACCACAGGAAGTTTCCTACGAGGAGGGGCAGAAAAGTCTCCTCGCATGGGAAACCGACCCGTCAGCGCTGGGTGAGGGTCACCATCCGCTGGGTGGCGCGGGTGTAGACGACGTAGAGGGTGGCGCGGCCGGTCGGCGACTCCTGCTCGATCTCGTGGGGCTGCACGACCAGGATGCCGTCGAACTCCAGGCCCTTGGTGTCCAGCCCGGGGAGTACGACGACCCGGCTCTCGGGACCGCCGGTCTCGGCCGCGAGCTCGGGCCAGGAGGAGACCCACCGGGTGACCTCGCCCAGGCGCGCGACCGGGACCACCACGCCGACCGTGCCCTCCAGCGACCCGGCCAGCTCGACGAGCTCGGCACGCAGGGAGGACTCGAGGTCCTCGACCTCGAGCACGGCCGGCTCGACACCGGTCGTGCGCACGGCGTTCGGCAGGTCTGCGTCGAGGCCGACCCGGCCGGCGTACGCCGCGGCGAAGTCGTAGATCTCCGCGCTGTTGCGGTAGTTCGTGGAGAGGTGGAAGTCGTGCCGCGGGCGGTCGCCCCGCGGCGAGCGCAGCGCCTCCTCCCGCGCGGCCTGGGCCTCCGCGGGCACCGGCCAGGACGACTGCGCGGGGTCGCCGACGACGGTCCAGGTCGCGTGCCGCCCGCGCCGGCCCAGCATCCGCCACTGCATCGGCGTCAGGTCCTGTGCCTCGTCGACCAGGACGTGGGCGTAGCCGTCGTCCTCGACCCGGTTGGTCGGGGGGGCCCAGCTGGCCTGGCCGGCGTACTCCCGGTCGGAGGCGGTGGTGACCTCCTGCATGGCCCCCACGAGCGCCTGGTCGTCGAGACCGAGGATCTCGTCGTCCTCCGAGCCGGTGTTGACGACCGGCGGGTCACCGAGCAGGTAGCGCAGCTCGTCGAGCAACGGCACGTCGTCGATCGCGAGCGTCGCCGCGGAGCCGGGCGGCCCCCACGACTTCGAGAGCAGCCGCACCGACTCCTCGTCCAGGACCCCCTCGCCGACGCGTGCGAGCAGCTCGGGGTCGCGCAGCCAGCCGAGCACCGTCGCGGCATCGAGCACCGGCCACCACGACGATGCGAACTCCAGGAAGTCGTCGTGGGTGCGCATCTCCGCGGCGAAGTCCTCCTTGGTGCGCTCGCGGGCGCGTTCGGTGGTCACCTGGCGCCACATCGCGTCGATCAGCGTCGAGGCGACCCGCGTGGTCGAGCGGTTGCGGCGCCCCATCGACAGCAGCTGGCGCCGCAGCTGACCGAGCTCGCGGGGCCCCAGGGTGATCACCGCGTCGCGGTAGAAGACCCGGAACTCCCGGGGTCCGTCGGGCACTGCCTGACGCGCCGTACGCCGGAGCAGCTCTGCCATCGACGCCGAGCCCTTCACCTCGGCGACGGCGGGCTCGTCGCGGCGGGTCGCCCGGACCCCGTCGACGACCTCGCCGAGCGACCGCAGCGCCACCGCCGTCTCGCCCAACGACGGCAGCACCCGCTCGATGTAGCGCATGAACACCCCCGAGGGACCGACCACGAGCACCCCGCCTGTCTCGTAGCGCCGGCGATCGCCGTAGAGCAGGTACGCCGCCCGGTGCAGGGCGACCACGGTCTTCCCGGTGCCGGGTCCTCCGCTGATCGAGACCACACCCTTGTTGGGTGCCCGGATCGCGCGGTCCTGCTCGGCCTGGATCGTGGCCACGATCGAGTGCATGGAGCGGTCGCGAGCGCGGGAGAGCTGGGCCAGGAGCGCGCCCTCGCCGACGATCGGCAGCTCCTCGGCGTTCGGGCTCTCCGGGTCGATGAGGTCGTCCTCGACGCCGAGCACGGTGACGCCCTTGGAGCGGAGGATCCGTCGGCGTACGACGCCCAGCGGGTCGGCCTGCGTGGCCTGGTAGAACACCGCCGCCGCCGGAGCCCGCCAGTCGATCAGCAGCACGTCGTAGTTGTCGTCGCGCAGGCCGATCCGGCCGATGTAGCGCGCCGCTCCGCTCACCTCGGGGCGCATGTCGAGCCGGCCGAAGACCAACCCCTCGTGGGCCGCGTCGAGGGTGGCCATCCGGCGCGCGGCTTGGAAGACCATGGCGTCGCGCTCGACCAGGCCGCCCTCGTTGCCGATGCGGCCGCGCTCGAGACCCTCCTTCGCCAGCTGCTGGGCCGAGACGGCAGCCTTCTCCATCTGTGCGTAGACGGAGTCGACGTACTCCTGCTCGCGCGCGATCTCGCGCGAAGCCACGTCAGTGTTCAACGCCGAAGCCCTCCAAGGGAACAGAGCGAAAGAACGATTCTACTGACGGGTTCGGCGGCCGGTGCGGGAACTCCCCCGGAAGTGGGATCGCGGGACGATCAGGCGAGGTCGTGGACGAACTCGCCGAGCTGGGTGAGGTTGCGGCACTCGACCATCGGGACCAGTCGCCCGTACTCCCGGGCGGCCGAGTCGCCGGTGTTCCAGTTGCGGTGGTGCTCGGGATTGAGCCACCAGCTGTGCCGGGCGGCGTGGACGAGGTCGCGCACCACCGGGAGCGCGAGGTCGGTGTGGTTCGAGCGGGCGTCGCCGAGCACGAGCAGGTTCGTCTTCGGGGTCAGCGCGTCGGCGTACTCCTGGGAGAATCGGGTGAACGCGCGCCCGTAGTTCGTGCGCCCCCAGAGGCTGGCGTAGCGCGCGCTGGCGGCGAGGTCCGACATCGTCCGGGCCGGATCCGCTCCCGGGGTGAACCGGTCGGAGACCTCGTGGATCTCGTCGACGAAGGTGAAGGCGCGCACCCGGTTGAACTGCTCGCGCAGGGCGTAGACCAGCATCAGCGTGAACCCCGCGAAGTTGGCCACCGAGCCGCTGACGTCGCACAGGACGACCAGGTCCGTGCGCCCGGGGCGCCGGGGCTTGTGGTGGGTCTCCAGGGGCACCCCGCCGCTGGACATGGAGGCCCGGACGGTACGCCGGAAGTCCAGCGGACGACCCCGGCGGGAGTGCTGCTCGCGGCTGACCCGGGTGGCGAGCCGGCGCGCGAGCGGCTGGATCTCGCGGCGCATCAGCTCCAGGTCCGCCTTGCGGGCCGAGGTGAACTCGACCTGCTCGATCGTGGGCCGGACCGTGTGCCGCGCGACGTGCTCGGGGCCGCGCACCTCGGCCGCGCGCCGACGTACCTCCCCCTCGACCAGCCCCTCGAACGCCCGGACCTGCGCCTCGACCAGGCGTTGCAGCGCGCGCTCGTCACCTGTCGGCGCCGCCAGCCCGGCCAGCGCCTGGCCGACGAGCTCCTCGGGCGAGACCCGGTTCATCACGTTGTACGACGACCAGCGCTGCTCCCCCGGTCCGCGCCCCCGGATCAGCCCGAACCGCTGCACCGCCTCGCGGGCCAGCATCGCCAGCGCGTCCGGGTCCCCCATCGCCAGGGCCGTCGCCAGCGCCTCCCGGAAGTCGGCGAGCGCTTGCGGGCCGTCGGAACCGGATGGTCCGGGGACTTCCCGCCCCACTTCGGGCTGGTCGGGGGCGGAATCTCCACGGACTATCCGGTCTTGGGGGTGACCCTCGCCCACCAGCGCGGGCCAGTAGAGGTCGAAGACCTGGTCGAAGCCGGGGCGGTGGTTCTGCCGCTTGACCAGGGTCGCTGCGTACGCCGCCCGCAGGGTCTCGCGCTCGCCGAGGCCGAGGGCGCGGATCGCCTCGACGGCGTCGAGGCCCTCGGCGAGGGAGACCGGGAGCCCCGCCTCGCGCAGCGCCTCCACGAAGGCGATGTGCCTGTCGAGCAGTGTCATCGGGGTCGGGTCATCGGGCCCGGAGCCGTAGCTCGTTGACGGCGCGCTCGTGGTCGCTCGCGTGCTTGAGCACGACGCCGAGCGTCTGGTCGATCGTGGCGGGGTCGAGGGTCCCGGCGCCCAGGGCCACCAGAGTGCGGGCCCAGTCGATGGTCTCGGCGATCGAGGGTGCCTTGCGCAGCTCGAGCCCACGCAGCCGGCCGACGGTCTCGACGATCTGGCCGGCGAGCTCCGCCTCGATCTCGGGCACCTGGGACACCACGATGTCGCGCTCCCGATCGGCATCGGGGTAGTCGATGTGCAGGAAGAGGCAGCGGCGCTTGATCGCCTCGGAGAGCTCGCGCGTCGCGTTCGAGGTCAGGACGACGAAGGGCCGGTGCGTGGCGACCACGGTGCCGAGCTCGGGGATGGTGACCTGGAAGTCACCGAGGATCTCCAGGAGCAGGCCCTCGACCTCCACGTCGGTCTTGTCGACCTCGTCGACGAGCAGCACGGTCGGGTCCTCGCGCCGGATCGCGGTCAGCAGCGGCCTGGTCAGCAGGAACTCGTCGGTGAAGATGGACTCTGACCAGCTCAAGCTGGGCGAACCCGCTTCCGTCTCCTGTCGGCTCACCTGGATTGCGAGGAGCTGCTTCTTGTAGTTCCACTCATAGAGCGCCCGCGCCTCGTCGAGCCCCTCGTAGCACTGCAGCCGGACCAGCTCGGCGCCCGTCGCACGGGCCACCGCCTTGGCCAGCTCGGTCTTGCCGACGCCTGCCGGCCCCTCGACCAGCAGGGGCTTCTCCAGGGCACCGGCGAGGAACGCCGTCGTGGCGGTCGCGGCGTCCGCGAGGTAGCCGACCCCCGACAGCTGCTTCTCCGCTTCGGCCGGCGACTCGAACCACGCTGACTTCTGGGTCACCCGGTCATTGTGCCGTCAACGCGCAGCGGTCACCGTGCCGGTGACCGCACGGCAGTGCCGCACCCGGTGCCGGTGCCAGGCCCAGGTCGGGATCCTGGGTGAGGATCCGCTGCTCCAGCGTCCGGATCATCGATGACCGGTCGACCGGGGATGGTCAAGGTCTTCTTCGCCGACGGCGGCGACCTGCCCACCGACGTCAGCTGAAGGTCCACCGCATCGTCGTGCGACGAGTCTCCCCCGGGCGCAGCTCCGCGCTCGGGAACTCCGGGTGGTGCGGGGCGTCCGGGAACAGCTGCGGCTCCATCGCCAGGCCCGATCGCGGGCCGCCGACCAGGACCTCACCGGTGAAGACCTGTAGCCCCGGACTCTCGGTGCTCAGCTCGAGGTCGAGCGCGTCCGTGCTCACGACGGCCACGCCGCGCACCACGAAGCAGTGGTCGATCGCCCTGTCCCCGATCCGGGCAGCGCTCCTCAGGTCGTACGGCGTCCCGGCGACCGCGACGATCCGGCCGGTGGGGATGCCGGCGCCGTCGACCTCGAGGTACTCCTCGGCCTCGACGGCGAGAACGTGGTCCGCGATCGTCGCGGACCCGTCGAGGTTCCAGTAGACGTGGCTGGTCAGGTGCGCGACCGTCGTAGCGGCCGTGGTGGACTCGATCTCCAGCGAGACCGAGTCGGCCGTCGTGGCGTAGGTGAGCGTGGTGGTCAGCTCGCCGGGGAAGCCCTGGTCGCCGTCCGGACTGACCAGCCGGAGCCGCACCAGGTCCGGGGCGTGCTCGAGGACCTCCCAGATCCGGCGGTGGAAGCCGTCCGGTCCCCCGTGCAGGGTGGTGCTGCCCTCGTTGGGCGTCGGGGTGACGAGCAACCCGTCGAGCTCGAAGGGTCCGGCGATCCGGTTCGCCACGCGGCCCACGACGGCCCCGCGGTAGTCGGAGGTGTCGACGTAGGCCTGCGCGTCCGGGTGGCCGACCACGACGTTGCGACGCCGGCCGCCGCGATCGGTGACCTCGAGCCGGTGGACGGTGGCGCCGAGGTCGAGCACCTCGAGGGCCACGCCCGGCTCGGAGCCGATCCCCAGCCGGCGCACCGGGCCGCGATCACACGCACCGAACGGTTCGTCGTACACCCTCGACACCGTAGCGGTGCCGGTCGGCCCGGGTGCCCGGGGCGACCGGCGCTCACGTCACTGGATCGGGCGGAGCTCGTCTGCGTAAGAGAGCGACACCCGACTCAGCACGCCGGCCTCGTCGACCGCGTACTGCCCCATCCGCCAGAGCGGAGGACTGTAGGCGTGCACGCTGATCGACCCGTGCACGGCACCGTTCAACCGGTGGATGTGGTCGGGACCGAAGGAGTAGACCTCGCCTGCGCGGACCCGCGTCTCGCGGGCGCCGTGCATCAGGGTGAGGTTGTTCTCGACCAGCTCGCCGGACACCACCGCGACCGCCCCCGACGACACGTCGTGGTCGTGCCAGCCGGTGTCGTTCTCCGGCGTCCAGCACAGCAGCCACACGTCGACGTGGGCATCGCGGTAGAGGGAGGCGTAGACCCGTTGGTCACCGTCGAAGGCCACGTGGTGTGCCCAGCGCTCCGGTTCCCGGGCGATGCGGGTGACCAGCTCCTCGAGCTCGGCTCCGCTCAGGTCGCGCTCGGGGAGGTCGTCCAGCCCCAGCGCCTCGGGGTGCGACGTCAGCTCGCCACTGCCCATGCCTGCTCACCTCCATCGGTCGCGACCGGCTCCAGCAGCCGGGTCGGGTTGCTGACGCGGACGGCGTGCGTGGCCGCGTCGCCGAGGAACTCGGCGAGCGGCTCGGCGTAGGGCCGGTCGCTGCCGAGGGTCAGGGCGTCGATCCCGAGCACCCGCACGAGGGCCTCGAGAGAGCGGGAGCCCGTGCCCGAGGTGTCGACGAAGGCGTTCGGGTCGACGACGACCCGCCCGCCCCCACGCATGGCGTGCCGCTCGAGGTGCAGCGGCGCCAGGCCGGCGCCGGCGCCGAAGAGCAGCCGCAGCCGCGGGAACAGCGTGCGGCCGCCGAAGGCGTGCCAGCCCCACCAGGCGGCCTGCATCTGCGCGGCGTACCCCACGACCGGCGCCCACCAGTCCGGCAGCGGGCCGGCGAGCACGCGACGAGGCTCGGGGCCGGGGTGCACGAAGACCGGCTTGCCCGCGAGCTCCGCGGTCAGCAGGACGCGCGCGGCGCGCTCCCAGGCGTAGGGGGTGAGCAGCTCGGTGGCCGGCAGCTGGACGCCGACGAAGCGGTCCTCGGCCAGCAGCACGCGCAGCGAGGACACGTCGGCGTCGTCGGAGGGCACCGAGGCCCAGGCCCGGAAGTGGTCCGGGAGCTCGCGCACGCCGCGGTGCCACGCCTCGATCAGCAGCCGGGCCTCCGGGCGCGGCAGGCCCTCGATACCGAGGGGGGCGGAGAGGCTGACACAGGCCGAACCCACCCCCGCTTCGTGGTCTGCGGCGATGCGTGCCGCGACGTCGTGTCCTGCCGGTTCCACGTCGTAGGTGGGTTCGCCCTCGGTGTGGAGCGTCCAGCCACGCAGGTACGGCGGGCGCGAACGCGCGCGCAACCGGTCTACGAGCTCGTCGGGCCACAGGTGCTGGTGCACGTCGACTGCGGGCGCCTCGTGGTGTGGGGACATTGAGTCAGCCTCCTCTCCAGGTCGTCGTAAGTGTAGTGACTTTATCGTATTAATGGAGAAAACCACTGCCTGTCCGCGACCTGGCGTGTCGACCTACCGGCCCACCCCTACCAACCCAGGGTCCCGGGCGCGCCCTTGAAGGGCCCGACGACGTCGTCGGTGATCCAG
Organism: uncultured Actinomycetota bacterium; assembly: GCA_963794435.1. GTDB lineage: Bacteria > Actinomycetota > Actinomycetes > Propionibacteriales > Nocardioidaceae > Marmoricola. The sequence continues at coordinate 41,166 of CAWCDX010000024.1, forward strand.
CCGGCGTAGAAGCCACCCTCCTGGGGACGGACCCGCTCACCGTCGACGAAGCACTCGAGGCGGGCCGGCGAGAACGCGAGGTAGCCCCGCAGGTCGACGAACCCGCCCGTCGGGGTCTCGTAGGACCAGGCGGCGGCGTCGAGGTCGAGCACGTCCCAGTACGTCGCCGCGCCCTTCCACTCGCACAGGGTGGGGCGCGCCGTCGACCGGCTCAGTGCTCCGGCGATGACGTCGTCCGGCGCGACGTACCAGGTCGGGGGGTGGCTGGTCTCCAGCACCCGGTACGCCCGGAACGTGTCGGCGACCAGCTCTCCCTCACGGCGTACGACGACCCGGCGGTCGGAGGCGACGAGGGCAGGTGGACGCGGGTAGTCCCACACCGACTCCTGCCCGGGCCGGGGGACCGCACGCTGCACGCCTCGTCTCACCTCCCCATCGTGCCGCAGTGGTGGGCGCGGGCCTGCGACAGCGATGAGTTCTGACCACGTCGCCGGTCTGCCCCGATGCGACCCGGGAAACGTCGTACGTCGACGCTGCCCGGGCACCAGACGACTCGGAGGACACCATGACCACCACGGACGACCCGACTGCGACTCCCGGCCGGCCCCCGATCACCGACATGGCCACCTGGCAGGCCAGGCGCGAGGAGCTCCTCGTCCGCGAGAAGGCCCACACCCGAGAGGGCGACGCGATCGCAGCGGCCCGCCGTCGACTCCCCATGGTGGAGGTCGACGCGACGGTCGAGGTGGTCGGACCAGACGGTCCGGTGCCGTTCCTGGACCTGTTCGAGGGCCGCGACGAGCTCGTCGTCTACCAGCACATGTGGTACGACGGCGCGCCGCACCAGGGCCAGTGCGAGGGCTGCACCACCACGGTCTGGCACCTGCAGGACGCGACGTACCTGAACGCACGCGGGGTCTCCCTCGCCATCGTGGCGCCGGGCCCGTGGGAGGAGCTGGCGCCCTACGTGGAGTTCATGGGCTACACCCAGCCCTGGTACTCGGTGCGCGGCCTGGACGGGCCGATCGGCGGAGAGATGGGCTACCTCGTCTGCTTCCTGCGCGTCGGCGACCGGGTGTTCCTGACCTACTCCACGACCGATCGTGGCAACGAGCCGGTCAACGGGGAGCTGGCCCTGCTCGACATGACGCCGTACGGCCGCGGCGAGGCCTGGGAGCAGAACCCCGAGGGCTGGCCGGTGATCGGCCACGTCAGCGAGGGACATCCCGGCACAGCCGGCCAGGCCTGCTGGTACTGGCGCTCGGACGCCGACGGCGTCGCCACCTGGGGCCCGACGAGCCGGCCGGTGCCGCAGTGGACGCGCCCAGGAGTGACCCGCGAGGACACCCTCGGCCGCAGCGGCCACCACTGACGACAGCTCAGCCCCGCCGGGCTCGCGCCCTCTCGTGCAGGTAGCGCTGCTCCGGGATGCTGGTGGCCAGGGACGCAGCGGCGAGGTACTCCACGCGAGCGTCAGCCTCCCGGCCGGCCATCTCCAGCAGGTGGGCACGGACGGCGTGCAGCCGGTGGTTCCGCCTGAGCGCGGGGGCCGCCGAGAGAGGTCCCACCATGGCCAGCGCCGCCTCCGGGCCGTCGGTGTGCGCCACCGCGACGGCGTGGTTGAGGGTGACGAACGGCCCGGGCACCAGGTCCGCGAGCATCCGGTAGAGCGCCTCGATCTGCACCCAGTCGGTGTCCTCGGCGCGCACGGCCTCGTCGTGGACGGCGGCGATCGCGGCCTGCAGCTGGTAGGGACCCACCGGACCGTTGGGCAGCACCGCCTCCACCAGCCGCACTCCCTCCGCGATCGCGCCGCGGTCCCACGCACTGCGGTCCTGCTCGGCCAGGGGCACCAGGGAACCGTCGGCCCGGGTGCGGGCGGCCCGGCGCGCGTCGGTGAGGAGCATCAGGGCCAGCAGGCCGGTGACCTCGTCGAGGTCCGGGAGCTGGCGGTGGAGCTGACGCGTGAGCCTGATCGCCTCGTCGGTCAGGGAGACGTCGGTCAGCACCCTCCCGCTCGTGGCGGTGTGGCCCTCGGTGAAGACGAGGTAGAGCACCTGCGTCACGACCGCGACCCGGTCAGGCATCTCCTCCGGGGTCGGGAGCCGGAAGCGGGCACCGGACTCCCGGAGCCGTGCCTTGGCGCGGCTGATCCGCTGCGCCACGGTGGGCTCCGGCACGAGGAACGCCCGCGCGATCTGGGCCGTGCCGAGTCCCGCCACCGCGCGCAGCGTCAGCGCCACCTGCGAGGGCCGGGTCAGCGCCGGGTGGCAGCACAGCAGCAGCAGGCCCAGGGAGTCGTCGCGGTCCGGAACCTCGGCGGCGACGGACTCGCGGAACACCCGCTCCTCACGCGCGGCCCGGGCAAGCTCGGTGCGCCATCGGTCGGTGTGCCGGCGAGAGGCGACGGTGACCAGCCACCCGCGCGGATGCTCGGGCACCCCCTCGACCGGCCACTGCTGCGAGGCGGCCAGCAGGGCCTCCTGCGCGGCGTCCTCGGCCGCGTCGAGGTCGCCGTACCGACGGACCAGGGCGCCGAGGACGTGTGGCGCCTCGGTGCGCCACACCTCCTCGACGCTCGCCTGGCTCACTCGTCGGACCCGCCAGCCCACATCGCAGGGCGGAGCTCGATCACCCCACCGGGCTGGGCGAACTGCGCCGCGATCTCCTCGGCCCGCTCGCGGGTCTCGGTGTCGATGAGGAAGAAGCCGGCGAGCTGTTCCTTCACCTCGGCGTACGGGCCGTCGGTGGCGAGGTGTCCCTCCGGGCTCCAGCCGTAGAGCGTCGAGGAGGCCGGGTCGCCCAGCGCCTCGGCGGTGACGAACTCACCCGACGCCGAGATCTCCTCGAGCAGCGCCTCGAACTCCCGGTCGGCCCGGTCGTGCTCGTCGGCGCCGAGCAGCTTGCCCTCGGCGGTGAAGCGCGACGTGGGATGTCCCCACGGCTCGGGGTTGGCGTGGATCAGGATCACGTACTTCACGGCAGACCTCCATCTGCGTCCGTGGCCACTCTTGCAGCAGCCGTCGAGGAGTACGTCGGAGCGGGACGCGGATCCTCGACATCATCCGTGTGCCCGTGCAGCAGAATCGCCTCATGGCCTCCGCCCACGACCCAGGTGCACCTGCGCGCCTTCGTGCCCGCGGACGATCCAGCGCTCCGCGCGCTCTTCGACGACCCGCAGACCCGGCTCTGGAACCCCGACCCCGCGACCGACCTCGACGACTGGCGCTCACGCCAGAACGACGGGGGCACGGACTTCGCCGCCTGGGCGGTGGCGGCCGATGACGACGATCGGTTCCTGGGCACCATCTCGGCCTTCCACGTCGACACCGACCAGGGGACGGCCGAGCTCGGGTACCGGGTCCTGGCGGCCGAGCGCGGCCGCGGCGTGGCCACCGCCGCCCTCGCGGCCGCGGCCCACCGGGTCGTCGACGAGCTGGGCCTGCGCCGGCTCGAGCTCTTCCACGCGGTCGCGAACCCGGCCTCGTGCGTGGTGGCCGAGCGGGCCGGCTTCCGCCTCGAGGGCACGCTGCGCCAGTCCTACCGCTACGGCGACGGCCAGGTCTACGACGAGCACCTGCACGCCCGGCTCGCCGAGGATCCCTGGGGCTGAGCCGCTCCTGCTCCGGGTACCAGCGGTCTACCCCGCACGCGCTTTCCCCTGTCGCCGCCGCTCCCCCGAGCGCATCCTGAGGGCATCCCCGCATCCGGGCTGTGGCCAGGGAGGGACCGATGGACCAGGGCGAGCAGGCACCCGACCCCAGCCAGTCGCCGCGCGTCTTCGACGGCGTCACTGAACCGATCTGGAACCCGACGACCGCGATCACCTCTCCCGAGGGTCCCGGCTCGTCTCGCGCGGCTTCGGTGCTGCGCGCCTCCGCGCTCGGCCTGCTGGCTGCCGTGGCCGTCGGCACGGCCCAGGCAGCGATCGTCGTACGAACCGGCTACGAGTACGGGTGGAGCTCAGCGATCCAGGGAGCGGTCGTCGGCGCTGTCGTGCGCCTGGCCAGGCCCGTGCTGGAGAAGGTGTGGGTGTGGGCGATCGCCGCTGCGCTGACCCTGCTCAGCCTGCTGCTCTCGGAGTACCTCGGCGACCACTACGGCGGCCTCGAGAGCGTGACCCAGGATCTCGGCTCGCTGCTGTTCTGGGGCGTGTCCCTGCTGGTTGCCTGCCGCGTCGCCGGGGCAGGGATCCCGGCCGGCGGGCGCGACGCCCCTCCGGGATGGGTGATGGCGGTCGTGTCCGTGCTGGCTGTCGCGGTGACGGTGGTCTCCACCGGCCTGCTGCGAGAGTGGGCGGTCCCCAGCGGCTCGCTCGACTACGCCGACCTCAAGGTGGGCGAGTGCGTGCAGGACATGAACCCACCGGGTGCCTTCGTGGGGGTGCGGGTGGTCGACTGCGAGGACGAGGCACACACCGACGAGGTGTACGCCACCTTCCAGCTGCCGCAGCAGAGCTGGCCCGGCGAGACCACGGTCGAGGACCTGGCCTGGAGCGGCTGCGACGCGCGGTTCGAGCACTACGTCGGGGTCTCGGCCGACGACACCGAGCTCGACGAGTCCATGTTCTCCCCGGAGAAGGACACGTGGTCAGATGACCGCACCGTCGTGTGCACCGTGTCCGACGGTGTCGGGAAGCAGCGCGGGTCGTTGCGAGATGCCGACCGCTGAGGCTGGCAGGTCTGGGCACCACCGCACGGAGCGACGCCCCTGTCGGGACGCCTCTCCGGCGATGGTTCAGCCCCGAGTCGGTCGGAGGCTGGCTGGCGGTGGCGGAGGGATTTGAACCCTCGGTCGACTTGCGCCGACAAACGCTTTCGAGGCGTTCTCCTTAGGCCGCTCGGACACGCCACCGCCGGAGAGGTTACCGGAGCAGCACCGACTGCCCCCAATCCCTGCGCCGAGCGGGGGATTTCTGCACGCCGTACGACGTCGAGCGGGGGATTTCTGCACGCCTGCCGGACACGGAACCCCCGCTCGGCGCGCTGGAGCGTGCAGAAAAGCGCCGCTCGGCGGTTGGTCAGCCGACCACGATGACGTGCAGCTGGCGGGGTCCGTGGACGCCCTCGACCCGGGACAGCTCGATGTCGCTGGTCGCCGAGGGGCCGCTGATCCAGGTGAGCGGGCGGCCCTGGACCCGGCCCGGGTCGAGACGGGTGACCGCGTCGGGGACGTCCGCCACGACCTGGTCGGCGGCGACGATGCAGACGTGCCGGTCCGGGACCAGGGTGATCGCGCGGCGGCCCTGGCCCGGTCCGTGGTCCAGGACGATCGTGCCGGTCTCGGCGATGCCCAGCACCGCACGAGTGACGACGGCGTCGAGGCGGTCGAGCTCCGCGGCGGAGAGGCCGTCGTCGACGACCGCGCCGGGCAGCTCGAGGTCGAGCCCAGCGGGTACGACGACCGAGCAGCCCTCCACCGCAGCGGTGACGCAGCCGACCAGCTCGTCGGGGGCGCAGCGCTCCACGACCGCCTCGTAGTCCTCGACGCGCTCGACGAAGAGGTCGAGGAGCGCCGGCCCTTCGAGGCTCGCTGGCGCTCGCACCTCAGGGACCGGCATTTCGGGTCCCTGAGGAGCCTCGTGAGGGACGAGCGAGGCGTCTCGAAGGGCCGTGGTCCGGGTGGCCGCCCGCACCCGGGCGAGGATGTCCTCGCGGGCGCTCACTTCTGGGTCCGCTTCCACCAGGCGCGGAAGGACTCGCGCGGTGCGGCGGGGAGGTCGCGTGCGCCGGTCCAGGCTGACGCGAGGGGCAGGTGCCGGGCGGCCGCGGTCCCGAAACGGGCACAGCGCTCGACGAGCCCCAGCCGACGCGGCGAGGCGAAGGTCGCACCGGCGCCCTTCATCGCGGCGTCGGTGACCGAGGGCCGCCCTCCCCGGTGGGCATCGACGACCTGGGCGCGCAGGTCGACCAGCACCGAGGGGATGTCGATCTTGACCGGGCACACGTCGTAGCAGGCGCCGCACAGCGAGGAGGCGTACGGCAGCGAGTCGATCTGGGGGTCCTCGCCGACACCGCGCAGCAACGGGTTGAGGATCGCGCCGATGGGGCCGGGATACACCGAGCCGTAGGCGTGCCCACCCACCCGCTCGTAGACCGGGCAGACGTTCAGGCACGCGGAGCAGCGGATGCAGCGCAGCGCCTGGCGGCCCACCTCGTCGGCCAGCGCGCGCGTGCGGCCGTGGTCGACGAGGACGACGTGCACCTCCTGCGGCCCGTCTCCGGGAGTGACGCCGGACCACATCGAGGTGTAGGGGTTCATCCGCTCCCCGGTCGAGGATCGCGGCAGCAGCTGCAGGAACACGTCGAGGTCGGCGAAGCCCGGCACCACCTTCTCGATGCCGACCACGGAGACCAGCACCTCCGGCAGGGTCAGGCACATCCGGCCGTTGCCCTCGGACTCGACGACCACCAGGGTCCCGGTCTCCGCGACGGCGAAGTTCGCGCCGGACACCCCTACCTTGGCGCGCAGGAACTTCTCGCGCAGGTGCAGCCGTGCCGCCGCGGCCAACGCGGTGGGGTCGTCGGTCAACCCTTCCGGCGCGGGTCGTCCGGCCGCGGCCATGTGCTCGTCGAAGATCGCCCGGATCTCCGCCCGGTTGCGGTGGATCGCCGGCACCAGGATGTGGCTGGGCAGGTCGTCGCCCAGCTGCACGATCAGCTCGGCCAGGTCGGTCTCCCAGGCCTGGATACCGGCCTCCGCCAGCGCTTCGTTGAGCCCGATCTCCTGGGTGGCCATCGACTTGACCTTGAGCACCTCGTCGGCCCCGTGCGACCGGGCGATCTCCGCGACGACGGCGCAGGCCTCGGCGGCGTCGTTGGCCCAGTGCACGATCGCGCCGTTGGCGCTCAGCGACTCCTCGAGACGGAGCAGGTGCTCCTCGAGCCGCGCGAGGGTGGCGTCCTTGATCGCTGCCGCGCGCGTGCGCAGCTCCTCCCAGTCCTCGACCTCCGCGACGACGCCCGCGCGCTTCTCGCGGATCGTGGACGTCGCGTGGGCCAGGTTGTGCCGCAGCTGGCTGTCGCCCAGGGCCTCCCGCGCGGCCTCCGGGAACGGCGGCATCCCGACGAATGTCGCCGTCATGAGCGTCCCTCGTCCTGTGCCAGGACCTCGGCCAGGTGCATCACGCGTACGCCGGCCCGCTGCCGCTCGAGCAGTCCACCGATGTGCATCAGGCAGGAGCTGTCCCCCGCGACCAGCACCTCGGCACCGGTCTCGCGCACGTGCCGCGCCTTGTCCGACCCCATCGCCACCGACGTGTCGGCGTTCTTGACCGCGAAGGTGCCGCCGAAGCCGCAGCACTCCTCCGCCGACGGCAGGTCCACCAGCCTCAGTCCGCCGACCTTCTCCAGCAGGCGCCGAGGGCGATCGCCGACGCCCAGCAGGCGCAGCGAGTGACAGGTCGGGTGATAGGTCACGACGTGCGGGAAGTGCGCGCCGACGTCGTCGACCCCGAGCACGTCGACGAGGAACTCGCTGAGCTCGTAGGTCCGCGGCGAGAGCACGGCGACCGCCTCCTCGAGCGTGGGATCGCCCGATCGCCGCGCCACGATCGCGTGCTGGTGGCGCACCGATCCCGCGCACGAGCCCGACGGCGTCACGATCGCGTCGTACCCCGCGAAGGCCTCCGCGAAGCGACGTACGGCAGGCACGGCTTCGTCGAGGTACCCGGTGTTGACCATCGGCTGCCCGCAGCACGTCTGACCGGCCGGGAAGTCGACCTCGACGCCCAGCCGCCGCAGCAGGGTCACGGTGGCCTTGCCGACGTCGGGGAACAGCGCGTCGTTCAGGCACGTGACCTGCAGTGCAACCTTCACGGGGCCACCCTCATGGACCCGAGCCTATGAGGGAGGGCTCCTCATGGGTCATCGACCGCTAGCCGGGCACCGGGGCGCTCCCGAGGAAGTCGTAGTCGAATCCGCTCTCCGGAAGAGCGACGACCGGCTCGACGATGTCCTCGAACCCGTGGGTCGCACCCGCGAACGACGTCAGGTTCGCGGGGTCGTACCCGCCTTCCTGGAGGTGGGTGACCGCACTGCTGGCGACCCGCACGGACAGGGCGCGATCGTTGGTGAGACGACGCAGTCCACCGCTGAATGCGCTGGTGGCCTGGTTCCTGCGGAGCCTCGTCCTCGTCCCCAGGAGCAGGTTGTCGACGCGGTACATCGCGTTGAGCGGGTCGTGCCGGATGGGGTCGGACCCACTGCCGACGTAGTGGGACAGCAGCGGCACGTCGAAGACGAGGCCGGCCTCGTGGGCCTCGCGCACCATCCAGAGCAACGAGGTGTCCGACAGCCCGGTGTCGGGGTAGCCGCCACCGACATCGGAGTGCGCGCCCTCGAACCACACCTGCTTGACCCGCGCGTCCGTGGTCGGAGCGCCGGGCGGCTGCTCCGGGGCCTCCCAGAACGTGGGGGCGAACTTCAGGCGGGTCTCGTCGATCGCCAGCGCATGCCTCGCCCGCTCCACCTGCCCGCTCAGCTGTACGTCGTGGAACCGGGGCGCGAACCTCATGAAGCCCGGGATTCCGAGGGCGCCGACCGTGTCGAAGACGCCGAGGAAGTGCACCTTCGCGGCATGGCAGTGGTCGTGCTTGAACTCCTCCACGCTCGACCCGAAGGCGCCGCTGGGCAGGCTGGTCTGCTGGTACAGGTGGACCGCGGCGGGCAGCCGCTCCTCGACGAGGGAGAGCTTGGTCAGCAGTCCGACCTTGCCGACCATGCCGGCCACCGAGCGAGCCGTGTAGGCCCCGCGGCTGAAGCCGATGATGAAGATCTCGTCGCCCGGCTCGTAGTTCTGGGCGAGGAACCGGTAGCAGGCGATCACGTTGTGGAAGAGCCCGAGCCCGAACGCGCCACCCAGGATCCGGTCGGCCTCGTAGCTGCCGGCACCGACCCCGCTGACGTAGTACACGAGCTGGTAGCTGCCACCGGTCGCGGCCGGATCGCTCTGCACCGTCCGCGCGATCTTCTCCACGTTGGTGATCGTCACGTTGTCCGGCTTGTTCCACGTCCCGTCGCAGCAGACCACCAAACGCTTCATGACCCGATGCTCGCAAACCTCGCTGCGGTGGACCACGGGTGACACGTAGATGACATCGACGTGTCATGTCCGGGAAGCGCGCGACGACTACGTTCGCCGTACGGGCACACGCTCGTGACTATCGTCGGCGGCGCGCCGGCAGGAGTGTGGCCCATGACCCTGCTCGAAGACGTCCCCCTCACACCGGCTGCGGCCAGCGAGGCCGCGAAGCTCCAGCGGCACTTCGGCCGCTTCGACATCCTGTTCTTCCTCATCTGCACGATCGTCGGCGTCGACACCATCGCCTCGGTTGCCTCCAGCGGCGGCGAGGCGTTCACCTGGATGCTGCTGCTCGCTGTGCTGTTCTTCGTGCCGCAGGCCCTGTTGTTCGCCGAGCTGGGGTCGGCGTTCCCGCAGGAGGGCGGTCCGTACCTGTGGACCCGGCTCGCCTTCGGCCACTTCGCGGGAGCCGTCAACAACGTCCTGTACTGGGTGACCAACCCGGTGTGGCTGGGTGGCACGTTGGCGATCTCGGCGGTGACCGCCGTCGAGGTCTTCTTCAACCACGGTCATGCCTTGTCGACGCCGATGTTCTTCGTGGTCAGCCTGGTCTTCATCTGGGTCTCGGTGCTGGCGGCGATCCTGTCCTTCGACGTCGGGAAGTGGCTTCCGACGGCCGGCGCGCTGGCCCGGTTCCTGCTGCTCGGCTTCTTCACCGTCACCGTGGTCCTCTACGCCGTCAAGCACGGCGTCCACGGCCTGACGGCGTCCGGGTTCAGCCCGACGTACGCCGGGTTCGTCGGCCTGGTGGCTGTCCTGCTGTTCAACTACGTGGGGTTCGAGCTGCCGAGCAGCGCGGGGGGCGAGATGACCGACCCGCAGAAGGACGTGCCGTTCGCCATCGCACGCAGCGCCGTGGGTTCCTTCCTGCTCTACGCCATCCCCGTGGCCGGCATCCTGGTCGTCCTGCCGGTCTCCCAGGTGACCAGCTTCGGCGGCTTCGTCGACGCCATCCAGCGCGTGTTCACCGTGTACGGCGGCCAGGTCGGCGCGGACGGCACGATCGCCCTGTCCGGTCTGGGTTCCGTGCTCGGCGACCTCGCGGCGATCCTCTTCATCGTCTGCCTGATGACCTCCGGGGTGACGTGGATCATGGGCTCGGACCGGGCCCTGGCCGTGTCCGGCTACGACGGAGCGGCGCCGCGCTCCCTGGGCGTGATCAACGCCCGCTACGGAACGCCGGTGCGCGTGAACGTCCTGTCCGGGATCGTCTCGACCATCGTGCTGGTCCTGGCCCACCAGATCACCGCTGGAGACTCGGCGAAGTTCTTCGGGGCGGTGCTGGGTGTGACGATCTCGACCACCCTGGTCAGCTACCTGCTGATCTTCCCGGCGCTGTGGAAGCTGCGGATCAGTCACCCGCACGTGGCCCGGCCGTTCCGGATGCCGGCGTACCGCTCGCTGACCGTGCTGCTGATGCTCCTGCTCGCCATCACGGTCGTCCAGATCCTCGCCCCGGGTGCCGGTGTCTCGTGGTTCGGCTCCGACTTCGCCCCCGGCGGCTGGACGCACTCCGAGCGATGGACCTACATGGCCACCCAGCTCGTCCCCATCCTGGTCTTCGTCGGCGTCGGGGTCCTGTTCTACATCGCCGGGGGGAAGACGCGGCGAGAGGCCGAGGCCCTGAGGGCCTCGCTCGACATGGGCGCCCCCACAGCGTAGGAAGGGGGCTCGGATCCGCAGCGAGGTCAGGGGCAGGGCATGGAGGCAGAGCGTGCACGCACGTTGTTGGCGAGCGAGCGGGCGGAGGTGGAGGCCTTGCTCCGGGAGATCACCGGCTCTGGGGACCAGGACCGCGAGGCCGAGCAGGAGGTGGGTGACTCCAGCGACACCGCCGACGCCCTGGAGTCCGAGGGCGTGGACAACGCGGTGGAGTCCAGCCTCCGGGCCCGGCTGGAGTCGATCGAGCGGGCGGAGCAACGACTGGCCGACGGCACCTTCGGCCGCTCCGTGCGCAGCGGCGAGCCGATCCCCGACGAGCGCCTGGAGGTCGCCCCCACGGCCGAGCTGACCGTGGAGGAAGCCTCCAGCGACCGCTGAGCCGAGCCTGGACCCTGCCAAGATGACCGGGTGACGCCACCAGGACGCCCCAGTCACCGGCAGCTGACGCGCGCGGACCTGCCCGCGGAGTTCACCCCGGAGTCGGTACGCCGTCTCGGCTTCGGGATCCTGCGCCAGCTGCAGCGACCGGACAACGGGATCCTCGATCCCGCGGAGCAGGAACAGTTCGACGCCGCGGCGCAGGCGATGTTCCGCGAGGTCAAGGAGCGCGTGCAGGACGCCGAGGGCCGCGCACGGCGTGGTGGACCCCGTGGACTCGACCCGGACCTGCGTCGTTCCTACGTGAGAACGCAGCAGCGGCTGGAGGAGCAGACCCGGCGTGCCCGTGAGGCCTTCCCGGGGCTGGAGGAAGGTGCGTCCGGAACGGCCGTCGCCGATGAGCCGGCGCCCGAGAGCTCGACGGACGAGCTCAGCGCCGACACCCTCTCCGAGGAGATCGAGGAGTCGAGCACCATCCTGGAGCTGCTCGACCGGATCGCCTCGATCGAGGAGCAACAGCTCGAGCACCAGAAGTCGCAGCTCCTGCTCGACACCCGCGGCTTCTTCTTCGCCTTCCTGGTCTCGGTCTCGGTGATCGTGGCCGGCGTCGCGCCGCTGGTGGAGGCCGAGCCGCACGAACGGCTCCTGATCGTCGGCTGGACGCTGCTGGCCATCGCTCTCGCCGGTCTGGTGTACGCCGGCGTGCGAGCTGCCCAACGCCGGGGCGACCCCGAGTAATCTCCCGACCATGTCGTACCCACCACCGACATACGCCGGGGACGGCGAGCCCGACCTCGCCCAGTTCCGGTCCGTCGACACGGCTCCCGACCTGCCGCTGCCGGACGGCGCGGCCCACTTCCTCGCCACCGGCGTGACCACGGCCGGCCGGTTCGGCCTCTACCGCTGGGACATGGGCGTAGGAGCGGGGGGAGCGCGGCCGCACTTCCACCGCACGATCAGCGAGTCGTTCTTCGTGCTCTCCGGGACCATCGAGCTGTTCACCGGCCAGGACTGGCTGGCCTCGCGTCCGGGCGACTTCGCCTACGTGCCGGAGGGCGGCGTCCACGGGTTCCGCAACACCTCCGGCGAACCGGCCTCGCTGCTGATCCTCTTCGCCCCCGGCGCGCCCCGCGAGGCCTACTTCCAGGGCCTCGTCGAGATGGCGGAGGGCCGCTGGAAGCCCACGCACGAGGAGCTGGTGGCCTTCCTCGAGGAGCACGACAACATCTACGTCTAGCGGTGCGAGGCGAAGAACTCCTCCAGCAGGGCGGTCGACTCCGCGGCCAGCACCCCGCCGAGCACCTCCGGTCGGTGGTTGAGCCGGCGGTCGCGGACGACGTCCCACAGCGAGCCGACCGCGCCTGCCTTCTCGTCGTACGCCCCGAAGACGAGGCGCTCCACCCGCGCGAGCACGCTCGCACCGGCGCACATGGTGCACGGCTCGAGGGTCACGACCAGGGTGCAGCCGGTGAGCCGCCACGCGCCGGCCGACGCAGCCGCCTCACGCAGGGCGACGACCTCGGCGTGCCCGGTGGGGTCGGCGTCGCGCTCGCGGACGTTGCTGCCGCGACCGATCACCACGCCCTCGGCCGAGAGCACCACCGCGCCGATGGGGACGTCGCCCCAGTCGGGCGACCTGCGAGCCAGCTCGAGCGCCTCGCGCATCGGCTCGGACCAGTCGCTCACTCCTCGATGCCGGCGAGCTCGTCGAACTTCGGGCCGAACCCGACGTTCTCGGCGACGTCGCTGAGGATCTCCTCGGGGTAGAGGTCGAAGTCGTCGAGCAGCGCGCCCATGTCCTTCGCCGACATCCCCATGTCTGCGACGATGCCGAGGTCGCCGGCGGGTGCCTGGTCGTCCTCGTCGTCGACGTGCACGCCGATGTGGTCCACGGCCGAGCGGGCCAGCGTCCAGTCGGTGGCCGCTGTGGCGTCCGAGAGCAGCACCCGCGTCTGCGAGCCCTGGGCCCGCACGAAGAGCACGAAGTCCTCGGCCACGGAGATCAGCGCCAGGGCCCCGGTCTCGCCGGGGTAGCGGCGCAGCTCACGCGCGATGTCGTCCACCGAGTCCAGCGAGCGGTCCGGGAGCTCGGCGAGGGCCCAGCTGCCCTGGTCGCGGTAGGCGACGAGTGCCAGATCGATCTCGCCGACCTCGGCGTCGGTGATGTCTGACATCGTCCACCTCCCCGCAGTGCAGGCCCCGCGTTCTCGAGGCTCACTCACGCACGATGGTGACAGAACTCGGCGCCCGGAACCACAGTGGCCACCCGCCATTAACGTAAGGGCCATGCGCCTGCTCGTCGTCGATCACCCTCTCGTCGCCCACAAGCTCACCACGCTGCGCGACGAGCGCACCGCGTCGCCGGAGTTCCGGCGACTGACCGAGGAGCTGGTGACCTTGCTGGCCTACGAGGCCACCCGCGACGTCCGCGTCGAGAAGGTCACGATCTCCACCCCGGTCGCCGCCACCGAGGGCCTGACCCTGAGCCGGCCACGACCCCTCGTCGTCCCGATCCTGCGGGCAGGGCTGGGCATGCTCGAGGGGATGATGCGGCTGATGCCCACGGCCGAGGTCGGCTTCCTCGGCATGGTCCGCGACGAGGAGACGCTGCAGGCCTCGACGTACGCCGAACGGCTGCCGGCCGACCTGTCCGGGCGACAGTGCTACGTCCTGGACCCGATGCTCGCGACGGGCGGCACCCTGGCCGCGGCGATCCGGTTCCTCACCGACCGGGGCGCGGACGACATCACCTGCGTGTGCCTCCTGGTCGCCCCCGAGGGCGTGAACAACCTCGAGCAGGAGCTGGACGGGCTGCACATCCCGGTCACGGTCGTGACCGCGGCCCTCGACGAGCAGCTCAACGAGAAGGGCTACATCGTCCCGGGGCTGGGCGATGCGGGTGACCGGCTCTACGGCCTGGCCCAGTAGCGGCCGTCCCAGGCCCAGCGCTCAGGCCGCCGGCGCGCCGTCGTCGATGCAGGCCGCGGTCCGCGGCAGCTTCACGGTGACCGTGGTGCCCTCACCGGGAGCCGAGGAGACCTCGATGGTGCCGCCGTGCAGGGCGATGATCGACTGGACGATGGTCAGGCCGAGACCCACTCCCTGGATCGCGCGGTCGGTGGCGGTCCGGGAGCGGAAGAAGCGCGTGAACAGGCGCGCCTGCTCCTCCGGGCAGATGCCGACGCCGCTGTCGCTCACGACCAGGAGCGCGGTCTCGTCCTGCGCGATCACCGAGACCAGGATCTCGCCACCGTCCGGGGTGAACTTCACGGCGTTGGTCAGCAGGTGCACCACCATGCGCTCCAGGTGCACCGCGTCACCCTCGAGGACGACGGCCGAGGGCGGGACGTCCAAGGTCATGGCCAGGTCGCGGTCCACCAACGCGGGAGCCATGTCCTCGTAGGCCGCGCTCACCACCTCGGCGAAGTCGGTGTCCGCCATCTCCATCCGCATGCCCGACCCCTCGATCTGGGAGAGCGTCAGCAGGTCCTCGACCAGGCGCAGCAGCCGGTGGCCGTTGCGCTCGACGCGCCCGACGATGTCGTGCTGGTCGGGGGTGAGCGACCCGACCATGCCGTCCTCGAGGACCTCGGTGTACCCCACGATGCTGGTGATCGGGGTGCGCAGCTCGTGGCTGACCGTGGCCACGAAGTCGCTCTTGACCCGCTCGAGCTCCTGGAGCCGGCCCACGGCGAGGTGCTGGTGCTCCAGCGAGGTGAGCAGGGCCTGGTTGGCCGCCTCTCGCTCGGTGACGTCCTCGGCAGTGGCGAGGTAGCCGCGTCGCTCGCCCAGCTCGTCGGTGAGTGCTGCCAGCGACATCCGCATGGTGCGGGTCTCGCCGTCCTTGCGCTCGAAGAACCAGGACCGGGGGCCACCTCCCCGCTGCACGGTGGCCCGGCAGATGTCGGCGAAGGTCGGTGGGGCGTGCACGTACGCCGCCTGGCTGGCCAGCTCGTGGTCCGGGACGAGCATCTCGGGGAGCTCACCGAGCACCTCGTCGGCACTCCAGCCGAACATCTGCTCCGCCGCGGGGTTGAAGACCTCGACGCGGCCGTCGCGCCCGGTCGCCATGATCGCCGTGCCCGTCGCCGCCGCGACCAGCTGGCGCAGCGCCTCGCCCTCGGAGTCCGCGCGTCCCGCCGACATCCGCTGCTGCGTCGTCATCACCGACAGCGGCAGCAGGATCAGGCCGCAGTCGAGGATGAAGAGCTGCAGCACCCCGCCGACCACCTCCGGCGGCACGTCGTACCTCACCCCGAGGCCGTAGACGGGACCGATGCCCATCGCGGTGAAGGCGGTCCCGATGCCCGCGACCACGGCCAGGAGCAGGGTCGCCTCGCGGAGGCGGCCGCGGTAGGCGTACCAGGCGAACATCGGCATCACGGCGAACACGACCGGCGGAACATTGGTGGGCAGGAACACCAGCACGGTCGTGCCGACCAGGATGACCGACTGCACGGCCCGTTCGGGCCGCCCGGCCAGCGGCTCGAACTCGATCGTGCGCAGGCACAGCGGCAGGACCACCATCATCGAGGAGGCGTAGGCCCCGAAGGCGGCCAGCGCTCCCAGGAGCGGGTTGCCCACACCGGCAAGCCGGTCGGTGAGGGCGCAGCCGACGGCCGCCACCGCGCCGGCGGCGGCGATCGCGCCGATCATCCGGGACACGTCACCCTGGTCCAGCAGGGCGGCCCGGCCCTCGAGCCCGCGCACGAGCAGCGTGCGCACGGTCCACACCGCGGCGATGCAGCTCAGGCTGAACCCGAGCGCCACCACGGGGTCGAAGCCCCGAAGCAGGTGCGCGGCCAGCACCGCCACGAAGAGGAGCCCCAGGGCCAGGGGACGCCATCGCTGGGTGGTGGTCAGGTAGAGCGCGGCGCCGAGCCCCGACGGTGCCCAGATCATCGGGACCTGACTGTCGCCGGTCAGCATCCCGAGGCCGGCCCAGGCACAGAACAGGACGCCGAGGAGCAGCAGCGCAGGACGCACCACGGCCCGAGAGACCCGAGGACGCGTGCGCCGGGTGACGTCGCTGATCCGCCCGGGTCCGTAGAGGACGCTGGCCACCGACCCCCCTCAGATCGCGCGTACTAGGACATTGAGCCTAGTATGTCGCTATTCAGGGTGTTACGGCGTAAATCGGTCAAAGCGCCTTGACGGCGTTCAGCAGCTTGCCCATCGAGTCCTTGGCGTCGCCGAAGAGCAGCGTGGTGTTCTCCTCGAAGAGCAGCTCGTTCTCGATGCCGGCGAAGCCCGGGCGCATGGACCGCTTCATGAACACGACCTGCTTGGCCTCGTCGGCGTTGAGGATCGGCATGCCGTAGATCGGGGCGCCCGGCGTGGTCTTGGCGGCCGGGTTGACCACGTCGTTGGCACCCACGACGAGGACGACGTCGGCGTCCTTGAACTCGCCGTTGATGTCGTCCATCTCCTTGAGCTGCTCGTAGGGCACCTGGGCCTCGGCCAGCAGCACGTTCATGTGGCCGGGCATCCGTCCGGCCACGGGATGGATGGCGTAGTCGACCTCGGCGCCGCGCTCGCTGAGCACGTCGACGAGCTCGCGCAGGCTGTGCTGGGCCTGGGCGACGGCCAGGCCGTAGCCCGGGACGATGATGACGCGGTCGGCGTAGGCGAGCATGATCGCGACGTCCTCCGGCCCGGCCGACTTCACCGGTCGGTCCGAGACGGTGCCGCCGCCGAGCGTGGAACCGCCCTTGAGCGCACCGAAGAGGATGTTGGTCACCGAGCGGCCCATCGCCCGGGCCATCAACAGGGTGAGGAAGGTGCCGGAGGCACCGACCAGGGTCCCTGCCACCAGGAGCACGACGTTGGACAGCACGTAGCCGCCGGCGGCCACCGTGAGCCCGGTGAACGCGTTCAGCAGCGAGATCACGATCGGTACGTCGGCACCGCCGACGGGGAGCACCAGCAGGACGCCGAAGAGCAGGCCGACCACGCACAGCACGATGCCGACCCACTCGACCGGGTTCAGCACCAGCTCGGTGGCGAGCGCGACGCCGCCCACGAGCGTGACACCGAAGGCCACCGGCAGCCCCGGGAAGACCACCGGCGCCGAGGTCATCAGCTCCTGGAGCTTGGCGAAGGTGACGATCGAGCCCGCGAAGGAGACCGAGCCGACGAAGACGGTGAAGGCGGTCGCCGCGAGGTCGAACCACGGCGTGGCCGTCGTGGCGTGCTGCAGCTCGAGCAGCGCGACGAGGGCCGCGGCGCCACCCCCGACGCCGTTGAACAGCGCCACCATCTGCGGCATCTGGGTCATCTGCACGCGGCGGGCGCCGATCACACCACCGAGCGCACCGACGGCGATCGCCGCCAGGATCAGCGGCACGTGGTGGAGGTGGGAGATGCCGTTGGGCTTGTAGAAGAACGGGACCGCACAGGCCACCGCGGCGCCGGCCGCGCCGATCAGGTTGCCGGTGCGGGCGGTCTTGGGCCCGGAGAGTCCCTTGAGCGCGAGGATGAAGCTGACCGCGCAGGCCAGGTAGACGAGCTGCACCCAGACGGGCGGAATCACCTGGCCGCCCCCGTTCCGTCAGCAGGAGCGGACACCGGTTTCTTCTTCTTGCGCACGAACATCTGCAGCATCCGGTCGGTCACCACGAACCCACCGACCATGTTGACGGCCGCGAGCACGATCGCCACCAGACCGACGACGAGGGCAGTGGTGCTCTCCGTCGTACCCGTGACCAGGATGGCGCCGAGCAGGATGATGCCGTGGATGGCGTTGGCGCCGGACATCAACGGGGTGTGCAGGGTCGAGGAGACCTTCGAGATCACCTCGATGCCGACGAACACGCTCAGCACGAAGATCGTCAGCCAGACGACGGCCACGCTCATTCCTGGGCCTCCTGGTCGAAGGGGAGCTCGGCATCGGGGCCGGGGAGCGGCTCCTGCGACGGGGGCGGCTCCTCGGGCGGCGCGGGCTCCTCGAGCGGGTCCCTCGATCGCCTCGCGGGTGGGCTGGTGCAGGATCTGGCCACCGTGGGTCACGCACGCACCCACGACCACCTCGTCGTCGAAGTCGGGGGCGAACGCACCCTCGTGGGTCATCAGCGTCAGCAGGTTCACGATGTTCTGGGCGTAGAGCTTGGAGGCCGGCCCCGGCATCTGGGCGGGCACGTTGTCACCGCCCCACACCTGGGCGTTCCCGATGCGGACCACCTTGCCGGCCACCGAGCCCTCGACGTTCCCGCCGGTCTCCGCCGCGAGGTCGACGACGACCGAGCCGGGCTTCATCTGCTCGACCATCTCGTGGGTGACCAGCATCGGCGCTGTGCGCCCCGGGACGGCGGCGGTGGTGATCAGCGCGTCGGCGTCGGCGATGTACGGCGCGAGCAGGTCGCGCTGCCTCGCGGCCCGGTCCTCGGTCATCTCGCGGGCGTAGCCCCCGGCCCCCTCGAGGGTCTCGAGCTCGAGGTCGATCGCCTTCGCCCCCATCGAGCGGATCTCCTCGGCGGCGGCGGCCCGCACGTCGTAGGCCAGCACGACCGCGCCGAGCCGCTTGGCGGTCGCGATCGCCTGGAGGCCCGCGACGCCCGCACCCAGGACCACGACGTTGGCGGGTTGGACGGTGCCGGCGGCGGTCATGTTCAGCGGGAAGAAGCGACGCAGCAACCCGGCCGCGACGATCGCGCAGCGGTAGCCGGACACCAGCGCCTGCGAGGACAGCGCGTCCATCGACTGCGCCCGCGAGATGCGCGGCACCAGCTCCATCGCGAAGGAGGTCAGGCCCAGGTCGCGCAGGTCGGTGACCAGGTCGTGGGAGGTGTTCACCGGCAGGAACGAGACCGTCGCCGCTCCGGAGGGCAGCAACCGGGCGCGGTAACCGGGGATCGGGTTGACCGCGACGACGACGTCGGCCTCGGGCAGCAGGTCGTCGGTGACCTCCGCCCCGGCCTCGGCGTACAGCGCGTCGTCGTACTCCGCACGGTCCCCGGCGCCGGGCTCCACGAGCACCTCGTACCCCAGGTCGGTCAGCTTCGCGACCAGCTCGGGAACCATCGCGACGCGGGTCTCCCCCTCGCGGGTCTCCCTCACTACAGCGATCTTCACGCGTCAGAACCTAACGGACCCGACGGTCGGGTCTGGAAATTGAGAGCGGTGTCTCACCCACACCGGCCGCGTGCGCTCAGCTGAGGCCGGCCCCGATGAGCGCCCCGATCGCGTAGGTGATGCCCATCGCGAGCAACCCACCCACCACGTTGCGCACCACGGCCGGCCGCCTCGGAGCCTCACCGATGCGGGCGCTGAAGAAGCCGGTGAGGGCCAGGGCCAGGGTGACGGCCACGACCGTGACCGCGGCCCGCACGCCGTGCGGGAAGAGCAGGATGGTCAGCAGCGGCAGCAACGCCCCCGCGGTGAAGGAGACCATCGAGGCGATCGCCGCCTGCCACGGGCTGGTCAGCTCGTCGGGGTCGATGCCCAGCTCGATGTCGAGGTGGGCCCGGAGGGCGTCCTGACCGGTCAGCTCGGCGGCGACCTGGTGGGCGAGCTCCGGGGAGAGGCCCTTCTGGCGGTACATCTCGGCCAGCTCGGCGAGCTCCTCCTCCGGTTCCTCGGCCAGCTCGCGGGTCTCCTTGGCGATCAGCGCCCGCTCGGTGTCGCGCTGGGTGCTGACCGAGACGTACTCACCGGCCGCCATGCTGAGGGCACCGGCGACCAGCCCGGCGGTACCGCCCAGGAAGATGGTCTGGCGGTCGGACGTGGCAGCCGCGAAGCCCATCACGATCCCGGCCACGGAGACGATGCCGTCGTTGGCGCCCAGGACAGAGGCCCGGAGACGGTTGAGCAGGCTGCCCACCGACCTCTCGTGCGGCTCGTCGGCGTGCTCACCCATGGCGGGAGCACCCTCGGTGGGGGCGGTCGTCATACCGCCATCGTCCAGCGTGGTCACACGGCCCGCAACGAAGGACAGGCTGGGCTCATTCCGCCGCCGGCCCGCCGTCAGTAGTACCAGGGGTACGGCGACCAGTCCGGGTCGCGCTTCTCCAGGAACTGGTCGCGGCCCTCCTGCGCCTCGTCGGTCATGTAGGCCAGCCGGGTGGCCTCGCCGGCGAAGAGCTGCTGGCCGACCAGGCCGTCGTCGATGAGGTTGAAGGAGTACTTCAGCATCCGCTGCGCCGTGGGGCTCTTGGCGTTGATCAGCCGTCCCCACTCGAGGGCGACCTTCTCCAGCTCGGCGTGCGGCACCGCGCGGTTGACCGTGCCCATCCGGACGCCGTCCTCGGCGGAGTACTCCTGGCCGAGGAAGAAGATCTCCCGGGCGAACTTCTGTCCGACCTGGCGGGCGAGGTACGCCGAGCCGAAGCCGCCGTCGAAGCTCCCGACGTCGGCGTCGGTCTGCTTGAACCGGGCCTGCTCCGCGCTGGCCAGGGTCAGGTCGCACACCACGTGCAGGCTGTGCCCACCGCCGGCGGTCCAGCCGGGTACGACGCAGATGACGATCTTGGGCATGAACCGGATCAGCCGCTGGCACTCCAGGATGTGCAACCGGCCCATCTTGGCCTGGTCGGGAGCTGCCTCGCCCTCGTACTCGTAGCCGGTCTTCCCACGGATCCGCTGGTCACCGCCGGAGCAGAAGGCCCACTTGCCGTTCTTCTCGCTGGGCCCGTTGCCGGTGAGCAGGACACAACCGACGTCGCTCGTCGTCCGGGCGTGCTCGAGGACGCGGAGCAGCTCGTCGACGGTGTGCGGCCGGAAGGCGTTGAGCACGTCCGGGCGGTCGAAGGCGATCCGGACCGTCCCGCTGTCGCGGGCGCGGTGGTAGGTGAGGTCCGTGAGGTCCTCGAACCCGGGGACGTCGTCCCAGTCGGCCGGGTCGAAGATCTCGCTCACACCAGCGATCGCGCTGTGCCCCACGTTCACTCGCTCCGCTCGCTCATGGGCGCCAACCTAGCCTCGTGGGAATGTTCGTGGGCCGAACGGGCATTGTGCGACGTATGACCCTTCAAGGCGAGTACGTCCCCAGCAAGGCGCAGTGGGTGCGCGACCAGGTCGAGAAGTTCGAGGCCACCGACGGCCAGGAGGCCAACACCCTGCGCGACACCGGCGAGCCGATCGTCGTGATCACCTCGGTGGGCGCCAAGTCCGGCGCGCTGCGCAAGAACCCGGTGATGCGGGTGGAGCGCGACGGCATCTACGTCGCGATCGCCTCCAAGGGCGGGGCCGACGACCAGCCGGAGTGGTACTACAACTTCGTGGCCAACCCCGAGGTCGACCTGCAGGACGGCGCGGTGAAGAAGACCTACAAGGTCGAGCTCGCGCAGGGCGAGGAGCGCGAGGACCTCTGGAAGCTGGCAGTCGACACCTGGTCGACGTACGCCGAGTACCAGAAGAAGACCGACCGCCAGATCCCCGTGTTCAAGCTGACCCCGACGGAGTAGCTGCTCAGGAGCCGATCGACTCGGCCAGCGCCGCGAGGTGACTGAGGCGGGCGATCTCGGAGTCGATGATCTCGGGGCCGCCACGGCGGGCGATCACGATCATCTCGTCGGTGCCGATCGCACACCCGGCGACCAGCCAGTCCGCCAGCTCCTCGGGTACGGCGATCCGCCGGCCGCGCTGCAGGTCCTTTGGCCAGGTGATGCCCTCGGGCACCTCCAAGGGGGCGGCAGGCGAGCCGTGCAGCACCTTGCCGCTGTCGCCCTCGCGCTGGACCCGGATCGCCCAGTCGACGACGAAGGTGGCCGGCACCAGGTCGACCAGGGTGTTGCGGGCGAGCTCGGGCTCCGAGGTCATCGCCTCGACCACCTCGAGGTCACGGGTGAGGTTGGTGCCGGCGCCGTAGCGCGAGATCCACAGCACCTCGACGCCCTCGAGCTGGTTGCAGGCCGAGACGATGCTGTCGGGCATCACCCCCTGGTTGGCGGCGAGGAACACGTCGTCGACGGCCTGGCCGTCGCGACGCTCCACGATCTCGATGGCGTCGATGTTGCCGCCCGCCGTACCGATGGCCGACGCGAGCCGCCCGAGCGAACCAGGAACGTCCGGCAGCTCGACGCGGAGCAGGTAGGACATGTCAGCGACCCTAGTCGCCCGAGGTTTCCGGACGGTTGCGTCTCACTCGCTCGCCGGACGGACCACCTTGATGTTGAAAACTGGAGTACCGAGGGTCCCCATCAGCCGCACCCACAGCGAGACCCACATCTCCAGGCCACGGGCATTCTGGAGGCCGTCGAGCTCGATCACGTCGCGCCACCCGAGGCTGGTCAGCAACGCCGTGACCTCACTGCGCGCTGCGGCGTCGTCGCCGGCCACGAAGATGCTGGTGTCGCCCTCGCCCACCGACCCGGGGTGGACCATCACCGAGGCGGTCACCGTGTTCAGCGACTTGACGACGCGGGCGTCCGGGAAGGCCCGCTGGATCTGCTCGGCCACCGAGTCGGTGTCCTTGACGGTCAGCGTGGGCGGGAACCCACTGCTGAAGTCCAGTGGGTTCGACACGTCGAGCAGGACCTTGCCGGCGAGGTGGTCGGGGGCGACCCGTTCGAGCGCAGCCAGGCTGGCCGAACCGCTCGTGGCGTTGACGACGAGGTCGGCCTCGGCCGCCACCGTCTCCAGCGGCTGGAGCGTCAGGTCCACCCCGGTCCACTCCTCCCGCCTGCTGGTCTCCTCGGGGTCCCGGGTGCCCACGGCGACCTGATGCCCCTGCTCGGCGAATGCTCCGGCCAGCGTGCGTCCGACGATGCCGCTGCCGATCACTGCGATCCTCATGGCACCGACACTAAGCCGGGTCCCTAGGGTGGCGACATGAGTCGCATCCTGGTCACCGGCGCCACAGGCTTCATCGGTCGCCGACTGGTGCCTGCGCTGATGGAGCGCGGTCACGACGTGCGCGCGATGACCCGCCACCCCGAGACCTACGACGGTCCCGGTGACGCGGTGCGCGGAGACGTGGGCGACGCCGACTCGCTGCACGCCGCGCTGGAGGGCGTGGAGATCGCCTACTACCTCGTGCACTCGCTCGACGACGCGGACTTCGAGCGCAAGGACGCCGAGGCCGCGCGCGCGTTCAGCCGCGCCGCCGCCTCGCGCGAGGTGAAGCAGATCGTGTACATGGGCGGCCTGGGCAGCGACGACGAAGAGCTCTCCTCCCACCTGAGGTCGCGCCGCCAGGTGGAGGGCCTGCTCGCCGAGGACGGCGTCCCGGTCACCGTGCTGCGGGCCGCGATCGTGGTCGGGCACGGCGGGATCTCCTGGGAGATCACCCGCCAGCTCGTGCACAACCTGCCGGCGATGGTCGTCCCGAAGTGGGCCTCCACCAAGACGCAGCCGATCGCCGTCGACGACGTGGTCCGCTACCTCGTGGGCGTGGCCGGCCTCGACGAGGCGCTCGGCAAGGTCTTCGAGATCGGGGGGCCCGACCAGCTCAGCTACATCGAGATGCTGCGCGTGGCCGCCGAGGTCGAGCGCGGTCGTCAGGTGCCGATCGTCGAGGTGCCGGTGCTGACACCACGACTCTCGTCGTACTGGCTGGCGCTGGTCACCGACGTCGACGTCACGACGGGGCGCAACCTGATCGACTCGATGGGCGTGGAGGTGCTCGTCACCGACCACTCCATCGAGGACGTCGTACCGGGCAAGCCGATGGACTACGAAGAAGCGGTCCGCCGGGCGCTGAAGGAGCGCCAAGCCGAAGAGCCCATGTAACGCGGCGTTATGGCCGCTGAACACGCGCCCCAACCGGTGTACGCCGTGACTAACAGCGCGTTACATGCGAGTGGGGTGACCTACAGCAGGATCGCGGGGAGCGCGTAGAGCATCGAGACCGACCAGATCAGGTGGGTCAGGATCGGGGCGAGGATGCCGCCGGTGGCGCGGCGCTCGAGCCCGACGACGGCGCCGAGCACGATGGCGGCGAAGCCGAGCATGACGTTGCCGGTCGCGAGCGTGGCCACGGTGTAGGCGAGCGTCGTCCACGCCACCTGGTGGTTCCGGATGGCGGCGTACATCGCCCCGCGGAAGAACAGCTCCTCGGCGATCCCGTTGGCCACCGTGACCAGAAGAAGCAGCAGCGCGCTGCCTTCCTGGGCGTGCCGCAGCACCGTCCGCACCTGCTCGTCGAGCCACGGGATCTCGCGGATCACGAAGGCCCCGACGACGAAGACCACGGCGAGGGCGACCCCGATGAGGATCGGCGCCAGCACCGGACGGGGCGCCATCAGGTCGGGCTCCGAAGGACGCCCGATGCGGCCGAGGTGCAGCGGCCCCGAGACGAAGGCGCCCACGGCCCAGACCGCCGCGAGCAGGAGCGCGAACAGGTTGAACCGGAGGGGGTCGTCCTGGATGTTCAGCGAGTACCCGAGGACCACGGCGCCGATGACCACGACCACCGCGCTGACGACCTGGCGCCGGCGGAAGTCGTGGTCGGACTGCCGATGGTCCCTCGGGGTCATCTCCCACAGCGACGAGCGCAGGCCCTCGCGCAGCTCACGCACCGTCCGAGTCATGTCCGCGACCCTAACCGCGAGTCAGGCCAGCCGTTCCATGGCGTTCGCCACATCACCTTCGCGGCCGCCACCCTCGTGGCGCAGACCATCGACCACGCCGGCCCGGTCCTCCTCCGACTTGTTCTGGCTGAGCTTGGCCTTGGCCTCCACCGACTCGATCACCAGCTCCACGCCGACGATGGCGCGCAGCTGCTTCTCGACGTACGAGGCAGGTGCGTCGGCGACCGACCACGGCTCGGGACGCTCGCTCTCGTGCAGGTCGGTGAGCCGGGTGACGGCCTCGCGCAGCCAGCCGGCGTCGTCGTGCACCGTCACGCGTCCGCGGAGCTGGACGGCGGAGTAGTTCCAGGTCGGGACGACGCGACCGTGCTCGTCCTTCGACGCGTACCAGGCCGGCGAGACGTAGGCCTCCGGACCGGTCACCACAGCGAGGCCGGGTGAGCCCGGCTCGATGGCGCGCCAGTGGGCGTTGGCCCGGGCGAGGTGGAAGACCAGCCGTTCGTCGTCCCAGATCACCGGGAGCAGCGTGGACAGCGGGTACCCGTCCGGCCCCACCGTGACCAGCTGGGCGGACCCCACCGCGGCGACGAGCGCGCGGATCTCCTCGGCGTCGTCGAGGGCGTTGAAGTGCGGGACGTACATGTATGGATCGTAGGTCCCGGCCCGGTGTCACCGGCGCTCCGTAGGGTCGAGGCATGAGCTCGGTCCTCTGGTTCCGGCGCGACCTGCGCCTCCGGGACCACCCTGCCCTGCGGGCGGCCGCGGACAACGGGCCGGTGCTCGGCCTCTTCGTCCTCGACCCCGCGATCTGGCGCACGGCCGGCCCGGCCCGTCGGGCCTGGCTCGCGGCGTCCCTGCAGTCCCTCGACGAGTCGATGGGCGGGCGCCTGTGCGTCCGGCTGGGCAAGCCCTCCTCGGTCGTGCCGCGGATCGCGCAGGAGCTCGGGGCCGAGCAGCTGCACGTCACCAACGACTTCACCCCCTACGGCCGGGCCCGCGATCGCGCCGTCGTCGAGGCGCTGCCGGGCAACGTCGAGGGGGTGGCGACCGGCACGCCGTACGCCGTGACGCCCGGGACCGTGCTCAACGGCTCCGGCTCGCCCTACAAGGTGTTCACGCCCTTCAGCCGCGCGTGGGCCCAGGTGGGCTGGGACGCCCCCGCGCCCGCCCCGCGCAACGTCGAGTGGATCGACCACGAGAGCGACAAGCGGGTCGCGGCCACGCTCGAGAAGGCCGTCGCCGAGGGGCCGGAGACGATGCCGACCGCGGGCGAGGACGCCGCGCAGCGCCGGTGGCGCAGCTTCCTGGAGCACGACGTCGACGAGTACGACGAGATGCGCGACGAGCCCGGCGCCGACCGCACCTCCCGGGTCTCCCCCTACCTCAAGCTCGGCGTCCTCCACCCCCGGCAGCTGCTGGCCGACCTCTCGGGCCGTCGGTCGAAGGGCGCGGCGTCGTACGAGAACGAGATCGCCTGGCGGGAGTTCTACGCCGACGTCCTCTTCGCCAACCCCGAGAGCGCGTGGAGCGACCTCAACCGCGTCACCGGGCTGACCTACGACGAGCCGGCCGACGCCATCGAGGCATGGAAGACCGGCCACACCGGCTTCCCGATCGTCGACGCCGGCATGCGCCAGCTGCTGGCCGAGGGCTGGATGCACAACCGGGTCCGGATGATCACGGCCAGCTTCCTGACCAAGGACCTGCACGTCTGGTGGCCCGTCGGCGCCAGGCACTTCCTCGACCACCTCGTCGACGGCGACCTCGCCTCCAACAACCACGGCTGGCAGTGGGTGGCCGGCACCGGCACCGATGCAGCGCCGTACTTCCGGGTGTTCAACCCGATCACCCAGGGCACCAAGTTCGACCCGCAGGGTGACTACGTCCGTCGCTGGGTGCCGGAGCTGGCGCACCTGCCCGGCAAGAAGGCGCACACGCCGTGGGAGGTCGAGGACGGCTACGACCACGGTTACCCGAAGCGCATCGTCGACCACGCCGAGGAGCGCGAGCGGGCGCTCAACCGCTACCAGCGCGGCCGAGACTGAAGGTCTCCACCACCTCGTAGCGCGGCCTGCCGCGCGGACCCTCCCCGAGGTACGACGCCACCAGCGCGAGCTCCTCGATCGTCCACGTCGGGCCGCCGTAGGAGTCGAAGAGGCGCACCCACCGCGTGGCCTCGACCGGCCGGTTCATCCGGGCCAGGGTCACGTGCGGCCGGAAGCGCTGGCCGTCCACGGCGATGCCCGCCCGGCTCGCCGCTGCCCGGGCGCCGGTCGCCGCGCGCGAGAGCTCGACGCGGTCGGTCTCGAGATCGGCGTACAGGACCTTCGCCTTGCCCACATGGGGAAACGCACCGCCACGGGCAACTCGAGCCGCCATCGGAGAACGTCTGCGCGCGGCTCGACCCAGTCGCTCCACCAGGTCGTCGACCACCCGGTCCGGCACGTCCTCGAGGAAGGCGAGGGTCACGTGCCACTGCTCCGGGAGGGTCCAGCGCAGCTGCTCCGCCTCCCGCCGGGGGGCCAGGAACTCCTCGAGGTCCTCGACCACCGCCTCCGGCAGCTGCACCGCCACGAACATCCGCACGCCTTCATTCTCCGCGATGCCCCTTCGAGACGGGCCTTGACGGCCCTCCTCAGGGACCCGAACGGCCCGGGTCCCTGAGGAAGGACGAAGTCCTGTCTCGAAGGGCCGCCCTACGGCCCGAGAGGCGGCCTCCAGGACGACGCCGGGTCCCGAGGAAGGACGAAGTCCTGTCTCGAAGGCGCCCTACGGCCCGAGAGGCGGCCTCCTCAGGGACCCGAGCGGCCCGGGTCCCTGAGGAAGGACGAAGTCCTGTCTCGAAGGGCTCGCCCTACGCTCGACGCATGAGGCGATGGGCTGCGGTGGTGACGGTCGCCTTCCTGCTCGCTGCTTGCGGCACGACGTCCACCAGGCAGCCTTCCGCCGAGACGCCCGAGCCGACGCCGACGCCGACGCTCTCCCGCTCGGCGACTCCCACGCCCGCGACGACGCCGCCCAGTCCCCGACCGCACCCGAGCCGACGGCCGATCGTGCACGGGTCACCGCCGGCCTGGCTCGGCACGCGGGTCCTGCCACGCCGACCGGACGGGTACGGCGAGATGGGACCGACCCCGCCGCAGCTGGTCCAGCGCCGATTCACCCTGCCCGACAGGCTCCCCGAGCTCCCCGGCTCCGGCTTCGCGTCGCGGGTGTCCACGCCCGCGCCGGCGGAGGTGATCGCGCGCTCGACGTGGGCACCGGGCTGCCCGGTCGGCAAGGACGACCTGTCCTGGGTCCGGTTGACCTTCCGGGGGTTCGACGGCCGGCGCCACACCGGGGAGCTCCTGGTGAACAAGGAGGTGGCCGGCGACGTCGTCGCGGTCTTCCGGCAGCTGTACGCCGACCGCTTCCCGCTCGAGGAGATGCGGATCACCACCAAGCCCGAGCAGACCGCACCCCCGACCGGTGACGGCAACGACACCGGCTCGTTCAACTGCCGGGCCACGCGTGGCGCCACCGTCTTCAGCCAGCACGCCTACGGCCTGGCCATCGACGTCAACCCGTTCCAGAACCCCTACCATCGCGGCGACGTGGTCCTCCCGGAGCTCGCGTCGTCGTACCTCGACCGGACCTGGGTACGGGCCGGGATGATCACCCCCGACGGGCCCGTGGTGCGGGCATTTGCCTCCATCGGCTGGACCTGGGGCGGTACCTGGCACTCGTTGAAGGACCTGCAGCACTTCTCCCGCAACGGGCAGTAGATGATTGGACCGATCCACTCCCACACCGCATCGGAGGTCCCGTGGAGAAATGGCCCGGCAAGCCGTACCCGCTCGGCGCGACGTTCGACGGGAGCGGCACCAACTTCGCCCTGTTCAGCGAAGTGGCCGACAAGGTCGAGCTCTGCCTGATCGACGTCGGCGCGCGGGGCAAGGTGACCGAGGAACGCGTGCAGCTCACCGAGGTCGACGGCTACGTGTGGCACTGCTACCTGCCGCACGTGCAGCCGGGACAGCGCTACGGCTACCGGGTGACCGGGCCGTGGGATCCCACCAAGGGCCTGCGCTGCAACCCCCACAAGCTGCTCCTCGACCCCTACGCCAAGGCGACCAGCGGAGAGATCGACTGGGACCAGTCGCTGTTCGGTTACGACTTCGGCGATCCCGACTCGCGCAACGACGACGACTCGCTGGCGCACATGACCTACGGGGTGGTGATCAACCCGTTCTTCGACTGGGAGGGCGACCACCCGCTCGGCATCCCCTACAACGAGACGATCATCTACGAGGCCCACGTGAAGGGGCTCACCGAGCGGCACCCCGACGTGCCGGAGGAGCTGCGCGGCACCTACGCCGGCCTGGCGCACCCCTCGATCACCGCCCACCTGACCAAGCTCGGCGTGACGGCGCTGGAGCTGATGCCGGTCCACCAGTTCGTCCAGGACAGCACCCTGCTCGACAAGGGGTTGCGCAACTACTGGGGCTACAACACCCTCGCCTTCTTCGCCCCGCAGGCGGCGTACGCCGCGACGGGACAGCTCGGCCAGCAGGTGCAGGAGTTCCGCTCGATGGTCAAGGCGATGCACGCCGCGGGCATCGAGGTCATCCTCGACGTGGTCTACAACCACACCGCCGAGGGCAACCACCTCGGGCCCACGCTGAGCTTCAAGGGCATCGACAACCCGGCGTACTACCGGCTCGTCGAGGACGACCAGCGCTACTACATGGACTACACGGGCACGGGCAACTCCCTCAACGTGCGCCACCCCCACTCGCTGCAGCTGATCATGGACTCGCTGCGCTACTGGGTGACCGAGATGCACGTCGACGGCTTCCGCTTCGACCTCGCCTCGACGCTCGCGCGCGAGTTCTACGACGTGGACAAGCTCTCGACCTTCTTCGAGCTCGTCCAGCAGGACCCCATCGTGAGCCAGGTCAAGCTGATCGCCGAGCCGTGGGACGTCGGTCCCGGCGGCTACCAGGTGGGCAACTTCCCGCCGCAGTGGACGGAGTGGAACGGCGCCTACCGCGACACCGTGCGCGACTTCTGGCGCGGTGAGGCAAACCT
The DNA here is from genome assembly GCA_963794435.1 of uncultured Actinomycetota bacterium. GTDB lineage: Bacteria > Actinomycetota > Actinomycetes > Propionibacteriales > Nocardioidaceae > Marmoricola. The sequence continues at coordinate 70,823 of CAWCDX010000024.1, forward strand.
CGGCGAGTTCGCCAGTCGGCTCGCCGGCTCCTCCGACCTCTACGAGCAGTCGGGACGCCGACCCGTCGCGAGCATCAACTTCGTCACCGCCCACGACGGCTTCACCCTGCACGACCTCGTCTCCTACGACGAGAAGCACAACGAGGCCAACGGCGAGGACAACAACGACGGGGAGAGCCACAACCGCTCCTGGAACCACGGCGTCGAGGGCCCGACCGACGACCCCGACGTGCTCGCGGCGCGTGCCCGGGAGCAGCGCAACTTCCTGACCACGCTGCTGCTGAGCCAGGGCGTCCCGATGATCGCCCACGGCGACGAGCTCGGCCGCACCCAGCAGGGCAACAACAACACCTATGCCCAGGACTCCGAGCTGAGCTGGGTCGACTGGGACCACGCCGACCAGCCACTCGTCGAGTTCACCGCGGCGATCACGCGGCTGCGGATGGACCACCCGACGTTCCGCCGCAAGCGCTTCTTCACCGGCAACACCGTGCGGACCGGCGACGGCGAGCGGCTCAACGACATCGTCTGGCTGCACCCCGAGGGCACGGCCATGGAGAACGACGCCTGGAACCAAGGTGGCCAGGCCATCGGGATGTACCTCAACGGGCACGGCATCGCCGGCAAGGACGCCCGCGGCGGGACGATCACCGACGACCACTTCCTGATCTACTTCAACGGCGGCGACGAGGTCGAGGTGACCCTGCCACCTGAGGAGTTCTCCGAGCGCTGGGACGTGGTCGTGGACACGGGCGGCAACGCCGACGAGTCCCCGGTCGTCGAGGCCGGGTCGTCGCTGAAGATGGCGATGCACTCGGTCGTCGTGCTCCGCGAGCACGAGGCGCCGGAGGGCGAGCCGGACCACTCCGTGGCGGCGTCGGTCGCCGCCCGGTCCGAGGCGGGCACCACCGGGAGCGAGACCACGACGACCGGACGGCCACGTGCCTGACCGCCCAGCACCCCGCAGCACCTACCGGCTCCAGATCACCGCTGAGCTCGACCTGTTCGAGGCCGCTCGTCGGCTGCCCTACCTGCACGACCTGGGCGTCGACTGGGTCTACCTCTCCCCGATCCTGGCCGCACAACCCGGGAGCACGCACGGGTACGACGTGGTGCTGCACGACCGGGTCGACGAGTCGCGTGGCGGCCGCGAGGGGCTGGCGGCACTCTCGGCCGAGGCACGGCGGCTCGGGATGGGCGTGCTGGTCGACATCGTGCCCAACCACATCGGGGTCGACGTACCCGTGCAGAACCCTTGGTGGCAGTCGCTGCTCGACGAGGGTCGTTCCTCGCCGTACGCCGACCACTTCGACGTCGACTGGGACTACGGCGACGGTCGGCTGGTGGTGCCCTCCGCCGAGAACCACGGCGATCTCAACTACCGGCGGTTCTTCACCATCAGCACGCTCGCCGGGGTACGCGTCGAGGAGCCGACGGTCTTCGAGGAGACCCACGTCGAGATCCGGCGCTGGTTCGACGAGGGTCTGGTCGACGGTCTGCGCATCGACCACCCCGACGGCCTGCGCGACCCCGAGAGCTACCTGCGCGACCTCTCGCAGCTGACCGGCGGGGCCTACTGCCTCGTCGAGAAGATCCTGGAGCCCGGCGAGCGTCTCGAGGACGAGTGGTCCTGCGAAGGCACCACCGGGTACGACGCCCTTGCACTCATCGATCGCGTGCTCGTCGACCCCGTCGGGGTGAACGCCCTCCCTCGACCGTCGGAGGACTTCTCGGAGCTCGTCCACGACCGCAAGCTGGCTGTCGCGCAGGGGACTCTGCTCCCGGAGACGCGACGGATCGCCCGCGAGGCCGGCGGTCACGACGAGGCGATCGCCGAGCTGCTCGCCTGCTTCCCGGTCTACCGCTCCTACCTGCCGCACGGCGAGGCGTTCCTCCGGACCGCCTTCGCCGAGGCCGCCGATCGACGGCCCGACCTGATGTCGGCCTTCAGCGCCCTCACGCCGATCCTCCACGACCCCGACCACCCTGCTGCCCTGCGCTTCCAGCAGACCAGCGGCATGGTGATGGCCAAGGGAGTGGAGGACAACTCCTTCTACCGCTGGTTCGTCCTCACCTCGCTCAACGAGGTCGGTGGCGACCCGTCCGCACTGCACGTGACGCCAGGACAGTTCCACGGGTTCGCCGCGCTCCGGCAGCACGAGTGGCCCGACGCCATGACGGCGCTGACCACCCATGACACCAAGCGGAGCGAGGACACCCGGGCCCGGATCACCGCCCTCGCCGAGGTACCGGATCTCTGGGCCTCGACCCTCACGGACCTGCAACGGCTTGCGCCGATGCCCTCCGCGGGGCTGGCCAACCTGCTCTGGCAGGCCGCAGTCGGGGCGTGGCCGATCTCCCGCGAGCGGATCCACGCCTACGCCGAGAAGGCGATGCGCGAGGCCGGCGAGCACACCGACTGGATGTCACCCGACGAGGAGTTCGAGGCCTCGGTCCACGGCTCCCTCGACGCGGCGTACGACGACCCGGCCGTCGCCGAGGTGGTCGAACGGATCGTGGCGCGCATCGAGCCCGCCGGCCGCAGCAACGCCCTCGCCGCGAAGCTGCTGGCGATCACGATGCCGGGCGTCCCCGACGTCTACCAGGGCACCGAGCTCGGCGACTTCAGCCTGGTCGACCCGGACAACCGGCGACCGGTCGACTTCGACGCTGCGGCAGCCTCCCTCGCGTCCGGCGAGAACGACAAGCAGTCCCTGACGGCGCGGGCCCTGCGGCTGCGCCGCGACCGCCCCGAGCTGTTCACCTCCTACGACGCGGTCACCGTCGAGGGTCCCGCCGCCGACCACGCGCTCGCCTTCGACCGCGGCGGCGCGATCACCGTGGTGACCCGGTTGCCGATCGGGCTCGAGGCCAAGGGCGGCTGGGGCGACACGCTGCTGCGACTGCCTGACGGGTCCGCCCGCGTCGCCGACGTCCTCGCGGAGGGGCCCGCTGCGATCGTGACCTACCGATGACCCACGGACGATTCGACGTCTGGGCTCCGCTGCCCTCGAGGGTCCGGCTCTCCGTGGCCGACGAGGTCGTCGAGATGAGTCGTGGGGACGACGACTGGTGGACGCCGGTCGGTCCGGTACCCACGGGCGAGGTCGACTACGGCTACCTGCTCGACGACGACGAGACACCGCGACCCGATCCGCGGTCGCGCCGCCAACCCGACGGCGTGCACGCGCGCTCGCGGTCGTTCGACACGTCCTCGTTCGCGTGGACGGACCAGGGATGGACCGGCCGCCAGCTGGCGGGAGCGGTCGTCTACGAGCTGCACCTCGGGACCTTCACCCCCGAAGGCACGCTCGACGCGGCCCTCGACCGGCTCGACCACCTCGTCGAGATCGGCGTCGAGCTCGTCGAGCTGATGCCGGTGAACGCCTTCAACGGCGAGCACAACTGGGGCTACGACGGCGTCGACTGGTACGCCGTCGACGAGACCTACGGCGGACCCGAGGCCTACCAGCGCTTCGTCGACGGCTGCCACGCCAAGGGGCTGGGGGTGGTGCAGGACGTCGTCTACAACCACCTCGGGCCCTCGGGGAACTACCTCCCGCTGTTCGGGCCGTACCTGAAGCCCGAGGGGTCGAGCACCTGGGGCGCCCACGTCAACCTCGACGGTGCCGGGTCGCCGGAGGTCCGCCGCTACATCCTCGACAACGCGCTGATGTGGCTGCGCGACTTCCACGTCGACGGCTTGCGTCTCGACGCCGTGCACGCCCTGGCCGACACCTCCCCGGTGCACCTCCTGGAGGAGCTCGCCGTCGAGGTGGCGGCCCTCTCGTCGTACGTCGGACGACCGTTGGGCCTGGTCGCGGAGTCCGACCTCAACGACCCGGTGATGTTCACGCCGCGCGAGGCCCACGGCTACGGGCTGAGCGGGCAGTGGAGCGACGACTTCCACCACGCGCTGCACGTCGCGCTGACCGGGGAGACGACCGGTTACTACGCCGACTTCGCGCCGCTCGCGTCCTTGAAGAAGGCCTGCGAGAAGGGGTTCTTCCACGACGGCACCTGGTCGTCGTTCCGCGGACGGAACCACGGGGTGCCGATCGACACCACGACCACGCCCACGTGGCGTCTCGTGGTCTGTGCCCAGAACCACGACCAGGTCGGCAACCGTGCGCGGGGGGACCGCAACGGGGAGACCCTCGACGTCGACCAGCTGTGCGCGTCGGCACTGATGGTGCTGGCGAGCCCCTTCACGCCGATGCTGTTCATGGGCGAGGAGTGGGGTGCCTCGACGCCGTTCCAGTTCTTCACCTCCCACCCCGAGCCCGAGCTCGGCAGGGCCACGGCCGAGGGTCGCATCGCGGAGTTCGCGCGGATGGGCTGGGACCCGGCGCAGGTACCCGATCCCCAGGACCCCGCCACCTTCGAGCGCTCCAGGCTCGACTGGTCCGAGCTCTCCACGGGTCGCCACCGGGCGGTCCTCGACGCCTATCGACGGCTCGCGATGATTCGCCGAGCGCGGCCGGCGCTGACCGACCCGTCGTTCACCCACGTCGCGTGCACCGCCGACGAGGAGACCCGGGTCTTCACCATGCGACGCGACGAGCTGCTCGTCGCGGTGAACTTCGGCCCGGACGAGCAGGAGATCGAGGCGCCGTACGACGAGGTGCTCTTCGCGACCCCGTCGGGCGTCACCCTGGCTGAGGGGCGGCTCACCCTTCCGCCGCACGCGGGCTGCCTGCTGGCCTGACTGACCCGCAGTTTCACTGGTTAACCAGTGAATCTGGGAATTGCGCGCGTTAATTCGCGCACTGGTGGCAGTTTCACTGGTTAACCAGTGAATTCGTCAGCCACGCAGCAGGTCCTCGAAGCTGCCGATGGCGGCGACGTCGCGGTCGAACTGGTCGCGCTTCGCGGCGAGGGGGCGTCGCCGGATGAGGGCCGCGAGCTCGCCGACCGCCCGGTCGACGCGGGCGCGCAGGGCACCGTCGGCGGTGCCCGAGCCCCAGTCCTCGCTGGCCGCGAAGACACCGGTGGGTACGACGACCGCGTGCAGGTAGCTGAACAGCGGGCGCAGCGCGTGGTCGAGCACGAGGCTGTGCCGCGTCGTGCCGGCCGTCGCGGCGATCAGGACCGGCGTGCCGTCGAGGGCACCTGGCTCGAGGACGTCGACGAAGGTCTTGAAGAGCCCGCTGTACGACGCGCTGAAGACCGGCGTCACGGCGACGAGCGCGTCGGCGCTCGTCACCTGCTCGACCACCCGCGCCAGCTCACCGGAGGGGAAGCCGGTGAGCAGGGCGTCGGTGATCGCGTGGGCCAGCGGGCGGAGCTCGACGACCGTGACCTCGGCCTCCGGCAGGGCGGACCCGACCGCGCCGCCGAGGAGGTCCGCCAGGAGGCGGGTCGACGAGGGCTCGGAGAGCCCCGCGGTGACGACCACGACCTTCGTCATGCCGCCGCCTCCTCGCCGATCTCCGTGCGCAGCTCGGCCACGACCTCGCCGAGCAGGTCGAGCTGGCCGAGCACGGTCTTCAGCGGCAGGCCGGCGTGGTCGACCAGGAAGAGCTGACGCTGGTAGTCACCGGCGTACTCCCGGAAGCCGAGGGTGCGCTCGACGACCTCGGCCGGCGTACCGACGGTCAGCGGCGTCTGCGCGGTGAAGTCCTCCAGCGAGGGGCCGTGGCCGTAGACCGGGGCGTTGTCGAAGTACGGGCGGAACTCCCTGACCGCCTGCTCCTTCGTCGCCGCGAGGTAGACCTGGCCACCGAGCCCGACGATGGCGTCCTCGGCCCGGCCGTGCCCGTAGTGCTCGAAGCGCTGACGGTAGTAGTCGACCATCCGTGCGGTGTGCGACGGCGGCCAGAAGATGTGGTTGGAGAAGAACCCGTCGCCGTAGTACGCCGCCTGCTCGGCGATCTCGGGGCTGCGGATGGAGCCGTGCCACACGAACGGCGGCTGCCCGTCCAGGGGGCGTGGCGTCGAGGTGAACCCCTGCAGCGGCGTGCGGAACTTGCCCTGCCAGTCGACCTCCTCCTCGCGCCAGAGCCGGTGGAGCAGGGCGTAGTTCTCGATGGCGAGGTTGATGCCCTCGCGGATGTCCTTGCCGAACCACGGGTAGACCGGGCCGGTGTTGCCGCGGCCGAGCATCAGGTCCATCCGGCCGTCGAGCAGGTGCTGCAGCGTGCCGTAGTCCTCGGCGATGCGCACCGGGTCGGTCGTGGTGATCAGGGTGGTGCTGGTCGAGAGCTTGATCCGCTCGGTCTGCGCACCGATGTAGGCCATCGTCGTCGTGGGCGAGGACGCGACGAAGGGCGGGTTGTGGTGCTGGCCGACCGCGACGACGTCGAGCCCGACCTCCTCGGCCTTCTTGGCGATCTCGACCTGCGCCTTGATCCGCTCGTGCTCGGTCGGTGTGCGACCGGTCGTCGGGTCGGTGGTCACGTCCCCGACGGTGAAGATCCCGAATTCCATGACAGCCTCCGCGCCAGATGTTGTTGCATGTTCAACGACATCTGCGGGTGCGCTATTCCGTGCACGCCGGACCGGCTCGGCAGGGTCAGTCGCAGACCAGGTAGGTGCCGTGGCGGCGTACGACGGTGACGCCGAACGTGGCGGAGCCCTTCGCGGGCTGGGTGCGCAGCGTGACGCTCCAGGTGCCCTGGCCCTTCTTCGTCGAGCCGATCGCCTTGAACCCGTCGAGGCGGCCGACGGTCATCGGGATCGTGTCGATCTCGGTGTGGATCTCGGGGCGGCACTGCATCGAGTCCGTCTTGCTCTTGTCGTGGAGCGTCGAGTTGGCCCAGGCCTGGGCGACGGACCCTGGCGAGTCCGCGTCGGACCCGCAGCCGGAGAGAGCGAGCAGCACGGCCAGCGTGACCGTCGCCGTGAGCCTCACCGGACGTCCTGGTCCTCGCGGCCTTCGGCGAAGAACCCGATGGCGCCCCGCGGCGCGGCTCGCCACTCGGAGCCGCGCCGGACCCGCACCAGGACGAGCAGCACCACCAGCCCGAGGACCACCGACGCTGCCGTCGCGAGGGTCGCGACCGTGGTCGAGAGCGGCACGACGAGCGCCACCACGCCGATTAGCAGCGCCTCCACCAGCACCAGCACCGCGAGGGCGGCGGGTGCGGGCATCGATCGGTCGGCGAAGCTCAGCGGGAAGAGGCAGAAGAGCAGCCACAGGACCACGGCCAGCACCGCACCGCCGACCGCGCCGCCGTCACGGTGGATCACCAGCCCGACGACGCAGCAGGTCAGCACGATCGCCATGGCGAGGCTGCTCAGCCCGCCGGCCGAGAGTCGCCGTTCGTTCACTTGTTCATCTTCTCGTGGATCGTCTGCGCGTTGTCCAGGGGCTCACCACGCCCGGAGTACTCCACGTCCTTGTCCGGGGCCGCGGTGAGCACGGGATGGTCGTAGTCGGTGTAACGGGTGTTGTAGGGGATCTCGCTGGACTCGCCGTTGCCCGTGGGGAAGGCGTTGGCGAAGCTGCCGACATAGGTCTTGTCGTCCTCGGTGGGCGTGGCGCTGTAGGTGTGCACGATGGCCCGCGTGCGGCCGTCGTCGTTGACCTGGTAGGCGACGTACCACTGCCGCGATGCGTGCGAGTCCTCGTTGTGCACCGCCTGGACGGCCTGGCCCGCCTGCACCGCCAAGGCGGCCGGCCCGACGAACTTGTCGGCCTCCCCAGGGAACATCGTCTTGCTGGTGACGTCCCAGTAGGCCTTGTCGGGCGGAGCCTCGGGAACCTCGTGCACGTCGTGGCCGGCGTACGCCGTGCCGTCCGGCCCGATCACCACGGCGCCGGAGTCGGTCTGAGTCGTCTCCAGATCCTGCCCGGTGGCGATCAGGAACGCACTCGCCAGCTTGGTGCCACCGCTGATCGAGCCGTACTGGTTCTGCCCGCGGTACTCCGCGATCGTGGACCACCCCGGGTCATGACCGTCGAGCTGCTCGATGCCACCGTCGGTGCGCGCCTGGCCGTCGTCGGCCATGTAGACGTGCTCACCCTGCTGGAAGTAGGGCATCACGATGGGCCACTGCACGCCGCCGGGACCGGCGATGGTGCCACCGCCGAAGTAGCCGTAGGTGCCGTCCGGGGTGACCGCGAACGGGGCGGCGCCGTCGGGGGTGTCGGCGTAGCACATCTGTCCGGCGGCCCACGGGGGCATGGCTCCTGGCTTGATCGACTGGTAGGGGTTGAAGTCCGAGGTGCCGAAGCCCAGCATGAGCTTGAGGTTCGCCAGCTGCTTCTGCCAGGGCGTCAGCCCGGCGTACCAGGTCACGAAGGCGGCGCTCCCGACAGCCGGCATCGCCAGGAAGGCGGGATCGAGGGCGAACGCCTTGCGCAGGTCGTCGAGCGAGAGCCGCAGACCCGGGTACAGCGTGGCGGCCGAGAGCGGGATCATGCCGCCGTCGATCAGCTCCCGCACGTTCGCGGCCGTCGGACCCTGCTGGAACATCGTGGCGATGCTCTGCGCGTCGTCGTCGAGGGTGCCCTGCGCGTGGAGGTACTGCGGCAGCAGCGCGTGGTAGATCTGGCTGCCGACGGCGGCGGCGTCGAACGAGGGCGGCTTGGCCGGAGCCAGCAAGGGACCCATCGGGTCGGTCCCCACCGCCAGGCTCGAGGGAGCGTGTACTCCGAACATCGGCCCCAGGAAGAGAGCGGTGCTGGCGCCTACCGGCTGTCCCAGGGCGAGCTTGCGCAGCTCGTCGAGCTCCTGGTGGTACTGCGTGTTGAGCGAGTCGACCTCTGTGTCGAAGGTGTCGACGAACCCGGCGAACCGGCGCACCAGCCCGACCGCGTAGTTGCCGTTGGCGCCGAGCAGCTGGGCCCGGTCGCGGGCGAACGCCGGGGCCTGGGCGGTGGCCGTGCGGATCTCGCCCTCGATCTCCTGCGCGGTCCGCTGCTGGTCCTGGCCGAGCTCGTGGGCCAGTGCGGTGATCGTCGCCGCGTCCTTGCCGGGCTGGTCGGCGGTGGCGCGGATGCTGTCGCCGGTCACGCCTGCGGCGGACGGGAAGAGCTCGTCGTAGTACTGGAAGGGACCGTCGGTTCGTCCTGTCACGGGCGCACCCCACCGGTGCCGAGGACCTCCCGGTTGACCCGGCCGTAGGTCGACTCGCTGGCGGACAGCGGGGCGCCCAGCGCACCGGCCCCGGACTCGTCGCTGGAACGAGCGGTCGCGGCCACGCCCGCGACGTGGTCCCCGGCAGCCGTCACCTCAGGACCCAGCCGGCGGGCGTGCTCACCGATGTGCTCGGTCAGGAACGCGGCCATCTGCTGGCGGACCACCGGGTGCCCGATCGTCGCGTGCGCGGCGTCCAGGCCCTCGTGCAGGCTCTTGGCGGCGCCGGCCGCACCCGAGGACCGCGACGCGATCGTGGCACCGGTGTGATGCACCACCGCGACGTCCATGCCGACCAGACCCGTGTCTCCACCAGCGCCCACCGTCGGCTCCTCTCGCTCAGACCCTCCCGAGCCGGCCGTCGACCCCGGAAGACCGCAGGAGCCTACCCGTTGCCCTGGGCAACCAAACCGGCGTCGGGGGCCGGCACGCGACCGTGGTCGCACGCGTCCGGTGGACATTTGCGGGTCGACGGGGGTTGTGCCGTCGCGCGGAAGGGAGTTGGTTGAACCCATGGCGGAGCGCAACGGCGGCCGGGGCACCAGTCACTCGCTGGAGGTCAGCTCGCCCGCCCAGGTCCGCAACGTCGTGCTCGTCGGGCCGCACCAGTCCGGGAAGACCAGCCTGGTCGAGGCCCTGCTGCTGTGCTCGGGGGCGATCAACCGCGCCGGCTCGGTGGCCGAGCACACCACGGTGTGCGACTTCGAGGATCGCGCGCGTGAGGGATCGGGCTCGCTGAGCCTCGCGCCCGTCGTGCACGCCGGCACCAAGATCAACCTCCTCGACACCCCCGGGTACGCCGACTTCGTGGGCGAGGTCCGCGCCGGTCTGCGGGCCGCCGACTGCGCGCTCTTCGTGGTCGCGGCCAACGAGCCGATTGACGAGAACACCCGCCAGCTGTGGCGCGAGTGCGCCGCGGTCGACATGCCGCGAGCCGTGGTGATCAGCAAGCTCGACCACGCGCGCGCCGACTTCGATGCCACCCTCCAGGCCGTCCGGGAAGCCTTCGGCGACAGGGTCGTGCCGGTCGTCGTACCCGCGTCGGAGGGCGTCTCCGGTCTGCTGCGCCAGGCGGCGGAGGACGAGCGCCGGGGCACCCTCATCGAGGCGGTGATCGAGGAGTCCGAGGACGAGACGTTGATGGACCGCTACCTCGGCGGTGAGGCGATCGACGAGGGGCTGCTGGTCAAGGACCTCGAGACCGCGGTCGCCGGTGCGCGGCTGCACCCGGTGCTCGCGGTCTGCGCGCTCGACGGTCGCGGCTGCGCGGAGCTGCTCGACCTGTGCGTGCGGGGGTTCCCGGCTCCGCCGGAGCATCCGCCGCAGGAGTCGTTCACCCCGACCGGAGGCAAGGCCGCTCCGGTGACCTGTGATCCCGACGGTCCGTTGGTGGCCGAGGTGGTGCGCACCAGCAGCGACCAGTACGTCGGGCGGCTCAGCGTGGTCCGGGTCTTCTCCGGCACCCTGAAGCCGGACACCCCGGTGCACGTGTCCGGTCACTTCTCGGCCTTCTTCAGCGACGACACCGGTCACGAGGACCACGACGAGGACGAGCGCATCGGCGCGCTGTCCCACCCCTTCGGCGCCCACCAGGTGCCGGCGGCCAAGGTCGTGGCCGGTGACATCGCCTCGGTCGGGCGGCTCTCGCGCGCCGAGACCGGCGACACCCTGTCCAGCCCCGACCAGCCGCGGGTGCTGCGGCCGTGGACGATGCCGACCGCGCTCCTCCCGGTCGCGATCGAAGCCGTGACCCGGTCCGACGAGGACAAGCTGTCGACCGCCCTGGGCCGGCTGCGGGCCGAGGACCCCAGCCTGCGCATCGAGCAGAACCCCGAGACCGGCCAGGTCGTCGTGTGGGTGATGGGCGAGGCCCATGCCGAGCAGGCGCTCGACCGGCTCCGTCACCGCTACGGCGTGGCGGTCGAGGCGCAGCCGGTCGTCGTACCCCTGCGCGAGACGTTCGCCGGGCCGGGCAAGGGCCACGGCCGGCACGTGAAGCAGTCCGGCGGCCACGGGCAGTACGCCATCTGCGACATCGAGGTGGAGCCCCTCGGGCGCGGCGAGGGCTTCGAGTTCGTCGACAAGGTGGTCGGCGGTGCGGTGCCGCGGCAGTTCATCGGGTCGGTGGAGAAGGGGATCCGCGCGCAGATGGAGCGCGGTGTGGCCAAGGGCTACCCGTTGGTGGACATCCGGGTGACGCTCACCGACGGCAAGGCGCACAGCGTCGACTCCTCCGATGCCGCGTTCCAGAGCGCCGGCGGGCTCGCTCTCACCGACGCGGCCGCGTCCACGATGCTGGCGCTGCTCGAGCCGTACGACGAGGTGGCGGTGGTCGTGCCCGTCGAGCACGTCGGCTCCGTGATGAGCGACCTGTCCGCGCGCCGCGGGCGGCTGCTCGGCAACGACGAGGCCGGCGAGGAGCGCACCTCGGTGCGGGCCGTCGTACCCCGCAAGGAGCTGGTCCGCTACGCCATCGACCTGCGCGCGATGACCCACGGAGTCGGCACCTTCACCCGCACCTTCGCCTCCTACGACGTGATGCCCGACGACCTCGCGAAGGACGTCGATCACCGCTGAGGGGCCTGCGAATTCACTGGTTAACCAGTGAATCCTCGTCTACTGCGCGTTAATTCGCGCGTTCCGGTCAAGTTTCACTGGTTAACCAGTGAAACTGCGGGTGGCTCAGCGCCGGCGGCCGCGCGGCTCGGCGGGCGGGTAGCGGGTGGTGAACTCGAGGACGTTGAGGTCCATGTGGTTGCGCATGTACTGCTCGGCCCCGTCCATCGGCGGGGTGTACTCCCACGGGGTGAGCTTGCCGGTGCGCAGGGCCTTGTCGACGAGGCGGCGGCGCTTCTGGTCGGCGATGACGTCCTGGGTCAGGGCGTCCATGTCCCACCGCTGCTCGACCTCCTGGCGCAGTCCCTTGAGCACCGCCGACCAGTCGTGGTCCTCGGCCAGGTTGACCCGTTCGTGCGGGTCGACGGCCAGGTCGTAGAGCTGGTCGGGGTCGACCGGGGAGTGGACGTACTTCAGGTCCCCGCGGCGGATCATCACCAGCGGCGCGATCGTCCCCTCGCCCATGTACTCGCCGATCACCTCGCGCTCGCGCCGGGACTCGCCGTGCTCGCACAGGTCCAGCAGCGAAGCCCCGTGCAGGGGGTCGACGCTCTCGGGCGCGACGTCGCCGCAGAGCTCGGTGATGGTGGGCAGGATGTCGAGCAGGGAGACCGGCTGACTGATCCGCTTCGGCTTGAACCGGGTCGGGTAGTGCACGATCAGCGGCACCCGGGCGGAGCCCTCGAAGAAGTTCATCTTGTACCAGAGGCCACGCTCTCCGAGCATGTCGCCGTGGTCGGCCAGCACGATCACGACGGTGTCCTCGGCGGCGTCGACGGCGTGCAGCGTCTGCATCAGCCGCGCGGTCCACTCGTCGAGGTAGGAGATGTTGCCGTAGTAGGCCCGCCGTGCCCGTCGTACGTCGGTGTCGGTGACCTCGACGGCATCCATGTTGCTCACGTGGCGCAGTCGCTCGGTGTGCGGGTCGAGGGGTACGTCGCCGGCACGGATCTCCGGCAGCGGGATGGAGTCCTCGTCGTACATGTCCCAGTAGCGGCCGCGGGTCACGTACGGGTCGTGCGGGTGGGTGAAGGACACGACCAGCATCCAGGGCCGTCCGTCCTGGTCGCGGGCGAGGTCGTGCAGCGCGCGGACGCCCTGGTGGCCGACCTCGTCGTCGAAGAGCAGCTGGTTGGTCACCTCGGCGACGCCGGCGTTGGTGACCGCATCCATGTTGTGGAACCACCAGTCGATCCGCTCGTCCGGCTGCAGCCAGTTGGGCGTCCAGCCGAAGTCGGCGGGGTAGATGTCGGTGGTACGCCGCTCCTCGAAGCCGTGCAGCTGGTCGGGGCCGACGAAGTGCATCTTCCCGTCGAGGACGGTGCGGTAGCCCGACGAGCGGGCGAAGTGGGCGAACGTCGGGACCGTGCTCGCGAGGTAGGCCGCGTTGTCGTAGCCGCGCGTCGCCGAGGGCAGCTGGCCGGTCATCATGCAGTAGCGCGCGGGCGTGCACAGCGGGCTGTTGGAGTACGCCGCGTCGAAGACCACGCCCTCGCGGGCCATCTGGTCGAGCGTGGGCGCGTGTACCACCGGGTTGCCGTAGGCGCCCAGAGCGGTGGGTGCCACCTGGTCGAACATCACCACCAGCACGTTGGGACGCGTGCCCCGCGAAGAAACTCTCACTTTCGAAGTGTGCACCCGCGAGTCAATCCGGAGTCGGAGCCTCTCCGAGCGCGGCTTGCAGCCGTTCGCGCAGCCCGCTCGCGCGCTGCACGCGGCGACCGATCGCGGCGCGGACGGCGTCGGCGGACCCGACGACGGTGAGCTCCTCGCGCGCACGGGTCAGCGCGGTGTAGAAGAGCTCCCTGCTCAGCAGCGGGGAGTCGTCGGGCGGCAGCACCACCGTCACCGACCGGGCCTCGGAGCCCTGGCTCTTGTGCACCGTCATCGCATAGACCGTGTCGACGCCGGAGAGCCGGGTCGGCGCGAAGGCGACCAGCTCCCCGTCGACCCGGATCATCACCCGGAGCTTCTGCTCAGGCGTCAGCACCGTGACACCGAGGTCGCCGTTGGACAGGCCCAGGCCGCGGTCGTTGGCCGTGACCAGCACGGGCCGGCCGGCGTACCACTCGTCGAGGTGGCCCAGCCCGGCGCTCTCGGTCAACGCGTGCAGGACCTGCCGGTTCCAGCCCGCCACACCGGCGGGCCCCTCGCGGTGGGCGCACAGCAACCGGTGCGACTCCACGAGCTCCAGCGCACGCCCTGCCTCGCCATCGGCGGCGGCGCGGGCGACCTGGTCGGCGTGCTCCACCACCTGTGCACGCACCTCGGCCAGCGCCGGGACGTCGGCCGGATCGACCCGGCGCACACCCGGGACGCCCCCGTCGAGCAGCTCGACGGCGAGGTCGGCGTCGTCGCGGCGTACCGCCTCGGCCAGCTCGTCGAGGGTGCGGCCGGCGTCGTCGTCCGCGGTGCGGTGGGTGGTGCGCAGACGCCGGACGGGTGAGTCGGTGCCCTCCCCCAGGCCTTCGACGAGGTCCGCGAGGACCGCCCCCGCCTCCACCGAGGACAGCTGGTCGGCGTCCCCGACGAGGACCAGCCGGGTCGTGCGCGGCACCGCCTCGAGCAGCCTGGCCATCTGGGACAGCGAGACCATCGAGACCTCGTCGACCACGACCACGTCGTGAGGCAGCGGGTTGGTGCGGTGGTGGCGGAAGCGGGTGCTGCTGTCGGGACGCCAGCCGAGCAGGCGGTGCAGCGTGCTGGAGGTGATCCCCTCGAGCCGGGCTGCGTCGTCGCGCGCCAGCTTGGCGCGCTCACGGGTCACCGACTCCATCAGCCGTGTCGCCGCCTTGCCGGTCGGTGCCGCGAGCGCCACCCGCGGCGCCCGGCCGGTGGCCGCCAGATGCTGCTCGGCCAGCACGACCAGGAGCCGGGCGACCGACGCGGTCTTGCCCGTTCCCGGCCCGCCGGTGAGGATCGTCGTCCCCCGCCGCGCAGCCGTCTGCGCCGCGTCGCGCTGCTCCTCCCACCCGTCGGGGAAGAGCCGGGTGAGCGAGCGGCCGAGCATCGCCTCGTCGACCTCGGGTGCGGCGGCCCGGAGCCGCTCGACCAGGTCGTCGCAGACCGCACGCTCCTCGCGCCAGTGCCGGTCGAGATAGAGCCGGGTGCCCTCCAGCCGCACCACCCCCAGCACCCCCAGCTGGCTGGCGGCTACGTCGGCGACCCAGGTCGCCGGGTCGGGCCAGGCGAACCCGCCCAGCTCCTCGGGCAGCTCTGCCGGCAGCTCCGGCGGCTGGGACGAGGTCGATGCAGACCGCGCCCAGTCGGACCGAGCGGACGGCGAGGGCGACCGCGAGCCGCGCGTCCTCGGTCGGGTCGCCGCCGGCGAGCGAGGCCAGTCGCTCGGCGACGTGCACGTCGGCCGCCTCGAGGACCTCGGCCCGGTTGAGAGCGGCCAGGACACCGCCCGCGCGCAGGGCGAGCCGCGAGCTGCGCGGGTCGTCGATGATCACGAGCGGCTCCCGTCCAGGAGGGCGGAGAGGTGCTCGACCAGCACCGCCGGAGGGCTCCACGAGAACACCCCGCACGGGCCGCCGTCGACGACGGGGGTGTGGGCGCCGACCATGCCGCGCAGGTAGAGGTAGAGCACGCCGCCGAGGTGACTGCTCGGGTCATAGTCCGGCAACCGCCAGCGCAGGTAGCGGTGCAGCGCGACCGAGTAGAGCATCGCCTGCAGCGGGTAGTGGGAGTGCAGCATCGCCTCGGTCACCAGGGCGGGGGTGTAGTCGAGGGCGTTGAGCGGGCGTCCGGGCTCGCCGAGGCTGTTGGTCTTGTAGTCGACGACCACGAACCGCGGAGCCGACGCGGAGCCCACGCGGAGCACGACGTCGATGGACCCGCTGAGGTAGCCGCGCAGCTCCTGCGCACCGAGCGCCGGGCCTCGCAGCCGGTCGGCGTAGGCGCGCACGGGGTCGTCACCCTCGAGGTGCGACTCGAGGAGGTCGGCGACCTCGCGGAGGAGCCGGCCGCCGCGGGCCGGCCCGTCACCGCCTCCGAGCGGCAGCTCGAAGTCCAGCTCGCACAACCGGTCGCGCCTCGGCAGACCGGCCAGGGTGCGGTCGTCCGCCAAGGGTCCGAGAGGGCTGTGCTGCATCGGGACGAGCGCGTCGGCGAGCTCCTCGGAGCTCGCGCGCAGGGGCCACCAACGGCGCTCCTCCTCCACCGCGGCGAGCAGCTCCGCGCGCAGGTCCTGGGCCTGTGGGTCTGCGCGCTCCAGCACGGCGTGGACGAGGGAGCCGAACGCCGCGCCCGCAGGCAGGCCGTTCATCGGGGACAGCAGCTCCTCGGACACCTCGGTCGGGGTGGCGCCGGCCGGGGCGGACGCCGCCTCGCCCTCGACGACCTCGTCGTCGGGCTCGTCCACCGTGCCGGGCGTCTCGGGCTCACTGGTGGCCACCGCGACGCTCTGCTCCTCGGCACGGATCAGCCCGCTGTACGACGTACGACGCCAGGCTGTGTCGACCTCGCGGTCGAAGGTGCGCGCAGCCAGCCGGCTCGACGACGGCCGCGGGGACAAGGCGGCGTCACCGGGCACGGCCGCCTCGAGCACGAAGGCGCCCGCCTCGGCCCATCGCTGCAGGACCACGTCCACCTCGTCGTCGGTCTCGGGCACGGCGATCCGGGCGGCCACGTCGGCAGTACCCGGCTGACGACCGAACAGCATCCGGGTCAGGGCGCCGTTGGGTGCGTTGTAGGTGGGCGCCCACCAGGCGACGACCTGCGCCTTGGCCCGGGTCAGGGCGACGTAGGCCAGGCGCAGCGACTCCTCGGCCTCCTCGCGCCGCGCCTCGCGCTTGGCGCCCGGCGAGTCCGCGACGTCGAGGCAGCGCACGTCGCCCTCGTGGTAGGCGTGGATCGTCGGCCAGTCCTTGATCGAGCGGTCGAAGAGCTGCGGCAGGTAGACGACGGGGTACTCCAGCCCCTTGGACCCGTGGAAGGTCACGAATTGCACCGCCGCGGCGTCGACGTCGAGGCGTCGGCGGCGCGAGTCGGTGCGGTTGCCCTCCTCGACCGCGTCGCGCAGCCAGGCCAGCAACCCGGTCAGCCCCAGGCGGTCGGCCTGGGCTGCCTCGTGGAGCAGCTGCCCGACGTGCTGGAGGTCGGTGAGCAACCGCTCGCCCCCGCGCTCGGCGAGCACCCGGCCCGCCATCCCCCCGGCCTGCGCGGCGGCCAGCACGGCTCCCACGCCGCGGGAGCGGAACAGGTCGAGCCAGGAGCGCACCCGCTCGGCCAGCTCGTCGGTGAGGTCGTCGCCGCCCCTGTCGAGGTCGGCGGGAGTGGTGGCGAAGAACGAGGTCAGCGCCGCGGCCCGGACCCGGCCGGCGAGCTGCGGGCGCTCCATCGCCTCCAGCAGCCGGCGCCACTCGCTGGCGCCCTGGCTGAGCATCACGCTCTCTGCCGCGTTGACCACCGAGGCGATGCCGCGCTCGGCGAGGGCGGCCTGGATGCGGGGCGCCTCGTCCTTGACCGAGTGGACCAGCACGGCGATGTCACCCGCGCCCAGCGGTCTCTCGCCGTCGCCGGCGTCGTAGGTGACGCCGGAGGCGAGCGTGGCGGCGACGTCGGCCGCGAGGTCCTCGGCGACCAGGTCGCGCACCGCGGGGATGGAGATGGTGCCGCTCTTGGTCAGCCGGAAGCCGTCACGGCGTACCTGCCGCAACCGGACGCCGCCACCGGCGGACAGCGAGGAGCCGGTACGCCGCGCGGAGACCGGGTGGACGCTGATGCGTGGGTCGCCGAGCTCGGCGCCGCGGGTCAGCACCTGCAGGGCGTCGACGACGGGCGGATCGCTGCGCCAGTTGTCGCCGAGGGTGTGCATCTGGGCACCCTCGACCGCCTCGAGGTAGGTGGGGATGTCCCCGCCGCGGAACGCGTAGATCGCCTGCTTGGGGTCACCGATCAGCACGACCCTGGTCAGGTCGCCGAACCCGTCGCGCAGCACCCGCCACTGGGTGGCGTCCGTGTCCTGGAACTCGTCGACCAGCACGACCTGCCACCGGGCCTGCATCCGCTCCGCCGCGAAGCCGTCCTGCTCGGCACCGGGTGCGACCGCCTGGGCCAGCCTGGAGAGGATGTCGTCGAAGGTGAAGACCCCGGTGCGGCGCTTGCGGACCTCGACCTCCTCGCGCACTGCGGCCGCGAACGAGACCAGCGCACCCTCCTCGCTGCCGGGATCCGCGGCGGTCGGCCGCAGCTCGGCGTGCGGGTTCTCCAGCGCGGCCCGGGCGGCCCGGCCGGCCTCGTAGTGGCCGAGGACGGGCTCGGTCTCGTCGGCGTACGACGCGAGGTAGCGGTCGTCGACGACGTCGGAGACCAGGCCGCTGACGTCCTCGAGCAGGCGTTCGCGCACGTCGGAGTTGCCGGCGACCCCCAGCGACCGCAGCACCGTGTGGCAGAACTCGTGGGTGGTGGCGATCGTCGCGGCGTCGTACCCGGCGATGGCGTCGAGGAGGCGTTGACGACGCTCGGCGATCTCGGCGCCGGTGGCGGGGCGCCCGTCGACGGTCGTCAGCGCCTGCACGAGCACCGGGTGCTGCCCCGGGCTGCCGGTGAGCAGGGCGTCGGACACGTCGACGAACAAGGCCCGGACGCGGTCACGCAGCTCCTGGGTGGCCGCGCGGCTGAACGTGATCACGAGCAGCCGGTCGAGGGGCACCACGCCCTCGGCCACGTAGCGGGCCGCGAGCGCCGCCACGGCGTAGGTCTTGCCGGTGCCGGCCGAGGCCTCGAGGGCGGTGACGCCGGGGCCGGGCAGCTCGGCGGTGAGGTCGAAGGTCTGCATCACTCCACCTCCGCCGCCAGGACCGGGGTCCACAGCCGCTCGGCCTCGCGACCGAGGAGGTGCGGCGCTGCACCGTCTCCTGGGCCGGCCGTGACGTCGGCCCACGAGGGGCGGCGTCCCCAGGCGACCGCCAGCTCGACGTTGTGCCGGACCTCCTGGCGGAACTCGTCGGCCAGGTCGCGCTCGATCATCCAACCGGGCCGGGAGGAGCTGCGACTGGCGGCCCACAGACGACCGGTCGCCGGCGTCAGTGCGAGCGGGCGGGTGAGCGCGAGGTCGTGCAGGGCGACGAGGTCGCGCAGCACGGCGCGGGCATCCTCGGGCGCCGAGTAGGTGGCCCGTGCGGGCGCGTCGCCCTTGGCGGCACGGCCGATCACGCGCGCGACCCACGGTCGCGGCAGCCCAGCGCAGAGCACCACCAACGACACCCAGGTCTCCAGGCGCTGCCGGGCCCCGAGCCGGGAGTACCCGACGCGGACCAGCCGGTTGTCGTGGGCACCCGCGATCGAGCCGACCACCCGACGACCGTCACCCAGGTCGACCTCGACGTCGTGGACCCGTGCCGTGACCCCCTGGGTGGAGGACTCGAAGGTCTCCGCGAGCGGGCCGGCGGCCCGGGCGAAGTCCTGCGCCAGTCGCCACCCGTAGCGTCCCGGAGGCAGGGTCCCGCGACGCCACTCGGCCTGCAGCGCCTCCTCCGGTGCCCGCCCGCGCAGCAGCTCCTCGAGGATGCGTTGACCCACCTGCCAGGACTCCAGCCCGCGCAGCTCGACGGGGATCGCGTCGGCCACCTCATCCTCCTCGCGAGGCAGGTCGATGCCGAGGCGGCGCCGCAGGAACATCGCCGTGGGCGAGGTGACCGCCCTCAGCAGGTCGGCGAGCTCGATGTCCGCCGGAGGGGGCGCCGGGAGGTCCAGGTCGGCCAGCACCGGCCGTGGGCGCCGGTCGACCGCCGCAGCCGCACGGGCGGCGGCCGCGCTCGCCGGGTCGAAGGAGAAGGCGGGGGTGCCGGAGAGGTAGTCGGGGTGGAAGGCCTGCGACCTGTGCTCGCGCAGCACGCGGCCCTCGGTCGATGCCTCGACCACGTCGAGCAGCTCGCGCAGCGGCACTGCCGGTGGGCGCGGGTGGCCGGTGGCCTCGTGGAAGCCGGTGTAGGTCAC
Source organism: uncultured Actinomycetota bacterium (assembly GCA_963794435.1). GTDB lineage: Bacteria > Actinomycetota > Actinomycetes > Propionibacteriales > Nocardioidaceae > Marmoricola. Next base: position 90,466 of record CAWCDX010000024.1, read on the forward strand.
GACCAGGCGCTCCCGGGCGGCCATCACCGCGTCGAGGAAGAGCTGCCGGTCCTGGCTGCGCACGTCGCGCTCGCCGACCATCGGCACCCGCCCGAGGACGTCGTCGCCGTCGGTGCTGCCACCGCGCGGGAACACGCCGTCGTCGACGCCCAGCAGGCAGACGACCCGGTGGGGCACCGAGCGCATCGGCGTCATCGTGCACACGGTGAGGGTGCCGGTGCGGAAGCTCGCCCGGGTGGGCCGGCCGGCCAGCTGCGCGTGCAGCAGGGACCGGACGTCGGCGAGCCGCAGCTGCACCTGGTCGGGACCCGCGGCGGCGGCGAACGAGGCCAGCTCCCGGTGCAGCTGCGCGCGCTGCCACTCCTCGCCGGGAGGAGCGGAGGCGATCTGGTCGACACCGTCGCCCAGCACGTCGAGCCAGTGCTCGAGGGGGTGGGTGCCGGAGAGTCGCCCGGTCAGCGCGCTGAGCCGGTCGACGGCTTCCGCCAACCGCCCCGCGAGGGCCACCTCGGTGGTGGAGACGTCGTCGTAGGGCAACGTCGTGCCCAGCCAGCCCTGGGAGTCCTCGCTCATCGCGACGCCGGTGAGGACCCGATCGAGCCCGGATCGCCAGGTGTTCTGGCCGAAGGCCTGCAGACCGAACGGGGTGCGGCCCTCGGCGTCCCACGCCCAGCGCACCCCGGTGCGGATCGCCCAGGTGGCCGCCGTCTCGAGCTGGTCCTGGCTCAGCCCGAACCGTCGTCGTACGGGGTCGGCAGCCAGCAGGTCGAGCACCCGGGTCGCCTCGGCCCGGCCGTCGGCAAGGTCGAGCAGCTTGCTCAGGACGCCGAGCAGCGGGTTGGTCTGCGTCGGCGAGCGGTCGGCCAGCATCACCCGCAGCCGCTGCCCGGGGTGGCTGCCGGCGACGGCCTCACCGAGTCCGAAGGCCCCGGTGATCAGTGGCGCGTAGGCCTCGATGTCGGGACACATCACCAGGATGTCGCGTGGTTCGAGGGAGCGGTCGTCGGCGAGCAGGCCCACGATCACCTCACGCAGCACCTCGACCTGGCGGGCCGGTCCGTGGCAGGCATGCACCCCGATGCTGTCGTCGAGGAGCCCGCTGGGGGTCGGCGCGACGGCCGCGCTGATCTGCGCCTGGACGTGCGCGAGCACCGAGCGGCCCCGGGGGTCGTCCACCTCGACGGCGCCGAGGTCGACTGCGCCCACGGACTCGAGCAGGCCCTGGGTCTCGCGCAGGTCCCGGCCCATCGAGGACAGCAGCGGGTTGTCGATGCCGAGGTGCGAGCGGTCCTCGCGCCGCCACAGCGCCGGGTCGGTGCCGTGCAGGTCCCGCCACAGGGCGTCGGAGGGATGGGGCAGCCACACGTGCACGTCGTGCGCGGCACCCAGCGCCGCCATCAGGTCGACCTCGGAGCGGCTGAGCTGGGTGTGCCCGAAGAACGAGAAGCGCTGCGGCAGGTCGGGGACGAGGGTGCCCGCGCGCAGCCCCCGCACGACCTCGGCCTGGCGGGCGACCGGGCTCGGGCCGCCGACCTCCGCGAGCACCCGGCGCCACAGCTCCGGCTGCCAGGCCAGGTCGGGCTCGAGCAGCCCACCACCGCCGTCACCGCGTCCGCCGGCCTCCCAGTCCTCGAGCAACGTCGGCCGCTGCTCGGCGTACGACGCGAACAGGCGGGCCAGGCGCAGGGCCACGGCGTAGCGACGACCCCGACGCAGCTCGGCCTCGGCCGGGTCGAGATCGCCGTGACCGAGGTGCTGGGCGAGCACCCTCGCCCAGGGCTCGTCCATCGCGGCGTCGAGCACGCGCAGCAAGGGCCAGGCCAGCGACTCCGGTGCCCACGGGTCCTCGTCGCGCGTGCCGACGACGTCGGCGACGAGGCTCGCCGGGTGGCGGAACCGCACGCCGGCGCAGACTCCGTCCTCGCGTCCCTCCGCGTGACCGAGTCGGTGGGAGAGCCGCTGGCTCAGCCACCGCTCGACCCCCTTGGCAGGGACCAGCACCAGCTCCTGCTCGAACGGGTCGGGCAGCGGCGTGCTCAGCAGGTCTGCGAGCCCCTCGACGAGCAGGTCAGCGCGCGGGGCGCGGTGGAGGAGGAGCGGCACAGGTCGGTTTGCTCAGGCCTGGCGCGACTGCCACAGGCCCATGAGGTTGCCCTCGACGTCCTTGAAGTACGCCGCCCAGCCCATGTCGCCGACGTCCTGGCGGCCGAGGACGGCCATCCCGCCGAGCTCCTCCACGCGTCGGAGCGCCTCGTCGATGTCGTCGACGTCGATGGTGATCACCGGCCGGTCGGTCGGGCTCTCCCGCTTGAGCATGCCGCCGCCGATGTAGCCCTTGTCGACGGGGAAGCCGTCGTCGCCTGCCGGGCCGGTCTGGACGATCGAGTAGTGCAGCTCGGGGATCTCCTGGATCTGCCACCCGAACGCCTCGGAGTAGAACCGCCGGGCCCGCTCGCCGTCGTCGAAGGGGATCTCGAAGTGCACGACCTTGCCGCTCATGAGGCCGACCCTAATCCCCCGCACCGACAGCCGACAGGTCACCCGAGGG
>CAWCDX010000025.1:0-61837 GCA_963794435.1 uncultured Actinomycetota bacterium
GGGGTGTTCGTCGGCGCGCTCCCTGAGGCCCTGCTGCGCGGCGAGATCGACCTGGCCGTGCACTCCCTCAAGGACCTGTCCACGGCCGCCCCGAGGGCATCGCCCTGGCCGCCGTACCCCAGCGCGAGGACCCGCGCGACGTGGTCGTCGCCCGCGACGGGCTCACCCTGGGCGAGCTGCCCGGGCTCCCGTGTCGGCACCGGTGCACCCCGCCGGGTGGCGCAGCTCCAGGCGCTCGGCCTGGGCATCGACCTGGTCGGCATGCGCGGCAACGTCGACACCCGCTGCGCAGGTGGCGAGGGAGAGCTCGACGCGGTCGTGCTCGCCCGTGCCGGGCTGGCCAGGCTCGGCCGGGTCGACGAGGCCACCGAGGTGCTCGACCCCCTTCAAGTTCTCCCCGCCCCGGGTCAGGGCGCGCTCGCGGTCGAGCGCCGGGCGGGCAGCGACTTGCTCCCGGTGGTCCGCGACGCCCTCGACGACCCGGCACGCGCGCCTGCGTGGAGGCCGAGCGCACGGTGCTCGCCGACCTCGAGGCCGGGTGCTCGGCCCCGGTGGGCGCCCTGGCCGAAGTTGCGGAAGGTGACCACGGTGACGAACTCTGGATCCGTAGTCGCGCTGTCACCCGACGGCACGCTGTCGGTACGACGTTCTGCGAGTGGACCTTCGACGACCGATCGGCACCGGCCAGAAGCTGGCCGCCGAGATGCTCGCTGAGGGAGAGCAGACCTGATCGAAGCACGACCGACGTAGTACGACCTCCATAAGAAGGCGATAGTGAGCAAGCAGACCTCGAGCACCACTGCAACCCGAGCCAACGCGGGAGCGCGACCCCTGAAGTGGGTCTCGTTCGTGGGCAGCGGCCCGGGCGATCCCGGGCTGCTCACCGTGCGCGCCCTCGAGCTCCTCCGCGAGGCGGAGATCATCGTCACCGAGGTGGCGGGGCACGAGGAGCTGGTGCGCTCGGTCCTCGGCCTGCCGGCGCGCGTGGAGCCCGCCCCGGGTGAGGACGACGCGACGCCGCAGGACGGGCCGGTCTTCGTCGACGGCGGCTTCGGCGAGGACGGCCAACCGCTGACCCACGCCTCGCGCGCCAAGGTCGTGGTCCGCCAGGCCAAGACCGGCAAGCGGGTGGTCCGGCTGATGTCCGGCGACCCGTTCGTCTACGCCTCCGGTCCCGAGGAGGCGCTGGCCTGCACCAAGGCCGACGTCGGCTTCGAGATCGTGCCCGGCGTCTCGTCGGTCACCGCCGTCCCGGCGTACGCCGGCATCCCGCTGACCACGAAGAACCACCGCGAGGTGGCCGTGGTGACCTGCAGCGACGCCCGGATCGACTGGAGCGCCTACGCCGCGCACCCGACGCTGGTGCTGCTCTCGGCCGTCGGCTCCATCGGCGAGATCGCGGCCGAGCTGGTCGCGGCCGGTCGCGACGCGAGCACCCCGGTCTCGATGACCCGCACCGGCACGCTCACCACGCAGGAGACGATCGTCTCCACGCTGGCCGACATCGCCGCCGAGGCACGCGCCGCCAAGATGACCCCGCCGGCGATCACCGTCGTGGGCCCGGTCGTGGACCTGCGCCAGACGCTGTCGTGGTTCGAGACCAAGCCGCTGTTCGGGTGGCGGGTGCTGGTGCCGCGCACCAAGGACCAGGCCGGTGCGCTCTCCTCACGGCTGCGCGGTTTCGGCGCGGTGCCCGAGGAGGTGCCGACGATCTCCGTGGAGCCGCCGCGCAACCCCCAGCAGATGGACAAGGCCGTGCGCGGGCTCGTCGAGGGCCGGTACGAGTGGATCGCCTTCACCTCGGTCAACGCCGTGCGGGCCGTGCGCGAGAAGTTCGAGGAGTACGGCCTGGACGCCCGGGCCTTCTCCGGGCTGAAGATCGCCGCCGTCGGGGGCAAGACCGCCTCGGCGCTGGCCGACTGGGGCCTGAAGGCCGACCTCGTGCCGGCCGGTGAGCAGTCCGCTCGCGGGCTGCTCGAGGACTGGCCGCCCTTCGACGACCTGCTCGACCCGATCAACCGGGTCTTCCTGCCGCGGGCCGACATCGCCACCGAGACGCTGGTGGCGGGCCTGGTCGACCTCGGCTGGGAGGTCGACGACGTGACGGCCTACCGGACCGTGCGGGCGGCGCCCCCGCCCGCGGCGACCCGCGAGGCGATCAAGAGCGGCAAGTTCGACGCCGTCGTGTTCACCTCGTCCTCGACGGTGCGCAACCTGGTCGGCATCGCCGGCAAGCCGCACACCTCGACGATCATCGCGGTGATCGGTCCGGCCACGGCGAAGACCGCCGAGGAGCACGGCCTGCGGGTCGACGTGATGGCCGCGGAGCCCTCGGTGGAGGAGGTCGTGGACGCGCTGGCCGACTTCGGTGCGGCCCGCCGGTCCTCGCTGATCGAGTCCGGCCAGACCGTCACCAAGCCCTCCGACCGCCGTCCGGCCACGCGCCGCCGAGCAAGCTCGAAGTGATCCCTCGATGACCGGGTTCCCGGAGGTCCGGCCGCGGCGGCTACGTCGTACGCCGGCCCTGCGCCGCCTGGTCGCCGAGACGACGCTGCGGCCCAGCCAGCTGGTGCTGCCGCTGTTCGTGCGCGAGGACGCCACGGAGCCGCGCGAGATCTCGAGCATGCCCGGCGTCGTCCAGCACACCCGCGACTCGCTCAAGAAGGCGGCGAGCGAGGCGGTGGCGGCCGGGCTGGGCGGGGTGATGCTCTTCGGCATCCCGGAGACCAAGGACGCCGTCGGCTCGGGCGCGATCGACCCCCACGGCATCCTGAACCTCGCCATCACCGACGTCGTCGCCGAGGTCGGTGACCAGCTCACCGTGATGTCTGACCTGTGCCTCGACGAGTTCACCGACCACGGCCACTGCGGCGTGCTCGACCCCGACGGCTGGGTCGACAACGACCGCACCCTGGAGATCTACGGCCAGATGGCGCTCGCCCACGCCGCGGCCGGCGTCGACCTCGTCGGACCGAGCGGGATGATGGACGGCCAGGTCGGCCACGTCCGCCGTGCCCTCGACGCCGAGGAGCACACCGGCGTCGGCATCCTGGCCTACTCCGCGAAGTACGCCTCGGCCTTCTTCGGCCCCTTCCGCGAGGCCGTCGACTCCTCGCTGCAGGGCGACCGGCGCACCTACCAGCAGGACCCCGCCAACGGCGCCGAGGGCGTGCGCGAGGCGCTGCTCGACGTCGAGGAGGGTGCCGACCTCGTCATGGTCAAGCCGGCGCTGGGCTACCTCGACGTGGTCGCGGCGGTCCGCGCGGCCGTGGACATCCCGGTGGCGGCCTACAACGTCTCCGGTGAGTACGCCATGGTCGAGGCCGCCGCCGCGAACGGCTGGATCGATCGCGACGCCGCGATGATGGAGGCGCTCACCTCGATCCGCCGCGCCGGCGCCGACGTGATCCTCACCTACTGGGCCCTCGACGCCGCGGCCCACCTGCGCTGACATGACAGAACCCCCGGTCGGTGACCGGGGGTTCTGTGCTGACGCTGACTCAGCCCATGCACTTGTGGCAGTTGACAGCTGCCAAGGTCAGTGAGGCTGCTTGCGGCAGCGTTGGCGTTACCAAGGATGTCCTGTCAAGCACTGCTGCGCTCTTCGACAGCGCCGGCGCGGGGAGGCGGCGGAGCCGGCGTGCTGCCGCCGCCACCCGAGCCGCTGCCAGACGCCGCCGCTGCCGGTCACGCCGCCCACGACGCCGCCCACGACGCCACCGACGGCACCGGCTACGCCGCCAGCCGAGCCGCTGCCGCTGCCCGAGCCGCCGCCCGAGCCGCCGCCGAGGATGCCACCACCGCCGCTGCCCGAGCCACCGGCCACTCCACCGGCCGCACTGCCGACGCCCTTGCTGCCGCTGGAGGAGCCGCCGTGGGCTGCCTGCTGCTGGCGGACCTTGGCCTCGTGGATCTTGCGCTGCTTGGCCTTCTTGTAGGAGTGGTCGATCGCGCTGGAGTAGCCGGAGGAGGAGAAGGAGCTGCCGCCGTAGGTGCCCGACGGGACCGCGGTGTAGTCACCGGAGCTGTAGGCCTCCATGATCCGCAGCACCAGGTTCACGTAGCTCTGGCTGTGGTTGTAGCGCAGGACCGCCGCCTGCTGGCCGGCGCGGGTGCCGAGGTTGTCGGTGCCGGAGCACAGGTAGACCGCGGTCGCCAGCGACGCGTCGTCGATGTCCTGCGGGTTGCGGACCCCGTCGCCGTCGGCGTCGACCTTCACGACCTGCCAGGTCGAGGGGATGAACTGCATCGGGCCGACCGCGCGGTCATAGACGGGGTCGTGGTCGATCTGGCCGCCGTCGGTGTCGTGGATGGCCTGGGTGCCGTTCTTGCCGTTGAGCTCGATGCCGTAGATGCCGGGCTTGCTGACGCCGTTCGTGGTCAGCGTGTTGCCGCCGTAGCGACCGTGGTCGGACTCCACGCGGCCGATGGCGGCGACGAGCTCCCACGGGATGTTGCAGGACTTGTCGGCGGCGTCGATGATCTGCGCCGAGCGCTGGTAGGCCGACAGGGCCGGGGACGGGATGCCGTTGCTGGAGGCTCCGGAGACGACCGAGTCCTCCGAGCCGTCGGGCACCGCGGGGGCGACCACGCCGGGGACGGGGACGCTGGCGGGGGCCTGGATGGCCTGGGCCGGCACCTTGGTGCCGTCGGGGAGCTTGCCCGAACCCTTGTCGGCCGAGGAGGCGTTCGCGCTGCTGCTGACGAGGCTGGCGGTCCACACTCCCGAGGCCAGTGCCAGAGGCACCAGGGTCAACGCCTTGCTCCGACGAGACAAGGTCTTGGTCGTCATGCGGGTGAGTCCCTCCCCAGTAGCCAAAGCTGAATGACAAAAGCGCCGATCAGCCCCGAGCTGCCGACACTTGTTCCAACGACCCTTCCCCGATCGGGTCACGTACAAACCGGCACTGTGACCCGAGCCACACCACCTGGTGCACATGCGTGCTCCCGCTACACGCGCCTTGTCAGGTTATGGCGCGATTGCACTATTGAAAATACCTTTGACGACATTCGAGACGATCCCGGCCTGTTTCGTCTCCCTGCCCGCCGTGGTCGACCGGTTCGTGGGCGCTGGGGGTGGTCGGGGACAATGATCCGGTGCCCCCCACGACCGACTCGTCGCCGCAGTCAGCGACCAGCACCACGCCGCAGACGGCCGCTGTCTCGGCGGAGTGGTTCGAGCGTGCCCACCGGGTGACGCCCGGGGGAGTGAACTCCCCGGTGCGCGCCTTCAACGCGGTCGGCGGCACCCCGCGGTTCATGGCCTCCGGCGCGGGCGCCTGGCTGACCGACGTCGACGGCAACCGCTACGTCGACCTGATCTGCTCGTGGGGCCCGCTGCTGCTCGGCCACGCCCATCCCGAGGTCGTCGCCGCGGTCACCGAGGCCGTCGGTCGCGGCACGTCGTACGGCACTCCCACGCGGCCCGAGGTCGCCCTCGCCGAGGAGATCGTGCGCCGTACCTCCGTGGAGCAGGTGCGCCTGGTCTCCTCGGGCACCGAGGCGACCATGTCGGCGATCCGGCTGGCCCGCGGGTTCACCGGTCGTGACCTGGTGGTGAAGTTCGCCGGCTGCTACCACGGCCACGTCGACTCGCTGCTCGCCGAGGCCGGCTCGGGCCTGGCGACCCTTCGAGACGCCTCGTCCCTCGGCTCCTCAGGGACCGGAGGACGTCCGAGCACGCCGGGAGTGCCGGCCGCCTCGACCGAGGCGACGCTGGTGCTGCCGTTCAACGACCGTGCGGCCGTCGAGGCCGTCTTCGCCGAGCGGGGTGCCGAGATCGCGTGCCTGGTGACCGAGGCCTCGCCCGGCAACATGGGCGTGGTGCCTCCGGAGCCGGGCTTCAACGCCTTCCTCGCCGAGGTCTGCCGTCGCCACGGCGCCCTGTTCGTCTCCGACGAGGTGATGACCGGCTTCCGGGTCTCGCCCAGCGGCCAGTGGGGACTCGACGGCGCGGTCGAGGGCTGGCGTCCCGACCTGGTCACCTTCGGCAAGGTGATGGGCGGCGGCTTCCCGGCCGCAGCCTTCGGTGGCCGGGCCGACGTGATGGGGCTGCTCTCACCGCAGGGTCCGGTCTACCAAGCCGGCACGCTCTCGGGGAACCCGGTCGCGACGACGGCCGGGCTGACCACGCTGCGGCTGGCGACCGACGAGGTCTACGCGCACATCGACGCCGCGGCGGCCACGCTCGCCACCGCCGTCGGCGAGGCCCTGACCGGCGCCGGCGTACCCCATGCCGTGCAGAGCGGCGGCAACATGTTCAGCGTCTTCTTCACCCCGGACGGGTCGACCCCGCGCGACTTCGCGGGTGCGGCGTCCCAGGACACCGGGGTGTTCAAGGCCTTCTTCCACGCCATGCTCGACCAGGGCGTCTACCTGCCGCCGAGCGCCTTCGAGGCCTGGTTCCTCTCCGCCGCCCACGACGACGAGGCGATCCAGCACGTCCTCGACGCCCTCCCGACCGCGGCCCAGGCCGCTGCCCGGGCGGTGACCCGCTGATGGCCACCCGGACGATGGTGCACCTGCTGCGGCACGGCGAGGTGCACAACCCCCAGGGCATCCTCTACGGACGCGCCGACGGGTTCCACCTCTCCGAGCGCGGCCGACGGATGGCCGACCGGGTCGCCGAGCGGATCGGCGACCGCGACATCACCCACCTGGTCTCCTCGCCGCTCGAGCGGGCCCAGGAGACGGCGGCGCCGCTGGCCGCCGCCCGCGGACTGGGCGTGCAGCTCGACGAGCGGGTGATCGAGTCGCGCAACCTCTTCGAGGGCAAGCGCTTCGAGATCCGCGACTCGCTGCTGCGGCAGCCACGGATCTGGCCGAAGCTGTGGAACCCGTTCCGCCCCTCGTGGGGAGAGCCCTACCGCGAGATCGCAGGCCGGATGTGGCCCGCGGTGCTCGACGCCCGGGAGGCCGCGCGGGGCCACGAGGCGGTGGTGGTCTCCCACCAGCTGCCGATCTGGGTGACCCGGCTGCACGCCGAGCGACGACGGTTCCTGCACGACCCCCGTCGCCGTCACTGCACCCTGTGCAGCCTCACCTCCTTCACCTTCGACGACGACCGGCTGGTCAGCGTCGGCTACTCCGAGCCCGCCGGCGACCTGATCCCGGTGGCCGACCGTCACGACCCCTTCTCCTCCGGTGGCAGCGACGACGACTCCACGACCCCTGCCGGTCCCTGAGGTGCGCGCTCCGATCCGCCTCCTCCTCGCCGCCCTGCTGCTGGTGGCCGGCGCGAGCCTGTCCGGGTGCGGCGGCGGCGCGGGCACCGGCGACAAGGGGTACGTCGACGGCGAGGGCATCATCACCCGGCTCCCCGTCTCCGAGCGCCGCAAGCCCGGCCCGGTCGCCGGCACCACCCTGGAGGGACGCGACCTCGACCTCAAGCAGTACGCCGGCCACGTCGTCGTGCTCAACGTGTGGGGGTCGTGGTGCCCGCCGTGCCGCAGCGAGGCGGCCACCCTCGCCGCCTCCAGCCGTGACCTCGCCAAGTCGGGCGTCGCCTTCGTCGGGGTGAACACCAAGGACTCCGGCACCGACCAGGGCCTGGCCTTCCAGCGCCGCTACGACGTGCCCTACCCCTCGCTCTACGACCCGTCGGGGCGCACCCTGCTCGCCTTCCACGGCACCCTGAACCCCAGCGCGATCCCGAGCACCGTGGTCCTGGACAAGCAGGGTCGCGTGGCTGCCAGCATCCTGGGGGCGGTGCCGAGCCGGCGCACCCTGGACGACCTGGTGCAGGACGTCGCCAAATGAGCCCCCTGGACCTGGGCGACTGGTTCGCGCGCACGGCCCACGACGGCTCGATGCTGCTCGCGATCCCGGTCGCGCTGGTGGCCGGCCTGGTGTCCTTCTTCTCCCCGTGCGTGGTGCCGCTGCTGCCCGGCTACCTCTCCTACACCACCGGCCTCTCGGGCGCCGACCTCGCCGACGCCCGTCGCGGACGGATGCTCGCCGGGTCGCTGCTGTTCGTGCTCGGCTTCTCCTTCGTCTTCGTCTCCTTCGGCGCGCTGATGGGCGCCGTGGGCGACTGGCTGTTCACCTACCAGCGCCAGATCACGGTGGTGCTGGGCATCCTGGTGATCGTGCTCGGGCTGGTCTTCCTGGGCGTCCTGCCCTGGATGCAGCGCGACGTGCGCATCCACCGGGTGCCGGCCGTCGGGCTGGCCGCGGCCCCGTTGCTCGGCGTGCTGTTCGGCCTGGGCTGGACGCCCTGCATCGGCCCGACGCTGAGCGCGGTCACCAGCCTCGCGCTGAACGAGGCCAGTGCCGGTCGCGGGGCGCTGCTGAGCTTCGTCTACTGCCTCGGCCTCGGGATCCCGTTCGTGCTGGCGGCGTTGGCCTACCGGCACATGCTCGGCACGATCAAGTGGGTACGCCGCCACCAGCAGTGGGTCACCGCCCTCGGCGGGGTGATGCTGATCGCCGTGGGGCTGCTGCTCGTCACCGGGTGGTGGGACCAGCTGGTGGGCTGGATGCGCGACGGCTTCTTCCCCGGATTCACGGCGGGCGTCTGAGATGGCGACGACCACGGCACCCACTCCCACCGCGCAGCCCGAGCCGCCAGAACCTCCCGACGGTCCACCCGCGCTCTCGCCCGTCGAGCTGGCCCGCTGGGCGTGGCGGCAGCTGACCTCGATGCGCACCGCGTTGATCCTGCTCTTCCTGCTGGCGCTGGCCGCCGTGCCCGGGTCGGTGATCCCGCAGGAGGCGGTCGACTCCGTGCGCGCCTCGCAGTGGCGCGAGCAGCACACCACGCTGGCGCCGATCTACGAGAAGCTCGGCCTGTTCTCGGTCTTCGACTCGGTGTGGTTCTCGGCCATCTACATCCTGCTGATGGTCTCCCTGGTCGGCTGCATCGTCCCGCGGTTGCGGGTGTACTGGCGCGGCGTACGAGCCCGGCCGCCGCAGGCTCCCCGCAACTTCGCCCGGCTGCCCGAGAACGTGTCGTTCGAGACCGACGAGGCACCCGAGGTCGTCCTCGAGCAGGCCCACGCCGCGCTGCGTGCCCGTCGCTACCGCGCCGACCGGCACGAGGGCTCGGTCTCCGCCGAGCGCGGCCACCTGCGCGAGGCCGGCAACCTGCTGTTCCACTTCTCGGTGCTGATCGTGCTCGTCGGGGTCGCCGTCGGAGGCCTCTGGGGCTTCAAGGGCGGGGTCATCGTGGTGGCCAAGGACAGCTTCGCCAACACCCTGAGCCAGTACGACGACTTCCGGGCCGGCGCGCTCTTCAAGCCCAGCTCGCTGGCGCCCTTCGACTTCACCGTCAACGACTTCGACGTCACCTTCATCCGGCAGGGGCGCGAGGCCGGGATGGCCCACGAGTTCGCCGCCGACCTGACCTACCGGACCTCGCCCGAGGCGCCCGCCCGTCACCGGCGGATCTCGGTCAACCACCCGCTCAAGCTCGACGGCACCGACGTGTTCCTGCTCAGCCACGGGTACGCGCCGCACATCACCGTCCGCAACGCCGACGGCACGGTCGCCTTCTCCGGCCCGGTGGTGTTCCTGCCCGAGGACAGCACCTTCCGCTCCTTCGGCGTGGTCAAGGTGCCCGATGCCCATCAGGCGAGCGGCAACACCCAGATCGGGCTCGAGGGCGAGTTCTACCCGACGTACGCCTTCACCGACGCCAGCGGCCCGTTCTCGGCCTTCCCCGACGACAAGAACCCCGCGGTGTCGATGGTCGTGTGGACCGGCGACCTCGGCCTCGACAACGGCGAGCCGCAGTCGGTCTACGCGCTGGACAAGAAGGGCCTCTCCCGGCTGCGCAACGCGAAGGGTCAGCAGGTGCGGCTCGACCTCGCCGCCGGCCGCACCGCCCAGCTGCCCGACGGGTTGGGCAGCGTCACCTTCGACGGCGTGAGTCGCTACGTCAAGCTCCAGGTCAGCCACACGCCGTACCAGGTGGTGGCGCTGGCCGGCGTCGTCCTGGCGCTGCTCGGACTGCTCGGATCGCTGTTCATCCGCCCGCGGAGACTGTGGGTGCGAGCACGCCGGGAGGGCGGGCGTACTCTCGTCGAGATCGCCGGTCTCGACCGCAGCGCAGGCGGTGACCTCGCCGGCGAGGTGGCCTACGTCCGCGGACGGCTGCACCCGGAAAGCCCAGAGGAGACAGGGGACCCACGGTGACCCACGACCAGTTCGAGGTGCTCAGCAACCAGGCCGTCGCCGCCTGTGCGGTCGTGTACTTCCTGGCCTTCCTCGCCCACCTCGCCGAGTGGGCGTCGGGCCGCCGGGTCGAGGACCGCCAGCCGGTCTCGGTCGCGGCCGGCTCCTCCGGGTCGTTCGATGCGCCCTCCCCGGACCCTGCCTCCGTCGAGGACCCCTCCGCGGAGCGGATGCGCCTCTTCGGCCGCATCGGGGTCTCGCTGACCGTGGTCGCGGCGTTCGTGCACTTCATCGCCGTGGTCTCCCGGGGGCTCGCCGCCGACCCGGTGCGGGTGCCGTGGGGGAACATGTACGAGTTCACCCTGACCGCCACCCTCGTCGTGGTCGTGGGCTACCTGCTCCTCTACCAGCGTTACTCGCTGGAATGGCTCGCACCGGTGGTCACCGGCTTCGTGCTCGTCACCCTGATGGTCGACGTGATGCTGCTCTACACGCCCGTCGTACCCCTGCGCGACGCCCTGCAGTCGCCGTGGCTGGTGATCCACGTGGTCGCGGCGATCATCGCGACCGGGGCGTTCACCCTGGGCGGGATGTGCTCGGTGCTGTTCCTGCTCAAGCAACGCTGGGAGGAACGCCACGCGGCCGACGGATCGGTCGGCCGCGGCTACCTCGCCCGGCTGCCCTCACCCACCGTGCTGGACCGGATGGCCTACCGCGCCACCGCGTTCGGGTTCCCGATCTGGACCTTCGCGGCCCTGATCGCCGGCCCGATCTGGGCCCACAACGCCTGGGGACGTGCCTGGGGCTGGGACCCCAAGGAGACCTGGGCCTTCATCACCTGGGTGGTCTACGCGGCCTACCTGCACGCCCGGGCGACCTCGGGCTGGAAGGGCCGTTCCGCAGCGATCATCGCCCTCGTCGGGCTGGCCACCTTGTGGTTCAACTTCATCGGGATCAACTTCTTCTTCGGCAGCGGCAGCCAGCACTCCTACGCCGCGCCGGAGCCGACGGCGGTCGTCCGCACGTTCGCACCCCCCGGCTGAGGTCGGTCAGGTGTCGCCGTCGTGCTCGTGGCGCTTGCGGCGCTGCCAGTCGAGCTCGCGGAGGAATCCCTCGTCGTCGTCGGGGCCGATCGGGCCCCGGGGTGCCGGGCGGCCACCCGGGTCGCCGCCACCGCGACGGCGTGGCGGCTTGGACTTGTCGGCACGCTGGTCGAGCAGCCAGAACAGCGCATAGAGCACCGCTGCGAAGAACAGCAGGAACACCACGAGCCGGAGCATGTGCCCAGAGTAATTGGTCCCCGGTCACCTACCGCCGAAATGAGATTGTCGCCCTCCCGGATACCCTCTCCGGGTGAAGGCCTTCGCGATCTACACCGGGCTGCGGCTGGCCCTGTTCGTGGCCTGCTACGCGGCGTTCGGGGGCCTCTACGTCGCCGTGTTCGGCACGACGGGGGCGCTCCTGTGGCCGTTCATCGCCGCGATCCTGGTGTCCTCGTTGCTCTCGCTGAGGCTGCTCGCCCCGCAGCGCGAGCGCTTCGCCCAGGTCGTCGAGGCCCGGGCCACGAAGGCCACCACCAGCTTCGAGAAGCGGCGGGCCAGGGAGGACGTCGACTGAGGGTCGATCGACCTCAGCGCGGCGTACGGCGCAGGTGGCGGTTGATCCGGGTCTCGGACTGGCCGAGGACCTTGGCCAGGATGGTGACGCGGTTGGCGTAGGCGACGGCGCAGCACACGAGCATCAACGCGAGGATCAGCAGCCACATGTGATCAGTGTTGCCGCTCCTGCTGTGCCCAAACCTTCTGCACGTTGTGTGCTGCACTACATCGATGAGGCAGCTGGCGCCGCTGCACGGCCACTTCGTCGCCTTCTCGTCGCAGCACTGGCTGCTGCTGGCGATCTTCGCGGTGGGCGTGGTGGCGCTGCCGGTGTGGGGACGGGCGCACCGGGGCACGCCGGGCGAGCTCGTCTTCCGGCGGAGCTTCGCGATCGTCCTGGGGGCGGCCTTCCTGGGGATGCAGGTCTACTACCGGCTGGAGCCGGGACCCGTCGACCTCGGCTCCGCGCTGCCCCTGGAGCTGTGCGACCTGGCCGAGGTGGCCGCGGTGGTGGCGCTGCTGTCCCTGAACAGGATCGCCACGGCGTTCACCTACTACGTCGCCCTGACGTTGTCGGTGCAGGGGATCCTGACGCCGGCGCTGACGCAGCCGTTCCCGACGATCAGGTTCTTCGGCTTCTGGGCGCTGCACCTGCTGGTGGTGTGGGCGGCGGCGTACCTCACCTGGGGTCTGGGCTTCCGCCCGACGTGGCGGCTCTACGGGATCGTCTGCGCGCTGACGCTCGGCTGGGCGGTGCTGGCGTACTGGCTCAACGTGGCGCTCGGCACCAACTACGGGTACCTCAACCGCAAGCCGGACTCGTCCTCGCTCCTCGACCTGCTCGGGCCGTGGCCGTGGTACGTCGTGGCAGCGGTGGTGATCGTCGCCGCCGGGTGGGCGCTGGTGCTGACGTTGCCGTGGGAGCTGCTCAGAGCGAGGAGATCGCGACGCTGACGGCGATCCCGGCGAAGATGCCGGCCGCGTAGATCAGCTCGGCGAGCCCGGTCTCCCGGAGCACGGGCACCAGGGCGGGACCGGTGGCCTTGTCACCGAGCACGAGGGTCAGCGCGCGAAGGGTCGTCGGTGCCGCGAGGAGGGCGAGCAGCGTCCACCACGTCGTCGTCAACGCGACTGCGACCAGGGCCACGACCGCCAGGTCGATCAGCAGCCCGTAGAAGTGCCGGGTGCGCTCGTCGCCGAGCACGACCGCGAGCGTGCGCTTCCCGGCCACCTTGTCGGTGGGGATGTCGCGCAGGTTGTTGGCGACCAGGAGGGCGCACGCGAAGGCGCCGACCCCGATCGCGGCGTACACCGCGGGGAGCTCGAAGCTCTCGGTCTGGACGTACGTCGTGCCGACGACCGCGACCAGGCCGAAGAAGACGAAGACCATCACCTCGCCCAGCCCGAGGTAGCCGTAGGGCCGGGACCCGCCGGTGTAGAACCAGGCCGCGAGGATCGCCAGCAGGCCGACCCCGACCAGCCACCACGCCGTCGTGGCCGCGAGCACCAGCCCGACGACCCCGGCGGCGCCGAGGGCGGTGAACGCAGCGGCCTTGACCGCTCGCGGGCTGGCCACGCCGCTGCCGACCAGGCGCATCGGGCCCACCCGGCCGGTGTCGGTGCCGCGGATCCCGTCGGAGTAGTCGTTGGCGTAGTTGACGCCGATCTGGAGGAGCAGGGCGACGGCCAGCGCGAGCAGCGCCTTCCACCACACCGCCTCGCGCTCCCACAGGGCGATGCCGGTGCCGGCCAGCACCGGCGCGATCGCCGCCGGAAGCGTGCGGGGGCGGGCTCCGGCGAGCCACTGCGCGGGCGTCGGACGCGCGGCCGGTGCGGGGCTGGACATGCCGCGGATTGTGTCAGGGCGAGAATGTCCGGCGTGAGCAGCCTGCGTCCCGTCTCCGGCACCGCCGCGGAGATCCACGCGCTGCTGCGGGAGTGGGACGCCGCTCCCGCGCCCGAGCCGCTCGTCATCGCGACGTCGGGATCGACCGGGGCGCCGAAGCGGGTGGTGCTCTCCCGCGACGCGATGCGTGCCTCCGCGCTGGCCACCCAGTCGCGGTTGGGCGGGCCGGGCCAGTGGGTGCTGAACCTGCCGCCGACGTACGTCGCCGGGGTGCAGGTGCTCTACCGGTCGGTGGTGGCGGGGACCGAGCCGGTCGTCGACGTGCAGGACCTGACCGGCCCACGTCGCTACATCGCGATCGTGCCGACTCAGCTCATGCGCTGCCTGCGTGACCACGAGGAGGACCTGAGCGTGTTCGACGCCGTCCTGGTCGGCGGCGGACCCGTCGATCCCCGGCTGCGCGCTGATGCCGAGCAGGGCGGCATCAACGTGGTTGCGACGTACGGGATGAGCGAGACGTGCGGCGGCTGCGTCTACGACGGCGTGCCGCTCGACGGTGTCGAGCTCCGGATCGGTGACGACGGCGAGGTGCTGCTGCGCGGACCGATGGTGTTCGACGGCTACGAGGGCGAGCCCGAGCGCACCGCTGCGGCGCTCCGGGACGGGTGGTTCCACACCGACGACCTCGGCGAGATCGGCGAGGACGGTCGGTTGCGGGTGACCGGCAGGCAGGACGACGTGATCATCAGCGGCGGCGTGAAGGTGCCAGCAGTCGCCGTGGCCGCGGCGGTCGCCGCCGACACGGCAGTGGTGGACGTGGCTGTCCTCGGGGTCCCGGACGAGGAATGGGGTGAGCGCGTGGTCGCCTTCGTCGAGACCCGCGACCCGATCTCCCTGGAGGGGGTGCGCGACCTCGTCGACCCGCGTGCCTGGGCGCCACGCCAGCTCGTCGTGCTCGAGAAGCTGCCGCGCCTGCCCAACGGCAAGCCCGACCGGGTGGCGCTCCGGGCGCTGGCATGAACGTCTTCTCGATCCCGTTGCGCACCCGGTTCCGCGGCATCACCGTGCGCGAAGGGGTGCTGATCGAGGGGCCGGCGGGGTGGGGGGAGTTCAGCCCGTTCCTGGAGTACGACGCCGCGACGAGTGCGCCCTGGCTGGCGTGCGCGTGGGAGGCGGCGTACGACGGCTGGCCCGATCCGGTGCGCTCCGTCGTACCCGTGAACGTGACGGTGCCGGCCTGCGACCCCGAGCAGGCACGCGCCATCGTGCTGGCCTCGCAGGGCTGCCGCACGGCCAAGGTCAAGGTGGCCGAGGCCGGGCAGTCGCCGGGCGAGGACGAGGCCCGGCTCGAGGCGGTGCGCGACGCACTCGGCGCCGACGGACTCGTGCGGATCGACGCCAACGGCGGGTGGACGCTCGACGAGGCGGTGACGCGGATCCCGGTGCTGGCGAAGGCCGCCGGTGGCCTGGAGTACGTCGAGCAGCCGTGCGCGTCGGTCGAGGACCTCGCCCTCGTGCGGCGACGGGTGGCGGTGCCGGTGGCAGCGGACGAGTCGATCCGTCGTGCCGAGGACCCCTACCGGGTGCGTGACCTCGAGGCGGCGGACGTCGCCGTGCTGAAGGTGCAGCCGCTCGGCGGCGTACGGGCCTGCTTGCGGATCGCCGAGGACATCGGCCTGCCCGTGGTGGTCTCCAGTGCCGTCGAGTCGAGCATCGGGATCGCGGCCGGGGTGGCGCTGGCCGCCGCGCTGCCCTCGCTCGACCACGCCTCCGGTCTGGCGACCGTGCAGCTGCTCTCCGCCGACGTGGTCGACGACCCGCTGCTGCCCGTCGACGGAAACCTGCCGGTACGCCGACCGGCCGTGTCGGTGGCGCGGCTCGCGGAGGTGGCGGCCTCGGCCGAGCAGGAGGAGCACTGGCGCCGCCGACTGGCCGAGGTGGAACCGCTTGCCCGCGCGGTGCGGCAGGATCGACGCCCGTGAGCACCCCTTCCGCCGAGCTCGCGACCTGGCTGGTCGAGGAGCTGGTCGCCCGCGGACTCACCGACGCGGTGCTCTGCCCGGGCTCGCGCAACGCGCCGCTCTCCTTCGCGCTCGCCGCCGATCCCCGGGTGCGGCTGCACACGCGCATCGACGAGCGCACGGCCGGCTTCCTCGCGCTCGGCATGGCGCGAGGGTCGCACCGCCCGGTCGCGGTCGTGACGACCTCCGGCACGGCCACGGCCAACCTGCACCCCGCCGTGCTCGAGGCGGCGCACGCGGGCGTGACCCTCGTGCCGGTCACCGCCGACCGCCCGGCCCGCCTGCGCGGCACCGGCGCCAACCAGACCACCGACCAGGTCCGTCTCTACGGCGACGCCGCCTCCTTCGCCGACCTCCACCACCCCGACCCCGACGCTCTCGCCGCCGCCTGGCACCCCGGCGGCCCGATCCACCTGAACGTCCAGCTCGACGACCCGCTCATCCCACAACCCGATGTTTCATGGCGATCGGGCCCCTCGGACCGGCGTGTCGAGGACCCGATTGCCATGAAACATCGGGTTGGGGCGCCGGCCCTGCTGTCCCCGGGGCGGCGGACCGTGGTGGTGGCGGGGGACGACGCGGGGCCGCCGGCGCGGCAGCTGGCCGAGCAGGCCGGGTGGCCGTTGCTGGCCGAGCCGAGCAGCGGGTCGCGGACGGGGACGCACCCGATCCGCAGCTACCGACTCCTGCTGGGTACGCCGCTGGGGGAGCGCGTCGAGCGGGCCGTGGTCTTCGGTCACCCCACGCTCTCGCGCCCGGTGCTGCGGCTCCTCGCGCGCGAGGACGTCGAGGTGGTCTCCGTGCCGGCGGCCGGTCGCTGGCCGGCTCGCCCGTTCCCGGTGGATGCCGAGCACGACGGCGTGCGCGCCGAGGCCGACGACCCCACCTGGCTGGAGGAGTGGCGTACGGCGGACCGCGATCTGTCCGCCCGCATCGACGCCTTCGTGCGCGAGCAGCCCGGGCTCACGCCGTACGACGTCGCGCAGGCCATCGACGCCGCCAACCCGCCCGGGGGACTGCTCGTCGTGGGGGCCAGCAACCCGATCCGCGACCTCGACCTGATGGCCGGCGCCCACCCCGTCGGCGAGCGGCGCATGGTGCTGGCCAACCGCGGCCTCGCCGGCATCGACGGCACGCTCTCCAGCGCGATCGGTGCCGCGCTGGCGCGGCCGCACAGCACCCGTGCGATCGCGTACGTCGGCGACGTGACCTTCCTGCACGACGCCACCGCGCTGTTCCTCGGACCCGACGAGCCGCGTCCGGACCTGAGCATCGTCGTGGCCAACGACGACGGCGGCTCGATCTTCGCCACCCTGGAGCAGGGGGCGCCGGCCTACGCAGACCGGTTCGAGCAGCTCTTCGGCACTCCCCACCACGTCGACCTGGCCAGCCTCTGCGCTGCCAGCCGTACGCCGCACTGGCGGGTCGACAGCCGCGCCGAGCTGGAGCACGCCCTGGCGGCTCCGAACGGTGGCATCGAGGTGATCGAGGCCGTCGTACGCCGCGACAACCGGCGTGAGCTCGACGAGGGGATCCGGGCCCTAGCCACCGCAAGGGCATGATGAGCCGATGAGCACCCCACGGCGTTCTTCTCCTCCGCTTCGCTCCCCCGAACAACGTCGCGGGGACCCCGCGTGACTTTGGTCCTCACGCTCGTCGGCGTGGTGGTCACTGTGGTGATCGTTGCCGCGGTCTGCCAGAAGCTCGACCTGCCCACCCCCCTCGTGCTGATCGCTGTCGGCGTCATCGGTTCGTTCCTGACGTTCGTGCCCGACATCGAGCTGCGGCCCGAGGTGGTGCTCTTCGGGCTGCTGCCGCCGCTGCTCTACTCCACCGCCATCCAGACCAGCCTCGTCGACTTCAACGCCAACCGGCGCTCGATCCTGCTGCTGTCCGTGGGGCTGGTCGCCTTCACCACCGCCGGCGTCGCCGTGCTCGTCCACTGGCTGCTGCCCGACCTGGGCTGGGGGCCCTGCTTCGCGATCGGCGCCGTCGTCGCGCCCCCCGACGCGGTGGCCGCGACCGCGATCGGACGTCGGATCGGCCTCCCGCGCCGCATCGTGACGATCCTCGAGGGTGAGTCGCTGCTCAACGACGCGACCGCCCTGGTCGCCCTGCGCACGGCGATCGTGGCCACGGTGGCCTGGACGAGCCTCGCGCGTGACTTCGTGGTCGCGGCCGGCGGCGGCGTCCTGGTCGGCTTCCTGTTCTTCGTCGTCATCGGCAAGGCGCGGCGGCACGTGACCGATCCGGTGCTGGACAGCGCCCTGAGCTTCGTCACCCCGTTCGCGGCGTACATCGCGGCCGAGGAGATCCACGCCTCCGGGGTGCTCAGCGTCGTGGTGGCCGGACTGCTGCTCGGCCACAAGGCCCCGATCCTGCAGACCGCGCAGTCACGGATCGCCGAGCGGATGAACTGGCGCAGCATCTCCTTCCTGCTCGAGAGCGGCGTCTTCCTGCTGATCGGGCTGCAGGCGCGCTCGATCATCGACGCGGCCATGGGTGGCGACGTCCCCACCGGCCGGGTCTTCGCCGTCTGCGGGCTCACGCTGGTGGCAGTGATCGTGCTCCGGCTGGTGTGGGTGTTCCCGGCGCGGTACCTGCTGGTGCGCCCGCACACCGGCGTCAAGAAGCCCCCGTGGACCTTCACCTTCGTGCTCGGCTGGGCGGGCATGCGAGGCGTCGTCACGCTCGCCGCGGCCTTCGTGATCCCGCAGAGCACGCTGCACCGCGACGTGCTCCTGCTGATCGCCTTCACCGTCACCGCCGGCACGCTCTTCATCCAGGGACTGAGCCTCCCGTGGGTGGCGCGCCGTCTGAAGGTGCCCTCGCCCGACCCCGGCGCCGACGCCCTGGCCCGCGCCAACCTGATCCACCAGGCGTCGATGGCCGGGCTGGCGAAGCTCGACGAGCTCGAGGAGGACGATCCGCACGCGGTTTCGGACACCCTGCGCGAGCGCGTCGTACGGCGCGACAACTCGGCGTGGGAGCGGATCGGGGCCAGCGAGGACGAGACTCCCGGGGAGATCTACAACCGGCGGCGGCAGCTGATGATCGACGCCGAACGCGGCCGCGTGCTCGAGATCCGGGACACGGGCACCATGGCCAGTGAGGTCATCAACCAGGTGCTGGCCATGCTCGACGTGGAGGAATCAATGCTCGACTACAGCGACGAAGAACGGCAGCGGGTCAAGGCCGGTGCGCCCCTCCTGCTCGAGGGCGACTGCGAGCACCTGCGTGAGGTGCGCCCGCCCGTCGAGCCGGACACCCCGGACGAGTGCGGCGACTGCCTGCGGGAGGGCACCACGTGGGTGCACCTGCGGATGTGCGTCGTCTGCGGACACGTCGCCTGCTGCGACTCCTCACCCGAGCGACACGCCAGCGCTCACTTCACCGAGACCGGACACGAGGTGATGCGCTCGGCGGAGAGCGGCGAGGAATGGCGCTGGTGCTTCGTCGACGAGCTGACCGGCTGAGTCCCGAGACCACCTGTCAGCCCCCCGAATCGGATAGTCCGGGGTCAGTGGCACCGATGACGGCCGAGAAACGGTGCCATTGACCCCGGACTATCCGATTTCGGGGCCGGGGCCGGGGGCGGGATCAGGCGAAGTCGTAGTCGCTGAGGGGGAACCGCTCGACGGCCTTCCGGGCCGCGCGTGAGGACGTCGGGCGCAGGATCACCGCGTCGCCCTCGTGGGTGAAGTAGTAGCTGCGCGAGGTCCCGCACGAGCCACGGTTGAAGACCGTGTCGTCCATCCTCTCGAGCATGCGGGTGAGGAACTCGGCGTTCGCGGCGGCACTGATCTCGAAGGTGTCGGCCCGCCGCCGGTCGAGCTCGCCGAAGAGCCGCTCGAGGTGGCGCATCTGCACCTCGATGGTCATGAAGTAGCTCAGGCCCGAGTAGGAGTACGGCGAGTTCAGGGTCACGAAGTTCGGGAAGTCGGGGACCGTGACGCCCTCGTAGGCCTGGTAGCCCTCCTCGCGCCACCACTTGCCGAGGTTGCGGCCACCACGGCCGATGACCTCGATCGCGGGGAAGTTGGCGTCCCAGAGATTGAACCCGGTGGCCAGCACCAGGGTGTCGACCTCCCGCTCGTTGCCGTCGCTGGTGACGATCCCGCCCGAGGTGATCCGCTCGATGGGCGTGGTCTCGAGCGTCACGTGCGGCTGGGTGAAGGTGGGGAAGTAGTCGTTGGAGAACGTCGGGCGCTTGCAGCCGAAGCTGTAGTCGGGCGTGAGCTTGCGGCGCAGCCCGGGATCGGCGACCTGCTTGTGCAGGTGCCGCTGCGAGAGGGACGCGGCCCCGCGGTTGAGGAACTGCACCTGCCGGTAGTGCAGCACGGCGCTGACCATCATCGCCTCGAGCCAGGCGCTGTTGGCCGACCGCGCCAGCCGCTGCGTGACCGGCGCTATCGCGAACAGCCGTTGCAACCACCTCGGGATCCGGAAGTCGTTCTTCGGGGTCACCCAGATGGCGGTGCGCTGGTAGACGGTCAGATCCGCGGCCGCCTTGGCGACCTGCGGGACCAGCTGTACGGCGGTCGCGCCCGTCCCGATCACGGCGACCTTCTTGCCCGCCAGGTCGGCCGAGTCGTCCCACGCGGCGGTGTGGATCACCTCGCCGGCGAAGTCGTGCACGCCCTCGATGTCGGGCAGCCGTGGCTGGGAGAGGAAGCCGGTCGCGGTCAGCAGGAACCGGCTCGTGTGGCTGCCCTCCGACGACGTGACCACCCAATGGCGCTCGTCGTCGTCCCAGCGCGCGCCCTGCACCGAGACGCCGAAGCGCATGTGCCGGCGCAGGTCGTAGGTGTCCGCGACGTGGTCGGCGTACCTCTTCAGCTCCGAACCGCGGGCGAACCAGTGCGACCAATGGGGGTTGGGCTCGAAGGAGTAGGAGTAGGTGACGCTGGCGATGTCGACCGCGAGGCCCGGGTAGTGGTTGACGTGCCAGGTGCCGCCGAGGTCGTCCTCGCGCTCGAGGATGAGCAGGTCCCGGCCCTCGGTGCCGTAGCCGAGTCGCTTCAGCGTGATGGCCGCGCCCATGCCGCCGAAACCCGCCCCGATGATGGTGACCTCGACGTCGGTCATCGCACTCAGCCCTTCTCTTGAACACCGTTCAATAGGTGGCACCGTAGCGTGGCCCCATGCGCATCACGAAGTTCGGACATGCGTGCGTGAGACTGGAGCACGACACCGCGGTGGTCGTCCTCGACCCCGGCGCGTTCACCGAGCCGGAGGCCGTCGACGGCGCCACGGCCGTGCTGATCACCCACGAGCACCCCGACCACTACCTGGCCGACACCCTGCGCCGTACCGACGCTCCGGTGTTCACGATCGAGGCCGTCGCGGAGAAGATCCGCGAGGAGGCACCCGACGTGGCGGAGCGGCTCACGGTGGTGAGGCCGGGCCAGAAGATCGACCCCGGCGTGCCCACGAAGGTCATCGGCGAGAGGCACGCCGTGATCCATCCCGAGCTGCCCCGCTTCGACAACAGCGGGTACCTGCTCGAGCTCGGCGACATCACCGTGTTCCATCCCGGTGACGCCCTCACGGTGCCGAAGGAGGAGGTCGACCTGCTGCTGCTCCCGGTGAGTGCACCGTGGCTGAAGGTCAGTGAGTGCATCGACTACGCCCGCGACGTAGGGGCCCAGCGCTCACTCGGGATCCACGACGCCATCTACAGCGAGGTCGGGCACACCATCGTCACGGCCCAGCTGCAGCGCTTCCTCGGCGAGCGGGCCCAGACCTACGTGCGGCTGCAACCGGGACAGGACCTGTAATCCGCGTGGCTCTGACCCCCGACTGGCAGGCACACTGGCGGGCGGGGAGGAGGAGCCATGATCGAGCAGCAGGTCGCGCACGAGCAGGAGCTGGTCACACCGGCCACCGGTGTGCGCCAGGTGCCGCGGCTGCTCGCGCCCTTCCAGGTGCCGGCGTACCGGCGGATGGCCCTGGCCCTGGTCTGCGGCGCCTTCGCGTACGGCGTGTGGACGATCGCTCTGGTCTGGGAGGTCATCCGGATCGGGGGCGGTCCGGCGCAGCTCTCGATCGTCTCGACGGCAGGGGCCGTGGGCGTCGTGCTGCCCGCGCTGCTGGCTGGCGTCGTGGCCGACCGGGTGCCGCAGAAGCTGATCGTGATGTCCGTGGCGACGGCGGAGGTCGCCTGCTACACGGTGATCACGGTGCTCTCCCTGACCGACGTCACGCGCCTGTGGCACCTCGCGGTGGTCTCGTTCTGCCTCGGCATGGGCATGGCGTTCTACTACGCGGCGTACTCCGCGTGGCTGCCGGCCGTCGTACCTGCCGCGGACCTGCAGGCCGTGAACGGCTTCGAGGGCATGGTGCGCCCGCTCGTCGCCGAGGCGATCGGGCCCGGCGTGGCCGGCGTGGTGGTCGGCCTGACCAACCCCGGGACGGCCACGCTGATCGCCGCCGTGGTGGCCTGCGCCGGGGTCATCGTGCAGATCGGCCTGCCCCGCACACCGGTACGGCGCGACCTCTCGGCCGCTGACCCGCACGCCCTCCGCGGCGCGTGGGCCGACGTGCGCGAGGGCGTGACCTACATGCTCCGGACGCCGTGGCTGCTGGCAACGCTTCTGTTCGCCTCGCTGATGGTGCTGGTGACGATGGGACCCTTCGAGGTGCTCATCCCGTTCGTGGTCAAGGACCGGCTCGGCGGCACGGCGGCCGACCACGCGCTGGTGCTGGCGGCGTTCGGCGTCGGTGGCGCGGTGGGCTCGCTGGCGATGGCCTCGGTGCGGATGCCGCGCCGCTACCTGACCTGGATGAACCTCACCTGGGGCGTGGCCTGCCTGCCCCTCGTCGTGATGGGCGTGGCCAACGCGATCTGGGTGGTGGTCGTCGCGGCGTTCGTCCTCGGCGTGCTGTTCTCGGCGCCGATGGTGATCTGGGGGACGCTGCTGCAGCGCCGGGTGCCGCCCGACCTGCTCGGCCGTGTCGCCTCGCTGGACTTCTTCGTCTCGATCAGCCTGATGCCGATCTCGATGGCGCTGGCCGGCCCGGTCTCCGACGCGATCGGCGTCGAGACGACGTTCCTGGTCGCCGGCATCACCCCGATCGTCTTCGCCGTGGTCGCGGTGGTGTGGGCCAAGCTGCCGGCCGACGAGATCGCCCACCCGCTCGATTGACCGCCACTGTGTGACCGAAACCTGCGGGAGCGCGCGAAGTAACGCGCGCTTTCCGCAGTTTCACCGGCCAACCAGTGAAACCGGCAGCCCTACTCGCCCAGCGCGTCGCGGACGGGAAGGAACTTGGCCTGGGCCTCGGCGAGCTCGGCCTCGGGGTCGGAGTCGGCGACGATGCCGCAGCCGGCGAAGAGGCGGACGGTGCGCCCGTTCAGCTCGCCGGAGCGCAGCGCGATGCCGAACTCGCCGTCGCCGGCCGCGTCGATCCAGCCGACCGGGCCGGCGTAGCGGCCGCGGGCCATCCCCTCGATCTCGGCGATCAGCTCGACCGCGACCTTGGTGGGGGTGCCGCCCACGGCAGCGGAGGGGTGCAGCGCCGCGGCGAGGTCGAGCACGCTGGCGCCGTCGCTGTCGTGCACGACGCCGGTGACGTCGGTGGCCAGGTGCATCACGTTGGGCAGGTGCAGCACGAACGGCACCTCGGGCACGTTCGTCGAGGAGCAGTACGGCGCCAGCGACTCGGCGACCGAGCGGACGGCGTACTCGTGCTCCTCGAGGTCCTTCGACGACCGCGCCAGCTGCCCGGCGAGCCCGGCGTCGCGCTGGTCGTCGCCCGTGCGCCGGATCGTCCCGGCCAGGACGCGCGAGGTGACCAGCCCGCGCTCGCGACGGACCAGCAGCTCGGGGGTGGCGCCGAAGAGGCCGTCGACGTGGAAGGTCCAGCACATCGCGTACTTCTCGGCCAGCTCGCGCAGCGGCCAGCGCACGTCGACGGGGGCGTCGGCGGTCGCGACGAGGTCGCGGGCGAGGACGACCTTCTCCAGGTCGCCCTCCTCGATACGTCGTACGGCGTCGGCCACCACCGACTCCCAGGCGGCGCCGCTCATGGCGCCGTCGGCGAAGATCACGTTGCGCGGCGCCGGAGCCGGCGCCGAGACCTCGAGCGCGGGGATCGGGGCCAGCTCGTCCTGGCCGATCACGGTGATCCAGGACCGTCCGCCGTGGGTGCCGACGACGACCTGCGGCACCACCATCACGCTGTCCCCGGGGTTGTCGGCGAAGGCGAAGCTGGCCAGGCAGACCAGGCCGCTCCCGGGAACCTCGACCTCGTCGCGGACCACCGCCGAGGCCGTCACGCCGCGCCACCAGTCGGCTGCCTCGGTGAACCGGTCTGCGCCCTCGGTGCGGCACTGCGCGGCCACGCCCCAGGCGACCATGCCCTCGCCCCGACGCAGCCAGGCCATCGGCTGCCCGGTCGGGAGGAGGTCGATCAGGCTGCCGGGCAAGCGCCGCGGGCGCGAGCTCGACGCTCCGTGCGACCAGCCGTCCGGGGGGCGCGTCTGCGCTCGGGCTGGTCACCCGACGAGGGTACGCGGTGAGTCGGAGCCCACCTGTCCGGGTCGGTCAGCTCCAGTAGATGACCACCTTGTCGCCGAGGTGCACCTGGTCGAAGAGCCACCGGATGCCAGCGAGGTCGCGCACGTTGACGCATCCGTGCGAGGCGCCGGCGTACCCCCTCGCCGCGAAGTCGGAGGAGAAGTGCACCGCCTGGCCGCCGGAGAAGAACATCGCGTAGGGCATCGCCGAGCCGTACAGCTTCGAGACGTGGTCGCGCGACTTCCAGCCCACGTGGAACAGGCCTTCGCGGGTCGGGCTGTACGACGCCCCGAAACGCACCGCCATCGTCCGCAGGACGCGACCGCCGACGACCCACCGCACGGTGCTGCTCGTCTTGTCGATGCAGAGCGCCCGGCCGATGCGGCAGCGGGCGTCGAGCGGTGCCTGGGTGTGGACATCGCCGGGGAACCGGTTGGCGAGCTCGTCCGCGGTGGGCTCGCGGGTCATGGCGAGCAGCCGCTGCTGGGTGAGCCGGTCGACGTACCCGGTCACCGTGAGCCCGCGCTTGGCCTGGAAGCCCTTGACGGCGACCACCGTGGAGCGGGCGTACCGGTTGTCCACGTCGCCGAAGAACCAGGCGACTGGCGCAGCCGCGACTGCAGCTCGCGGACCCGGGGGCCGTGGTCGCCGTGTTCCGAGGAGCGGCGGGAGCAGGGTCAGCCGGGCCGGTGCCGGCAGCAGCACGAACGGCTCGGTCGCTGGCCGGTGCTGCTGCCTGTCGTGGGGCGAGCGCCGGTGCCGAGGCCCGCGACGGCCGCCCCGGGCGGAGCGGGAGGCGTGAGCCGCGAGACGCCGTACCCCAGTGCGCAGGTGCCCAGGACGACGCCCAGCACCATCGTCCCAGTGACCACTCTGGTCACTCGCGTACCCATGGGGAGATCATCGCTGCTCGACACCTAGGGTTGCCGACATGACGCGCGCCGATCTGCAGAAGCAGCCTGCGGAGGTGCAGGCGATGTTCGACGACGTCGCGCGGCGCTACGACCTCACCAACGACGTGCTCTCGCTCGGGCAGGACCGCCGCTGGCGGCACCACGTCGTGCGCGCGGTCGATGCCAGGCCGGGGGAGCGGGTGCTCGACCTCGCGGCAGGCACGGGTACGTCGAGCCAGCCCTTCGCCGACCTCGGCGCCACCGTCGTCCCCTGCGACTTCTCGGTGGGGATGCTGCGCGTGGGCAAGCAGCACCGACCGGACCTGCCGTTCGCCGCGGGGGACGCGACCCGGCTGCCGTTCGACGACGACACCTTCGACGCCGTCACCATCTCCTTCGGGCTGCGCAACGTCGTCGACCCTGGCGCGGGGCTGCGCGAGATGCTGCGGGTGACCCGGCCCGGCGGTCGCCTGGTCGTCTGCGAGTTCAGCTCACCGACGTGGGCGCCGTTCCGCACCGTCTACCTCGAGTACCTGATGCGCGCGCTGCCCCCGCTCGCCCGCGCGGTCTCCTCGAGCCCCGACGCCTACGTCTACCTCGCCGAGTCGATCCGGGCCTGGCCCGACCAGGCCGCCCTCGCCGCGCAGATCGGCCAGGCCGGCTGGCGCGCGCCGCAGTGGCGCAACCTCTCCGGCGGCATCGTCGCCCTGCACCGCGCGACGGCGTGAAGCCCCGCTGGTCAGCGGTTGCTGCGCAACCTCCTCAACCAGCGGTGGTGCGACGGCTCGGCTCGATCCTGGTGGACGCAGAGCACGTTGCCGTCCGGATCGCAGGAACCAGGCGGCCTTCTCGCCGCCGATGTCGGCGACGTGGTCGACGGTCTTGAACTCCGGGGTGTCGTAGTCCTCGAAGGTCACGCCGGCGGCCTCGAGGTCCTTCACCTCCCGTGCGATGTCCTCGACCCCCCACGTCATGGCGGTGCTGTCGGAGCGCTGCCCACCGGGCCGGGGGAGCAGCATCAGCTCGGCGCCGGCGCCGAGGGAGAACATCGCACTGCCCTCCACGTTGGTGCCGGTGAAGTCGAGCCCGAGACTGCTCGACGTAGAACTTCTTGGCCCGGTCGACGTCCTCGACCGGGAGGGCAAACGCCACGACCACTGCCTTTCAGCGACATGTGCCACCTCCTCGGGTTGTCCCTCCAGCGTGCTCCCGCCAGCGCGCGAGCGGCAAGAGACGAAAGCCGCGGGTTGCCGCTAAATACAGCAACGTGGACGTTGGCTAAATCCGCTGGTCAGAGGCGGGAGCGAGGGGCTCGGGGTGGGTTAGCGCGAGGGGAGCCCGGCCTCTATGCTGACCGAGTCACCAGTTCGTGAAGCAAATCACATGTTCACGAAGCAGACGGATCGCAGGGCCGCTGCGGAGCACGGAGGAGGGTCATGGAGCTCTACACACCGGTGCTGGCGCTGATGATCCTGGCCGCTGGTTTCGCGATCTTCTCCGTGGTGATCAGCTCGCTGACCGGGCCGAAGCGCTACAACCGCGCCAAGCTCGACTCCTACGAGTGCGGCATCGAGCCGACCCCCCAGCCGGTGGGCGGCGGCCGGTTCCCGGTGCGCTACTACATCACCGCGATGATGTTCATCGTCTTCGACATCGAGATCGTGTTCCTCTACCCGATCGCCGTCACCTTCGACCAGCTCCAGCTCTTCGGGCTGATCGAGATGGTGCTGTTCATCGTCCCGGTGTTCGTGGCCTACGTGTACGTGTGGCGTCGCGGCGGCCTGGAGTGGGACTGACCGCCCGGGAGGGGTCGACAACGTGGGCTTAGAAGAGAAGCTGCCGAGTGGAGTCCTCCTCACCACCGTGGAGGGCGTCGCCGGCTACATGCGCAAGGCGTCGTTCTGGCCGGCCACCTTCGGCCTGGCCTGCTGCGCCATCGAGATGATGACCAGCGGCGGCCCGAAGTACGACCTGGCCCGCTTCGGCATGGAGGTCTTCCGCGCCAGTCCGCGGCAGGCAGACCTGATGATCGTCGCCGGCCGGGTGAGCCAGAAGATGGCGCCGGTGCTGCGCCAGATCTACGACCAGATGGCCGAGCCCAAGTGGGTGCTCGCGATGGGTGTCTGCGCGAGCTCGGGCGGGATGTTCAACAACTACGCCGTCGTGCAGGGCGTCGACCACGTCGTCCCGGTCGACATGTACCTCCCCGGCTGCCCGCCCCGCCCGGAGATGCTGATCGACGCGATCCTCAAGCTGCACGACCAGGTCCAGCACACCAAGCTCGGCGCCAACCGTCGCGCCGAGATCGTGGCCACCGAGGAGACCGCCCTCAACGCGCTGCCCACCAGCGAGATGAAGGGCCTGATGAGGTGATCACCCCACGAAGTTCTGCATGGGACTCGCTGCGCTCGCGTGCGGCACAACTCCGTGGGGACCCCGAATGACCGACGAGAAGACCACGACTGGCGACGGTCAGCTCGAGCAGCGTGAGGGCGGCACGCAGGACCCCTCGATCGACAGGATCCGGGACACCTCCGAGGAGGTCATCGGGCGCCGCCAGGGCATGTTCGGCGTCCAGGGCAGCGGCGACACCTCCGGGTACGGCGGCCTGACCCGCACCGTCGAGCTGCCCGGCGCCTCCGAGCCGCCGTACGGCGGGTGGATGGACGAGGTCGCCAACGCCCTGGCCGAGCGCACCCGCGACGCCGGGGTCGAGAGCGCGGTCGAGAAGGTCGTCGTGCACCGCGGCGAGATCACCTTCTTCGTCGGCCGCCAGCACCTCGCCGCCGTCGCCCGTCTGCTGCGCGACGACGAGACGCTCCGCTTCGAGCTGCTCTCCGGCGTCAGCGGCGTGCACTACCCCGACGACCGCGGCCGCGAGCTGCACGCGGTCTACCACCTGCTCTCGATGACCCACAACCGACGGATCCGGCTCGAGGTCACCGCGCCGGACGCCGACCCGCACATCCCCAGCGTGGTGGCGACCTACCCCACCGCCGACTGGCACGAGCGCGAGACCTTCGACTTCTTCGGGATCATCTTCGACGGACACCCGGCGCTCACCCGCATCGAGATGCCCGACGACTGGCCAGGTCACCCGCAGCGCAAGGACTACCCCCTCGGAGGAATCCCCGTCGAGTACAAGGGCGGCACCATTCCTCCCCCCGATCAACGGAGGTCCTACACATGAGTCACCCCACGACCTTCTGCTCCTCCGCTTCGCTCCCCCGAACAACGCCGCGGGGACCCCGACTTCCCATGGTTGGTGTGACCAATGACCACGACTGACCCGTACGCCGCCTCCGAGGCGGACACCAGCCAGGGCAAGGTCTTCACCGTCACCGGGCAGGACTGGGACTCCATCACCGAGGGCCTCGGTGACGTCGACGAGGCCTGGGACAACAAGGT
The DNA here is from genome assembly GCA_963794435.1 of uncultured Actinomycetota bacterium. Taxonomy (GTDB): domain Bacteria; phylum Actinomycetota; class Actinomycetes; order Propionibacteriales; family Nocardioidaceae; genus Marmoricola. The sequence goes on from CAWCDX010000025.1 coordinate 28,402, forward strand.
CGTGGTGAACATGGGGCCACAGCACCCCTCCACCCACGGCGTGCTCCGGCTGATCCTCGAGCTCGAGGGCGAGACCGTGACCGAGGCCCGGTGCGGCATCGGCTACCTGCACACGGGCATCGAGAAGAACATGGAGTTCCGCACCTGGGTGCAGGGCGTGACCTTCTGCACCCGGATGGACTACCTGAGCCCGTTCTACAACGAGGCCACCTACGTGCTGGGAGTCGAGCGGCTCCTCGACATCACCGACGACATCCCCGAGAAGGCCACGGTGATGCGCGTCCTGATGATGGAGCTGAACCGGATCTCCTCGCACCTTGTCTGCATCGCCACCGGAGGCATGGAGATCGGCGCCCTGACGGTGATGACGATCGGGTTCCGCGAGCGCGAGCTGGTGCTCGACCTGTTCGAGCTGATCACCGGCCTGCGGATGAACCACGCGTTCATCCGTCCCGGCGGCGTCGCGCAGGACATGCCCCCGGGCGCCCTGGACCAGATCCGCGACTTCGTCGCGCTGATGAAGAAGCGCCTCCCGGAGTACGCCGACCTCTGCAACGCCAACCCGATCTTCAAGGCCCGTCTCGAGAACGTCGGCCATCTCGACCTCGCCGGCTGCCTCGCCCTGGGTCTGACCGGCCCGCCGCTGCGCTCCACCGGGTACGCGTGGGACCTGCGCAAGACCCAGCCCTACTGCGGCTACGAGGACTACGACTTCGACGTCTGCACCTGGGACACTGCCGACGCCTACGGCCGGTTCCGCATCCGTCTCGACGAGATGTGGGAGTCGTTGCGCATCGTCGAGCAGTGCGTCGACCGCCTCGCCGACCTCGAGGGAGCGCCGGTGATGATCGGCGACAAGAAGATCGCCTGGCCCAGCCAGCTCGCCATCGGCAGCGACGGCATGGGCAACAGCCTCGACCACATCAAGCACATCATGGGCGAGTCGATGGAGGCCCTGATCCACCACTTCAAGCTGGTCACCGAAGGCTTCCGCGTCCCGGCCGGCCAGGCCTACGTGCCCATCGAGTCGCCGCGCGGCGAGCTGGGCGCCCATGTCGTCTCCGACGGCGGCACCAGGCCCTTCCGCGCCCACTTCCGCGACCCGTCGTTCACCAACCTCCAGGCGACGTCGGTGATGAGCGAGGGCGGCATGGTCGCCGACGTCATCGTCGCGATCGCCTCCATCGACCCGGTGATGGGCGGTGTCGACCGATGAGTGAGAGCCCTGACCGGATCCCTGGCATCGACGACGGCACCAACGCGACGGCCGTCTCGACCACCCAGGTGCGACAGGAGCCACTCGACCCCACGGTGTACGCCGAGCTCGAGGCGATCGCGGCCCGCTACCCGCAGGCCCGCTCCGGGCTGCTGCCCATGCTGCACCTGGTGCAGAGCGTCGAGGGCCAGGTGACCTCGCGGGGGATCGAGGCCTGCGCCGAGATCCTCGGGATCAGCGCGGCCGACGTCAGCGGGGTGGCCACCTTCTACACGATGTACAAGCGCCGCCCGGTCGGCGACTACCACGTCGGGGTCTGCACCAACACGCTGTGCGCGATCATGGGCGGCGACCTGATCTTCGAGCGGCTCAAGGACCACCTCGACGTCGGCAACGACGAGACCACCGAGGACGGCAAGATCACCCTCGAGCACATCGAGTGCAACGCCGCGTGCGACTTCGCGCCGGTGATGACGGTGAACTGGGAGTTCATGGACAACATGACTCCGCGCAAGGCCACCGAGCTCGTCGACGACCTGCGCTCGGGCGCCGAGGTGAGCTCGACACGCGGACCGCGACTGGTCACCTGGCGTGAGGCCGAGCGGGTCCTCGCAGGCTTTCCCGACGACCTCGCCGACGACGGCCCGACGGCGGGCGCCGCCTCCCTGGTGGGGTTGGCCATCGCCCGCGAGCGCGGCTGGACCGCACCCAGCGTGCGTGAGGCGCAGGAGTCGCAGCGCTCGGCCGACGCAGCCGAGGGCGACACCAACGCGGGCAAGGCCGAGGGCAGCCACGAGGCCGAGGAGAAGAAGTCCGACGCGGTGGTCGACGACTCGGCGTCCGAGGCCAAGCACGAGGACAACCCCGACAACAAGGGTGGGGAGGGCCAGTGAGCGCGACACGTGCTGGAACCGTTCGGGCCCTTCGAGACAGGACTTCGTCCTTCCTCAGGGACCCGGATTGTCGAAGGGCCGCCCTCCCTGGTGGAACCATGTGCCGCCGACCTGGGAGGCGATGACAAGTGACAGACATGTTGACCCCCGTCCTCACCGACAACTGGGACGCCGACCGCTCCTGGACCCTGTCGGCCTACGAGGACCAGGGCGGGTACGCCGGGCTGCGCAAGGCACTGGACATGGCACCCGAGGAGATCGTCGAGGCGGTCAAGGCCTCCAACCTGCGCGGCCGCGGCGGCGCCGGCTTCCCCACCGGCATGAAGTGGGGCTTCATCCCGCAGGACAACCCGAACCCCAAGTACCTCGTCGTCAACGCCGACGAGTCCGAGCCGGGCACCTGCAAGGACGTCCCGCTGATGATGGCCTCGCCGCACACGCTGGTCGAGGGCGTCATCATCAGCAGCTTCGCCATCCGCGCGCACACCGCGTTCATCTACGTGCGCGGCGAGGTGCTGCACGTGATCCGACGGCTGCACCGCGCCGTCGAGGAGGCGTACGCCGCAGGCCACCTCGGCCGCGACATCCACGGCTCCGGCTACGACCTCGACGTGATCGTGCACGCCGGCGCCGGTGCCTACATCTGCGGCGAGGAGACGGCGCTGCTCGACTCCCTCGAGGGTCGCCGTGGCCAACCCCGGCTGCGTCCCCCGTTCCCCGCCGTCGCCGGCCTCTACGCCAGCCCCACAGTCATCAACAACGTCGAGTCGATCGCGTCGGTGCCGAGCATCATCGACCGTGGCGCCGAGTGGTTCGCCTCGATGGGCACCGAGAAGTCCAAGGGCTTCGGGATCTTCTCCCTCTCCGGCCACGTCACCAACCCCGGCCAGTTCGAGGCACCGCTGGGCATCACCCTGCGCGAGCTGATCGACCTCGCCGGCGGGATGCGCGGTGGGCGAGAGCTGAAGTTCTGGACGCCCGGCGGCTCCAGCACCCCGCTGCTGACCGCCGAGCACCTCGACGTACCGCTGGACTTCGAGGGGGTCAGCGAGGCCGGCTCGATGCTCGGCACCCGGGCCCTGCAGATCTTCGACGAGACCACCTGCGTGGTCCGGGCGGTGCTGCGGTGGACGGAGTTCTACAAGCACGAGTCGTGCGGCAAGTGCACCCCCTGCCGCGAGGGCACCTGGTGGTTGGTGCAGACGCTGGCCAACCTGGAGCAGGGCCGCGGGCAGGAGAGCGACCTGGAGATGCTCGACGACATCTGCGACAACATCTTCGGCCGGTCGTTCTGCGCCCTGGCCGACGGCGCCGTCAGCCCGATCCAGTCCTCCATCAAGTACTTCCGCGAGGAGTACCTCGCCCACCTCACCCACGGTGGCTGCCCCTTCGACCGCGTGGCCTCCTCCGTGTTCGCCGACGAGGCGGTGACGGCATGACGACCACTCCCGAGAAGTCCCAGGAGACCGCGCCGGAGAAGTCCGACGAGGTCACCCTGACCATCGACGGCATCGAGGTCTCGGTCCCCAAGAACACCCTGGTGATCCGGGCGGCCGAGCGCGTCGGCGTGCAGATCCCGCGGTTCTGCGACCACCCCCTGCTGGCGCCGGTCGGTGCCTGCCGCCAGTGCCTGGTCGAGGTGCCCGATGCCGGCAACGGTCGCGGGATGCCCAAGCCGCAGGCCTCCTGCACGATCACCGTGGCCGAGGGCATGGTGGTCAACACCCAGGCCACCTCTCCGGTTGCCGACAAGGCCCAGCAGGGGCAGATGGAGTTCCTGCTGATCAACCACCCGCTGGACTGCCCCGTCTGCGACAAGGGCGGCGAGTGCCCGCTGCAGAACCAGGCGATGAGCAACGGTCGCGGCGAGACCCGGTTCACCGAGCACAAGCGGCTCTACCCCAAGCCGATCAACATCTCCGCCCAGGTGCTGCTCGATCGCGAGCGCTGCGTGCTGTGCGCGCGCTGCACCCGCTTCTCCGAGCAGATCGCCGGAGACCCCTTCATCGCGCTGATCGAGCGCGGCGCGCTCCAGCAGGTCGGGATCTACGAGAAGGAGCCCTTCGAGAGCTACTTCTCCGGCAACACCATCCAGATCTGCCCGGTGGGGGCACTGACCTCCTCGGCGTACCGCTTCCGCTCACGGCCCTTCGACCTCGTCTCGACGCCGTCCATCGCCGAGCACGACGCCTGCGGCTCCGCGATCCGCGTCGACCACCGCCGCGGCAAGGTGATGCGCCGCCTCTCCGGTGACGACCCGGAGGTCAACGAGGAGTGGATCACCGACAAGGACCGCTTCGCCTTCGGCTGGTCGAACCAGGCCGACCGCCTGTCCTACCCCCAGGTCCGCGATGACGAGACGGGCGAGCTGCGGCCCGCCAGCTGGCCGGAGGCGTTCGCGGTGGCGGCCCGCGGACTGGCCGCGGCGCAGGTGTCCCGTGGCGTCGGCGTGCTCACCGGCGGCCGGCTGACGGCGGAGGACTCCTACGCGTACGCGAAGTTCGCGCGGGTCGCCCTCGGCACCAACGACATCGACTTCCGGGCCCGCCCCCACTCCGCCGAGGAGGCTGGGTTCCTGGCCTCCGAGGTGGTGCTGCGCGGACCGGGCAACGGCGGCGTGACCTACGCAGACCTCGAGACCGCGAGCTCGGTGATCCTCGTCGGCCTCGAGCCCGAGGACGAGGCCGGCACGATCTTCCTGCGTCTGCGCAAGGCGGCCCGCGGCCGGGTCGGCGGCACGGTCTACTCGCTCGCGCCGTACACCTCGCGCGGACTGCACAAGATGTCCGGCACCCTGATCCCGACCCGCCCGGGTGGCGAGACCGAGGTGCTCGAGGGCCTCTCGCACCGCCAGGACATCGCGTTGGACAAGGACTCGGTGCTGCTCGTCGGCGAGCGGATCGCCGACGTGCCCGGTGCTCTCGGGGCGGTCTCGAAGCTCGCTGCCACGACCGGGGCGCGCATCGCCTGGGTCCCACGCCGTGCCGGTGACCGCGGCGCGGTCGAGACGGGCGCGCTGCCCCACCTGCTTCCCGGCGGCCGCCCGGTCGCCGATGCCCAGGCCCGCGTCGACCTCGCGACCGCGTGGGGCGTGGACCACCTGCCCGACACGGTCGGACGCGATGCGGGCGCGATCGTCGAGGCCGCCCGCAGCGGCGAGCTCGGTGGCCTGGTCGTCGCCGGGGTGGACCTCGACGACCTGCCCGACCCCGACGCAGCGCGTGAGGCGATCGACCGGGCCGGTTTCCTGGTGGCGCTCGAGGTCCGCGAGTCCGAGGTGACGAGGGCCGCGGACGTGGTCTTCCCCGTCGCTCCGGTCACCGACCGGGCCGGCACCTTCGTCAACTGGGAAGGACGCGTCCGTCAGTTCGGCAAGGTGCTGCACAACCCGGCGTCGCTCCCGGACCTCCGGGTCCTGGCCGGCATCGCCGAGGAGCTCGAGACGGGTCTGCCCCAGGGCCTCGGCTTCCGCACCTCCGAGCAGGTGTGGCAGGAGATGACCGAGGTCGGGCCGTGGGACGGCGAGCGGCTGAGCATGAACGGGCCCTTCGAGACGGGCCTTGACGGCGCTTCCCGGGTTCCCGAGGAAGGACGAAGTCCTGTCTCGAAGGATCCCGGAACGCTCGTCCTCGCGTCGTGGAAGCAGCTGCTCGACGATGGGCGGATGCAAGACGGCGACGAGGCGATGCGACGCACCGCCCGCAAGCCGGTGCTGCTGGTCGGTCGCGACACCCTGGACACCCACGGCCTCACGGTCGGTGACCTGGTCACACTCAGCGGCCCGCGCGGCTCGGTCGACCTCCCGGTGGCGCTCGGTGACCTCGCGGAGGGCACCGTCTGGGCCCCTGCCAGCTCGCCCGGGCTGCCGGTGCGCACCCTCGTCGGCCCCGCGGGCAGTCCGGTGACGATCAGCGTCCGGACCGAGACGACGTCGGGAGGCCGCGCATGAGGGAGCTGATCGTCCCGCTCCAGACCCTGGGGAACTTCAAGGAGTTCATGCACACCCCCGAGTGGGTGGTGATCCTCAAGGCCGTCCTGATCTTCGTGATCCTGGTGCTGCTGACGCTGTTCAACATCTGGTACGAGCGCCGGGTGGTGGCCCGGATGCAGCACCGCATCGGGCCCAACGTCAACGGCCCCTTCGGCCTGCTGCAGAGCCTCGCCGACGGGGTGAAGCTGGCCCTGAAGGAGGACATCATCCCCAAGGCGGCCGACAAGGCCGTCTTCATCCTCGCCCCGATCATCGCGACGGTGCCGGCCTTCGTCACCTTCTCGGTGATCCCGTTCGGGCCCGTGGTGCAGATCCCGTTCACCGACGTGACCACGCCGCTGCAGCTGACCGACATGCCGGTCGCGGTCATCTTCGTGATGGCGATCGCCTCGATCGGCATCTACGGCATCGTGCTCGGCGGCTGGTCCAGCGGGTCGACGTACTCCCTGCTGGGTGGGCTGCGCTCGAGCGCCCAGATGATCTCCTACGAGGTCGCGATGGGGTTGGCCTTCGTCGCGGTGTTCCTCTACGCGAGCTCGATGTCGACCACCGACATCGTCGAGGCGCAGGACCACACCTGGTTCGTGTTCACGCTGTTCCCCTCGTTCGTGATCTACGTGATCGCGATGGTCGGGGAGACCAACCGGGCGCCCTTCGACCTGCCGGAGGCCGAGGGCGAGCTCGTCGGTGGTTTCCACACCGAGTACTCCTCGCTGAAGTTCGCGCTGTTCTTCCTCGCGGAGTACGTCAACATGGCGACCGTCTCCGCGCTCGCCACGACGCTGTTCCTCGGTGGCTGGCACGCGCCGTTCTGGATCGACACCTTCTGGCCCGGCGCCAACGAGGGCTACTGGCCGTTCCTGTGGTTCATGGGCAAGGTGATCGGGTTCATCTTCCTGTTCGTGTGGCTGCGGGGAACCCTGCCGCGGTTGCGCTACGACCAGTTCATGGCCTTCGGCTGGAAGATCCTGATCCCGTTCTCGGTGGTCTGGATCGTGGCCGTGTCCGCGATGCGCGTGATCAACCTGCGTGGCGGCATCTCGACGACCGCGGTGCTGATCGTGGTGGCCGTCGTCGTGATCGTGCTGGTCGTCTCCCTGCTGATCCCCGAGCGGAAGCACGCGGAGGCCGACGCCGAGGACGAGCCGTTCGACGCCTTCGCGGGCGGGTACCCCGTGCCCCCGCCGCTGTCGGCGACACCCAGGCCCTACGAGACGGTCGCTTCGACAAGCTCAGGACACGTGTCGGCTCCTCAGGGACCTGGACATAGCGCGAGGAGCGAGGACTGATGGGATTCATCAAGGACGTCAAGGAAGCTGCCTGGGACCCGGTCGCCGGGTTCGGGGTCACCTTCCGCACGATGTTCCGCAAGGTGGTCACCGAGCAGTACCCCTTCGAGAAGGTGCCGACGGCACCCCGCTTCCACGGCCGCCACCAGCTCAACCGCTGGCCCGACGGGCTGGAGAAGTGCATCGGCTGCGAGCTGTGCGCGTGGGCCTGTCCGGCCGACGCGATCTACGTCGAGGGTGCCTCCAACAGCGACGAGGAGGACGGCTCGGGTCGGTTCAGCCCGGGCGAGCGCTACGGCCGCGTCTACCAGATCAACTACCTGCGCTGCATCCTGTGCGGGCTGTGCATCGAGGCCTGCCCCACCCGGGCACTGACGATGACCAACGAGTACGAGCTGGCCGACAACAACCGGGCCGACCTGATCTACGAGAAGTCCGACCTGCTGGCCCCGCTGCTGCCGGGGATGGAGCAGCCGCCGCACGCGATGAAGCTCGGTGACGACGAGGGCGACTACTACCGTGGCACCCTGCGCCGCCGGGAGACCGACGAGGTCGCGGAAGCCGAGGAGACGGCATGATCGCCTTCTGGATCCTCGCGCCGGTGATGGTGGTCGCGGCCCTCGGCCTGCTGTTCGTCCGCAAGGCCGTGCACTGCGCGATGCTCCTGGCCGTCGTGATGATCAGCCTGGCCGTGCTCTACGTCGTGCAGGACGCACCGTTCCTGTTCGCGGTGCAGATCATCGTCTACACCGGCGCGATCCTGATGCTGTTCCTCTTCGTGCTGATGCTCGTGGGCGTCGACGCCTCCGACTCGGTCGTGGAGACCATTCGCGGGCAGCGACTGTTCGCGGCGATCGTGGGCCTGGTCTTCGGGGTCACCCTGGTGATCGGGGTGGCCCAGGTCTCGGTCGGCGTGGTCACCGGGCTGGGAGTCGTCAACAGCGTCGGCAACGTCCAGGCCATCTCCAAGGTCCTGTTCACCACCTACGTCTTCGCCTTCGAGCTGACCTCGGCCCTGCTGATCACCGCCGCCCTCGGGGCGATGGTGCTTGCCCACCGCGAGCGGCTGGTCCCGAAGCTGTCGCAGGCGGACGTCGCCGCACGCCGGATGCGGGAGTACGCCGAGACCGGGCGGCACCTGGGCCCGCTGCCCCCACCGGGTGTCTTCGCGCGGCACAACGCGGTGGACACCCCCGCGTTGCTGCCCGACGGCAGCCCGTCCGACGCGTCGATCTCGCGGGTGCTCGCCGCCCGCGGCTCGGTCAACCAGACCCCCGGCAGCGCCACCCAGGTGGAGCGGTTCGGCGGCTCGGACGAGTCGGTCGCCGCACGCGACGACAGCGGGAAGGCAGGCCGATGAGTGCCACACCGTTCATCACCTTGTCCGCGATCCTGTTCACGATCGGCGCCATCGGCGTGCTGGTACGACGCAACGCCATCGTGGCGTTCATGTGCGTGGAGCTGATGCTCAACGCCACGAACCTCGCGCTGGTCACCTTCTCCCGCGTCAACGGCAACCTCGACGGGCAGATCGCGGCGTTCTTCGTGATGGTGGTGGCCGCGGCGGAAGTCGTCGTCGGGCTCGCGATCATCATGACCATCTTCCGCACGCGGCGCTCGGCCTCGGTCGACGACGCCAGCCTGCTCAAGTACTAGGGGTACCTGTGATCACACCTGCCCTGGCAGCCATGGCTGCGACGGCCGAGCAGGGCCACGTCCCGGTCGTGGACCCCGCCTCCGCCGGCTCGTTGTCCTGGCCGCTCGCGCTCGTGGTCGCGCTGCCGGCGCTCGGCGCGGCGGTGCTGCTGCTGGGTGGACGCCGCACCGACCGGTGGGGCCACTGGTTCGCGGTCGCCATGGTGGCGGGCTCGTTCGCGTTCTCTGTCTGGCTCTTCGTCGCCATCCTGGGCCGCGACTCCTCCGACCGACAGATCCAGCTGGACCTGTGGACCTGGTTCACGGCGGGCACCTGGCAGGTGAAGCTCAGCCTGCTCTACGACCAGCTCTCTGCGCTGTTCCTGTTGCTGATCACCGGGGTCGGTGGGCTGATCCACGTCTACTCGGTGGGCTACATGGCCCACGACGAGCGGCGTCGACGGTTCTTCGGCTACCTGAACCTCTTCATCGTCGCGATGTTGATGCTGGTGCTCGCCTCGGACTACGTGGGCGTCTTCCTCGGCTGGGAAGGGGTCGGCCTCGCGTCGTACCTCCTGATCGGCTTCTGGCAGTACAAGCCCACCGCAGCAGCCGCGGCCAAGAAGGCCTTCGTGATCAACCGCGTCGGTGACATCGGGCTGTCGCTGGGCGTCGGGCTGATGTTCGTCACCTTCGGCAGCACGTCGTTCCAGAAGATCTCCCCGGTCGCCGGGCAGGCCTCGCACGCCGCGCTGACCGCGATCGGGCTGCTGCTCCTGCTGGCCGCCTGCGGCAAGTCGGCGCAGTTCCCGCTGCAGACCTGGCTGCTCGACGCGATGGAGGGCCCCACCCCGGTCTCCGCCCTGATCCACGCGGCCACCATGGTGACCGCCGGCGTGTACCTCATCTGCCGCTCGCAGTTCATCTTCGCCTTCACCGAGCAGGCCCGGCTGGCGGTCGCGATCATCGGCACCATCACCTTGCTCATGGGTGCCTGGATCGGCTGCGCCAAGGACGACATCAAGAAGACGCTGGCGGGCTCGACGATGAGCCAGATCGGCTACATGGTGCTCGCCTCCGGCCTCGGCGTGGCCGGCTACGCCTTCGCGATCTTCCACCTGCTGATGCACGGCTTCTTCAAGGCCAACATGTTCCTCGGTGCCGGCTCGGTGATGCACGGCACCAACGACGACGTGAACATGCGCCACTACGGCGCGCTGCGCAAGCTGATGCCGGTCACCTTCCTGACCTTCGCGATGGGCTACCTCGCGATCATCGGGTTCCCCGGCTTCGACGGCTTCTGGTCCAAGGACAAGATCATCGAGGCAGCGCTCACCCAGAACCTCACCCTCGGCATCCTGGCCCTCGTGGGTGCCGGGGTCACCGGCTTCTACATGACCCGCCTGATGCTGATGACGTTCTTCGGCGAGAAGCGGTGGGAGCCCGGCGTGGACCCGCACGAGTCGCCCAAGATCATGACCTTCCCCCTGATCGTGCTGGCAGCGCTGTCCATCCTCGGCGGGCTGCTGCTCCTCAACGACTGGATCGTCGACTTCCTCAGCCCGGTCGTCGGCACCCCACCGCCCGAGAACCCCCCACTGCCTGCCCTCGAGATCAGTGGGATCGCGGTCCTGGTGGGCGCCATCGGCGTGTTCATCGCGTGGATGGTCTTCGGCCGGAGCGCCGTGCCGCGTGAGGCCCCGACCAAGGTCTCGGTCTTCACCGTGGCCGGGCGCAACGAGCTGTACGGCGACGCGTTCAACGACGCGATCATCGTCGGTCCGGGCGAGGAGTTCACCGAGGGCCTGGTGGCCTTCGACCGAGGGGTGGTCGACGGTGGCTTCATGGGCACCGGCGCGGTCCTCACCGGCCTCTCCGGCCGCCTGCGGCTCGCGCAGAACGGGTACGTGCGCTCCTACGCACTGTCCCTGCTCCTCGGAGCCTCGCTCGTGCTGCTCGCCCTGCTGGCGGTGAACCTCACGTGAACGGCTTCCCCTGGCTCACAGTCCTCTGGCTGCTGCCCGTCGTCGGCGCGGTGCTCGTCGCCGCGCTGCCCCAACGGGCCGCGGCCAACGCTCCCAAGCAGATCGCACTCGGCTTCTCCCTGGTCACCCTGGTGCTCGCGGTGGTGCTGGCCCTGGACTACCACTCGGGCGGCGGCCGGCAGTTCCGCGAGGAGACCGACTGGATCACGCTGTTCGGCGCCCACTACGCGCTGGCCCTCGACGGCATCGGCCTGACCCTGGTGCTGCTGACAGTGGTCCTCGCCCCGGTCGTGATCGTGGCCTCCTGGCACGACGGCGACGCCTCGCCCCGAGGCCCCAAGGCGTTGTTCGCCTGGATGCTCGCGCTCGAGGGCCTCTCGATCGGGGTGTTCTCCGCGACCGACGTGTTCCTCTTCTACGTCTTCTTCGAGGCGACCCTGATCCCGGTCTACTTCATGGTCGCCGGGTACGGCGGCCCCGACCGGGTCCGTGCCGCGGTGAAGTTCCTGCTGTTCTCCCTGGCAGGCGGCCTGATCATGCTGGCCTCGGTGATCGGGCTCTACGTCGAGTCCGCGAAGACCAAGGGCGGACCGTCGTACCTGCTCTCCGACCTCGACAAGATCGACTTCGGCACGGCCGCGGGCCGCTGGATGTTCCTCGGCTTCTTCATCGCGTTCGCGATCAAGGCGCCGATGTTCCCGGTGCACACCTGGCTGCCGGACACCACCGAGCAGGCCACCCCCGGCACCTCGGTGATGCTGGTGAGCGTGCTCGACAAGGTCGGCACCTTCGGCATGATCCGCTACGGCCTCGAGCTCTTCCCCGAGGCCTCGAAGTGGGCGACGCCGGTGGTGGTGGTGCTGGCCATCTTCAGCATCCTGTACGGCGCGTTCATGGCGATCGGCTCGCGCAACATCCTGCGGCTGATCGGCTACACCTCGATCTCGCACTTCGGCTTCATCGTGCTGGGCATCTTCGTGATGAACAGCCAGGGGCTCGCGGGCGCGAACTTCTACATGTTCAACCACGGGCTCTCCACGGCAGCGATGTTCCTGCTCGCGGGCTTCCTGGTCACGCGCCGCGGGTCGGCGCTGATCGCCGACTTCGGCGGGGTGGAGAAGGTCGCGCCGGTGCTCGCCGGCCTGTTCCTCATCGCCGGTCTCTCGATGCTGGCGCTGCCCGCCCTCTCGCCGTTCGTCTCCGAGCTGCTCGTGCTGGTGGGTGCCTTCGTCTACTCCCCGTGGGCGGCTGCCTTCGCGGTGCCGGCCATCGTCCTGGTCGCCATCTACGTGCTCTGGCTCTACCAGCGCCTGATGACCGGACCGGTGCGCGCAGGAGTCGCCGGGATGCGTGACCTCGGCGGGCGCGAGCTCGTCGCCGTCGTACCTCTGCTGGTGCTGATGCTGGTGCTCGGCCTCTACCCGAAGCCGCTGCTGTCGGTGATCAATCCCGCGGTCCACTTCACGATGTCGCAGGTCGGCGAGCACGACCCGCAACCGTCCGTCCCGGGGGAGGCGAGCCGATGACCGCGTTCAAGGCACCGTCGATCGACTACTTCTCGATCTCACCCGTGCTGATCGCCCTCGGGGTCGCCGTGGTCGGCGTGCTCGTCGAGGCGTTCCTGCCTCGCACCCGCCGCTACGTGGTCCAGGTGGGACTGTCCGTGGTGGGGCTGGTGGCCGCGTTCGTGATGACGATCGTGATCTTCGACCGCCTGCACCCGGGCGCACACAACCCCAAGTCGGGCTCGGTGGAGGCGATGGGCGCGCTGGCGGTCGACGGCCCGGCGCTGTTCTGCTGGCTGCTCGTGCTGGTGCTCGCCCTGCTGAGCGTGCTGCTCTTCGCCGAGCGCACTCTCGAGGGCGGGGTGACGGCGTTCGCTGGTCAGGCCGCCGCGCTGCCGGGCACCGAGGCCGAGCGCGAGGCCTCGACCCGGGGCCTGGAGCACACCGAGGTGTTCCCGCTGATGATGTTCGCGGTCGCCGGGATGCTGATCTTCCCCGCCGCCAACGACCTGCTGACCTTGTTCGTCTCGCTCGAGGTGCTCTCGCTGCCGCTGTACCTGCTCTGCGGGCTCGCCCGTCGGCGCCGCCTGCTCAGCCAGGAAGCCGCGATGAAGTACTTCCTGCTGGGCGCGTTCAGCTCCGGCTTCTTCGTCTACGGCATCGCGCTGACCTACGGGTACGCCGGCTCGATGGGCTTCGCCCAGATCGCCGATGCTGGTGCCTCCGGCGCCGGCAGCCGCGCCTTCCTGCTCGGCGGGATCGCGCTGATGGCGGTCGGCCTGCTGTTCAAGGTCAGCGCCGCGCCGTTCCACGCCTGGACACCCGACGTCTACCAGGGGGCGCCGACCCCGGTCACGGCGTTCATGGCCGCCGGCACGAAGGTCGCCGCCTTCGGTGCCCTGCTGCGCCTGTTCTACGTCGCCTTCGGTGCCAACCGCACCGACTGGATCCCGATGGTCTGGGTCGTGGCGATCCTGACCATGGTGGTGGGCTCGGTGCTCGCGCTGACCCAGACCGACGTGAAGCGGCTGCTGGCGTACTCCTCGATCGCGCACGCCGGGTTCATCCTCACCGGCTTCCTCGGGATCCGGTCGCTGGCCGACGTCGCCGGCGACTCGCTCAGCGGCGTCTCCGCGGTGCTCTTCTACCTGACCACCTACGGGTTCACCACGCTGGCCGCGTTCGCCTTGATCACCGTCGTGCGCGACGGTGGTGGGGAGGCCACCCACCTGTCTCGGTGGCAGGGCCTGGGCAAGGAGTCGCCCCTGGTCGCGGGACTGTTCGCGTTCCTCCTGCTGGCGATGGCGGGGATTCCCCTGACGAGTGGGTTCATGGGCAAGTGGGCGGTCTTCGCGGCAGCGATGTCGGCGGGCGCCTGGCCGGTGGTCATCGTCGGGGTGCTGACCTCGGCGATCGCGGTCTACTTCTACGTGCGGGTGATCGTGCTGATGTTCTTCGCCGAGCCGATGGGCGAGGGTCCGAGCGTCACCATGCCGAGCATGCTGACCAGCTCGGTCATCGCCGTGGGCGTCGCCGCCACGCTGGTGCTCGGCCTGGTGCCCGGTGCGCTGATCGACCTCCTCGGGCGCGTGGGCGTGTTCGTGCGATGATCTCTGTTCCATGAGCACCTCCCTCGCCCTTCCGATCCATGACCCGGATCTCGAGGCGCGACTGCTCACGCAGATGGACGAGGTGGAGGCAGCCCTCCACGAGCACGTGCAGAGCGAGGCGCAGTTCGTCACCGAAGCAGCGCGGCACCTGATGGAGGCCGGCGGGAAGCGCTTCCGCCCGCTCCTGGTGCTGCTCACGGCCGAGGCCGGCGACCCGACCGCCCCGGGGGTGATCACCGCGGCCTGCGTGGTCGAGCTGACCCACCTGGCCTCGCTCTACCACGACGACGTGATGGACGAGGCCGACCTGCGCCGGGGCGCCGAGTCGGCCAACGCGCGGTGGGACAACCACGTCGCGATCCTCACCGGCGACTTCCTGTTCTCGAAGTCCTCCGAGCTCACCGCCTCGCTCGGCGACGACGCCGTACGCATCCAGGCCCAGACCTTCACCCGGCTCGTCGAGGGCCAGATCCTCGAGACGCTCGGCCCCCTCGGCGAGGAGGACCCGCTCGAGCACTACCTGCGGGTCGTCGCCGGCAAGACCGGCTCGCTGATCGCCACCTCCGCCCGCTACGGCGCGCGCTTCGCCGGTGCGCCGGCCGACGTGGAGGAGGCGCTCACGGAGTACGGCGAGAAGGTCGGCGTGGCCTTCCAGCTCTCCGACGACATCCTCGACATCGGCTCGGAGACCGAGGAGTCGGGCAAGACCCCTGGCACGGACCTGCGCGAGGGCGTGCCCACCCTGCCGGTCCTGATCGCGCGCCGCTCCACCGATCCCGCCGACGCCCGCCTGCTCGACCTGCTGGCCGCCGACCTCACCGACGACGCCCTGCATGCGGAGGCCCTGCGCCTGCTGCGCGCCCACTCCGCGATGGCCGAGGCCCGGGCCTACGTCATCAACCTCGCCGGCGAGGCCAAGGCCCTCCTCAAGGTCCTTCCCGAGGGCTCGGTCCGCTCCGCGCTGGAGGCCTTCGCCGACGTGGTCGCCACGCGGACCGCGTAGCTGCCGGTTTCACCGGCCCACCAGTGAAACTTGGCGATGCGCGCGTTACTTCGCGCAGTACGGCAAGTTTCGGTCACACAGTGGGTAGTCTCCGCTGCAGTACGCCGACTGTGGGGCGTGCCCAGCGAAAGGATCGAGGCGTTGTCCGAGACCCCGCCCCCACCCTCCGGTGATCCCGACTCCGTGCCGCCCCCGCCGCCCCCTCCCGCAGGTGGCGCGCCGTACCGGGGTGAGCCCGCTGGCCAGCCCTACGGTGGCCAGCCCCAGCCTTACGGCGCCCAGCCCTACGGCGCCCAGCCCTACGGCGGCCAGCCGTACGGCGGGCCGCCCTACGGCGGTCCCACCGGTGCTCCGCCGCCGAACTACCTCGTCTGGGCCATCCTCTCGACGCTGTTCTGCTGCCTGCCCCTGGGCGTCGCCGCGATCGTCTTCGCCTCCCAGGTGAACTCCAAGTACAACGTGGGCGACTACGCCGGGGCCCAGGACTCCTCGCGGAAGGCACGCAACTTCTCCCTGTGGAGCACCATCGCCGGCGCCGCGCTCTGGGTGGTGCTCGTCGGGCTGTTCGTGGTGCTCGCCATCGTGGGAGCCAGCACCTCCACCTCGACGACGTACTGAGCGTGGCGACGACGGCGCCCCTGACCTCCCCGGTCGCGCGCCTGGGTCCGGTCGCGGCGGTCTCCGCGACCGCGGTGGCGGCCGCGTCCCTGCTCTACGTCGTCGATCCCAACCAGCCCGGGCACTACCCGACGTGCCCGTTCCTGGCGATCACCGGGTGGTACTGCCCGGGCTGCGGCTCCCTGCGCGCGGTCCACGACCTGCTCCACGGGGACCTCGCCGGTGCGTTCGCCCGCAACCCGCTGGCCGTGCTCGCCGTGCCGTACCTGGTCCTCGCGTTCGTGACCTGGGTGCTGCGCCGGCTGGGGTACCACCCACCGAGCTCGACCCAGCTCCCGAGCTGGATGATCTGGGCGGTCCTGGTGGTCGTGGTGGCCTTCGGGGTGCTGCGCAACCTGCCCGGGAGCGACCTGGCTCTCGCCGGCGTGAGGGGCTGCCAGTTTCACTGGTTGGCCGGTGAAACTGGCGCGAGCGCGCGTTACTTCGCGCAGCACGGCGAGTTTCGGTCACACAGTGGGCCGCAGGTCACGCCGCGGCGTGGGGACGCGCCAGCATCCGCCGAGTGCGGGCGGCCGTCGTCAACGGCACGTAGAGGTCACCGAAGGTGTAGCGGATCATGCCCATTCCGGTGATCTCGCGGATCAGGTCCTCGCGCTGCTTCTCGCGGAACACGACGTCCCCTGGTTCTTGGCCGGGCTCGAGGAGGCGGCCGTACTTGATCTTGCCGTCGAACTCGCCGAGGAGGCCGTACTCCGGCCAGGCAAAGTCGGTGATCCCGATCAGGTGCGCACCGTCGTACACCTTGTACTGGAGCTCCGGTTCGGGCAGGTGATGCTTGAAGAGCACGTCTCGAGTAAGACTTTCGCCGACGGACTGCGCGCCCCGTCTTGTCAACCGGACGGCTACCTGCAGCCTTCGTGTGAACGGTGATCTCGACATGGCTGCGTACGTCGCGGACAGAGAGCCTTCGTCGCCGAGATCCAGGTCGATCAGCGAATCGAGGATGACCACTCCCTGCGTCACGCTGGTACGAGAAGCAGCCTGGAGTGCACAGGTCACCGGGTCCAGGAGCACGTGTTCGTCCTGAGTCCAGAGACCCTCGGGTTCCCAGCGGTCGCGGTGGTAGACCACGTCGTGCTCGACCCTGCCGGTGGTGCCCTCCAGACGTGTGACGTGAACCTTCTCGAGGTCGGGTCGCCAGAACCGCAGTCCCCAGGCGAGCGCTCCGGTGGTGTGACTCATGGCCACGCGATGCTCGTGGGTGAGCGCGACACCTTGCGCTGTGAGCAGGTGCCGGGTGGTTGCATCGGCGTTCCGCCACGTCTCGGTCGAGGTGTACGTCCCCTGGCGGATGCGCACGATCTGGTGGGCCCTGAGGGCTCGCTTGAGGTCGCCGTCGTCGTACCCGAGCCGAAGGGCCTCGCGACGCAGGAACAGTCCGTGGGGGTGCAGTTGAGAGAGTTCGTCCATGCCGGGAAGGGTGTTCGAAAGCTCGGGCAGCCGCCTCTCGCCTCGCACTCGCCTGTGGACAACACCCGCGAGTCGAGCCCCTGTGGACGCGCAACGGTCGTGCTGACTCTGTGACGGGTTCTGGCGCTGCTGCGCGAAGTAACGCGCGCTCCGCGAGGATTCACCGGCCAACCAGTGAATTCGCGACGCCCTAGCCCACCCGGATCGCGCGAGAGGCGTGGTCGGGGGGTGGGGTGAGGGAGCGCTGGATGGTCGCGGCGACGGAGTCGGGGAAGGGGGCCGCGGCCGCGGGGTCACCGGCGACGTGCAGGCCGAGGATCTCCTCGGTCGCGCGCAGGGTGCCGGCGGCGTAGAGCTCGTGCCAGATCCAGAGCAGCTTGCCGCTGGCTCCGATCACCCAGGAGCGCACCTCGAGCCCTTCCCCGGCCGAGACCTGGTCGAGGTAGCGGATGTGCGCCTCGACGGTGAAGAGCGAGGCGCCGGCCGAGGAGCGGTACGACGGGCCGAGCCCGACCGTCTCCATCACCTCGTCGGTGGCATGCCCGAGCACCAGGACGTAGTAGGCCTCCGAGAGGTGGCCGTTGTAGTCGATCCAGTCGTCACGGACGTCCTCGGTCCAGGTGCAGAGCGGGGGAGCGCTCACACCCGGCCCAACGCCCGCAGCACGGCGATCACGCCCGCGTCGCGTTCGGCGACCAGCTCGTCGATGCTCCGTCCGGCAGCCTCGCGCTCGCACCCCGCCACCACGTCGTCGCGCAGCTCCGGGGTGAGCTCGGCGGCCACCAGCCGGGTCCACGGCGACTGCAGTGACGGCCCGAAGTGGTCGAGCATGTGCGCCATCCCGCCCTGTCCGCCGGCGAGGTGGAAGGTCATCATCGGACCCTGCACCGGCCACCGCAGCCCGGGACCGTCGGTGATCGAGAGGTCGATCTGCTCCACGGTCGCCTCGCCCGCCGCCACCATGTGCAGCGCCTCGCGCCACAGCGCCTCCTGCAGCCGGTTGGCGATGAACCCCGGGACCTCGCGGTCCATCGTGATCACCGACTTGCCGACGTGCCGGAAGAAGTCGGAGGTCCAGGCCACCACCTCGGCCGAGGTCTTCTCGCCGCCGACCACCTCCACCAGCGGGATCAGGTACGGCGGGTTGAACGGGTGCCCCACCACGAGCCGGTCGGGGTTGGTGCACGAGGTGTACATCTCGCTCATGCCGTAGCCGGACGTCGACGAGGAGATGACCACGCCCTCGGGCGCGGCCGCGTCGATGTCGGCCAGGAGACGACGCTTCAGCTCGAGGTCCTCGGGTGCGCTCTCCTGCACGAACTCCGCGCCGGCCAGCGCCGTGGCCAGGTCGGCCTCGAAGCGGAGCCGGTCACGCGAGGCGCCCTCGGAGAGCCCGAGCTCGGTCAGCGCCGGCCAGGCGGCGTCGACGAGGTGCCGGAGGCGCTCCTCGGCGTCGGGAGCGGGGTCCCAGGCGACCACGTCGTAGCCGTGTGCCAGGAAGTAGGCGACCCAACCGCCCCCGATGACACCGGTGCCGGCACAGCAGACGGTGCGGACGTCGCCGACCGCGAGGGGGACCGCCGCCATCAGGACCTCGGCTTGAGGTTGAGCAGCTCGCGGGCGTCGTCGGGAGTGGCCACCTCGCAGCCCATCGCCTCGATGAGGGTGCGGGCGCGCTCGACGAGCTGGGCGTTGGTCGCCTTGACCCCGCGGGAGAGGTAGAGGTTGTCCTCGAGCCCGACCCGCACGTGGCCGCCGAGCAGGATCGACTGCGCCACCCACGGCATCTGCATCCGCCCGAGGGCGAACGACGCCCACTGCGAGCCCTCGGGCAGCTGCTGCACCATGCTGGCCAGCAGGGACGGGTCCGCCGGTGCGCCGTACGGGATGTCCATGCACAGCTGGAAGAGCGGCGGGGGATCGATCAGGCCCTCGGCGACCAGCTCGTTGGCGAACCAGAGGTGGCCGGTGTCGAAGATCTCCATCTCGCAGCGCACCCCGAGCTCCTGGATGAGCTTGGCGCCCTCGCGGAGCATGTCAGGGGTGCTGACGTAGACCAGGCTGCCCTCACCGAAGTTGAGGCTGCCGCAGTCGAGGGTGCAGATGTCGGGCATCACCTCGCGGACGTGCTTGAGCCGCTCGGCGCCGGTCACCAGGTCGGTGCCCTCCACGAACGTGGTCGGGTCCTGCGGGTCGAGCACCAGGTCGCCACCCATGCCCGCGGTGGTGTTGATGATGACGTCGACACCACTGGCCCGGATCCGCTCCACCGCCTCGCGGTAGTAGGCCACCTCACGCGACCCCTTGCCGGTGCCGGGCTCGCGGACGTGGACGTGGACGACGGTGGCGCCCGCCCGCGCGGCGGCGATCCCGGACTCCGCGATCTGCTCGGGAGTGACAGGCACGTGCTCGGACCTGCCGACGGTGTCGCCGGCACCGGTCAGGGCACAGGTGATGATCACCTTGCGGTTGATCGTGGATCTCATGGATCACCTCCGGGTTGATTGATCAGTTAGTCAGTCAGTATCGCCGTCCGGGCTGAGGGAGGGAACCTCACCCGGGGGAGATCTTCGCCGCGGCCGCAGCCACGACGGGCAGTCCGAGATAGGAGAGGTCGCGTTGCTGCCGGTCGACGAGGGCGTCGTCGTAGGGCCAGAGCGAGGTCTTGAGCACCGCGACGCCGAGCTCGCGGTCGACGAACCCGAACTGACCACGGCTGCCGTCGGAGGTCACCCGGACCCCGTCGTCGGTGAGCGGCCACCAGTGGTAGCCGAAGCCGGCGTGCGTGGTGATGGCGCTGGGCAGCCGGCCCGGCGCGGTGAACGGTCGCGAGGGGCGTGAGGAGTCGGTCACCCAGTCCACGCCGAGCAACCGCTCGCCGTACGCGACCCCGTCGAGCTGCAGCGCCGCGAGCCGGGCCCAGTCCTCGGCGCAGGCCGCCAGCCCGCCGCCGGCCAGGGCGACTCCTTCGCTGTCCACCGCGACCACCGCGTCACGCACGCAGCCCAGCTGCCGCCACAGCTCCGCCATCGCCTCGACGTACGACGTGCCGGTGGCGCGTTCGCGCACCCAGTCGAGGACCTGCGAGTCGGCCGTGGAGTACTCCCACCGCGTGCCGGGCGGGTCATCGGTCCCGACCTGGGCGAGCAGCGCGCGCGAGTCGGCCGGTGCTCCGAGGAAGCAGGCGACCAGCCTGGTGGCCGGACCTGCGGGATCGCGATGGTCCTCGACCCAGGCTGTCCCCGTCGTCATCGTGAGCACCTGCTCCACCGTGCACCCGGCGTACCCGGACCCGGCCAGCTCCGGCACGTGGTCGGCGACGGTGTCCGCGAGCGCGAGCGCGCCGGCCCGCACGGCCAGCCCGACCAGATGCGCCAGCGCCGACTTGGTCATGGAGGCGCCGAGGAGCAGGGAGTCGGGTCCGACACCGTCGGCGTACCACTCGTGCACCAGCGCGCCCTCTCCGAGTGGCCCGTCGAGGACCAGCAGCGAGGTCGTGTGGGTCTCGTGCACCCAGGTGTCGAGGTCACGCGTGCGCCCGGCGCCGTGGACCTCGCCCACGAGTGCCCGGATCTCCCGGGGGAGAGGCCGTGGATCGACGGCAGGGACCACCTCGTGGAGACGGCCGGGATCGAGCTGCGGGTCGACGAAGCCGAGGGTGGAGAGCCTGGGGCGCTCGCTCATCACCGCAGGTGCCATCAGTCGATGCGTGGACTGTTGGCCAGGAGGCGCTTGGTGTACTCCTCCCGCGGGGAGTCCATCACCTCGACCACGGAACCGGACTCGACGAGCCGGCCCTCGCTGAGGATCTGGACGCGCGCGGCGATCGAGCGCACCAGCGCCAGGTTGTGGGTCACGAAGAGCATGCTGATGCCGCGGCTCTTCCGGAGCTCCTCCAGCAGCGCCACGATCGAGCCCTGCACCGACACGTCGAGTGCCGAGGTGATCTCGTCGCAGACCAGCACGTCGGGCTCGGCGGCCAGCGCGCGGGCGATGGCCACTCGCTGGCGTTCGCCGCCGGAGAGCCGGCTCGCCTGGTACTTCAGCACGGCGGGGCCCAGGGCCACCTGGTCGAGCAGCTCGATCACCCGCTGGGTGGCCTCCTTGCCCGACGCGATCCCGAAGAGCTCCATCGGCCGCTTCACGATCTGCTCGATCGTCAGGCGAGGGTTCAGCGAGAGGTAGGGGTTCTGGAAGATGTACTGGATGCGCTTGCGGTCGGTCGCGCTGCGCTGCCGCGAGCCCTTCTGCAGCTCGTCGCCCTCGAAGGTGATCGAGCCGGTCCACTCCTTGTGCAGGCCGCCGACGCACCGCGAGATGGTCGTCTTGCCACTGCCGGACTCGCCGACCAGCGCGACGACCTCGGCCCGGCCCACGTCGAGGCTGACCCCGTGGACGACCTCCGTGCGGCCGTAGAAGACCCTCAGGTCGGAGAGGTCGAGGATGATCTCGCGCGGCTTGTCGGGGTCGGAGTCGGAGACGGTGCCGCGGGCGATGTCCCAGTGGCCGATGTCGCGGGCACGGATGCAGCGCACCTCGTGGCCGGGCTTCAGCTCCTCGAGGGCGGGTACGCCGGCCGCGCACTCCTCGATCGCGTAGGCGCACCGGTCGTGGAAGCGACATCCGCCGGGGCGGGCACCGGGCGCCGGTGTGCGACCGGGGATGCCGGTCAGGGCACGCGCCTGGCTCAGGTGGGGGATCGAGTCGAGCAGCGCACGCGTGTAGGGGTGCATGGGCTGGGTGAAGATGGTGTCCCGGTCGCCGAGCTCGGCGATCTGGCCGGCATACATCACCGCGACCCGATCGGCGATGTTGGCGATCACGGCGAGGTCGTGGGTGACGTAGAGGGCCGCGACGCCGTGGGTGCGGCACAGCTCGCCCATGGTCCGGAGCACCATGCCCTGCGTGGTGACGTCGAGACCGGTCGTCGGCTCGTCGAGGACCAGCACCTTGGGCTTGGGCAGGAAGGCCATCGCCAGCGCCACGCGCTGCACCTGGCCACCGGAGAGCTGGTGGGAGTAGCGGCGCAGGAACTCGTCGTCGTTGGGCAGGCCCACCTCGGCCAACCCGTCGCGCGCTCCCTGCAGGCGGGTCTCCGCCGTGCCGAGCCCGCGCAGCTCCATCAGCTCGACGATCTGCTTGCCGATGCGGATGCTGGGGTTCAGCGCGGCAGCAGGGTCCTGGGGCACGTAGGCGATCTCCTCGCCACGCAGCTTGCGCACCTGCTGCCAGGGCAGCTCCAGCACGTCCTTGTCCTCGAAGAGGATCTTGCCCGCCTCGATGGCCGCACCCGCCCGCGTGTAGCCGAGCAGCGAGGTGCCCACGGTGGTCTTGCCGCTCCCGGACTCACCGACCAGGCCGACCACCTCGCCGGGCCGGAGCACCAGGTCGATGTCGTCGACGACGTCGACGTTGTCGCGCCCAGTGAGCACGATCCGCAGGTCCTCGATCGCGATCCCGCGCGACTCGCGCACCTTCGTGGGCTCTGCCGCTGGAGCGGTCATGAGTCACCGCCTCCGCGCTGGTTGAGCTGGGCGATGCCGTCGGCCATCAGGTTGGTGCCGATGGTGAACAGACCGATGATCAGCACCGGTGCGAGGACGGCCCAGGTCTGGGTCGACAACGCGAGCCGGTTCTCGTTGATCATCTGGCCCCAGTTGGCGGCGTTGGGATCGGTGGAGAAGCCGAGGAAGCCCAGGGCGGCGACGATGCCGATCGAGTAGGTCAACCGCAGCCCGGCCTCGGCGAGCAGCGGGGCGTTCATGTTCGGCAGCACCTCGGCGAGGATCACCCGCGACCGCTTCTCGCCCAGCGCCTCCGCGGCGTAGACGAAGTCGCGCGAGACCAGACCCAGCGCCACCCCGCGCGAGAGCCGCGCGACGCGGGGCGCGTGCGAGAAGCCGACGAGGAGGATGATCATCCAGGCCTTCGGCTGGTTGACCGAGGTCAGGACCAGCAGCGCGAGCAGGATCTGCGGGAAGGCGAGCATGACGTCGTTGAGGCGCATGATCACCTCGTCCCACCAGCCGCCCCAGTACGCCGCGATGACGCCGATCAGGGTGCCCACCACCATGCCGAGGATCGTGCTGAGCACGGCGATCAGCAGGATCTGGGTGCCGCCGTACATCAGCCGGGAGAGCACGTCCTGGCCGAGGTAGTCGGTGCCGAAGAGGCCCGTGCCGGAGAAGGGCGGCCCGACCACCTCGTTCTGACCGTGGGGCGCGAGCAGCGGACCGAGCAGGGCGAAGAGCACGATGATGCCGGTGATGGCACCGCCCACGACGATGCGCTTCTGCTTGAGCGCGCGACGCCAGATCGACGGGCTGCTGGTGGGAGCCGTGGTGCTCATGCTGGACCTCTCATCCCGAGATCGCCGTCCGTGCGCGCGGGGTGAGCAGGATCGAGAGCAGGTCGGCGATCAGGTTCACGCCGACGTAGATCGCGGCCATGATCATGCTCAGCGCCTGCACCATCGGCACGTCGTGGTTGCGCACCGAGTCGACCAGCTGCAGGCCGATGCCGGGGTAGTTGAAGATCGTCTCCACGACCACGACTCCGCCGGCGAGCCACGCCAGCTGGAGCGCGATCACCTGGATGCCGGGGACCACGGCGTTGAGGAGTGCGTGCTTGCGCATCACCACCGTCTCGGGGATCCCCTTGAGGCGGGCCAGCTCGACGTAGTCGCTGTCGAGCACCTCCAGCAGCGTGGAACGCACGATGCGTGAGACGTACGGCGCGACGGCGAGCACCAGGGTGGCGACCGGCAGCACCATCGCCTTCGGCTGGTCCCAGGGATGGCCACCCGGAGCGACCAGGGTGACCGCCGGGAACCAGTGGAAGACCGTGGTGGAGAAGAGGGCCACCAGCAGGATGCCGATGACGAACTCGGGCAGCCCGGCCAGGGCCAGCAGCACCGTCTGGATGACGGTGTCGGGGCGGCGACCCCGGTAGTTGGCCGAGATCATCGCGACCCCGAAGGCGACCGGGATCATCACCACGGCCGAGACCAGCACCAGCACCAGGGTGTTGACGACGTCGGTGCCGATGAGCTTGCTGACCGGCAGCTGGTTGGCGATGGAGGTGCCGAGGTCGCCGGTGAACAGCCCGCCGAGCCAGTGGAAGTAGCGCGAGAAGAAGGACTCGTCGAGGTTCAGCTGGGCCGTCAGCTGATCCACCCGGGCCTTGTTGGCGTTGTAGTCCTTGCCCAGGATCGCCCGGACCGGGTCACCCAACAACGTGGTGGCCGCGAACACGAGGATCGAGACCAGCCACAGCGTGAGCACCGCCAGGCCCAACCGTCGTGCGAGCCAGAGCGTCCACGCCTTCGCACCGTGGCTGCCCCGTGGCGGAGCTACCTCGTCGAGGGGCGCGGGAAGTGTCGCGACATCGGCCATGAGGGGCTCGGTCAGGCCGAGAGCGTGGCGTTCTTGAAGTCGTAGTCACCCAGTGGCTGGAACCGGCCCGCCTCGATGCCGGAGACCTTGGAGCTCATTCCGTCCACGATCGTCCGGAAGCCCCAGATGATGTATCCGCCCTCGTTGTACTCGATCTCCTGGGCCTGGTGCAGCAAGTCCTGGCGCTTCGCCACGTCGACCGTGGCCTGCGCCTGCGAGATCAGACCGGCGAACTTCGGGTTGTTGAAGTGCGTCTCGTTGTAGGTGCCGCCCTTGAGCGAACCCACCGCGGCCTGCGGGAGGTAGTTCCGGGTGTTCCAGAAGTCCTGGCCGAACGGGTAGGAGAGGTAGTCGTCGCCGTAGAAGGGGTTCTTCTTCACCACCTTGACCGTGACGCCGGCCTTCTTGGCCTGCTCCACGAACAGGGACGCCGATGCCGGCGCGGCGGGGCCGATGTCGTCGCCGGTGAAGAGCTGGACCGTGAGGTCGGACTGGCCGGCCTGCTTGAGCAGCGACTTGGCCTGCTCGATGTCCTGGGTGCGCTGCGGGAGGTCCCTCGCGTACGCCGGGTCGAACGGTGCGTAGAGGTCGTTGCCGAGGAAGCCGTAGCCGCTGAGCGCCTGGTCGATCATCTGCTGGCGGTCGGTGATCAGCCGCAGTGCCTGGCGCACCCGCACGTCGGAGAACGGCTTCTGGTCGACCCGCATGGTGAACGGCACCCAGGCGCCGGTCTTGCTCTCCAGCGTCTTGCCGCCCTGCTTCTTCACCGTGTCGATGAGGTTGTAGGGCAGGTTGTCCATCGTCTGGATCTGGCCGGCCTGGAGCGCGTTGACCAGCGCGTTGGAGTCGGCGAAGTCCTGGATCTGGATCTGGTCGATGTGCGCCTTGTTGCCCCAGTAGCCGTCGTACCGGTCGAACACGCTCTCCTTGCCGGGCGTGAAGGACTTGTACTTGAAGGCACCCGTCCCGACGGGCTTGGCGGGGTCGTAGTCGGTGGGCACGATGCCGAAGGTGTACTCGGCGAAGAGCCAGTCGAGCACGGCGTACGGCGTCTTGAGCGCCACCTGGACGGTGCTGGCGTCGACCTTCTTGGTGCCGCTGTGGTCGATGATCGCCGACAACGCCGACCCGGCCGAGGTCGGCTTGGGCCCGGCAACGCGGTTGATGGTGAACAGGACGTCCTCGGGGGTGACGTCCTTGCCGTTGTGGAAGGTGACGCCCTGGCGGAGCTTGATGGTCCACGTCTTCGCGTCCGCAGACGGCGTGATCGACTCAGCGACGGCCGGGGCGACCTTGTACGAGTGGTCCCAGTAGAGGAGCGGCTCGTAGAGCTGGTAGGTCCGCGCGATGTCGGCGGACTGCACCGGGCTGTGCGCGTCGAGGGTGTCCTTGCTGCTGCCGCCGGACGTGCCGTGGATCAGCAGGCCGCCGGAGCCGCCGGATCCGCTGCTGCTGCCCGAGGAGCCACCGCCACAGGCGGCGAGAAGCTCCGCGCCGCCGACCGCCGCCGCGGCGACGCCGGCCCCGCGGAACAGGGTCCGACGGGGGAAGACTGGGTGGGCAGGGGTGGTTTCTTCGTTCATCATCCGAACACCTCCGTGTGTGATGCGAACCTAAGGGTGGCTCAAATCACACGTCAAGGGCACCATGAGCCTGTGACCAAACCGCTGCATACCAGTTCGGCGAGGGCTGGCGCGCCCGTTGCCGTGCGCAGCGAGCCGCCTGCGTGGCGGGTGCAATCGGTGGATCGGGCCATGGAGCTGCTGCGGGCCGTGGCCGGAGCCGGGGCCAAGGGCGCGGGCACGGTCGCCCTCGGTGAGGCCTGCGGGCTCAACCGCGCCACGGCCTGGCGCATCCTCTCGACCCTGGAGGCGCACCGGCTGGTGACCAACGATCGGGGCAGCGGCGTGTGGCGGATCGGCCCCGGAGCCTTCGACCTGGTCCGCACGGCCGGCAGCGAGGTGCTCCTGCACGACTCCCACGAGATCCTCGAGCGCCTCGCGCTGCAGAGCGGGGAGACCGCGGCACTGGCCCTGCGCCGCAACGGCGGCCTGGCCTACGTCGACGAGGTCACCCCGGCGGCCGTCGTGGCCGCCCAGTGGGGGAACCAGCCGGTCTCGCTGCATGCCACGTCGACGGGAAAGGTGCTGCTGGCCTGGTCGGACGAGGACGAGGTCTCCCGGCTGCTCCCGCGTCGGCTCGAGCGGTTCACCGACTCCACCATCACCCGACGCAGCGCCCTTCAGGCCGAGCTCGACCTCGTGCGTCAGCGCGGGTACGCCTGCTGCGACGGGGAGTACGACCCCGCCGCCTGCGGCGTCTCGGCGCCGGTGCTCGACCTGTCGGGGCGGCTGCTGGCGGTGGTGAGCGTGTGGGGTCCACCTCCCCGCGTCGCGCCCGACCGGTTCCCGGTCCTCGGTGCCCTCACCATGGAGGCGGCCGCCCGGATGGCGCCGTCCTGACCCGAGTCGGTCAGATCGCTGCGGCCTCCGCGGCGAGGCGCACCTGCTGCTGACGGCCGCGCAGCGCCTCGGCGGTGAAGAGCGCCAGCGCGAGCCAGACCAGCCCGAAGCCCACCCACTTGACCGCCGTCATCGACTCGTGGAAGACCAGCAACCCGAGCAGGAACTGGATCGTCGGGGCGAGGTACTGGAGTAGACCAAGGGTCGTCATCGGGATCCGGATGGCGGCTCCGCCGAAGCAGATCAGCGGGATCGCGGTCACCAGGCCCGTGGTCGCGAGCAGCACGGAGTGCGACACCCCGTTGCCGGTGAAGCTGGACTGGCCGGCGGCGGTGAGCCAGAGCAGGTAGCCCAGGGCCACCGGGGTCAGCACGAGCGTCTCGAAGGTCAGCGACTCGACCGCCTCCACGTTGGCCTTCTTCTTGGCCAGGCCGTACGTCGCGAAGGAGCCCGCGAGCAGGAAGGCGATCCACGGCGGGTGTCCGTAGTCGACGGTGAGGATCACCACCGCCAGGGTGGCGATCCCGATGGCGACCCACTGCCGGGGGCGCAGCCGCTCACCGAGCACGAGGACGCCGAGCAGCACCGTGACCAACGGGTTGATGAAGTAGCCCAGCGACACCTCGACGACCCGGTCGTGGTTGACGCCGTAGATGAAGCCGCCCCAGTTGAAGGAGATCACCACCGAGGCCACGAGCAGCAGCCCGAGCACGCGGCGGTCGTGCACGATCGCGCGCAGGGCGGACCCGCGCCGCAGCGCGAGGGTCAGCACCAGCATCGTCACCAGGGACCAGACGATCCGGTGGGCGAGGATCTCCACCGCGCCCGCAGGTTCCAGCAACCGCCAGTAGAGGGGGAAGAGCCCCCACATGACGTAGGCGGCGGCGCCGAGCAGGAAGCCACGCCGCAGGTCCGTCACGTCACTACCGTACAAGCCGGACGCTCATGACGTTTGGGCGGGGAAGCACCGCCACGTCCGCCGACAGCACCCGCGCGAGGACTGACCACCTCAGGGGGAGCGGGTGGCGCGAGGTCAGACGACCGTCCAGGTGTCGCTGCCGTTGATCAGGCCGGCAAGGGCGGTGCGCTGGTCGCTCTCGCCCTGGGCGGCCGTGGCGATCTGCGCGCGCGCCTGGTCGTCGTACGTCGGCCGCTCCACCTGGCGGAAGATGCCGATGGGGGCCTGGTGCAGCACGCCGGCGTCGGTCAGCCGGGAGAGCGCGAACGCGGTCGACGGGTCGGGGTTGTGGGCGTCGTGGACCAGCAGGTCCGCCTCGTCGACGTCGGCCGTCGAGACGACCTCGACACCGCCGCCGACACCACGCACGATGCCCTTGGTGCCCACCCCGTCGTCGTCGAGCACTCCGAAGCGGATCGGCTGGCCCTGCTCGAGCGGGATGATCGCGTCGGCCTTGGTGTCGGGTGACTTGATCGCGTCGAAGGCGCCGTCGTTGAAGATCGGGCAGTTCTGGTAGATCTCCACCAGTGCCGTGCCCCGGTGGGCGGCCGCCGCGGACAGCACCGAGGTGAGGTGCTTGCGGTCGGAGTCGACGGTGCGCGCGACGAAGCTGCCCTCGGCGCCCAGCGCCAGCGAGACCGGGTTGAACGGGTGATCCACCGAGCCTGCCGGGGTCGACTTGGTGACCTTGCCGGGCTCGGAGGTGGGGGAGTACTGGCCCTTGGTGAGGCCGTAGATCCGGTTGTTGAACAGCAGGATCTTCAGGTTCACGTTGCGGCGCATCGCGTGGATCAGGTGGTTGCCGCCGATCGAGAGGGCGTCGCCGTCACCGGTCACCACCCAGACCGAGAGGTCCTCGCGCGAGGTGGCGATGCCGGTCGCGATGGCCGGTGCGCGCCCGTGGATGGAGTGCATCCCGTAGGTGTCGAGGTAGTAGGGGAACCGCGAGGAGCAGCCGATCCCCGAGACGAAGACGATGTTCTCCTTGCGCAGCCCGAGGTCGGGCAGGAAGGACTGCACGGCCTTCAGCACGGCGTAGTCGCCGCAGCCCGGGCACCAGCGGACCTCCTGGTCGGAGGTGTAGTCCTTGCCGGTCAGCTTCTCGTCGGTGGTCGGGACGCCCGCGAGGCCGGGGAAGGGAAGGTCGCTGACGTTTGCTGGCGCGGTCACTTCACGGTCTCCTTGGTCCCGGCGTCGGTCGCGCGGGCCTCCTTGGTGGTGGTCTCGATCAGGTCGGTCACGGCCTCTGCGAGCTCGGCCGCCTTCAGCGGCAGCCCGCGCACGTGGTTGTAGCCGACGACGTCGACGAGGTACTTCGCACGGATCAGCAACGAGAGCTGGCCGAGGTTCATCTCGGGCACCATCACGGCGTCGTACCCCTTGAGGATCTCGCCGAGGTCCTTGGGGAAGGGGTTGAGGTGGCGCAGGTGGACCTGCGCCACGTCGAGGCCGGCCTTGCGCACCCGGCGGCAGGCGGCACCGATGGGGCCGTACGTCGATCCCCACCCGAGCACCAGCACGCGGGCGCGGCCGGAGGGGTCGTCGACCTCGAGCGGGGGCAGCGAGTCGGCGATCCGGTCGACCTTGGCCTGCCGGGTCCGGACCATGTAGTCGTGGTTGCCGGGGTCGTAGGAGATGTTGCCGTGGCCGTCGCTCTTCTCCAGGCCACCGATGCGGTGCTCGAGGCCCGGCGTGCCGGGGACGCCCAGGGCGGGCGAGGGTCTCCTCGTCGCGCAGGTAGGGCCAGTAGTCGGGCGACTTCCTCGCCGTCCTTGCCGGTCGACTGACGTGGTTGGCTCGGTCGGCGATGCCGGGTCGATGGCGGGCAGCTCGTCGACCTCGGGGATGCGCCAGGGCTCGGAGCCGTTGGCGAGGTACCGTCGGAGAGCAGCATCACCGGCGTGCGGTAGGTGACCGCGATCCGGGTCGCCTCCAGGGCGGCGTCGAAGCAGTCGCCCGGTGACTGCGGCGCGACGATCGGGACGGGCGCCTCGCCGTTGCGCCCGAACATCGCCTGCAGCAGGTCGGCCTGCTCGGTCTTGGTCGGCAGCCCGGTCGAGGGACCGCCGCGCTGCACGTCGATGACCACCAGTGGCAGCTCGGTCATCACCGCGAGCCCGATCGTCTCGGACTTCAGCGCGATGCCGGGCCCGGAGGTGCTGGTCACGCCGAGGGGAGCCGGCGAACGCGGCACCCAGTGCGGCGCCGATCCCGGCGATCTCGTCCTCGGCCTGGAAGGTGGTGATGCCGAAGCGCTTGTGCTTGCTCAGCTCGTGGAGGATGTCGGAGGCCGGGGTGATCGGGTAGGTGCCCAGGAAGATCGGCAGCCCCGACTGCACGCTCCCGGCGACGAGGCCGTAGGCCAGCGCGAGGTTGCCGGTGATGTTGCGGTAGGTGCCCGCCGACATCGGGGCGGGCTTGATCTCGTACTGGACGGCGAAGGCCTCGGTGGTCTCCCCGAAGTTCCAGCCGGCCTTGAACGCCGTCACGTTGGCGTCGCGGATGTCCGGCGCCTTGGCGAAGCGCTTCTCCAGGAAGGCGATCGTCGTCTCGACCGGGCGGCCGTACATCCAGGAGAGCAGGCCGAGGGCGAACATGTTCTTGGCGCGAGCGGCGTCCTTGCGCGAGAGGCCGAACTCCTTGACCGCCTCGACGGTCATGCCGGTCAGGTCGACCACGTTCAGGGTGAAGTCGACCAGCGAGTCGTCCTCGAGCGGGTTGCCGGCGTACCCGGCCTTGGTCAGGTTGCGGCCGGTGAAGTCGTGGCTGTCCACGATCAGCGTCGTGCCGGGCTTCATGTCGGGCAGGTTGGCCTTGAGCGCCGCGGGGTTCATCGCCACCAGCACGTCGGGTGAGTCGCCCGGCAGTGAGGATGTCGTGGTCGGCGAAGTGGACCTGGAAGGAGGAGACCCCCGGGAGCGTGCCCTGCGGAGCGCGGATCTCGGCGGGGAAGTTCGGCAGGGTCATCAGGTCGTTGCCGAAGACCGCCGACTCCTGGGTGAACCGGTCGCCCGTCAGCTGCATGCCGTCGCCGGAGTCACCAGCGAACCGGATGATCACGCGATCGAGCTGTTGACCTGCTTGGCCACTCCTGCCGTCCTCTTTTCGTCGACTCGGGCGCTTGCTCGTGCACCGACCTGAGCGCGACACAACGCCCCCGGTCGGGCTGACACCCAATCGCCCACGATATCCCGCCCGGTCAGGGCAGACACGGCGTCTCCGCCCGCAAGACGGCGGGAGTGACACGACTCACCGTGGACCTAAGTAAAAGTCCGCCACTCAAATGTAGTAAGTTACTTGACTAACACGCGGCGGCTCGGCGCCGCGCCCCGCCCGTCCCTGCCCCAAAGGCTCCCCGCTGATGAACCGGTCCACGACTCGCCCGAACACCCTACGGTGGTTCGGCGCAGCCGCGCTCACCGCCTCGCTGATCACCACGGCCGCGTGCTCCGACCCCGCTAGCGGCAGCAGCTCCGGCGGCGGGAAGGGCAGCGTCAGCGTCGTCGGCTTCTCGGTGATGAAGACCGCGAACAAGCAGGTCATCGCCGACTTCCAGAAGACCAAGGCAGGCAAGGGCGTCACCTTCACGCAGTCCTACGGCGCCTCCGGCGACCAGGCTCGCGAGGATCATCGCCGGCCTGAAGGCCGACGAGGCGCACCTCTCGCTGGAGCCGGACGTCACCAAGCTGACCGACGAGAAGCTGGTCGACAGCAACTGGAAGGACAACGCCAACAAGGGCATCCTCACCCAGTCGGTCGTCGCGATCGTGGTGCGCAAGGGGAACCCCAAGGGCATCAAGACCTGGGACGACCTGATCAAGCCCGGCGTCAAGATCGTCACCCCCAACCCGGGTTCCTCGGGCTCGGCGAAGTGGAACATCCTGGCGGCCTACGGCCACGTGCTGGCTCAGGGTGGCAGCCAAGGCGGACGCCGAGGCCTACCTGAAGAAGTTCCTGCACAACGTCGTGGCGCTCCCGGGCAGCGGCAAGGACGCCACCACGGCGTTCGACCGGTGGCACCGGTGACGTGCTGCTGTCCTACGAGAACGAGGCGATCGAGAACCGTCAGGCGGGCGCCGACTTCGACTACCTGGATCCCGCCGCAGACCCTTGCTCATCCAGAACCCGGGCGTGCTGACCAAGAAGGCCAGCTCGGCGGCCAAGGACTTCCTGGCCTTCCAGGAGAGCAAGCAGGGCCAGACCGACTACGCCGAGCAGGGCTTCCGGCCGCTCGACCCGAGCATCAAGGTCGACGTCAAGGGCGCGAACAACCCGAGCGACCCGTTCCCGGCGCCCACGACACTGCTGACCATCGACGCCACCTTCGTCGGCTGGTCCGTGGCCAACAAGAAGTACTTCGACGAGAAGGACGGCATCGTCACCAAGGCTGCTCGCCGCCTCCGGGAAGAGCTAATCCACCCCGTGGCACTCGTTGCTTCGGCCCCGGGTCTGGCGCGTCTGGCCGGGCCCGGGGCCAACGCTCGTTGGGCGTCGGCTCCGGCATCGCCCTGGGCATCTCTGTGGTCTGGTTCAGCCTGCTGGTGCTGATCCCGCTGGCGGCCGTGCTCATCTCGGCTGCCGGGCTCGGGATCGGCGGGTTCTGGGACGCGATCACCCAGCCCCAGACCCTGGCCGCCCTGCGGCTGACCGTGACGGTGTTGCTGGGCGTGACCGTCCTCAACATCGTCATGGGCACCGCGCTCGCGTGGGTGCTGGTGCGTGACTCCTTTCTGGGGCAAGCGACTCCTCGACGTCGTGATCGACGTGCCCTTCGCTCTTCCGACGATCGTGGCCGGTCTCGTGCTGCTGTCCTTGTACGGCCCGAAGTCGCCGATCGGCATCGACGCCGCCAACACCCGGGCGGCGGTCGCGCTGGCCCTGGTGTTCGTGACGCTGCCGTTCGTCGTCCGTACCGTGCAACCGGTCCTCGAGAGCCTCGAGCGAGACGTGGAGGAGGGCTGCCGCCTCGCTGGGAGCCAGCCGCCTGACCACCTTCCGGCGGGTGATCCTGCCGTTACTGGTGCCGGCGATCGCCGCCGGAGCGGCGTTGTCCTTCGCCCGGGCGCTCAGCGAGTACGGCTCGCTGGTGCTGCTCTCCGGCAACCTCCCCGGGGCGCACGGAGGTGGCCTGCGGTGCGGGTCTACACCTTCATCGAGAACGGCAACAAGAACGCCGCCTCCGCCGTGGCAGCAATACTGCTGATCGTGGCGCTCCTGGTCATCGTGTTCCTCGACGTCCTGCAGAGGAGGTTGGCCCGCCGTGGCGACTAGCTCCTACACGCGAGACCCCGCGCCGGTGAGGTGGGGACTGCGCATCGTCGTGATCACCTACGTCGTCCTCCTCGTCGGCTGGCCGACGTTCCTGGTCTTCAAGGAGGCACTGGCTCCTGGGTTCAGCACCATGATC
>CAWCDX010000026.1:0-263719 GCA_963794435.1 uncultured Actinomycetota bacterium
TGCGGTCGACGATGAAGAAGTAGCCGTCCTCGTCCTGCTTGGCCATGTCGCCGGAGAGGAACCAGCCGTCGGGGATCGCCTTCTCGGTCTCGTCCTCCTTGCCCCAGTAGCCCTTCATCACGTTCTCGCCCTTGATCGCGATCTCGCCGACCTCGCCCGGCTCGACGTCCTTGCCGTCGTCGTCGATCAGCTTCATCTCGACGCCGCGCACGGGCACGCCGATCGAGCCCGGGCTTGCGCTCGATGTCGGGCTGGTTGAACGAGGCGACCGGCGAGGTCTCGGAGAGGCCGTAGCCCTCGAGCACGATGCAGTCGAAGGTCTTCTCGAACTTCTTCATCACCTCGACCGGCATGGCGGATCCGCCCGAGATGCAGGTGCGCAGGCTCGAGACGTCGTAGGACCCGGGATCCTCGACGTGCAGCATGCCGGCGTACATCGTCGGGACGCCCTCGAAGACGGTGACCTTGTCGCGACCGATGACCTCGAGGGCCTTCGTCGCGTCGAAGCGGGGGACCAGCGTCAGGCAGGCGCCGTTGAGCACGGCGGCGTTGAGCCCGCAGGTCAGGCCGAAGCAGTGGAAGAGCGGCAGGCAGCCCATCACGACGTCCTCCTCGCTCAGCTCCACGAGGGTCTCGGCGCTCACGGCGGCGTTGGTGATCATGTTGGCGTGGGTGAGCTCGGCGCCCTTCGGCTGGCCGGTCGTGCCGGAGGTGTAGAGCAGCACGACGGTGTCGTCGTCGTCGCGGTCGGCCACGTGTGTCGTCCGGCTCGTGCTGGGCCAGCAGCTCCAGGAAGCCCTCGGGCTCGACCGGCGATGCATTCGATGCCGACGGCGTCGGCGCCCTTGCCGGCCTCCTCGGCCATGTCCTTCCAGGCGAAGACGACCTTGGCGCCGGAGTCCTCGAGGTAGTACGTCACCTCCCGGCCCTTGAGCAGCGGGTTCATCGGCACCACGACCGCGCCGGCCGCCAGCGCGCCGTAGAACAGCACGGGGAACGCCGGCACGTTGGGCAGCACCAGCCCGACCCGGTCACCCGGTCCGACGCCCTTGTCCGTCAGCAGCGCCGCGACCCGTCGGGCGCCGTCCTGGGGCTGGGCGTAGGTCAGGGTCATGTCGTCGAGGCGCACGGCGGGGCGGTCGGGTGGGCCTTCGCGGTGGCGGTCAGGTTGTCGGCCAGGTTGGTCACGGTCGCCCTCCCGGCGTACGTCGTCGTGCGGATGGGGCAGGTGGTCTGCTCCCTGTCTACTACCCGGTGTGGCACAGGCCACACCCGAGCCTGCCGGGGCCAGCCCGTGCTCGTGATTCGTGACCGGGTCGCGTTGCGCCGTAGACTCGCCGCCCGTGGCGCTCACGATCGGCATCGTCGGACTTCCCAACGCGGGCAAGTCGACGCTCTTCAACGCGCTGACCAAGAACGACGTGCTGGCGGCCAACTACCCCTTCGCCACGATCGAGCCGAACGTCGGCGTGGTCGGCGTCCCCGACCCCCGGCTGGGTGTGCTCGCCGAGCTCTTCTCCTCGGCCAAGGAGCTGCCCGCGACCGTGGAGTTCGTGGACATCGCCGGCATCGTCAAGGGCGCCTCGCAGGGGGAGGGGCTCGGCAACAAGTTCCTCTCGCACATCCGTGAGGCCGCGGCGATCTGCCAGGTGACCCGGGTCTTCCGCGACGAGGACGTCACCCACGTCGACGGCGAGGTCGACCCCGCCTCGGACATCACCACGATCCAGACCGAGATGATCCTGGCCGACCTGCAGACCGTGGAGAAGGCGATCCCGCGGCTGGAGAAGGAGGCTCGCGGCGACACGTCGCGGGCGCGAACCTCGACGCGGCCTCGCAGCCAAGGCGGCGCTCGAGTCGGGCACGCCGGTCATCTCCTCCGGCCTCGACCTCGGCCTCCTCCGCGAGCCTCGCTGCTCACCGCCAAGCCCTACATCTACGTCTTCAACTGCGACGCCGACGAGCTGGCCGACGAGACCCTGAAGAAGGAGATGCGCGAGCTCGTCGCCCCGGCGGAGGCGATCTTCCTCGACGCCAAGTTCGAGTCCGAGCTGGTCGAGCTCGGCGACGACGAGGAGGCGCGCGAGATGCTCGCCGAGATGGGCGTCGAGGAGCCCGGTCTCGACGTGCTCGCCCGCGTCGGCTTCGACACCCTCGGCCTGCAGACCTACCTGACCGCCGGCCCGAAGGAGGCTCGCGCCTGGACGATCCGCCGCGGCGCCACCGCTCCCGAGGCCGCCGGCGTGATCCACACCGACTTCCAGAAGGGCTTCATCAAGGCCGAGATCATCTCCTACGACGACCTCGTCGCGGCCGGCACGATGAACGCCGCCCGCTCGGCCGGCAAGGTGCGCATGGAGGGCAAGGACTACGTCATGCAGGACGGCGACGTGGTGGAGTTCCGCTTTGGATCAGCCTCTACCTCCAAGAACTAGCCATGGCGAGACGGATCATGTTCGGGCCCGAGCGGGACCGCACCGATGCGCGCTATGGGCCCAGCGATACGCACGTCGACGATGACGCCCGCGAGGCCGACGAGGCATTCTTGCGTGGTGCGCCGCTACCGGGCCGCGAGCACGGCTGACGACGAAGTGGTGGAGTTCCGCCACCACGTGTGAGTGGTGGATTGACTCACGGTGGAGGGGGCCGGCGGCTGTGCCGGAGCCGGCGAGGACCTGTGCAGCCTCGCCACACCTGCCCTGTCGAATCCTCGCCGGCATGCTCTGGCGCCCGACCTAGACTGCCCGAGTGGGCAGCGGTCGATCGACTCGCCAGGTCTTGGCACTGGCCCTCGTAGGACTTCTCGCGGCTGGGTGCTCCTCCCCACACTCGGACGGGGGCGCCCCGACGGAGTCCGCCACGACCGCTGGTTCACCGTCCGGCGCTCCAACGTCGTCGCACACGTGGTCGATCGTGGCCTTGGGAGACTCGGTCCCGCACGGCAGCAGCTGTGGATGCACGCCCTATCCGGAGCTGACGGGCCTCGACTTGGCCGCACCTCCGGAGCGCACGGTCACGGTGGCGAACGATGCGGTCGGCGGATACACCACCCACGACGTGATGACGCAACTCCAGTCCGATGAGGGGGTCGTCGATCAGGTGCGGACCTCCGACGTCGTCGAGGTCGAAATCGGCGCGAACGACGTGGCCCACTCAGGTTCGTGCGGCACCTCGGTTGCCTGCTACGAGCCGAGCGTCCCGGTGGTGGAGAAGAACCTCGCGGCCATCGTGGCTCGGATCCATGAGCTCACGAGCGGGCGCCGGGTGCTCGTCGTGCTCCTGGACTACTGGAGCGTCTGGCTCGGGGGCCAGTACGCCGCCGCGCAGGGCGACGCGTACGTCACCGCCGCCGCCGACGTGACCGACCAGGTCAACACCGCCATCAAGACCTCGGCATCGATCACGCACTCGGCGTACGTCGATGTGCGGACCGCGTTCAAGGGACCCGACAGCACCTTCGACGAGACCCACTACCTGGCCACGGACGGCGACCACCCCAACGCGGCCGGGCACGAGCAGATCGCATCCGCAACCGTGGTCGTGATCAAGACAGCCCTCCACATCTGACGATCTTCCGACTGTGCCGACTGCGGCCATTCGCCCGGCGGCGACGTGGTGGAGTTCCGCTTCTACACGTGAATCATGACGTGCGCGCAGGTCAGCGCGAGACGGACATGTAGGGCAGGTCGCCCGCTCCGCTGTTGTCGACGTTGCAGGCGTTGTAGTCGCCCTGGTTGAGCCGGATGCAGTCGTCGGGCGTGCGCACAGTGGCGTGCCGGTAGGGCAGGTCGCCCGCTCCGCTGTTGTCGACGTTGCAGGCGTTGAGGTCGCCGCCGTTGAGCCGGATGCAGTCGTCCGGGGTGTGCGAGCGCGACACGCCTGAGTCCGCGGGGGATGGGGTGGTGCTCTGAGCGCTTGCTGTGGTGGCGACCCCGAGCGAGCCCAGCGTGAGCATGGCGGTCGCGAGCAGCGTGGCGGTCCTGCGATTCATGGCGTCCTCCGGTTCCTGGTGCCCGTCCCTCGGGCTGGTGGCAGCGTGTGCCAGCCCGGTTGCAGGTCGATTGAGGCGCCGTGCCGGGCTGTCTCAGGAGGTCATTTCTCGGTTACGGTCCAGCGGTGAGGTTCGGCGTGCTCGGCCGACTGGAAGTTCGTCGACACGACGACTCGCTCGTGCCGATCTCCAGCCCTGCGCGCCGGCAGCTCCTCGCAGCGTTGTTGTGCCGCGCCGGGTCGCCGGTCAGTGCGTCGACGCTCATCGAGGACCTCTGGGGCTCGGCGCCGCCGCGCACGGCGCTGGGCACCCTGCGCACGCACGTGGCGCGCCTGCGCGACGACCTGGGGCGAGACGACCTCGGTGCGGCGCTCGGCACCGAGGGCGATGCCTATCGCTTGGCCGTGGGTGCCGACGACCTCGACTCCGCCGTCTTCGAGCGGCTCGTCGCGGTGGCCGCGGCGCTGCCGGAAGCGGATGCCGCGATGACGCGCTATGACGAGGCCCTCGCCCTGTGGCGCGACGATGCGTACGCCGAGCTGGGCGATGCCCCCTTCGCCGTCGGAGAGCGGATCCGGCTTGCCGAGCTGCGCACGCTGGCGGCGGAACGCCGCACCGATCTCGCTCTGTCCCTCGGAGTCTGCGTCGAGCTGATCAGCGGCCTCCAGGCGCGGATCCGCGCCGAGCCGTACAAGGAGCGAGGCTGGGAACAGCTGATGCTGGCGCAGTACCGCGCGGGCCGGCAGGCCGACGCGCTCGCGTCGTACCGCCGGGTCAGACAGTTGCTGGCAGAGGACCTCGGAGTCGATCCCGGCACGGCGCTGCAGACACTCGAGGAGCAGATCCTGCGTCAGGACGCGGCCCTCCTGGTCCTCGACGTCGCGCCACAGGAGGTTGTTCGCGTCGCCCGCCGGTGTCCCTACCTCGGCCTGACGGGGTACGACGAATCCGCCGCGGCCCTGTTCGTGGGCCGCGAGCGCTTGACCTCGGTGCTCGCCGGACGCCTTTCGGAGCAGCCCGTCGTGGTGCTCACCGGTGCCAGTGGGGTCGGCAAGTCCTCCCTCGTCCGCGCCGGCCTGATCCCGGCTCTGCGCTCCGGCGCTCTGCCCGCGTCGCCGGCCTGGCGGGTCGAGGTGCACGCCGCGACCGGTGACCTCGTGTTCGGTGACTCCCAGCGACCGGTCGACCTGGTGGTGGTCGACCAGGGCGAGGAGATGTTCACCAGCCTCACGCCCGGCGAACGTGAGCGCCTGGTGCGCCGGCTCATGGAGTACGTCGAAGACCACGGCGGGCGACTGCTCCTGGTGGTGCGCAGCGACTACTACGGGCGACTCGCGGACATCGAGGCGTTGGCGCCGTTCGCGGAGAAGTCGGCCGTCCTGGTGGGCCCTCTGCGGTCCGACGAACTGAAGCGTGTGTTGGTCGAACCGGCCGAGGCGTCCGGCCTTCGACTCGAGCCCACGCTGGTCGAGACGATCTTGGAGGACACTGCTGGTCAGCCCGAGCCGCTGCCCCTGCTCTCCGAGGCCATGGTCCGCACCTGGCAACGTCGTGCCGGAGACCTGCTGACCCTGGAGGGCTATCGACTGGCGGGCGGTATCGGTGGCGCACTCGAAGCCGCGGCGGAGGAATGCTTCACCGAGCTGGGAGAGGAGGAGCGACGCGCCGCCCGGCACCTGCTGGTCCGGATGGCGACGCCTGCTCCCGTGTCCGGCTGGATCAGGCGCGCCATCCCGCGCGCGAACGTGATGTCCGACGAGCACGAGGCGACCGCCCTGGCGGCGCTGGTCGCCGCTCGACTCGTCGTGGTCTCCGACAGTCGGGTGGAGATCACCCACGACGCTCTCCTCGTCCACTGGCCCAGGCTCCGGGACTGGCTCGCGGAGCGTGCCCTGGCAGCCGACCTCCTCGAGCACCTCGACCAGGCCGCGACGACCTGGCGAGACGCCGGTCGGCAGGCCGGTGACCTGTACCGCGGCCCGAGACTGACCGCGGCGTTGGGCTGGCACGAGCAGCATCCAGAGGACGTCTCGGCCACCGAGGCCGAGTTCCTCGCGGTCTCGGCGGCAGCTGCCGAGACCGACCTGGAGGCGGCGCGCGCCCAGGTGGCCAGGGAGGTGCGAGGCAGGCGTCGGCTGCGCACCGTCGCGTTGGTGCTGGCCACGGTGCTGGTGTTGGCCGTGGCCACCACGCTCGTGGCCGCCAAGGAGCGGTCGTCCGCGCGGAGCGAGGCAAGCCGTGCCCGGCGGGCGGCACTTGCTGCCGACGCCCGGCGCCTGGCGGTGCTGTCGGCCACCGCGCCTGACATCGCCACCTCCAGCCTGCTCGCGGTGGCGGCCTACCGGCTCCAGGACGCGGCCGAGACGCGCGGGGCGCTGCTCGGGGCCGTCGAGCGCAACCAGTCGGCGTTGTGGCGCATCCAGCTGCAGCATCGACCGCAACAGGTCGTGGCCACCCCCGACGGATCCCGGCTCGCGACCATCGACAATCGGCGCGACGTCCAGGTCTTCGACACCGCGACCAGGCGGCAGATCGCCAGCTTCGCGTCCCACGGCTACCTCGTCGAGGGAATCACCGGCGGTGGAGGAGACGTCGTGGTGTTCGGTCCACACAACGGGGAGCAGGTCGATGTGGGCCGGTTGTCGGTCATCGACATCGCCACGGGCAGGCGAACCCAGGTGGTGACCACGGCGGGCAATCGGGTCGGCGTCGAACCCGTCATGACGCCCGACGCGCGCTGGCTGGCCCTGTTGACCGACCGCCATCGCGGGAACGGAGCGGTCGTCGACGTCTTCGACACCACCGACTGGACGAAGGCGCCCCGCCAGTTCGTGGAGCGAGGGACGACGGTCGCTCTGGGGGCGGCACGGTCCGCCATCGCCGTGGAGCGATCTGACGGGTACGTCGACGTTCGCGCCGTACCGTCGCTGCGCCACCTCGGTTCCGTGGGCGCCGTGGCGGGCAGTCACGTGCAGCCGGCGCAGACGACGCTGGCCGTGGGCGCCGGTGGCTCCGAGGTGGCTCGGATCGACCCGAACGACGCCCGTTCCGTCGTCCTCTTCGCAACCCACGCCACCGGTCACCCACCCATCCGGCTGCCGACTCAGCAAGAGGA
This sequence comes from uncultured Actinomycetota bacterium, assembly GCA_963794435.1. Taxonomy (GTDB): domain Bacteria; phylum Actinomycetota; class Actinomycetes; order Propionibacteriales; family Nocardioidaceae; genus Marmoricola. Next base: position 7,107 of record CAWCDX010000026.1, read on the forward strand.
CATCTCTGCCCAGGCCTTCTCGCCCGACGGTTCGGGGCTAGCCGTCGCCACCGCGGCCGGCAACATGACGATCTACCGGGCTCGCGACGGCAGCGAGACCGAGCAGCTGGCCGGGCACACCGGGTCGGTCCTCGGGCTCGCCTGGCCGGGGGAAGGCGTCAACACCGGGCTGTACTCCGTTGGGCTGGACAGCCAGCTCGTCTCCTGGAGCGTCGGCGCGACGCCACCCACGGTGAACGAGTCCGGCGCCGACGTGGAGGCCCCGGACCGGGGGGAGCTGTTCGGCCACTACGTGCTCGGCCTCACGCCCGCCCAAGGCGTTGGGAATCCCTCCGCCGAACGCGGCTACCTGGTCGACCTCGACACCGGTCACCGTGCGGCCTGGCCGCTGGGACTCAGCAGAGATGACTACGTCAACCAGTTCGTGTCCAGTCCGGACGGCCGCCGCGCGCTGCTGTCGGTCGAGACCGCGACGGGTGGCAACCGGATCGAGGTGTGGGACCTACGCCGTCACATCAGGGTCGCGGACCTGGGACTGCCCACCGGCACGGCCAGGTTCCCGGCGGGACTCAACGCCGCCATCAGTGCTGACGGACGGACCGCCTACAGCTCACTGGGTGCCGCCCGGATCGGCGTGTTCGATCTGCCCACCGGTCGCTACCGGAGCAGCTTCACCGTCCGTTTCGCCGGACCCGATTCAGCGCGGATCTACGCCGTCCCCTGGATGTTCGACCCGCAGGGCCGGCTTCTCGTCGGTGGCTACGACCCCCCGCTCGGTGCGGGGCCACCGGCATCCCCGGGCCCGGTCGACTCGCGCCCACCCGACCAGCGCCTCGGACTCGTCGACGTCAGGACGCACGCCCTGGTCGCCCAGACTCGTCTCGGCGACATCCAATTCCCCACTGCGGTCGCGTGGTCTCACGACCGCCGTCGCGTGGCGGTCGCCACCTACGAGGGCACGCTCGCGTTGTACGACGCCGATACCCTCGCGACGCGAACCAGCGCCGGCGTGGTGTCGCCGGGGTCGGTCAAGACGCTCTCGTTCGCCCCCCACGACGACATGCTCGTCACGGGCGGAACGGCGGGCGCCATCGACTTCTACGATGTGCCCGACCTACGCCGCCTCGGTACCCGCATGAGCATCGGCAACGGCTCGAACAACGGCGGGGTCTTCGCGTGGTTCGGCAACCGCGGCCAGGTCGAGGGGTTCGCCCCCGACGTGAGCAAACCCAACGGGGGGTCTCCGCAGCGGTGGTTCACCTTCCGCGCTGATCCCACCTCGCTGGCGGCCACTGCCTGCCGCCTCGCCGGGGCCGACATCACTCGTGCCCAGTGGCACCGGTACGTCGGGGACCGCCCCTACGAGCACGTCTGCCCGCGCGGCGGCTCCCGCGCCGGTGCCCACGGCAAGGCCTGACCGGAGCTCGGCCAGGGTCAGAGGTGGTGACGGTCCGAGGCTCCCGGGCGTACCGGCTCAGTCGGTGCCGGGGACCACCCTGAGGTCGCGCACGGCTCCGCCGTCGAGGGCGGTGAGCGCCTCCTGGTAGGCGGGACAGTCGTGCGCCGCGCGCGCCTGTTCGACCGAGTCGAAGCGGATCAGCACGGTGCGGGTGACCTCGCCCGCCTCGTACACCACCTCGGGCATCCCGCGCGCCACGAACGTGCCACCGGCACCGGTCAGTGCGGGTCCGGACAGCTCGGCGTACGCCGCCAGCTTCGTCTCGTCGCTGATCTCCCGATAGATGCTCACCCAGTACGCGCTCACGCCGTCATCATGCCTCCGAGAGGCTGAACCAGATCTCGGCGCCGCCCTCGGAGCTCTCCTCGGCGCCGCAGCGGCCCCCGTTGGCTGCGACGATGCGGGCGACGGTGGCGAGGCCGATGCCGTGCCCGTCGACGTCGGGATGGGCGCGGCTGAAGAGGGAGAAGACGTCCGCGCGCCGGTCCGGTGGGATGCCGACGCCGTTGTCGAGCACGGCGACGCGCCATCTCCCCGCGACGTGGCGGGCCGTGATCCGGATGTGCACCGGCACGTTCGGCCGGCCGAACTTGATCGAGTTGGTGACGAGGTTCTGCAGGACGCGGTACATCTCGTCCGGGTCGGCGCGAACGACGGGCAGGTGGTCGACCTCGACCGTCGCGCCCATCGACTGCAGGACGCTGCCGCAGTCCGCGACCAGCTGGCGGGCCACGAGGTTGAGGTCGGTGACGCCACCGGTCGAACCGGCTGGCGAGGTGGCCGCGCTCAGGTGGTGCTCGAGCATCAGGTTCATCCGGCCGGCGGAGGACCTCGACCGCTGGAGCAGGATCGTGGTCATCGGGTCCGCGCCGGGGGTGAGGTGCTCCTCCAGCAGCTCCAGGCTGGCGACGATGGCGGCCAAGGGGACCCGGAGGTCGTGACCGAGCTCGGCGGTGAGCTGCTTGAGCACCGTGGTCGCGTCGTGCGACAGCAGCCAGTCCTGCCCCGGGTGCGCCGAACGCACCAGCCGCAGCTCGATCAGCTTGGAGACGCTCAGGCCCAGGGTCTCCAGGGCTCGCAGCTGCAGCGTGGTCAGCCGCCTGGGCTGGCTGGCCAGGACGCACAGCCGGCCGACCATCTCGCCGTTGGGCGCGTGCACCGGGGCGGAGGCGTAGAAGCGTGTCCGTGCGAGCGGGCCGCCGCCGCGGCCGAACGAGGCGAGCTCCGGGTCCGCCCAGGCATCCTCGACGGTCATCACCTCCTCGCTGCCCATGGTCAGGCGGCACAGGGTGTCCTCGGCGGGGAGGACCTGCGGGGCGATCCCGAAGGTGATCGGGACGTGGTACTCCCCGCCCCGTCGGACCGCGATCCCGGCCGCCTCGCCACCGCAGATGCTCGCCACCAGCTCGACGATCTCCGCGAAGTCGCGGTCGTCAGGGTTGGCGAGTACCTGGAGCACGTCGTCGGCGGTGTGCCGTGGCGGACTCTCGTGGGGGCTGGTCACGGGTCGATCCCTCGAAATGCATCGATCCCGCGTCCCCGGGGCCGATGCCCACAAAATACCCGCAAATCGGGCGGAAGAGAAGGACGATCTCCGCGCTCGGGCGGAGCCGGGATACGCTGCGAAAGTGGAACACGTTGCAGAAACTCCCGACGTGCTCTCGCCCGGCAGGATCGGCCCGCTGACCCTCGGCAACCGGGTGATCAAGGCGGCCACGTACGAGGGGCTGAGCCACCGCTCCCGGGTCACCACCGACCTGGTCGCCTTCCACCGGGCCTACGCCGCCGGCGGGGTCGCGATGACGACGGTGGCCTACTGCGCGGTCGCTCCGGACGGCCGCACCTCCCCGGACCAGATCCTCTGGACCGACGAGGCGATGCCGGGCCTGCGGACACTCACCGACGCGGTCCACGAGGAGGGTGCGGCCGCCTCGGCGCAGATCGGTCACGCCGGGCCGGTCGCCGACCCCCGCGGCAACGGGCTCCCGGCGCTCTCGCCCAGCACCCGGTTCCCGAACATCTCCGGCGGCATCTCCCGCAAGGCCCGCCCCGCAGATCTCGACCGGATCGTCCGCGCGCACGCGGCGGCGGCGACCCGCGCGATCGACGCCGGGTTCGACGCCGTCGAGGTGCATCTCGGCCACAGCTACCTCGCCAGTGCGTTCCTGAGCCCCAAGATCAACCACCGCAAGGACGAGTACGGCGGCTCGCTGGTCAACCGCGCGAAGTTCGGCCGGGCGATCCTGCGCGCCGTGCGCGACGCGGTGGGGGACCGGATCGCGATCCTCACCAAGCTCAACCTCACCGACGGTGTGCGCGGCGGCATCACCGTCGAGGAGGCGGTGCAGACGGCGATGTGGATCGAGCAGGACGGCACCGTCGACGCCCTGGAGATGACGGCGGGGAGCTCGCTGCTCAACCCGATGTACCTCTTCAAGGGCGCTGCCCCGGTCGAGGAGTTCGTCGCGGTGATGCCGCAGCCGATGAAGACGGTGATGCGCTTCGCCGGGCGCGGGTTCATCCGCGAGTACCCGTACCACGACGCGTTCCTGCTCGAGGACGCCCGCAAGGTCCGGGCGGCGGTGTCGCTGCCGATGATCCTGCTCGGAGGCATCACCGACCGCCCCTCGATGGACCTCGCGATGGCCGAGGGCTTCGAGTTCGTCGCGATGGGCCGCGCGCTGCTGCGCGAGCCCGACCTGGTCAACCGGATCGCTGCCGACGCGGCCACTCCGTCGCTGTGCATCCACTGCAACAGGTGCATGCCGACCAACTTCGTCGGGACCCACTGCCCGGTCATCCACGACGGCAGCTCCCGCTCGTCCACCTGGGGGACGCCCGCCGGGTACGCCTGAGGCCGGCGTCGGTAGGTTCCGGGGATGGACTACGAGCTCGACCGGGGCATCGCCGTGGCGCGCTCGGACGACGGCGTCTACGACGCGCACCTCGACCCGGGGTGGGTCGTCGGTGGCGGCGTGAACGGCGGCTACGTCCTCGCGGTCGTCGGCAACGCGCTGCGTGCCGAGCTCGCCGACGTCGGTCAGCCCGACCCGCTCAGCGTGAGCGCCTACTTCCTGACACCCTCGCGCCCCGGTCCGGCTCGCGTCCGCCTGCGGAAGGTGCGTGTGGGCGGGCGGCGTACGACCGTGGCCGCCAGCCTCGTGCAGGACGAGGACGGCTTCGAGGTGGAGCGGCTCAGCCTGCTCGGCGTCTACGGCAGCCTCGGGGAGCCGGGTGAGGTCGAGCGCCAGGTCCCGCCGCCCGAGCTGCCTCCCGTCGAGGAGTGCCTGGACGCCTCGGAGGCCGGTGAGGAGATCCTGCGGGTCGCGCCGCTCCTGCAGCGCTTCGGCACCCGGATCGACCCGAAGTACGCCGGCTGGCGGACCGGGCAGGCCTCCGGGGAGGGTGTGATCCAGGGGTGGTTCAGGCTCGCCGACGACCGGCCGCTCGACCCGGTCGCGCTGCTGCTGGTGGTCGACGCGCTCCCGCCGGCGACCTTCGACCTCGGCCGGCCGGGGTGGGCGCCGACGCTGGAGCTCACCGCCCACGTGCGGGCGAGGCCGGCTCCCGGGTGGGCGATCGTGCGGCACGCCACGCACAACGTCTCCGGCGGTCAGTTCGAGGAGGACTGCGAGGTCTGGGACTCCACCGGCCGGCTGGTCGCGCAGTCCCGGCAGCTCGCCCTGCTGCCGCGCTGACCAGAGCCGCCCGGGCCCTTCGAGACGGGCCTTGACGGCCCTCCTCAGGGACCCGGTCTCGTCGGGTCCTTGGCGGCTCTTCTCGGGGACCCGGTCTCGTCGGGTCCTTGACGGTCCTCCTCGGGGACCCGGTCTCGTCGGGTCCCTGAGGAGGTCGCGCAGCGACCGTCTCGAAGGGCCCCGACTCACATCCTGCTGCGCCGCATCGCGAAGACGTACCGCTTCCCCGGGTGCTCCGAGAGCGACCACAGGGTGTCGGTGGAGGGCCAGTAGGTGATGTCCTCGGGTCCAGGCGGCAGTGCCCGGCGCAGGGTGCGCCAGCTCCCGGGCGCTCCGACGTGCAGGTGGCCCGCGGCACGAGCTCCCCGGCTGGCCGTCACGTAGTAGGTGCCGTCCACGACCACGGCGCCCTGCATGTGACCCAGACCCTCCTCGTCGAGGCGGGTCGGCCGCGACGAGCCGTCCTCGTGCGCTGCCAGGTGGCCGGTCCCGGGATCCAGCGGGTAGCGGACCAGCCTGCGGGTCATCTGGTCGCGGCCGTACTCGCCGGCCACCAGCGCGGGGGGATCGGTGCCACGGTCGAGGGAGAGGAACGAGTAGCGCATCTGCTCGATGCCGTCCTCGGCACGTGCGTCGTAGCCGAACCGCACCGGCAGCACGTAGCGGTAACCCCCGGCGTCGTCCGTCGAGTCGACCCTGATCACGTCGTCGACCCGGCAGCTGAACAGCCCGCGGCGGGTGCCGGCGACGTGGAGGTAGGGACCGCACCACACCAGGCCGCCGGCGTGGGCCAGCAGCGGTCGCAGCGCGACCCCGCCGTCCGGTCCCCGCTCGGGGACCACCAGCAGCACGTGCCGGTAGCCGAGCGTGTCGAGGTCGACGACGCTGATCCGGCTGCCCGCGTTGCGGCCGTCGGGGTGCTTGGCGTACCAGCTGGTGAGCAGGAGACGTCGATCTTCCTCGGCCCCGTCGAGGGCACCGGGGCCGGCATCGGCCGAGGTGGTGATGCCCTGCGGCCACCATCGCCGGGTGTGCACGTCGGCGTCGTTCCACGACAGGCCCCAGTCCACGGCACGTCCCGGCACCCGCGCGCGGACCGCCTGGCGGTTGAGCTGCCCGAGCACACCGCCGATCCCCACGCGGGTGCCGAGACGCTCGACGGCGTCGTCGATGTCGGCCGAGTTCTCCTCGGTGCGACGCAGGTGGATCGTCACAGGCGTCAACGTATGCCGTGAGCCGCCGCAGGATCCGGCGGAATGGCTCTTAGCATCAGCCCATGACTGGTGGCACCGGCCGACACATCCTCCTCGTGCACGCGCACCCCGACGACGAGTCCATCGGTCAGGGCGCGACCATGGCGCGCTACGTCGCCGAGGGCGTGGGCGTGACGCTGGTGACCTGCACGGCAGGGGAGATGGGCGAGATCCTGGTCCCCGAGCTCGAGCACCTGGCCGCCGACAAGGACGACACCCTCGCCGACGAGCGCAGGAACGAGATCGCCAACGCGATGAAGGCCCTCGGCGTCACCGACCACCGCTGGCTCGGCGGGTTCAAGCGGTTCCGCGACTCGGGCATGAAGTGGCACGAGGACGGCTACGCGATCGCGGCGGACGACGTGCACGACAACGCCTTCTGGCACGCCGACCTGACCGAGGCGTCGGACTACCTCGTCGAGATCATCCGCGAGGTCCGCCCGCAGGTGCTGGTCACCTACGACCAGTTCGGCGGCTACGGCCACCCCGACCACATCCAGGCCCACCGGGTCGCGACGTACGCCGCCGCGCTGGCAGCCGTGCCGTCGTACCGCCCTGAGCTCGGGGAGGTCCACGACATCGCCAAGGTCTACTGGGGCGCGATGTCGGCCTCCCGGATGCGCCAGAGCCTGCGTGACCTGCGGGCGGCCGGAGACACCACCTCCTTCGAGGGGATGGATCCCGACGGGCCGCTGCCGCCGTTCATCGTCGAGGACGACCTGCTGAGCACGGTCGTCGACGGGGACCAGTACGCCGCGGCCAAGATGAACGCGATGCGCGCCTACCCCACGCAGATCGCGGTGGACGGACCGTTCTTCGCGCTCTCGAACAACAAGGGCACCGAGATCTGGGGCACCGAGTTCTTCCGGATAGCCAAGGGCACCCCGGTGCCCGGCCCCGACGGGCTGGAGCACGACCTCTTCGCCGGGCTCGGGTGAGCCGAACGTGAGCCGCCACGACGACGAGACGATGCCGCTCGGCGGCACGGTCGCAGCCGTGACGATCCTCGCCCTGGCCCTGCTGCTCGGCGCCGCCTGGGTGGCGCTGTACCTGTACGCCGGGGACCGGGCTCCACGCAGCGCCAAGGTCGAGGGGGTCAAGATCGCAGGCCTGGCGCCCGGCCCGGCCGAGGAGAAGCTGCGCCGCGAGCTGGCCAGCCGTGCCGGTGCGCCGATCACGGTCTCCTACGGAGACGGCCGCACCCGCTCGGTCGACCCGGCGCAGGCCGGCCTCGCCATCGACTACGCCGCCTCCGTCGTCGCCGCGGGCGGCGGTCACGGCTGGTCGCCGCAGCGACTCTGGGAGGTGGTCAGCGGCAGCGGCGATCACGATGCCGTCGTCACCGTCGACGAGCAGCGGATGCAGGCCGCCCTCGACTCGCTCGGGGAGGGGATCGCACAACCCCCGGTCGACGGCTCCATCGCCTTCCACGACGGCCAGGCCCTCGGGGTCGCAGGCCGAGCCGGCCTGGTCGTCGACCGCTCGGCGGCGCGGGCCCTGCTGGTCCGGCGCTACCTGCACGCCGGGTCGCAGAAGCTGCCGACGCAGGTCCAGCAGCCCGTCGTGACCTCCGACGAGGTGAACCGCGCCCTCGGAGCGTTCGGCCGGCCGGCGATGTCCGGCCCGGTGACGATCGTCCTCGGTGGGCAGCGGATCGTGGCGCCCCCGAAGGTGTTCAGCCGGGCCCTGTTCGTGCACGTGCTGGACGGACACCTGGTGCCGCAGGTCGACGCGGGGGTGCTGATGCAGGCTCTCGCACCGGTGAGCACGACCGTGGGCGAGGAACCCGAGGACGCCCGCATCGAGCTGCGCGGCACCAGGCCGGTCGTGGTGCCGGCCCGGGTCGGCGTGACGGCCGACCCCGACTCTCTCGAGCGTGGCTTCGCCGCGGCGCTGGTCCGTCACGGTGCCGCCCGCCGGGTCGTCGTGCCCGGCCAGGTGCGACAGCCCGCGCTCACCACCGCGGCTGCCCAGCACCTGGGCGTGCGCCGGCTGGTGAGCACCTTCACCGTGCCGTTCGCCTATGCGGCCTACCGCAACGTCAACCTCGCCCGCTCGGCCACGCTGATCGACGGCACCCTGCTCCACCCCGGCGAGACGTTCAGCCTGAACTCCGCGCTGGGGGAGCGCACCCCTGCCAACGGGTTCAGCCAAGGCCTGGCCGTCGTCGACGGCGTCTCCGACGCGGACGACGCCGGTGGAGTGTCCCCGCTGGCCACGGCCATGTTCAACGCGATGTTCTTCGCGGGCCTGAAGGACGTCGAGCACACGGCCGCCGCCGTCCACTCCGCCGCGATGCCCGCGGGTCGGGAGGAGACGGCCGTCTGGCCGTCCGCAGACCTGCGCTTCACTGACGACTCGGCGTACGGCGTGCTCCTCGGCGTCCGCGTGCAGCAGGCGACCCCGCGGCACCGCGGGACGGTGACGGTCTCGATGTGGTCGACGAAGCGCTGGGACATCACCGCGCTGACCGGCCCGCGCGCCGGGCTGAGGGCGCCGGGGGTCCGCTACGTCTCGACGCCCAGCTGCCGGCCCGTCACCGGGTCACCCGGATTCGGAGTCGACGTGGTCCGGGTTTTCCGCAAGCCCGGTGCGGGCAAGGTCGTGCGCAGGGAGACCTTCCACACCGACTACCAGGCAGCCGACACCGTCCGGTGCGGCAAGCCGAAGAGGCCCAGCTGATGCGCAGACTTCTCGCCACCCTGACAGCCCTGATCGTGGCCCTGGGGGTGGCGATGGTCTCGACCGCGCCGGCCCAGGCAGCGAGCTCGGGGTTCAACGACTGGAGCTGCCGGCCCTCGGCCGCGCACCCGCACCCGGTCGTCGTGGTCCACGGCACCTTCGGCGACTCGCAGAACCTGCTGCAGCGCCTGGAGGGCTCGCTGGTCTCGGCGGGCTACTGCGTGTACGCCCTCGACTACGGCAACCGCGCGACCGGACCGATCGAGGACTCCGCCGCCCAGCTCAAGACCTACGTCGACAAGGTGCTCGCCGCGACCGGCGCGTCGAAGGTCTCGATGGTCGGGCACTCCCAGGGCGGGATGATGCCGCGCTACTACGTCAAGTTCCTCGGCGGCGCGGGCAAGGTCGACGACCTCGTCGGACTCTCGCCCTCCAACCACGGCACCTCGCAGCCGCTGCTCCTGACTCCCGGGCTGAGCTACCTGTGCCCGTCCTGCCTGCAGCAGAAGACCGGGTCGTCGTTCCTCCAGCACCTCAACGCCGGTGACGAGACGCCCGGCGACATCAGCTACACCAACATCGTCACGAGCCACGACGAGGTGGTGCTGCCGTACACCAGCGGCTACCTGAGCGGCCCGAACACCACCAACATCCGGCTCCAGGACAAGTGCCCCTTCGACCTCTCCGACCACCTCCTGATCCCGAGCTCCGGTCCGGCGATCCGGCTGGTGCTGAACGCGCTCGGGCGCCCCGGCCCGGCAGACCCGGCGTACCGCCCCTCCTGCCTGCCCTGACTCAGTCGGGGGCGACGTAGTAGGCGTAGCCGTGGTGTCGCTCGAAGCCCCGGCTCTCGTAGAGGCGGATGGCATCGGGGTTGGACTCGACGACCTGCAGGTAGGCGGTCGTGGCGCCCCGCTCGGCACCCCACTGCAGCAGTGAGCGCAGCACCGCCGAGCCCAGACCCCGTCGCCGACCCTGCGGCGCCGTCCAGAGGGAGGAGACGCCCAACCAGTCGTCGTGGAAGGCCCCACGCCCTCGAGCGCCCACCCGGCCCTCGCCGTCGCGGACGGTGGCGAAGACGACCTCGCCCGCCTCGAGGACCTGACGCGCAGCCTCGCCGTGCCGGGCTGCCCGTTCGTCGGTGTCGAGCCAGCCCGCGTCGAGCGCCGCGTCCTCCTGGACCGCCAGGTCGCTGGAGGGCGTGTGTCGCAGGGCGCGGGCGAGCGAGGCGAGCATCAGGACGGTCGGCTCGTAGCGCTCCCACCCGGCCGCCTCGAAGGCTCGTGCACCGGGCGAGTCGGGCAGCGCGTGGCCTCGCGGGGGCAGCCCGCGGGCGGCGTACCACTGGGTGATCCGGGCCAGGGCCTCCTCGAGCGGCAGCCCGGGGTCGCCGAGTGCGAGCACGGAGTTGCCCCGGTTCGAGAAGCCGGCGGAGGCGCGCATCAGCCACGTGCCGACGGCCTCCTGCTCGACCGGCAGCCATCCCGGGTGCGCCCGGCGGTCGGCCTCCTCGGCGCCGAGGCGGCGCAGCGGCGAGGGTCGCGCCGGGACCGTCTTCCCCGAGACGATGTCCGCCCGGGGGATCGTGACCAGGTCGCCGCGCTCGCGCCGGACGCCGATCTCGGAGTCCGTCCAGGACTCGCAGGTCCCGAGCACGTCGGTCAGCGCCGGGCCGCCGGAGGGGCCCCGCTCACCGGGCACGACCCGGCGTACGACGACCCGTCGGCCGACCACGTGCGGACCGAGGGAATCGCCAACCACGATGGGATACTAGGCTGGCCCCGTCCGCCACCGGACCGATGAATCCAGGAGGATCCAGGTGACCTACGTCATCGCCCAGCCGTGCGTCGACCTCAAGGACCGCGCGTGTGTCGACGAATGTCCGGTCGACTGCATCTACGAGGGCAAGCGGATGCTCTACATCCACCCTGACGAGTGCGTCGACTGCGGTGCCTGCGAGCCGGTGTGCCCGGTCGAGGCGATCTACTACGAGGACGACACCCCGGGGGAGTGGAAGGAGTACTACGACGCCAACGTGCACTTCTTCGACGACCTCGGCTCCCCCGGTGGCGCGGCCAAGATGGGTGAGATCGACAAGGACCACCCGATGATCGCGGCGCTGCCTCCTCAGAACCAGGAGTGACCTTCACCCGCCCGAAGGTCTCCGACCGGCTCCCGGACTTCCCCTGGGACCACCTCACGCCGTACGCCGAGCAGGCGCGCGCCCATGCCGATGGCGTCGTCGACCTCTCGGTCGGCACCCCGGTCGACCCGACGCCCGAGGTCGTCCAGCGGGCGCTGGCCGCGGCGGCGGACTCCCCGGGCTACCCGCAGACGATCGGGCTGCCGGAGACCCGGCAGGCCTGCCTGGACTGGCTGGCGCGGCGCTTCGGCGTCGTGGGTCCCGGTCTGGACGGCGTGCTGCCCACGGTCGGCTCCAAGGAGCTGATCGCCGGGCTGCCCACCTACCTGGGCCTCGGTCCCGGCGACCTCGTCGTGCAGCCCGAGCTGGCGTACCCGACCTACGAGGTCGGGGCGACGCTGGTGGGTGCGGAGACGGTCGCCACCGACGCCCTGATCGCCCTCGGGCCACGACGGCCGGCGCTGGTGTGGGTGAACAGCCCCTCCAACCCCACCGGTCGGGTACTGCCGCCCGAGCACCTGCGCAAGATGGTCGACTGGTGCCGCGAGCGTGGCGCGCTCCTGGTCTCCGACGAGTGCTACCTGGAGTGTGCCTGGGAGGCAGCGCCCGTCTCGGTGCTGCACTCCGCGGTCAACGGCGGCTCCCTCGAGGGCGTCCTGGCGGTGCACTCGCTGTCCAAGCGCTCCAACCTTGCCGGCTACCGCTGTGCCTTCGTGGCCGGTGACCCCGCCGTCGTCGCCGAGCTGCTGGCAGTGCGCCGCAACCTCGGGCTGATGGTGCCGGGACCGCAGCAGCGTGCCATGGTCGCGGGCCTCGACGACGACGACCACGTGGACGAGCAGCACGCGCGCTACGCCGCCCGCCGCACCATCCTGCGCGAGGCGCTCGAGGGAGCAGGCTTCCGCATCGACCACTCCGAGGCCTCGCTCTACCTGTGGGCCTCGCGTGACGAGTCGTGCTGGGACACGGTGGGGTGGCTCGCCGAGCGCGGCATCCTGGTCGCGCCGGGCGCCTTCTACGGCAGTGCGGGAGCGCGGCACGTCCGCGTCGCCCTCACCGCGACCGACGAGCGGGTCGCCGCCGCGGCCGAGCGCCTGCGCTAGCTAGCCCATCGAGACGACGAGCTTGGTGGGCGTGCCCTCGGAGCCCGTGGTCCAGCCCTGCTCGGAGGCACGACCGGTGCGCCAGCGCTTGCCGTCGTAGGCCACCTGGGCCTGCTTCAGGTCGCCGCCGTGGGCGACCACGAATTGGGCCACGGACCACCCCAGTCGCTGGCCCGCCGCGCCGCTCACCCCGAGCACAACGTCCTGGCGGGTGCCGGTGCGGGCGATGTCGATGTTGCCGTAGGCCCGCTTGACCTGCCGGACCACGCTGTCGCCGGAGCCCTTGCCGGTGGGCTGGTGCACCACGCAGGTGAACTTGCCGCCCGGGCTGTAGCCGGTGAGCACCGAGGCGAGCGTGCGCGCGTCGGGTGCGTGCTCCTGGTAGGCCTCGGGGAAGCCGGATCGCTGCACCTTCTGGGCGGCGTCGGTGATCCGCATCGTCTGGTAGTTCTTGATCTGCGCGAGCACGTCGTAGAAGGCGTTGATCGAGTAGTAGGGGTTGCTGATCTGCTGCCGCGTGCCCCAGCCCTGGGAGGGGCGCTGCTGGAACAGCCCGATCGAGTCCCGGTCGCCGCTGGCGAGGTTGCGGATCTTGCTCTCCTGGTACGCCGTGGCCAGGGCGATCGAGACCGCGCGTGCGGGTAGGCCTCGGCGTACGCCGATGGCGGCGATCAGGGTGGCGTTCTTCCCCTGCTCGGGGTCGAGGGTCACCGTGCGGCCGGCCTCGCTCGCCCGGCAGCCCTCGGGGTCCGGCAGCGGCCCCGAGCCGCGCCAGAACGCGACGCCGACGCCGATCACCACGGCGAGGACGACGAGGAAGACGACGCTCCGCAGTCGCATCAGTTGCTGTGCAGGGCGGCGTTGAGGGCGATGCCCGCACCGGCCCAGGGCACTGCCTCGACGGCGCCGGTCACCGAGTTGCGGCGGAACAGCACGTTGCCCGCCCCGGAGAGGTCTGCTGCCTTGACCACCTCGGGCTTGGAGTCGAGGTCCTTCATCGTCACCTTCGTGCCGGCCGTGACGTAGCAGCCCGCCTCGACCACGCAGTCGTCGCCCAGGGAGATGCCGATGCCGGCGTTGGCACCGATCAGGCAGCGCTCGCCGATCGTGATGACCTGCTTGCCGCCGCCCGAGAGGGTGCCCATGATCGAGGCGCCACCCCCCACGTCGCTGCCGTCGCCGACCACGACACCGGAGCTGATCCTGCCCTCGACCATCGAGGCGCCGAGGGTACCGGCGTTGTAGTTGACGAAGCCTTCGTGCATCACGGTGGTGCCCTCGGCCAGGTGGGCACCCAGCCGCACCCGGTCGGCGTCGCCGATACGGACACCGGTCGGCACCACGTAGTCGGTCATCCGCGGGAACTTGTCGACCCCGAAGACCTGCACCGGGCCGTTGGCCCGCAGGGTGGCCCGCAGCTCCTCGAAGCCGGCCACGGAGCAGGGGCCGAGGTTGGTCCACACGACGTTCGCCAGCTGGCCGAAGATGCCTTCGACACTGAGCCCGCGCGGCCGCACGAGTCGGTGGCTGAGCAGGTGCAGCCGCAGGTAGGCGTCGGCGGCCCCCTCGGGGGCGCTGGCCAGGTCGATCTCGGTGGTCACCACCTCGGTGTGCACGCGGCGGTCGGGGTGCTTGCGCGCCAGCGCGTCGAGGGCCTCGGGGACGGGCTCACCGGTGGGGGAGCCGAGCGCGGGTGAGGGGTACCAGGTGTCGAGCACGGTCCCGTCGTCCGCCACTGTCGCCAAGCCGTGGCCCCATGCATTCTTCGGGGTCTGCTCAGGCATGCGAGCAGGCTACCGGGGCAGGATGAGCAGGAACTGAGAGGACGACGTGATGCGGACCACGTTCAAGGAGCTGTGCCTGGACACCTCCGTCGACGCTGCCGCCATGGGCCGTTTCTGGGCCGCGGTGACGGGTTGTGAGTACCTCGAGGGGTCCTCCGGGCCACCCGGCGACGTCGTCGGGGACGAGGAGGGCATGGGCATCGCGATCTGCCCTGTCCCGGAGCACAAGTCGGTCAAGACCAGGGTCCACCTCGACGTGCTGGCTTCGTCGGTGGACGACGTGATCGCCCTCGGCGCCACCCCCGCGCCGCAGCAGGACGAGGAGGATCCCTGGACGGTCATGCTCGACCCCGAGGGCAACGAGTTCTGCGTCTTCCTGCGCGACGAGGTGCCCGCGTACCGCACCCACGAGCTGGCCGTGGACGCCGCCGATCCCGCAGCGATCACGTCCTGGTGGGCCGACGTCTTCGGTGTGCCCGTGCGCAACGAGGGGCAGCCGTGGAGCTGGCTGACCGGTGTGCCCGGCATGCCCTTCGACTCCTGGGTCTTCGGGCCCGTGCCCGAGCCGAAGACGGTCAAGAACCGGCTCCACTGGGACGTGTACGGCGACGTGGAGGACCTGCTCGCCCGTGGCGCCACGCTGCTGTGGGAGATGCCGCGCTGGACGGTGCTGGCCGACCCCGAGGGCAACGAGTTCTGCGTCTTCGCACCGCGCTGACCTGCGGAGTCGGCGCTCGCGCAGTACGGTGAGTTGCCTGCACGCTCTCTCTCGGGACGCCCTCACCACCAGAGGAACTCGAATTGACGGTCACTGTGGACCCGGCCCGAGTCGTCCTCGTCGACGACGCCGACGACCTGCGAGAGCTGATCAAGCTGGTGCTGGACCGCGAGGACGACTTCACGGTCGTGGGTGAGGCCGGCGACGGTCGAGCCGGCATCGAGGTGGCCCAGAGCCAGCTGCCCGACGTCGTGCTGCTCGACATCGCGATGCCGGTGATGGATGGCCTGCAGGCGCTGCCGCAGATCCGGAAGGCGTGCCCCGCGACCGTCGTCGTGGTGCTGTCCGGGTTCGGGAGCGACAGCAGGGCCGCCCAGAAGGCGCTCGAGCTCGGCGCCCACGGGTTCCTGAACAAGGGCGAGACGCAGGGAAAGCTCGTTGCGCGGCTGCGCGTCATCCTGGCCAGCCACCGGGCGCGCTCGACGATGGTGCGGTCGCGGCACGCCGTCGAGGGCTGAGCACCGGGGGTCCGCCTCAGGGCGATCCCCGAGGCGCAGATGCCCACAGGACTGGCACCGTTGACCCATGACGACTGTGGCGACGGGGACGGTGGCGGCGCGGGTCGTCGACCTGACGAAGATCTACGGCACCGGCGATGCGCAGGTGCGGGCGCTCGACGGCGTCACCCTGGACCTCTTGGCGGGGGAGTTCACCGCCGTGATGGGCCCCTCCGGGTCGGGCAAGTCCACGCTGATGCACTGCTGCGCGGCGCTGGACGTGCCGACCTCGGGCCAGGTGTTCATCGGTGACACCGAGATCGGGAGCCTCTCGGACAAGAAGCTCACCCACCTGCGGCGCGAGCGGATCGGCTTCGTCTTCCAGTCCTTCAACCTCGTCCCGACGCTGACCGCGGAGGAGAACATCCTGCTGCCCCTCTCGATCGCCGGCCGCAAGCCCGATCGTGAGTGGTACGACGCCGTGGTCCACACCGTGGCCCTCGGCGACCGGCTGCGGCACCGGCCCAACCAGCTCTCGGGCGGCCAGCAGCAGCGGGTCGCGGTGGCCCGGGCGCTCACCAGCCGCCCCGACATCGTGTTCGCCGACGAGCCCACGGGCAACCTCGACTCACGCTCCGGCGCCGAGGTGCTCACCCTGCTCCGCAGCAGCGTCAAGGACCACGGCCAGACGACGGTGATGGTCACCCACGACCCGGTCGCGGCGGCGTACACCGATCGCGTCGTGTTCCTCGCCGACGGTGTCATCGTGGGCGAGCTGCGCCAGCCCGACCGGGAGCAGGTCCTGAACAAGATGCAGGAGCTCGCCGACCGGGCGCCGCTCGCCCCCAGGGAGGGCTGACGTGCTGCGCGTGACCTGGCGCAACCTGGTCGCCCGCAAGCTGCGCCTGCTCCTCTCGGCCTTCGCGATCGTCCTCGGGGTCGCCTTCGTCGCGGGAACGCTCGTCTTCACCCACGCCATGGGGGGTGCGTTCGACAACATCATCGAGGGCAGCACCGCCGACGTGGAGGTGGCGTACAAGGGTGCGGGCGACTTCGACTCCGGTCAGGACAACAGGACCTTCCCGGCCAGCGTCGTGAAGGACCTCGCGGCCCTGCCCGAGGTCGCATCGGCCAGTCCGCAGAACTCCCTCCAGACCGTCTTCGTGATCGGCAAGGACGGCAAGGTGATCGGTGGCAACGGACCCCCGGGTCTGGCCGTGAACCCGACCAAGGCCGAGTCACTGACCGGCAAGCCGATCCTCAAGCTCAGCAAGGGCGACTACCCGACGGGCCCGGACCAGGTCGCCCTCGACGTGGACACAGCCAAGAAGGGTCACTTCGCGATCGGCGACAAGGTCACGCTGGCGACACCGGGCCAGCCTCCTGTGATGGACGCCAGGATCACCGGTCTGGTCGAGTTCGGGTCGGGGGGGCTGAACGGCGCCACGATGACCGTTTTCGACACCCGGTCCATGCAGAAGCTCTTCTTCGGCGGCAAGGACGTCTACAGCGGCGTGTCGCTCAATGCAGCGGACGGGGTGTCCCAGGCGGAGCTCGCCAAGGCGGCCCAGAAGGTGCTGCCAGCGGGCATGGTCGCGCGGACCGGTGACGCCAGCGTCAAGAAGAACAAGGAGAGCCTCGACAAGATCCTCGGCTTCCTGCAGACCTTCCTGCTGGTCTTCGCGGGAATCGCCCTGATCGTGGGCATCTTCCTGATCATCAACACCTTCTCGATCCTCGTCGCCCAACGCAGCCGCGAGCTCGCCCTGCTGAGGGCCATGGGCGCCTCGCGCAGGCAGGTCAACGGAGCGGTGCTCCTCGAGGCGCTCGTCGTCGGGCTCGTCGGGTCCACCGTGGGGCTGGCGCTCGGCTACCTGCTCGCCCTGGGGCTGCGCTGGCTCTTCGGCCGGTTCGGGCTCGACCTCAGCCGCGCGGCGTTCCCGATGACGTGGCCGGCAGTGCTGTGGTCCTACGTGATCGGGGTCGGCGTCACGGCGTTCGCGGCGCTGCTCCCGGCGCGCCGTGCTGCACGGATCCCCCCGATCGCGGCGCTTCGCGACGACGTCGCGTTGCCCGAGGCCACCCTGCGTCGTCGCGTGCTGATCGGCGTCCTCCTCGTGGTGGTGGGCGCCGTGCTGATGGTGGTGGGCCTCCGGGGGGACGGCACGTGGGCCCTCCTCTCGCTCGGCGCCGGGGTGCTGTTGATCTTCGTCGGCGTCACGCTGATGAGCGCCTTCATCGGGGCGCCGGTGCTGCACCTGTTCGGGGCACTCTTCTCCCGGATGTTCGGGCCGGTGGGACGGCTGGCGAGCCAGAACGCCCTGCGCAACCCGCGCCGTACCGGTGCCACCGCCAGCGCCCTGATGATCGGGCTGGCCCTGATGACGATGGCGGCGATCTTCGGCGCCTCGGCCTCGGCCAGCACCGATGCCGCGGTCAAGAAGGTGGTCACCTCCCAGTTCATCGTGTCCAACGTGGTCGGACAGCCCTTCTCGACCGACGTCGCCAAGGAGATCCGCGGCCTCGACGGCGTGTCGGGGGTGACGGAGCTGCGCAGTGCCTTTCCCAAGCTCAAGGGAGGGGGGACGGCGTTCACTCTCGGAATCGACCCCTCGGCCTTCGGACTCGCCTTCAGCATCCCCACGGTCAAGGGCTCCTTCGCGGCCCTGGGCCCGGGCACGGTGGCGATCTCCGAGTCGGAGGCGAAGTCGAAGGGGTTCACGCTGGGCGACACCGTCACGATGAAGTTCCAGGCCCGCGACATCCCCCTCAAGGTGGTCGCGCTGTTCCCCTCCACCCAGGCCCTCCCCGGCAACTACGTCGTCACGCCCGACACCCTCGCGAAGGGCGGCCTGACCCCGCTGGACGCGATGGTCATGGTCACCAAGGACCCCGGCGCGAGCACGACGGCCGTCCGCGACGGAATCGAGAAGGTGGTCAAGGACCTGCCGACCGTCACAGTGAAGGACCCCCAGGGCTTCGCCGCGGAGCAGAAGCAGCAGACCAACCAGTTCATCTACTTCCTCTACGGCCTCCTGGGCCTGGCCGTGGTCATCGCGATCCTGGGTGTCGTCAACACGCTCGGGCTCTCGGTGATCGAGCGGACCCGCGAGGTCGGGCTGCTCCGTGCCGTAGGCCTCGACCGGCGGCAGGTGCGCACGATGATCCGGCTGGAGTCGGTGGTGGTCGCCGTGCTCGGTGGCGTGCTCGGCACGGTGCTCGGCGTCGTGTTCGGCGCGACCGTGGTGACCGCCCTCAAGGACCAAGGCCTCACCGACCTCGCCATCCCGTGGGCAGGGCTTGCCGGCTTCCTGCTCCTGGCCGCGGTCGCCGGCGTGCTGGCGGCGGTGTTCCCGGCGCGGCGGGCGGCCCGTCTGGACGTCCTGAAGGCCATCGGGACCGAGTGATCGTGCCTTCTGGTTGGGATTTTCGGACCATTGCGTGCCCAAGGACGCCACTCTCTGGTTAGGTTCTGCTGGTGTAGACCAGAGGAAGGGGCGAATCGGTGACAGACGACTCCGGAAGGAGCACGTCGCGGCGCGGCCGCAAGCACGTCCTCGTGCGCGAGTACGTCCGCTCGGTGATCGTGAGTGCCGAGCCAGGAACCCCCGCACCGTCGGAGCGTGACCTGGCCGAGCAGTTCGGGGTTGCCCGGATGACGGTCCGGCACGCCATCGACGCGCTGGTGGCGCAGGGGCTCCTCGAGCGGGTCGCCGGCCGTGGCACCTTCGTGACCAAGCCGCTGATCGACATGCAGATGCGCCTGTCCTCCTACACCGAGGAGATGGAGCGTCGCGGCAAGCGCCCGGAGTCCAAGACCCTGCTGGCTCGCCGCGAGAGTGC
The DNA here is from genome assembly GCA_963794435.1 of uncultured Actinomycetota bacterium. GTDB lineage: Bacteria > Actinomycetota > Actinomycetes > Propionibacteriales > Nocardioidaceae > Marmoricola. Next base: position 26,287 of record CAWCDX010000026.1, read on the forward strand.
CGGTCCCGGCGTCGCCCGCGCCCTGGAGATCGAGGAGGCCACCTCGATCGCGCACTGGCAGCGGCTCCGGCTGGCCGACGGCGTACCGATGACGATCCAGCACGTCTATCTCTCCCTGGACCTGTTCAACAACTTCCTCGACGAGCAGCTGCCCTCCAGCCTCTACACGTGGTTCGCCGTACGCGACCTGATGCCGACCTGGGGTGAGGACTCCGTGCTCGCGGGCATCGCCACCGAAGAGGAGGCCGAGCTCCTCGAGCTCGAGCCGGGTTCGCCGGTGCTGCACATCTCGCGTCGCGCGTTCTGCCGGGAGAACGTCGTCGAAGTCACCCGCAGCGTCTACCGCGCCGACCGCTACACCCTGTGGGTGCCGGTGCTGCGCCCCGAGCACCTGCGCTAGAGGCCACCCACCGGCGCGACCTCGATGCCGGCGTGCTCGCAGACCCACGTGGGGTCCGGACCGCCGAGGTCGGGATGCACGTAGAGGGCGTGCGGCTCCACCAGGTCGCACGCGCTGCACAGTGGCCAGCGGCCGTTGCTCTCGAGCAAGGCGTCCTGGACGTCCTGGGCGACCAGACCGACGACGAAGGCACGCCCCTCCTCCCACTGCTCGAGCCACCAGCCGCGGTCTGCGAGCGCCGACTCGAGCGCCGAGACCGAGGTGGGGTCGGCGACCCCGGTGCTCTCGAGGTCGTGCAGGACCAGCGCACGGGCCCGCATCACCTCGTCCATCGCGCTGTCGTCTGAGGCTGGCACGATGTCCATTGTGACCCGCCAGCCTGAGGCCGCCACGACGGCCGAGCTCGCCGTGGTCGTCCTGCACGCCCGTGACGCCGAAGCCGCAGCCGCCGGCGGGGCCGACCGACTCCTGCTCAGCGCGGACCCCGAGGAGGGACACCACTCGCCGGAGCCGTCGGTGGTCTCCGCCGTCGTCCGGGAGACCGACCTGCCGGTGTGGGTGGCGTTGAGCGACCCCGAGGCACCGCACGCCTGGGAGGGCGGCAACGCCCTGGTCGAGACGGGCGCCAGCTACCTGGAGCTGGGTGCGACCGGGCTCGCCTACGGCTTCCTGGACCGCGACCTCGAGGTCGACCGCGAGGGCTGCGCGGAGATGTGCGCCGAGCTCGACGGTGCCCGGTGGATCTTCCACGGCTTCGACTCGGCCCTCGACGCCGACCGGGCCTGGCGCGACGTGATGTCGCTCCCCGGCCTGGAGTCGGTGGTCTCCGCCGGCTCCACGCGCGGGATCGAGCACGGCGCCGACGAGCTGATCTCGCGCTGCGGCGCCGACGCCCGGGTGGCTCAGCTGCTGATCGCCGGTGGTGGCCTCACCCCCGAGCTGGTGCCGTGGCTGGTCCGTGTCGGCGTACGCCGCTTCGCGATCGGGTCGGCTGCCCGGTCGAGTCACTCCTGGTCGCGTGCCTCGGTCGACGTCGACCACGTGCGCTCGTGGCGGATGCTGGTCGACGATGCGCTGTCCCGTGCGCTGGGGATCCCGGTGGACTGACGGGCGGGGGCTGTGGATCCCCGGTTGGACGCCCCGAGCCGGTGAACGTAGATTCCTCCCGGCTTCCTCGAAAGGTCCTCCGTGCGTCGTCTCACCGCTCTCGTCGCCTCCGCGCTCGTCGCTGTCGGCGCGCTGGTGGTGCTCCCCACGGCCGCCCCGGCCGCGCCGCCGCCCGCCTCGACGATCACCTGGCGCTCGTGTGCCGACCCGGAGCTGGACTACCTCGGGCTCCAGTGCGGTGCGCTGCTGGTGCCGCTCGACCGTGCCGACCCCACCGGTCCGCACGTGCGCCTGGCCCTCTCGCGGCTCCCGCACTCCGGGACGACGTACCGCGGCGTGATGCTGGTCAACCCCGGTGGTCCGGGCGCGCCGGGTCGCGAGACCGCCTCGATCGGGGACTACGTGCCCGGGGGCGTGGGCTCCTCCTACGACTGGATCGGCTTCGACCCGCGCGGGGTGGCGGCGAGCTCGCCCGCCCTGCGGTGCCGGCGCGGCTACTTCGGCGACGACCGCCCGGGCTACGTCCCGCGGCGGCCGTGGATGACCCGTTACTGGATCGCCACGTCGCGCCACTACTCGGCAGGCTGCGCCGACACCGTCGCGAAGCGCACGCTGCTGCGGCACCTGACCACGCTGGACACCGTGCTCGACATGGACTCGATCCGGCAGGCGCTGGGGGTCACCACGCTCAACTACTACGGGTACTCCTACGGCAGCTACCTCGGCCAGGTCTACGCGACCCGGTTCCCCAGCAGGGTCGGCCGGTTCGTCCTCGACGGCGTCGTCAATCCCGGCCGGGTCTGGTACGCCGCCAACCTCGACCAGGAGCGCGGGTTCGACGCGAACATCAACGTCTACTTCCGCTACCTGGCCGCCCACCCGCACGCGTTCAAGCTCGGCCACCGGTGGCGCGCAGTCCGACGCGGCTACTACCGCGAGCTGCGCCGATTGAGGCGTCATCCGGCGGCGCACCGCCGCCTGGGCCCCGACGAGCTCGCCGACGCCATGGTCGACGCGGCGTACTACGTCTACGACTGGGTCGGGATCGGCCGTGACTACTCAGCGCTCGTGCGGCACCACCGCGGGGCAGGCATCTACGCGCGCTACCGCCAGCAGAACCCCAGCGACGACAACAGCTACGCCGTCTACGACGCGGTCCAGTGCAGCGACCTTCCCTGGGCGGACGGCACCCGCACCCTGCGGGACGCCCGGGCCCTGAACCGCGTGGCTCCGTTCCTGACCTGGGGAAACACCTGGTTCAACGCCCCCTGCCTGAGCTGGTCGGCGCCCCGGCACCGGCGGCTCGCCGTCTCCGGGTCGGCGGTCACGGCCCGGATGCTGCTGATCAACGAGACCCGCGACGCAGCCACGCCGTACGCCGGCGCGCTCGCGGTGCGGCGGCTGTTTCCCCGTGCCTCGCTGGTCGCGGGGCTCGGCGGCACCCATGCCGGCTCGCTGTCCGGGGTGCCGTGCGTCGACAACACCGTCTCCGCCTACCTGCGCACCGGCGTCGTGCCGCGGCGGCTGGGCGGCACCCGGGCCGACCGGGTCTGTCCCGGGGTGGCGCCGCCGCAGCCGTTCCACGTCGGCGGGCGGTTGACCGCGCGTCCGGTGGACCGGATGTCGCCGCTGGTGCGCCGCGAGCTCGTGGCGGCCCAGGTCGCCGGCCGGTAGCGCTCAGGCCTCGAAGGTCCGCAGCCAGATCGTGGGCTCGGCCGCGCGCAGGCCGTCGAGAGCATCCGCGGGCAGCGCTGTCTCCACGTCGGTGACGACGTAGCCCTGCTCGCCGCGGGTGGAGAGGTACTGCGCCGTCACGTTCGCCTGCTGGTCGGCCAGCGCCTTGTTCACCGAGGCCAGCACCCCCGGCACGTTGCGGTGGAGCAGGGCCACCCGGAAGCCGGACTCCAGCGCAGGCGCCGCCACCTCCGGGAGGTTCACGGAGAGCTCGGTGCTGCCGCCGGCGAGGTAGCGGGAGAGCTTGCCGGCCACGAAGCTGCCGATCTCGCCCTGCGCCTCCTGGGTCGAGCCGCCGACGTGCGGGGTGAGGATCACGTTGTCGAGGCCGCGCAGCGCCGACTCGAAGGGGTCTCCCTGGGCCTTCGGCTCGACGGGGAAGACGTCGAGGGCGGCACCGGCGATGTGACCGGAGAGGATGTTCTCGCGCAGCGCGACGTCGTCGACCACCATGCCGCGCGAGGCGTTGATGAACATCGAGCGCGGCTTCATCCGCGCGAACTGCTCGGCGCCGAACAGGCCGGCGTTCCCGGGCCGCCCGTCGACGTGCAAGGTCACCACGTCGGCTTCCTCGAGGAGCTGGTCGAGGCTGGGCACGGGGCGGGCGTTGCCGTGGGCGAGCCGGTCCGCAGTGTCGAAGAAGATCACCCGGAAGCCGAGGGCTTCGGCCACGTTGCCCAGCTGGGTGCCGATGTTGCCGTAGCCGACGATGCCCAGCGTCCGACCGCGCACCTCGTGGCTGCCCTGCGCGGACTTGTCCCAGACGCCGGCGTGCATCTTCTGGGTCTTCTCGGGCAGCCGGCGGGCCAGGGCGATGATCTCGCCGATGACGAGCTCCACGACGCTGCGCGTGTTGGAGTACGGCGCGTTGAAGGCGGCCACGCCGCGCTCGGCCGCGGCGCCGAGATCGATCTGGTTGGTGCCGATGCAGAACGCACCCACGGCCAGCAGGTCGGGGGCGTTGCCGAGCACCTTCTCGGTGACGTTGGTGTTGGAGCGCACCCCGAGGAGCGCCTTGCCCTGGACCGCCTCGATCAGGTCGTCCTCGGAGAGCGAGTGCGACCGCGTGTGCACGACGTACCCGTGGCGCTCGAAGATCTCGTTCGCCACCGGGTGGATGTTCTCGAGGAGCAGGACCTCACGCGTCGCAGTCACCGATCAAGCCTACGAGGGGGTTTGCTCACAAATCCGCCGCATCCACGATGCGGTAGGCGTAGCCCTGCTCGGCGAGGAAGCGCTGGCGGTTCTGGGCGAAGTCGGCATCCACGGTGTCGCGGCTGACGATCGTGTAGAACCGGGCCGTCTTCGCCTCGCGCTTGGGCCGGAGCAGCCGGCCGAGACGCTGCGCCTCCTCCTGGCGGGACCCGAAGCTGCCCGAGACCTGGATCGCGACGGCGGCCTCGGGCAGGTCGACGGAGAAGTTCGCGACCTTCGAGACCACCAGCAGGTCGAGCTCGCCCTCCCGGAAGGCCGCGAACAACCGCTCGCGCTCCTTGACCGAGGTCTCGCCCTTGATCACCGGGGCGCCGAGGTGCTCGGCGAGCTCGTCGAGCTGCTCGAGGTACTGCCCGATCACCAGCGTGGGCTCGCCCGCGTGCTCCTTGACCAGCCGCTCGGCGACCAGGGTCTTGGTGTGGGTGCAGCTGGCCAGCCGGTAGCGCTCCTCGGGCTCGGCGGTGGCGTAGGCGAGTCGTTCCCCCTCAGGGAGGGTCACCCGGACCTCGACGCAGTCGGCGGGGGCGATCCAGCCCTGGGACTCGATGTCCTTCCACGGGGCGTCGTAGCGCTTCGGGCCGATCAGGCTGAACACGTCGCCCTCGCGGCCGTCCTCGCGCACCAGGGTGGCGGTCAGGCCGAGACGGCGACGCGCCTGCAGGTCGGCGGTCATCCGGAAGATCGGGGCGGGCAGGAGGTGCACCTCGTCGTAGACGATCAGGCCCCAGTCGCGCGCGTCGAGCAGCTCGAGGTGGGGGTAGACGCCCTTCCTGCGCAGGGTGAGCACCTGGTAGGTGGCGATCGTGACCGGCCGGATCTCCTTGCGGGCACCGCTGTACTCGCCGATCTCGTCCTCGGTGAGGCTGGTACGACGCAGCAGCTCGGACTTCCACTGCCGGGCGGCGACGGTGTTGGTGACCAGGATCAGCGTGGTCGCCTGCGCCCGCGCCATCGCGGCCGCGCCCACCAGCGTCTTGCCGGCGCCGCAGGGGAGCACCACGACCCCGGACCCGCCGTGCCAGAAGGAGTCGGCGGCCTCCTGCTGGTAGGCCCGCAGCGACCAGTTCTCCTGGTCGAGCGCGATCGGGTGCGCCTCACCGTCGACGTAGCCGGCGAAGTCCTCGGCGGGCCAGCCGAGCTTGAGCAGCGCCTGCTTGAGGTTGCCGCGCTGGCTGGGGTGCACGGCGACGGAGCCCGCCGACTCCGGCAGGTCGTCGAGCCGCTCGCCGAGCATCCCGGCGATCTTCTTGCTCCGCAGCACCTCCTCGAAGACGGCCCGGTCGGTGCTGGTCAGCACCAGGCCGTGGGTGGGGTGCTTGTCCAGGCGCAACCGGCCGTAGCGGGCCATCGTCTCCGCGACGTCGACCAGCAGGGCGTGCGGCACGGCGTACCGGCTGAAGGTGAGCAGGACGTTGACGACCTGCTCGGCGTCGTGGCCGGCCGCGCGGGCGTTCCACAGCCCGAGCGGGGTGAGCCGGTAGGTGTGGATGTGCTCCGGACTGCGCTCCAGCTCGGCGAAGGGGGCGATCGCCTTGCGACAGGCGTCGGCCTGCTCGTGGTCGACCTCGAGGAGCAGTGTCTTGTCGGACTGGACGATCAGGGGGCCGTCGTTCATAGGTAGGCGAGTCTACGGACGGCCTGGCGGCCGAGGCGCCGCGAGCGGGGTCCGGGGATGCTCACGACGCCCCGACGACAGGGATTCGGAGACGCGTGCGCGGAGGATGGGTCCGGATTTTCCTAGTCCTCGCCGAGGGCCCGGTCGACGGCCGCCTCGACGTGGAGGCGTGTGGTGGGGAAGACCTCGACCTCGACGTCGTCGGGTCCGATCAGCATCTCGATCTCGGTGCAGCCCAGGATCACGCCCTCCGCGCCCTGCTCGACGAGTCGGCCCACCACCTCGACGTACGCCGCCCGCGACTCCTCACGGACCTCGCCGAGGCACAGCTCGTCGTAGATCACCCGGTGGACGAGCTCCTGGTCCTCCGCCGACGGGACGAGCACGGTGAGGCCGTGGGACTCCAGGCGAGCGCGGTAGAAGTCCTGGGACATCGTGAAGGCCGTGCCGAGCAGGCCCACGGTCCGGACTCCGGAGGCGAGGACGGCACCAGCGGTGGCGTCGCCGAGGTGGAGCAGCGGGATCGAGACGGCTCCCTCGATCGTCTCGGCCACGCGGTGCATCGTGTTGGTGCACAGCACCAGGAAGTCGGCCCCTGCGCGCTCCAGGCGCCGCGCCTCCTCCGCCAGCGCCTCCCCAGCGCGCTCCCAGTCGCCGGCCACCTGCATCGCCTCGATCTCGGCGAAGTCGACCGAGGCCAGCACCAGCCGCGCCGAGTGCAGCCCGCCCAGCCGCTCGCGGACGAGCTCGTTGGCCAGGCGGTAGTAGAGAGCGGTGGACTCCCAGCTCATCCCGCCCAGCAGACCGATCGTCCTCATGTCGGGGGCGTTCGGGAGACCGCGGTGATCCGGTGGATCGCGAAGACGCGCGAGGAGTCGCTGCGCTCGTCCCAGGCGGTCAGCTGCCCGCCCTCGACGCGCTCGGGGGTGACGGTTCGCTCGGCCACGGTGCCGTCGTTGCCGACGTAGCCGATCACCAGCTCCTCGCGGGACTCGGCCGCCTGCCGCAGCAGCACGATGACGTCGGTGGGATTGGCGGCGCTGAGCACCCGCGCCGGGCGCGTCGCGGCCGAGCGGTCGCCGACCCGGATCGCGGAGACCACGGCCGCGGTGCGTGCGCCCGCTCGCGCTGGCGCTGGTGCGCTGGCACGACGCCTCGTCGACCGGGCTCGGTAGACGTCGGGACGGGCGACCCGGACGGTGCCGTCGAGGGCCTCGACCACCGGCGCCAGGCCGAGCTCACGGATGCGGGGGAGCAGGGTCGCCAGCGGTACGTCGGAGACCAGCACCGTGGGAGCGATCCGGCGCAGGCGCAGTGACTCGGCGCCGGGGGCGTGCAGGAGCTCGGCCAGCGCGGGCTCGTCGTCGCTGCGCAGGAACGACTCCGCCTGACCGGCTCGCAACGTGCCGAACCGGCGAGAGACGTCGTCGACGAGGTAGCTCAGCGCCTGGGGCACCGGCGTGCGCGAGGTCTCTCGGACGAAGTCGTGCACCTCGCTCGCCGTCCAGCCCGCGTCGAAGGCCCGCCGCACGGAGTCGGCGGCGAAGCGGTAGACGGTCGCGCCGCCGCGCGACTCGACGTCGGCCACGAGCGCGAGCCTGCGGGCCAGGTCCTGCTCGAGGGGACCGGGTGCGATGGCGGTCAGGTCCGCCTGGAGCAGCACGTGGTCGACGGGAGCCGGCAGCAGGGCCTCGAGCCCCGGCAGGGGATCGCTGCCCTCCACGAGCGCGCGGCCGAAGGAGGAGAGGCCGTCGAGCCCGGTGATCCCCAGGATCGCGGTCTGGGTGAGCTGTGCGGTCGCCTCGTCGAGCCGCGCGGCGGGACGGCGTGGCCGCAACCAGCGCAGCCGATCGACGAGCGACGGCACGCCGGTGCCGGCGGCGAGCACCTCGCCCTCGGTGAGCTCGACCAGCTGGCGCAGCACGTCTCGGCGCAGGTCGAGCAGCCAGGCGCGGGCGAGATCGGGCGCCAGGGCATTCACCGGCTTGTCCGCCACGCGACCGCCGATCGCGGAGACCTGCCGCGGTCCGGTCAGCCAGGCGCGGACGAGCACGTTCCAACGCTCGGCGACGGAGCTGGCCAGCCAGACGTCGTAGGCATCGGTGGGCAGCCAGGCGGCGTCCCGGTCATCGGCCATCGACGGGTTGAGCCCCTGGTCCAGCAGGCCGGCCGCCGAGGCCGTCTCGATGACCAGCGCTGCGACACCGGGCTCGACGTGCAGCAGGGTCGCGGCCGCGCGCAGGTCGCGGACCCCCAGCCCGCCGGCCTTCAGGGCGACGGGCGGGTGGGTGCCCCAGCGGTCGAGGAGCAGCTCGGTGCGTCGTACCAGCTCGAACGCGGCGCCGGCCGCCGCGCGGTCCACGAGTGACTGCTCGCGCGGCGAGGTGGCCAGGCGGGGCGGCTCGTCGGCGCCGTCGGGTCGCAGCGCACGGCGCACCGACCAGGGCAGGGTGACGTGGCGCTCGTCGCGGCGGACCAGGAGCCCGCGCGCCAGCAGGGAGGCCGTGGGACCGGGCCGGCCGTTCCACCTGCCGTCGGCGCCGGAGTGGTCGAGTCGCGCCAGCACGGCTCGCTCGGTGTCGTCGAGACCCGCCAGCAGGCCGTCGACCTCCTCGGGCGGTGGTCCGGGCGGCACCCGGAGCAGCTCACCCACGACGACCACCGGCCGGTCGGGCTCGCCCCAGATCAGGGCGAGGGCGCGCAGACGTGCGAGGGCGGCGTCCACCGCGGTCGCGGCGGCCGGTACGACGGCCGGGTCCTCGCCCTGGGCGAGCGACTGGAGCACCAGCAGCTCCAGGGTGTCGAGCTGGTCGAGAGCGCGCAGCACCGACGCGCGGACGACGACCCGGGCGGCCAGCTGCCCCGAGTCGTGCGGCGCCGGCGCGGCCAGGTCGGGGCGAGCGTCGAGCAACGCCGCGAGCCGCTCGTCGGGCCAACCGCGGAGCTGGTCGGCGAGCGTGCGGGGACCAGCGGTGGATCCCTCGACTGCGCTCCGGACGGACATCCGCACAATTCTACGGGGCCGCTAGCGTGACGGGATGTCCGAGGAGAGCGTGGAGGCGCTGCCCCGCGACGGCGAGGTCTGGTACGTCAGCTACGGGTCGAACATGTCGAGCGACCGGTTGCGGACCTACCTCGCCGGTGGGGTCCCGCCGGGTGGGAACCGCGCGAACCCGGGAGCACGGGACGCCACACCGCCGCGGCGCAGCGTGCCGGTCGACCTCCCGGGCGCCCTCTACTTCGCCGGCGAGTCTCCGCAGTGGGGTGGCGGCGCCGCCTTCTACGACCACGACGCCGAGGGCGGCCCCACGGCGGCGCGTGCCTACCTGGTCACGGCGGCACAGTTCGCCGACATCGCCGCTCAGGAGATGTACCGGGTCCCGCAGGAGGGCGATCCGCTCGAGGAGGTCGTCATCGCGGGGATCGACGGTGGGCGCCACCACGTCGGTCCCGGTCGCTACGAGACCCTCATCGAGGTGGGGCGCCTCGAGGGCGCCCCGATGCTGCTGTTCACCTCACCCCACGGCATCGACCACGTCGAGCACACCAGCCCGTCGCCGGCCTACGTCGCGATGCTCGCGACCGGTCTCGGGGAGTCACGCGGCTGGGACGAGGAGCAGGTGGGTGCCTACCTCGACCGTGTCGTTCCCGGAGGCTGGGCCCCGGCTACCGCTGGGCGGCGTACTCCTCCACCCGGAGCACCTCATGCCCGCCCGGGAGCACCGTCACGACGGCCGCCACGCTCGCAGCCGTGCACGCGAGGGTGACCACCGCTCGGCGGGCCGGGTCGGTCGCGAGCAGCTGGTCCACGTCGACGCTTCCACCTCCAGTCTCATCCGGGGCGTGCTGCGGCGCTGCTAGATTCCGGCCGGGTCCGGTTGGCCCGGGGAGGCGCTGATGACGTTGCGGATGACCGTGGTCGCCTGCGTCCTGGTGCTCCTCGGCGCGGCCTCCGGATGTGGCGGCACCGACTCGTCCGGCGAGGCCGGCCCGGACGGACCGTCGGGGGTGGCGTCCACCGCGCCACCGCCCCCGAAGTGCGCCTCCGACGCGCGCTGCTACGACTTCTCCACCTCCTCGGACGGCTGGCCGAACGTCAACGACGACAACCACTTCGCGGGGCGTGACCCCTACCTGGACGGCACCTACCGCCTCGGCGCGCGGCAGTCGGGGTCCTGGAGCCTGCCCGCTCCCGTGAAGGTCAGTGACCTCTCCTCCGACTACGCCGTCCAGATCGACACCGACGCGACCATGGCCAAGTCCTTCCCCGACGAAGCCGCCTGGGGAGCCAGCTGCTGGACGCGCCCGGTGGGTGCCGGCCAGATCGCGGGATTCGGCGTCTACGTGCAGCCGAAGCAGATCACCGTCGGTCTGTTCGACCAGTCCACCGGCGCCTTCAGGCCGCTGAAGAGCGACGACTCCCAGGGGCTGGTCAAGCCGGGCGAGAAGAGCCACCTGACGATGACCTGCCGCCAGGACACCGCCTCCGGCGCCCCCGTGGCGACGGTGAAGGTGCAGATCAACGGCAAGCCGACGATCGCCGTGTCCTACGCCCGCAGCGTCAAGGACTACGCCTGGCAGACCGCCGACGGGGTCGGGCTGCTCGCCGCGGGCCAGGGCGCCGACGTGTTCTACGACAACGTGGTGGTCTCGGCTGGTTGATCAGGCGTTGGTGGTCGCCCCCCACCTCGCATAGGTTCGAATCCATGGAGTCCTACGCCGCGGGGGAGACCGAACCCGCCCTCATCGAGCAGACGATCGGGGAGAACTTCGAGGCCACCGTCGCGGCCTTCGGCGATCACGAGGCACTCGTGGAGCTCGCCAGCGGGCGACGTTGGACCTACGCCGAGCTCGACTCCGACGTCAACGACTTCGCCCGCGGACTGATCGCGGCCGGCGTTGCCAAGGGCGACCGGGTCGGCGTCTGGGCGCCCAACTGCGCGGAGTGGACGATCGCCCAGTACGCCACCGCGAAGGTGGGCGCGATCCTGGTCAACGTCAACCCGGCGTACCGCACCCACGAGTTCTCCTATGCCGTCAACCAGTCCGGTCTGCGTCTGCTCATCTCGGCGACCGACTTCAAGACCAGCGACTACCGCGCGATGGTGGAGGCGACCGCCGCCGACGTGCCGGGCCTCGAGCGGGTCGTCTACATCGGCACCCCTGACTGGGACGCGCTGGTCGCGGAGGGCAGGGGCCTGCCTGCGGACGCCGTGCCCGGGCGGATGGCCACCCTGGAGCCGCACGACCCGATCAACATCCAGTACACGAGCGGCACCACCGGCTACCCCAAGGGCGCGACGCTCAGCCACGTCAACATCCTCAACAACGGGTTCTTCACCACCGAGCTGATCAACTTCACCGAGGCCGACCGGCTCTGCATCCCGGTGCCCTTCTACCACTGCTTCGGCATGGTGATGGGCAACCTCGGCTGCACCTCCCACGGGTCCACCATGGTCATCCCCGCGCCCGGCTTCGACCCGGAGACGACGCTGCGGGCGGTGGCCGCCGAGCAGTGCACCGGCCTGTACGGCGTGCCGACGATGTTCATCGCCATGCAGAACCATCCCTCCTTCGCCGAGCACGACCTCTCCTCGCTGCGCACCGGCGTGATGGCGGGCTCGATCTGCCCGGTGGAGGTGATGAAGCGCTGCATCAACGACATGCACATGGCCGAGGTGTCCATCGCCTACGGGATGACCGAGACCTCGCCGGTGTCCTGCCAGACCCGCGCGGACGACGACCTGGACCGGCGTACGGCCACGATCGGACGGGTGCACCCGCACGTGGAGGTCAAGATCGTGGACCCCACCACGGGCGAGACTGTCGAGCGCGGCGGGACGGGGGAGCTGTGCACCCGTGGCTACTCGGTGATGCTCGGCTACTGGCAGGACGACGAGAAGACCCGCGAGGCGATCGACGCCGACGGCTGGATGCACACCGGTGACCTCGCCGAGATGCGCGAGGACGGCTACTGCAACATCGTGGGCCGGATCAAGGACATGGTGATCCGCGGTGGGGAGAACATCTACCCGCGCGAGATCGAGGAGTTCCTCTACACCCACCCCGACGTCGAGGACGTCCAGGTCATCGGGGTCCCCGACGAGAAGTACGGCGAGGAGCTGGCCGCGTGGATCAAGGTGCGCGAGGGCGGCGAGCCCCTCGACGCCGATCGGGTGCGTGAGTTCGCGACCGGCAAGCTCGCCCACTACAAGATCCCGCGCTACGTGCTGCTGGTCGAGGAGTTCCCGATGACCGTGACTGGCAAGATCCGCAAGGTGCAGATGCGCGAGGAGACCACCGCGACGCTTGGTCTCGACAAGCAGGACCACCACCAGGAAGGCGGCTCGTGAGCGAGCAGAACCCCGGAATCGACGAGCTGGCCGACGAGTACTGGACCTGGTACCTCGACCAGCAGCCCACCCACGCCCACCTGATCGGCGACTACGCCCGGGCCGGTCGGTTCGAGGACGCCACCCGGGCGGCCGAGGACGAGCAGATCGCCGCGATGCGCGACTTCGTGCGTCGCGCCGGCGAGCTCGACGAGGCCACCCTGACCGAGCAGCAACGGATCACCCGCGACGTCCTGGTCTCCGACGCCACCCACCGGGCCCACCTGACCGGTCAGCGGATGGCCGAGTTCGCCGCCGACCCGATCTTCGGGATCCAGGTCGACATGCCGATCGTGATGGGGATGCTGGCGCTGCCCACCGCCGAGGTCGCCGAGGCGCTCGTGGACAAGCTGCGGGGGCTGGGTCGGAGCTACGCCGAGCTCGCCGAGCGTCAGCGCGAAGGGGTCTCCCACAAGCGGCTGCCCGCCGAGTTCGCCGCGCGCGACACCATCGCCCAGCTCGACGGGCTGTTGTCCACGCCCGTCGCCGACGACCCCCTGCTGCAGACCACGTCGCCTCCTGACGGTCTCGACGTCGACGGCTGGAAGGCCCGACTGCGCGCGGTCGTCGAGTCCGACGTACGCCCCGGGATGGCCGCCTACCGCGACGTCCTGCGCGACGAGGTCCTCCCGCTGGCCCGCCCCGACGAGCGGTGCGGGCTGAGCTGGCTCGACGGTGGTGACGAGGCGTACGCCGCGACCCTGCAGTTCTTCACCACCACCGACAAGTCCGCCCAGGAGATCCACGAGATCGGGCTGGCCCAGATCGAGAAGCTCCGCGACGAGTACCGTGCGCTCGGCCCGGACGTGGTCGGCAGCGACGACCTCGCCCAGATCCTCGAGGCGATGCGCACCGAACCGGCGCTGCACTTCGAGACCGGAGAGCAGCTGGTCGAGGCTTCCGAGACCGCCATGGCGCGGGCCTGGGAGGCGATGCCGGGCTGGTTCGAGGTGCTGCCCCAGGCGCCGTGCGCGGTGCAGTCGACCCTGACCGGGCCGAAGGCGTTCTACTTCCCGCCGTCCGGCGACGGCAGCCGCGGTGGCACCTTCTTCGTCAACGTGACCGACCCCTCCGCCTGGGGCACCTTCGAGCTGGAGGCGATGGCCTTCCACGAGGGCATCCCGGGTCATCACCTCCAGCTCGCCATCGCCGCCGAGCTCGGCGACGACGTGCCCGAGTTCCGCAAGCACCTCCACAACTCGGCCTACGCCGAGGGCTGGGGTCTCTACACCGAGCGACTCTCCGACGAGATGGGGCTCTACACCGCGGCCGTCGACCGGATGGGGATGTACTCCGCCGACTCGATGCGAGCCTGCCGCCTCGTCGTGGACACCGGGCTGCACGCCCTGGGGTGGAGCCGTGAGCAGGCGGTTGCCTACATGGTCGAGAACTCCCCGCTGGCAGAGGGTGTGGTGCGCCCGGAGATCGACCGCTACATCGTCTCGCCCGGCCAGGCCACCTCCTACATGGTGGGCCGGCTGGAGATCCAGCGGATGCGGGCCGAGGCGGAGCAGCGACAGGGGAGTGCCTTCTCGGTCAAGGGGTTCCACTCCGCCGTGCTCGACTCGGGGTCGCTGCCCCTCGGCGTCCTCGACGAGGTGGTCCGCGCGCGCCTGCCCTAGCTGCTGTTTGCCGGGGCAACGGCCCGGGTACGACCTCCTGGGGGCTCACTCTGGGAGGGCACATGACCGACACGGTCGAGACAGGACGCATCACCACCGACATCCCGGCCCGGCTGGACCGGCTGCCGTGGGCACGGTGGCACTGGATAGTCGTCATCGGACTGGGCACGGTCTGGATCCTCGACGGGCTCGAGGTGACCATCGTCGGCTCGATGAGCGACGCGCTGAAGCCGGCAAGCACGGGCCTGGGGATGAGCAGCTACCAGGTCGGCATCGCCGGGGCGACGTACGTCGCCGGCGCCTGCATCGGGGCGCTGTTCTTCGGCCAGCTCACCGACCGGTTCGGTCGCAAGAAGCTGTTCCTGATCACCCTCGGCGTCTACACCGTGGCCACGGTGCTGACGGCCTTCTCGATGAACCCGATGTGGTACTTCTGCGCCCGGTTCCTCACCGGGGCCGGCATCGGCGGCGAGTACGCCGCGATCAACTCCGCGATCGACGAGCTCATCCCCAAGGCCTACCGTGGGCGCGTCGACGTCGCCATCAACGGCTCGTTCTGGGTCGGCGCTGCCGCAGGAGCGCTGCTGACCATCCCGTTGCTCGACCCCAACTTCATCAACCAGTCCTGGGGCTGGCGACTGGCCTTCGGGCTCGGTGCGGTGCTGGCGGTCGGGATCCTGCTGGTACGTCGCAACCTGCCGGAGAGCCCGCGCTGGCTGTTCATCCACGGTCGCGAGGAGGAGGGCGAGGAGATCGTCCGCGACATCGAGGCGACCGTGCGCGAGGACACCGGCACCGACCTGCCAGAGGTCCACGACACCATCACGATCCGGCAGCGCCGGGCCATCGGCATGGTCGAGATCGCCCGGACCGTCTTCAGCCTCTACCCCAAGCGCACGATCCTGTGCTTCTCGCTCTTCGTGGGTCAGGCGTTCCTCTACAACGCGTTCTTCTTCACCTACGGCGACACCCTCTCGACGTTCTTCGACGTCAAGCAGACCGGCTGGTACCTCGCGGTGTTCGCGGCCAGCAACTTCGCCGGCGCCCTGCTCCTGAGCCCGCTGTTCGACCGCGTCGGCCGGGTCCGGATGATCTCCGGCACCTACGTGGTCTCGGGCTTCCTGCTCGCCGCGGCCGGCATCGTGCTGGGCGACCTCAACGCGGTCTCGCTGACCGTCTTCGGGTGCGTGATCTTCTTCTTCGCCTCCGCCGGGGCCAGTGCCGCCTACCTGACGGCCAGCGAGGTGTTCCCGATGGAGACCCGGGCCCTGTGCATCGCCTTCTTCTACGCCATCGGCACCGCGGTCGGCGGGATCAGCGGGCCGCTGATCTTCGGCAAGCTCATCGACAACGCCTCGGCCACCAAGGACATCACCGCCATCGCGATCGGCTACTTCATCGGCGCCGGGCTGATGATCGCCGGCGGCTTGGTCGAGGCCTTCCTCGGGGTGAAGGCGGAGGGCCAGTCGCTGGAGGACATCGCTGCTCCGCTCACGGCCGAGGACTCCTCGGGAGGGAAGGCCGCCGCGCAACCCGCGTGATCAGCGCCGTCCGCGCCTGAGCAGCCACGCCGCGGTCGCCAGGCCCGCACCGGCCAGCACGATCTCCTGCGGCATCCGGTGCGGCGCCTCGCGCTGGATCTCGCCGTGCCACCGGTCGAGCCTCGCCGGGAACGGCGAGCCGCCGAAGAACAGGGTGCTCGGCTTGTCGGCATCGGGCAGGCAGGCTCCGAGCATGCCGGCGAAGGCGGTCGTCCGGCGCGCAGGTGAGGAGGCCTGCGTCAGCCAGGTCATCGCCGCGAGCCCGAGCAGGCCGTCCGGCACCGCGACCTTCAGGAAGCCTGCGTAGTCGCGCACTCCCCAGTGGGGCATCGCGTCCACCGCGAAGTGCGAGGCCACGCCCGCGACGAAGGCGCTGACCGGACCCGGGGCGACCGCCCCGATGATCGCGCCCTGCACGACGTGGTTGGTGATCAGCACGTTCGCAGGCTAGGGGTTCCCGCTGAGAGCCGGATGAGGAATGCCGTCACACCTGGCTCGTAGGCTGGCCCGGTGAGTGATCAGCTGGTGGTCGGGTTCGACCTCGACATGACCCTGATCGACACCGTCGTGGGGTTCGCGGCGACCCTGGAGGCGCTCGGCGCCGAGCTGGGCGTGCAGTTCCCGATCGAGGAGATGACCACCAAGCTCGGGCCCCCTCTCGAGGTGCTGCTCGAGCCCCACCTGCCGGTCGAGCAGATCGGGCCGGCGGCCGACCGTTTCCGCGAGATCTACCCGGACCTGGCCGTCGCGCCCACGCCCGCCTTCCCGGGGGTCGCCGAGGCGCTGGCCGCCGTACGACGTCATGGCGGACGCATCGTGCTCGTCACCGGCAAGCACACCCCGAACGCCCAGCTCCACGTCGACCACCTCGGCCTCGACGTCGACGTCGTGGAGGGCCGCGTCTGGGGGACGGGCAAGGGTGAGGTGCTGCGCCGACACCGCGCGCGCGTCTACGTCGGCGACCACGTCCACGACGTGGAGGGAGCCCGGGCAGCAGGGATCACCAGCGTCTCCGTGCTCACCGGGGGCTGCACCCGCGAGGAGCTCGAGGCGGCCGGGACCGACGTCGTCCTGCCCGACCTCGGCACCTTTCCCGCCTGGCTCGACGACCACCTGCTCCAGCTCCGGCTGCGGGCCCTCGAGGAGCAGCTGAAGGCCCTGGGGCGGGTGCTGGTGGCCTTCAGCGGGGGAGCCGACAGCGCGTTCCTGCTCGCCGCCGCTACGCGGGCCCTGGGCCCGGATCGCGTGGCCGCCGCCACGGCGTACTCCGACTCGCTACCGCTCGCCGAGCGCGGTCCCGCCCACGACTTCGCCACGAGCCTGGGCGTGGAGGTGCTGACCCCGCGCACGCACGAGCTGGAGCGCGAGGGCTACCGGGCCAACGACGGCGACCGCTGCGCCTTCTGCAAGGCCGAGCTGCTCGACGTGCTGGTGCCGCTCGCCCGGGAGCACGGGTACGACGCCGTGGCGACCGGGACCAACGCCGACGATGCCCGCGCGGGCTTCCGTCCGGGCATCGCGGCGGCCTCCGAGCGCGGCGCGGTGACCCCGCTGCTCGACGCGGGGCTGACCAAGGAGCAGATCCGGACGGCCTCGCGGGCCTGGGGCCTGCCGACGTGGGACAAGCCCGCGGCGGCCTGCCTGAGCTCGCGCATCGCCTACGGCATCGAGATCACCCCCGCCGGGCTCGCGCGGGTCGAGCACGCCGAGGCGGCACTGCGCGACGCCCTGCTCGCGGCCGGTCACGCGGTCAGGAACCTCAGGGTCCGGGACATCGGCGACCGGGCCCGGGTCGAGGTCGACCCCGATCTGGTGGAGGCGGCGGCCGAGCACCTGGACGTCGTACGCGCCGCCGGGTTCCCCGAGGCCGAGGTGGACCCCCTGGGCTTCCGGTCCGGGTCGATGAACGAGCTGCTCCCTGATCCCGGGCGTTTCCGCTGACCGAGGCGGGGAACTCCGTGGCGTGGCCCGTGGCGGCCCGCGTACCCTGAGCAGTCGTTCCCGAACGAGAGAAAGGCAGTGCGGTGCCCACCGGAAAGGTCAAGTGGTTCGACGCGGAGAAGGGCTTCGGGTTCCTCTCGCGCGAGGACGGCGACGACGTCTACGTCCGCGCGTCCTCCCTCCCCGAGGGCATCACCACGCTCAAGGCGGGCACCCGCGTCGAGTTCGGCGTCCTGTCGGGACGTCGCGGTGACCAGGCCCACCAGGTCCAGGTCCTCGACGCACCGCCGTCGGTGACCCAGAACCGCCGGGCGGCCCAGCGCCGCAAGCCCGAGGAGATGGCGACCATCGTGGAGGACCTGATCAGGCTCCTCGACGAGGTCGGCGGCTCCTACCGCGCCGGCCGTCACCCCGATGCGAAGACGGCCCGGCCCACCGCCAAGCTGCTCCGCGCGCTGGCCGACGAGCTCGAGCTCTGACTCGTGCTCCGCGACGGCCGGTCACTGGTGGACGGCTGACTCCTGCGGTTGCGGGGTGCTCGCGGTCGACTTCCGGCGCAGCAGCACGAAGGCGGTCCACAGCACCATCAGGGTGGCCAGCAGCCCCAGCCCGAGCTCGGGCAGCCAGGTGTCCCCGAGCTTGAGGGGCACGGCGATGCCGATGAACCCGCCCAGCACCCAGGACAGCTGCAGCAGCGTCTCGGACCGGGCGAAGGCCGAGGTGCGGTTCCGCTCCGGTACGTCCTGCTGGATGGTCGCGTCGAGGGAGAGCTTGCCCAGCGCCGCAGCGACGCCGGCGGTCAGGCCCAGCGCGACGGCGGCGACCAGGCCGTAGAAGATCGCAGCGACGACCGCGGCGGCGACGTCGGCCAGCAGGGCGATGACCACGGTGGTCGACGGGGTCACCTTGCGGAGCACCGACCCCAGGCCGATCCCGACGGTGTTCCCGAGCCCGGCAGCACCGATGACCAGGCCCATCAGCAGCGTCGTCTTGTCCTCCCAGCCAGGAAGAGGGTGCTGGCGGAGCAGGAAGGCCATGTACATGGTCAGGAAGCCCGAGAGCATCCGGAGCCCGGCGTTGCAGCGCAGGGCGAACACGACCGAGGGTGGGACCCGGAACCTCTTGCGATCGCCGCTCAGGGTCACGGGCAGCTCGCCGGCGGTGGCGTCGGCCCGGGCCGGCAGCAGGACGGACAGGATGGTGGCTCCCGCGAAGACCACGAAGGCGTAGCGCAGCACCCACTCGACGCCGAAGGTCGCCGCCCCCGCCGCCAGGGGGGCGGAGATCGCGGCGCCGACCACTCCGGCCAGCGAGATCCGGCTGTTGGCCTTGACCAGGGTCAGGCCGTTCGGCAGCAGGCGGGGCACGGTCGCAGCCCGCGCGACGCCGTAGGCCTTGGACGAGACCAGCACGCCCAGGGCGGTGGGGTAGATCGCGAGCGAGTTCGAGGCCACCGCGTCGGCCATCAGCCAGCACAGGAACGCCCGGATCGCCATCGTCGAGCCGATCGCCCACCTGCGCCCGTGGCTGAACCGGTCGAGGAACGGGCCGAGCAGCGGCGCGACCACGGCGAACGGCAGCATGGTCAGGCCCAGGAAGAGCGCGATGTGGCCGCGGGCCTCCCCGGGCTGGGCGAAGAACAGGGTGCCGGCGAGGGCGATGGCCACGGCCGCGTCGCCGGCGGCGTTGACGGCGTGCAGCTCGATCAGCCGGAACAGCCCGGAGTCACCGGCTCCCTCCGCGTGCGAGGCGCGGCGGGCCTGGCGCACGGTGTACGACGCCGCCGACCCCGTCGCCTGCCCGGCGCGCCGCACGCCACGCCCGGTGGCGGAGAACGTCCGGCGCATGCGGCCCGGAGCCGGTGTCGGCTCGGTCCCGCGCGGCTCGTCCTCCATGCCGCCATCCTGCCAAGCATCCGGGCGGATGAGACATGGCCCATGCCGATGAGGAAGAATCGGCGTCGTGATGACCACTGCCGACCCCGATGCCCAGTCGGGGCCCGACCCCGTCGCCCTCGCTGCGGTGGAGTCGGCTCGCGCCGCCCTCGTGGAGGAGGTGGGCGCGGACGTCGTCGGCGAGCACCTCGGCGCGACACCAGAGGAAGCCGGTGTGGTCAGCCACCGCTTCGCCTCCAGCCAGGCCGGCTACCAGGGCTGGTCCTGGACGGTGATCGTGGCGCACGCTCCCGGCCAGGAGACGGCCACCGTCGACGAGGTCGTGCTGCTCCCCAGCGAGGAGGCCATCACCGCGCCGGTGTGGGTGCCCTGGCGCGACCGGATCCAGCCCGGTGACCTGTCGCCCGGCGACCTGCTCCCCGCCGACGAGGACGACCCGCGGCTCGTCCCCACCTACCTCGCCGGCGACGACCTCGACGACGTCGCCCGCAACGCGATCGACGAGCTCGGGCTCGGGCGGGCGCGCACGCTCTCGCTGGAGGGTCGCGACCTCGCCGCGCAGCGCTGGTACGACGGCGAGCAGGGCCCCGACGTACCCCTTGCCCAGTCGGCCCCGGGCCGGTGTGCCGGCTGCGGCTTCATGATCCGCCTCGCGGGCCCGCTCTCGGAGATGTTCGGGGTGTGCGCCAACGAGTTCGCCAACGACGACGGCCGGGTGGTCGCGCTGAACCACGGGTGCGGTGCGCACTCCGAGGCGCAGCTGCGCAAGAAGCAGCTCCCGCCGCCGATGCCCGACCACGTCTTCGACACGATCAGCCGCGACGACCTCGAGGAGTTCTAGGCGGCTCCCCGGCTGGAGGAGAGGCGGCACCAGTGAGGCTCGAGGTCGGCGCTCGTGTCGCGGTGATCGGGGCTGGGCCGTCCGGCCTGGTGGCCGCCAAGCACCTGCTCGCTGCGGGCTTCGACGTCACGGTGCTCGAGGCCGCTGACGACCTCGGCGGGCAGTGGAACACCACTGGACCGGTCAGTGGCGTGTGGCCCGGGATGCACACCAACACCAGTCGCGCGATGACGGCCTTCTACGACCTCCCGGGGGAACCGGACCTCCCGCTCCACCCGGCGGCCGAGCAGATCCATGCCTACCTGCACCGGTACGCCGACACCTTCGGCGTCACGGAGCGCATCAGGTTCGGCACCACGGTGCGCGAGGTCCGACCGGGTTGGTACGTCGACGGCGAGCCCTTCGACGCCGTCGTCGCAGCGTCGGGCCGCTTCCGCAAGCCACGGCTGGTCGATGCTCTCGCCGGCTTCTCGGGTGAGAGCCTGCACGCCTTCGACTACCCGGGAGCGAGGGCCTTCCAGGGTCGACGGGTGCTGGTCTACGGCAACGGGATCAGCGGCCACGAGATCGCCTCGGACCTCGCCGAGCACACCGAGGTCGTCTCCGCCTACCGCAAGCCGCGCTACGTCCTGCAGAAGCGCGTGGACGACACCCCCTCGGACTGGCAGTGGTACACCCGCCTCGGGGCGCTGCAACGGCGGCTCCTCCCGCCGGAGCGGGTCGGGGACCTGCTCAAGCGGCACGTGGTCGAGGTGGCGGGAAACCCCCGCGACTACGGGGCACCCGAACCCGATCCGGACATCTTCGTCGCCGGCCATGCGCTGTGCCAGGACTACCTGGCCCAGGTCGCAGCCGGCGAGATCACCTGTCGGCCCGCGATCGACTCGGTGCACGGCCAGACGGTCACCTTCGTCGACGGGGCCGCCGACCAGGTCGACGTGCTGCTGATGGCCACGGGCTACGAGCTGGAGGTGCCCTACCTGGCCGACTCCGTGTGGGCCGTGACCGGTGCCGACCTGCGGCTGCACCTCCGCACGACCCACCCCGACCTCCCCGGGTTCGCGGCCGTCGGCCTGTTCCTCGCCCAGGGACCGTACTTCCCGCTGCTGGAGCTCCAGGCGATGCTCGCGGTGGCGACCTGGACCGACACGCTGCCCGCCGCGACCCGCCCGGGTGTGATCTCGCACGACGCGGCAGCGGTGGAGCCCCACCACGTGCTCGCCGGCCTCCTGGCCGAGGCACTCGGGGTCGAACCCGAGCCGCGCCACCACGAGGGCCTCGCCGAGGACCTCCTCCTCGGACCCCTGCTTCCGGCGCGCTACCACCTCCAAGGCCCCGCGAGAGGACCCGAGGCCGCCGACCTGTTCACCCAGCAGGTCGCGACCTCGCCGCCGGCGAGGACCTTCGCCGACGACCTGGAGACCCTTCCCGACCTGGATCTCGCGCCGCTCACGCCGGGCTGACCCGGGCTGGTTCAGGGCTCGAGGACCAGCTTCCCGCCCGGGTGCTGGCCGATCAGCAGCTCTGCTGCCTCCAGGGCGTCCGCGAGCGGGAAGGTCCGCGCGATCGGTACGACGAGCCGCCCCTCACCGGCCAGCCGCACCAGGTCGGCCCGCACGGTGTCGCGGTAGGCCTTGCTGGCCGGCCTCGCGCCGCCGAGCGCGGTGAAGCCGTCGGCCGTCGCCCGCTCACGGGCCGCGACGGTGACGATCCGGTCGCGGTCTGCGACCAGCGCGAGCGAGACGTCGACGGCCTCGTCGGTGCCCACGCAGTCCAGCGCCGCCACCACGCCCTCGGGCGCCGCCTCGCGCACCCGCTGCTCGAGGCCTTCGCCGTAGATCACCGGCACGGCGCCGAACCGGCTCACCGCCTCGAACCTGCTCTCGCTCGCCGTCCCGATCACCCGAGCTCCCCGCTGCCCGGCCTGCTGGAGGACGCTGACCCCGACCGCCCCGGACGCGCCGTGGACCAGGATGGTCTCGCCCTGGCCCACCTCGGTCACGTGGAGCATCTCCGAGGCGGTGCAGCCGGCGAGCAGCAGGTTGGCAGCCTCTCCGAACGTCAGGGAGGCCGGCTTGGTGAAGACGTCGCGCGCCGCGACGGTGACCTCGGTGGCCCAGCCACCGCGGATGCGGAAGGCGAGGACCTCGTCGCCCACGGACACCGGCCCCGACGCGATCTCGGTGTCGGCGCCGACGGCGCTCACCACGCCGGCCACCTCGTAGCCGATCGCTTGCGGGAAGTCCGCCGCATCGCCACGGGCGACGTGCTTGGTGTCGGCGGGATTCATGCCGGCCGCCCGGACCTCGATGGTGACCTCGCCGGGCTGCGGCGCGGGCGCGTCGTACTCCTCGAAGGCGAAGGCGCTCAGGTCACCTGGACGGGTCGCGACCCAGTGCTGTGCCATGCCTGCACGCTAGCCGGGGCCATGCCGCGCCGGGTCGCGGCCGGATCAGCGGGCCTCGGCGTACCAGACCTCCTGGATGTTCTGCCGCATGACCGCGCGCTGCCTGGCCTGGATGAAGATCCCGGCGATGGCGAGCACCAGCAGCAGCAGCCCCCACCCGAAGCTGTTCGAGACGGTGTCGGTGAAGTCGCCGCGGCTGAAGTCGGCGGAGTTCAGCGAGCCCACCAGCAGCATCAGGCCGCCGACCACGCCGACGGCACCGGCGAGGGAGCCGACGATGACGAGCACGATCATCGGCAGGTCCGCGAAGACGGCCACCAGGCCGAGCACCACGCCGACGGCCAGGCCCACGAGGACCGCGACCCAGTTCCAGTCGATCCCGAGGGCGACGACCAGGCCGGAGCCGATCGCGAAGCCGAACGCGCCCATGGCGATGACGATGGCCACGTAGTAGTAGAGGTAGGCGAAGATCGCGAAGAGCACGGCGAAGAACAGTCCCAGCACCCAGCCGAGCACCGACCCCAGGAAGTGCTCGTCCGCGAAGTCGGCGACGATGCCGGCGCCGAAGGCGAACCCGACGAAGAAGCCCCAGATGGGGAACATGAGTCGCAGCAGGAACTGCCCTGCCAGCAGCATGGCGCCTCCCGCAACGATCGCGAGGAGACCCAGGAGGATGTCGGCCATGGCAGCAATGTAGGGGTCGCGGGGCCCCTGACCTGGGAGGACACGGACCCGGGCCGGGAGAAAAACCAGCAGGTCAGATCGGTGTGGCCACCTCGGAGGCGAACAGGTTGAGGCCGAGTCGCTCGGAGAGGTACTTGGTCACGAGCTGTCCGCGGACGCTGTTCCCGGCCGCGTCCAGCGGCGGGGAGAAGGTGGCCAGGCCCCCCTTGCCGGGCGAGACCGTGACGATGCCGCCGCTGACGCCACTCTTGCCAGGCATGCCGATCTCGTAGAGCCAGTCGCCCGAGAGCTCGTAGAGGCCGGCCGTGGCCATCACGGCGAGCACGCGCCGGCAGATGCCCGGACCGATGACCACCTCGCCCGTCATCGGGTTCACGCCACCGTTGGCCAGGGTGGCACCCATCACCGCCAGGTCGTGGACGGTCACCTCGAGGGAGCACTGGCGCGTGTAGAGATCGGTGGCCTCGTCGGGATCGAAGTAGAGGCGGCCGTAGCTCTCCAGGAGGTGGGCGATGCCCTGGTTGCGCAGGTTCGTGGCGGACTCGGAGGCGTAGACCTCCTGGCTCACGGAGAGCTGCCGGCCCGCGAAGCGGGACAGCCCGTCCTCGAGGCGCTGCCACTTCGCCTCGGCCGTCTTGCCCGGGATCAGGCTCGTCGTGGCGATCGCACCCGCGTTGACCAGCGGGTTCATCGTGCGGTCGTCGTTGAGCTCGACGGCCATCAGGGAGTTGAAGGGGAAGCCGGTGCTGTTGACCCCGAGGTGGTGGCGCGCCCCGGCGTACCCGATCGCGTCGCACACCAGCGCGAACACGAATGCCTTGGAGACGCTCTGGATCGAGAACGCGACCTCGACGTCCCCGATCTCGAAGGCCCTGCCCCGGGCGCCGACCACGCAGACCCCGAACCACTCCGGCGAGGCGGCCGCGAGCGCGGGAATGTAGTCGGCCACCGTGCCGTCACCGTTGGAGCGGTAGCGCTCGTAGGCCTCGGTGACGACGCGGAGCACCTCCTCGACCGACGGGAGCTCGCCGGTCGAGACCCGCGGCGGCGTCGTCTCCTCGTCGAAGGGGAGCCGCTCGTGCATCGTGAGCCTGGTCGCCATGGGTCCCCGTCCGGAGTGGGCCTGCCACGGCAGACTACGACATGTGTGCGGGCTGACACCCGGACTGCGCGAGCCCCCGACCGGAGAGAGAACAGGCCTGTGAGGATCAACCTGACCAGCGTTTTCGTCGATGACCAACAAGCTGCCCTGGCCTTCTACACCGACGTCCTCGGCTTCACCAAGCGCCGGGAGATCCCGCTCGGCGACGACTACTGGCTCACCGTCGTCTCACCGGAGTCACCGGAGGGCCCCGAGCTCCTGCTGGAGCCCACGGGCCACCCGGCCGTCAAGCCGTACCGCGAGGCCCTCGTGCACGACGGAATTCCCCTCGCGCAGTTCGCCGTCGACGACGTGTACGCCGAGCATGCCCGCCTGAGCGAGGCGGGGGTGGTGTTCACCCAGCCGCCGATGGACATCGGCGCTGCCGTGATGGCCGTCTTCGACGACACCTGCGGCAACCTCATCCAGCTCGTCGCCGAGAAGGCCGACCAGGACACGGACGTCTCCTGATGGACGGTCACGGGCACGACCACGACCACGACCAGGACGAGTCGGCGGGCATGTTCGAGCCGGCGAGCTGGGAGGAGCGGTACTCCAGCGAGGAGAAGGTCTGGAGTGGTGACCCGAACCCGCAGCTGGTCGCCGAGGTGTCCGGCCTGCCGCCCGGCACCGCGCTCGACGTCGGGTGCGGCGAGGGCGGCGACGTGATCTGGCTGGCACAGCAGGGCTGGCGGGCCACCGGCGCCGACTTCTCCGCCAACGGGCTGGCCCGCGCCGCCCGGCACGCCCAGGAGGCAGGGGTCGCCGACCGCACCGACTGGTGGCAGGTCGACGCCCGGACCTTCGCGGCCGACGGGCGCTCCTTCGACCTGGTCACCACGCACTTCCTGCACCCTCCCGACGGGGGCATGGTCGAGGTGACGAGGCGGCTGGCCGGAGCGGTCGCGCCGGGCGGACACCTCCTGGTCGTGGGCCATGCGCCCTCCGAGGTGTTCACCCAGCTGTCCCAGGGCCACCACCGGGCGATGTTCCTCGCCGAGGACCTGCTGCCCGCCCTGCCCGAGGACTTCGAGGTCCTCGTGGTCGAGCAGCGACCGCGGACCACGACCCGCGACGGCGTGACGGTCGAGATCGACGACTCCACGCTGCTGGCCCGGCGTACGTCCTAGGTGGCCGCAGGGGCTCAGTCGCTCCGGGGACCGACCACGTCGTAGGTGGCGACCACGAAGTCGCCGTTGCGCGCGGCCTCGACCAGCTTCAGGTCGTGCCGGCGTGGCAGGAGCGGCCGACCCGCGCCGAGGGCGACCGGGGCGATCGAGACCATCACCTGGGTGAGAAAGCCGTGGTCGGCGAACTGCCCGGCGAGGTCACCACCGCCCACGACCCAGACGTCGCGGTCACCGGCGGCGTCGACCAGGGCGGCGTGGTGCTCGCGCACGTCCCCGGAGGCGAACCGGATGCCCTCAGCCACGGCCGGCAGGTCGCGATGGGTGAACACCCAGCAGGGGATGTCGTAGGGCCAGGACTCGCCGCTGCGAGAGATGTGGTCGCGGACCCACTCGTAGGTGGTGGCACCCATGGCCATGGCACCGATCCTCGCGATGAAGGCCTCGTAGCCGCCAGGGCCCGCCTGGTCGACGTCCTGCTCCTCCAGCCAGTCCAGCGAGTCGTGCTCGTCGGCGATGTAGCCGTCGAGCGTGGTCGCGGTGTAGTAGACGAACGACGTCACGAGGCCTGCCCCGCATCAGCCGTGGTCGCCTCCGCCGCGTGCCGGCGTCGCCGCCGACGCGCGCAGTGGTCCCAGCCGATCAGGCCGAGCACGAACCCCGCGGCGCAGGTCCAGATCCACCACTCGTGGCCGTCGGCCTCGAGCTGGTCGCGGAGCAGGACCAGCACGATCAGGCCCAGGGCCCACAGCGCCGTACCGACCTGCATCGTGCGTACGCCGTCGAGGTCCAGGGGCTCCACCTGAGCCACGATGTAGGTCCGCTTGCCGATCTCGTGCACCGTCGGCTGCTCGTCCTCGGGCCGCATGCGGCACATCCAACCATGCCGCTCGACGACGTCGAGGTGCCCGCGTGGAGACGCCTTCTGGTTGGATGCGCGCGTGGACAAGTTCTTCAAGATCACCGAGCGTGGTTCGACCGTGGGACGCGAGGTCCGCGGTGGCGTCGTCACCTTCTTCACGATGGCCTACATCGTGGTGCTGAACCCGCTCATCCTCGGCTTCGCGCAGGACGCGCACGGAAAGTTCCTGGGCGGCGAGCCGCCGCCCGGCAACCTGGCCATGATCGCTGCCGGCACCTCGCTCGTGGCGGGCGTGATGACGATCCTCATGGGGGTCGTCGCCAATTTCCCGCTGGCGCTGGCGACCGGGCTCGGGCTGAACGCGTTCGTGGCGTTCACGATCGCCTCGCAGACGACCTGGGCCGACGCGATGGGCCTGATCGTGCTGGAGGGTCTGGTGATCCTGATCCTCGTCCTGACCGGCTTCCGCGAGGCCGTCTTCCACGCCGTGCCCGGCCAGCTGAAGGTCGCCATCTCGGTCGGCATCGGCTTGTTCATCGCGCTGATCGGGTTCGTCGACGCGGGGTTCGTACGCCGGATCCCGGACGCGGCCAACACCACGGTGCCCGTGCAGCTCGGCCCGTCCGGCAACCTCCAGGGCTGGCCGGTGCTGGTCTTCGTGCTCGGCCTGGGGCTGCTCATCACGCTGTGGGTCAAGCACGTCAAGGGAGCCATCCTGATCTCGATCGTCGCGACGACGATCATCGCGATCATCGTCGAGGCGATCGGCCACTTCGGTCCGGGCGGCGCCAAGAACCCGACCGGCTGGGGCCTCACGGTGCCCAAGCTGCCCCACTCGGTGTTCGACACCCCCGACTTCGGCACGCTCGGCGAGTTCAACCTGTTCGGGTCGTTCGCCTCGATCGGGTTCGTGGCCGCGATCCTGCTGATCTTCACGCTGATGCTGGCCGACTTCTTCGACACCATGGGCACGATGACGGCGATCGGCGCCGAGGCTGGCCTGCTGGACGCGGAGGGCGTCCCGCCGAACACCCGCCGCATCCTGGTCGTCGACTCCCTCGCCGCTGCTGCCGGCGGCGCCGGGGGTGTCTCGTCGAACACCGCCTACATCGAGTCGGCCTCGGGTGTGGGGGAGGGCGCCCGCACCGGCCTGGCCTCGGTCGTCACCGGCGTGCTGTTCCTGTTCTCGATCTTCCTCTCGCCACTGGTCCAGGTGATCCCGAGCGAGGCGGCCGTGCCTGCCCTCGTGCTGGTGGGCTTCCTGATGATGCAGCAGGTCAAGGGCATCTCGTGGGACGACCTCGAGATCGCGATCCCGGCCTTCCTCACGATCGTGCTGATGCCGTTCACCTACTCGATCACGGTCGGCATCGGGGCCGGCTTCATCGCCTACGTGCTGATCAAGGTCGTCAAGGGCAAGGGCGCCGTGGTGCACCCGCTGCTGTGGGTGATCAGCGTGCTGTTCCTCGTCTACTTCGCGATCCACCCACTGACCGCCGTGCTCACCTGAGGTTGCGTCCGGCCAGAAATACTTAGCATGGGTAATGAGTTATGCTAACGACATGCCCACCCTGGAATCTGCCGCCCGCACCGACAGCGGGCTGGCGAGCGAGCTGCGTCTCTCGGTAGCACGTCTCTCGCGGCGCCTGCGCGCGGAGCGCGAGCCGGACAACCCGCTCAGCGTGGGTGCCCTGAGCGCGCTCGGTGTCATCTTCCGCGAGGGGGAGTGCACGATCGGCGCGCTGGCCGCCCACGAGCGGGTCCAGCCGCCGTCGATGACCCGCACCGTCAACTGCCTGGTCGAGGACGGCTACCTGACCCGCCGTCCCCACGAGACCGACGGGCGCCAGGTCCTGGTCGCCCTCACCGACACCGGCCGCGAGATCCTCCTCGCCGACCGCCGCCGCCGTACCGCCTGGCTGGCCCGGCGCCTCCGGGAGCTGACCCCCGAGGAACGCGCCCTGCTGCGGGAGGCCGCCCCCCTGATCCAGAGATTGGCTACTAGTTGAGCCCCACGTTCCGCGCCCTGCGCATCCGCAACTACCGCCTGTACGCCATGGGCGGTGTCGTCTCCAACACCGGCACCTGGATGCAGCGGGTGGCCCAGGACTGGCTGGTCCTGCAGCTGCACCCCGACGCCGCCCACGCCAGCACGGCCCTGGGCATCACCACGGGCCTGCAGTTCCTGCCCATCCTGCTGCTCTCGCCGTACGCCGGCCTGATCGCCGACCGGATGGACAAGCGCCGGCTTCTCCAGCTGACCCAGGCCTGGATGGGCATCACCTCCATCGGCCTCGCGCTCGTGGCGATCACCGGGATCGCCCAGCCCTGGATGGTGTTCGTCTCGGCGCTGCTTCTGGGGACGGGTGCCGCCTTCGACGCTCCGGCGCGACAGGCGTTCGTCAGCGAGATGGTGGGGCCGGACGACCTGACCAACGCCGTCAGCCTCAACTCCGCCACGTTCAACCTCGCCCGCCTGGTCGGACCGGCCCTCTCCGGCGTCCTGATCGCGGCACTCGGGTCCGGGGTCGAGGCCACCGGCTGGGTGATCGCGCTCAACGGCATCAGCTTCCTCGCGGTGATCGGTGCGTTGCAGCTGATGCGGCCCGGCGAGCTCACCCCGATCGAGCGCCCTCCACGCACGAAGGGGATGATCCGCGACGGGGTCCGCTACGTGCGCGACCGGTCGGTCCTCAAGATGGTCCTCATCGCGGGCTTCTTCGCCGGCACGTTCGGGATGAACTTCCAGATGACCTCGGCGCTGATGGCCACGCAGGTCTTCGGCAAGGGCGCCAGCGAGTACGGCCTGCTCGGCACCACCCTGGCCCTGGGCTCGCTCACCGGCGCCCTGGTCGGTGCGCGGCGCACGAGCCGGCCACGACCGCGGTTGGTCATCACCGCGGGACTGGCCTTCGGCACCATCGAGGTCGTCCTGGGCCTGATGCCGACCTACCTCGCCTTCGCGGCACTCACGCCGTTGCTCGGGTTCAGCCTGCTGACCATGCTCAACGCCGCCAACACCACCGTGCAGCTGAGCACCGGACCGGCGATGCGGGGCCGGGTGATGGCGCTGTACATGACCGTGATCATGGGCGGCACCCCGATCGGCTCACCGGTCATCGGCTGGGTCGGCGCCACCTTCGGCGCGCGCTGGACGCTGATCGGCGGGGGGCTGATGTCGCTGCTGGGGATCGCGATCGCGGTCCTCGTCTTCCGCGGCGTGCGCGCCCCGTGGTTCCCGTTCGGTCGCCGCGTCGGGCCCTCCAGCGAGGAGACGGCCGACGAGCTGCTCGCGGCCTGACGCTGTCGGGTGCCTGCATAGACTCGCGACGTGAATCCCCGCTACCGCCGCATGGTCATCCCCGTGGCGCTCGGTGGGCTCATCCTCATCGTCGTCCTCACGGCCCTGCTGAAGTGACCGAGCTCGACCCGGCACTGGCGACGCTGCGCACGGCGATCCTCGACGAGGCGCACCTGGTGCGTGCGCTGGCGACCGGCCGGCGCCGGGGCGAGGAGCAGCCGAGGTGGCGCCGCGTCGAGATGCGGTACGTCGACCTCAAGGCGGGCAGGCACCTGCAGGTCACGGCGTACGACGAGACGCAGGCGCACACCAGCAACCACCTCGACCCCGCGCCGATCGTCGAGGAGCTGCTGGCGATGCCCTTCGCCAACTGGCACGTGGACACCACGACCGCTACGCACCAGCTCCGGGTGACCAAGAAGGGCCGGCCGCTGCTGCACAGCAGCGAGCACCAGCGCCGCACCGAGGCTCCCCGTGGGCACGACCGCACCAAGCAACGGCTGCTGCCCGAGGAGCACCCGCTCTTCCTCGCTCTCGGCATCTCCGGCAGCGACGGCCGGGTGAAGCCGTCGCGGCAGGCGAAGTTCCGCCAGGTCGAGGAGTTCGTCCGCGCCCTGTCCGCTGCGGTGGCCGAGGCCGAACGCAGCGGGAGGCTGCGCACCCCGACGCCCGAGCAACCCCTGCGCGTGGTGGACCTGGGCTGCGGCAACGCCTACCTCACCTTCGCCGCGCACGTCTGGCTGCGCGAGCACCACCCGGTCCACACGACGGGCGTGGACGTCAAGGAGCAGTCGCGGCTGCACAACACCGAGGTGGCCGATCGGCTCGGTCTCGGTGAGGAGATGACCTTCCTGGCTGCCGGGATCTCCGACGTACGGCTGGAGGAGTCGCCTGACGTCGTGCTGGCCCTGCACGCCTGCGACACCGCCACCGACGATGCGCTCGCCCGGGCCGTGGGCTGGCAGGCCGACCTGGTGCTGGCCGCCCCGTGCTGCCACCACGACGTCTCGGCCCAGCTCCGTCGGGCCACGCCTCCTCCGGGGTACGAGCCGCTCGTGCGCGACGGCATCCTGCGCGAACGGCTGGCCGACACGCTCACCGACGCCCTGCGGGCCTCGATCATGCGGCAGCAGGGGTACCGCGTCGACGTGGCGGAGTTCGTCGACAGTGCCCACACGCCGCGCAACACCCTGCTGCGCGCGGTGCGCACCGGGGCCGTGGCGCCGCCGGAGCGTCGTGAGGAGTACGACGCCCTCGTCTCGGCCTGGCACCTGCAGCCACACCTCGCCGACCTGCTGGAGCTGCGGAGCGACGCGGAGTGATCCGCCTGCTCGCAGCCGCCGTCCTGCTGCCGACGGTGCTCGTGCCCGCGGCCGCCTCAGGGGCGACCACGGGCCGCGTCTTCCGTCTCTCCGACCCCCGGATCGTCGAGGCCAGCAGCCTCGTCGACTTCGGCAGCCGCATGGTCACGGCCAACGACTCCGGGAACCCACCGGACCTGTTCTCGGTGGACTCCGTCACCGGGCGGACCGTCGGAGTCACGCACCTGAACGTGCCGGGGGTGGACATCGAGGCCCTCGCGCCCGCGGGTCGCTCGCGCGTCTGGGTCGGTGACATCGGAGACAACAGCTCGAGCCGCCCCTACGTCAGCCTCTACCTGGCTCCGGTCGCGGCCCGGGAGCTCGACGTGACGCCTCCGACGTACCGCCTGACCTATCCCGACGGGCCCCGCGACGCCGAGTCCATGGTCGCCGACCGTGCCGGCCGGATCTACGTCGTGAGCAAGGCCCTGACCGGGGGGAAGGTCTATCGCACGGGCCCACGGCTGAGCTCGAGCCGGCCCAACCGGCTCCAGCACGTCGCGAACGTCCCCGAGTTCGCCACCGACGCGGCGATGCTCCCCGACCACCGGCACGTGCTGATCCGGGGCTACGGGGAGGCCGGGCTCTACACCTTCCCGGGGTTCCGGCGACTGGGGGAGTTCGCGCTCCCGGCGCAGCCCCAGGGCGAGGGCATCTCGGTCGGGGCCACCGGCCGGATCCGGCTCAGCTCCGAGGGGCATGACTCCGAGGTGCTGCAGGTCGCCCTGCCGGCCGATCTGCAGGCGAAGCTGACCCCCGCCACCAGGTCCCCGTCAGCCACGACGGCCGGAGAGTCCCCGCCCGTCGTACCCGCGACCGACAGCGAAGCCTCCACGGCCTGGTGGTGGGCGGTGCCGGCGGCCATCCTGGGCGGGGCAGCGGCTCTCGTGCTCGTGTTGCGAAGGAGACAGCGATGAAGCTCACGGCCGTACGAGGGGACATCACCCAGCAGCAGGTCGACGCCGTCGTCAACGCCGCGAACCGTGCGATGCGGGGCGGCGGAGGCGTCGACGGGGCCATCCACCGGGTGGGCGGTCCGGCGGTCCTGGAGGACTGCACGAAGCGCTTCCCGCACGGCCTCGAGACCGGGCAGGCGGGGTGGACGACCGCCGGCGAGATGTCGGCCACCTGGGTGATCCACGTCGTGGGCCCGAACTTCACGGCCGGTGAACGGGATCGGTCGCTGCTGGTGTCCTGCTACGCCAACGCCCTCCGGGTCGCCGACGAGCTGGGAGCGCGCACGGTGGCCTTCCCGCTCGTCTCCGCGGGGATCTACGGCTGGCCCAAGGACGACGCGATCGCCGCCGCCGTCGACACCCTCGCCTCCGCCCCGACCGCGGTCGAGGAGTCCCGGCTCGTCGCCTTCGACGACGCGACGTACGCCCAGATCCAGGCCGCCCTCTCCTCCCGCTGAGCGGGGTGTTGCGGTACGCCATCCTGCGCCGAGCGGGGGTTTTCTGCACGTCGCGTGTGCACGGATGCCCCGCTCACCGGGCCTGGGCGTGCACGGATGCGCCGGTCGGCGGAGTTACAGGGCGTCGACCACGTGGTCGATGCAGTGGGTGAGGGCCTCGACGTCGGCGGGGTCGATGGCGGGGTACATCGCGATCCGGAGCTGGTTGCGGCCGAGCTTGCGGTAGGGCTCGGTGTCGACGATCCCGTTGGCCCGCAGGGTGGCGGCCACCGCGTCGGCGTCGATCGACTCGTCGAAGTCGATGGTGCCGATCACCAGGGACCGGTGGGCGGGGTCCGCGACGTACGGCGTGGTGTACGACGTGCGCTCTGCCCAGCCGTAGAGCGCCTCGGAGGAGGCCGTGGTGCGCTCGACCATGGCCTCGAGGCCACCTTCGCCGTTCATCCAGTCCAGCTGCTCGGCCATCAGGAACAGGGTGGCCACCGACGGGGTGTTGTAGGTCTGGTTCTTCCGGGAGTTGTCGATGGCCGTCGGCAGGTCGAAGAAGGCGGGGATCCACCGGTCGCCGGCCGCGATCGACGCGGCCCGCTCCAGAGCCGCCGGAGACATCAGCGCGATCCACAGGCCGCCGTCGGAGGCGAAGGCCTTCTGCGGCGCGAAGTAGTAGGCGTCGACCTCGGTGAGGTCGACCGGCAGCCCGCCGGCGCCGGAGGTCGCGTCGACGAGCACCAGGGAGTCGTCCTGGGCGACGCGCTGCACCGGCGCCATCACCGCGGTCGAGGTCTCGTTGTGGGCCCAGGCGTAGGCGTCCACGCCCTCCTCGGCCACCGATGCGGGCAGCGAGCCGGGCTCGCTCGCGATCACCGACGGCTCGGCCAGGAACGGCGCCGCGGCGGCTGCCTTGGCGAACTTCGAGGAGAACTCACCGAAGGACAGGTGCTGGCTCTTCTCCCGGATGAGGCCGAAGGTCGCCACGTCCCAGAACGCGGTGGCGCCGCCGTTGCCGAGCACCACCTCGTAGCCCTCGGGCAGGCTGAAGAGCCCGGTGAGCCCCTCGATCACGCGACCCACCAGGGCCCGCACCGGCGCCTGCCGGTGCGAGGTGCCCATCAGGGAGGTGCCGGTCGCAGCGAGCGCGTCGAGCGCGCCCGCGGGCACCTTCGAGGGTCCGGCGCCGAACCGTCCGTCGGCGGGCTTGATGTCCTCGGGGATCACGATGTCGGTCACGGGGCCTATCGTGCCAGCCGTGCTTGCCGTCCCGGGATGGAGGATCGAACGACTCCCCATCGACCACCCCGATGCGGCCCGGTTGGTGGCGGAGGTGCAGCTGGAGTACGTCGCGCGCTACGGCGGCCCCGACGAGACACCCCTCGAGCCGTCGTACTTCGCGCTGCCCGCGGGTGCGTTCTTCGTCGGGTACCTCGACGACGACCCGGTGGCCACCGGCGCCTGGCGGCTGCGCCGCGACGTCGTGCTCGCGGGCACCGACCGCAGCGCCGAGGTCAAGCGGATGTACGTCGTCCCGCGGGCCCGTGGTCGCGGCCTGGCGCGGCTGATGCTCGCCCACCTCGAGCGCACAGCCGGCGAGGCGGGAGCCGAGGCGATGGTGCTCGAGACCGGGATCGAGCAGCCCGAGGCGATCGCGCTGTACCTCTCCAGCGGCTACACCGCCATCCCGGGATTCGGCTTCTACCGCGAGTCGCCGATCTCCCGCTGCTTCGGGCGGAGCCTGGTCTGACTCAGCGGTCGAAGCTGGCGATGTCGATGACGAAGCGGTAGCGCACGTCGCTGTTGACCACGCGGTCCCAGGCCTCGTCGACGTCGTCGACACCGATCGTCTCGATCTCGGCCCCGATCCCGTGCTCGGCGCAGAAGTCCAGCATCTCCTGGGTCTCGCGGATGCCGCCGATGTTGGAGCCGGCCAGGCTGCGGTTCCTGCTGGTCAGCACCCCCATCCGGAAGCTGTCCGGCTCGGTGGGGATGCCGACGTTGACCATCGTCCCGTTCACGCGGAGCAGCGAGAGGTAGCGGTCGAGGGGCAGGTTGGCCGAGACGGTGTTGAGGATCAGGTCGAAGCTGCCGCGCAGGTCCTTGAACGTCTGCCGGTCGCTGGTGGCGTAGTAGTGGTCTGCTCCGAGCCGGTGGCCGTCCTCCTCCTTGGACAACGTCTGGCTCAGCACGGTGACCTCGGCGCCGAGAGCGTGTGCGATCTTCACGGCGACGTGGCCCAGACCGCCCATGCCGACCACGGCGACGCTCTTCTCGGGTCCTGCGCCCCAGTGCTTCAGCGGCGAGTACGTCGTGATGCCTGCGCAGAGCAGGGGAGCGGCGACGTCGAGCTCGATCCCCTCGGGGATGCCGAGCACGTAGTCCTCGTCGACGACGATCGAGCGGCTGTAGCCCCCGAAGGTCGCCTCGCCGTCGTAGAACTTGCCGTTGTAGGTGGCGACCATGCCCTGGACGCAGAACTGCTCGAATCCGTCGCGGCAGTACTCGCACTCGCGGCAGGAGTCCACGAAGCAGCCGACCCCGACGCGGTCCCCGACGGCGTACTTGCTCGCCTCGGACCCCACAGCGCTGACGATGCCGGCGATCTCGTGACCGGGCACCATCGGGAACAGCGCGTCGCCCCACTCCTCGCGCCCCTGGTGGATGTCGGAGTGGCAGATCCCGGCGAACTTGATGTCGATGACCACGTCCCGGGGACCGGGGTCGCGGCGCTCGATCGTGCTGCGCTCGAAGGGTTCCTTCGGGCCGCGGGTCAGCAGGGCGTCAACGGTCTGGGTCATGAGTCGGCCCCGCCGACCGGCTCGTCACTCGCGTCGGTGTCGCCCCACGCGTCGTTCCAGCCCTTGATCTCGCTGGCCTTGCGCTCGCCCGGTCCGGTGTAGATCGCCGAGGGGCGGATCAGCCGGCCGGTGGTCTTCTGCTCGAGGATGTGCGCCGACCACCCGCCGGTGCGGGCGCAGGTGAACATCGAGGTGAACATGTTGGCCGGCACCTCGGCGAAGTCGAGCACGATGGCTGCCCAGAACTCCACGTTGGTCTCGAGCACCCGGTCCGGGCGGCGCTCCTTCAGCTCGGCCAGGGCGGCCTTCTCGAGCTCCTCGGCGACCTCGTAGCGCGGCGCGCCGAGCTCCTTGGCCGTGCGACGGAGCACGCGGGCGCGCGGGTCCTCGGCGCGGTAGACGCGGTGGCCGAAGCCCATCAGGCGCTCGCCGTCGTCGAGCAGCTTCTTGACGTACGCCGCGGCGTCGCCCGACTTCTCGACGTCCTCGATCATGCCGAGCACGCGGGACGGGGCTCCGCCGTGCAGCGGGCCGCTCATCGCGCCGATGGCACCGGAGAAGGCCGCGGCCACGTCGGCACCCGTGGAGGTGATCACCCGCGCGGTGAAGGTGGAGGCGTTCATGCCGTGCTCGGCGGCCGAGCTCCAGTAGGCGTCGATCGCCTTGACGTGGGCGGGGTCGGCCTCACCCTTCCAGCGGATCAGGAACTTCTCGGCCAGGGAGCTGCCCTTGTCGACCTCGCTCTGCGACACCACGTGCCTGCCGAGGCCGCGTGCCGACTGGGCGGCGTAGGAGAGGACCATCACCGCGACGCGGCTCAGGTCGAGGCGGGCCTGCTCGTCGGAGATGTCGTAGGTCTGCCCCATCCCGAGCATCGGGGCGAGCATCGCCACCGAGGCCTGCACGTCGGCGCGGACGTCGCCGGTGTGGATGGCGATGTTGTAGGGCTCGGCGGGTGGCAGCCCGGGCTCGTACTCCCCGTCGACCAGCAGGCCCCAGACCTTCTCGAACGGGATCCGGCCGACGATGTCCTCGATGTCGACGCCGCGGTAGCGCAGCGCGGAGCCTTCCTTGTCCGGCTCCGCGATCTGCGTCTCGAACGCGACGACACCCTCGAGCCCGTGATGTACCTCAGTCATGCGTGGCATTCTGCACGGTCGCCCGGGATCCGGATACAGCGGTGCGCCCCCTCGTCCTAGGTTGGGTCCATGACGCCACGCCCCGACCCTGACCCGGATCCCGGCCCGGACCCCGAGCGGCTGGCCGCGTTGCGTCGCGAGTACGGCGACGCGGGTCTCGACGTGCCGGACCTGGCCGCCGACCCGGTCTCGATGTTCCGCCGCTGGCTGGCCGAGACCGTCTCTGCCGGGGTCCACGAGCCCAACGCGATGGTCGTCACCTCGGTCTCGGCGCAGGGGCGGCCCTCCTCGCGGTTGGTGCTGCTCAAGGCCGTCGACGAGCGGGGGTTCGTCTTCTACACCAACTACGACTCGCGCAAGGGCCACGAGCTGGACGCCGAGCCGGCCGCCGCGCTGCTCTTCCCCTGGCACGACCTGCAGCGACAGGTCCGCGTCGAGGGCCGCGCCGAGCGGGTCTCCGGCGAGGAGAGCAGGGCCTACTTCGCCAGCCGGCCACGGGGCTCCCAGCTCGGCGCCTGGGCCTCCCCGCAGTCGAGCGAGGTGCCCTCGCGTGCGGATCTCGAGAAGAGGTACGCCGAGGTGGAGGCTCGCTTCGAGGGCGCCGAGGTCCCGCTTCCCCCGCACTGGGGAGGGTTCCGGGTCGTCCCCGAGGTGGTCGAGTTCTGGCAGGGCCGCAAGGGCCGGATGCACGACCGGCTGGTCTACCGCCGCGCGGGGGACCAGGCGCCCTGGAGCATCGGACGTCTCGCTCCCTGACCCCAGCCGACCCGCTGCGGAAAACCATTTGTGAGTGAGTGCTCACTCACTTATGCTGGTGGGCATGAGTCCCCGAGCCACCGCGATGGCGCCCGACGACCGGCGCGCGGCCATCGTCGACGTCGTCGTGCCCTTGCTGCTCGACCACGGCGGCGAGGTGTCCACACGCCAGATCGCCGAGGCGGCCGGCATCGCGGAGGGCACGATCTTCCGCGTCTTCCCGGACAAGAACGCCCTCTGGCTCGCGGTCGCCGAGCGGACCCTGGACCCGCAGACTGAGCGCGACGGGCTGGCGGAGGCCATCGCCGGAGCCACCGACCTCTACACCAAGATCGAGCGCACGGCCGACCACCTGCTGAAGCGTTCGCAGCGGGTGATGGCGGTGATGATGCTGCTGCGCGGCATGTGGCTGCGCCAGGCCGAGCACGACGAGAAGAACCACCGCAAGGGGGACGGTCCACCGTTCATCGTCGAGGCCAACCGGGCCCTGATGTCCGGGCTGACCGAGCTCTTCGAGGCGCACCGTGCCGAGCTCGCGGTGAGCCCGCAGACGGCCGCCGCGGTGCTCCGCTCCCTCGTGCTGGGCCAACGCCATCCCGGGGCGCACGCGGACTACCTGCTGACACCGGCCGAGGTGGCCGAGGTCATGCTCCACGGCGTGCTGAAGGCTCGATCGTGACGGGGGCACGCTGATGTTGATCCGACTGGTGCGACGGCACCTGCAGCCCTACCGGCGCTGGCTCACCGCCGTCGTCGCGCTGCAGTTCGTGGGCACGGTGGCCGCGCTCTACCTGCCCAGCCTGAACGCCGACATCATCGACAACGGTGTCGCGACCGGCGACACGACGTACATCCTGCACACGGGGATGGTGATGCTCGGCGTCGCGCTGCTCCAGATCGGCTGCTCGGTGGCGGCGGTGTGGTTCTCCGCCCGGACCGCGATGAGCTTCGGCCGCGACGTGCGCTCCGCGATCTTCCACCGCGTCGGGTCCTTCTCCCAGCGCGAGGTCCAGCAGTTCGGTGCACCGTCGCTGATCACGCGGGAGACCAACGACGTCCAGCAGGTGCAGATGCTCGTGCTGATGAGCTGCACCATGATGGTCGCCGCCCCGATCATGATGGTCGGCGGCGTGGTGATGGCCATGCGCGAGAACTTCGGCCTGTCGTGGCTGCTCGCCGTCGTGGTGCCGGTGCTGATCGTCTCCATCGGCTTCATCGTGAGCCGGATGGTGCCGAACTTCCGGAAGATGCAGGCGCGCATCGACGAGGTCAACCGGCTGCTCCGGGAGCAGATCACCGGCGTCCGGGTGGTGCGTGCCTTCGTGCGCGAGCCCTACGAGACGGAGCGGTTCGCCGTCGCCAACGGCGACCTCACCACCGTCTCGGTGCGCGCCGGCCGCTGGCTGGCCGGGATGTTCCCGACGGTGATGCTCGTCGCCAACATCTCCTCGGTCGCGGTGCTGTGGTTCGGCGGGCACCGCGTCGAGAACGGCCAGATGGAGGTGGGTGCCCTGACGGCCTACCTGTCCTACCTGATGCAGATCCTGATGGCCGTGATGATGGGCACCTTCATGCTGATGATGATCCCGAGGTCGACGGTCTGCGCCGACCGGATCATGGAGGTCCTCGGCACCGACTCCTCGGTCGTCCCGCCGGCCACCCCGGTGACCAGCCTGCGCGAGCGCGGCACCCTGGTCTTCGACCACGTCGAGCTCACCTACCCCGGCGCCGACGTGCCGGTCGTGCGCGACGTGTCCTTCGAGGCGCGGCCCGGCCAGACGGTCGCGGTGATCGGCTCGACCGGGGCCGGCAAGAGCACCATGGTCAACCTGGTGCCCCGGCTCTTCGACGTCACCGGCGGACGGGTGCTGGTCGGCGGGGTCGACGTACGAGACCTCGAGCCGGACGTGCTCTGGTCCAGCATCGGGCTGGTGCCGCAGAAGGCCTGGCTCTTCTCCGGCACGGTGCGCTCCAACCTGCGCTACGGCAAGAGCGACGCCACCGACGAGGAGATGTGGGCTGCCCTCGAGGTGGCTCAGGCGCGCGACTTCGTGGAGACCTATGCCGAGGGCCTCGACACCCCCATCAGCCAGGGCGGCACCAACCTCAGCGGCGGGCAGCGACAGCGGCTGGCGATCGCGCGGGCACTGATCAAGCGTCCGGAGATCTATCTGTTCGACGACTCCTTCAGCGCGCTCGACCTCGCCACCGACTCCCGGCTCCGGGCGGCGCTGCGGCCGGTCACGCGCGACGCGACCCTGCTGATCGTGGCGCAGCGCGTCTCCACGATCCGTGACGCCGACCTGATCCTCGTCGTCGAGGACGGCATGGTCGTCGGACGCGGGCGACACCAGGATCTCCTCGAGACCTGCGGGACCTATCGCGAGATCGTCGAGTCCCAGCTCAGCGCGCAGGAGGCGGCATGACGACGACCAAGCCCGCCAGCCCTCCGCAGCAGCTGAAGGAGACCGAGCGTGTGCAGGCCGGCCCGGGCGGGCCGGGCCGCGGTCCGTTCGGGGGCGGCATGGTCGGGCAGAAGGCGTCGAGCTTCGGTCCGTCCGCGCGCCGCCTGGTCGGCCGGATGGCACCCGACCGGGTCAAGGCCACGGCCGTCGTCGCGCTCGCGATCCTGAGCGTCAGCCTGACCGCCATCGGACCCAGGATCCTGGGCCACGCCACCGACCTGATCTTCTCCGGTGTCATCGGGGGCCGGCTCCCGGCCGGCCTGACCAAGGCCCAGGCCGTCGAGCAGCTGCGCCAGCAGGGGCAGGACAAGGTCGCGACCATGGTCTCCGCGATGGACGTGCATCCCGGGCAGGGCGTCGACTTCACCGCCGTCGGCGACGTGCTGATGGTGGTGCTCGTCGTGTACGTCGCCGCCTCCCTGCTCGCCTGGCTGCAGGGCTACCTGCTCAACGACGTCGTCCAGGGGACGGTGCTGCGGATGCGCGCCGAGGTCGAGGACAAGGTCAACCGGCTGCCGTTGAGCTACTTCGACCGGCAGCCGCGCGGAGAGCTGCTCAGCCGCGTCACCAACGACATCGACAACGTCAGCCAGACGCTGCAGCAGACCATGAGCCAGCTGATGACCTCGCTGCTGACGGTGGTCGCCGTGCTCGCGATGATGCTCTGGATCTCACCGCTGCTGGCCCTGGTGGCCCTGATCTCGGTGCCGCTGTCGATGGTGGTCACCAAGCAGGTGATGGGTCGCTCCCAGGGGCTCTTCATCGACCAGTGGCGCCGTACCGGCAAGCTCAACGCGCACATCGAGGAGACCTTCTCCGGACACGCGCTCGTGAAGGTCTTCGGCCGCCAGCAGGAGGTCGAGGAGGTCTTCGCGCAGGAGAACGAGGAGCTCTACCAGGCCAGCTTCGGAGCCCAGTTCGTGAGCGGTCTGATCATGCCGATCATGATGTTCATCGGGAACCTGAACTACGTCGTGATCGCGGTGATCGGCGGCCTGCGCGTGGCCAGCGGGACGATGTCCCTGGGCGACGTCCAGGCCTTCATCCAGTACTCCCGGCAGTTCACCCAACCGCTGACCCAGGTCGCCTCGATGGCCAACCTCCTGCAGTCGGGGGTGGCCTCCGCCGAGCGAGTCTTCGAGCTCCTCGACGCCGAGGAGCAGTCCACCGAGGCCGGGGGCGCCGCCGCTCCTCTGGACGAGCGGCGCGGCCAGGTCCGCTTCGAGCGGGTCTCCTTCTCCTACGACCCCGAGCGGCCGCTGATCGAGGACCTCTCGCTCGTGGCCCAGCCCGGCCAGACCGTCGCGATCGTCGGTCCCACCGGCGCCGGCAAGACGACGCTGGTCAACCTGGTGATGCGCTTCTACGAGGTCACCGGGGGACGGATCACCCTGGACGGAGTCGACATCGCCTCGATGCCGCGCTCGGCACTGCGCAGCCAGATCGGCATGGTGCTGCAGGACACCTGGCTCTTCGAGGGCACCATTCGCGACAACATCGCCTACGGGCACCCCGGCGCGACGGAGGAGCAGATCCTCGAGGCCGCCCAGGCGACCTTCGTGGACCGGTTCGTGCACTCCCTGCCCGAGGGCTACGACACCCACATCGACGAGGAGGGCTCCAACCTCTCTGCCGGTGAGCGCCAGCTCGTGACGATCGCCCGGGCGTTCCTCTCCGACCCCGCGCTGCTGATCCTCGACGAGGCCACCTCGTCGGTCGACACCCGCACCGAGCTGCTCCTGCAGCAGGCCATGACGGCGCTGCGCACCGACCGCACCTCGTTCGTGATCGCCCACCGGCTCTCCACGATCCGCGACGCCGACCTGATCCTGGTGATGGAGCAGGGCGCGATCGTCGAGCAGGGCACCCACGAGGAGCTGCTCGCCTCCGGTGGTGCCTACGCGCGCCTCTACGACGCGCAGTTCACGGCGGCCATCGCCGGCTGAACCGGCGCGCAGTCAGTCGGAGTCCGGCTGACCCGGCGCGCAGTCAGTCGGAGTCCGGCTGACCCGGCGCGCGGTCAGTCGGAGTCGCCCGAGCCGGCGCCGCCGTAGTCCGCGTCCTCCTCGGTCATCGGTGCCGTCTCGGGGTCGCCCTCACGGTCGCTGCCGATCTCGTCGTCCTGGTCGCCCGTCTGGCCGGGGTGCCGGGCGAGCGGGTTGTCCTCCTCGGGGCGGACGTCTGGTGGGAGCTGGTCGTCGGAGATGCCCTCGTTGTCCTGCGTCTCGCTCTCGGGCTTGTCTTCGCTCATGGGTCCTCCTTACCCCGCAGCACCCGCTCGAAGCCATTCGAGTTATCTCGTTGAGTCGGGCGGCGTTGCGGCCTACGGTGGTCGGACACGGGAAAGGAGGTGGTCCGAGGAATGAATTCTTCAAGGACGCGTGAGGTGGCTGTCCGCTAGCAGCTCACCGGAAATCCGCGAGTTTCGCGACCGGCACGGCGACGTGCCGGGTGGGCGAGCTGGCGAATCCCAAGCAGTCACCCGACCCGCAGGCGACCCGGACGTCACGTCCACCGGGGCGGTCTCCCCCAGGAGACCACGCCTGCGGGTCGCTGCTGTTTGTAGGCTGTGGCCCGTGGTGGACGACGAGACCCTGAGCGCGCTGGAGCACGAGATGGGTGTGCTGGTGCGCCGCCTGCGCCGGGTGATCGCCGAACGAGCCAAGATGGTGCACCCCGATCTCTCCCCGGTCGCCTACTCCATGCTGATGGCGTTGTACGACTCCGGGCCGCGTCGCGCGAGCGACCTCGTCGACCAGTTCTCCATCGACAAGGGCGCCGTGAGCCGCCAGGTCCAGGCCCTGCTCGAGCTCGACCTGATCGAGCGTTCCCCCGATCCGGAGGACCGCCGGGCCGCGATCCTCGCGATCACCGACGAGGGCCGAGGCCGCCTGCAGACGATCATGCAGTCCCGTCGCGACGAGGTCCGTGGCCGGCTGGCCGGCTGGGAGACCCAGGAGCTGAGCGACTTCGTCACGGCCCTGGGACGCTACAACGCCACGCTGGAGGACCCGGAGCGCTGAGCCGCTGGCGGCACCGAGGTCCGCCGTGGTGCTGCCCGGGTGTTCCTCACGCACCACGGACTGCCTCGCCTGTGGGGCATGGGCAACAATGACCCCGTGAGCGACCTGATCGACACCACGGAGATGTACCTCCGGACCATCTACGAGCTGGTGGAGGAGGGCATCGTCCCGCTGCGCGCCCGGATCGCCGAGCGGCTGCACCAGAGCGGGCCGACCGTGAGCCAGACGGTGGCGCGCATGGAGCGCGACGGGCTGCTCACCGTGGAGGGCGACCGGCACCTGCAGCTGACCGACGAGGGCACCAGCCTGGCGACCCGGGTGATGCGCAAGCACCGCCTGGCCGAGCGGTTGCTGACCGACGTGATCGGCCTCGACTGGGAGCTGGTCCACGAGGAGGCGTGCCGGTGGGAGCACGTGATGAGCGAGACGGTGGAGCGCCGCCTGCTCGAGCTGCTCGACCATCCCACCGAGTCGCCCTACGGCAACCCGATCCCCGGCCTCTCGGAGCTGGGGGAGTCCGAGGAGAGCGAGCGCTTCCGCGAGGGCGTCCAGGCGCTCAACAGCGCCGTCGGGGTCGACTCGCGCCGGGTGCAGGTACGCCGCATCAGCGAGGAGATGCAGAAGGACGAGGTGCTCATGGGTGCGCTGCGGCGGGCGGGCGCGATGCCCGGCGCCGTGATCGCGGCCGTGCTCACCGAGGAGGGCGTCCTGCTGGGCAGCTCAGGCGAGACGGCCGAGATCGTGACCGAGGCCGCTGAGCACATCTTCGTCACGCCCGCCTGATCGCCGCGACCAGGCGGTCAACCACTCGCTGCACCCCGCGTCGACCTTGAGCGTGGCGAGATCGTCGCCCCGGGTGGGTCCGCGGTTGACGATGACGACCGGTAGGCCGGCCTTGGCGGCGTACCGGACGAAGCGCAGGCCCGACATCACCGTGAGCGACGAGCCGGCCACGAGCAGGCTGTCCGCCTCGTCCAGGGCGGCGTAGCACCGCTCCACCCGGTCCTTCGGCACGTTCTCCCCGAAGAAGACCACGTGCGGCTTGAGCCGGCCTCCACAGCCGGCACAGGCGGGGACGACGAAGCCGTCGGTCTCCTCGAGCTCGACGTCGCCGTCGGGACGCACCACGACCTCGGTGTGGGACTGGAGCCATTCCGGGTTGGCTGCGGCGAGGCGATCCTGCATCTCGGTGCGGTGCTGGACGCCCCCGCAGTCGAGGCAGACCACGTCGCTGATCCGGCCGTGCAGCGCGACCAGCGCCCGGTGGCCTGCGCGCTCGTGCAGGCCGTCGACGTTCTGCGTGATCAGGAAGGAGACCTCGCCGCACGTCTCCAGCCGGGCCAGCGCCCGGTGGCCCGCGTTGGGCTCGGCCCCGCCCATCCGGGACCAGCCGAGATGCGCGCGCGCCCAGTAGCGCCGTTGGTTCTGCTCGGTGGCGACGAACTCCTGGAAGGTCATCGGTGCACGCACCGGCGCCCCGGGCCCCCGGTAGTCGGGGATCCCGGAGTCGGTGCTCAGGCCGGCGCCGGTGAGCACCACCGTGCGGCCCCGGAGGAGGTCAGCCGCGCGCGTAGCGGAGCTCCGCCCTCGCCCGGGCCTTGGCGGCCTCCTCCTCGCGGTTCTTCGGCGGCGCGTTGGTGCTCAGGTGCTCGAGCAGGTGCCGGGTCGCATGCTCGACGTCCGCCACGGCCTGGTCGAAGGCGGCCTGGTTGGCCTGGGACGGCCGCGTCGATCCGCTGATCTTGCGGACGTACTGGACCGCTGCCGCGTGCACCTCGTCGCGGGTGGCCGGGGGGTCGAAGTTGTGG
Source organism: uncultured Actinomycetota bacterium (assembly GCA_963794435.1). Taxonomy (GTDB): domain Bacteria; phylum Actinomycetota; class Actinomycetes; order Propionibacteriales; family Nocardioidaceae; genus Marmoricola. The sequence continues at coordinate 70,867 of CAWCDX010000026.1, forward strand.
AGAGTCCTGATGTTGCGACACATGCCCCAGAGCGTACGACGGGCCAGGAACCGGCTACGGCGCCACGAGCTCCACGCGGTCGCCGACCAACGCCAGCCGGCCGTCGTCGAGGGGGAGGGCTCGCTGGGCCCACCCACCGGCCGAGGGCAGCTCGCTGGTGGTCAGCCGGCCGTCGGGGCCGACGTGGATCGCCTCGAGGGCGACCCGGCCGGTGCTCAGCTCGACCTGGGTGATCGCCGTACCCGTCCCGGCGCCCGTCGACAGCCAGGTGAAGGCGTGCGGGTCGTTCGCGGCAGCCGGGTAGCCGTCACCGAGGCTCACCTCGTCGAGCTGACGGGCGTGGCGGGCGTCGGCGAGGTCGAAGACCGCCGCCTTCGCCCCCTGTGTCTCGCCCTCGGTCGTCGCGGCCGTGCCGAGACCCAGCAGGCGGTCGTTCCCGAGGGGGTGCAGGTAGGAGGAGAAGCCGGTCAGGTGCAGCGCGCCGAGCGCCCGCGGGCTGGTCGGGTCGGCGACGTCCACGGTGAACAGCGGGTCGGTCTGCCGGAAGGTGACCAGGACGGCCAGGTCGTCGAACCACCGCACCGACTGGATCTGCTCGCCGCGACCCAGGCCGCGGAGCTGACCGACGGTGACGAGCCGGTCACCCTGCTCGTCGAGGACCACGATCCCGTTGTCGCCGCCGGGACCGGTCGAGGGCGGGACTTCGCGCGGGCTGTCCAGGCGACGCATCATCGATCTCTCCGGCCAGCTGAGGGCGATCCTGAGGTGGCCGTCGTGCTCGTCGAAGGACCAGCTGTCGCGAGCCTGGCCCTCGACCCGTCCCGAGGCGACGTAGCGGGTCTGGTCGCCGTCGATGGCGAAGGCGTGGACGTCGGTGTGCGGCACGGCGAAGGGCCGGACGGGTCCCCCCGAGAGACCCAGCGGATGACGGAGCGGGATGCCCGCGTCGGAGGACCACACGTAGAGCCGGTCCGTGGAGGAGTACACCTGCGACCCGGCGCCGGTGACGGCCACCGAGGAGACGGGGGAGTCGTCACCGGGATGCAGCGTGAACACGCCCACCGTCGTCGAAGCCTCGCCGGTCGGGGAGGTCACCGCGTGGTAGGTGTCGGCGCACCCGACGGTGCGGCGGCTGCCGCCGTCGGCACGCATCGACGGGAGCCACGCGTCCACGTCGGCGTCGCGGACGATCTGGCGGTTCCTCGCGGTCGCCTCGGCCGACGACGTCCCACGGTGCGGGTGCACGAACGGCAGGGCCGGCAACCCGGTCGTGGTGATCAGGCGCACGGTGTCGCCGTACTGCCGCATCGAGAGCACCGACCCCGACCAGGTGCTGTGCCCGGCGAGACGAGGCGCCGACGGGTCCGTGACGTCGAGGTCGAACAGGTCGCTGCCCACGGTGCCGACAGGTTCGGACCCGTAGGCACCGTCCTCCAGGGCGACCGGCTGGCTCGTGGTGAGCAGTGCGTGCCCGTCGACGAGCAGCAGCCCGCCGGCGACCACACCCTGCGGCAGCTCCCACGTGGCCAGCTGGCGAGCACGCTCGCCGGTCGCAGCGGTGATCACGACCTCCCGGTCGCGGACCTGCACGACGATCCGCCCGTCGGTCTTCGCCACGTCGGGCTCGTCGACCCCGCTCTCCTGGACGTTCGTGCCGGTGGGTCCGTTGGTGACCGGGTCACTGGCACCGTCCTGCTGTCGGCCCATCGTCTCGGGCACCGGAGCGCGCAGCGCGTAGACGGGGTAGCCCCAACCGTCGGGGCCCACCCGGCCGATCGTCTGGTCGACGTACCACTGCCGCAGTGCCGAGCACGAGGCGAAGGGCGTCAGGCCCGGGGCGCCGGCCGGTCCGGCTTCGGTGGCGGGGGTGAGGAGGGGGGCGAGGAGCCCGAAGGCGGCCGCCACCGCGCCACCGCCGAGCCGGGTGCCGAGCCGGGTGCCGCCCCTGAGGCTGTTTCCCATGCAGGTGTGACGCACGTCCTGCCCGAGGGGTTCCCTCGTGCGTCAGGATGGGCAGATGCCTGACTCTGCAGCGCGCGACCACGACATCGTCCTCCTCGGCGCCACCGGCTTCACCGGTGAGCTGACCGCCGCCTACCTGGCGAAGCACGCCCCACACGGCCTGCGCTGGGCACTGGCCGGGCGCAACCGGAGCAAGCTGGAGGCCGTCCGTGACCAGCTCGCGCAGATCGACCCGGAGCTGAAGAACCTCTCGCTGCTGCAGGCCGACAGTGCCGACGAGGCGTCGATGCGGGCCCTCGCGGAGTCGGCGAGCGTCGTGATCACCACCGTCGGGCCCTACCTCGAGCACGGCGCACCGCTGGTCGCGGCCTGTGCGGCCGCAGGGACGGACTACGTCGACCTGACCGGCGAGCCGGAGTTCGTCGACCGGATGTACGTCGAGCACCACGACGCCGCCGTGGCCTCGGGAGCCCGGATCGTGCACGCCTGCGGCTTCGACTCGATCCCGCACGACCTCGGCGCGTGGTACGCCGTGAGCAAGCTGGGCTCCACCGACCCGATCACCCTGCGTGGTGTGGTGCGCGCGGGCGGAGCGGCCTCGGGCGGCACGTTCCACTCCGCGATGGGGGCGATCAGCCGGGGCAAGCAGATGCGCGAGGCGATGGTCGCTCGCCGGAAGAAGGAGGGTCGTCCCTCCGGTCGGTCGTCCAGGGCCGTGGCCGGCAAGCCGCACCGCGACTCCGCCCTCGGGCTCTACCTGCTGCCGATGCCCACGATCGACCCGTCCGTGGTGGCCCGTTCGGGCGCTGCCCTGGCGTCGTACGGCCCGGACTTCCGCTACAGCCACTACGCGGGCCTGAAGACCCTGCGCTACACCGTCGGCGGCGCCGTCGCCGTCGGCTCGCTGGTGGTGGCCGCGCAGATCCCGCCGGTGCGCAACTTCCTCAAGAAGCGCGTGCCGCAGGGGTCGGGGCCCTCGCAGGAGAAGCGCGAGAAGCACTGGTTCACGGTCGACTTCGTGGGCGAGAGCGCCGGTCGCACCGTGCACACCCGCGTCTCCGGCGGCGACCCCGGCTACGACGAGACCGCGAAGATGCTGGCCGAGTCCGCGCTCTGCCTCGCGCTCGACGACAACCCGCAGACCTCGGGCCAGGTCACCACTGCCCAGGCCATGGCGGAGAACCTGCTGCGCCGCCTCCAGGACGCGGGCATCCGCTTCGAAGAGGTCTGAACGCGCCACTGTGTGACTGGAACTTGGGGATGCGCGCGAAGTTTCGCGCACTGGGCCCAGTTTCACTGGTTGGCCGGTGAAACTGGTGGCTCAGCCGAACAGCGTCTCGCCCACCCACCCCGAGCGAGACCGCACGCCGGGGGGTACGGCGAAGAGGCCGGACCCGGTGTGCTGGAGGTACTCCATCAGGCCGTCGTGGGCGGAGAGCCGGGTCTGCATCGGGATGTACTGCTCGACCGGGTCGCGGACGAAGGCGATGAAGAACAGACCCGCGTCGAGGCGGCCGAGGTCGTTGGAGCCGTCGGTGAAGTTGTAGCCGCGGCGGAGCAGCTTGACGCCCTTGTTCATCGTGGGGTGGGCGAGGCGGACGTGGGAGTCCATCGCGATCAGCGGGCCGTCGCGTCCCTGGAGCTCGAAGTTCGGCTCGGTGTGCTCCTTGCCCCCGGAGAGCGGAGCCCCCTCGCCGCGGTCGCGACCGATCAGCATCTCCTGCTCGCTCAGGCTGGTGCGGTCCCACGGCTCGATGCGCATGTTGATCCGCCGGGCCACCAGGTAGGAGCCGTCGGCGAGCCAGTCGGCCGCCGGGTCGTCGCCGGGGTGCACCCACACGAACTTGTCGACGTTCGGGCGGTCCTCGACCTTCAGGTTGGCGGTGCCGTCCTTGAAGCCGAGCAGGTTGCGTGGGGTCTGCTGGGCGGTCGAGGTCGACGACGTACGGCCGAACCCGAGCTGCGCCCACCGCATCGCCACGGTGCCGAACCCGATCCTGGCCAGGTTGCGGATGGCGTGCACCGCCACCTGGGGGTCCTGCGCGCAGGCCTGGACGCACAGGTCGCCGTTGCTGCGAGTGGGGTCGAGGTTGTCGGCCGGGAAGTGCGGCAGCGTGCTCAGCGACCGCGGCTTCCGGTCGGCCAGGCCGAAGCGGTCCTTGCCGTCGCGCTCGAACAGGGTGGGCCCGAACCCGAAGGTCAGCGTCAGCCCCGAGGCCGGGAGCCCCTGGGCCTCACCGGTGTCGCTCGGCGGGGCGTCGTACGGCGTCGGGGTGTTGCCGCCCACCATGGCGCCGGCGGTCATCTGGCGGGCGGCGGCGGTCCACGCGCGCATCAGCGAGACGAGCTCGTCACGGGAGCTCGTCGTCACGTCGAACGTGGCGAAGTGCAGCTTGTCCTGCGCCGGCGTGGTGATCCCGGCCTGGTGGCGTCCGTGGAAGGCGTACGCCGTGCCGGCGGTCGAGCCGCCGGACGAGTCGTCCTCCGAGCTGCCCCAGGCATAGCCGCCGACCCCGGCCGCACCCGCGGCGAGCGCGCCCGCACCGGCGACGCCGAGGAGGCGTCGCCGGGAGAACGAGCCGTGGCCGGTCTCGTCGGGTGCTGGCTGCTGGTCGGGCGGATGGGTCACAGGGTGATGGCTCCGGTCATCTTGGACAGCGGCTCGGCGAGAGCGTTCACGGCGTCGGAGAGCTGCTTGCGCTGGGCCGGCGTGACCTTGTCGTAGGAGACGAAGCCGTCGGCGGTCTTGTACTTGTCCAGGAGCGGCTGGAGATTGTCGAAGGCCGCCTGGATCTGCTGCGAGAGGGCGGGGTTCTTCACGTCCAGGATCGGCTTCAGCCCCTCGAACCCGACCCGCGCGCCGTCGACGTTGGCCTGGAAGTCCCACAGGTCGGTGTGCGACCAGGTGTCCTCCTCGCCGGTGATCTTGCCGGCCGCGACCTCGTCGAGCAGCCCCTTGGAGCCGTTGCCGATCTGGTCGACGCTGTACTTCAGGGTCTGCACACGCTTCTGCAGCTCCTGGGTGTTGGCCAGCAGGTTCTCGCCGTACTTCTTGCGGCCGGCGGCATCGAGCGTGGTGTAGCCCTTCGCCGGCGGCCACAGGTCCTTCTCGATCCGGTGCCAGCCGGTCCACTGCTGACCCTTCTCGAGGTCCGCCTCGCGCAGGTCGAGCTCGGGGTCGAGGTCGCCGAAGGACTCCGCGACCGGCTCGATGCGCTCGTAGTGGCCGCGGGCGACAGGGAAGAGCGACCTGGCCTTGGCAGCATCGCCGGACTCGTAGGCCCGCACGAACTGCGTGGTCGCGTCGACGAGCTCCTGGGACTGGTCCTTGACGTAGGCGGCGTACTGCGAGGTGGCCGTGTCGATGTCGGCCTGGGAGACACCCTTGATCCCGGTGTCCTTCCCGGAGCCGGTGACCACGAACGCCGAGCGGATGCCCTGGCCCTTCATGCCCGGCTTGCAGGCGGTGACGTACTTGCCGGGTTGGGCGCTGACCACCAGGTCGCGGGTGAGGCCGGGCCCGATGTTCTCGATCTCGCCCACGATCCGCAGCCCGTCGGAGCCGTAGAGGTAGAACTCGGTCACCTCGTTGCCAGTGTTCTTCACCTTGAAGACCACGTTGCCGGACGGTGCCTTCTTGGCCGTCAGGTCGCAGGTCCCGCTCGAGGACTCGACGTTGATCGTGCCGGTGCCCTTGCTCGCCTTCGCGGGTGCGTTGGACTGCGTCAGGGAGCAGCCCGTGCCGGTGACGGCGAACGTAGCCAGGGCAAGAGCGCATGCGGCAGCAGCGGAGCGGTTCACAGAGGGGCCTTTCGATGGGCGGTCAGGCGGCTTCGGCAGGCTGACGAGGAGCGGTGGACGCGGACACGGACCTGGGCTGGCGGGTCCGGAGGAGGAAGATCGTCATCGTCGGCACGAGGTAGAGCACCCAGGCCGTGGCCTCCAGCCAGGTGGTGGCGGGGGAGAAGTTGAGGGTGCCCTTGAGGAGCGTGCCCCACCACGAGGCGGGCGGGATCGCGTTGCTGACGTCGAAGGCGAGGTTGTTCAGGCCGGGCAGGACGCCGGCCTCCTGGAGGTCGTGGACGCCGTAGGACAGCACTCCTGCGGCGACGACGATCAGGATGATGCCGGTGTAGCGGAAGAACTTCGCCAGGTTGATCTTCAGCACGCCCTTGTAGAAGGCGAAGCCCATGGCGACCGCGGTGAGGATGCCCAGCAGGGCGCCCAGGAAGGGCACCAGCGTCGAGGAGCCGGTGTTGGTCGTCGCCTGCGTGGCCGACCAGATGAACAGGGCCGTCTCCAGGCCCTCACGTCCCACCGCCAGGAGCGCGACCAGCGCGAGGCTGTAGCGGCCGGCTCCCGCAGCGGCGTCGATCTTGCCGCGGAGCTCACCGGAGAGCCCCCGCGCGTGGCGGGCCATCCAGAAGACCATCCAGGTGACGAACCCGACCGCGATGATCGACAGCGTGCCGCCCAGGGCCTCCTGCGCCTCGAAGGTCAGGCTCCGCGGGCCGAAGGTGAGCAGGGCCCCGAACCCGAAGGAGACCACGATGGCCGCGGCGACGCCGCCCCAGATCCGCGGAAGCAGGTCGCGCCGACCGGTCTTGACGAGGTAGGCGACCAGGATCACCACGACCAGGCTCGCCTCGAGACCCTCGCGCAACCCGATCAGGTAGTTCCCCAGCGGGAAAGACGTCATGGCGGTGACTCCGGGCGGCTCGAGGGTCAGGGCGATGCAGGTAAGGCTTGCTTAAGTAAGGTAATCCTTACCCGCCGTGCGCGACAACCCGGGTCCATGATCTGGTGCCCCGGGCCAGAGTCGAACTGGCGACCTTTCGCGTCGGGTGGAGCCGGCTGCTCTCTCGGCGCGGTTCTGGTGCCCGGCTCACTCGGCCTTTCGCGTCGGGTGGAGTCGGCTGCTCTCTCGGCACAGATCTGGTGCCCCAGGCCAGAGTCGAACTGGCGACCTTTCGCGTCGGGTGGAGTCGGCTGCTCTCTCGGCACGGATCTGGTGCCCCAGGCCAGAGTCGAACTGGCGACCTTTCGCGTCGGGTGGAGTCGGCTGCTCTCTCGGCACGGATCTGGTGCCCCAGGCCAGAGTCGAACTGGCGACCTTTCGCGTCGGGTGGAGTCGGCTGCTCTCTCGGCACGGATCTGGTGCCCCAGGCCAGAGTCGAACTGGCGACCTTTCGCTTAGGAGGCGGCTGCTCTATCCACTGAGCTACTGGGGCCAAGCCGGCGCCCATCTTGGCACGCCGGCTACTCAGGTGGTTTTCAGTCAGACATGGCAGGATTTGGGCGGCCCCGGTCACAGGTTCACAATGGGGGGTCGCCTTCCCAGATCGAGGTCCCGTTGTCCGACGTAGAGCAAGCTCGCCCTGACCGGCGTACTCGACGACGACGCCTTCTCAAGCGGCTCGGCATCGGCGCACTCGCCCTGGTGGTGGTGCTCTCCACGGTGCTGGTGGTCGTCTACAAGAAGCTCGAGGGCAACATCCACTCGATCTCGAACATCGGGCTCGGCGACGACCGGCCCGCCAAGCCCAAGGTGGCCGGTCCCCAGCAGCCGCTCAACGTCCTGATCATGGGCTCCGACGACCGCAAGGGCACCAACATCGGTGGCGCCACCCCGGGACTCTCGGACACCACGATCCTGCTGCACCTCTCCGCCGACCGGAAGCGCGCGTACGGCGTCAGCATCCCGCGCGACGCGATGGTCGAGCGGCCGACCTGCCTGTCCAAGAACGGCAAGACCGAGCTGCCCGGTGGCATCCGGCAGTTCAACGCCGCCTTCGCCGTGGGCGGGCCAGCCTGCACCGTCCGCACCGTCGAGCACCTCACCAACATCCACATCGACCACTTCGTCGTGGTGAACTTCGCCGGCTTCAAGGACATGGTCAACGCCGTCCACGGCGTCACGGTCTGCGTGCCGACCGAGGTCAACGACGACGTCGGACACATCCACCTCCCGCAGGGGACCTACAAGGTCAACGGCAACCAGGCGCTGGACTACGTGCGGGTGCGCCACGACCTCGGCGCCCCCACCGGGGACATCGGCCGGATGAAACGGCAGCAGGCGTTCATCTCCGCGATGATCTCCAAGGTCTACTCGGCCGGCACCCTGACCAACCCGGTCCGCCTCTACAAGTTCCTCGATGCCGCCACCAGCTCGCTGTCGACCGACGCAGGCTTCGCGCACCTCAAGGACCTGGCCGATCTCGGCCGCTCGATCAAGGGGATCGGGCTGGACAAGATCAAGTTCATCACCGTGCCCAACCTGCCCTACCCCGCGGACCCCAACCGGCTCGAGTTCGCGCCCGATGCGGCGAACCTGTGGCGCAAGATCCGTTTCGACAAGCCGCTCGGCAAGCTGGCGGCCGACGCCGTGTCCCCGGGCAACGACCAGCCGGGCGGGAAGCCCAGTGGTTCCGCGTCGCCGACCCCGTCGGGGAGTACCTCGCCGAGCGCCTCGCCCAATGCCCAGGCCAGGGAGGCCGCGCGCAAGCAGGCGGCTGCCGAGGCGGGTCTCTGCGCGTGAGCCGCGTCGGTCGTGCCCGACACGCCCGGACCGCTCCGGGTTGCCGTGATCGATTCGTTACCGGAGGATGGCGCCCGTGAGGGTCGTGCTGACCGGAGGAACCGGTGTCATCGGGCGTGCGGCGGTCACCACTCTCGACGACGCCGGCCACGACGTGGTCGTCGTGGCCCGTTCCGCCGCCAGTGCCGCGCGGATCGAGGGGCTCGGCGCGACGTGCGTGCAGGGCGACGTGCTCGACGTGGCCAGCCTCGAGACGGCCTTCCAGGGCGCCGACTGCGTGGTCAACCTCGCCACCAGCATCCCCGTGGGCCACAGCGCCCTGGTCCCGCGGGCGTGGCGGCGCGATGACCGGTTGCGGACCTCCGGTGTCGCCCACGTCGTCGACGCGGCGAGGCGCAGCGGCGTGCGCCGCCTCGTCCAGGCGAGTGCGAGCTTCCTGTACGCCGCCCAGGGTGACGAGTGGATCACCGAGCACAGCCCGATGGCGATCACCGAGATGAACGAGCCCACCGCGGTGGCTGAGTCCCGGGTGCAGGACTACACCTGCGAGTCCCGCGCCGGTGTGGTGCTGCGCTTCGGCCAGATCGTGGGCGACGACCCGCAGACGCGCCACCTGCTGCGCGCCGCTGCGGCCGGGCGGCGGATCGGGATCGGCCGCCCGCACGACTGGACACACGTCGTCCATGTCGACGACCTCGGTCCCGCGGTGCTCGCGGCCCTGCACGCGCCGAGCGGCGTCTACAACGTGGGGGCCGAGCCGGTGCGGCGCCAGGACCTGGTCGAGGGATATGCCGAGGCCACCCGGACCGAGGTGGCGCCGTTCCTCGGAGTCATCGGGCGCCGGCTGCTGGGCGGCAGGCTCGAGCCGCTGGCCAGGTCGCTGCGGGTGTCCTCCGACCACTTCGCGGCCCAGACCGGTTGGTGCGCGAGCCGGGCGACCTTCGACGCGAGCTGGCTGGACGCCGCCGCCGCGCGGTGCCTGATCCATGCCACCGCCTGAGGCTCCGCCGCCGGAGAAACGGCCGCCGGAAGGGTCCGAGCCGACCGCCGAGGAGCTGCGCCGGCGCCGTCAGCGGCTCGCCGAGATCTTCGGCGACGTGCTCCCTGCCCAGACCTCCGACGACCTCGAGCCCGCCTCCGACGAGGCCGAGGGTGACCGCGAGGCGTGGCTGCGACGCCAGGTGCCGCCGCACCACGGGTGAGCTCGCCGGGGTTCAGAGCGAGGTGTCGGCTCCCGTGCCGCTCACGCCGCCGGCCTGCGCCTTGAGCAGGTCGCGGATCTCCTCGAGCAGCGCCACGTCGGCCGGGGTGCCGGCGGGGTCGGCGGGGAAGAACTTCTCCTTGGCCACGGTGTAGGGCGTGACCACGAGGAAGTAGACGACGGCCGCAAGGATGAGGAAGCTGATCACCGCCGTCAGCCAGGCACCGAAGAGGAGGCCGCCGGGACGCCAGTCGTTCAGGTTCGGCTGGCCACCGATCTTGCCGATCAGGCCCATGATCAGGTTCACCGTGGCCGTGACGACCAGGGCGAACGCAGTGCCCATGACGAAGGCGACGGCGAGCTCGACGAGGTTCCCACGCAGGACGAAGTTCTTGAAACCAGTCATGTTGCGTGACGCTATCGGTTCCACACCGGGATGAGAATCGCTGCGGCTGCCCGGGCGGCCACGTCGGTCGCCTCGGGGCTGGGCACGGCGACGACGACCAGGCGTCCCGGCGTGCCGCCCGAGAAGTCCTGCCGCACAGGAGGGACCGCCACCACCGGCACGTCGTCGACGAGGTCGCTGGGTGCTTGCCGGCCATCGGGGTCGGCGGCGACGATGCTGACCCGGTCACCCACGCGGAGCAGAGCGACGGTGTCGGCGTCGGTGATCCGCAGTGGTACGGCGGTGGCGCCGGGGTAGCCGCGCAGCAGGCCGGGGCCGATCGTGCGCAGACCGGTCACGGGCTCGCCGCGCGCCACGGCCGAGGCGAGGGTGCGCCCGACGACGTCGGCCGGGTCACGCGCCGCGCCGTCCGGCACGCTCCCCGGCGCGTACGCCGTCCGGGCGAGATCAGCGGGCTGCACGACGGCGCCCGCGGGCAGCGTTCGTGCGGCCGTCCACACCAGCACCCGGGCCGGCGGCGCGGGGGAGACCGACTGGAGGCCGACCAGCACCGCGGCGCCCGCGGCGACCGCGGCCAGGGACCGGCGATGGAGCAGCAGTCGACGGCGCAGGCCCAGGAGCCGCCGGCGGGACGCTGCGAGAGGTGGCGTCATGGCGCCCGAACCTAGGCGTCATCCGCGATTCCTGCTCCGGCCATCCACAGGCAGCCGTGGGAGGCGCGGTCAGGACTTGGTGGGCTCGGTGCTCTTCTTCGTCGAGGTGCTCGACGTGGTGTCCTTCTTAGCGGTCGCGTCGGAGGTGGTCGAGGAGCCGTTGGTGGTCGAGGTGGAGTCGCCGGTCCCGCTCTTTCCGGCGCCGTCGGAGGTCGACGTGCCGGAGGTCTTCGCTTCCCTGCTGTCGGTGCGGTAGAAGCCCGAGCCCTTGAACACCACGCCGACGGCGTTGAACACCTTGCGCAGCCGTCCGCCGCACTCCGGGCAGACCGACAGGGAGTCGTCGGAGAACGACTGCACGATGTCGAAGGTGTGACCGCACTCGGTGCAGGCGTACTGGTAGGTCGGCACGGACGCTCCTGGGAATCTGGCACTCGGCTTTGTCGAGTGCCAATGGTACGCGGAGCGCGGTCGTGCTCCACGTCACATGGGCAAACGCGTGATGCCCAGCTCGGTGGCGACCGCGGTCACGGCGCGGTCGTGCGGGGCGGCGGGGACGTGGTCGAGGACCTCCTCGCTGTTGAGCAGGACGCAGGTGAAGGTGCCCAGGGGCACCCGCCCCAGCGCCCTGTCGTAGCAGCCACCCCCCTTGCCGAGCCGGATGCCGTCCCGGCCCACCGCGAGCCCGGGGACCAGGACCGCGTCGGCGGTGGCGATCGCCTCGACACCGAGCCGCCGCCCGGTCGGCTCGAGGAGTCCCATGCGCGCGGTGTGCAGGGCGGCCGCGTCGTCGTACGCCCCCCAGTCCAGGTCGAAGTCCGGCTGCACGATCGGCAGGATCACCCGCTTGCCGGCAGCCTGCAGCGCCTCCAGCAGCGGGCCGGTGCCGGGCTCGGTCGAGACCGACACGTAGGCCGCCACGGTGGCGGCGCGGCGTACCTCGGGTACCGCCAGCAGATGCTCGGAGAGCGCCCGGGCGCGCTGCCCGACCGCGGCCAGCCCGAGGTGCTTGCGGCCGGTCAGGAGCTGGTCGCGCAGGGCGAGCTTCGCGGTCCCTGTGAGCTCTTGCACGGGACAAGCCTACGATCGAGGTATGAAGTCCAAGGGGCTGATCGAAGCCCGCGAGAAGATGAGGGCCGTCGGCGTCGACTCGGTCGCCATCGACGTCTTCTCCCACTACTACCGCCAGCTCGAGCACGGCGAGACCGGGTTGATCCCCGAGAGCAGCATCGAGCCGCTCGAGATGGACTCGATCGACGACGCGAAGGTCGACGAGGAGACCGCCTCCGACGCCATCGGCGCGACCGCCGTGATCAAGCTCAACGGTGGCCTCGGCACCTCGATGGGGATGGCTCGGGCCAAGTCGCTGCTGTGCGTGCGCCGGGGACTGTCCTTCCTCGACGTGATCGCGCGACAGGTGCTGCACCTGCGCCGCGAGCACGGCGCCACCCTGCCGTTGCTGTTCATGAACAGCTTCCGCACGTCGGCCGACACGTTGGCAGCGCTGGCGCGCTACGACGACCTCGCCGTGCCCGGCCTGCCGCTGGAGTTCCTGCAGAACAGGGAGCCGAAGCTCAAGGTCGAGGACCTGCGCCCGGTGGGCTGGCCGCGTGATCCGTCGCTGGAGTGGTGCCCGCCCGGGCACGGCGACCTCTACACCGCTCTGATGGTCAACGGTCTGTTCGACAAGCTCGTCGATGCCGGCTACCGCTACGCGTTCGTCTCCAACTCCGACAACCTCGGGGCCGTCCCGGACGCTCGGTTGGCCGGGTGGTTCGCGGAGTCCGGGGCGCCGTTCGCGATCGAGGCGGTGCGCCGCACCGCCTCGGACCGCAAGGGTGGCCACTTCGCCCGCCGCAAGGCCGACGGCCGGATCATCCTGCGCGAGACCGCCCAGACCTCGGACAAGGACCAGAAGGCGTTGCAGGACCTCGAGCGCCACCGGTACTGCTCGACGAACAACCTGTGGTTCGACCTGACCCGGATGCGCGAGGAGATCACCCGTCGCGACGGCATCCTCGGCCTGCCGCTGATCCGCAACGAGAAGAACGTCGACCCCAGCGATCCCAAGAGCCCCAAGGTCATCCAGGTGGAGACCGCCATGGGCGCCGCCATCGAGGTCTTTCCCGACTCGCGCACGATCGAGGTGGGGCGCGAGCGGTTCGTCCCGGTGAAGACGACCAACGACCTGCTGGTGCTGCGCTCGGACGCCTACGACCTCGGTCGCGACTTCGTGCTCGACCAGGTCGCGACGTCGCTGCCCTTCGTCGACCTCGACGACCACTACAAGGTGGTCGAGGAGTTCGACAAGCGCTTCCCCGCCGGTGTGCCGTCGCTGAAGGAGGCCGAGTCGCTCGTGGTCAAGGGTGACTGGACGTTCGGTCCCGGCGTGAAGGTCAAGGGCGAGGCGCGCCTGAAGGGCGACCACGGGCGTGTCGAGGAGGGTGCCGTCCTCGGCGAGGGGTCCAGCGCCACCTAGGGTTGGCCCATGCCCGCGGACCCCACGACCGGACCGATCTCCGTCGAGGAGTACCTCCGGCGCGTGCTGGACCGCATCCAGCCGATGGAGCCCTTCGAGCACTCGCTGATGGATGCGCTGGGGCTGCCCGTCGCGCAGGACATCCACGCCGAGGTGTCGCTGCCGATGTTCGACAACTCCGCGATGGACGGGTACGCCGTGGCCTTCCGCGACGTCGCCGACGCCAGCCCCGAGCGGCCGGTGCACCTGCCCGTGGTCGGCGAGATCGCTGCTGGCGCGGCCACCATCTTCGAGCTCACCCCCGGCACCGCGCTGCGCATCATGACCGGCGCTCCGATACCCGCAGGATCCAATGCCGTCGTCCCGTTCGAGTGGACCGAGGAGGAGGGCCGCGAGGTCGTCGTACGACAGGCCCCCGAGGAGGGCCAGCACGTCCGGCGGGCGGGTGAGGAGATCGCGAAGGGCGACCTGCTGATGCGGGCCGGCGAGGTCATCGGCCCCCGACAGCTCGGCTTGCTCGCGGCGGTCGGCCGCGGCCAGGTGGCGACCTCCCCCCGCCCTCGGGTCGTGGTGATGTCGACCGGCAGCGAGCTCGTCGAGCCGGGTCGGCAGGCCTCGGGCGACAGCATCTACGACGCCAACAGCTACCTGCTCGCGGCCGCGGTGCGCGTCCACGGCGGCGTGCCGTACCGCGTGACCGCGACCTCGGACGATCCCGCCGACTTCGCCGAGGCGCTCGGCGACCAGCTCGTGCGCGCGGACCTGGTCGTCACCAGCGGTGGAGTCAGCAAGGGCACCCACGACGTGGTCAAGGAGGTGCTCGAGGACCTGGGCACCGTCGACTTCCTCGAGGTCGCGATGCAGCCCGGGAAGCCGCAGGGATTCGGCGTCGTCGGCGAGGACCAGACCCCGATCTTCACCCTGCCCGGCAACCCGGTCTCCGCCTACGTCTCCTTCGAGATGTTCGTCGTGCCTGCGCTGCACCGACTCGTCGGTCGTGAGGCGGGTCCGCGCCAGCTCACCACCGCGCGGCTGCAGCAGCCGGTCCGCTCGATGCGCGGGCGGACCCAGCTGCTCCGGGCACGGATCGACCTCGACGCCGAGGGCCTGCGGGCCACACCGGTCGGCGGTGCGGGATCCCACCTCATCGGCGGCCTCGCCCGTGCCGACGCGCTGATCGTCCTCGCCGAGGACGTCACCCGCGCCGACATGGGTGACCAGGTGCCGGTGCTGCTCCTGGACCTGCCGGGATGAGCGCTCCGGGGGAGGGGGGCTTCACCCACCTCGACGACTCCGGGGCGGCCCGGATGGTCGACGTCTCCGGGAAGGACGTGACGGCCCGCTCGGCGACCGCGTCGGGTCGGGTGCTGGTCTCGGCCGAGGTCGTCGCGCTCCTGCGCGGCGGCGGCGTCCCGAAGGGGGATGCGCTGGCCGTGGCCCGTGTCGCCGGCATCATGGCCGCGAAGAAGACTCCGGACCTCGTCCCGCTGTGCCACCCGCTCTCCCTCTCCGCGGTCTCGGTCGACCTGGTCGTCGAGGACGACGCGGTCTCGATCTCGGCGACCGTCCGCACCACCGACCGCACCGGCGTGGAGATGGAGGCGCTCACGGCGGTCAGTGTCGCGGCGCTCACCCTGGTCGACATGGTCAAGGCCGTGGACAAGAAGACGGTCATCACCGAGGTCCGCGTCGAGACGAAGACCGGCGGCAAGAGCGGTACCTTCCAACGGTGACGCACCCGTCGGGCAGGGCGCCGCGCGCAGCCGTGGTCGTGGCCTCCAACCGCGCCGCGGCCGGGGTGTACGACGACACCACCGGGCCGCTCATCGTCGAGGCGCTCCGGGAGGACGGCTGGCAGGTCGAGGCGCCGGTCGTCGTACCCGACGGGGAGGCGGTGGGTAAGGCCATCGCCGCTGCGGTCGCAGGAGGTGCCCGGGCCGTCCTGACCACCGGGGGCACCGGGCTGACCCCGACCGACCACACGCCCGAGGTGACCCGCGCCCTGCTGGACCGCGAGGTCCCGGGCATCGCCGAGGCGATCCGGGCGCACGGCATCGGCAAGGGCGTGCCGACGGCCGCCCTCTCCCGCGGGCTGGCCGGTACGGTCGGCGACGCGCTGGTGGTGAACCTCCCGGGCTCGCGCGGCGGGGTCAAGGACGGCCTCGAGGTCGTGGTGCCCCTGCTGCGGCACGCGGTGGAGCAGATCCTGGGGAGCGACCACTGAGCGCGGGCTGGCCGGCCGTCCTGGAGTCGCGTGGCGTGCGCCTCCGGCCGATCACGCGCGGCGACCGGGCGACCTGGCAACGGTTGCGTCGGGCCAACGCCGACTGGCTGCGCCGGTGGGACGCGACCGCCCCCGCCCGCACCACCTCCGGGGCACGACCCGCCCCGCGCAGCTACGCCGGCATGGTCCGCGCCATGCGCAGCGAGGCCCGCTCGGGTCGCCAGCTCCCCTTCGTCGTGGAGTACGACGGTCGCTTCGTCGGTCAGCTGACCGTGAGCAACATCGTGCGCGGGTCGGCGCAGTTCGCCTCGATCGGCTACTGGATCGACGAGAGGTACGCCGGCCGCGGCATCATCACGCGGGCAGTGGCGATGGCGATCGACCACAGCTTCGGCCCCGTCGGTCTGCACCGCATCGAGATCGCGATCCGGCCCGAGAACGCGTCGTCCCTCAAGGTCGTGGAGAAGCTCGGCCTCAAGCAGATCGGCTACGCCCCGCGGTTCCTGCACATCGACGGCGACTGGCGCGACCACGTGCTGTTCGCGATCACCCGCGAGGAGGTCCCGCGCGGCGTGGTGCACCGTCTCGATCTGCGCTCCGATGCCGGAGATTCACACCAGTCACAGTAGTGATCTCACGACACACCGGAATTGGTCCATTCCATGGGGGAATTCCGCTCGTATCGTCATCGCCGTGGACCTCTCTGCAGTCATCTTCGTGGTGCTCGCGCTCGCGTGGGCCGTCTACCTGATCCCCAAGGCGCTCAAGCACCACGACGAGATGGCCAGCGACCGCCTGGTCGAGAGCCACTCGGAGCGGGTGCGCATCCTGCGTCGCACGACCTCGGGGCAGCCCGCGGACGTGGTCGTCGAGGTGGACGAGGCTCCGGTCCGGCGGGCTCGGCCCAGGCGCGATCGGCCAGCGCCCTCTGCTGCCCGGCGTCGGCGTCGGGTGCTCGCCGCCCTGGTCCTGACCCTGGCCGTCGTCGGGGGCCTCGCGTACTTCGCGGTCGTCCCCACGTGGGCCGTCGCGGTGCCTGCAGGGCTGATCCTCCTGTTCCTGCTCGTGGCCCGGCTCTCGGTCCGGCGAGCGCAGCGCTCTTCCCTTGCGCGGCGCCGACCGGTCGAGGTCGTCGAGCCCGAGGAGCGGCGCACGGTCGTCCCGGAGCAGTCGGTGCAGCCGGTCCGGCCACCTTCCGCGGATCCGGTCGAGGAACGAGTCGTCGAGCAGGTCGACGTGCCGCTGCACGAGGAGGCTGTCGTCGAGCAATCCGTACTGGCCGACGACGGGTCGCTGTGGGACCCGCTGCCGATGACCCTTCCGACGTACGTCAGCAAGGCCCGGGCGCGACGAACCGTCCGCACCATCGAGCTGACCGGCATGCAGAGCTCGGGGCACGACGAAGGCGACTCCGCGCTGGCCCGTGAGGCCGCGGTCGCCGCAGAGACCTCGGCGACGGACGCCCAGAAGCGGGTCGCTGGCGCCTGACGGCGACCCGATCGAACGCTCAGGCCCGGGAGGGTCCGTCCGGGTAGAGCCGACCCGCCTCCGGCTGGGTCTGCCGGAAGGCCTCCGCGACCTGCTCCTCGGAGAGCCGCTGACGCCAGGCATCGGCCGTGGTCGCGCTGTCGCGATGCAGCTGGTTGACCTCGCTGCGGGTGACGTCAGCGGTCCCGCCCGTGGTGAGCGCACGCATGCCGGCCTCGACCTCGGGGGAGTAGACGAGACCGAGTGCTGAGTAGAGCTGGGGCAGCTCCTCGGCGACGTGCTTGCTGAGCTGTTCGTGGTGCACCAGCGTCTTGCCCTCGGGAGAGGCCTCGTGGTCGTTCGCCATGTACCCGTGGATGACCCGCCAGGCGAGGCACGCGTGCTCGAACATCGGGGGAGGATCGGCGGCGGCCTCCCGGATCTCGTCGGCCCACGGCGCGAGGTGCTCCTCCATCAGCCGAGGTTGGTCGGCCCAGTTCGCGAAGTCGAAGCGCCAGTCGAGCCGGAGCAGGCTGCTCACGAAAGCTGCCGGGTTGCGCACGGTGTAGACGACCCTGCCGTCGTAACGTCGGACGAACTCGTCGCTGTTGAACAGCATGAACGGGTCCTTGACGAGCGCGCGTGCTCCCTGTCGCCGCGCGCCGACCGCTCCCTGGACCAGGCGGATGGTGCGCTTCGAGGTGCCGACGAACCCGTGTCGACGACGGCTGTCGGCGAATGCTGCCCTCGCGGGGAACCGCAACGACACGACGCGGTCGATCCGGGACCAGCGCGGATCCCCGGCGGGCAGGTGCTCCCAGGTGTGCTCGGCGGGGGAGCCGAACCAGCTGGGCAGGACGCCCGGGTTCAGCGGCTCGTGGACGTAGTGGGCCTGTGGAGCCAACGTCAGCAGTCGACCGACCCAGGTACTGCCCGAGCGGTGGCTCCCCGTGACGAGGATGGGTCCCTCAGCCACGAGACCTGGCCGTGTTCCCGAAGATCGACGTCAGCACCACACGGGGGATCGTAGACGAGTGCCTGCCTCGGCGTGACGGCATCGATCCCGCCCGTCTCGGGCACGAGGTGTCGCGGGGGTGCCCCACGGGTACGGGTGG
Source organism: uncultured Actinomycetota bacterium (assembly GCA_963794435.1). Classification (GTDB taxonomy): domain Bacteria; phylum Actinomycetota; class Actinomycetes; order Propionibacteriales; family Nocardioidaceae; genus Marmoricola. The sequence continues at coordinate 88,912 of CAWCDX010000026.1, forward strand.
AAGACCGTCGTTCCACCACCGGGAGGACCCGTGGCCACGTCCGTATCGACCCAGAAGGCAGCACCCAAGGCGCTCAACGGGCTGATGCTGATGGCGGCTGTGGTCTCGGCGGTCAGCGGCCTGCTCTACGGCTACGACACCGGCATCATCTCCGGGGCGCTGCTGCAGATCTCCAAGGAGTTCGGCACCGGGCACAACATGGAGCAGGCGATCGCCGCCGGCATCCTGCTCGGCGCGGTGATCGGCGCGCTCAGCTGCAGCCTGCTGTCCGAGAAGTGGGGTCGGCACCGCACGATCCTGCTGATCTGCTCGATCTTCATCGCCGGCAGCCTGTTGTGCTCGATCGCGCCGGCCGCGATCGCCCTGGTCGGCGCGCGCGTCGTCCTGGGGTTCGCGGTGGGCGGAGCGACCCAGACGGTCCCGATGTACGTCGCCGAGCTCGCACCCGCAACGATCCGGGGCCGACTGGTCCTCTGCTTCCAGCTGGCGATCGGGGTGGGCATCGTCATCTCCACGCTGGTCGGCGCGAGCGAGGCGGTGAGCTGGCGGATCTCGATCGGCGTGGCCGCCGTACCGGCCCTGCTGATGCTGCTCCTGCAGCTGCGCCTCCCGGAGAGCCCCCGGTGGCTGGTCAAGCAGGACCGCCGCGACGACGCGCACGACGTCCTGCAGCGAGTGCGGCCGGAGGGCTACGACATCGACGTCGAGCTCGAGGACATCGTCGAGCTCGAGGAGCGCAAGCAGGAGACGAAGAAGAGCAACCGGGGGTGGAGCGGGCTGCGTCAGGGCTGGGTGCGGCCGGCACTCATCGTGGGGTGCGGCATTGCCGCGTTCACCCAGCTCTCCGGCATCGAGATGATCATCTACTACGCCCCCACGATCCTCACCGACAACGGGTTCTCGACCAGCGCCGCGCTGCGGGTCAGCGTCGCCCTGGGCGTCACCTACCTGGTGATGATGATCGTCGGGCTGATGATCGTGGACCGGGTCGGTCGCCGACGCCTCACCCTGACGATGGTGCCCGGGGCCGCGGTCGCGCTCTTCGTGCTCGGCGGCTTCTTCGTCACCGGCAACGCCGGACGGGACAGCGTGCCGTTCATCATCGCGTGCCTGATCGTGTTCATGTTCTTCAACGCCGGCGGTCTGCAGCTGATGGGCTGGCTGACCGGCTCGGAGATCTACCCCCTCGCCGTGCGCGGGGCCGGCACCAGCGTCCAGTCCGCGACGCTGTGGGGCACCAACCTCCTGATCACGCTGACCCTGCTCACGATGATCGACGTGTTCGGGGTCGGTCAGGTGTTCTGGATCTACGGGGCGTTCAACGTGGCCGCATGGCTCTTCGTCTGGTGGCGGATGCCCGAGCTGACCGGGCACAGCCTCGAGGACATCGAGCGACGCCTGCAGGACGGGAAGTTCCGACCGGCCGACTTCGCCGAGGGCTCGACCACCTGATTCGGAGCAGCAGCGGCCCGGTGGTAACTTTTCCCTCGCGCTCGAGCGATTCGGCAGAGCGCATGGGGCTGTGGCGCAGTTGGTAGCGCGTCTCGTTCGCAACGAGAAGGTCAGGGGTTCGAATCCCCTCAGCTCCACCGGCTCGGACCGTCTGTTGATCTTGGGTGTGGTGGCCTGGGCCGTGGCGGCACGGGCGAGACGCATCTACTCGAGTAACGAGCCATACGCCGCCTCGAGCTCGGTCATCATGGCGCGGCCACCGTGCCCCTCGTCCTCGACCAGTACTAGGCGGCTCTCTGGCCAGCGGCGGTGCACCTCCCAGGCCGTCGCGAGCGGGCCGCTCACGTCGAGGCGCCCGTGAATGAGGACGGCGGGCAGGTGGGTGATCGAGTCGAGCCGGTCGAGCACGCCGGACTCGCCAAGCCATGCAGTGTGGGCCCAGTTGTTCACGACATGAGTGGCGATCAGCAGCTGTTCGGCGGGTGCGAGCAACGTCCACCGCGGCTCGGCCGCTGGGTCGAGCGAGACGTGGGTGTCCTCCCAGCGGCACCACGCCAATGCTGCGGCGGCCCGCACCTCCGGCCGAGTGTCGGTGAGCCGGGCGAGCATCGCCTCGAGCAACGACTCCCCGGAGCGACGGCCGGACGCCGCCTCCAGCTCGGCCCACTCCCGCGGGAAGATCCGGCCCACCCGCTCGCTGATCCATTCGATCTCCTCGCGGGACGATGTAGTCACCGCGATAAGCACGATGCCACTCACGCGCTCGGGATGCGTCTCGGCGTATGCCAGCGCGAGCGTGGATCCCCAGGACCCTCCGGAGACCATCCACTGCTCGATGCCAAGGTGCTCGCGCACGGCTTCGATGTCGGCGACCTGTTGCTTGGTGGTCAGCGTGTTGAGGTCGAACCCGGGCTCGGTGGCCAAGGGCCGGCTGCGACCGCAGGCGCGCTGGTCGAAGCCCACGATGCGCCACCGCTCCGGGTCGAGGTGACGTCGATAGGCCGAGCCGAGACCAACTCCTGGTCCGCCGTGCAACCACACCATCGGAGTGCCATCCGGGGACCCGCTCTCTTCCCACCACAAATGGGCCCCACTATCGACAGGTAAGAGCCCCGAACTGTGCGGTTCCAGTGGGGGAAAGGGCATGCTCTTCACCCTACGGAACCGGCAGCAGAAGAGTGGACAGCGAAGGAGTGCGCCCAACGCGGCTATGAGCGGACGTTGGATGCCGTCCCGACTTCCCCGTACGGCGGGCGCTACGTTTGCAGGATCGAGGTGAAGGAGATCTCCGATGGCGACAGTAGGTGTGCTGGCTCGCTTCGAGTTCAAGATCGAGGCGATCGCAGCCGCCGAAGAGTTCTTTGAGAGCGGCAGGATGGTCGTCGAGGGTCAGCCCGCCAGCACCCGCTGGTACGCGTTTCGCATGTCGCCCACCACGTTTGGCGCCTTCGCGGTGTTCGCGAACGAAGCGGATCGAGACGCGCTGCTCGCCGCCGGCGGCCCCAAGGCTTCGCGGGCCAACGAGGATCTGTTCGCGCAGCTCCCGTCCTTCGAGAAGGTCGAAATCGTCGCCGCTCGAGAGGGGGACTGACCGAACGGGAGGCGCTGGCTGTCGACTGAGGCGCTCTGCCTTGCTGGGCTGGACAGTGCGCATTGCGCCACGTGCGGACGTTCAACCTCGGGAAACGTCCACGCGGAAGTTCGCGACGTGTATCTACGCCGGGGTGCTCAATGGACATCGTGAGTGAACCAGACCCGTGGGCTGAGGCAGAGAGCCTGCTGCGCATGGCAGACGACATCAAGCCTGATGACCGCTGGCCCCACGAGCCATCCGCGCCAGAGTTGGGGCTCGAGGGTGGCATTCGTGAACCGCGTCGTCCACGCGGTGACAGGCGATCCTGATCGCGCCGAGCAAGCCGTTGATCCAGAGAGCGCGGACCTGCTGGACTGAGGCACCCGTCAGAACGAGCGAGGCGCATACTGCATGGCCGCCCGGATCGCGGCATGAGCGGTCACGCTAGAGCGGTCCAGATCAAACGCCGGGGCGCCCCTGGGCTCTGGCGCGCCCGAGGCTCCTCGTATGGGTGCAGTATGGCTCGAACGCATTGCAGTACGTGCTGCCCGTCGGCCTGCGGCCCCCTCCTGCGAAAGGCCCTGCATGCACCACCTCAGTTGGCTGGAGGCAGCCGTCGTCGGCCTCCTCCAAGGCGTCTCTGAACTGTTCCCGGTCTCCAGCCTCGGTCACAGCGTCCTGCTTCCGGCCGTGGTCGGGGGCGCCTGGGCTCGCGACTTGGACGTCGCCGCCCCAGAGTCCCCGTATCTGGCGTTCATCGTCGGCACTCACGTCGCCACGGCCGTCGCCCTACTGATCTTCTACCGCCGCGACTGGGCCCGACTGATCCGAGCGATCTTCACCAGCCTGCGCCACCGCAGCCTGCGCACTCCCGAGGAACGCCTCATCTGGCAGCTCGTGGTGGGCACGATCCCAGTCGGCCTCACCGGCCTCCTCTTCGAGCACTGGCTGCGCGCTAACCTGGGACGTCCAGTCCCAGCGGCGTCGTTCCTGATCGTGAACGGCCTCATCCTGCTCGGCATCGAGTGGTGGGTCGTCCGTCACCCAGTGACCGAGACGGTCCCAGCCGATGTCCCCGGTGACGAAGCTGCCGCCAGCATCGCCGCCGACGCAAGGCTGTCGCAGATGTCGTTCGCCAAGGCACTGGCCATCGGCAGCGTCCAGATCGCGGCCCTCGCACCAGGCATCTCCCGCTCCGGCATCACGACAGCCGCCGGCATGCGGGCCGGGATACGCCGCGAGGATGCCCTGCGCTTCGCCTTCTTGCTCTCCACACCCGTGATCCTCGCCGCAGGCGTGCTCAAGCTCCCCGACCTCTTCGGACCGCTCGGCGACGGCATCAGGCCCCAAGTGTTGTTCGGATCAGTTGTGGCCGGAGTCGGGGCCTACGTCGCGGTCCGCTGGCTGACGCGATGGGTACACACGAACACTCTTCGCCCATTCGGCTGGTACTGCCTAGCAGCCGGCGCCGGATGCTTGGTCCTATTCACGCTGCGCTAACGGAACATCGCGATGACGGTGTCAGGGCCATCGGCATGACCGCGCCCATCGCGGCCATTCCGAATGCTCGGAGAAGGAAAGTGGTTGCATGGGGTGGGGCGAGTCCGGACCCTGTTGGTGTGCGGTTGCATGTTGAGGAGTTCATCCGGGATGGGTTCGTGAAAGTTGCGGCCGGGTTTCCCCGTGAGGTTGCAGAGCAGTGCTCGGAACTCCTGTGGGCGCAGCTGGATGCTCGGCCGGATGACCCCAGCACGTGGACATTGCCGGTGGTGAGACTCGGCTACCAGGAGGGCGGTCCGTTCGAGCGTGCTGTGAACACCGCTCGCCTCCGCGCTGCCTACGACGCGCTCGTCGGCCCGGGGCGATGGTTGCCTCGAACCGATCTCGGAACCTTCCCCGTGCGCTTTCCCTCCGCGATGAGTCCTGATGACGACGGCTGGCACATCGACTCCAGCTATCCACCAGCCCTTCCGGATGACTCCGGCGGCGCCTTCGCGTGGCGGGTCAACGTGGCCTCACGCGGACGGGCACTCTTGATGCTGTTTCTGCTGACCGACGTCGGCGTCGACGATGCGCCGACGAGGTTGAGAGTGGGGTCACATCGTGACGTCGCCGCAGTGTTGGCCCCGTACGGAGACGACGGGTTGACGATGCTCGAAGCCTCCCGACGTGCGGCCGAGGCGACTCTGGACTGCCCTGTCCGCCTTGCCACTGGCGAGGCGGGGGATGTCTATCTGTGTCATCCCTTCCTCGTCCACGCGGCGCAGCGGCACCGTGGCTGCCGACCGAAGATCATGGCCCAGCCGCCATTGCATCCGCGAGGTTGGATCAACGGATCGTTCGACCCAGTGGCAGGGCTCTCGCCAGTTGAGGTCGCGATCCGCTCAGGCATCCACGCTGCAAGGTGACCTCATCGGGCGAGATTGGACAGCACGCACATCGGCATGAGCGATCGGACATGCCGATGCGAGGACGTTCTGCGCACCGCCGCGTCTTGGATCCGCACCAGCCAATGCGGCCATCCCGCAGCCGGGGCTTTGTCATGCAGGGTTCGACGCCACGTTCTGGTGCTCAGCGGCATCTGGACGGGTGAGTTGCACCCCCGCCAGCAGCGACCAGGCAAGGAAGTACACGAGTCCGACCAGCGCCACGGGTTCGAGTGGGCCGCCCTGGTAGCTGGCGGAGTCCACCACCGCGACCGGCACGCCCACCAGGGTGACCACGCCTAGCCAGCGAGCCATCAGTCCGTGCCGCACGGAGACAACGCCCACGGCGAGGAACAGCAGCGCAGCCGGCAGGCTCGAGGCATCCAGGAAGGCGGCCTGCAAAGCGCCGATCGCGCGGGTAGCGTCAGCGGCGCCGCCGTCACGGACGAAGAGCGCGGCGGCGACGGCCGAGGCCTGCGCGGCGATCATCAGCCCGCAGGACAAGGCGCCTCCGACCAGGGCAAGCGCTGGCAGCGCACCGGGCCCGGTCCGTCGTGCACAGGCTGTGGCAGCCCCCACGGCGAGGACGCCGAAGGCGAGCGACGCGAGCATGCGCAGCAGCCCCTGCGCGATGGTGGGTCCGACGTGCAGCGCCAACCACCCTGGATGGGCGGCTGACGACACGTCGCCACCCGGCGGCATGGGGAACGCTGCGGCAGCGATGACGAGAAGCAGGGCGTACGCCGGGCCGCCGAGAGGCAACCACCGCTCCCAGCCTGCTGTGACGACGGGACGTTCGAGGGTCGAGGTCATGGTTCCTCCATCGGTCGGTCGGTGCCAACAGCCTGGGTCGGAGCTGGCCCACCACGCGTCCCCCGAGACGCCAGCACGACTGGCCGGGAGGAGGACCCAATGCCGCGACGCGTATGTCTCGAGACAGACGCGCGCACCGAGCATCGGACGTAAGGTCGCTTCGTGCCGCCAGCTCTCCACCGGTTCCGTGGTGCACCCCTCGACGCGTTGCTCGCGGCAACGCTCCTGCTCGTGGGGGAGTCGCAGGTCCTGCTCGGGTGGCACGACGGTGGGGTCGGCACGGTGCCCGTCGCCGAGCGTGCGGCCAGGGCGGCGGTGTGCCTGGCCCTCGTGGTGCCGCTGGCGTGGCGTCGCCACCACCCGTTGCCGGCCGCATCGCTGGTCGCAGGGGCGGTCGTCGCGCAGATGCTGGTGGTGCCTTACGTGCCCTTCCTGGCGGGACTGCTCCCGTTGACGATCGCCAACTACAGCGTGGCGGCGTACGCCCGGCGGTGGCGACCCGGCGGGCTCCTCCTCGCCCTCGTCGCCGTGGCAGCAGTCTTCGTGCGGATCCCGGAGGAACGGTCGGGAGGGGAGGTGCTCTTCACGCTGTTCGTCGTCGTCGGGACCTGGGTGGCGGGCGACGTGGTCCACGCCCGCCTCGCGCGCGCCGCAGAGCTGGTCACCGCGGCCGAGGTGACGCTGGCCGAGCGTGAGCGCGCGCACGCCGACGCTCTGGACGACGAGCGGGCGCGGATTGCCCGCGAGCTGCACGACGTGATCGCGCACAGCGTCAGCGTGATGGGGGTGCAGGCGGGGGCGGCCCGCACCCTGCTGGACGCCGACGTGGAAGCCGCGCGCGCGGCGCTGCGGGCGATCGAGGTCACGGCCCGTGACTCGGTGGCCGAGCTGCAGCGGCTGCTGATGGTGCTGCGCCACGGTGAACGCACGCCGGAGCGTTCTCCCCAGCCTGGTCTCGCGCAGCTGCCGGCCCTCGCGACCCGGATGAGGGACGCGGGACTGCCGGTCGAGCTTCGCGTCGAGGACCTCCAGGGGATCCCCGCCGGCCTGGACCTCACCGCGTACCGCATCCTCCAGGAAGCGCTCACCAACGCGCTCAAGCACGCCGGTACGGCGACCGTCGTCGACGTCGCGCGGCGCGAGGAGAGCCTCGCCCTCGAGGTGTGCAATGCGCTGGCGCCCGGCCTGACGTCGACCAGTGGTGGTCACGGCCTCGTCGGGATGCGCGAGCGCGTGCACGTCTACGACGGCGTGATCTCGGCCGGCCCGGACGGTCGTGGGCGCTTCGTCGTACGGGTGGACCTCCCCCTGAGCCGCGCACCTGCTCCGGTGTCGACGTGACAGGTGCTGCCGTCCGGGTGCTGATCGCCGACGACCAGGCCCTGGTGCGAGGCGGCTTCCGGGCGATCCTCGCTGCCGACCCGCGGATCGACGTCGTGGCTGAGGCAGGTGACGGAGCCGAGGCCGTCGCGGCCGTGGCGAGGACCCGGCCCGACGTCGCCCTGGTCGACGTCCGGATGCCCGAGATGGACGGCATCGAGGCGACCCGGCGGATCACCGGGTCGGTGGACACCTGCCGAGTGCTGATCCTGACCACCTTCGACCTCGACGTGCACGTCTACGACGCGTTCCGCGCGGGCGCGTCCGGGTTCCTGCTCAAGACGGTCTCACCGGAAGCGCTCGTGTCCTCCGTGCACGCGGCGTACGACGGGGACTGCCTGCTGGCACCTGCCGTGACGCGCCGGCTGGTCGAGCGGTTCGTCTCCACGCCGACGCCGCACGAGGGCGACCGGTTGTCAGTGCTCACCGAGCGGGAGCGGCAGGTGCTGCGCCTCGTGGCGACGGGGTTCTCCAACGCCGAGATCGCCAGCACCCTCTTCGTCAGCCACGGCACCGTGAAAACCCACGTCGGCCGGATCCTGGCGAAGCTAAGCCTGCGTGATCGCGTCCAAGCGGTGGTGCTGGCCTACGAGTGCGGACTCGTGCGGGCGGGCGAGAGCACGGACAACGTGGACTGTTCATGACCGCTCGGGTGGACGACGGCTTGTGCATTCACGTCCCTGGCCCGATCGTTCATGCACGCGAACAACTGTGGGCCCGTCATGGCACATCTTGTCGGACGGTCGTGAACGTCCGCTCATGCCGCGACGCTGCCGGCTCATGTGCCTGATGCCATGGAGGCGGCGAGGATGTAGATCGGGTGCCGGTCGAGGTTCTTGCGGGCACGGTCGTCGCGCATGGAGGTTCGTGGGTCGGCGTGCCTGGCTGCGATCTGGACGTCATGATCGGTCGTGGTGCGCTCGATGCGCAGCGAGAGCGTTGGCCCATGTATGCCGTGTGGCTGTCGTGACTCCGCGATAGCTGATCTGTTGCTTGGCGCGACAAAGCGGCGATACCGTCGACGGCCCGGACAGCTTCTTCATGACGCCGTAGTCAGGTCGATGCCACCTCCCAGGAGCCCTCATGACCGTCCCGCCGCGGCCGCAGGTCGGTCAACGCCCGGCGCGGGCGAGCCGGCGTGCGGGGCTGCTCAGGCTGGTCGTGGTCGACCTGGTGGCACCGATCGTGGTCTTCCAGGTGTCGAGGGCGGCGGGAGTATCGGATGTGTGGGCACTCGTCGCGTCGGGAGTGCCACCAGGCGTGGGAGTGCTGGTCACGTGGCGGCGTCGGGGCCACCTCGAGGTGGTTGGCGTGACGGTCCTCGCCGGGATCGCACTCTCGGTCGTCCTCGGCCTCTTGACCGGAAACCCCAAGGTCCTCCTTCTACAGGGTGTTGGGTTCACGGCAGTGTTCGGACTGTGCTGCCTTGCGTCCCTCGCGCTGCGCAAGCCACTGATTCTCCACTTCGGCATCGCGATGCACGGCGGACCTGAGACAGCAGCCGGAGCGCAGCTGTGCTCCGACTTCGGCACGTACGTCGAGTCCAGGCGCTTCTGGAGGACAGTCACCGCCGTCTGGGGGCTCGCCTACCTCGCCGACGCCGGGGTCCGTGCCTGGGCGATCCAGCAGCTCAGCACTGGCGCATCGGTCACACTCAACCGCACGCTCCCGTGGGCCATCACGGCTGTGCTGTTTGTCTGGGTCTTCCGCTGGGGCAACCGACTCGAGCAGCAGCGCGACTCCTGACCCGGGGTGGCGCCGCATCCCACAGCACAGTGCCGGCGCACCCCTGGGACTCTCGTCCACGATCGGTATGTGCCTGAGCCGGACAGCGGCATGAGCGGACGCTGATGGTGCGACCTCTCGGACACCCCCACAAGGCTGTGACCGCTCTCGCGATACGCGCCGCATCCCGCGTGCTCGTGAGAACATTCCGGGCATGGAAGGACTTGCGCTGAATCGGCAGCGTAATCAGTGGGCATGGTTGATTCCGTGGTTCTCTGGCGGGATCGCGTCCGTGATCGGCGATGTCACACACGCCGATCGTGTGAGCTTCTTCCTCACCGGATTGGCCGCCGGGGCGGTCTGGCAACTCCTAAATCGGCGCGACCTCACATCGCGTCTGACCTTCATCGCAGTGCTTGTCACTGTGGGCGTAGTAGCGAGTCTCTTTGCTCGCGAAGAGTTCGCTTGGCAAGACATGAACACGGTCGGGCTCCTCGCCATCGGGATCCTGCTTGGCCTCATCTACGCCGAGCACTACCAGCGTTGGCACGTTCGCACCGCATGGAAGCGGACAGTTCTCGACGACAAGCACGGTCACGCCAAACTGCCTTAGCGGCTCCTCGCCTTGGCTGCCGTGTCCGGACCTCGGCATGTGCGTGCGCGGACAGCGGCAGATGCGGTAAGGCCCGGATACGGGGGAAGATGCGCCCATCAACCGAGGAGGGCTCGTGACACAGGTCGAGGCGAAGCGGGCCGAGTTGGGGCTGACGCTACCCGCGCCGATGCGCACACCGCCAGGTGTACAAGCGAAGTGGCGACAGGTGCTCGTCGTCGGGAATCGAGCCGTCATCGCTGGCCACGGACCGCGCGCGGCAGACGGTTCCTTCGGCGGCCCGTCCGGAAAGGTTGGAAGTGACCTCAGCCTTGAGCAGGGCTACAACGCTGCGAGGCTCACGGCACTTGCGGTTCTTGCCGACATGCAGCGCGAGCTCGGCGACCTCGACCGAGTGAGCGGATGGGTCAGGGTCTTGGGCATGGTCAACTCGGCAGCCGGTTTCGTGGGTCAGGCCCCGGTGATCGACGGCTTCACCGACCTCATGATCGAGTTGTACGGCGAGGATTCGGCCTTGTCCCCTCGTGCCGTCGCCGGGATGGCGGAACTCCCATTTAACTCGCCCGTGATCATCGAGGGCGAGGCGACGATCGACGCTGGACAGTAGGTACCCGGTCGATCTTCACCGTGCGCCACTCGGCATGAGAGCACGGACGGCGGCATGAGCGGACACATGTGAGCGCGCCTTTCGCGGGTGCGACGCAGGTCAGGTCCGGGCCTGGGCAGCGGCCTCCTGGGCGCGCCGACAGAACTGGGAATGGCAGCGATCCGCAGATCTACCGACGGGCGGTACGACGAGGTGTGATGGTCGTCGGCGAGCGTTCCTCGAGGGCTTCGTGACGGCTTCGTAGAGCGTCCTGGTGGCTGATCCTTCGGCTCGGCCGGCTGGGGTGTTTGATCGCAGTCCGCCTCTGGCGCGCCAGGCCATCGGCGGGACCGCGTGTAGGCGTCGTCGCGGGTGGTTCACGCCGAGACGGTGCCCGGTGCCGGTTCGTCGATGGTGTTGGCACCAACGGTCCGGTGAGCGGAACTTGAAGCCCGCAGGAGCCACGCGAGGACTAGCCACGAGGCCCCCAGGGGGGCGAAGCCGGCGAGCACCACCAGGTGGTTCGACGAGCTCGAGGTGACGATGTATCCAGCCAATGCCATCACCGCCAGCACGACGTACCACCAGCCGATGAGGCGGGCTCGAGCCAGCCCCACCGCGAACAGCACGAGGGCCAACTCGCCCAGCAGGATCAGCGTGACGAAGGCATTCAGGATGGGCTCATGGAAGTCCCCTTGGACCTCGACCATCAATGCACGGTTGGGCTCGCTGGCCAACGTGGCGGTGACGGAGTTCATCGCGCCGCCCACGAAGCCCAGGGCGAGAAGCGATACGCCATAGACCCAGCCACCCAACCGTGTCAACACCCTGCCCCGGCCGGAGACCAAGTGCAGCGCGGTGAGCACCGCGAAGCCGGCGGCAAGCCAGCCCACGGCCTCGGCGGCCGCCGCGGCGTTCCAGGCGCTGGGGTGCGCTGCGGCCGTGGCGATCATGCGTGCGTGGGAGGCGTCGCTGTCCGGTGGCCAGAGGAAGATCGAGCTGACTCGTGCGACGACAGCGACGACCGCGGCGGCCGCTGCGACCAGACGGAGGCGACTCTGCGGAATCGCCACAGCAGGGTCGGTGATGAGGGGGGCCGTGGTGGTGGACATGAGGACTCCTCGGGGCTGGTGGACGGATGCGTCGACGCTAGGAGCCAGAGCGGCCTGGCGCGTCGTCTGTGCGAGGCGTTCGCCTCGCCCGATGGCGGTGACCTCAGGAAGCCTCTCTACCTCCTCGGATGGTCGGCGGTACCTCCCTGGGATGACGCCGAGGAGGGTGACCCCGTCCTACGCTGCTTTCCATGACGCCTTGGGTCCGGCGCGTGCCGCCGCTCGTCGCGGACACAGCGATGGCGGCCGTGTTCGTCGTGATCGGCCAGATCGAGTTGCATCATCGAGTGGACGACGGCTACCAAGCGGGACCGCTCTGGCTGAACCTGCCGCTGGTCCTGCTCATGACTGCCCCGTTGGCGTTTCGGCGGCTGGCGCCCACCAGGGCGCTGGCGGTGATGATCGCGGCTGCCACGCTGCCGGGCTTGTTCGTCGCGCACACGATCTTCTTCTGGGGTTCGCTGGTGCCGATGGCGATCGCCGTCTACTCCGTAGCCCGACACCGCGACACGTGGGCGGCCAAGTTCGCCTGGCTGACCGGGCCCCTCCTGCTGCTCGCAAACATGGGGCACGTAGCCGAGCTCCGCACACCGTCGAACATCTTCTTTGCCTGTGGGATCTTCGGGGTGGCATGGCTCGTCGGTCGGGTCCTGCACCGACTGGCAGTCCAAGGCGCAGCGCTGCGCCAAGCGCTGGAGAGGCTGGCCGAGGAGCAGTCGCTACGTGAGGAGGCGGCCGTCGCGCGCGAGCGACGGCGGATCGCCGCAGAGATGCACGACGTCGTTGCCCACGCTGTGAGCCTGATGACCATGCAGGTCGGCGCCGCCCGTCTGAAGCTGGACACCGACGGCGTCACGGTGCCTCCTCAGCTGCAGGCCGCCGAAGTGACCGGACGCCAGGCGGTGGCCGAGCTGCGCCGGACGCTCGGGGTGATGCGCTCCCTCGACGAACACAGTGGCCTGCACCCAGTACCAGACCTGAATGCCCTCCCGGCACTTGCCGAGCAGTTCGAGGATGCCGGGTTAGTGACCGAGCTGGACGTCGCGCTAGATGTCGACGCCCCGGACCTGGTGGCCAGCCTCCAGCTCGCGGCGTACCGGATCGTGCAAGAGGCGCTGACCAACGTCGTCAAGCACGCGGGGCCGGTGCCCGTAGAGGTAGCCGTGTGCCGGCTAGAGCACACGCTCGTCGTCTCGGTCCGCAACGGCCCTGGCACGGCTCCCACGACGTGGGCGGGGGGACATGGGCTTGTCGGCATGCGCGAACGGGTGGCCATGTTCGGCGGACACCTCGACGCCGGCATCACCGAGCGCGGGGGCTTTCTCGTGCTCGCCCAGCTGCCCTTGCCAGTGCTCGCCGAGGCCAACGCGTGATCAACGTCGTCATCGTCGACGACCAGGCGCTCATCCGAGCCGGGCTGGTGGCAATCCTGGAGACCCAGGCCGACCTCAGGGTGGTCGGGCAGGCCGACGACGGACGGTCCGCCGTCCCCCTGATCAAGGACCTCCGTCCGGACGTTGTCATGATGGATATCCGGATGCCCCAGATGGACGGGATCGAGGCAGTGCGTCGGCTCAACGGGACCCCGTCGCGCATCCTGATGCTGACGACCTTCGACCTCGACGAATACGTCTACAGCGCCCTGAAGGCGGGCGCAAGCGGATTCCTCCTCAAGGACGCGCCGCCCGAGTCACTCGTCGAGGCGGTCCGCGCTGCCGCACGAGACGAGGCCCTGCTCGCCCCTGCCATCACTCGTCGCCTGATCGAGGAGTTCCTACAACGCCCGGAGCCCGGCGCGCTTCCCGAACGGCTCGGCTCGCTCACCGCCCGTGAGCGTGAGGTACTCGTCCTGATCGGCCGCGGGCTCAGCAACAGCGAGATCGCTGAGCACCTGTTCCTGTCCGTGGCGACGGTGAAGACCCACGTCACCAGGACGCTCACCAAGCTGCGCCTGCGCGACCGGGCGCAAGCGGTCGTGCTCGCCTACGAGAGCGGTCTCGTCCGGCCAGGCGGACTCTGAGTCCTACTTCCCTTGGTCCCGGTCGACTCGCGTACGCCGCCGGGTCTAACCGCCCGTCTGGTGACCTGAAGAGTCGCGTCTGGAAAAGCGCGCGAATCCCCGCCTGCCCCCTCTGCGTAGGGAACGGTGATGCCCTACCGCGGCGGAATGCCTCGTCCGCGCATCGGCATGTGCGCGCGGTGCTCAGGCCTGGACGAATCCCAGTTCGTTGCCGTCGGGGTCGCGAATGGTGAACTTGCGTGTCCCGTAGGGCGTGTCCATCAACGGTTCGAGCACGTCGCGATCTCTCAGCCTCAGCCACCATGCGTCCACGTCATCGACCTCGAGGTTGAAGCGAGAGCCGGTCGATGGTGCCGGTTCGTACTGCCCGAGTGCGAACTGGGCTGGACCTAGGGTGAAGTGCGCGTACGTAGGATCACCCGGCGGCCAGTGACCCTCAGCGGTAACCCCCAGGAGACGCTCGTACCAGTCGATGGCAGAGGAGAGATCCCGCACGTTTACTCGCACATGTGTGAGTCGAGGGGTATCCACGCTCGCACGATAGGCGTATGCCGGAGGTTCAAGTAGCGCAGCCGTCCGGACATCGGCATGTCCGATCGGATCGCGGCACGTGAGTGCGTTGCCGCAGATAGGGCGCTCCGGCCACGAACCTTGCCCGAGTGGGTGATGAGGTCACCGTGCACTCCGGACGCGCCTATCGGGCGTTGGTCCTCGGTTGGGGGCGTGCGGCCAGACCGGTCAGCCTCTTCGTTGGCTGTTGTTCATGTGGTGCCACCAGGTGATTCCTTCACCGATCTGGGAGAAGCCGCAGGAGCTGTAGAGCAGTTTCCCTTCGGGGGTGGCGTTGAGCGCGGCGTGCTTCGCGCCCGCGTCTCGGGAGGCCGCACAGACAGTTGCCAGGAGTGCAGTGCCGATCCCGCGGCGCTGGAATCGGGGCCAGACTTGCATGTCGAAAATCCCTGCGAGGTCGCCGTCTCGAAATGACCACGCGTGTCCAGCGAACCGACCTGTCTGGGGAGTGTGGGCGGCCGCGTACCAGGCGATGGCTGGCACGTGCCGGGTAAGAGCGAGCAGCTCACGGTAGGCCGCATACTCACCTGACCAGTCCAGACTGTCCTGCTCGAGCCTGACCCGTGGATCGCGCGTTTGCGGAACATCAGAGAGCTCGGCGCTCATCCACCACGGCGACCAACCACGCTCAAAACCCGCCTCGGCCAAAGGCGTCGGATCGACGTCGATGCTGAGCCAAGCTCCCACGATGCTGCGACCCAGATCGTAGGCCCGATCCACGCCACGCCGCAGCGCCGCTGCAGTGAGAACCCGTGGGAACATCACGTTCATTCCGTCCGGACCGTCGGTCCACAGCAGGTCCTCATCAGTCCAGACCATGCCACCCAGCTCGCAGGCACGAGCCCGGAACCAGTTGGTCTGCACCCGCTCGCAGTCGGCGACCGTCACCACGTGTGCCATCATGCCCGGCGGCGCCATCAGGAAGTGGCCATCCCTCGATGAGTGCAGGCGATCGCGACTGAGATCCCGCACCCACATCAGCATGTGCGCGCTCGATCGCGGCATGTGCGGTCAATGTGCCGTGCCTGTTGCCTCAGCCTGCCAAGGCTTGCCGTCCGGTGGGACGATCAGATCATGCGTGGCCGGTGGGTAGCAGTGCTGTCCGTTGCCGTGCTGAGCCTTGTCGCCGGGTGTGACACGGGGGACGCAAGATCCACCACCCAACCGGGTACTGCCTCGACGGCCGTCGCCACGTCCACGACCGCGACACCAGAAGCCCGTTGTCGCTCGGCCTCCCGCATTACCCACGCGAGTTCGTTCGTTCCGACGGTGCACGGAACGGGTCACGGCGCGTCTCTTTGGGGCCTTCTGATGTTCCCGCACCCACTACCCGCCCGGGTCGGTGACCAAGAGAAGATCGTCTGGCGGATCACCAGCTCAGGGCCGTTGGTGTTGACGGTCATCGGCCCCCACGGCGAGAACCACCCGCTGGCATGGGGCCCAGCGGCCCACCTGGGTAGTAACTGGCACAAACCGGGCGACGAATGGGGTGCTGGCTACGTCTTCACTCAGCCAGGCTGCTGGGACCTCCGAGCGACACGCGGAGGCGCAACGGCCGACGTCTGGCTCAACGTCGTCCGCGGATGATTCAGGACGGAGCCACATCCGCTCATCGGCATGTGCGGTCACCGCACGCATCCGGCAGGCCGCGGAATGCCGCGACCTGTTCGGGCGCGGGAGCCCCGTAAGAGCGGGCGGCTTCCGCGGCTGCTGACTACTAGTCTGCTGGTCGTGAGCCGCTCGAGTGAGCCGACCGTTTCATTGCGACCAATGACAGGGGACGAGTTCGCCGAATGGCGACCGCGCTCCATCGAGTCATTCGCAGCCGACCTGGCGCGAGCAACGAACCGCCCGCTCGACTCGGCGCTCGTACGGGCGCACGCCGTGTTCGACGAGGAGCTTGCGGACGGCATCGACACCCCCGGCACCTGGTTGTTGACAATCCTTGACGAGGACGAAGCCGTCGTCGGAGATCTCTGGCTCGGTCCGCATCCTCAACGCCCAGATGCGGCGTTCGTGTACGACATCGAGATTCAAGCTGTCGCCCGTCGCCGCGGCTACGGGCGCGCCGCCATGCTCGCGGCCGAGAGTCTGGTGCGTTCGGCGGGGATCAACGAACTAGCTCTGAGTGTGTTCGGCTTCAACGACTCGGCCAAGGCCTTGTATGACTCGATCGGCTACCGGGTCCTCGCCACGCACATGAGCAAACCGCTTTCAGCTGACGCCTCACCGTCCGTCCGCAGGGAACCCTGATGACGCGGCCGCAACGCCCTCGCTGGGATGGGCACGACCTCCAAACAGCGCCAGATCAGGTCGGTCCGCGGCTCACGATTCGCAGCAGATCTGGGTGAATGCCAGCGCGCCATCATGCGTCGCGCAGGAGCTGGCCGGTAAGAGGGTCGGGTAGTCCAGGGCGTTGGGACGGGTCGGTCGCGGTGGCTCTTGCCACTGGGCCGTCGTGTTGCCAAGGTTCGGCTCTATGGAACCTGCGGAGGTCGCCGAGGACTTCATGGCCTATGTGCCGCTGCCTGGGAGTGGCCAACGGCGCAAGGTCGCGGGGGCTTGGCTGGTGTACCAACCTGGGCCGGTCCCGCTGTTCGCAAATGTCTCCGCGCTCAGGGCCAGGGACCTCACGGAGGTAGACGCGATCGGACAGGAGGCAGCCGGATGGTTTGCGAGCTTGGGGCGCAGTGACTTCGTGTGGTTCCTGGGGTCGCACTCGCGGCCGGCCGGGGTGCGTGAGCATCTGCTGGGAAGCAGTGCGACCCTGTTGACGACCTCGACCGCGATGACTCTCGACCACCGACCTGCATCCGGATCCAGCAACGCGGTTGAGGTCCGTGAGGTCCGAAGTTCCGCGGAGCTCCTGGAGTATTGGAAGCTGATGTCTCCGGCCGGCGGACCAGGCGTGGACCCCGATGCGGCAGTGGAGCACCTGGTGCGCGGCAACGAAAGGGCGTGGCAAGACCACGTGGCGATGCGAGGTGCTCGCCGCTACTACCTGGCCTACCTCGATGGTGCCCCTGTGGCTGCCGGTGGGGTGGCGTTCACGGCGCACGGCGTTGCCATCCTGACCGGTGGGGCGACGCTGGGTCGGGCGCAAGGCCACGGCTGTTATCGCGCGTTGCTCGCGAGACGGTGGGACGCGGCCGTTGAAGCCGGTGCGCGACACCTGGCTGTGGTTGCCTCCGATGAATCTCGGCCGATACTGGCGCGCACCGGTTTCACGACGGCCGCGAAGGTCACCTTCATACGGCAGCGCATCTGACAGGAACCAAGCCGCCACTCCGGCCACCAGGCCGCGTCGGCGGTGGCAAGGCAGACCCCTCGAAAATGGGTTGTCCTCCCTGCACCGCGCGCACGTAGGGAGCCCTCACCGTGACCAGGATCTCGGTCGGCTCTGCTTCGTCGTCCTCGCCAGCTCGGACACCCAGGATGTGTTCAGACCAAGGGACCCGGGCGTGCTCGACATCAGCTCGGAGCCGGCCGGTGGCAGCGACTACGGCGTGCGAGATGGCACTACGCCGGGCGCTGTCGTCGTGGTCGGGCACGCGTCCAGGGTGCCAGACATCGGACATCCGACCTCGGGATGAGAGAGCGGATCGCGGCAGACCGGGACGCTCGCTGGTGAGGTCCGCTTGCTCAGCGCAGGTTGCGGAAGACCTCTCGAACGGGTCACGTGATGCGCGTGGATGGAGACCAGTCGTTCCTCACGACTCAGCTTCAAGTGGAGATTCCTCCGCTTAGGGGGTAACGTCAGAGCTAACCGGAGATTCCTCCGGTTGTGACCTGGTACGAGGAGATCCTATGGACGGCACTCACGCCGCGCCTGGAGGCCGCACGACGCTCGGGAAGCGGTCGGTGGCACGCATCGGGTACGGCGCGATGCAGCTGGAGCACTGCGACGAACAGACAGCGGTCGGCCTGCTGCGGCGCGCCCTCGAGCTGGGGGTGGATCATGTCGACACTGCTTCCTTCTATGGCGACGCGACGGTGAACCGGTACATCTGGCGCGCTCTCGGCGGTGACAGTGACCGGGTGGCGATCGTCAGCAAGGTGGGCGCTCGCCGGGTGACCGGCACACCACCGCTCGCCGCGTCGCAGAAGCCCGAGGAGCTGAGGGCGCAGGTCGAGCTCGACCTGCAGTCGCTCGGGGTGGACCGGTTGGCCGTGGTCAACCTGCGCCGGGTCGATGCGCCCCCTGGCATCGTCGCCACCGGGGACCAGGTGGTCCCGCTCGAGGACCAGCTCGCCGAGCTGGTGGCTCTTCGTGACGAGGGCCTGGTTGAGGCGATCGGGCTGAGCAACGTCACCGCCGAGCAGGTCGTTGCGTCCCTGCCCGCGGGCATCGCGTGCGTGCAGAACTCCTACCACCTCCTCAACCGCGCCCAGGAGGACGTCCTCGAGACGTGTCGGGCCCATGGCATCACCTGGGTGCCGTACTGCCCCCTCGGGTCGGCGTTCGACCACCTGCCTGCTCCCTACGACGACGAGGTCGTGCGCGACGTCGCGCAGCAGTGCGGCGCGACTCCCGCCCAGGTCTGCCTGGCGTGGTTGCTGGCCCACGACGAGCACACGGCGCTGATCGCGGGGACCCGCAGTCGCGCACACCTCGAGGAAAACCTCGCCGCAGGCGCTCTGGAGCTCCCCGCCTGGGCGAACGCTGCACTCGACGAGCGCGGACGAGCCACGCTGGCCCCGGGGTTCGACCGTGCGAGCTGACGCACGACTCAATCGGCAGCGCATCGTCGATGCGGCACACGAGGCGCTGGTCGGCTCGACCACGGACGAGGAGTCCGTGGACCCGCTCGCCTACGAGGCCGTCGCCGCGAAGGCAGGTGTCGGGATCGGGACGCTCTACCGCCACTTCCCCTCGCGCCACCTGCTCGTCGAGGCGCTTTACGAGCACGAGCTGGAGGAAGTCTGCGGTGCGGCCGCGACACTGCTGGCCGCGGAACCGCCCGAGGTCGCCCTACGCTCCTGGATGGCGCGGTACGCAGCGTTCGTCGCCGCCAAGCGTGGAATGGGCGAGGAGCTGAGGCTGCTCATCGGTGCAGGCTCGGTGACCTCGACCGCCACCCGGGCCCGACTCGCCGAGGCGGTGACCCCCATCCTCGAGGCCGGCCGGTCGACGGGGGTGCTGCGTGATGACGTGCTTGCCGACGACGTGGTCGCGGCGATGGCCGGCGCAATGATGGCCGCCGCGGGACCGGACCCGGAAGCACAGACCACCCGCCTCTTGGACCTCGTCGTCCAAGGAGTGCGAGCGTGATGGTCAGCGGTCGGCAGGAGCACAGATGCCAGGATGCGGTGGGAAGCCAACCGCGATCCCGGAGCTGTGAAGGGCGAAAGCGATGACTGACAGTGCCGACGAGCACTCGGGCGTACTGCAGATGCGCCTGGTGGTGCAGGTCGACGAGTACGACGAGGCGGTCCAGTTCTATCGGGACATCCTGGGAACGTCCGAGGAGCTGCAGGTGCACGGCGCGGACGGCGCGAAGGTGACCATCCTCGATGTCGGCCGGGCCACGCTCGAGCTCTCGAATCGTGACCAGGTCGACATGATCGACGCCGTCGAGGTCGGTAGGCGCGTCAGTCCGCGAATACGGGTGGCGTTCGAGGTCGCGGATGTCGAGAACGCGACCGATCGGCTGGTCGCGGGAGGTGCCGAGCTCGTGGCCCGACCAACCCGTACGCCGTGGGACTCGCTCAACGCTCGTCTCGAAGGACCCGCCGGCCTGCAACTGACCTTGTTCCAGGAGCTCGAGGACTGACGCCTCCGCGGGTGGCGCCGGTCGTCTGCTCATCCGCTTGTCGACCTTGAGCGGACGGGCAATCGGGCCGCCCTTGGTCACCCCGCTTTCTGCGCGGATGGGGGCCGAGACCCGGGGTCCACGCGGCGGAGCTGAGGGGATTCGAACCCCTGGCCCGGGGTAGCGCTCCACCCCTCAAGACCAGCGTGCCCGGTGGGCGAACAGCCTCTTGTCCTCCCATGCCCGCGCGCCCAAGATGTCGTCGCGAGGCAGGCGCCCCGCGTTCGGCGGTCTCGGCCGCCGTCACTGGGAGGGCTGGACATGAGTCTCGTTGCCACACGCTCGACACGGACAGCGGTCGTTCTGGTGCTCCTGCTGGTCACCGGGGTGGCATGGGCGCGCCTGGGTGGCCGCAGCGACGCGTCGACTCCGACCCAGGGGACCGTCTCGACGTCCGCCCTGAGCACCTCGTGGACCGGTGGCCCGTTCACGGTGCCCAACGTCACGGGCAACGCCACCGGTGACCCGATCTGCACCGCTCCGCAGTCCTGTGACGACTTCACGCTGCACGTGCGGACGCCGGCCGGGTACGGCGACACCCACCAGCTGCGGATCCAGGTCACGTGGACCAACACGGCTGCCGACTTCGACGCCTACCTGCTCGACAGTGGTGGCAACACGGTGGCCTCCGCGGCCTCGAGCGCGGACCCGGAGGTCATCCTCGCTGCCCCTGCGAGCGGCGACTACATCGTCCGCGTCGTGCCCTTCGCGCCGGTGGGACAGAGCTACTCGGCCACCGCGTCGCTGGTGACCAAGCCCGCGGCGCCGCCGACGGGGACCTCGCCGCGCCCCGGCTTCACCAACTACAAGGCGCCGTCGTCCTTCACCGACGCGAACAACGCCGGTGAGCCCTCGATCGGGACGAGCTTCAAGACCAAGTCGACCTTCTACCAGGCCTATCTCTCGACCTACAAGGTGAAGTTCGACGACTCGGTGAAGCCGGCCAGGGCGACCTGGACCGATGTCTCCGCGAAGGCCGCCAACGGGTGTGCCGCCGGCAGCCTCAGGTCGCTGGACCCGATCCTGTTCACCGACCACTCGACGGGTCGCACCTTCGAGTCCCAGCTGACGGGGGTGAACTCGGCCACCTGCTACACCGACAACGACGGTGCGTCGTGGCACCCGACGACCGGGGGCGGCATCCCGAGCGGCGTCGACCACCAGACCATCGGCGGCGGCGCCTACCCCGGATCGGGCATCGGACCGCTGCCGACGACGAGCTACCCGCACGCGGTCTACTACTGCAGCCAGGACATCGCGACCGCCTTCTGTGCCGCCTCCCACGACGGCGGCACGACGTTCGGCAACGGAGTCCCCACCTACAGCCTGCTCGACTGCGGTGGACTCCACGGACACCTCAAGGTCGCGCCCGACGGCACGGCGTACCTGCCCAACAAGAGCTGCGGTGACACCGCAGCCCTGGTCACCTCCACCGACAACGGCGGCAGCTGGACGGTGCACAAGGTTCCCGGCAGCAGCCCCAGTGACGCGGATCCCTCCGTGGGAGTCGGTGCCAACGGCACGGTCTACTTCGGGTACGTCGGCGCCGACGGTCGTCCCGGCGTGGCCGTGAGCCGCAACAAGGGCACGACCTGGACGAACAACCAGCCGCTCGGCTCCGAGTTCGGGATCAAGAACGCCGTCTTCCCCGCAGCCGTCGCCGGGGACGACGACCGCGCGGCCGTGGTCTTCATCGGCACACCCACCGGAGGCAACTACCAGGACGCCACCAACTTCAAGGGCGTCTGGCACCTCTACGTCTCGACGACCTACGACGGTGGCAAGACCTGGCAGACCAGCGACGCGACCCCGAACGACCCGGTCCAGCGCGGCTCGATCTGCACCGGCGGCACGACGTGCGGCAACGACCGCAACCTGCTCGACTTCATCGACGCGACCATCGATGACCACGGGCGCGTCCAGGCCGCCTACGCCGACGGCTGCATCAACGCCTGTGTCACGAACAGCTCGCACACCAGTGGTGCCGGACCGGCCGATGCGCAGGCGGCGTACGCCACGATCGCTCGTCAGAGCTCCGGCAAGACGCTCTTCTCCGCCTACGACGCGAAGCCGAACCTGACGGCCAGGAGCGGCACCCTGCGCAAGGCGAACGGGCGCTTCTACGGGACCTTCACCGTGTCCAACACCGGATCGGTCGCGGTCAACGGGTTCGAGACAGCCGTGGTGGACAACAACAAGCTCGTCGGACAGAGCACCGGCACCAAGCTGGCCGCCGGCGCCTCGACCACGCTCTCGTTCAACTGGCCCGCCACTGCCGGGACCCACACGATCATCGGCTCGGTCGACCCGCGGAACCTGATCGCGGAGTCCAACGAGGGTGACAACAAGCTGAGCGCCAAGGTGACTGGGTGACCCGAGCGCTCCTCGCCGCACTCGTCACAGCAGGTCTCCTGGTCAGCGGGTGCGGCGGCCACGAAGCCAAGAAGGCGGACGGGGACAAGGACAAGGGCAAGGACGCGTTCAGCCGCGCGGCAGACACCAAGACCTGTGTCGACGACGCCAAGGCGTACGCCGGGACCCCGCCGACCAATTTCGCCGCCGGCTTCCCCCTGCCCGGCGGCGCGGTGCTGTTCTCGGTCGAGGATCGAGGAGCCGACGGTGCCATCGGCACGGCCGTGGTCAAGGCCGACCTCAAGCAGGTGCTGGCCGTGTTCAACGGCCAGGCGCAGCGGCAGGGCTACAAGATCACCGACGGCGAGACGGAGACACACGACGCGGAGGCCAACTGGACCGGCAACGGTTACCGCGGCCGCTGGGCGATCCGCGACTCAGCGACCTGCCAGGGGCAGGTCGTCATCCAGCTGCTGTCCAAGAAGCAGTGACGGGCTGGGGCTGACTCCGGTGCTTCACCTGGCGAGGGACGGTGGCAGCTCCACGTCCGGCGCCAGCTCGACGACCAGCACTCGCACCCGGGCATCGATCTCGGCGGCGATGCGCCGCACGGTGGCGGCGTCCTGACCACGCGGATCGTCGACGGGCCAGTCGACGTAGCGCACGCCCGGGACGAAGGGGCACTCCTCGCCGCAGCCGAGGGTGATGGCGACGTCGCTGGCCGCGATCGTCTCCGGGGTGAGCAGGGTGGGGACCTCGGCAGAGGTGTCGAGTCCCCACGACTGCAGGACCTCGACGACCTCGGGGTGGATGCGCTCACCGGGACGGGTGCCGGCGGAGAGGGCGATCACTCTGCCCCGCGCGTAGTGCTCGGTGAGCAGGCGGGCGATCACCGAACGGCCGCCGTTGCGGACGCAGGCGAAGACGACCTGGGGAACGTGCCGACTACTCATCGTGACCTCGTGGATAGAGCCACCGGACCAGGGCGACGGCGAGAGCGCCACCGACGACCTGGGCGACGACGAAACCGGGCACGGCAGCGGGGGCGATGCCGGCGAAGGTGTTGGAGAACATGCGGCCCACGGTCACGGCCGGGTTGGCGAAGGAGGTCGAGGAGGTGAACCAGTACGCCGCGCCGATGTAGGCGCCGACGGCGGGAGCGGCCAGCGCCCTGCGATCGGTGCGGGCCAGGGCGAACACCAGCACGACCAGGCCCAGCGTGGCGACGATCTCACCCAGCAGGAGGTTGCCCCCGCTCCGTCGCTTGGTCGACAGCTCGTCGAGGGGGACCCGGTACATGAGGTTGGCCAGCTCGGCACCCAGGATCGCCCCCAGCACCTGCGCTGCGGCGTAGGGCGCCATCTCCGAGGCTCGTACTCCTGCTCGGGACCGGCGACCCAGCAGCCAGTCGGCCACGGTGATGACGGGGTTGAGGTGGGCCCCGGAGACGGGTGCCAGCGCCAGGATCAGCACGGTCAGGCCGAGAGCTGTCGCCGTGGAGTTCTCGAGGAGCTGAAGTCCGGGATCGTGCGGCGAGAGTCGAGCGGCCGCGATGCCGGACCCGACGACGACCGTCACCAGGAGTCCGGTGCCGAGACCCTCGGCGACCAGGCGGCGCGGGAGCGTCGCTTCCGGGACCGTCACGAGCAGCAGGCCGCCGGAGCCTCGCCGCAGCAGGAGGAGTCGGCCGCGTGCGCCTCGCCGACCGCGACGAGGTCCTCGGTCGTCGTGCCCTCCAGCTCGGGGTGGGCGTCTGCCAGCACGACGTAGTTCTCCCACTCCTGACCGTCGGGACCACTCACCCAGTGCTTGTCCTGACGGGCGTAGCAACAGACGACGTCGCTCTCCACCCGCAGCTCCAGGCCGGCCGCCTCGAGTCGGTCGGCCTCGGCCTCGACCTCCTCCATCGAGCCTCGTTCGACGCCGAGGTGGTTGAGGGTCCCGGTCCGGTCGGGGTCCTCGAAGAGCACCAGCTTCAGGGCCGGGTCGGCGATGGCGAAGTTCGCGTACCCGGGTCGACGCTTGACCGGTGCGGTGTCGAAGAGGGTCGAGTAGAACTCGACCGCCTGGTCGATGTCGGCCACGTTCAGGGCCAGCTGCACTCGCGACATGATTTCCTCCGGATATCGACGTACGCCGATATCGTGTCATCGACACATGTCAATGACAAGAGATTGATGGACATCGATCTCAGGGGGATGATGGAGCCATGCCGAAGCCGCTGCCGTTGCTCGAGCCCGTTCCGTCTGCGGACGTGTGCTGCACCCCGCTGACGTCGGCACCGCTGTCCGCCCAGGAGGCCGCGGAGCTCGCCGTCCGCCTGAAGGCGATCGCCGACCCGGTCCGACTCCGGCTGCTGTCCATCATCCTGGCGAGCGAGGGCCTGCAGGCCTGCACCTGCGACCTGACCGGGCCGCTCGGCCTCTCCCAGCCGACCGTGAGCCACCACCTCAAGCGGCTGGCGGCGGCCGGGCTGATCGTGGGCGAACGTCGCGGCACCTGGACCTACTACCGCGCCGTCCCGGACGCCCTGGCCGCGATTGCCAGCATGATCGACCCGGCCTAGCTGTACCGGTACACCTAGTCGCGCCGGTCCCGGCGCCCGTCGCGCGCCGCCAGCCGCGCCCGACGACGGCGCTGCAGGAGCATGGTGAGCGTGCCGCCCAGGACGAGCATCACGACGTTGACCGCGAGCACGGCCGCGGCACCGCCCATGCCGGAGCCCTCGTGGAGGGCGCCCGAGGCGCCGATGTAGGCCGCCGCCGGGATGGTGGTGATGGAGATGGCCACCCCCACGGCCGAGCTCGAGCGGGTCTCGAAGGCCAGCACGCCGGCGACGCCCGCGACGAACGCCACGATGACGGTCGCCACGTTGACCGTGGGCAGGATCCCCAGGCCTCCGTCGCCGAGGTGGGCGTTGGCCTCGGCGTACCCGGCCACGCGGAGCAGTGCGGCCATCAGGAACGCTGCGAGGCTGGCGACCGCCAGACCCAGCAGCAGCGCGGCCGTGGCCTTGAAGGCCAGCCGCGGGCGTCGATCGGCCAGCCCGACGCAGGCGGCGCACATCGGCAGGAGGTCCGGGCTCATCGCCATCGCTCCCACGACCAGGATCGAGTTGCGGGTCAGGACGCCGAAGACCGCGATGATGCCGGCGCAGGCCATCACCACCAGGTACCGCGGCGCGGCCCGGGTGTACTGCCGCGACGACATCGCGAGCTCGGTCCAGGCCAGCCCTCCGCCGCTCCACGCCGGCGACTCGCCCGGTCGGGCAACGCCGAGGGGGCGGTTGCTCTCGCGGTGGACCAGCTCGATGTCGTCACCGGGGATCCCCTGGGCCCGCAACGAGGGCAGCAGGGTGTCCACCACCTCGACGTCGACCTCTGCGGTGAGCAGGGTCAGCTCGTCCTGCGGTCCGCCGCCGACCTGGATCAGGTGATGGATGCCGGGACTGCCGTCGAGCACGGCCAGCGCCTCGCTCAAGGCCGGTCTCTGGACATAGAGCTGAAGCGTCAGCATCGTCTGCCTCCTGTGGTGGCTCTCCACGGCCGCCTGCAGAGGAGCGCTGCGCGGCCCGTGCCCCAGAAGATCACGCCGCGTGGTGGAGCCACGACGATTGCGAGCGCGCCGGGTCCTCAGTTGAGGTCGGGCCACTCCGGGCAGGGAGGCAGCAGGGCCGAGAGCCAGGGGGAGTCGAGCACGCCGCCGTGTTGCGCCGCGCGCACGGCGGGCTCGAACCTCTCCTCCATCAACGACCTCCCGGTTCCCGGCGGGGCGACCCGCGACACGTCCTCCAACGCAGCCGTCCGGGGACCGTTACGCCCTGGTCTACTGCTGGCCTAGCCGTGTCGACGAGTCAGCCGCCCCGGAGGCCGGTCGGCGGTTCCCCGTAGGGTCGCGGCGTGCCGCTGACTCGTGTGCAGAAGTCCGTCCTGTGTGCCCTGCCCGGGCTGGTGCTCGGGGTCGCGGGGCTGTGGCACCCCTCCCACCTCGACGCGACCACGGCGCACACCTGGTGGACGCTGCACGTCGCCGGCCTCTTCGTGTTCCCGCTCGTGGGCGTCGCGCTGATGGCGCTGGTGTGGGGCCGTCGCGATGTCCTCGCCGTGCTCGTGGTGCTGACGGCCTACGTCTACGCGACGGCCTACTCCGCCCTCGACGTGCTCAGCGGGATCGGTGCGGGCTACGTCACCGATCACCTGCCTGCGGGAGCGCCTCGACCCGACGAGGTGCGCTCGTTGTTCGCGATCGGCACGCCACTCGGCCACCTCGGATCGACCGCGCTGATCCTCACGGGGCTGCTGGTGACCCTCGACGCCGTGCGTCGGGTCGGGGCGCGAGGTCTCGTCGGTCTGCTCGTGGTCCTCGGTGCGGTGCTCCTGCACCGCTTCCACATCTACCCTCCGTGGGGCTCGACGGGGATCGCGCTGGTGGGGCTCGGCACGGGAGGGCTGGCCGCCGTCAGTGCGTCACGCGCCGTGAGCGCCACTGGGCCGCCCAGTTGAAGTTTCTTTCACGAATGTGTCCGTTTTAGCCATGTTCCGTTATCGTTGGAGTCAGAGGGCTAGACCAGGGAGGGTCGCTATGTTGACAAGTCTGCCGATGTCGGTGTTGTTGATCGGTGTCTTCGGTCTGGCCATGGTGCTGGCCTCCGTCGCTCGCATGTTCGTGCTCGAGCGCCACCTGCCAGGCCCCGGCGTCCTGGACCGCGGACCGCACGAGCGCCCGCGCATCGCGGCCTGACGCTCCCTAGATCCAGCGCCGGAACCACATCCGGCTCAGCCACTCCCGGTTGGTGATCAGCTGGTCGGTCCAGATCGGCCAGAACCACGCGAAGCACGCGATCGCCAGGACCACCACGCTGCCGGCGACCACCCCACCGACCGCCCGTCGTACGACGGTGGCGTCCGCGGGACCGAGGACCTCCCCGAGCAGCATCACGGCGCCCAGCACCAGGAACGGCAACGTGGCGATCGCGTAGTAGCTGAAGATCGGGCGATCGTCGTAGCGCAGCCACGGCAGCCAGGTGCTGAGCACGCCCAGGGTCACCAGCCCGTAGCGCCAGTCCCGCTTGCCCACCCAGGCGAACGCCGACCACAGCGCCGCCAGCGAGCCGAACCACCACACCGCCGGGTTGCCCAGCAGCAGCACCTGACGGATGCAGGTGGAGCCGGCCGCCGCCGCGCAGCCCTGGTCGCCGGGCTGGATGCCGTTCTCCACCGCCACCCCGACCGGGCGGTTGAGCACCAGCCAGCCCGCCGGGTTGGACTGGTAGACGTGGGTGCTGTTGTTGAGGAAGCCGGTGTGGAAGGAGTAGACGTCCTGGTGGTAGTGCCACAGCGACCGCAGTGACCTCACCAGCTCGGGGAAGAAGCCGTGGGTGGGGCGCTGGGTGTAGCTGCCCCAGTAGGGCCCGTACTGGTTGTGGGCGATGTAGTGCTCGTAGACACCGGCGTGCATCAGCCACCCGGTCCAGCTGACGACGTAGATCAGGACCGGCAGCACCACGACGTAGACGACGGCCGGAGCGGCGTCGACCACGGCCGACTTCCACAACGCTCCGCGCACGCCGAAGGAACGGCGCGCGCCCGCGTCCCAGAACCACATGAGCAGGCCGAACACGGCCAGGGGGAACAGCGCCGTCCACTTGGTGCTGATCGCCAGGCCCCAGAACACCCCGGTGGCCAGGCGCCACGGACGCCACAGCAGCCGCGGCCCCCACGACGTGGGGGACAACCGTGATCCGGGGGGTACGACGCGCGCCAGCCGTTCCCGGGTCCAGTCCCGGTCGGTGACCATGCAGCTGACCGCGCACAGGATGAAGAAACCGAGGTAGATGTCGAGCAGCGCCAGCCGCGACAGCACCAGCTGCAGGCCGTCGAAGGTCATCAGCAGCCCGGCCGTGAGGCCGAGCAGCGTGGACCGGGTCACGCGGCGGGCCAGCCGGATCATCACCAGCACCATCAGCGACCCGACCACGGCCGAGGAGATCCGCCACCCGAACGGCGTCATCCCGAAGGTCCACTCGCCGAGGGCGATGATCCACTTGCCGACCTCGGGGTGGACGATCATCTCCGGGGTGCCGTTCCACAACCCGGTCGTGTGCCCGGACAGGATCTCCTGGTTGGCATCCTTGACGTAGTTCTGGGCGTAGCCGAGATGGAGCAGCGACCACGCGTCCTTGGCGTAGTAGGTCTCGTCGAAGGCGAAGGTGCGCGGCGTCCCGAGGTGCCACAGGCGCAGGAACGCCGCGAGCAGCGTGATGGCGATCGTCCCGATCCAGGCGAGCACTGGGTCGCTGTCGGTGACCCGCAACCGGGCCCGTTGCGCGGCGCTCGGCACGATCAGCCCGGTCGCGGTGCGCGAGAGTCCCACCGTGCGCGAGCGCCGTGCGCGACGCACCGTGGTGGGAAGGCTCACGGGCAGAACAGTACGGCTGACATCATCGGATCCATGTCCGGACCGGCTGGTGTGCTCGTGCTCGCCGCGACGCCGATCGGGCGGGTCGAGGACGCCTCCCCACGGCTGGCCGCGGAGCTCGCGGCTGCCGACGTGGTCGCCGCGGAGGACACCCGCAGGCTGCGCCGGCTGACCAACGCACTCGGCATCGAGCTGCGAGGCCGTGTGGTCTCCTACTTCGAGGGCAACGAGCGCGCCCGCACCGCGATGCTGGTGGAGGCGCTCGTCGCGGGGGAGCGCGTCGTGCTCGTGACCGACGCCGGGATGCCCGGCGTCTCCGATCCCGGCTACCGGCTGGTGGCCGCAGCCGTCGAGCAGGACGTGACCGTGACCAGTGTGCCGGGCCCCTCCGCCGCGCTCGCGGCCCTGGCGGTCTCGGGGCTGCCCGTCGACCGCTTCTGCTTCGAGGGCTTCCTGCCGCGCAAGGCCGGTGAGCGGGCCCGTCGACTCGTCTCCCTGGCCGAGGAGCAGCGCACGCTGGTCTTCTTCGAGGCCCCGCACCGCACGCACGCCACGTTGGCCGCGATGGCCGAGGCCTTCGGCGGCGAGCGCAGGGGTGCGGTCTGCCGCGAGCTGACCAAGACCCACGAGGAGGTACGCCGCTCGGGGCTGGCCGACCTCGTGGCGTGGGCCGAGCCGGGCGTCCGCGGTGAGGTGACGATCGTGGTCGCAGGGGCCGAGGCCCCCGAGGCGGTCACCGACCCGGTGGCCCTCGCCGAGCTGGTGGCGCAGGCCGAGGCCGAGGGGGTCTCCCGCCGCGACGCCGTCGTGGAGGTGGCCCGCCGCTCGGGCGTGCCCAAGCGGGTGGTCTACGACGCCGTGCACCGGGGACCGTCGTGAGCGGGCCGACGCGCTCCCGCTTCGAGGGCGACCGCGACCGCACCAGGCCGGACCTGCCCGAGCCGCTGCCGCATCCCGTGATCGACAACCACTGCCACCTCGACATCGCCGACGGGCCCGACGGAGCGTGGCTCGCGACCGAGGACGCCCTCGCGCTGGCGACGTCGGTGGGGGTGACCCGGATCGTGCAGATCGGTTGCGACCTGCCCGGGGCGCGCTGGGCGGTCGAGGCCGCCGAGGTCCACCCGGCCCTCGTCGCGGGAGTCGCGCTGCACCCCAACGAGGCGCCTGCGCTGCACGAGCGGGGTCACCTGGAGGACGCCCTGGCCGAGATCGAGTCGCTGGCCCGCAGCAGCGACCGGGTCCGTGCCATCGGGGAGACCGGCCTGGACTACTACCGCACCGGCGCGGAGGGGCGCCCGGCGCAGCACGCCTCGTTCCGGGCCCACGTGGAGCTGGCCAAGGCCCTGGACAAGACGCTGGTGATCCACGACCGCGACGCCCACGACGACGTCGTGCGCCTCCTCGACGAGGTCGGGCCGCCGGAGCGCTGGGTGATGCACTGCTTCTCCGGCGACGCCCTGCTCGCCCGCGCCTGCCTGGACCGCGGCGCCTACCTCTCCTTCGCCGGTACGGTCACGTTCAAGAACGCCGAGCCGCTGCGCGGTGCCCTCCGGATGGCTCCCCAGGACCGGATCCTGGTGGAGACCGACGCGCCGTACCTGACCCCGGTGCCGCACCGCGGGCGACCCAACGCCTCCTACCTGGTGCCGCTCACGGTGCGCTCGATGGCGCTGACCCGCGACGAGGACCTCGAGGGCCTCTGCCGGGCTCTCGAGGCCAACACCGAGGCCGCGTTCGGCGGTCGGTGGATGTGAGTCTGACCACCACATGTAGTCGCCACGCCGGAACCTGACCCCACATTTTGGGCGTGTTGCCCGGCGTGTCGCCGCAGGGGCTTGCCAACATCTGTCCCGTTTGCCTAGGGTCTTGGCCCATTGGCCGGGAGCGGGTTTGCTCGACTTGTCCCGGTGAGCGCTGTTCGGGGGGATAAGGCACCATCGACCGATTTGGTCGTCGGCGCCAGGCGCCACCGCCCCGCGGCCCGGGACCACCGAGCCCAGGAGACTCGTGCGCGCACGACTCGCGAACCTCAGCCCCCGGCAGACCCTGATCCTCGGGATCGGCATGGCGATCGTGCTCGCGGTGGTCGGCACCACCACCGCCTTCGCCTCCCTGTCCCGCACCGTGACCCTCTCGGTCGACGGCCACTCCAAGCAGGTCCGGACCTTCGGCGGCGACGTCGGTGACGTGCTGGCCAGCCAGGGCATCAAGCCGAGCTCCCACGACGACGTCGTCCCGTCGGTCGGCACCCCCGTCGACGACGGCACCCGGATCGCCGTACGCCTCGGGCGCCCGCTCACGCTGAGCGTCGACGGCGTCAAGCGCACCATGTGGACGACCGCGACCACCGTGGCGGCCGCGCTCGACCAGGCCGGGGTGCGCACCGCCCAGGCCGCCCTCTCGGTCAGCCGCAGCGCGACCATCGACCGCGCCGGCATGGCGCTGTCGGTGACCACGCCGAAGCTGGCCTCGGTGAAGATCGGCGACGCCCGAGCCGTGCGCTACAACGTGGCAGCCCCGACCGTCGGCGCCTACCTGGCCTCGCTGCGTGCAGGCGTCGACCGCAACGACGTGGTGCGCCCCTCGCGCGGCGCCATCGTGCGCGACGGCACCCACATCGTCGTCACCAAGATCGGCGTCCGCACCCGGCACGTCCCTCGCGAGATGGTCCCCGCCCCCACGACGGAGAAGAAGGACGGCTCGATGATGTCGGGGGAGACCAAGACGTTGCGGCAGGGCCGCGACGGGATCCGGGACGTCACCTACAAGCTCCGCTTCCGCAACGGCCACCTCGTCAGTCGCTCGGTGCTCAGCCAGCAGGTCCTGCGCCAGGCCACGCCCGCGGTCGTCGCGGTCGGCACCAAGACCGTCGACACGGGCGTCTGGGACCGGATCGCTGCCTGTGAGTCCGGCGGCAACTGGGCCGCCAACACCGGCAACGGCTACTACGGCGGGCTGCAGTTCAACCTCGGCACGTGGCACGCGTACGGCGGACCGGGCCGTCCTGACCAGCAGAGCCGCGAGACGCAGATCTCGATCGCGGAGAAGGTGCGCGACGCCTCCGGTGGCTACGGCGCCTGGCCCGTCTGCGGCGCCCGGGGCTGAGCCCCCGGAGGCCACAGCGCGTCGGAGTCGCTCAGCCCGAGACTCGCCCCTACCGGGTGACGCGTAGCAGCGGTCGCGATGCGGACCCAGTGGCCGGCGTCCCCTACGCTCCCGGGGTGAGCCCGACTGCGCAGGAGGGGCCGAGGCTCCTCGGTCCGGTGGAGGTGCGCTCGCTCGCCGAGTCCCTGGACCTGCGGCCGACCAAGCAGCGCGGCCAGAACTTCGTCATCGATGCCAACACCGTGCGCCGGATCGTGCGTGAGTCCCACGTGACCGGCGAGGACGTGGTGCTGGAGGTCGGCCCCGGGCTGGGCTCGCTCACGCTGGGGCTGCTCGC
This sequence comes from uncultured Actinomycetota bacterium, assembly GCA_963794435.1. Classification (GTDB taxonomy): domain Bacteria; phylum Actinomycetota; class Actinomycetes; order Propionibacteriales; family Nocardioidaceae; genus Marmoricola. Next base: position 121,209 of record CAWCDX010000026.1, read on the forward strand.
CGTGGCTGCGCGGGTCGTCGCCATCGAGGTCGACGACGGGCTGGCCGGGATCCTGCCCGCGACCGTCGCCGAGCGGGCCCCGGACCAGGCCGACCGTCTCGAGGTGGTCTGTGCCGATGCCCTGCGGGTCACCGTGGTGCCGGGACCGGCGCCGACGGCACTGGTCGCGAACCTGCCCTACAACGTGGCGGTCCCGGTGCTGCTGCACCTGCTGGCCCTGCTGCCCTCGCTGCAGCGCGGCCTGGTGATGGTGCAGTCCGAGGTCGCGGACCGGCTGGCCGCACCTCCCGGCTCGAAGGTCTACGGCATCCCCTCGGTGAAGGCCGCCTGGTTCGCCGACGTACGCCGAGCCGGTGCGGTGGGCCGCCAGGTCTTCTGGCCGGCTCCGAACGTCGACTCCGGGCTGGTGGCCCTGACCAGGCGCGAGCCTCCGACGACGGCGGTGAGCCGCGAGCAGGTGTTCGCCGTGGTCGACGCCGCGTTCGCCCAGCGGCGCAAGTCGCTCCGCGCCGCGTTGCGGACGCTGGCCGGCTCCGCCGATCGGTCCGAGGAAGCCCTGCGCACCGCGGGGATCGAGCCGCTCACCCGCGGGGAGCAGCTCGGCCTCCCGCAGTTCGTCGCGATCGCCGAGGCCCTCTCGTGAGCGTGGTCGTCAGGGCCCCGGCCAAGGTCAACCTCGTCCTGGTGGTGGGCCGGCCGCGCGAGGACGGCTACCACCCGCTGAACACGGTGTACCAGGCGATCAGCCTCTACGACGACGTGCGCGTCACCGAGGCCGACGAGTGGAGCGTCGAGCTGACCGCCCTGGGTCCGGTCGACGTGTCCGGCGTACCGCTGGACGAGAGCAACATCGTCATCCGCGCCGGCCGCCTGCTGGCGGGGCACCACGGCCTCGACCGGGCCGCGCGGATCGAGATCGACAAGGGCATCCCGGTGGCCGGCGGCCTCGCAGGCGGCAGCGCGGACGGTGCTGCCGCGCTGGTCGCCCTCGACCGGCTGTGGGACGCGCAGACCAGCGACGAGGATCTGCTGGCCCTCGCGGCCCGGCTCGGCAGCGACGTGCCGTTCGCGCTCCTCGGCGGGACCGCCCACGGCACCGGGCGCGGCGAGATCGTCGAGCCCGTGCGGGACAGGGGCACCTACTGGTGGGTCGTCGTACCCAGCGACGAGGGGCTCTCCACGCCGGCGGTGTACCGGGAGCACGACCGGTTGAACCCGGACATCCCGGTGGGATGGCACGTCACCGACCCGGACGACGTGCTCGAGGCGGCACGCGCGGGGAAGCCCGATAACCTCGCCGCGGGGATGCGCAACGACCTGCAGGAGGCGGCGCTGTCGCTGCGGCCCGAGCTCCGCGAGCGTCTCGACCTGGTCCACGAGCACCGCCACAACACCGTGATGCTCACCGGCTCGGGGCCGACGATCGTCGGGATCGCGAAGACGCAGCGAGCGGCGCAGGACACCCGCGCGGCCCTCCTCGAGGCGGGACTGCCGGTGGTGCACGTGGCCACCGGGCCGGTCGCCGGCGCCCACGTCGTGCGGATCGGGGAGCTCGGCTAGTGGTCACCACCGGCGGTGACCACTCATGGTGAACTTGGTCAACCTCGAGAAGGTCTCGAAGAGCTACGGCGTCCGGATCCTCCTCGACGAGGTCAGCCTCGGGGTGGGGGAGGGGGACCGCATCGGCGTGGTCGGGCGCAACGGCGACGGCAAGACCACGCTGCTGAACCTGATGGCGGGCCGCGAGGTGCCCGACCGCGGGCGGGTCTCGACCAGCCGCGGTCTCCACATCGGCTACCTCGACCAGCGCGACGTGCTCGACGACACCCACACCGTGCGCGAGGTGGTGCTGACCGGGCGCGCCGACCACGAGTGGGCGGCCGACTCGCGGATGCGCGAGGTCGTCGAGGTGCTCCTCGCCGGGATCGGCCTGGACCGGACCGTGCACGGACTCTCCGGTGGCGAGCGCCGTCGCTGCTCGCTGGCCCGGTTGCTGCTGGCCGACGACGACCTGCTGATCCTCGACGAGCCGACCAACCACCTCGATGTCGAGGCGGTGGCCTGGCTGGCCGGCTACCTCAACGAGCAGCACCGCCTGCGTCGCGCCTGGGCGCTGATCGTGGTCACCCACGACCGCTGGTTCCTCGACGCCGTCTGTGACCACACCTGGGAGGTCCACCCCGCCGCCAACGGCGCCGGGGTCGTGGACTCCTACGAGGGCGGGTACGCCGCCTTCGTGCTCGCCAAGGCCGAGCGGATGCGCCAGGCGTCCGCCTCCGAGCAGCGGCGGCAGAACCTCGCGCGCAAGGAGCTGGCGTGGCTGCGCCGCGGTCCGCCGGCCCGTACCTCCAAGCCGCAGTTCCGGATCGACGCGGCCAATGCCCTCATCGAGGACGTGCCGCCGCCGCGCGACCGGATGGAGCTGCAACGCTTCGCCACCCAGCGCCTGGGCAAGGACGTGCTCGACCTCGAGGACGCCGACCTGACCCGCGGTGAGAGGCAGCTGCTCTCGCACGCGACCTGGCGGCTCGGCCCGGGGGACCGGGTCGGGATCGTCGGGGTGAACGGAGCCGGGAAGAGCTCGGTGCTGCAGCTCCTCGCGGGGACGCTCGAGCCCGACGCCGGCCGGCTCAAGACGGGCCGGACGGTCGCGCTCGAGCACCTGACGCAACACGTGCCGGCCGAGGATCCCGATGCGCGTGTGCTCGGCACCATCGAGGGGATCCGCCGGGTCACCCGCACGGTGACCGGGCAGGACGTGTCGGCGTCCTCGATGCTCGAGCGGTTCGGCTTCACCGGCGACAAGCTGACCGCCCGCATCGGTGACCTCTCCGGCGGCGAACGCCGGCGTTTCCAGCTGCTCAAGCTGTTGCTCGCCGAGCCCAACGTGCTGCTCCTCGACGAGCCCACCAACGACCTCGACATCGACACCCTCAACGTGGTGGAGGACTTCCTGGACACCTGGCCCGGGACGCTCGTCGTGGTCTCGCACGACCGGTACTTCCTGGAGCGGGTGACCGACTCGATCTGGGCGCTGATGGGTGACGGCAAGATCGCCATGCTGCCGCGCGGGGTCGACCAGTACCTCGAGCAGAGACGGTCCGCCGTGACCGCCGGGGCGCCGGAGCCGCGCGGCGGGGGAGGGCCGTCGGCCGTGGCGGACGAGCGGCAGGCCAAGAAGGCCCTGTCCCGCATCGAGAAGCAGCTGGTCCAGGTCGACAAGCGCGAAGCGAAGCTGCACCAGCAGATGGCGGACGCCGCGTCGGACCACGTCCGCCTCACCGAGCTCAGTGCCGAGCTCGACGCCGTGCGGGAGGAGAAGGAGACCCTGGAGCACGAGTGGCTGGACGCGGCGGCCCTGCTCGAGTAGGGGCTCAGCCGAGCGGCGCCATCAGTCGCTTGAGCAGTGCCACGAGCTGGCGCCGGTCTGCTTCGGAGAGCTCGGCGAGCAGCTCGCGCTCGCTGGCGATCAGGGTCTCGAAGGCGCCGTCGACGGTCTGCTTGCCGGCGGGGGTGAGCCGGACGAGTACGCCGCGGCGGTCGTGCGGGTCGGGCGAGCGATCCACGAACGCGCGCTCGACGAGGCGGTCGACGCGGTTGGTCATGGTGCCGCTGGTGACCATCGTCTGCCGCAGCAACGCACCCGGCGTGAGCTGGTACGGCGGCCCGGCGCGGCGCAGCGCCGCGAGGACGTCGAACTCCCACGGCTCGATCGCCTGCTCGCTGAAGGCCCTGCGCCGGGCGAGGTCGAGCAGACGTGCCAGCCGCGAGATCCGGCTGAACACCTCCACGGGGGCGAGGTCGAGGTCGGAGCGCTCGCGGTGCCACGCCTCGACGAGCTCGTCGACCTCGTCCCGGGCTGGCTCGTCGCGCATGGAGGAAGTGTAGACCGGCAAGATTCTTGATATCGAGATAAACTCATGGCCATGACGACGCACCGCTGGGACCCCGAGCGCTACCTCGCCTACGCCGACCAACGCGGCCGGCCCTTCGTCGAGCTGCTGGCACGCATCCCGGCCGCAGCACCCCGGACCGTGGTCGACCTCGGCTGCGGTGCGGGCAACCTGACGGTCCTGCTCACGCAGCGCTGGCCGGATGCGCGCGTGCTGGGTCTCGACTCCAGCCAGGACATGGTCGAGAAGGCACGCGAGCAGGCGGGCATGGAGTTCGTCGTCGGTGACGTCCGCGACTGGGCGCCCGTCGAGCCGGTCGACGTGCTGGTCTCCAACGCCACCTTCCAGTGGATCCCCGGCCACCTCGACCTGCTCTCGCGGCTCGTCGACGCGGTCGCCCCGGGCGGCTGGTTCGCGTTCGCGGTCCCGGGCAACTTCGCCGAGCCCAGCCACACCCTGCGTCAGGAGCTGGCCGCCGAGGAGCCGTACGCCGCGCACACCGCCGGTGTGGCCACCCCCGACGCGCACGACGCCCTCACCTACCTCGAGGCGCTCACCGCTCTGGACTGCGAGGTGGACGCGTGGGAGACGACGTACCTGCACGTGCTCACCGGGGAGGACCCCGTCTTCGACTGGATCAGCGGCACCAGCCTCCGCCCGACGGTGCAGGCGTTGCCCGGGGAGCTGCGAGCCGAGTTCGAGGCCGAGCTGAGGCGGCGACTGCGCGAGGTGTACCCACCGCGCGAGGGCCGGGTCACCCTGCCGTTCCGTCGGGTCTTCGCCACCGCGAGAATCCCCGCATGAGCTTCGCCTTCTTCGCCCGCGACCCCCACGACCCCGAGGTGCTCATCCCCGAGGACGTCGCGCGCAGCCTGTGGGGCACCGACCAGATGCACGGGGTCGCACTCAGCGGCATGCTCGCCCGGGCGCTGGAGCGGACCGTCTTCGACCTGGGGCGCGAGGACCTGCGGGCCGCCCGCTACACCGTCGACCTGTTCAAGGCCGCGCGGATGCAGCCGTGCCGCACCACCACCCGGGTGGTCCGCGAGGGCAAGCGGATCTGCCTCGTCGACGCGACCGTCGAGCAGGACGGCGTGCCGGTCGCCCGAGCCAGCGGGCTGTTCCTCAAGGTCGGCGAGCAGGCACCAGGCACCGTGTGGGAACCGACCGACGCTCCGCAGCCACCGCCCTCCGATGTCGCCCCGCCGACGGACGACCCGCACGTGCCGCTCTTCGCCAGTGACGGCACCGGGTGGTCGGACTCGTTCGGGGAGCACCAGAACTCCGGCCACAAGACCACCTGGCAGGTGGCCGTGCCCGTCGTACCGGACGAGCGGCCCTCCGGCTTCGTGGCCGCGGCGAGCGTGGCCGACGCGACCAGCATGGTGACGAACTGGGGAAGCAACGGCGTCGAGCACATCAACACCGACATCACCGTGACCCTGGCCCGCGCCCCGGAGGGCGTCGAGATCGGCCTGGCCGCCTCGGACCGGGTCTCCGCCGACGGCATCGCGGTCGGCACGGCCACCGTCTTCGACCGCGCGGGCCGACTCGGCACCAGCGTGGTCACCTCGATCGCCAACGTGAACCGCAGCATCGACTTCGACCAGCACAAGTTCGCCGCCGACGGGTCACGGTCGTAGGTGCACCAGTTTCACTGGTTGGCCGGTGAAACTCGCAGGAGCGCGCGTTACTTCGCGCGCATCACACAGGTTCGGTCACACAGTACGGCGGGTGGTGCTGTCCCGCCGTCTGTAGCCTTCGGGGTGTCTTTCCCCGGTTGGTCTGCCGGCAGGGCCCGCCTGACTTTGAATCAGGACTAGCGACGTAGGTTCGACTCCTACCCGGGGAGCGAGCGAGGGCAGGGCTGGCTACTTGCCCTGGTGGCCGGGGTGCGGCTTGCCGTGCTTCGCCGGGGGCTTGGGCTTCTGGGCCTTGGGCTTCTTGGCCTTGGCGTGGGCGTGCGGATGGGGCTTGACCCTGGCCGGCTCGTGGTGGCGCCGGTGGGGCGTGACCGTGGCGTGCGCGCTGCGCGTGGGGGCGACGACCGCCGCGGCGGGTGTCGTCCTGACGGTGGAGGCCGCACGCGGCGTCGTCGAGGGATGCGACGACGACGCCGTCGGTGCCTTCGCGGGTGTGGGGTCCTGCAGGGCGAGCGTCAGGCCGAGCGCGACGGCGGCGGCTGCGGCGCCGCCCACGAGTGCGAGCATCCGCACGCGGCGCGGGCGCCGAGTCTCGGACGTGGCGGCGGCAGGCAGCACGTGGGCCGCCGTCGTGACGGCCAGCGAGTCCGTCGTGCTGGGACCGGCTGCGCCGTGGGACGCCGCGTCGAGGGCACGGGCGGCGTCGGCCGCTGTCGGACGCATGTCGGGCTCGGTCTGGGTGAGGCCGGCGAGGACCTCGGACAGTGCGACCGGAAGCCCGACCGGGATACGCGGGCTCCGGTGGAGCCGTGCGACGGCCGCCTCGACAGGCGTGCCGGTGTACTCCCGCCGGCCGGTGCAGGCCTCCAGCAGCACCAGGCCGAGGGCGTACAGGTCGACGGCAGGCGTCACCTCGCCCCCGTAGACCTGCTCGGGTGCGAGGTAGCTGGCCGTGCCGATGGTCGAACCGGTCTGGGTGTGGTGCGTGGTCGCGTCGAGCAGGCGGGAGATGCCGAAGTCCGTGAGCAGGGCTCGGTCTCCCGCACCCAGCAGGATGTTGGCCGGCTTGACGTCGCGGTGCACGACGCCTGCGGCGTGACAGTGGGCGAGCGCCGCTGCGATCTGGGCCCCGATGCTGGCCACGCGCTCCGGTGGCAGGGTGCCCCCGGCGCCGGAGAGCGCCGCGGAGAGGTTCGAACCGATGACCAGCTCGAGGACCAGGTAGGGGTGCTCCTCGCTGGCGCCGGCGTCGAGGATGGTCACCAGGTTCGGATGGTTCAGCCGCGCGAGTGTCTTCGCCTCGGCCACGAAGCGACTGCGTTCGGTCTGGTCCGGGGTCCGGTCGCGCAGCAGCTTCACGGCGACGTCGCGACCCAGGACCACGTCGTGCGCCTGGTAGACCTCAGCCATGCCCCCGCGCCCGAGCGAGGCGCCGAGCACATATCTGCCATGCGGCCCCACGGCAGGCTGGCGCTCGTTCTCGATCATCGTCCCCCCTGGAATGCCACCAGGTGGAGAGATACCCCTTTCCCGCGCGCGCCACACGTGCCGCGTCGGTCAGCCGCGGCGCCAGCGGTTCCACTCGGGGCGGAACTCCGGGTGTCGCGAGTACGCCGCCACGAGCAGGTCGCGCGACATCTGGTCGGGGGTGCGGCCGACCTCGAGGCCGGCGAGCAGGTCGCGCAGGAGGAGCAGCCCGCGCTCGGCCTGCTCGGGGTCGAGGTTCGCGCCGGGGGAGTCCGGATGGGCCGTCGGGTCCCACGCGTTCGCCGCGCGGCGATCCGCTGCGGCCATGTCCTCGGCCAGCCGGTCGCGCAGGAAGGCCAGGAAGTCCGGATCGATCGGCGCAGCCATGTCGCCACTATCTCAAGCGACGGGCCGTGCTCGGAGCCGCTGGCTGCACCCGTGGTGGGTCCTAGGCGGTCGCCTGGATCCGCGCGACGAGGGCCGCGAGGTCCAGCTCGCGGGCGTCTGGCCCCATCAGCTCTTCCTCCAGATCCACTCCCCAGCGCTCGTCGACGATGTCGACGAGCTCGAGCCTGCCGAGGCTGTCGAGCCACTGGACGATCGGCGCCGTCGCCGGAACCTCGACGTCGCTCGCCACGAGCCTGTTCTCGCGCAGCAGCGTCATCAGTTCTTCTGTGACCGAGTCGTCGGCGCTCATGCCGGGTCTCCTTCTGGGGGGGACAGCAAGATCTCACGGGCACGCGCGCGGTTGATCTTGCCCGCGCTGGTGAGCGGCACCGTAGCAACCACACGGACCACGGCCGGCAGCAACGGCCTCGGCAGGACGCGGGCGAGCTCGTCCAGGAGCAGGTCCGGCTGCAGTGCGCCGTCCGCTCCGACCAGGAGACCGACGCGCTCGCCGACCAGCTGGTCGGGAACGGCGACCGCCACCGCCGCCTCGACCCCGGCGACCTCGAGCGCAGCGCGCTCGACCGGGATGATCGACGTGCGCTTGTCACCCACCTTGACGAAGTCGCCGTCGCGACCGTCGATCCACAGGTAACCGTCTGCGTCGATCCGTCCCATGTCCGCGGTGACGAAGAAGCCGTCGGGCCGCGCCAACGGCCGGCAGACACCGGCGCCGCCCACGGCGATCCGCCCCTGCTCACCGGGCTCGACCCGGACCCCCTCGGCGGACTCGATCGCCACGTCCACGTTCGCAAGCGGGCGGCCGACCGAGCCCAGCTTGTCGGGGTGGGCGCGAACGTCGAACGCGCTGACCCGGGCCGTGGCCTCGGTGAGCCCGTACATGATCTCGACCGCCACCGACTCGGGAAGCTGGCCGAGCAACGTCTGGGTGGTGGCGACGTCCAGCGCGCCCCCGGCGACCTGGACCATGCGCAGGTCCTGTGCTGCCTGCCAGCTGCCCTTGAGCACCACTCGGCGCACGAGGGTCGGCACCAGCCCGATCACCGTGGCGCCGTGGACACCCGCATCCTCGACGAGTCCGGCGGCGTGGCCGCGACGATCCGTGAGGGCGAGGCTCCCGCCCGAGGCGAGCGCGGTGTGCAGCAGGCTCAGCCCGAAGGAGTACCCGAACGGCAGGCTCGCGAGCACCCGGTCCTCCGCCGTCAGCCCCAGCCGGTCGATGATGGCCGACCCGTTTGCGAGCAGGTTGGCGCTGGTGAGCGGGATGGCGACCGGAACACCGGTGGACCCCGAGGTCTGCATCACCACCGCCGCGTCCGGGTAGTCGCCCCCGGCGTCGTCGAGCCGCACCTGTCGTCCCGCACGCAGCGCGGCGAGGTACCGGACGACCCACTCGCGGCCACTGCCGTCGTCGAGCTGCACGGGACCCGTGTCGTCCGCCAGGTTCCCGCGCGCTTCGGCCTCGACCGCGCGGCGCAGCTCTTCCCGCGACAGCGTCCCCTGGGCGTCGACGAGAGCGGGGGCCGCACCGTGACCGGCATCGAGCAACCAGTCCGCGAGATCGCTCATGCCTGTGTCCACCGGGCACCCTCCGTGACGACCGCGCCCCGATCCACCAAGGCTGGTACGAGGTCGCGGGGTCGCCCATTGTGCCGCATCGGCGACCCTCCGGCAGGCCAACCGGGACAGGGCGACGAGCGGCCTGCGGGCGCGCAGATCGACCGCGGAGTCGGGGCGGGGGCGCCGCCGTCGCTATGCTCCGAGGGACCACCAAGGACCCCAACGGGAGTGGGATGACGAGCAGTCGCATCACCGTGATCGTCCTCGCTGCCGGCGGTGGCACCCGGATGAAGTCGAAGACGATGAAGGTCCTGCACCCCATCGCGGGCCGCAGCATGATCGGGCACGTGCTCGCTGCCGTGGCCGGCGTCGAGCCGCACCGCGTCGTGGCCGTCGTCGGCAACCAGCGCGACCAGGTCGGCCCCCACATCCTGGAGCTGCTGCCCGACGCCGTCCTCGCCGTGCAGGAGACCCAGGACGGCACCGGCCACGCCGTACGCATCGCGTGGGAGGCCCTCGACCGGGCCGACCGCGACGGCACGATCCTGGTGGCGTACGGCGACACGCCCCTGCTGGAGGCCGAGAGCCTGCGGCAGCTCGCCACGGACCACGTCGCCGCCGGGCGTGGCGTCAGCATCCTCTCCGGTGTGGTGGCCGACCCCTTCGGCTACGGCCGCGTGCTCCGTGACGAGTCCGGCGACGTCGTCGGCATCGTGGAGGAGAAGGACGCCACCGAGGACGAGGCGGCGATCAGCGAGATCAACAGCGGGATCCTGGCCTTCGACGCCGACTTCCTCGACAGTGCGCTGCCCAGGCTGAACAACGACAACGCCAAGGGCGAGTACTACCTCACCGACACGGTGGCCCTGGCCCGCGAGGACGGCCTGCCCGTCGGTGCCTTCCCGATCGAGGACGTCCTGCAGACCGAGGGCGCCAACGACCGCGCCCAGCTGGCGTCGCTGGCGAAGGAGAAGAACCGTCGCATCCTGGACCGGTGGATGCGCGACGGCGTCACGATCATCGATCCGACGACCACCTGGGTCGACGTCGACGTCAGGCTCGCTCCCGACGTGACCGTCCTGCCCGGGGTCCAGCTGTTGGGAGCCACCGTGGTCGAGGAGGACGCCGTCATCGGGCCCGACTGCACGCTCAAGGACGTCGAGGTCGGCGCCGGGGCCCGCGTCGTACGCACCCATGCGGAGCTGGCGGTCATCGGGCCGCGCGCCACCGTAGGGCCCTTCTCCTACCTGCGACCGGGCACCGAGCTCGGCGCCGAGGGGAAGATCGGCGCCTTCGTCGAGACCAAGAACGCCCGCATCGGTGAGGGCGCCAAGGTCCCGCACCTGACGTACGCCGGCGACGTCGAGATCGGCGAGGGCTCGAACATCGGCGCCGGCTCGGTCTTCGCCAACTACGACGGCGTCGACAAGCACCAGACGGTCATCGGCCGACACGCGCGGACGGCGAGCAACACCACCTTCGTGGCACCGGTGAACGTCGGTGACGGTGCGAGCACCGGCGCCGGCAGCGTGATTCGTCAGGACGTGCCGCCGGGGGCGCTCGCCGTGAGCGCGGGCCCGCAGCGCACCATCGAGGGATGGGCGCTGAGGCGGCGGGCCGGTACGTCGCAGGGCGACGCCGCGCAGGCGGCACTCGCGGCCGAGAACCACGACGACACGTCCGACGAATGACCTCGATGTGCATCCCGGTGGAGGGTGGGTGAGAATCGCCTCGTGAGCGGAATGAAGCGCACCACCGAGAAGAACCTGATGGTCTTCAGCGGCCGGGCTCATCCCGAGCTCGCCGCCGAGGTGGCCCTGCAGCTCGGCACCGGGCTGGTGCCGACCTCGGCCTACGAGTTCGCCAACTCCGAGATCTACGTGCGCTACGAGGAATCGGTGCGCGGGAGCGACGCCTTCGTGATCCAGAGCCACACGGCGCCGATCAACGAGTGGATCATGGAGCACCTGATCATGGTCGACGCGCTCAAGCGCGCCTCGGCCAAGCGGATCACCGTGGTGCTGCCGTTCTACGGCTATGCGCGCCAGGACAAGAAGCACCGTGGTCGCGAGCCGATCTCCGCCCGCCTGATGGCCGACCTGTTCAAGACCGCCGGCGCCGACCGGCTGATCGCGGTCGACCTGCACGCCGACCAGATCCAGGGCTTCTTCGACGGCCCGGTCGACCACCTGATGGCGCTGCCGATCCTGGCCGACCACGTCAGGGAGCGCTACGGCGACCAGCCGCTCGCCGTGGTCTCGCCGGATGCCGGCCGGATCAAGGTCGCCGAGCGCTGGTCGGCCCGCCTCGGCGGTGCACCGCTGGCGTTCATCCACAAGACCCGCAGCGAGGACCGCCCCAACGAGACGGTGGCCAACCGCGTCGTGGGCCGGGTCGACGGCCGCATCTGCGTGCTGGTCGACGACATGATCGACACCGGCGGCACGATCGTGAAGGCGGCCGAGGCGCTGATGGCCGACGGTGCGGCCGGGGTGGTGATCGCTGCGACGCACGCGATCATGTCCGACCCGGCGGTCGACCGGCTCAAGAACAGCCCGGCCACCGAGGTGGTGGTCACCGACACGCTGCCCATCGCCGAGGACCGTCGTTTCGACAAGCTCACCGTCCTCTCGATCGCCCCGCTGATCTCGCGGGCGATCAAGGAGGTCTTCGAGGACGGGTCCGTCACCTCGATGTTCGACGGGCACGCCTGAGCAGGCGCGCCGCCGAGACCCGGATCAGGCTCCGAGTCGCGGGCTCGGCACCAGCGGCTCGAGCAGCTGCTCGTCCCGGGTGTGCCGGGCGGGGTCGGCCTGACCGGCTGCGGCCATCAGCGCCGCGTGCTCTGACCGCGTGATGACGTGGCAGGCGATCGGCTCCGCGCCGGTCGCCGCCCGCGCCATCGCCGCGGCGGTCGTGCAGGCGTGAGCCACGTTTCGCGCTTCGAGGGAGAACTCGATCTCCACCCAACCGCGGTGCGAGAGCTCCACCCTTGCGTCAGAGTCCGGCAGTACGGACCTCAAAGATTTCTCGACCCCGTCCACCGTCCGCGACTCCACGAGCACAGTGGCCAGGTACGTATTGATCCAGTGCACAACTACAACCCCCATGGCATGTCCGCAGTGATCGTCTGTGACCTGCACATACATGGTCAATGGCCCTTCTGGGGGAGGAGCCAAGGGACTAGACCGGCTTGGTCCCGGGGGCGCCTCCAGGTAGGGCGATCGCCGGGACGGAGTGACGGATTCGCTTACCCTGCGGGCGATCTGTAGGATTCCTGAGTTGCCTCGGCGAGGGACGCAAGTCCGTGATCGACGTGGCCGGTCCGCTTCCGTGCGCACCGTGTCTCGTCTCGAGCGCGGTGCGTTCGTCGTCCCGGGGCCTCCACGACCTAGATGACACACGACGAAAGCAACGCGAGGAGCACGCCCACCATGGCCGAGGACCTGAAGATCACCGCCGAGACACGCACCGAGTTCGGCAAGGGTGCGGCACGGCGGATTCGTCGTGCCGACAAGGTGCCGGCTGTGATCTACGGCCACGGCAACGACCCGACGCACATCACCCTGCCCGGGCACGACACGATGATGGCGCTCAAGCACGGCGGCACCAACGCGCTGCTGCACATCGACGTCGAGGGCACGACGCTCCTGGCCCTGACCAAGCAGATCCAGGCCGACCCGATCAAGGGTTTCCTCGAGCACATCGACTTCGTCGAGGTGCGCAAGGGCGAGAAGGTCACCGTCGAGGTCGGCGTCCACGTCGAGGGCGAGGTCAACTCCGAGGCCATGGTGGTGACCGAGCTGAACACCGTCACCGTCGAGGCCGAGGCCACGAACATCCCCGAGTGGGTGACCGTCAACGTCGAAGGTGCCGAGGCCGGCTTCCAGGTCTTCGCCAAGGACCTCTCGCTGCCTGCCGGTTCCACGGTCCTCACCGACGACGACGCCCTCGTGGTCAACGTCGTCCACGCGCCCACCGCGGAGGAGATCGAGGCCGAGCTGGAGGAGGCCGAGGCCGAGGCCGGCATCGAGCACGAGGTCTCCGACGAGGAGCAGGCCGCCGAGGCGGAGGCTGCCGCGGGCGACGAGTCGGGCGAGGGCGAGGCGTCCGAGGGCGACTCCTCCGCCGACGAGAGCTGATCGACCGGCTCCGTGCCGGACGCTGACACCTGGCTGGTCGTCGGGCTGGGCAACCCCGGTCCGACGTACGCCGGCACGCGTCACAACGTCGGCTACCTCGTCGCCGACGAGCTGGCCCGGCGCATGGGCGGGACCTGGCGCAAGCACAAGACCGGGCGCGCCGACGTGGTGGAGGGCCGGTTCGGGGCACCCGGAACCGAGGCGCCTCGGGTGGTGCTGGGTCGCGCGCGCTGCTACATGAACGAGAGCGGCGGCCCGATCAAGGCGTTGGCCACCTTCTACAAGGTGCTCCCGGAGCGGATCGTGGCGATCCACGACGAGCTCGACATCCCCTTCGGCACGCTGCGCTCGAAGCTCGGCGGCGGCGACAACGGTCACAACGGGCTGCGCTCGATGCGATCCTCCCTGGGCACGGGCGACTTCCACCGGGTCCGGGTGGGGGTCGGCCGGCCGCCGGGACGGCAGGACCCCGCCGACTTCTTGCTGTCCAGCTACAGCGCCGCCGAGCGCAAGGAGCTGCCGTTCCAGGTGGACCGGGCCGCGGACGCCGTCGAGTCGCTCGTCGAGCACGGCCTGGCGACCACGCAGCAGAACTTCAACGGCTGAGCGGTCGATAGGGTCGCCGGATGGACGACCACGAGCTCGCGGCCTGGGCCGCCGACCAGGCCGGCGCCCTGCTGCTCGACGTGCGCGGCCAGGGTCTCGAGGGCAGGCAGCTCAAGGACGCCGGTGACCTGGCGGCCCACGAGCTCTTGATGAAGGTGCTCGCGCAGCACCGTCCCGACGATGCCGTCCTCTCGGAGGAGGAGCACCGCGGCACCTCCTCGACCCACGACCGGCACTCCACGGACCGCGTCTGGATCGTCGACCCGTTGGACGGCACCCGCGAGTTCTCCGAGCCCCCGCGCGACGACTGGGCCGTGCACGTCGCCCTGTGGGAGCGGGGTGATCTCGTCGCTGGAGCGGTCGCACTTCCTGCGCTCGGCATCACGTTCGACACCGGCGAGCCCCCCGTCGTACCTCCCTCGAGCGCGGAGCGCCCGCGGATCGCGGTCTCGCGGACCCGCCCGCCCCGCTTCGTGGAGGCCCTGGCGAAGGAGATCGGTGCCGAGCTGGTCCCGATGGGTTCGGCGGGTGCCAAGGTGATGTCGGTCGTGCGCGACGTGAGCGATGCCTACGTGCACGCGGGTGGCCAGTACGAATGGGACTCCGCCGCCCCCGTCGTTGTCGCCCGCTCCGCGGGGCTCTTCACCAGCCGAGTCGACGGGTCCGACCTCGTCTACAACCAGGACGACGTGCTGCTGCCCGACCTCGTCGTCTGCCGTCCCGAGCTCGCGGAGCCGATCCTCGCGTTCGTGCGCGAGCACGGGACCGACTGAGGTGGCGACCCGGGTCAGGGCCGTCCTCTGGGACGCCGACGGCGTGCTCCAGCAGGTTCCGGCCAGCTGGTTCGAGCTGTTGGGGGAGGCGGTCGGGACCGAGCAGGCGCTGGCCCTGCTCGACCTCCTGCTGCCCCAGATGGAGTCCGCGATCAGCGGCGAGCAGGGGATGACCACGTTGCTGCCCACGTTCCTCGAGGAGCGTGGGCTCTCCGAGCACCTCGACAAGATCAGCGACGTGTGGGGCACCATCGACCCGCTCGAGGGCGCCCGCGAGGTGGTCACGTCGTTGCGGGCGGCCGGAGTGGCGTGCCACCTGGCCACCAACCAGGACGACCTCCGGACGTCGTACATGCGCTCCCGGATGGGGTACGACGACCTGCTGGACCGGTGCTTCTACTCCTGCGAGGTGGGTGTCGCGAAGCCCGACGAGCGGTTCTTCCGGCACGTCGCGGGCGTGCTCGGGCTGGAGCTGGCGGAGCTCGCCTTCGTCGACGACACGATGGAGAACGTGGAGGCCGCCCGTGCCCTGGGCGTGCGCGCGATCCTGTGGCACGACCGCGACGGAGTCGACGCCCTGCGAGCCGCGCTGGCCGCCGAGGGCGTCAGCTCCTAGGCCACCCGCAGCGGGGAAGGGCGGCGGGCGTAGGCCCAGCCGGGCCCTCGCAGCAGGTAGGACCACCGGTCGGACCAGGTCTCCGCGTCGGCGATGTCCACGGCGATGTCGCGCCACTCGTGCGAGGCGATGCGCAGCGGGTTGTAGGTCTTGATGTTGCGGGTCAGGCCGTAGACGACCCGCTCGTCCTCCTCCTCGAAGGTCCCGAACAGCCGGTCCCAGAGGATCAGGATGCTGCCGTGGTTGCGGTCGAGGTACTGCCGGTTGGAGCCGTGGTGCACCCGGTGGTGCGAGGGCGTGTTGAGCACCTTCTCCAGCCGGCCGAGGCGGCGGATGGTCTCGGTGTGGATCCAGAACTGGTAGATCAGGTTCACCCCGCGGGCGTGCTCGATCAGCGCCGGCCGGACGCCCAGCAGCCCCAGGATCCCGTAGGGCACGGTGAGCGTCACGCCCTCGGCGACCGGCTGGCGCAGCGCCGTGGAGAGGTTGTAGCGCTCGCTCGAGTGGTGCGCGACGTGCACGGCCCAGAGCCAGCGGCTCTCGTGGGAGAGCCGGTGGTTCCAGTAGTAGAGGAAGTCCCAGCCCAGGATCGCGGCGCCGACCGCCACCTTCCCGGTGCCGAGGTCGAGGCGGCTGCGCGCGAACATCCGCTTCCCGCTCGTCTGCGCCGCCCAGGTCGTCGCGACCGTCAGCGCCGTCGACGTCACCGTGCTGACCGCCAGGGCCCCACGCGCCTTCCGGATACTCCAGGGCGCACGGGCCCTCTGGGGCTTCCCCGAGGGGCCCGAATGCCCTGAAGTATCGGCGTTCTGGGGTCGGGCGAAGCGCAGCTCGGCGAGCTCGTCCTGGACCTCCCGGACGTGCCGGGGCACCGTGCCTGCCTCGGGCAGGCCGCCCTCGCGGCGCCGCTTGGCCAGCACGTCGGCCACGGTGGTGGCCAGGCCGGCGGCCGCGCCGACGCCGATGAGCACCTTGGCGTAGCGCCCCACGCCCGGGGTGACCGGGTCGAGCAGCTTCTTGGCGACGTACGGCGCCACCAGGCTGCCCAGGCCCATCGACAGGCTGGCGAGCGTGTCGGCCGTCTGGTAGTCGCCGGCGCGGGTGCCGGCGGGGACGGGGTGGCGGCGCTGCCAGGCGTACTCGGCGGCCATGGAGCCCAGGTAGGCCGGGATGGCCAGCACGGTGAGGTCGACCTTCACGGGTGCAGCCTAGATTGTCGGTGTGAGCGAGGCAGTGGAGGTCGAGGTCGACGACAAGGTCGTGCGGGTCTCCAACCCCGACCGGGTCTACTTCCCGGCGCGAGGGGAGACCAAGCGGGACCTGGTGGAGTACTACCTCTCCGTCGGGGACGGCATCGTCAACGCCCTGCGTGAACGACCCTGCATGCTGCACCGCTTCCCGACCGGGGTCAGTGGGGAGAAGGTGCACCAGAAGCGGCTGCCCAAGGGAGCGCCGCCGTGGATGGAGACCGTGCAGGTCTTCTTCCCGCGCTGGAGCCGCACCGCCGACGAGCTCTGCGTCACCGAGCTGGCCCAGGTGATCTGGGCGGTGCAGATGAGCACCGTGGAGTTCCACCCCTGGAACAGCCGTCGCGCCGACACCGAGAAGCCCGACGAGTGGCGCATCGACCTCGATCCGGGCCCGCTCTGCTCCTGGGAGACCGTCCAGCGCGTCGCCCACGTGGCCCACGAGGTGCTCGACGAGCTCGGCGCCACCGGGTTCCCGAAGACCAGCGGCGGCAAGGGGATGCACATCTACGTCCGGATCCGGCCCGACCACGGCTTCAAGGACGTACGCCGGGCGGCGCTGGCGTTCGCCCGCGAGGTGGAGCGGCGCTCCGACGAGGTCACCACGACCTGGTGGCGCAAGGACCGCGATCCCCACGACCTGTTCGTCGACTACAACCAGAACGCCCGTGACCACACGATCGCCGCGGCCTACTCCGTGCGCGGGAACGACATCGGCACCGTCTCGACGCCGATCCGGTGGGACGAGGTCGACGCGGTCGAGCCCGACGACTTCACCATCGCCACCGTGCCCGCCCGGTTCGCCGAGCTGGGCGACCTGCACGCGGGCATCGACGACGCGGTCTTCGACATCGCCCCGCTGCTGGAGTGGGCCGAGCGCGACGAGGCGGCCGGGGCCGAGGGGCCGGCCGAACCGGACGACTGATCAGCGGCGCGGGCCGCTGACGGCACGGAGACCGTCGACGGTGCCGCGCAGGGCGGGCACGATCGACCGGCCCGGCCGGGCGAACTGGCGTCGTCCGCCGCGCAGCAGGATCTGGTACCCCGCGCGCGCTGCCGACCGACGCCAGCGTCGCTGCCGGTCGGGGGAGAGGTGCTTGGCGGCGAACAGCAGCCGGTTGCGGGTGTTGTAGTAGTAGTAGGTCGGCGACTTGGCCCGGTCTGCCCCCTCCTCGCGGTGGGTGGCGCCCTCGTCGTGCACGGCCGTGGCGCCGGGCACCACCGCGACGGACCCGCCTGACTCCAGGACGCGGCGGGAGAGGTCGACGTCCTCCCAGTAGAGGAAGTAGTCGTCGTCGAAGCCGCCGATGCGCTCCCACAGCTCGCGTCGGAGCAGCAGGCACGCCCCGCTGAGCCAGGGCTGCACCCGCGCCAGGTCCGGTGGTCCTTCCCGCCGGTGCCAGCCGCGCATCTCACCGGTCTCGAGGTCGAGGTCGACTCCCGTGGACCAGGTCGACCCGTCAGGTCGTCGTACCGTCGGCGCGACCAGGGCGCGCGGGTGCTCGTCCACGTGGGCGAGCATCGCCTCGACCGAGGGGCGGTCGAGCGTGGCGTCGGGGTTGAGGAGGAGCAGGTGGGTGCAGGCGGGGCCGAGCGTCTCGACGGCCCGGTTCATCCCTGACCCGAAGCCGACGTTCTCCTCGAGCAGCAGCGTCTGCCAGCCGTGCCGCGCGGCGAGGTCGCGGACTCGCGCCTGCTCCTCAGGGGTGGTGAAGTTGTCGACCACCACGACCGTCGCCCCCGGGAGCTCGCCGCCCACCGAGGTGAGGTTGTGCGCCAGCAGGTCCGAGGAGCCGTAGTTGACGACGACGACCGCGAGGTCAGGCAGCCGCGCGGTCACACTGCTTCGGGACGGGTGAGATAGCTGCGCAGCAGCGTGCTCGAGGTGTGGATCGTGTAGGGGAAGTAGACGACCGCCACGCCGAGCTCGGCCATGTCGGCCTCCAGGCGCTCGCCCTTGCCGGTGTTCTTCCAGTCGTCGCCCTTGAAGATGACGTCGAACGGCCGCTCCGCGTGGGCGAGCCGCTTGTCCTCGGCATGATCGATGATCACCTCGTCCACCATCCCGACGGACTCGATGATCTCCAGCCGCTCGACCAGGGGGATGACGGGGGCTCGACCCTTGAGGTCGAGCACGTACTCGTCCGAGGCCACGCCGACGACCAGGGTCCGGCAACGTGACCGGGCGTTGCGCAGGATGTTGAGGTGCCCCACGTGGAACATGTCGAAGACGCCGCTGGCGTACCCGACGCCGTAGACGGGCATCGGCTGGTCAATCATGCTGCGCACCGGTTCTGTGTGAGGGACCATCTGAGGGAGGGCCCATGATCGGACCTCACTCATTACTATGACAACTCGGGGCCGGCCAAGTCGCCCTTTTTGCGGGGTTTCCCCGATTTGAGGCGTGCTGTTGTCGGGTGCCTGTCTAGAGGGGGAAGCATGTCGCAGGAGCCGCTCGGCGAAGTTGCCGTGCGTGCCGACGCCTCCGAGGACGCCGGGGCTGCCGAGGGGGCTGGCCGACCGCCTTCCTCGAACGTGCTGCGCTCGGTGGGTGGCAACGCCCTCGCCCGGATGGTGGCCCTGCCGATCAGCGCCGCGCTCGGCATCGTGGTCACCCGGCTGATCATCGAGCAGTACGGCCGGGCGTCGTACGCCGAGTACGCCCTGGTCGTGGGCATCGGGGCGCTGATCCCGTTCAAGGACCTGGGTCTGGGCGCCTCGATCGTCAACGCGACCGCCGGGGCTCCGGACCCACGCGACGACGACCACCTCAAGCGCGTCCTGGTCAGCTGCATCCGGCTGCTCAGCGTCTGGGCGCTCGTCGTGGTCCTGGGGGCGGTCGTGATCAGCGTCCTGGGTCTGTGGCAGACCCTGCTCGGCGACGCCCTGGCGCCGCAAGGCGGCGCCGTCGCCGCGGGGGCCTGTGCTGCGCTCGCCGGTGTCACGCTCGCCGTCTCGGTCGGGCAGCGGGTGCTGATCGGGCTCGGCAAGTACGCCTGGGTGGTGCTGCTCAACGGGTTCCAGACGCCGATCGTCCTGCTGGTCCTGCTGCTGATGATCTGGGCCAAGGTCGGCGAGGGCGTCTACCTGGCCGTGGTCGCCTACGCCGCCACGCTCTTCCTGACCATGGTCGGTACGTGGCTGGCCAACCGCCGCATCCGGCCCACCCTCGGCAAGGCGGTCCGCGACTCCTTGCGCCGCGAGGTGCGTGGCGTCAAGGTCTTCGACACCGCCTGGCCGATGCTCGTCCAGAGCGTCGCGATCGGCCTGGCGATGCAGTCCGACCGCGTCGTCCTCAGCCATGTCTCCGACAACGACCAGCTGGCCCAGTACAGCCTGGCGGCGCAGATGTTCAACCCGTTGATCGGGCTGGTGGCGACCGCGTCCGTCGCGCTGTGGCCGATCTTCGCCAAGGCACGTGCGCAAGGCAGGCCCAGCGAGGTCTCGCCGTACCGGATGGCGGGGCTCTTCGCCGGGGTGGGGCTGTTGTGCTCCCTGGTCATCGCCGCGCTCTCCGGCATCCTCAGCCAGCTCGCCTCGGGCGGCGAGATCCACCTCGGCATCGGCCTGCTGGCCTCGTTCGGGGCGATGGTCGTGGTGCAGGGGATGCGGTACCCGCTGGGGATGTACCTCACCGACCCCCGCGGGCTGCGCTACCAGGCGTTGATGATCGCCCTCATGCTGCCGGTCAACCTGGGGGTCTCGATCGTGCTCGCCCGCAGCTACGGCGCCGTCGGGCCGGTCCTCGGCTCGGTGGTGGGGGTGCTGGTCTTCGAGGTGATCGCCAACGCCGTGTACATCTACCGGTACCGGCGCCCGTCGCACGCCTCGAGCGGGCAGTCGCGGTGAGGCCGCACGCACCGGACGAGTCGCTCACCATCGCGATGATCGGGACCCGCGGCGTTCCGGCCAGCTACGGCGGGTTCGAGACGGCTGTCGAGGAAGTGGGACGCCGCCTGGTCGAGGCCGGTCAGCGGGTCGTCGTGTACTCACGAGGCGAGCGGGAGCCGAAGAAGTCGCAGGGCATGGACCGGGTCTGGCTCCCGGCGGTGCGGCGCAAGCAGCTGGAGACGCTGAGCCACACGGGCCTGTCCGTCGTCCACGCCGTCACGCGGGTGCACCCCGACGTCGCCTTCGTCTTCAACGCCGCCAACGCCCCCTTCCTGCCCGTCCTGCGGGCCCGCCGCGTGCCGATCGCGGTGCACGTGGACGGTCTGGAGTGGAAGCGCGGCAAGTGGGGCTCGACGGGACGGCGCTACTACCGCGGTGCCGAGAGCCTGTCCGTGCGGTGGGCCGACGCACTGATCGCGGACGCGCCCGGCATCGCGGACTACTACCGCGACGAGTTCGGCGTGCCGACCGAGCTGATCCGCTACGGCGCCCCGATCATCGAGCACGCTCCCACCGACGGGGTGGAGGCGCTGGGCCTGCGACCCGGCGGCTACCACCTCGTGGTGGCCCGTTTCGAGCCCGAGAACCACGTGCTGGAGATCGTCGAGGGCTACCGGCGCAGCGCGGCTCGGATGCCCCTGGTCGTGGTCGGTTCAGCGCCGTACGCCGCGGAGTACACCCAGAGGATCGACGAGCTCGCCGCCGGTGACGACCGCATCCGGCTGCTCGGCGGCGTGTGGGACCAGGGCCTCCTCGATGCGCTCTACCACCACGCCGCGACGTACCTGCACGGCCACTCGGTGGGAGGGACCAACCCGTCGCTGCTGCGCGCGATCGGTGCCGGCACGTACGTGATCGCCTTCGACGTGGGTTTCAACACCGAGGTCGTCGGCGCGAACGGCACGTTCTTCGTCTCCGGCGACGACGTGGCTCGCGCCGTGGAGGCCGCAGAGTCGGATCCGGCCCTGCTGGTCAGCGCGGGGGAGGCCCTGCGCAAGGAGGCCGCCACACGCTTCGACTGGGACGAGGTGGCCGCGGGCTACCTCGACCTCGCCCGGCGGCTGCACCAGGGCCAGAGCATGCATGCAGCCGGGCGAAAGGCCCGCCGCGCGCACTGACCCGGGGCGCTCACTTGTCGGGTCGCGGCGGCGCGCCCCACTCGGAGACCGTGCCCGCCTCCGTCGCCGGGTTCCCGACCACCACGTGGCCGGGAGCCACGTCGACGCGTACGACGGCGCGCGCAGCGACGACCGAGCCCTCCCCGACACGCACTCCCTTGAGGATCATCGCGCCGGTCCCGATCAGCGCCTTCGGCCCGAGCGTGATCGGCAGCGTGAGCGGGAGGATCCGTCCCCGTGCGCTGCGCACCCAGTGGAAGTCGGTGTCGAGGACCTGCACGTCCCACGACATCCTGGTTCCTTCCCGGATCGTCAGCCCGGAGGCCACGTTGATGATGTTGCGGATGCCGATCTTGCAGTTGCGGTCGAGGGTCAGCGTGGCTCCCGGACCCACCCAGATGCGCGCCCCCTCGGCGATGAAGCTGCCGGCGTGGAGGTCGTAGGTGCCCGGCCCGTTCAGCTTGACGCCCCGGGCAATGCGCACGCCGGGGTGGCCGCGCAGGACGCCCCGGAGGAACTCACCGAAGTGGCGCCGTGCATAACCCCAGTTCATGCGGTGTCCCTACTGTCCGTGGTCTGCGCGCCGGCCGGTCGCACACAGCGAGACTCAGGCCCCCGCAGGCCTTGCGAGGTCGTGGACCGACGCTGATCAGCCGACATGCTACTGGCCCTCAGGCGACAGCTCGTCCCGCGTCCGCGGGACGCGAGATCGGCCCTCGGCCGGGGGCTACGGCCCTGCGAGACGCCCCACGGCCTCGGCGAAGACCGAGCTGGCCCACTCGAGGCTCTCGATCGCAGGAGCATGGCTCCGGGCCTCGCCCAGGTGCACGTCGGCGACGTCGAGCGACCGACTTCGCCCCCGCGACAGGAGACCGCGCAGCGGGCCCCTGCTGCCCTGGGCCATGGTGTCTCGCTGGTCGCGCATGGCCGCGCCGAGGGCCTGGAGCGTCAATTGTCCCCGGGCCGAGCGCGGCGAGGCGCCCCGCTCCGCGGCTGCCTGGGCCAGCTGGGCCGCCTCCACCATCGTGAAGGTCTTCGGACGCGCGTCCTGAGACGGGCCGGCGATCGCAGCGCGCTCGCGGCTGGAGGCGACGAGGATGAGGCCTGCCTCGTCGAGGAGGTCGCGGGTGACCCTGCAGGCCCGGTGTCGATCCACGAACTCACCGCCCGTGGGATGGGTCTCCACGTGCTCAGCCGCGACGACGCACAGGCGATCACCGTCGGTGGCCTTCGTCCCGGCGCTGCCCACGACGAAGGAACCGCCGAGGCCCTGCTCCTCGAGCCGGAGCCCGGTGAGGAAGGCCATCATCGGTGAGCGACAGACGTTCGCCTGGCACACGAACAAGATCAGCTGGTCGGACGCCGATGACCTCGCCGGCGAGGTGTTGGCATCCACCCGGCCAACCTACTGGGCGCCCGCTGGGGCCGAAGTCGCCCACGCGGGCCCGGACCGACACCGCGCCCCGGTATGCGCACTTGCCGTCATCGAGCGGACTCGACATGCGATCCTTTGTCCGGGCTTCGACCGAAGGCTCCGTTGAAAGGTGAGACCCAGCATGACGTTGATCGAGTATGTGGTGACGATGCGCCGATACTGGCTCCTCATCCTGGTGTGCACGATCCTCGGCGGAGTCAACGCCTACGCCTACGCGGAGCACTCGACGGTGAAGTACCAGTCCTCGACGAGCGTGCTGCTCACCAGCGAGCTCGGTGGCAGCGGTTCTGAGCTGCTGCAGGGGTCGACGTACGTCCAGAACCTCGTCGACTCCTACGTGCAGCTGGCCCAGTCCCCGAAGGTGCTCCAGCCCGTCATCGACGAGCTGGGGCTCCACACGACCCCGCAGGCCCTCGCGCGGCGAGTCAGCGCTGACTCGCCGGTCAACACGGTCCTGATCAACCTCGCGGTCCAGGGCTCCGACCCGCAGGAGGCCGCCACGGTGGCCGATGCCGTCACCCAGAGCCTCTCGGTGGCGGTCACGGACGTCTCACCGAAGATCGACGGCAAGCCGGCCATCCGGCTGACGACCATGAAGCCGGCCACCGTGCCCACCGTGCCGGTCGCACCCAACAAGATGAGGATCACCCTCCTGGGGCTGTTGATCGGCTTCATCATCGGGGTCGTGCTCGCGCTGCTGAGACGTACCTTCGGCGGGGCGATCTCGAACCCGGACGACGTCGCCAGGATCACCGACGTACCCGTGGTGGGGGAGATCGTCGAGGCCCGGTGGCGGACCAACCTGCCCACGGCCGTGCTGAGGGACCCCCTCGGGCTCGAGGCGGAGTCCCTGCGCGCCATGACCGCGAACCTCAGCTTCATCGGCGTCGACCACGGCATCCACACCCTCGTGGTGACCTCTGCCTCGCCCGGTGAGGCGAAGAGCTCGGTGGCGGTCGCCACGGCGCTGGTCCTGGCTGAGGGCTCCCACCGGGTGCTGCTCGTCGACGCCGACCTTCGCAAGCCGAGCGTCCATGAGCTGACCGGGCTCGACAACACCCACGGTCTCTCCACGGTCCTGATCGGCGAGGACAGCCTCGAGGT
The DNA here is from genome assembly GCA_963794435.1 of uncultured Actinomycetota bacterium. Taxonomy (GTDB): domain Bacteria; phylum Actinomycetota; class Actinomycetes; order Propionibacteriales; family Nocardioidaceae; genus Marmoricola. Next base: position 145,112 of record CAWCDX010000026.1, read on the forward strand.
CGCCATCCAGCCCGGAGCGACGGAGAACCTGCACGTGCTCACCAGCGGCCCGCGGGCGCCCAATCCCGGTCAGCTGCTGAGCAGCGACGCGATGCGAGCGCTGATCGCCAGGTCGGAGAGCTCCTACGACTACGTCGTGATCGACAGCCCGCCCGTGCTCTTCGTGGCCGACGCTGTCTGGCTCGGCCACATGGCGAGCGGTGCCCTGGTGGTGGCTCGCCGTGGGAAGACCAAGCCGCATGCCCTGCAGCGCGCCCTGAACACGCTCGCCTCCTCCCGGACCACCGTGTCCGGCGTCGTCATCAGCCGGGCGCGGCGCCGCTCCCGGTCGAAGTACGCCTACCGCTCGCCCGCACCGGTCGACAGCTGACCCGACCGGTCACCTGACCGCGCTCGGAGCACCGGTCGTGGGGCGCTGAGTCACGCCCTGGGCTCGCTGACGCGCGCCCGCCCACCCGTGCCGCGCCGCCGTCGTGGCCGCGGCGGGATCCCGGCAACTAGTACTTAAGGACTATTTCAACAACTTCGAGACAAAACGGACATTACGCCCTAAGTTGGTGCCTACCTGGATCTCGGGTCGGCTCTGAAAGGGACGCTTTCCATGCTGTCACGACTCGCTCGAGTCCTCATCTTCCTGACCCCCCTCCTGTTGGTCCTCGGGCTGACCGTAGCCCCCTCCGAGGCGGCTACCCGGGTGCCGCGGGTCTCTGGCCTGCAGACCTTCGCACCCAACTGGGCCGCGGCCAGCCTGAAGCTGCGGTGGCACGCGGTCAAGGGCGCCTCGCGCTACCAGGTGCGGATGGGTACCGACGTCCGTCACCTCCTCGCCGCCAAGGGCTTCGTCACGAAGCGGACCTCCGTCGCTCAGCGGCTGCGCCGCTCGACGCCGTACCTGGTGCAGGTGCGGGCGTTCCACAAGCGGAAGAAGGGGCCGTGGTCCCGGCCGATCGTGGCCCGCGTGACGGCTCCTGCCCCTGTGAGGAAGCCTGCCTCCGCCGGCACGGTGTCCGGCACCCCCGCGCCGACGCCGACCACCCCGGCACCCACCACCCCGGCACCCACCACCCCGGCGCCTACCCCGGCACCGGTGAAGGTGGTCGACGCCTTCAACCGCACAGTCAACGGCGGCTGGGGCAGTGCCCCAGCCGGTGGCGCGTGGAAGCTCAGCGGCATGCCGGGGCGCGCCTCGGTCGCTCCGGGCGTCGCGGCGTTCACCCTGCCCGCCGCGCTGACGCAGTCCGCGGAGCTGTCCGGACTGCGCTCGAGCAACAACCAGGTGACCACCGAGTTCTCCGTCGACAAGCTCTACGCCGGCTCCGGCGAGGGCGTGTACGTCGCCGCGGTGGGCCGCAACGTCGGCGCCGACCACTACGTCGGCCGCGTCGTGATCGACAGCGCCGGCAGCGTGCGGCTGTGGGTGCTGCGCAACGTCGATGCCCTGGCTGCCTCCTACGCGGTTCCGGGTCTCACCGTCGTCCCCGGCCAGCACTACAAGCTCAGCGTGCGCGTCTCGGGTACCTCTCCCACGACGGTCTCCGCCAAGGTGTGGCCGGCGACCGCCACCGAGCCCGACTGGCAGCTCAGCGCCAGGGACTCCTACGCACCGCTGCAGACGGCGGGCACCGTGGGGCTGTTCGTGTACGTCCCGGGAACCACCACCAACGCGGACCTGACCGCCAAGTTCTTCGGGTTCGCCGCCTCGACTGACGGGACCGACCCGTCCGACTCGGTGACGAGCACGGTCCCGGTCCCGGTCCCGGACCCGACGCCCACCCCGACGCCGACGCCGACGCCGACGCCGACGCCGACGCCGACGCCGACGCCGACGCCGACGCCGACCCCGACGCCGACGCCCGACGCCGACGCCGACGCCGACGCCGACGCCCGACGCCGACGCCCACCCCGACGCCCACCCCGACCCCGGCTCCCGCGCAGGGCGATGTCGGCTCCGTCCCCGTCGGTTCAACGGCCTACGCGGTCCCGTCGAACGCCGTCTTCGCCGCTCCCAACGGCACGTCCACCGGCTCCGGCACCGCTGGCCTCGCCGTACGGAAGCGTGGCGACCGCCATCGCGAAGGCGACCTCGGGATCCACCATCGTCCTCCGGGGCGGCACCTACCACGAGTCGGTCACCGTCCCTGACGGCAAGCAGCTGACCATCCAGCCCTACCCGCACGAGGCGGTCTGGTTCGACGGCGCCTCGACGGTGGGCGGCTGGCAGCAGACCGGCTCGACGTGGACGGTCTCGAACTGGAACTACCTGTTCAACCACAAGGTCGCCTTCTCGCCGACCGTCGACCAGTCGAGTGACTGGCTGGACCCGGCTTACCCGATGGCGGGCTACCCCGACGCCGTGTGGATCAACGGCCAGGAGCTCACCCAGGTCGGCTCCGCGGCCGCGGTGACGAGCGGGAAGTTCTACGTCGACGAGTCCAACCACAAGCTGATCATCGGCAGCGACCCGACCGGCAAGAAGGTCGAGGCCAGCACGCTCGGCCAGGCCATCAAGATCTGGGGCAGCGGCTCGGTGATCCGCGGCCTCGGCGTGAAGCGCTACGCCGACACGGTCTCCGCCTTCGGTGCGGTCTCGGCGCAGAAGCCGAACGTGACGCTGGAGAACCTGGTGGTCACCGACAACTCCACCATCGGCATCTTCTGCTGGGCCGACAGCCAGCTGATGAGGCACCTCACGGTCACCGACAACGGACTGCTGGGCATCGGCTGCAACAACGCACCGCACCTGCTCATCACCCAGTCGGTGGTCAACCACAACAACACCCAGCACTTCGACCGCAACCCGGTCGCGGGCGGGATCAAGCTCACCGGCTCCGACACGACGATGGTGAGCAACAACCAGATCGACGACAACCTGGGCAACGGGCTCTGGTACGACTCGTCGATGAAGAACGCCGCGATGACCGGCAACACGATCAGGGACAACACCGGCAACGGCATCCTGTTCGAGATCGGTGACGGTGCGGTGATCGCTGGCAACTACGTCTCCGGGAACACCTTGACGGGCATCATGAGCTACAGCGCCCTCAACGAGCAGATCTGGAACAACACCGTGGTGGACAACGCGCGCGCCGCGATGTACTTCTGGCAGGACACCCGCCGGTCGACGAAGAACATCCAGGTGCACAACAACGTGATGAGCTTCGGAACAGGGATCTGCCCGGTTTCCACCCAGGACCTGCGCAAGCAGTGGTATGGCTCGGACTTCGACGTCCACCTGGACAACAACGTCTACTACCGGGCGAGCGCCAACAACCCGAGCCGGATGGCGTGCTGGGCCGACGGAGCCGCTGGCAGCAAGTCCTACATGGACCTGGCGAGCTTCTCCGCCGGGACCGGCATGGACCAACACTCCGTGCTGCTCCAGGGCAGCCCGATCCTGAGCACGGCGATGACCCTGATGTCGTCGGCGAAGTCCTCGACCGCGTCGGTCGGAGCGCCGCTGCCCAGCTCGGTCGCGACGACGGTCGGCCGGACTGCCGGTACGACGACGGTCGGTGCCTGGGACGACATGATCGGCTGACTCGAGGCCGTCAACGACACGACGATCCCCCATCCGCGACGCGGGTGGGGGATCGCGTGCGTCCGGTGCTGCTACCCCGTTCCCGTGCCGTCCCGGGGGGTCGGGGGCATTTGCGGCGGACTAGACAACAGATGTCCGATTTCTGCGGCCTCGCGGATCCGGACCTAGCATTGCCGCGTCCGGGTTGCCGCTCACGCTTCAGGCGTGGTGGTGCAGCACGGGGGGGTTCGGCGCCGAGCTGGCGCCGGCGTAGAACGCGCTCCACGGGGCGCCCGGCAGGCGCATGTCGCCGTAGAAGGAACCGATGTCCGAGACCAGGCACCGCAGGCCCCTTGGCCGACTGTTCGCACCCGTCCTCGCCGTGGCGCTCCTTCTCGGCTTCACCGCCCTGATGCCGCAGGCGAGCGCCGACGCCGCACCCGTGGTGCCGGCCGTGACGCCCGACCCGCAGACGGCGACGGCTGACTCGCTGCCCACCGTGCAGATCAACGGCGTCGCCTGGCGCCAGGTGATCGTCGAACAACACGGTCTACGTCGGCGGCCAGTTCACCAACGCCCGTCCCGCAGGCTCGCCCGCGGGGACCAACACGGTGGCCCGCTCGAACATGCTCTCCTACGACATCAACACCGGAGTGCTGAACACCTCCTTCGCGCCGGTGTTCAACGGCAAGGTCAACGACGTCACGGTGACGCCCGACCACACCAAGCTGATCGCCGTCGGCACCTTCACCCAGGTCAACGGCCTGACCCGCAACCGTGCTGCCGTGTTCAACCTGAGCGCCGACGGCAGCAGCGCCACCCTGAGCACGACCGTCGTCCCGAACCTCAACGGCGAGACCGACGCGGTGGCAGCGACCAACTCCGCCATCTACTTCGGCGGCTGGTTCGGTGCCGTCAACGGCACCAGCCGTCCCCGGATCGCTGCGGTCAACGCCAGCGACGGCAGCCTGATGAAGTCCTTCTCGGTCCCGGTCGACAACCAGTCCGTCCAGACGATGGTGCTCTCCCCTCAGGGCACCAGCCTCGTGCTCGGTGGCAACTTCACCTCCGTCGGCGGATCCAGCGCGCCCGGCTACGGGCTGGCGCGCGTCGACGCGACCAGCGGGTCCACGCAGCCCCTGCCGGTCAACGACGTCTTCCGCGACGGGGGTCTCAACGCCGGCGTGACTCGCCTGCAGAGCGACGGCAACAGCTTCTACGGCGGCGGTTGGGTCTACGGCAGCGGCGGCAACGCCGAGGGGGCGTTCCAGGCCAGCTGGAGCGACGGCAACCTCGTCACCCTCGAGGACTGCCACGGTGACACCTACGACGTCGCACCCGTCGGCGACGTGATGTACATCGCGAGCCACGAGCACTACTGCGGCAACAGCGGCGGCTTCCCGCAGACCGACCCCTGGACGGTCTGGCACGGCACCGCCTGGACCAAGACGGTCCAGGGCACGAACACCGCCGACATCTACGGCTACCCCGACCACCCCGGCACCCCTCGCCCGGGCCTGCTGCCCTTCTTCCCCGACTTCACCAACGGCACCTACACCGGCAAGGGTCAGGCGACCTGGACGGTCACCGGCAACAGCAAGTACATCCTCTACGCGGGTGAGTTCCCCAAGGTGAACGGCGTCGGCCAGCAGGGCCTCGCGCGGTTCACGACGCGTGCGGCGGCACCGAACCTGCAGGGTCCGCGCCCGGCCACCGGGACGAGCTACGCCCCCACGGTGAAGAGCATCCAGTCGGGGACTGCCAAGGTCTCCTGGCCCGCCCTCTGGGACCGCGACGACGCGACCCTGACCTACCAGGTGTACCGCGACTCAGCGAACACCAAGCCGATCTACACGACCACGCAGACCAACTTCCAGTGGAACGGGCAGCCGATGTCCTTCACCGACACCGGGCTGACTCCCGGGGCGACGGTGAAGTACGCCATCCGCACCCTCGACCCCAGCGGCAACCTGCTCAACTCCAGCTGGGTGACGACCACGGTCGCGTCCGGCGACCTGCTGGGCACCTACGGCAACGCGGTCCTGGGCGACGGCGCCACCAAGTACTGGCGCCTCGACGAGAGCGGCTCCGGCGTCTCCGACTGGGCCGGTGCCGACGACACGACCGCAGGCTCCGGGGTCACCCGCAGCACGACCGGCGCGCTGGCGAACAGCAGCGACACGGCGTCGACGTTCGACGGCACCGCCAACGACGTCGTGGTCTCCAAGCAGCTCGTGCCCGGCCCGAACACCTTCTCCGAGGAGGCGTGGTTCAAGACGACGTCCACCACCGGGGGCAAGATCGCCGGGTTCGGGAACTCTGCCTCGGGAGACTCCAGCGCCTACGACCGGCACCTCTTCATGGACGGCGACGGCAGGGTCTACTTCGGGGTGTGGACCGGCAACGCGATGACCGTCAACTCCGCCGCCGGTCTCAACGACGGCAACTGGCACCAGGTCGTCGCGACCCTCGGTTCCGGCGGGGAGTCGCTCTACATCGACGGCGTGCGGGTGGCCTCGCGCACCGACGTCGCCAGCGCCCAGGCCTACGACGGCTACTGGCGCCTCGGCGGTGACAACACCTGGGCCGGGGACAAGTACTTCAACGGCTCGATCGACGAGTTCGCGGTGTACCCGACCGTCCTGACCAAGCAGCAGGTCAACAACCACTGGGTGGCCAGCGGTCGCCCGTCGACCGTGCCGCCGGAGCCGAGCGACAAGCTGGGCAAGGCGATGTACGACAGCAGCCCGGACTTCTACTGGCGGCTCGACGAGACCGGCAACGCCTCGACGGCGGCCGACAGCGCGTCGGGCGTCAACACCGGGACCTACTCCGGGAACGTCACCCTCGGTCAGCCGGGCGTGCCCGGCGGAGGCGGCAGCTCCGTCCAGCTGGGGGCGCCGCACGACAGCACCGACGGTGGCAACGTGACCGCCACCCGGACCGTGACCAACCCGACCTCGTTCAGCCAGGAGGTGTGGGTCAAGACCTCCACCACCACCGGTGGCCGGATCCTCGGGCTCGGCAACAGCGGCAACGGGTCGTTCTCCGACAACTACGACCGACAGATCTACATGCTCGACAACGGCCAGGTCCGCTGGGGCGTCTACAACGGGAACATCGTGACGATCGACTCGAAGAACGCCCTCAACGACGGTCAGTGGCACCAGATCGTCACGACCTTCGACTCAGGCGGCATGAAGCTCTACGTGGACGGCTCGCTGGACGCCAGCGACCCGAACAACACCGCGCAGGACTACACGGGCTACTGGAAGCTCGGTGGCGACAGCACCTGGGGTGGCAACAGCTCGTCGTACTTCTCGGGCAACGTCGACGAGGCTGCCGTCTACCCGCGTGCCCTGTCGGCCTCGGAGGTGCAGTCGCACTTCGCAGCCGGGACGGGGTCCACGCCCACCAACCAGCCACCGACGGCGAAGTTCACCTCGACGGCGACCAAGCTGTCGGCCTCGTTCGACGCGTCGACCTCGACGGGCAATGACGACTCGATCGCGGGCTACAGCTGGAACTTCGGTGACGGCAACACCGACACGGGGGCCACGCCGACGCACGTCTACGCCGCGGGTGGCACCTACACCGTGACGTTGACGGTGACCGACCAGGGTGACGCAACGGACACGGTCTCCCACGCGGTGACGGTGGTCGCGCCGACGGCGAAGTTCACCTCGAACGTGACCAACCTGTCGGCCTCGTTCGACGCCTCGACGTCTGACGGCGGCGGCGACACGATCTCGGGGTACAGCTGGAACTTCGGTGACGGCGCCACGGACACGGGTGTCTCTCCGTCGCACACCTATGCCACGGCGGGCAGCAAGACGGTGACGTTGACGCTGACCGACCAGGGTGGGGCGCAGGACACCGTGTCGCACGTCATCACGGTGAACGCGGCGTCAGTGCCGCCGACGGCGAGGTTCACCTCGAACGTGACGAACCTGTCGGCGTCCTTCGATGCCTCGACGTCGGACGGTGGCAGCGACACGATCTCGGGCTACAGCTGGAACTTCGGTGACGGCTCTACCGGGACGGGTGCCACGCCGTCGCACAACTACACCGCCGCGGGCACCAAGACGGTGACGTTGACGGTGACCGACCAGGGCGGGGCGCAGGCCACGGTCTCCCACGTCATCACGGTCACCGCGCCGTCCACGGGGGTCCTGGCCAGCGACACGTTCAACCGCACCGCCACGAACGGCTGGGGCACCGCCGACACCGGGGGCCCCTGGACGATCCGCGGCACCGCGTCCAAGGCGAGCGTCACTCCGGGAGTCGCCAAGTTCACGATGTCCTCGGCGATGACCCAGTACGCAGACCTGAACAACGTCAGCGCGACCTCCGCGAAGGTGACCACGGAGTTCTCGGTCGACAAGCTCTACCCGGGGACGGCCGAGGGCATGTACGTCGCGGCGGTCGGTCGTCAGATCGGCACGGACTTCTACGCCGGCCGTCTGGTCATCGCCGCCAACGGATCGGTGAAGCTGTACCTGCTGCGGGACTCCAGCGCACTGCTGGCGGCGTACACGGTGCCGGGGCTGACGGTCGTGCCGGGCTCGCACTACAAGCTGAGTGTCCTGGTCAGCGGCATCTCGCCGACGATGGTCTCGGCGAAGGTGTGGAAGGTCGGCGACGCCGAGCCGGCGGCCTGGCAGAAGTCGGCCAGCAACACCTTCGCCGCGCTGCAGGCGCCGGGTCGGGTCGGGCTCTCCGCCTACCTCCCGGCGGCCACGACCAACGCGCCGATCACCCTGTCGTTCTACAACCTGGTGGCGAGCACCAGCTGACCGGCACCACGCCGCTCGACGCTCAGGACGTCTCGCGTGCGGACAGCTCGACTCCGGCGGAGCCGAGCTGTCCGCCGCGTGCGTTCTTGCGGGCGCCCACTGCCACGGCGGGGAGGGCGACGGCCACCACGAGCATCAGGGTGTCCATGGCGCTGGGGAACGGGCTGAAGGCGAAGTCCCAGACCAGCCTGACCGACAGGAAGAGCATCGCCCCGCTCGCGACGCCCTGGCCCAGGGAACGTGCCATGCCGAGGATGACGTAACCGAGCACGACCAGGGCGAGCAGCATCCCCGGGATGCCGAAGAGCAGCCACAGGTCTCCGAGCAACGAGTGCACCTCGATGCCGTCGCCGAACATGTAGTCGTCGACGTACCCGTTGTTGGGGTCGACCCCGAGCTTCTCCATGCCGGCCTTGGCGATCAGGATGTTGCTGGGCGAGACGAGGGTCCCGGCGCCGTACCCGATCGCCTGGTGCTGCACGAGGGCGAAGGCCGCCCCCATCTCCGGGCGTCCGCCGACCAGGAGCGAGCCGGAGGCGGCGATCTGCTGCTCGGTGCGCACCTGCGCCTCGGTGCCGAGATCGCCGCCGAGGAGGGCCGCCTGGACCAGGTAGAAGGCCCCGATGGCGACGAGTGCGATCCGCGCGAGCACGAGGGTCGTCCGCGTCCGTCGGTTCTCGGACTTCCGTCCCTGGCTGATCACCAGCGCTGCCGCGATGAGCATCATCGCGGCAGCCGACCGAGCGTCGTTGAACGCCGAGAAGGCCCCCAGCGCCGTGAGGGCAACGGCCTCGCGGCGAGCGATGCCGTAGACGGCCGGAAGGCTCAGCACGAACAGCGTGGTCGGGACCGAGAACGAGAACTTCCAGACCTCGTAGGACTGGACGCCGACGAAGAAGAGCGAGCAGGCGAAGCCGATCGCGTAGACCATGATGACCAGGCGGGACCCGATCACCGTGCGCGACCACAGCAGGGCCAGGGCTCCGAGCCCGAAGCCCAGCACGCGGGCGGTCTGCACGATGGCGCGGGAGTGGTCGGACATGCCGTGGCTGGCCGCGAACCACGTCAGCACGAGGCCGAAGCCTGCGGCGGCGACCGAGAGCGCGAAGATCAGGCTCATCCCGCGGAAGCGGCGCGCCACGCCGATGGTCACCGGAAGGATCAGCAGCGCGAAGATGAAGCCGATGGGGACGCCGGGGGAGAGGGGGTAGCGCAGACCGAGGACGAAGGTGATCGCGAGGGCCAGCAGCGTCTCGATGGGGGCAGGCTGCTCGGTGGTGTCGCGGCGGTGGCCGGCGCTCCGCAGGAGGCTGGGCACCGGGGTCGACAGCGTCACCCGGTCACTCTAGACGCTGCGCCCCGCCGGGAGGGCCGCATCTGCTCGGGTCGGACGCCGCCAGCGCAGCACCGCGCGCCTGCACGCTAGGCTCCGGATCTGCCGCCACGTCGTACGGCCGTCGCGCCCTGGAGGATGTGTGAAGCCGCAGGTCACTGCTCGGGACTCCGGGGCTCCGCGGCTCCGCGTGCTGATCAGCGCGGCCGCGTGCGGTCCGTGCGAGGAGCCGGAGGCGAGCGCGGGATGGGCCTTCGCCGTGGCCGCGGCCCGACGCCACGACGTGTGGGTGGTCACGCGCCCCCGCTTCTCCGAGCAGATGGAGGCCGCGCTCGCCGAGGACCCCGAGCTCGCGCGTCACCTCCGAGTCGAGTACCTCGACCTCCCGGCGTGGGTCATCGCGATGCGCCGCCGCTCCTGGGACCTCTACTGGTACTACGCCCTCTGGCAACGCGCGTTGACCCGGCTGGCCCGTCGTCTGCACCGAGACATCGGGTTCGACGTCGCCCACCACGTCACCTTCGCCAACGACTGGCTGCCCTGTGGGGTGGCCGGGCTGCACGAGGTTCCGCTGGTGTGGGGCCCTGTCGGGGGGGCCAGCCGGTTCGACTACGTGCGGATGCGCCGATGGCTCGGGCGTCGAGGGCTCCTCGGCGAGGTGGCCCGGTCCTTGAGCACCGGGATCGCCCGGAGCCGCTGGGGCGTTCCCGCGGCCAGGCGTGCGCGGGTGGTGGTGGCGCAGAACGACGACGTCGCGGCCAGGTTCGCCGGCTCGCGCCGCGTGGTCGTGGAGCCGAACGCGGCTCTCGACCCACCCCGCCCCCGGCCCTCCCGGCCCTCGGGCCCACCGACGGCACTCTTCGTCGGGCGGCTGATCGGGTGGAAGGGAGCCCGGTTGGCCCTGGCCACGATCGCGCATCCCCTGGCCGCGTCGTGGCACCTGCAGGTGTACGGCGACGGGTACGACCGTGAGCTGCTCGAACGCCTCGCCGAGCAGCTGCAGATCACCGACCGGGTCACGTTCCTGGGACACCGACCCCGTCAGGAGGTGCTCACCGCTTACGAGGAGGCGGATGCGCTGCTGTTCCCCTCCATGCACGACCAAGCGGGCTGGGTCGTCGGCGAGGCGAGCCAGGCGGGTTGCCCCGTGGTCTGCCTCCCGCTCGGGGGACCCCCGATCCTGGCCGGCCCGAACGGGTTCGTGGCCTCCCTCGAGGGCGACGTCGTGCGCAACCTGGCAGAGCAGCTGGTGCTCGCCGGCGAGCAGGGCGGCCAGGTGCACTCTCGCTGGTCGCGCGAACGGCTCAGCCAGCTGGTGGAGGACTGGTACGCCGACGCGGTCGGTGTGCAGGCGGACGCGCCAGGTGGTTCAGCGCACCCGTAGCAGGGACGTGTCCGCGTGGGAGCGAGTCACCCTCCGGCGTACGTCGAGACCGGTGTTGGCCAGTCGCGAGGCGCCGAGCAGGCCGAAACGCATCACCGGGACGTGCGAGAGGCGCTCGAAGCGCAGCTTGCGACGCATGCTCGGCGTGTGCTGGCTGCGCGAGCCGGCCCGCACCCGGTAGCGCAGCAGGTAGGCGTCGACCACCCCCATCCGTGCGACCGGGGCGAGCCGGCGCCACAGCTCGACGTCCTGACCGACCAGGAGGGAGGAGAAGCGGTGCTCGGCGAACAGCTCCCTGCGCCCGAGCCAGCTGCTCGTCATCGGCATCCGGTCGGCGAAGGCGTAGAAGAAGGGCACGCTGTCGTCGCGGATCATCACGTGCTTGCTCGCGATCAGGTCGAGCGAGTGCTCGCGCAACAGGTCGACCTGGCGGTCGATCTTGGTCGGCTCCCACGCGTCGTCACCGTCGAGGAACGCGACCAGGTCGGTGCGCGCGGCCTGCACCCCGGCGTTGCGCACCTCGCCGGAGGGGGCCATCGGCAGCCGCAGCACGGTGATGTCCGCGTCGAGACCTCGGACGGTCTCGTCGATCCAGGTGTTGGCCTCGGCGACGCACACGACGGCCGCCGTGCGCCGGGTCTGCCGGGCGATGGAGTCGAGAGCCTCGCGCACCCAGGGACGTTCGCCATCGGTCATGCAGGTGACGACGGCAGTCACCTCGGCCGGGCGGGCGGAGCGTCCAGGGGTGGCGGCGGACGGTACGGGGTCGCGGCGGTACTCCTCGGAGCGCACACCGACCACTGCCGCCACGGCTCCCGCGCCCCGCACGCACTTGGAGACTCCGCGGGCCTGGATCCTGCGCTGGAGCAGCAGGGTTCCCAGTGCCGCCTGCAACCCACCGAGCACGACGCGGCCGCTGCCCGTCGCCAGGTAGCGCGCTCGCACGCGGAGCCGCTCGGTGAACGTGGGGGCGAGTCGGAGGGAGGCGTTGATGGAGGCGTTCGAGACGTGGAAGACGCGCTGGACGACCCACTCCCGGGTGAGCCGTGAGGGCGGGACCGGGTCGAGCACCACGGCCTCCTGGCACCAGACGATGGTCTCGCCGGCGCCGACCAGCTGCCGGGTGAACAGGGTGTCCTCGCCGCCCGAGAGTCCCAGGGTGCGGTCGAAGCGCAGACCGTGCGCGTTGATGCGGGCCATGTCGAGCAGGATGTTGCCGGTCGGTGCGACCACGACGGACATGCCGGTGCGCAGCCCGTCGCGGAACGCGCGGTGGAAGAAGCGTCCCGCCTCGATCCAGGGGTCGATGTCTCCCTGCAGCACCGCCTCCACGGGGCCGCCGACCGCGGCCGGCCGGTGCTCGGACCACGTCTCGAGCATCCGGGAGAGCCAGTGGGGCTCGGGTCGCTCGTCGTCGTCGATGAACACCACGAGGCCGTCGACGGGTGCCTCGTCCAACGCCCGGTTGCGGGCCGCGGCGATGCCGGGTGTCGGCTCGCAGACGTAGCGCACGAGCTCCGAGCCGAGCTGCTCGACCACGCTCGCCGCGCCTCCGGCGGGATCGTTGTCCACCACCAGGACCTCTGCGTGGTACCGCTGGGGGAGGTCGGCGAGCTGCTCGATCAGCATCGGCAGCAGGGCACGGAGATCGTCATGACGCCGGAAGGTGAGCACCGACACCCGGACCTCGATCACAGCACTCTCCTCGCCCATCCCAGACAACCCGACCCTCACGCCCGTCCCTCCTATACTCTCTGCCCTCGTGATGGTGCGGCACGCCGGCATGGCCGAAATCGGCTGAGGCCGTGGTCAGTCCAGGGTCGGGGGTGAGCCCACGCGTGCGAGTGCTGATGTCGTTCGGTCGGCCGAAGGCCACGACGAATCCCTACGTCAAGCAGCTGGTGTCCGCGCTGGAGGGCGAGCCCGAGGTCGACCTCCGCTTCTTCGTGCGGTGGCGGGCGATCCTCGGCCCGGCCTATGACGTCTTCCACGTGCACTGGCCCGAGATGCTCCTCGAGCAGCGCACCGGACCGCGGCGCCTCTACCGTCGGGTGACCACGCTGCTGCTGTGCCTGCGTCTGGTGCTCGGACGGGTGGCGGTGGTCCGCACCTGGCACAACGTGGAGCGGCCCTCGGGCCTGGGCCGGCTCGACCACCTGGTGCTCGACATCCTCGACCGGCTGACCGTGGTGCGCATCCGTCTCAACGACTCCGGACCGATGCCCGGTGGGGCGCCGTACGTCACCATGCCGCACGGCCACTACCGGTCCTGGTACGCGCCCTTCCAGCGCTCCGAGGCAACCGCCGGGCGGATGCTCTTCATCGGTCTGGTCCGTCGCTACAAGGGTGTCGAGCGGCTGATCGAGTCCTTCCGGGCCGTGGACGACGCCCGCCTGACCCTGAGGGTCGCCGGCCTCCCGTCCACCCCGGAGCTGACCGAGACGGTCAACGCCCTCGCGGCGCCCGACGGCCGGGTGAGCACCCGCCTGGAGTTCCTGGACGACGACGACTACGTGCGGGAGGTGACGGCCGCGGAGCTGGTGGTGCTGCCCTACCCGCAGATGCACAACTCCGGCTCGGTGCTGGCGGCGCTGTCGCTGGACCGGCCCGTGCTGGTGCCGGACAACGAGGTCAACCGCCGCCTGGCCGACGAGGTCGGTCCTGCCTGGATCCATCGGTACGCCGGCGAGCTGGGCCCGGACGACATCGCGGCCGCCTTCGCCGCGCTGCGCCAGGTCCCACCGGCCGGCGTGCCCGACCTGTCCGAACGGGACTGGGAAGACGTGGGCCCGCGCCTCCTCGAGGTCTATCGCGACGCCGTGGCGGCCCGACGCAGGCGCTGAGGTAGCGGTCAACCCGCGGCCTCAGCAGTCCTGGGGGCAGCTTCCGGAGAACTCGAGCGTCCGAAGCCTGTTGTCGAGGTTGACCTCGAGGTCGAGGTTGCTGCGGTTCGCCTTGGAGATGGTGTAGATGACCACCCCGTTGACCGTGCGACCGGGTCCGACCGACGGCGGGAACGGCTTGCCCCCGGGCTCGTGGGCGGGATCTGCGGGCGTGCGCTTGGGCCCGTAGTACAGGTTGGTGAGCGCGGCGTAGATCGGGACGGCCTTGGTGCCCTGGTTGTGCACGGCGACCGTGATCCGCAGGGCCGGGCCGCCCACGTCGCCGATGGTGACCGCCTTGGCCGTGATCGGCTCGACCTTCGCGATGCTGACGGCCAGACCCTTGCCGGGCCGACCCGTGCTCTGGAAGGCGACCCGCTGCGGCTTCCGCGTGTTGGCGGGGCCGGTGTACGGGGGGACCGTCTTCTTCTTCTTCTTCGTGGTGCTCGGACTGCGGGTGGCGTAGGTGGGCGAGGGGCTCGGCGACGCGCTGGTCCCCGGGGCGGACGAGGTGTTCTTGTCCTCGGAGCCACCACGCGAGACCAGCCACACGATGCCGCCGACGACCACCAGGGCGATGACGACCGCGGCGACGATGAGCCGGGTGCGCTTCGTCGCCGCCGGGTCGGGTGACGCTGTCGGCTCATCGCTCATCTGCTCGGACCACCTCTCGAATCAGGCCGTTGCGCTCCGAAGAGCAGGCACACCGGCTGCCCCCCGTGGCGCCCTGGGTTGCGCCAATCGTAGGTGCTCGACGCTCCTGCCCAAGGGCGTTCCGCAGGACGGGACTCACGGGGAGCCCACTCGCGCCACCAGGTCGGCGATCTCGGGCTCGCCGACGCTCGCCACGTCGACGAAACCCTTCCCCTGGCGCGCCCAGATGCCGGCACGGGGGGTGGGGTCGCTCAGGCGCGGGTTGTCCACGATCATCAGGTGCCCGCCCTCGGGCAGGGAGTCGTGCAGCACCCCCAGCGCACGCAGCAGGTCCTCGTCGGAGAAGTAGAGCCGACGCAACAGGTTGGCGACCTTGATCAGGTCGGGAGCCTGGCCCGGCCACGGCTCGAAGATGTCGTGGACCAGCGCCTTGACGCGAGGGTCGCTCACCATCAGCCGGCGTACGTCGGGGTTGAGCAGCGTCACCTCGCGGGCCTCGGGCAGCCGGGCGGAGGCTCGTCTCACCAGACCCCGGTAGAGGAGGCCGACGGCGCGCGACTCGGCCGGCCAGCCCATCGCGCGGCGACCCACCACCAGCACGCAGGTGTCGTCGTCGGTGAACAGGAACGTGTGGGAGCCGACGTCCACCGCCCGCAACCGCAGGTAGAGGTCGGCGATGGTGAAGCTGGAGAAGTCGGGCAACCGCCTGATCAGGTCGAGGCTGGTGGAGCCGTCAGAGGCGCCGATGTCCACGATGTCGGCCGAGGACAGGTCGACGTGGTCGAGCAGCAGCTGGTCGGTCTCGGGGTGGCGGGTCGCCCCGGTGATCTTGATCGTGCCGCCGACGTAGATCGACGACATCGCCTCCCGGAAGGCCGCAGGCTCGCAGTCGTCGTCGAGGATGGTCAGCGGGTCCAGCCGGAAGAACCGGGTCAACGGCCCGAGCTGCTCCACCGCGCGGGGCCAGCGCCCGCGCACAGGACGAATGGGTGCGTGCACGAGGGAGGATCCTAGCGATTCACCGTTGGCATCCGGCCATCGGTGAAACGCTTGCACGCACCGGACTCGATACCATCGGGTGCACTCATCGATGCGACACACGACGGACGGTGCCGATGACCGGGGATGGATGAGGACATGAGCTCGCCCCAGAAGCCAGCGTCACGCGAGGGCGGCTTCCGTGAGGCATTCGCGCGCCTGGCCAAGGCACGCAAGGACGACGGCACGGGCGGCGCGCCGTACTCCCGGTTCGTGAACCGCCCGATCGGGCGCGTCTTCGCCACCCTCGCCTACCTGGCGCACATGACCCCTGACATGGTCTCGCTGCTCAGTGCGTGCTTCACCGTCGCCGGACTGCTGCTGCTCGCCGCCGGACCGGCGCAGGTACTCACGGGGGTCGGCGTGACCCTCCTGCTGGTGGTGGGCTACGCCCTGGACTCCGCGGACGGGCAGCTGGCCCGGTTGCGCGGGGGTGGGTCGCCCCGGGGCGAGTGGCTGGACCACGTGCTCGACAGCGCCAAGCTGGCCGCCTTGCACCTGTGCGTGCTCATCGTCTGGTACCGGCACTTCGACCTCCCGACCGGGCTCCTGCTCGTCCCGATCGGCTTCAGCATCGTCCAGAACGTCGGCTTCTCGTCGTTGCTGCTCACCGAGCTGATGCTGCGCGTGCAGCACGCCACCCGCTACGGGGCGCAGAAGTTCGTGCCGCCACCGCGCGCGGGGGCCCGGCACCCCTTCCTGGTGACAGTGGCACGCCTTCCCCTCGACTACGGCGTGTGCTGCCTGGTCTTCCTGACCCTCGGGTGGCGCGAGGTGTTCGTGGGCCTCTACTGCTTCATGGCCGCGGCGAACGCGCTGTTCCTCGCACTCGCGCTGCGCCGCTACTTCCGCCGGCTGGGAGCGCCGGTCGAGCCGGTCACGAGCGCTTCCGGGACCTGAGCGGGTGCGCCGGGACGCCACCCACGCGGGTCCCGGCGGGCACGTCCTTGTTCACCAGGGCGTTGGCCCCGATGAAGGCGTCGTCGCCGACCGTGATGTGGCCCAGCACGACGGCTCCGACCCCGACGACCACGCGGTTGCCCAGGGTCGGTGGAAGCCAGGTGTCGAAGTCGCGCGCCAGGGTCACGCCGTGGAACAGGACGACGTCCTCACCGAGCTCCGCGCCGGGAGTGATCACGATGCCCCGCCCGGCGTGCTGCAGGCTCAGACCCGCACCGCACGCCATGGAGAAGGGCAGCTCGCTGCCGATCGCCAGGCGCACGAGCAGCAGGTCGGCCACCCGCAGGAGTGGCCGAGCGAGCCTGGCCGCCAACGCACGCGAGTTCGTCGACCACTGCCCGTAGCGGAAGATCAGCAGCACCATCCGACTGAGACCGCCGTTGTGCGTCGCGAAGTCGCGCCGCAGCAGCTCGCGCACCTCGGAGAGCCGGGTCGGCCTGGTCAGCATGGGACCACCCTGCCAAGCAACCTGGCTCCTTGGCAGCAGTCCGCGGAAATCTAGCGGTTCTTGGCGGTGGCGCTGCCGAAGAGCTTGGTCTTGACCTTCACGGCCGTGTTGTAGTGGCGGGCGAACGACTTCTTCACGGCGCTGCCCTCTTCGGGCGCCCACCCGGTGGTGCGGGCGACGTGGCTGCCCTGCTCCACCTTCTCGTAGGCGTAGGTCGCGATCGACTTGCGCGTCACGCCGGGAGGCAGGGACATCTTCTTGAAGCCGTGGAAGGTGCGGTCGTCGGTCACCATGATCACGCCACGGTTGAACAGCGGCTCGATGGGACGGGGCTCGTCGTCGGGCCGGGCCTTGATGAGCAGGCGGCCGTCGTACTCCGGCTTCCAGTCCTTGTTCAGGTACAGCAGCACGTTGATGGTGCGCAGCCAGTCGTCGTGCAGCGGGTGCATGTTGAAGTCGACGTGGGTGTCGAGGAACCCGCCGTCGCCGCTCTGGTGGAAGCCACCGCCGTGGAACGCGGGGTCGACGAAGAGGTCCTTGCCCGAGATCTGTCGCAGGAAGGTGCGGAACTGCTCGCCCATCAGGGCGTCGTAGAAGCTGCGCGAGACGGGGCCCTGCTCGGCCACGCTGGACAGCTCGTGCTTGTCGCCGAACATGTAGTCGCGCGACTTCGGCATCGCGTCAGGCGCGGGGAACTCGGCGAGCAGCCCGTTGGCGGTCTCCTCGTCGAGGAAGTCGTCGATCAGCAGCAAGGGGAACGGATCGGCGTCCCGGAAGGTGGCGGCGAGCTCGTCGCCGCGGTCGATCCATGAGTTGAACATGTGTGTGAAACCCCCGTTGTATCGGATGGCCGGCGCGAAGCTCAGCGCTCATAAACCATCGTCATTCTCGCACGACGAGCGAGGTTAGGTCAGCCTAATCTGGACAAGTCGAGGGCACTGATCCAGTCCAGCTCGAACCGCGCCGCTGTGAACTTGCTCTCGAAGGCACTGCGCGCCTGCCGGCCCGCCTCCGCGACCTGGTCGTGGGTCAGCCCCCCGAGCAGCGTGGCCAGCGCCTCGGCGTCGCCCGCGGGGTAGAGCCACCCCGTGCGACCGTGCTCGATGATGTCGGCCAGCCCGCCGGCGTCGCTGCCCACCACGGGCCTGCCGCGGGCGAACGCCTCGATGGCCACCAGGCCGAACGGCTCGGGCGCATCGGACGGTACGACGACGACATCGGATGCGGCGATGTGCTCGTGCGGATCGACCACCTCTCCCACCAGCCGCACCGTGTCCGGGTGACGCAGCCGCCGGACGAGGTCGGGGACGTCGACGGCCTCTCCCGACGGCGGTGGTCCGCCCAGCACCACGAGCTCGCCGGGCTGCTCGAGCAGGTTCCAGGCGCGCAGCAGCGTGCGATGTCCCTTCCAGCCGTTCCACCTGCTGGCCACCAGGAACTGCAGGGGACCGTCCGCGCCGGGCCAGGACGCCGGAGGGCCGGGGTCGGGGGTGCCGTTGAGCACGACCGTCGCGCGCTCGCGAAGCCCGGCGGTCAACGACGCGGCGACCGGTCCCGAGATCGCCAGCATCGAGTGGAAGGGGCGGGCGAGGGTGCCGAGCACCTTGCGGTCTGCGTCCGACCACAGCTCCTGGACGTGACCGATGCGACGCGGCACCCGGGTGGAGGCGGCGACGGGCGCGGCGAGGTAGGTCGCGCTGGTCGTGCAGTACACGAGCGCGGGTCGGACTCTGCGCAGCTCACGGCGCAGGCGGACCATCCGGTTCGCCAGCCGCGCGAGCGCCGCAGGTCTCTGGTAGGCCCGGCGCAGGATCGGCAGGTCGACGTGCCGGACGTGCGCTCCCCGAGCCTCCAGCTCCCGGCACAGCGGGCGCCGCGGGGTGGTCGACGTCGGTGGGAAGCCAGAACTCGACGCGTGCCCTCATCTGCGGCGGCATGGCGTCGAACATCGCCAGCAGCATCCGGTCCGCGCCGTAGAGCTCGTCGGAGGGGTGGATGAACACGAGCGGCCCGGTGGCTTGCTGCACCTGGAAACGGTAGCGGCGCAGCGCGTGCCGGCCCTCGCCGGCTCCTGACAAACGACCCCGTTTTGTCGAATCTGCAACGCGTTCTAGGGTGGCTCGATGAGCCTGCAGCCTGATCCGTCCCGATCCTCCGCCGGCCACGACTCAGGTCCGGCCGACCCGGAGCACGACCCGACGGCGTCCTACGCCCTGGACCAGGGATACGTGCGCGCCCTGACCGGACGGGTCGTGGCGACCAGTGGCCAGGAGGTGCCGTCGTACACCCCGCTCACCGGCCAGCCGCTGGCGATGATCCCGCAGTCGAGCGCGGCCGACGTCGCGGAGGCGTTCGACCGCGCGCGGCGCGCGCAGCAGGCCTGGGCCCAGACCTCGCTCGAGCACCGCGCGGCCATCATGCTGCGGCTGCACGACGTGGTGATGGACCGGCAGGACGAGATCATGGACCTGGTCTGCTGGGAGTCCGGCAAGGCCCGCAAGGACGCCTACGACGAGGTGCTGCACGTCGCGCTGACGGCGCGCTACTACGGACGTACGGCGCACCGCCACCTCGCCACCGAGCGCGTGGCCGGCGTCGTCCCGGGTCTGACCAGGGTCGAGGTCAACCACGTGCCCAAGGGCGTCGTCGGCATCATCGCCCCGTGGAACTACCCCTTCACCCTCGCGCTCTGTGACGGCCTCCCGGCGCTGCTGGCCGGCAACGCGGTGGTGACCAAGCCCGACGCCCAGACGATGCTCTCGGCGCTGGTGGGGGCGCAGCTGCTGGAGGAGGCGGGCTTTCCGCCGAACCTCTGGAACGTCGTGGCCGGGCCGGGTCGTGAGCTCGGCACCCCGATCATCGAGGGCTCGGACTACGTCTGCTTCACCGGCTCGACCGCCACCGGGAAGGTGATCGCGCAGCAGTGCGCGGACCGGCTGATCGGCTGCTCGCTCGAGCTCGGCGGCAAGAACCCGATCCTGGTCCTGCGCGATGCCGACCTCGACCGCGCCGCCGAGGGCGCCGTCCGCGCGAGCTTCTCCAACGCCGGTCAGCTGTGTGTCTCGATGGAGCGGATGTTCGTCGCCGACCAGGTCTACGACCGGTTCCGCGACCGCTTCGTGGCGCGCACGAAGGCCATGGCGCTGCGGCCAGGCGTCGAGTGGGGCTCCGACATGGGCTCGCTGATCAGCCAGGACCAGCTCGACACGGTCACCGCGCACGTCGAGGATGCCGTGTCCAAGGGTGCGACCGTGCTGGCCGGCGGCAGGGCACGCCCCGACCTCGGCCCGTACTTCTACGAGCCGACCATCCTCGAGGGCGTCACCCCGGAGATGACCTGCTTCGGGAACGAGACGTTCGGCCCGGTCATCTCGCTCTACCGCTTCCACGACGAGGCCGACGCGATCGCCCGTGCCAACGCGGGGGAGTACGGCCTCAACGCCTCCATCTACAGCCGCGACACCCAGCGGGCCCGCGTGATCGCGCGCCAGGTGAAGTGCGGCACGGTGAACATCAACGAGGCGTTCGCCGCCACCTTCGCCAGCATCGACTCCCCGATGGGCGGGATGCGCGAGTCCGGCATGGGTCGGCGCCAGGGCACCGAGGGCATCCGTCGCTACACCGAGTCGCAGTCGGTGGCGGTGCAGCGGCTGCTCCGGTTCTCCCCGATGTTCGGGATGAAGGACGAGACCTACGCGAAGGTGATGAACGCCAACCTGCGCCTGATGAAGAAGCTGGGTCGGGCCTGATGGCGGTCCGTGAGGAGCCGAGGGACGAGGCGTCTCGACGGCTCGACTACGACGTCGTCATCGTCGGGTCCGGCTTCGGCGGGTCGGTGAGCGCGCTTCGCCTCAGCGAGAAGGGCTACCGGGTCGCCGTCATCGAGGCCGGGGCGCGCTTCGAGGACGAGGACTTCGCGAAGACCTCCTTCGACGTCAAGCGGTTCCTGTTCCGCCCGGAGGTGGGCTGCTACGGCATCCAGCGCATCGACGCGGTGCGCGACTCGCTGATCCTCGCGGGAGCGGGGGTCGGTGGCGGTTCGCTCGTCTACGCCAACACCCTCTACGAGCCGCTCGAGGCCTTCTACCGCGACGCCCAGTGGCGCGACATCACCGACTGGAAGAGCGAGCTGGCGCCGTACTACGACCAGGCCAAGCGCATGCTCGGCGTCGTCGAGAACCCCCTGCGCACGCCGTCGGACGAGGTGATGGAGAAGGTCGCCGGCGACATGGGCGTGGGTGAGACCTTCCACCCGACGCCGGTCGGAGTCTTCTTCGGCGGCCCCGACTCCCGGCCCGGAGACCTGGTCGAGGACCCGTTCTTCGGCGGCGCCGGACCCGCGCGGCACACCTGTGTCGCGTGCGGCGACTGCATGACCGGCTGCAAGTACAACGCCAAGAACACGCTGGTGAAGAACTACCTGCACCTCGCCGAGCAGCGCGGCGCCCGGGTGCTGCCGCTCAGCACGGTGACCCGGGTCCGTCCCCGCGACGAGGGCGGGTACGACGTGACGATGAAGTTCACCAAGGCCCGTCGTACCACTGCACGCTCGACCCGCACGATCAGCGCGGAGCAGGTGATCTTCGCGGCCGCCGCGATCGGCACCCAGAAGCTGCTGCACCGGATGAAGGCCGAGGGGCACCTGCCACGGCTCTCCGACCGCCTCGGGCACCTCTCGCGCACCAACTCCGAGTCGATCCTCGGCGCGATCGCCCCCGACCGGAGCACCGACTACAGCTACGGCATCGCGATCACCTCCTCCTTCCATCCCGACGACCACACCCACGTCGAGCCGGTGCGCTACGGCAAGGGCAGCAACGTGATGGCGCTGCTGCAGACCGTGCTGACCGACGGCGACGGGCCCGAACCCCGCTGGCGGACGTGGCTGAAGGAGATGTGGAAGGAGCGCAAGAACGTCGGCGAGCTCTACGACCTCAAGCACTGGTCGGAGCGCACCGTCGTGGCGCTGGTGATGCAGACCCTCGACAACTCGATCACCACCTACCCCACGCGGATCCCGGGCACGAAGAAGTGGCGGCTCACCTCGCGCCAGGGCCACGGCGAGCCCAACCCCACCTGGATCCCGGTGGCCAACGAGGTCGTCCGCAGGATGGCCCGGCTGATGGGCGGGACGGCGGGAAGCTCGATCGGCGAGCCGTTCAACATGCCGATGACGGCCCACTTCATCGGCGGCTGCGCGATCGGCACCTCCGCGGACTCCGGCGTGGTCGACCCCTACCAGCGGGTCTACGGCTACGACGGGCTGCACGTCGCCGACGGCTCGGCCATCTCGGCCAACCTCGGCGTGAACCCCTCGTTGACGATCACCGCACAGGCCGAGCGGGCGATGGCCTTCTGGCCGAACAAGGGGGAGACCGACCCCCGCCCGGCCCTCGGCTCGACGTACGAGCAGGTCAGCCCGGTCGCCCCCCGCGACCCCGCCGTCCCCGCCGCCGCCCCCGGGGCCCTCCGGCTGCCGATCGTCAGCGTCAGCTGAGGTTCTAGCGCGACTCAGCGGCAGTTTCCCAGGGTAGGAACCTTTTCTGCCTCCGAGCACAGGATGTTTCCTGTGGGAGGGGGCAATTTCCCTTCCTACCCTGGGAAACCGTCCCCCCGAGCCCGAGAACGACCCCGACCCGCGGCGGGCGGATCGGGGCCGTTCCTCCCTGGGTCCGCCAGAGAACGGGCCAGGGCCCGACCGGGGAGGGAGGGAGGTCGGGCCCTGGCGAGTCCGCTGGTGGGCGAACCGGTTCAAGATCCGGCCTGGGAGGGAGCAATCACCGGATCTGCACGATTCAACGACCCCTTCTGGGGCGGGTTACTGGCGCGCCAAATATTGAGACGACCCCACCTGACTAGAATCACCACACCGTCGATGCCACTTCCGGAAGGCCATTAGTGACCGACCACGACCTCGTCCTCGTCGTCGATTTCGGGGCCCAGTACGCCCAGCTCATCGCGCGTCGCGTGCGTGAGGCCAAGGTCTACTCCGAGATCGTCCCGCACACCACGTCGGTCGAGGAGATCCTGGCCCGGAGACCGAAGGCCGTGATCCTCTCCGGCGGTCCGTCGTCGGTCTACGAACCCGGTGCCCCCGCCCTCGACGGCCGTCTCCTCGAGGGCGACGTGCCGGTCTTCGGCATCTGCTACGGCTTCATGGCGATGGCCCAGGCCCTCGGGGGCACGGTCGCGCGGACGGGCCAGCGCGAGTACGGCCGCACCCACGTGTCGGTCCTCGAGCCGGGCACGCTGCTCGAGGGCGTCCCGAGCGAGCTGGTCACCTGGATGTCCCACGGCGACGAGGTCACCGCCGGCCCTCCCGGGTTCACGGTCAACGCGCGGTCGCCCCGGGCCACCGTGGCCGCGTTCGAGAACATCGACCTCCGCCTGGCCGGGGTGCAGTGGCACCCCGAGGTGATGCACACCGAGCACGGGCAGGCCGTCCTCGAGCACTTCCTGCACGACATCGCGGGCTGCCGGCCCACCTGGACGATGGTCAACATCGTCGAGGAGCAGGTCGAGCGGATCCAGGCCCAGGTCGGCCCCGACGGCCTGGCGATCTGCGGGCTCTCGGGTGGCGTCGACTCGGCGGTCGCGGCGGCCGTCGTGCAACGCGCGATCGGTGACCGGCTGACCTGCGTGTACGTCGACCACGGGCTGATGCGTCAGGGCGAGACCGAACAGATCGAGCGCGACTTCGTGGCCGCCACGGGTGCCGACCTCGTGGTGGTGGACGCCGAGAAGCGCTTCCTCGACGCGCTGGCCGGCGTCCGCGACCCCGAGGAGAAGCGCAAGGTCATCGGGCGTGAGTTCATCCGGGTCTTCGAGCAGGCCGAGGCCGACGTGCTCCAGCGGGCCGCCGCCGCGGAGGACGTCAAGGTCGCCTTCCTCGTCCAGGGGACGCTGTACCCCGACGTGGTCGAGTCCGGTGGGGGAGCGGGGACCTCCAACATCAAGTCGCACCACAACGTCGGCGGTCTGCCCGACGACCTCGAGTTCGAGCTCGTCGAGCCGCTGCGCACCCTGTTCAAGGACGAGGTGCGCCTGGTCGGCGAGCAGCTCGGGCTCCCGCCGGAGATCGTCTGGCGGCACCCCTTCCCCGGGCCCGGCCTCGGCATCCGGATCATCGGCGAGGTGACCCGCGAGCGGCTCGACATCCTGCGCCAGGCCGACGCCATTGCTCGCGAGGAGCTCACGCGCGCCGGCCTCGACCGCGACATCTGGCAGTTCCCCGTCGTCCTCCTCGCCGACGTGCGCTCGGTCGGGGTCCAGGGCGACGGGCGCACCTACGGCCACCCGGTCGTGCTCCGGCCGGTGACGTCCGAGGACGCCATGACCGCCGACTGGGCGCGGCTGCCCTACGACGTCCTGGAGACCATCTCGACCCGGATCACCAACGAGGTCGACGAGGTCAACCGGGTCACCGTCGACATCACCAGCAAGCCCCCCGGCACCATCGAGTGGGAGTAGCTCCCTAGCTGTTCTCCTCGATGTAGGTGTCGGGGTCCTTGTCGGTGTCGTCGACGCCCTCACCCGCCTGGTGCCGGGCGTAGAACTGCAGCCACTGCATCGCCAGCTCGTGCCGCTCCTCGAAGGTGAGGCTCTTGACGGCGTCGGTCAGAGCCTCGCGCTCCTCCTCCTCGAGGTGCTCGCCGTTCTCCTCCCGGGCCTTCTCGACCGCCTCCCACCACGCGTCGGTGCCCACCTCGTGCTCGCGCGAGGTGCGGACGGCGTCGCGGATCTCGTTGTGGTCCGTGATCGCGTCGTCGGTCTCGTCCTCGGGGTCGCCGCCCTCGCCGCCCTCCTGGAGGAGAACGGGGTAGAAGACCTCCTCCTCCGCCTGGGCGTGGGTGTCGAGCCGCGTCGCCAGCGGCTCCCACACCGCGGCCAGCTCCTCGTTCGTGCGGCAGTCGTCGAGCAGGAAGAAGTAACGCCGGAAGTAGTCGTGGTCCTCGTAGATCAGAGCGATGATGTCGGCCATGGGTCCGTCCTACCGCATGCCTCACGGCGGGTTCGAACCGGCCTCCTCGCACGTCGGGTGAGACACTCGAGCAAGGAAGTCAAGGAGCCGGATCCGACCTCCGGGACAGACCAGGGGTGTCCCTGATCAGGTTCAGTTCAGGGAGTTCGTAGACTCTGGAGGCGTCTGGTCGAGCAAGGGGTCCCCGTGAGTCTGGTCATGACCGTCAAGAAGGCGGTGCGCGAGCGCTTGCTGGCGCGCGCCGGTGGCATTGACCTGACCCGGCTCGACAAGGTGCCCGACTCCCTCTCCTGGCCGCTGCAGCGCGAGGTGATGGCGCCGAGCGCGCGACTCTCTGAGTTCCGCGACGAAGACCCCGTACGACGCCTGGCCTCGTTGCTGGGCCTGGAGATCTGGCTGGTCACCGGCGACGCCGAGGCGCGTGAGGTGCTCAGCGACACCAGGTCGTACTCCACCGACATCCGGCCCTACATGGGCAAGAGCGGCTCGGCCACCGACGGTGACATCGGCGGCCTCGGCTTCACCGACCCGCCCGACCACACCCGGCTGCGCCGACTGCTCACCCCGGAGTTCACGATGCGCCGGCTGGACCGCCTGCGGCCCGGCGTCGAGGCGATCATCGAGCGCCAGGTGGCGGAGATCGCCGAGGCGGGTGCCGCCGGTGGCCAGGTCGACCTGGTGCCGACCTTCGCCTTCCCGATCCCGTTCCTGGTGATCTGCGACCTCCTCGGGCTGCCGGACGAGAAGCGCGAGACCTTCAGCAAGCTGGCGACGGCGCGCTTCGACGTGACCGGGGGCGGACCGGGCACCGTCGGCGCGATCGGTGGGTCGCGGGAGTTCCTGCTGGCCGAGGCCGCCCGCCAGCGCCAGGCTCCCGGACCGGGCCTGATCGGCCAGATCATCCGCGAGCACGGCGAGGAGATCACCGACTTCGAGCTCGGCGGTCTCGCCGACGGCGTCTTCACCGGTGGGCTGGAGACCAGCGCCTCGATGCTGGCGCTCGGTACGGCGGTCCTGCTCGAGGACCGCGAGCTGTGGAACCGCATCGGGGCCGATCCGACCCGCGTGGGCCCCGTCGTCGACGAGCTGCTGCGGCTGCTCTCGGTGGTGCAGGTGGCCTTCCCCCGGTTCGCCAAGGACGACGTCGTCGTCGCTGGACGCCACATCTCCAAGGGCTCGGTCGTGCTCTGCTCGCTGCCCGCGGCCAACCGCGACCCGCGCGCGACGCTCGGGCGACACGATGGACCTCACCCGCGCGAGCGGCAGCCACCTCGCCTTCGGCTACGGCTTCCACCGCTGCATCGGCGCCGAGCTGGCCCGGATGGAGCTGCGGATGGCCTTCCCGGCGCTGGCCGCGCGGTTCCCGGAGATGCGGCTGGCGGTGCCGAGCTCGGACCTGGAGTACCGCGCCCTGAGCATCGTCTACGGCGTCGAGTCGGTGCCCGTCCTCCTCGGCTGACCCCGGAGCGTCAGCGGGCGGTGACCGGCTGCCCGACGAACGGGTCCTCGAGGAGCTCGACGAACGCCAGCTCGGCAGCTCCTACGAGGGCCGAGTCGACCCCGAAGTGGGGGAGGACCAGCTCGACCGGATGCCCGGGGTCGAAGGCGTAGTGCCCCAGGGCCTCCTCGATCTCCGGCCGGGCGAGCTCGAGCACGCCTGACAGCGAGCCACCCAGGATGATGCGCTGCGGGTTGAGGGTGTTCACCAGGTTGCCGACCGCCTGCCCGAGCCAGTCCGCCACCGTCAGCACGGCAGCCAGGGCGGTGGGGTCGCCCGTCCGTGCGTCGTCGAAGACTGCTGCGACGCCCTGCTCGGTCGGGGGGCCCTCTCGACGCGCCAGGGACAACAGGGCCACGTCGCCGATGATGGTCTCCAGGCAGCCGCGCTTGCCGCAGTGACACTCGGGACCGTTCGAGACGACCACGTTGTGTCCGATCTCGCCGGCCCGGCCCAGCAGCTGGTGCGCCGTTGATGACGAGTCCGGCACCTACGCCGACCCGGCCGATGAGGTAGACGAGGTCGGTGCACCCGCGGCCGTTGCCGCGGCTGTGCTCGGCGAGCACGGACAGGTCTGCGTCGTTCCCGATCCACACCGCGACCTCTGGTCCGAGTCGTTCCGTGATCAGGTCACCGAGCGGGACGTCGCGCCACTCGAGGTTGGGGGCCACGCCCACCGAGCGGGTCCGCTCGTCGACGGTGCCCGGCACGCTCACGCCGACGCCGAGCACGGAACGGCCGGCGGCGACGCGCAGCTCCGCCACGGCGCGGCCACCAGGTCGGCGACATCGCTCCGGCGAGGCGGGCTCTGCTCCCGTGGACACGCTGCTGCGCGCGATCACGGTCCCTCCGATGCCCACGGCCGCCGAGGTCACATGGGTGACGTCGACGTCGACGGCCACGACGAACGGTCCGGAGGGGTGCGGCCCCACGACGTACGACGGTCGCCCCACCCGGTCACCACCGATCGGCACCCGCTCCTCGACCAGCCCGAGCCGGGTCAGGTCGGCCACGAGAGCGCCGACCGTCGAACGGCTGACCCCGAGTCGCTTCGTGAGCTGGGCACGCGTGAGCTCACCGTCGCGGTGCACGAGCCCGAGGATCAGCGCCAGGTTGTGGCGACGGATGGCATCCGGTCGTGCTGCTGGCGAACCGGCGCCGCGTCGCTCCCCCAGCGGCCTGCTCACCCCAGTCCTGAAGCACCCGCCCGTCGACGCGACAGCGCGTCGACCGCGGCGGCGAACAGCAGCACGATGCCGGTGACCATGTACTGCACCGACGACCCGTTGTTGCCCTGCACGAGGTTGGACATGCCGTTCTGGATCACCTCGACCACCGCGCCACCGATGAGCGCGTCGATCATCCGACCCTTGCCACCGAACAGGCTGGTGCCGCCGATCACGGCCGCTCCGACCGCCAGCAGCAGGGTGTTGCCGGCGTAGTTCTGCACGCTGACGGCCGCGACGTTCGAGCCGATCATGATGCCGCCGACGGCGGCCATGAGCGAACAGAGCACGAACGCCGAGATGCGCACCCCGTCGACCTTGATACCGGCCCGTCGAGAGGCTTCCTCGTTGCCGCCGACCGCGTAGATGTGCCGGCCGTACGCCGTGCGCGAGAGGACGAAGGTCCACAGCACGAAGAAGAAGACCAGCACGAGCACGACCCACGGGACGCCCTCGACGGCCGGCGGCTGGACCTTCACGAAGTGGCCGTTGACGTTGGTCAGGATCGGCGTGGTGTTGATGGAGCGGTTCTGGTTGAGGAGGTAGACCGACCCGAAGGCGCCCACCGCCAGCAGACCGATCTTCGCTGCCATGACCGAGGTCGGCTCGCCGAGCAGTCCCCGCCGACGCCGTGCGCGCTGGGCGGCGAGCTTGCTGAACGCATAGCCGCCGACGAGGACGACGGCCAGCAGCCATCCCGCCCACTTGGGCATCTGGCTGTTCTCGAAGGCCAGCACGACCGCGTCGGTGATGCGGACGTCGCCGTGCTGCCCGGGGCCGTTGTTGACGATGTAGAGGGCCACGCCCTGGAAGGCGAGGAAGAAGGCCAGCGTCACCACGAACGACGGGATGCGCACCTTCGCTCGAAGGACTCCGATCAGCAGGCCGATGAGCACGCCGGTCAGCAGCGCGGCCGGGATGGTCAGCGCCCACGACCAGTTGTAGCCGACCATCAGTCGCACCATCACTGCGGCGCAGACACCTCCGGCGAAGCCGGCGGAGAGGTCGATCTCGCCGAGCAGCAGCGCGAACACGAGACCCATCGCGAGCAGGACTGGACCGGAGCCTTCGGTGAGCATGTTGCCGAAGTTGTAGAGGCTCAGGAAGGTCGACTGGATGACGGAGAACAAGATCACGAGGACGATCAGCCCGGCGGTCGCGGGCAGCGAGCCCATCTCGCCGCCCCGGACCCGCTGGACGTAGAGCCGGAAGTAGTCGCCCGCCGTGTTGGCTGCGGGCACGGTCGTGGCGACGGCGGCCAGGTCCTCGCGGGTCCGGCCTCGGCCTCCGCCTCGGGTGCCTGCCGCGTGCTCTCGTCGTCGAGGCTGGTCATGCCGACGCTCCTTCCAGGCGGCCCGTCGTGATGAGCTCGACCAGCTGTTGCTGGTTGACCTCGGCACGCGGGACCTGGGCTGCCATCTGGCCGAGGTAGAGCACCGCGATGCTGTCGGCGACCTGCAGCACCTCGTTCATGTTGTGCGAGATGAGGACGACGGCGAGGCCGCGGTCTGCGAGTCGTCGGACGAGGCTGAGCACCTGGGCGGTCTGCGCCACCCCGAGGGCGGCGGTGGGCTCGTCGAGCATGACCACCTTGGAGTTCCAGAGCACCGCCTTGGCGATCGCCACGGTCTGCCGCTGACCACCGGACAGGCTGGCCACCCGCTGACGGACCGACCGCACGGTGCGCACGGAGAGGGACCTGAGGGTCTCCTCGGCCGACTGCTCCATGCTGCTCTCGTCGAGCGTGAGGCCGCTGCGCCGTTCACGGCCGAGGAACATGTTCTGGACGATGTCGAGGTTGTCGCACAACGCGAGGTCCTGGTAGACGATCTCGATGCCGAGCGCGCTGGCGTCGCGGGGCGAGTGGACAGCGACGGGGTTGCCCTCGAAGAGGTAGTCGCCCGAGTCGATGGCGTAGGTGCCGCTGACGCACTTGACCAGCGTGGACTTGCCGGCGCCGTTGTCACCGACGAGCGCGGTGACCTGGCCGGCCGCCGCGCTGAAGTTGACCTCCCTGAGGACATCGACCGGTCCGAAGCTCTTGGACACGCTGCGCAGTGCGAGGATTGGTTGGTCGCTCATCGGTCGTCGCGCCCTTCTCGTTCAGCCCGGCGGGGAGATGGTGCGGGGTGGCCGCCGCTCAGCGATGCGGCGGCCACCCCGGTCCTGCGGTCGGTTGGCGACTACTTGACGCCATGCCGCGGTGCACTTGGCGGCGTAGTTGCCGGTGCACACGGTGTTCTTCGGGGTGTACTTGTCGTTGATCGGGACGGCCACGTTGGCCTTCGTGATCGCGACGGGCGTGGCCAGGATCGCCGGCACCGGCTTCTTGGTCTGCGGGTCGGTGATCGTCACGCCGTTGGTGTCGGGGGCCTGGCCGTTGACGAGCTGGGCGATCGACTTGATCGCCGGCCCAGCCTCACCGGTGGACGGCTTGTAGATCGTGAAGCACTGGTCGCCGTCCATGATGTGCTGCAGACCCTCGGCCGTGGCGTCCTGACCGGAGACCGCAACCTTGCCGTTGAGGTGCTGCCGCTTCAGGTCGGTGACGACGGCACCAGCCATCGTGTCGTTGGCGACCATGACGGCCTTGATGTCCGGGGTCTTGCCGAGCATCGCGCTGAACTGGCGACCTGCGGTCGGGGCGTCCCAGTTGCCGTCCTGCTCCGCGACCTTGGTCCAGCCCGGCGGTCTTCGACAGCACGCTCTCGTAGCCCTGCTTGAACAGCGTGGCGTTGTTGTCGGTGGCCGCGCCGTCGATCTGGGCGTACTTGACGCTCTTCGCGGCCTTGACCTGCGGGCAGCTGGACGAGCGTCTGGCCCTGGAGCTGGCCGACCTTGACGTTGTCGAAGGACACGTAGAGGGCCGCTCCACCACCTGGGGTGAGGCGGTCGTAGTCAACCGGGATGACGCCGTTCTTGGCGGCTTCCTTCTCGATCTTGGCGCCCGAGGCGGGGTCGAGGTTCACGATCATGAGGACCTTGACCTTGTTCGCCGTCATCTGCTGGGCGATGGACTGCATCTTGCTCGCTGAGCCACCGGCGTTCTGGATGTCGCAGCTGAGGTTGGTAGGTCTGCGCAGTCCTGCTTGAGCGCTGTCGGGTCGGCAGTGATCCAGCGGGGCGAGGACGTCGTGTCGGGCAGGATGATGCCGACCTTGGCGCCCTTGCCGTCGACCGTGCCGCTGGCGGAGCCGGACGAGCTCGCCGAGGGGGAGCTCGAGCTCGAGGAGGAGCTCTTGTCGTTCGAGTTCGAACCGCAAGCGGCGAGGGACATCGCCGCGACGACCCCGAGCACCGCGAGCCACACTCTGGTTTTGCGCATGCGCTGTTGCCCTTTCATGGGGGAGCCACTCTCTCCCGGGTCTGACGACCAGGCGGCCCCGATGATTGTTGTGGGCGTGAACATATCGCTGTGACGAGGGTTACAGGGAAGGGCCGAAACCATTTCGTTATGGAAAATGTTGTCGCCCGGAACATGCAGTCATGACATGGGTGCTCAAAACGGTCAGCGCGCGTCGAGCACGGGCGCCGGCCGCTCAGGCAGGGACGGTACGACGGCCGGAGTAGACGTCGTCGAGGGCGTCGATCGCTGCGCCGACCGAGGCGGCGTTCAGGCCGAGCTCGCTGAGGGCGACGGTGGGGCCGGCGCCGGTGAAGGCGGCGGCGATGGCACGCTCGACGGCGGGCACCAGCACCTCGCCGAGCGGCACGAACGAGCCGCCGAGCACGACCATCTGCGGGTCCAGGGTGGTGGTGAGCATGGTGACCCCGCGAGCGAGCGCGTCCCCGAGGGCGCGGACGGCGTCCTCGGTGCCCGGGGTCCGACGCACCCGTTCGGCGTAGGCCACCGGGTCCTCGCCCGGATCGACCGGGATGCCCGTGTCCGCCGCCAGGGCGTGAGCCCGACCAGGGCTTCCCAGCACCCTGTCCGGCCACAGGCGCACGCGTGCGTCTCGTCGCCGACCCGCAGGTGGCCGACCTCGCCGGCCAGACCGCGCGCGCCCCGGAACACCTCTCCGCCCGCGACGATGCCAGCTCCCAGCCCGACGGTGCCGGTGAGGTAGACGAAGTCCCGGACACCCACGGCGACGCCGTGCAGGCTCTCGGCCCGCGCCGCGCAGTTGGCGTCGTTGTCGACCGCGACGCCGACCTCGCCCCCGAGGGCAGCGCCGAGGGTGTCGGCCAGCGCCACGTCGCTCCAGCCCAGGTTGGGCGCGTCGACCACGACGCCGCGCGACCGGTCGATCAGTCCGGGCACGGCCACGGTGAGGCCGAGCACCTCGACGCCACGGCGCTTCAGCTCACCGAGGTGCCCGTCGGCCAGGGCGACGAGCTTGCCCGGCGTGGGTGCGCCGCCCGCGATCGCGTGCTCCTCGGCGAAGAGCTCGCGCCCGGCGAGGTCGACGGCGGTGACCGCGACGTAGTCGACGTTGAGCTCGATGCCGAGCCCGGCCATGGTGTGACCGGAGAGCACGACCGGGGTGCTCGGGCGCCCCCGCCCCGAGGTGGCGGCATCCCCCTCGGCGACCGCGCCCGCGCCGTGCAGCTGGGCGACGATGGTGCCGACGGTGGCCTTGGCCAGGCCGGACCGACGGGCGAGGTCGGCCCGGCTCAGGCCGTCGCTGTCACGCAGCAGCCGGAGGACCAGCGCGGTGTTGCGTCGGCGGACCTCGTCGGTGGCCGCAGGTCCGGCGAAGGACATCGGTCGCTCAGCGGGTCCCGTACAGGTGCTCGAGGGCCAGCTGGTCGAGGTGCTCCAGGCCGCGAGCGCTCGCGCCGAGGGCCTCGATGTCCGGGTCGGCAGCCGACTGCACGTCGCTCCAGCCCTCGCCCTCACCCAGCGTGGGTACGGCGAGCTCGGGCAGGTGTGCCGCCTCGAGAGCCTGCTGGACCTCCGGGTCCGCCCGGAAGGCGAGCGCCTTCTCGCGCAGGATCAGGTAGTTCGTCATGCACGCCTTGGCGGCGACCCAGACACCCTCGTCGTTCTCGGTCCGGGCCGTCTTGAAGTCGAAGTGCACCGGGCCGTCGTACCCGCCGGCCAGCAGGGTGTCGACGATCCAGAAGGCGCCGCGCACGTTGCCGGCGCCGAAGCGCAGGTCCTGGTCGAACCGGGGACCGTTCTGGCCGTTGAGGTCGATGTGGAAGAGCTTGCCCTGCCACAGCGCCTGGGCGTAGCCCTGGGCGGCGTTGACCCCGGCCATCTCCTCGTGCCCGACCTCGGGGTTCACGCCGACGCTCTCGGGACGCTCGAGCATCTCGATGAAGGCCAGCGCGTGCCCGACCGTCGGCAGCAGGATGTCGCCGCGCGGCTCGTTGGGCTTGGGCTCGATCGCGAACCTCAGGTCGTAGCCCTTGTCGGCGACGTACTGACCGAGCACGTCGAAGGCCTCCTTGTAGCGGTCGAGCGCGGTCGGCACGTCCTTGGAGGCGCCGTACTCCGCGCCCTCACGGCCGCCCCAGGCGACGTAGGTCTCGGCGCCCAGCTCGGCGGCGAGGTCGATGTTGCGCATCGTCTTCTTCAGCGCGTAGCGGCGCACCTCACGCAGGTTGGAGGTGAAGGCGCCGTCCTTGAAGACCGGGTGGGTGAACAGGTTGGTGGTCGCGGTGGTCACCACCAGGCCGGTGTCGGCCAGCGCCTTGCGCACGTCGTCGAGGATCTTCTCGCGCTCGGCCTCGCTGGCGCCGAAGGGCACCACGTCGTTGTCGTGGAAGTTGATGCCGTAGGCGCCGATCTCCGCGAGCTTGTGCACGGCACGCACCGGGTCCATCGGCGGACGTGTCGGGTCGCCGAAGGGGTCGCGGCCCGGGTACTGCACGGTCCACAGGCCGAAGGAGAACTTGTCGTCGGGGGAGGGGGTGAGGTGCGTCATGGGCGCCAGTTTTGTACGAGTCTTGAACTAAGTCAAGGTCAGGCGGGCACGGACCCGTACGTCGTGGTGCGCTGCACCACGGGCCGGCCGATGCCGTCGCCGATCTCGACGAGCTCCGCCACGGTCTTGGCCGAGCCGTGCTCGGAGCCGGCCATCCGGGAGATGGTCTCCTCCATCAGGGTGCCGCCGAGGTCGTTGGCCCCGGCTCGGAGCATCGCGCGGGTGCCGTCGACGCCGAGCTTGACCCAGGAGGTCTGGATGTTGTCGATGCGGCCGTGGAGCATGATCCGCGCCATCGCGTGCACGGCGAGGTTGTCGCGCAGGGTCGGTCCCGGTCGCGCCACGCCGGCGAGGTAGATCGGTGCGGAGTGGTGCACGAACGGCAGCGGCACGAACTCGGTGAAGCCTGCGGTCTCGTCCTGGATCCGGCTGAGGACCCGGAGATGGTTGACCCAGTGCCGCGGGTTGTCGACGTGGCCGTACATCATCGTCGAGCTCGACCGGACCCCGACCCGGTGCGCCGTGGAGACGATCTCGACCCAGGTTCGGGTGGGCAGCTTGCCCTTGGTGAGCACCCAACGCACGTCGTCGTCGAGGATCTCCGCGGCCGTACCGGGGATGGTGTCGAGCCCGGACTCGCGTGCCTTGAGCAGGAAGTCCTCGAAGGAGAGCCCCGTGCGGCTGGAGCCGTTGACGATCTCCATGGGGGAGAAGGCGTGCACGTGCATCTCGGGCACGCGCTTCTTGACCGCGGTCGCGAGGTCGAAGTACGCCGTGCCGGGCAGCTCGGGGTCGATGCCGCCCTGCATGCAGACCTCGGTGGCGCCGAGGCCCCAGGCCTCCTCGGCCCGGTCGGCGACCTGGTCGAGGGAGAGCGAGTACGCGTCGGCATCGGTGCGCCGCTGGGCGAAGGCGCAGAACCGGCAGCCGACGTAGCAGACGTTGGTGAAGTTGATGTTGCGGTTGACCACGTAGGTGACCTCGTCGCCGACGACATCCCGTCGCAGGTCGTCGGCGAGCTTGCAGACTTGCTCGAGCAGCTTGCCCTCGGCGGTCATCAGCGTGAGGGCGTGCTCGTCACTCAGGTTGCCGGGGTCGCGCTCCGCAGCCCCCAGCGCCGCGGTGCCCGCAGGGTCGGGGCCGGGGGCCTTCGGGGCTCCCGTGGATGGGACTGGCCCCCGCCCCTTCGCCGCAGGCGCCCCCGCGGGTGGTTGGGAGCCCCGAAGCGTCCCCGGGCCCGGCCCGGAGGGCACCCCCACAGACGCGCGGAGCTCGTCCCAGTCGCCGTAGACCTCGTCGAAGTCGGAGCGGCGGTCGTCGGTGCGGCCCTCGGCGTCGACCCGGGTGTGCAGGTCGACCCGGCCCGATCCGGCCTGAGAGAATCCTCCGTCGGGCTCCTGCCACGGGAGGCCGGTGGGCCGGACGCCATCCCTGACGAATCCGTCGTCGTCGGACAGTGCCGCGACGTGGGCCGAGACGCGGGGATCGATCCAGGGCTCGCCGGCCAGGACGTAGGCCGGGTGCGCGGTCAGCCGGGCCCGGAGCTCGAAGCCGGAGTCGGCGGTGATCGCGCGCAGCCTCTCGAGGGAGGGCCAGGGGCGTTCGGGGTTCACGTGGTCGGGGGTCAGCGGGGAGACCCCGCCCCAGTCGTCGACGCCGGCGCCGAGCAGTGCTCGGCACTCGTCGAGGTCGACGAGGTTCGGGGGCGCCTGGAGGCGGATCTTCGGGCCGAGCACGACGCGGGCCACGGCGAGCGCGGCGACGTACTCCTCGAGGCCGAGGTCGTCCACGTGGCGCATCGCGGTGTCGGGCTTGGCCCGGAAGTTCTGGACGATGACTTCCTGCACGTGGCCGTACTGCCGGGCCACCCGGCGCAGCGCGAAGATCGACTCCGCGCGCTCGGTGAGGTCCTCGCCGATGCCGATCAGCAGCCCGGTCGTGAAGGGGATGGAGAGGCGGCCGGCGTCCTCCAGCACTCGCAGGCGTACGTCGGGATCCTTGTCGGGCGAGCCGTAGTGGGCCAGTCCCTTGGTCTCGAAGAGCCGCCGCGAGGTGGTCTCGAGCATCATCCCCATCGAGGGGGAGACCGCCTTGAGCCGGTTCATCTCCTCCCACGACATCACCCCGGGGTTGAGGTGGGGAAGCAGCCCGGTCTCCTCGAGCACGCGGATGGCCATCGCGCGGACGTAGGCGAGCGTCGAGTCGTACCCGCGCTCGTCGAGCCAGGCACGAGCCTCCGGCCAGCGGTCCTCGGGCCGGTCGCCCAGGGTGAACAGCGCCTCGGTGCAGCCCAGCGCCCCACCCTGCCGGGCGATCTCCACGATCTCGTCGGGGGAGAGGAAGGGTTGCTGGCCGGCACGGTCGAGGTGGCCGGGGGTGGTCACGAAGGTGCAGTAGTGGCACCGGTCGCGGCACAGGCGGGTGACCGGGATGAACACCTTGGGGGAGTAGGTGATCGTGGCGGGCCGGCCGGCGTCGACCAGGCCCGCGTCGCGCACCCGGGCTGCCACCGCGCAGAGGCGCTCGAGGTCCGGGCCGCGGGCCGCGAGCAGCGCCTCGGCCTCGCCGACGTCGAGCGCGGCGCCGCGCTCGGCACGAGCCAGCGCGCGGCGGATCTGCTGCGGTGTCACCTGGTCAGGCTAGTTGTGCGTCCGTGGGCGACCTCAGGCCACCCATTCCTTGAGCTGGCGCACCGTGGCGGCGGGGTCGTCGGTGGCGGGGATGACCTGCAGGTTGGTCACACCGGCTTCCCGGAAGGCCGCGATGCGCTCCTTGACGTAGGACTCCGGGCCGACGAGGTTGGCCGCCTCCAGCCACTCGTCGGGGACGAGGGCGGCGGCCTGGTCCTTCTTCCCGGACAGGTAGAGGTCCTGGATCTCGGTCGCCTCCTTCTCGTAGCCGTAGGCGCACGCGACGTCGTTGTAGAAGTTCTTGCCCTTGGCGCCCATGCCGCCGATGTAGAGCGCGAACATCGGGCGGGCGAAGTCGAGCAGCGCCTTGGTCTCCGGGCCCTC
Source organism: uncultured Actinomycetota bacterium (assembly GCA_963794435.1). Classification (GTDB taxonomy): domain Bacteria; phylum Actinomycetota; class Actinomycetes; order Propionibacteriales; family Nocardioidaceae; genus Marmoricola. The sequence goes on from CAWCDX010000026.1 coordinate 181,716, forward strand.
GCCGATCGCGACCATCCCGCCGCACGAGATCTCCATGGCGTCCCCGAGGGAGGCGTCGCGCTTGGCGTAGCCGGCCTTGATCGGCTCGCCCCACACCTCGGCGTACTTCTCCGGCCAGAACAGGTGCGGCAGCCAGCCGTCGGCCAGCTCGGCCGCCTGCTCGACGTTCTTCGGGCCCAGGGCGGCGACGTAGAGGGGGATGTTGTCGCGCTCGGGGCGGGTGAGCAGCTTCAGCGGCTTGCCGAGGCCGGTGACCGCGCCGTGCTCCTTGTCCAGCGGCAGCTGGATCAGGCCGTCGGAGGTGAGCGGCTCGCGACGGAGGCCGCGGCGGAGGATGTCGATGACCTCGGCGGTCCGGGCGAGCGGCTTGGAGTAGGGCAGGCCGTGGAAGCCCTCGATGACCTGGGGCCCTGACGCGCCCAGGCCGAGGACCGCGCGTCCCCCCGAGACGTTGTCGAGCCCGGCGGCGGTCTGCAGCAGGGCACCCGGCGTGCGCGAGTAGACGTTCAGGATCGCGGCACCGATCTCGATGGTGCTCGTCTTGGCGGCGAGGTAGCCCATCAGCGTCGGGGAGTCGAAGCCGTAGGCCTCCGCCACCCACACGGTGTCGAGCCCGGCCTCCTCCAGCGCGGTCACCTGGTCGGCGGCCGAGCGTGGGTTGCCGTCGTACATCAACATCGTGGAGAGCCTCATGATCGTGACAGTAGTGCTGTCACGATCGCGAAGCCATGTGGGTCAGGTCACGCAGGGGCGTCGACCGGTACGTCGGCCCGGTGGCTCGGGCCGGACCCGAGGTCGCGCGAATCCACCTGGGGATCGCGGTCGAGCTTGCTGGGCCACCAGATCCGGGAGCCGAGGTCGAGGTTGATCGAGGTCACCAGGATCGAGCGCACGATCAGCGTGTCGAGGATGACGCCGACGGCCACGGTGAACCCCATCTCGACCAGGAACACCAGGGGCAGGGAGGCGAGGATCGCGAAGGTGGCGGCCAGCACCAGCCCGGCTGAGGTGATCACCCCGCCCGTGGCGGCCAGCCCGACCAAGGCCCCCTGTCTGGTCCCGCGTTTGGCAGTCTCCTCCCGCACACGTGTCATCAGGAAGATGTTGTAGTCGATGCCGAGGGAGACCAGGAACACGAACACGAACAGGGGGTAGCTCGAGTCGGTGGCCGGGTAGTCGAAGACGTACTTGAACGCGAGCGCACCGATCCCCAGCGCCGCCCCGAACGACAGCACCACGGTCGCGATCAGGATCAGCGGCGCCACGAGGGCGCGCAGGAGCAGCATCAGGATCAGCAGCACCACCAGGAGGGTGACCGGGATGATCACCTTCGCGTCGCGCGCGTTGGCCTTCAGCGCATCGTCGAGGAACGCCGGGAACCCACCCACCAGGGCGTCGGCGCCCTTGACGGAGTGCACCGCCGAGCGGACGTTGTCGACGGCGTCGAATGCCTCGGAGCTGGTCGCGTCGACGGTCAGGTTGGACTGGATGAGGGCGACGCCGTCCTTGACGATCGGCGGGGTGGGCTTCTCGATGTGGTCGATGTTGCTCATCGCCTTCGCGACCTCAGCGGCCTTGTCGGCGTTGGCCACCACCATCACGGGCGTGGAGTTGTCGGCCAGCCCGTGGGCGGTGAGCACCTTCTGGCCCTTCACCGAGGCGAACTCCTTGGTGTAGGAGTCAGCCGTGGAGAGTCCGCTGGTGTGCAGGGTGAGCACGCCGAGGGCGCACACGGCGAGTGCGGCCGTGGTGATCACCCAGACCTTGCGGGGCCGGGGTGCGATCCACCCCCCGACGCGGGCCCAGAAGCCGGTCGACGTGGGCTCCGGGGTGCCGAAGTCCGGCCGCTTGGGCCAGAACACCCAGCGTCCGCAGATCACCAGGAGTGCCGGGAGCAGCGTGATCATGGCCAACAGGCCGACGCCGATGCCGATGGCGCAGACCGGGCCCATGCCCGCGGTGGAGTTCATCTCGGCCAGGGTCAGGCAGAGCATGCCGACGATGACCGTGGCGCCGCTGGCGATGATCGCCGGCGTGGCCCGGTGCAGCGCGAAGGCCATCGCCTCGTGCCGGTCCTCGTGACGACGGAGCTCTTCCCGGTAGCGCGCGACGAGCAGCAACGCGTAGTCGGTGCCGGCACCGATCACCAGGATCGAGACGATCGCCTGGCTCTGCCCGTTGACGGTGAGGTGGGCGTACTTGGCCAGGAAGTAGATCAGCCCGAGCGAGGTGCCCAGCGCGACCACGACCGAGAAGATCGGCAGTATCCAGAGCACCGGGCTCCGGTAGGTCAGCAGCAGCAGGATGATCACCACGCCGAGCGCGGCGAGGAGCAGGCTGCTGTCGAGGCCGGCGAAGGACTTCGCGGAGTCGATGGCCTGGCCACCGCTGCCGGCGAGGTAGACGGTGCCGCCCTCGACGCTGGCGATCTTGTGGATCTTGTCGCCGATGCCGGGCATCTTGTTCCAGCCGTTGGAGCCGACGTTGAACGTCACGACCGTCTGCGCGGCCTGCAGGTCCTTCGACGGGATCGGGCCGATGACCTTGCCCACCACGGCGTCCATCTGCTGCAGCTGGGCGGCCTGCTGGGTGAGCTTCTGGAGGTCGGCGGGGGTCAGGCCGGACTTCTTGGAGTAGACCACCGTCGTCGGGATCGAGTCGGGGTCCTGGAACGGCGTCAGCTTCGCCAGCGCCTTGGTGGACTCGGCGTTGCCGGGCAGCCAGGAGGACGCCTGGTTGTCCTGGACGTCGGTCAGCTTGCCCGCGAAGCTGCCCAGGACGACCACCGCCACGAGCCAGAACGCGAGCACGAACCACTTGGTGACCTTGCCGGTGAGCTTGCCGGCGATCTGACGATGCATGAGTCCACTCCATCAGCCGTTCGGGTGTGACGCCATCGGGTTTCTCCCTGAGAACGACCCCGAGGTGAGTCGAAACTCATCGCCCCGACACTTGGGCAGACAAAACCTAGCGCCGACCTGTGACATCCAGGTGAACCAGCGGTGCCCTCAGGTCACTGGGTTCGCCAGCCCGTCGACCACCTCGGCGCCCGGGAGCGCTCCCAGCAGCCGGCCGGGCAGGAACAGCTTGGAGCCCCGGATGCCGCTGCCGATGACGGCCAGCTCGATCTCCAGGACGCGCTGGTCGATCAGCAGTCGCCAGCCTTCCGGGAGGCCGATCGGGGTGATCCCGCCGTACTCCATCCCGGTCTCGTCCACGGCGCGCTCGTGGGCCAGGAAGGAGCACTTGCGAACGTCGAGGGTGCGCTTGACCACGCCGTTGACGTCGGCCCGGGTGTCGGCGCGCACGATGCAGGCGGCGGTCCGCTCCTCGCCCGCACGGCGACCCATGACGACCACGCAGTTGGCACCGGAGTCCATCGGGACGTCGTACGCCTCGGACATCGCCGCGGTCTCGGCCAGCGCGGGATCGATCGCGGCCACGAGCACCTCGCCGGCGTGCTCCCAGCCGGTGAGCGCGTCGCGCACGGGGGTGCCGAGCAGGCCGGGGTGGTCGAGCGCGGGGGTGAGGTCCAGCGTGCCGAAGGTCTGCATGACGGCCACCGTAGGGGCAGGAGACGGGCTGCGTTGGGCGGGACGTCACCTGCCGGTCACCCGACGCGGGGAACGTGGGCGTGTGCACGGACCCCTCGTGATCGGCCACCGCGGTGCCAGCGGCCACCGCCCCGAGCACACCTCGCTGGCCTATCGGCTCGCCTGGCGCTCGGGCGCGGACTCGGTGGAACCCGACGTCGTCAGCACCCGCGACGGCGTGCTGATCTGCCGGCACGACCTCGACCTCGCCCGGACCACCGACGTGGCCGGTCACCCGGAGTTCGCCGGCCGACGGCGGTGGTTCGACGTGGAGGGTGTGCCCGTCCACGGGTGGTTCGTCGGTGACTTCGACCTCGCCGAGGTCCGGCAGCTGCGAGTCCGGGAGCGGTGGCCGAAGATGCGACCGGGCAGCGCGCGGTACGACGGACACCTGGGCGTGCTCACCCTGCCGGAGCTCCTCGACCTCCGGGTCGCTGAATCGGCGCGCGCCGGTCGGCAGCTCGGGGTGCACGTGGAGCTGAAGCACCCCGAGGTGTTCGAGGAGCTGGGCCTGCCGCTGCACGAACCGCTGGTCGACCTGCTGCGGTCGCACCGCCTGACCTCGCCGCTGTCGCCGGCCACCGTGATGTCCTTCGACTCCAGCGTGCTCAAGCGGCTCCGACGCGAGCTCGACGTGGAGCTCGTGCGGCTGGTGGACCACGACCAGCCCGTGCGCCGCGGCTGGCTGCATCGCACGGGTGCCTATGCCAGTGGTGTGGGCCTGCACAAGCAGCACGTGCTGCCGCTCGACCAGGAGGGCAGGCTGGCCGCCCCGGGCCGGGCGGTCGCGAAGGTGCAGGACTCTGGGCTCGACCTCCTCGTGTGGACCCTGCGCAGCGAGAACAGGTACCTGCCGCGAGACCTGCAGGTGCCCGGACGCCCGCGCACCCACGGTTTGGCGGAACAGGAGGTCACCAGGCTCCTCGACCTCGGCGTCGACGGCCTGCTCACCGACTTCCCCGAGGTCGCTGTCCGGGTGCTGTCCTCGCGGGCTGTCGGGGTCGCGTAGGGCTGCCGGTTTCACTGGTTGGCCGGTGAAACTGCCCGTTGCGCGCGAAACTTCGCGCAGCACGCACAGTTTCGGTCACACAGTGAGGGTTCTCGGGCTAACCGGCCCGGGTGTCGCCGACCTCGCTGCGGAGCTGTCCGAGGATCCGGGTGAGCAACCGGGAGACCTGCATCTGGGTCACCCCGATCTGGGCGGCGATCTCGCGCTGGGTGAGCCCCTCGTAGAAGCGCAGGTCGAGGATCTGACGGTCGCGCGGGCTGAGCCGGCGTACGAGCGGGCCGAGCATCAGCCGTGCCTCGGAGGCCTCGCGCTCCGGGTCCTCGCCGGCCAGGAGGTCCCCCAGCGTGGTGACGCCGTCGTGGCCGGCCGGGTGGTCGAGCGAGGCGGGGACGAAGCAGCCGTCGCTCGCCAGCGCCTCGATGACCGACTCCGGGTCCACGTCGAGGTGCTCGGCGATCTCCGCCGGTCGCGGTGAGCGGCCGAGCCTCCGGGACAGCTCGCCGTCCGCGACGTTGATCCGCGCCTGCAGCTCCTGGATGCGGCGCGGGGGCCGGATCATCCAACCGTGGTCGCGGAAGTGCTTGCGGAGCTCGCCGCGGATCGTCGGTACGGCATAGGAGAGGAAGTCGTGGCCGGCCGCGACGTCGAAGCCGCGCGCCGCCTTGGTCAATGCCAGTGCGGCGACCTGGCGCAGGTCGTCGAGGGGGATCCCGCGCGAGCGGTACCGGGCCGCCTCCGCGTGGGCGAGGTCGAGGTGCATCTCGATGACGACCTCGAGGAGGCGCGCCTTCTCCTGCTCGTCATCGGTCGCGGCGGAGAGCGTGAAGATCTCGAAGGTGCGCTCGGAGCGAGCGCGCGCGGCGGGGTGGCGTCCTCGGTTGTGGTGTTGGGCTAGTGCAGTCATGTTCACCGACCTGGAGGCTTTGCGGGGGCAAGGCAAAGGGGATCCGGCTGCGGGTGCCGCACTGCCACAGCACCCAGGCGTCAGGTCGGTTCTCTACAACACGACACCAGCCGCCGAGTGGCGGCGCGTGGTATCACCTTAGTCCAAGTGTGGTCGAAACGGACCTACCCCAAAGGGGGTATTGGGACGCTCAGCTCGTGCTCGACTCTCGCTCAGTCGGCGTACAACTCCTCCAGCACGTCGGCGTAGTTGGCATGCACCACCCGCCGCTTGAGCTTCAGCGTCGGGGTCAGCTCGGTCGACTCGGCCGTCCACTCCACCGGCAGCAGCCGCCACTTCTTGACCTGCTCGGGTCGCGAGAGCCGGTCGTTCGCCGCGTCGACGGCCTGCTCGACGGCGGCCAGGATCTCCGGCCTCTCGGCCAGCTCCGCGAGGTCGGTGTACTCGATCCCGAGCCGTCCGGCCACGACGGGGGCCACCTCGGCGTCGATCGTGAGGATGGCCACGACGTACGGCTTGCCCTCACCGAAGGCCAGCGCGTGGCCGATCAGCGGGCTCTCCTTGAGGAGGTTCTCGATGTTGGAGGGCGCGATGTTCTTGCCCGAGGAGGTGATGATCATCTCCTTCTTGCGGTCGACGACCTTGACGAACCCGTCGTCGTCGATCTCGCCGATGTCGCCGGTGTGCACCCAGCCGTCGACGTCGATCAGCTCGCTCGTGGCGTCGGCGTTCTTGTGGTAGCCCGAGGTCGCGACCGGTCCGCGGGTGAGGATCTCCCCGTCGTCACCGAGCGTGACCTCGATGCCGGGCTGGGCGCGGCCGACGGTGCCGAGCCGGAAGCTCCCGGGCCCGCAGGCCGTGACCGATCCCGTGGTCTCGGTCATGCCGTAGATGTCGAAGATGCACATCCCCAGGCCGGCGAAGAACCTCGCGGTCTCCAGTGGCATCGGGGCCGAGGCGCTGCCGGCCCAGGTCACCCGCTCCAGCCCCAGCATCGACTTCAGCGGGGTCAGCACGGCGGCGTCGACGGCGTCGAAGCGCGCCTGCAGCTCGGGGCTGGTCTGCTCGCCGTACTGCTGGGACTCGACGTACTCCAGGCCCACCCGCATCGCGTCGGCGACTGCCTGCTTCTTCTGCTCGTCGGTCTCCATCGCCAGGAGTCCGCCGATGCCGGTCTGGATCTTCTCCCAGACCCGGGGGACGCCGAAGAAGCGGTTGGGACGGACCTCGCCCAGGGCCCCCACCAGCTGCGACGGGTCACCGATGAGGTGGACCTGTCCGCCGTCGACCTGCGGGATGTAGAGGCTCAGCACCCGCTCGGCGATGTGTGCGTAGGGCAGGTAGGAGACCCCGATGCTCTCGCCCTCGATGCCGGCGGTGCGGTTGCCGCTCTCGACCTCGAAGAGCACGTTGCCGTGCGAGATCACCACGCCCTTGGGGCTCCCGGTGGTGCCGGAGGTGTAGAGGATCGTGGCCGGTTGGTCGAGCGTGGTCGCGCGCCACCTCCGGTCGACCTCCGCCTCGTGCTGCTGGCGGGTCTCCCGCCCGAGCTCCAGGAGCCGGTCCCAGGTCAGGGCGCCCTCGGGGGTCGTGCCGTCGTCGACAGAGGCGGTGATCGTCACGAGCCGGCCGACCGATCCCTCCTCGACGGCCTGGGTCCAGCGCGCGACGTGGTCGGCACTCTCCAGGATGGCGACAGCCGGCTCGCTGTGGTCGGCCACGTAGGCCACCTGGCTGCGGGAGAGCGTGTTGTAGATCGACATCGTCACCGCGCCGGCGTGCATCGCCGCGATGTCGGCGAGCACGTGCTCGAGCCGGTTCGAGGCCATGATCGCGACCCGGTCGCCCGGCTGCACCCCGAGGTCGACCAGCGCGCACGCCAGGTCGAGCGCGGTCTCGCGCAGCTCCCGCCACGAGAGCGTCCGCCAGCCGGCACCGTCGATCCCGATCTTGTCCGAGTACGCCGGGGCATCGCCCTGAGCCTCGACGGTGGCCGCGAACGCCGTCGCGATGTTGGGTGCCAGCGACGCGGTGATCTCGCTCCGCTCGGTCTCGGGGTCGTGCGGGACGAGGACGTCGGTCATGGCAGGTCTCCTACTCGCTGGGCACCGCTCGCGCCGTCCTGTCTCACAGGCCCAGGGAGCGGCCGATGATCTCCTTCTGGATCTCCGTGGTGCCGCCGTAGATCGTGGAGATCCGGCTGTCAAGGTAGGCCCGCGCGATGGGGAACTCCATCATGTAGCCGTACCCACCATGCAGCTGGACACCTTGGTTGACGAGCTTGTTCTGCAGCTCGGTGCTCCACCACTTCGCCATCGAGGCGTCGACCGCGTCGAGCTTGCCCTCGAGGTGCTTGCCGAGGCACTCGTTGAGGAACGCGCGCGCGACCCGAACCTCGGTGGACATCTCCGCGATCAGGAAGCGGTTGTGCTGGAACTTGCCGATCGGCTTGCCGAACGCCTCGCGGGTCTTGGCATAGTCCAGGCACATCTCGACGATCGCCTCGCTGGCCGCGACGGCCTGGGCGGCGATGATCAGCCGTTCCTGGGGCAGGTTCTGCATCAGGTAGACGAATCCCTGCCCCTCCTCGCCGAGGAGGTTCTCCTTGGGGACGGCGACGTCGGTGAAGGAGAGCTCGGCGGTGTCCTGGGCGTGCAGGCCGATCTTGTCGAGGTTGCGGCCGCGCTCGAAGCCGTCCATGCCCCGCTCGACCACGAGCAGGCTGATCCCCTTGTGGCCCGCGTCGGGGTCGGTGCGCGCGACCACGATCACGAGGTCGGAGTTGATGCCGTTGGTGATGAAGGTCTTGGACCCGTTGAGCAGGTAGTGGTCGCCCTGATCGACGGCCGTGGTCCGGACGCCCTGCAGGTCGCTGCCCGCCCCGGGCTCGGTCATCGCGATCGCGGTGATGATCTCGCCGCTGACGCAGCCCGGCAGCCAGCGCTTCTTCTGCTCGTCGTTCGCGATGCTCGTCAGGTACGGGACGATGATGTCGGTGTGCACCGAGAAGCCGGGGCCGTTGGCGCCGGCACGGGTCTGCTCCTCGGAGAGGATGACGTTGTAGCGGAAGTCGTCGACCCCGGGCCCGCCGTACTCCTCGGGGACGTCGAAGCACAGCAGTCCGGCCTCGCCGGCCTTGGTCCACAGCTCCCGCGGCACGATCCCGTCGCGCTCCCACTGGTCGTGGTGGGGGATCACCTCGCGCTCGAAGAACGTGCGCGCCGTCTTGCGGAAGTCCTCGTGCTCCGAGGTGTACAGGGCGGGGAAGTACTCGGTCATGCCCAACCTTTCAGCGGCGTCCTTCGTCGACGTTGACACAGTTACTGTTACAGTCGCTGGTGTCAAGCGAAGGAGTGGCCGTGAGCGCGCAGCGCGACCTCGACGCCGACGACGAGCTCTACACCGTCGACGAGCTCGCGGCGATCACCGGGCTGACCGTCCGCACCACGCGCTACTACGCCGGACTGGGCCTGCTGCCGACGCCGTCGCGACGCGGCCGGATGGCCTACTACACCGAGGCGCACCGGGCCCGGCTCGACCTGATCCGGGCGCTGCAGGACCACGGGTTCACGTTGTCGGCCATCGAGAAGTACCTCGGCCGGGTCCCGCTCGACGCGAGCGTCGAGGACCTCGCCGTGCAGCGGGCGATGCTCACCTCGTGGAGCGTGGGCAAGCGCGAGACGATGACGCGCCGCCAGCTCGAGACCCGAGCCCGGCGCAAGCTCGACGACGACGATCTCGTCTGGCTGGAGAAGGTCTACGCGCTGCGCCGCGACGGCGACCGGTTCGAGCCGTTGCCGCCGTTCGACGTCGCCCTCCAGCTGCAGGAGCTCGACCTGCCCGCCGCCTCGATGGAGGAGGCGTCCGAGGCGATCAACCGGCACATGGACGCCCTGGCCGACGAGCTGACCGACATCATGCGCACCCGGGTGCTGGCGCCCTTCCGCGAGCGGGAGCACACCGAGGCCGACAAGGCCGCCTTCGAGCGCACCGTGTCGCGGTTGCGACAGCTGACGCTCGAGGCGGTCGTCGCCGGGTTCCAGCGGGCGGCCAACCAGGTGATCACCCGGTCGTTGTCCACCTAGGACCCCTAGGACGCACTACGGGCGCGGGATGATCGCCCACAGCACGAGGTAGACGAGCGGGCCGACCGGGAAGGTGAAGAAGCCGGCGATCACGGCCAGCACCCGGACCAGCGTGGGGTCGACCCCGAAGTACTGCGCCAGCCCACCGCACACCCCGCTGATCGGGGAGTTCCACGCCCGGGTGAGTCGCCGGTACGGCGGTGCGGCCGGTGCGTACTGCGGGTGGTCCTGCTGCCGCGTGGTCATGACTGCCTCTCGTCGTGCTGGGTGGTGTCCTCGGCGTCGGTGTCGAAGAACTGGGTGTAGCTGTCGCCCGGGGGTTCGGGGGAGACCTCGTACCCCGAGCGCTCGTCGCGCCGGTGCCGGTTGCGTCCCGCGGCCAGGCTGGCGACCAGGCCGATCACTCCGGCGCCGATGAGGACGACCGGGGCGAGCAGCGTCAGGCTCTCGCCGCTGATCCGGCCGCTCTCGCCGACGGCCCAGATGGCGCTCGCGCCGAGGAACAGCAACCCGAAGACGAGGTGCGGGATCTTGACGCTGCGGTCGGGCGGTGGGTACTGCTGCTGTGGGTCGGACATGACGCTCTCCTTGGGTCAGTTCTGCTCGACGGTGATCTGGCCGACGCGGGCGTCGAGGTCGAGGGTGATGGTGGGTGCCGCCGGAGCGGGCGACCCGGTGACGGTGCGGGTCAGGTGCGGGTTGAAGCCGCTGCTCTCGTCGCCGTCGATGTCGAGGTCGCCGGCGACGTGCATCTCGGCGTCCACGACCGCGTTGACGCCTCGCGGCAGGTAGACGTGGATGTCGCCGGCGTTGAGGTGCACGTCGATCGTGCGTCCGTTGAGCGCGGCCACGTCGCGCACCGACCGCAGGTCGAGCTTGATCTGGCCGTTGGGCACGCTGTAGACGTCCGAGACGGTCGCCGCGCTGGTCGGCGCGTAGGCCACGGTCTCGCCGCCGGTCTGCCAGTCGGTCGAGGCCTCGACGGCGCTCGCGACGCCCAGCCCGAGGCTGGTGACCAGGCCGAGCGCGATCAACCCGCCGGGACGGCCGACGAACGCTCCGACCAGGAGCATCACGGCGGTCACGAACACGGGGAGGGCGACGTAGGCCGACGGGGGCACCGAGGACGAGGAGTCGATGATGCCGAGGATGCCCTCGCCGATGGCGATCAGGGCCAGGGTCGGCCAGAACAGCACCACGCCGGTGCGGCGGGGGCGCGGTGGCGGGACGTAGGCCGGGGTGGGCGGCGGCATCCAGGCCGGCGGCTGCTGCCCGGGGGGCTGGGTCTCCTGCTGGGTCGGGCCGTACGGCGTGCCGGTGACCGGAGCAGTGTCCCCGAAGGTCTCGGTGCTGGACATGGTGCTTCCTTCCTGGGATGAGGCGGGGGGCGCCTGGGTGGGCGGGGTGGTGGCGACGCCCCAGGGCGCGGGAGGCGGAGCCGGCCGCCGGTCTCGTCGGACGAGGGAGTAGATCCACAGGCCGGCCAGCCCGATGAGCAGCAGGGGGACCGGGAAGCCCCAGGCCCAGCCGCTGTGGGCGAACGGGGTGCCGAAGACGATGAACGCGGCCACGACGGCGGCCGCGATGAGCAGCACCTTCTGGAGCTCGGAGCCGACCACGATCGGGGCCCGGTCCTCGCCGTCCTCGGGCACCAGGACCCACACGGCGACGTACAGCAGCAGGCCGGCGCCGCCGAACAGGGTCATCACGGCCAGCACGACCCGGATGACCGTCGGGTCGATGTCGAAGTGGCGACCCAGGCCACCGGCCACGCCGGCGACGTAGCGGTCGGACTTGCTGCGCCGCAGCCGGGTGACGTCGCGCATCTCGTCGCCGGTGAGGCGCGGTCCGGCCGGCTGGTCCTGGGTCTCGGTCATGTGCTCCATCGTGTCGGCGCCGAGGGGCGCGCACTATCGGGGACGCCCCTGATTCCCGGGCTCCGCGAGTCAGGGGTCGTACCTGATGCCGAGTCGGGGGAGCGGTGTCACGATGGAGCGGTCATGACACCCCCATTCGCCCTGCCCAGCGTCGACGCGCCCCGCAAGGCCTACCGCGCCACCGAGGGCGGTCTGCTCGGTGGTGTCGCCGCGGGAGTCGCCCAGCACCTCGGCCTGCCGGTGCTGTGGGTGCGCGTGGGCTTCCTGGTCCTGGTCGCCTTCGGCGGGTTCGGGGCGGTGCTGTACGCCGCGCTGTGGTTGGTGCTCCCGGCCCAACGGCACGTGGTGCCCGGCCCTCCGGGGCTCGACGCGGCGACCCGGCAGGGCAAGCGTGGCGGGCGGCGCGAGCGGAAGCTCGCCGACTACGGGCCGCTGGTGGCCGTCGGCGCCATCGCCGTGGGCGTCCTGCTGATCATCATCGTGACCACCGGGCAGACCCTGGCCATCGGACCGCTGCTCCTCGGAGCGGGCGGCATCGCGGTGCTGTGGTGGCAGGCCGACGAGGCGCAGCGCGACCGCTGGCAGGACCGGTCCGGCCGGCTCAACCCCGTGCGCGCCATCGTCGGTGGCGGGGGCTGGGCGGCGTACCTGCGCATCGGCGCCGGCCTGCTGATGCTGGTCTCGGCGATCATGCTCTTCTCGCTGCGCTCCGGCAGCGTCGACGTGGCGCTCAACGTCGGGCTGGCCGCGGCGCTGGGCATCCTCGGGCTGGGGCTGATGGTCGGTCCGTGGCTGTTCCGGCTCTCCTCCGACCTCAGCGAGGAGCGGGAGGCCCGGGTGCGCTCGGAGGAGCGCGCCGACGTGGCCGCCCACCTGCACGACTCGGTCCTGCAGACGCTGGCGCTGATCCAGCGCTCGTCCGGTGATCCCGCTGCCGTCTCCCGGCTGGCGCGCGCCCAGGAGCGCGACCTGCGCTCGTGGCTCTTCGACGACCCGAGCGGCGGCGCGAGCACCCTGGCCGCGGCGCTGCGTGAGGTCGCCGCCGCGGCCGAGGACGCCCACGGCGTGCCGGTCGAGGTGGTCTGCGTCGGCGACGCGCCGCTCACCGACGCCGAGCGCCCTCTCGTCCTCGCTGCGCGCGAGGCGATCGTCAACGCCGCCCGGCACTCGGGCGCCGCCACCATCGACGTCTACGCCGAGGCCTCGCCCTCCTCGATCGAGGTCTTCGTCCGTGATCGTGGGCGCGGCTTCGACCCCGCCGGGGTGGCCGAGGACCGGCACGGCGTACGCAGCAGCATCATCGGCCGGATGGAACGGCACGGTGGCACCGCAGACGTGCGCAGCACTCCCGACGCGGGCACCGAGGTCCGTCTCTCGATCCACCACCCCGCGACCGCTCAGGAGCCCTCATGACCCGCCACACCGTCGTGATCGTCGACGACCACGCCATGTTTCGCACCGGCGTACGGGCCGAGCTCGCCAGCGCCGGTGGGCAGGGCGCCGTCGAGGTGGTGGCCGAGGCGGCCGACGTCGACCAGGCCGTCGCGGCGGTGCTCGAGCACCAGCCGGAGGTGGTGCTGCTCGACGTGCACCTGCCCGGCGGAGGTGGCGCGGAGGTGATGCGGCGTACGGCCGGCCGGGCCACCGGCACCCAGTTCCTGGCGCTGTCGGTCTCCGACGCCGCGGAGGACGTGATCGGCACGATCCGGGCCGGCGCGCGCGGCTACGTCACCAAGACCATCACCGGGCCGGAGCTGGTCGCCGCCATCGACCGGGTGGCCTCGGGCGACGCGGTGTTCTCGCCGCGGCTGGCCGGCTTCGTCCTCGACGCCTTCGCCGGCACCATCGAGGTGGCCGCGGTCGACGAGGACCTCGACCGACTGACCGAGCGAGAGCGCGAGGTGATGCGGCTGATCGCCCGCGGTTACTCCTACAAGGAGGTGGGCTCGGAGCTGTTCATCTCGATCAAGACCGTCGAGACCCACATGTCCTCGGTCCTCCGCAAGCTCCAGCTCTCCTCGCGCCACGAGCTCACCCGGTGGGCCTCGGACCGTCGGCTGCTGTGACTGCCGGATTCACTGGTGGGCCGGTGAAACTGGGCGTACTGCGCGAAACTTCGCGCGCATCCGCCGGATTCACTGGTGGGCCGGTGAAACATGGGGCTGGAGTGACTCACCTCGTCGGCAGCAGGCTGGCCCAGGCGGGCCGCCAGGGGGGCTGACGCTGGGCCATCTCCCAGGCGAGGTCCTCGAGCGCGGGGCCCTGGCTGAGGTGGGCGGTCGGGTACCACTGCGGCCAGCTGTCGAAGGCCCGGTCGAGGCTGATCACCACCCCGTCGGAGACCACCCGGGCGAACAGCCAGGCGCCGGAGTCCTCGCTGGCCTCCTCGGTGTGCAGGCTGCGCAGGACGTTGGTGAGGGTGTGCTGGGCGGGCTCGGGGAGCGCGGTGTTCAGGGGGCAGGGGCGGAACTCGTGGCGCACCGCCATCACCGCGTGCTCGAAGGCCACCGACGGACCGTTGACGCGCGACCACTGGACCAGGATCGGCGGCCGCCGCATCAGCATCCGGTCGATCTCGGAGGACTCCCGCATCTGGTCGTGGATCTGGTGACGCAGCCGCGAGCGCACCGATCCCGCTGACACCGGTGGCGGCGCGGCTGCCGCGGCGAGGACCAGGCCCGCGGCCTCGTCGAGCCGGTCACCGTGGGCGTACGCCGCCAGCTCCTCGGGAGTCAGCTCCCCGTGCCGGGCCAGCTCGACGATCCGCGGGTCGATGGTCAGCAGCGGACGCAGGAGCTGGAGCGCGCCCTCGTCCAGGACGACGGTGCTGACGTCCCACTCCCCGTGCGAGTACCACGCCACGAACGCCGGCCGGCGGTCCTCGGTGGCGTCGGTCAACGCCCAGTCGGGTGCATCGCGGCGCGCGTCCGGGTGATGGTCGGGCGCCAGGGGTGAGCGACCCCAGAGCACGGCGCGGGAGCCGTGGGGGCGCTGCATCCGCAGCCAGGAGCCGTCGGGATGGTCGAGGAAGAGGGTCAGCTGCCGCGGGTCGAGCCGGCACGCATCGTTGCCGACAGCGCGATGCAGCGCAGCCAGCACGACCCACGACCACCAGAGGTCGTCGGCGCCCGGAAGGTCCTCAGGCTCCACCCGTTCATTGTGGGGCGTGCCTCCATGCCCGACCAGAGACCCCGGTGTGAGATTCCGGGCATCGGTATGCACGTGTCGCGCTGAACGGTTTCAGCGCGCGACCTGGGCGAGCGAGAGGTCCACCAGCCACTCCACCGGGGCCTTGTCGTCGGTGTAGACGGTGCCGCCGCGCAGGCCGGGGGCGAGCCGCCCGGCGACGTCGTCGGCGACGGTCTGGACCTCCTTCGGCATGCCCGCCGACTGGAGCCGGACGGCAGGAGAGAGGGTGCCGGTCGTGCCGAGCAGCATCGTGTTCGTCGCGTCCACCGGGTCGCGGAAGACGTGGGAGCGCCCGAAGACGCTGGCCATGGTGGCGGTGAGCACCTGCTCGAGCTTCTGGGACTGCTCGGGGTGGCCCACGTTGACCGCGACGACGCCACCGGGGTCCAGGTGGTCGCGCACCTCCCCGAAGAACTCCTTGGTGGTCAGGTAGAAGGGGATGTAGGGCTGGCGGTAGGCGTCGACCAGGATCGCGTCGTAGCGGCCCCGCTGCGCGTCCAGCCACGGGCGCGCGTCCGCGGTGTGGGTGGTGATGTCGCGCCCGCGCAGGTCGAACAGCTTCCTGCCGACCGCGGTGATGTCGGGGTCGATCTCGACGGCATCGACGTGCACGCCGGGGAAGTAGTGCGTGATGGCCCGGGCCGTCGTACCTCCCGCGCTGCCGAGGATCGCCACCCGCCGCGGCGCGTGGTCGGCGGCGAACGGCAGCACCGTCATGTGGTCCCAGTAGCCCTCGGTGAGCCACTGCCCGGGGGTGTAGTCGGAGTGCACCGCGAGGCCTTCGTTGAGCTCGAGCAGGCGCTCGCCGTCGGGGCGCTGGATCACCCGGGCGTACTGGTACTCCGTGTCCTTCTCCCAGATCACCGTGCCGTACGACGACGCCGCCTTGGTCGCCCCCACCGGTACGAGCAGGAGCGCCGCGATCACCACGGCGACGACGGCGCCGACCACCCACCGGCGCCCGAGACCGGGAAGGGCGGCCAGCGCCAGCGCGAGGGCGAAGAGCAGGAAGGTGCGGTGGGTCCCGACGACCGGGATCAGCAGCAGCGCCGCGAGGAACGTGCCGGTCAGGGAGCCGATCGTGCCGATCGCGTAGAGGCGGCCCGCCACCTTGCCGGCCTCGGAGACCCGGTCGACCTTCAGCCGCACGGCGTACGGCGAGACGATGCCGAGGAGCAGGATCGGGAGCGCGATCAGGACGCCGACGCCGACCAGCGAGCCGACGAACAACCCGCCGGAGAGCTCGGCGAAGGCCGTGGTGGACTGACGCAGCAGCGGCCCGCTGACCCACGGCACCAGCGCCAGCGTCGCGGCCGCCAGCACCACCCACCGCGAGAGCCCGGCCATCGTCGGGTTGCGGTCGGCCAGCCGGCCGCCGATGGCGTAGCCGACCGAGAGGGCGACCAGCACCGTCGCGATCGTGTTGGCCCACACGATCGTGCTCGCGCCGAACCACGGAGCCAGCAGCCGGGCTGCCGCGATCTCCGCGCCGAGGCTGGCCATGCCCACGCAGAAGACGACGACCTCGAGCACCGGCCCGCGGCGTCCGGTGGTGGTCGTCGGGGTCGTCACGACCGCGAACCTATCCGGCGTCGCGTCAGGGGGCGGGCTGGCAGCGCGGGCACCAGTACGTCGGACGTTCCTGGCCCGGCGGTCCGAGATCGGCCTTGCGCACCTGGGTGCCGCAGCGGACGCAGCCGCCCTTGCGGCCGTAGACCCAGTACCTGTTGCCGGCCCGGCGGTCACCGGTCGTCCAGCGGAACGGTCGGTCCTTGTTGTCCTCGAGCTGCTGCTTCGAGATCGCCACCACCTCGTCGAGGTCGGGGACCGACCCGACAGGCGTCTGCGGGCGGACCCCGGCGAGGAAGCAGATCTCGGACTTGAAGACGTTGCCGACGCCGGCGAGATGACGTTGGTCGAGGAGCGCGTCGCCGATGGTCGTGCCGGGCACGGAGCGCAGGTTCGCGACGGCGACCCCGGCGTCCCAGTCGGGGCCGAGCAGGTCGGGGCCGAGGTGCCCGACGAACCGGTCCTCGTGCTCGGTGCGCACGAGGTCCACGAGCACCTGGAAGCCGACCGCCTCGGTGGTCGCCGTGCGCAGCACGACGCGGGCGGTGTGCCCGGGCTTGCGCCAGCGGCTGCCCGCCGGCTGCACCGTCCAGGCGCCGTCCATCTTGAGGTGGGTGTGCAACGTCAGCCCGTTGTCGAAGCGGGTCATCAGGTGCTTGCCGCGAGGCACCGTGGCGGTGACTGTCGCGCCGGAGAGGTCCTTGGTGGCCAGGGACGGCACCCGGAAGTCAGAGCGGGTCAGCACCTGCCCCGTCAATCCCTGGTCGAGCGTGGCCGCGGCGCGGTAGACGGAGTCGCCCTCGGGCACGGCTCAGCCCCGCAGCCGGAGGCCGCGTGGGGTGGCCACGAAGCCGGCCGACTCCATGGCCCGGCGGATCACCTCGGAGTCCTGGCCCAGGATGCTCGCGCCGTCGGCCTTCTCCACGGTGAGCCGGCCGAGGGCACCCTGCCGGACGGCGCCGCCGAGCGCCTCGATGCCGACGGCGAGCACCTCCTCGTCGGCGGAGAAGGTGAGCAGCGTCTTGCCGCCGCGTTCGACGTAGAGCGCGAGCTCGCCGTCGACCAGCACCACGAGCGCGCCCGCCTTGCGGCCGGGCCGGTGACCGGCCTCCTGGGCGGGCCACGGGAGTGCGGCGCCGAACGGGTTGGCCGGGTCGGTCGCTGCGAGCGCCAGGGCGTCGGGCTTGTCGGGCCGGTCCGGCCGGTGCTGATGGGTGCGCAGCCGGTCGACTGCCCCGGACGTCCCGAACTGGGCGGCACCGAGCCCTTCGACGAAGTAGCCGCGGCGGCACCGGCCGGTCTCCTCGAAGGCCGCGAGCACCTTGTACGCCGCGGCGAACCCGCCCGGTGTGCGCTCGCTGACGACCGCACCGCGGGTGACCACGCCGTGGCGCTCGAGCAGTCCCTCGGCCACCGCGTGCATCCGCCGGGTGGTGTCGGTCTCGCGCTCCGGCAGGAGGAACCACCGGCCGGCCACCTCGGCCGGGGCGGCCCGCAGCGCCGTCGTCGAGAGCCGGGGGCGGGCACCCCGCACGCGCGGCGGCGGTCGGCGTTGCCGGTGGGCCGCTCGACCGCCGCGCGTGAGCGCACGCAGCGGGGCGAGTGTGTCGTTGCCGACGTGTCCGGCCCAGGCGAGGTCCCACAGCGCCGCCGACAGCGCCTTGTCGTCACTGGTGCCGACCGCGCCCGCGAGCTGGCGGAAGAAATAGGCACCACCTCCGCCGAGGGCGACGAGCACAGCCTCGTGGTCGGGTGCCAGCTCGAGCTCGCCGTGGTCGGGCAGAGTCAGCGGCGCGGTCTCGGCCAGGTGCAGGGAGACCCAGCCGTCGGAGCCCGGAAGCGCACCGTGCCCGGCCCACAGCACCTCACCGGTGGCGGTGAGCTCGTCGAGCAGGGCGGGCTGGTAGTCGGCCACGCGCGACGGGAGGACCAGTGACTCCAGCGCGCTCGCGGGTACGGCGCAGCCGGCGAGCTGCTCGACGACGGTGACCACGCCGTCGAGGCCTCGTAGCCGTCCGCCGATGTGCTGCCACGACGGCAGGAACCGGGCCAGCGCGACGGGCTCGACCGGCTCGACCTCGTGCCGCAGGCGGGCCAGCGAGCGACGGCGCAGCATCCGCAGCACCTCGGCGTCACACCACTCGGCCCCGACGCCGGAGGGCCGGAACTCGCCCTCGAGCAGGCGACCCCTGGCGCCGAGCCGCGCGAGCGTCTGCTGGCAGACCGCGACGCCGAGGCCCAGCCGGGAGGCCACCTCGGCAGCGGTGAAGGGCCCGTGCGTGCGGGCATAGCGGCCGACCAGGTCGCCGAGCGGGTCCTCGACCGGCTCGGTGAAGGCGTCGGGCACGCCGGGCGGGACGGGAGTGCCGAGCCCGTCACGGAGCCGGGCGACGTCCTCGACCACGGCGAAGCGCTCGTGACCGGCCATCAGGATCGGCACGACCCTGCGCGTCTCCACGAGCAGGGACAGCCAGTCGTCCACCTGGGCCGGTGCCTGGCACCGGGCCTGGATCTCCTCGACGGAGAGCGGGCCCAGGAGTCGCAGCAGGTCGGCGATGCCCTCGCTGTCGCGGACCCGGCGGTCCTCGGCGAGCCGCTGCAGCTCGGCCTCGACCTCGGCGAGCACGTCGGGGTCGAGCAGCTCGCGCAGCTCCGCGCGACCGAGCAGCTCGGCCAGCAGGCCCTGGTCGAGGGTGAGCGCGGCGGCTCGTCGCTCGGCGATCGGGGAGTCGCCCTCGTACATGAACGCGGCGACGTACCCGAAGAGCAGCGACTGGGCGAACGGCGAGGGTCGTTGGGTCTGCACGTCGACCAGCCGCAGCGTGCGCTCGCCGATGCGGCGGTGCAGGGCGAGCAGGGACGGCAGGTCGTAGACGTCCTGCAGCACCTCGCGCACGGTCTCCAGCACGATCGGGAAGGAGGGGTAGCGCGAGGCGACCTCGAGCAGCTGGGCGCTGCGCTGGCGCTGCTGCCACAGTGGCGCGCGTCTGCCGGGGTCGCGTCGGGGGAGCAGCAGCGCCCTCGCGGCGCACTCGCGGAACCGGGAGGCGAACAGGGCGGACCCGCCCACCTCGGTCGTCACGATCTGCTCGAGCTCGTCGGGCTCGAAGGCGATCAGCTCGGCGCCTGGAGGGTCCTGGTCGGTCTCGGGGATCCGCAGCACGATGCCGTCGTCGGTCGCCATGGCCTGGGCGTCCATCCCGTAGCGCTCGCGCAGGCGGGCGTTGATCGCGAGCGCCCAGGGTGAGTGCACGGGGGTGCCGTACGGCGAGTGCACGACCAGCCGCCAGTCCCCGAGCTCGTCACGGAACCGCTCGACCACGATCTGCTGGTCGTGGGGGACCACGCCCGCGGCCTCACGCTGCTCCTCGACCAGGGAGACCAGGTTGTCGGCGGCCCACTCGTCGAGGCCGGCGTCGGTGGCGCGACGGACGGCCTGCTCGCGCGGCATCGCGGAGATCTCGCGGGTGAAGGCGCCGATCGCGGTGCCGAGCTCGGCGGGTCGGCCGAGCGTGTCGCCTGTCCAGAACGGCAGCCGGCCGGGCTGGCCGGGGGCCGGTGCGACCAGCACCCGGTCGTGGGTGATGTCCTCGATCCGCCAGCTGGTGGTGCCGAGGGTGAAGACGTCGCCGACCCGCGACTCGTAGACCATCTCCTCGTCGAGCTCGCCCACGCGACTGGCCCGCTCGCCGACCAGGAACACGCCGAACAGACCACGGTCGGGGATGGTGCCGCCGCTGGTCACGGCCAGCCGCTGGGCCCCGGGGCGGCCGGTCAGCTCACCGGAGACCCGGTCCCACACCAACCGCGGCCGGAGCTCGGCGAACTCGTCGCTCGGGTAACGCCCGGAGAGCAGGTCGAGGGTGGCGTCGTAGGCACTGCGCGGGAGCGTGGCGAACGACGCCGTACGTCGGATGACCTCGAACAGCTCGTCGGCCGACCAGGTGTCGAGGGCGGTGGAAGCCACGACCTGCTGGGCGAGCACGTCGAGCGGGTTGGTCGGCACCCGGAGGGCCTCGATGCCGCCGGAGCGCATCCGTTCGACGGCGACGGCGGAGGGGACGAGGTCGCCGCGGTGCTTCGGGAACAGCACGCCCCGCGAGATCTCGCCGACCTGGTGGCCGGCGCGGCCGACCCGCTGGAGCGCGCTCGCGACCGACGGGGGCGACTCGATCTGGATGACGAGGTCGACGGCACCCATGTCGATGCCGAGCTCGAGGCTGCTGGTGGCCACGACGCAGGGGAGACGGCCGCGCTTGAGGTCGTCCTCGATGATCGCGCGCTGCTCCTTGGAGACCGAGCCGTGGTGGGCGCGGGCGACGAGTGCGGGTGCGCCTTGGTTGGTCCCGGACTGGCCGGGCGCCTCCGCCGGGGGCCTGGCCCCTCGAGCCAGGACTTCGTCCTCCCTCAGGGACCCGTCCTCACTCGGCGACTCGGATTCGGGTTCCTGAGGAGGGCCGTCAAGGCCCGTCCTTCGAGACGCCTCGTCCCTCGGCTCCTCAGGAACCATCTCGAAGGGCCCGTCCGGCGCCTCCGCCCGCTCCCAGGCCAGCTCGTTGAGTCGGGCGGTCAACCGCTCGGCGAGGCGGCGGGAGTTGGCGAAGACGATGGTGGAGCGGTGTTGCTCGATCAGGTCGAGCACGCGCTCCTCGACGTGCGGCCAGAGCGACCCGGTGCGAGCGTCGTCGCTGTCCGCGTCGAGCTGGGTCATGTCCTCGACGGGGACCACGACCTTGAGGTCCCACTGCTTCTCGCTGGCCGGCGCGACGACTTCGACCGGGGCGGCACCGCCGAGGAACCTCGCCACCTCCTCGACCGGCCGCACCGTCGCCGACAGTCCGATCCGCTGGGCGGGTCGCTCGAGCAGCTCGTCGAGCCGTTCGAGGGAGAGGGCGAGGTGGGCGCCCCGCTTGGTGCCGGCGACCGCGTGGACCTCGTCGATGATCACCGTCTCGACGCCGGCGAGGGCTTCGCGCGCCCGGGAGGTGAGCATCAGGAACAGGGACTCGGGGGTGGTGATCAGGATGTCGGGCGGAGTCGTCTGGATCTTGCGCCGCTCGGCCGGGGTGGTGTCGCCGGAGCGCACGCCGACCCGGATCTCGGGCACCTCCGTGCCGAGTCGCTCGGCGGTCTGGCGGATGCCGACCAGCGGAGCGCGCAGGTTGCGCTCGACGTCGACGGCCAGGGCCTTGAGCGGCGAGACGTAGAGCACCCGGCAGCGCTTCTTCTTCTCCGGCACCGGCTCGGTGGCGAGCCGGTCGATCGACCAGAGGAAGGCCGAGAGCGTCTTGCCCGAGCCGGTGGGCGCCACGACCAGGGCGTGCTTCCCGGCCGCGATGGCGTCCCAGGCGCCGACCTGCGCCGGGGTCGGCTCGGCGAACGCGGCGGAGAACCACGCGTGCGTCGCCTCGCTGAACTGGTGCACCCCGCAATCCTGCCGGACGGCACCGACAGCGGCACGGGGCGCGGCTCAGCCCCGGTCTGCCACGCGGAGCAGCCCGCCGAGCGTGCCGACGTACGCCGACCCGTCCGGCCCGATCGTCACCGGCGCGTAGTTGTTGTTGTAGCCCAGGCCGCTCCCGGTGTAGCGCGACCAGACCTGGCGGCCGGTGCGCGCGTCGAAGGCGGTGAAGAACCACGCGTCCGGCGCCAGGGCGGCCGGCAGCGACGCGGTCGTGGGGACCTCCGAGGCCGAGGGGTGGGTGTAGCCGTAGATCAGGCCGGACCCGCGGCTGAGCTTGGAGACCACGGTCGGGACCCGGGCGGTGGTGTTGCTCCACGCGAGGTGGCACCCCCCCTTGGCGTAGTCGACGGCGACCTTGACCATGCCGGGGGTGGTGTCGGCGGTGCGGGTGGAGGTCCCGGCGGGCTTGGGGCCGGCGTACCCGTAGTTGTTCTCCGCGACGAGCCCGCCAGGGACCGAGATCAGGCTGTTCTCGTCGCTGCCGTGGCCGGCCGGGAAGACCGGCTGGCGGCACAGCGGCGCGCTGCCGGGGCCGGCCTTGCCGCGCCGGAACACGAGCACGTCCATCCTTGGATCGGCGTTGTCGGTGATCGCCACCGACCCGCCTCCGGGCGAGGAGGCCGAGCCGATCAGGGTCGGGGTGGTGCCGCTGCCCTGGCTCACCTGCCCCGGCTTCTTGCGGGTGCCGCGGTCGTAGGCCTTGCGCCAGGTGACGTGTGGGACGCCGCGAAGGACGTCGTAGCGGTAGAGCGCGTGCGTCGAGACGATGAAGACACCGCCGGACTCGTCCATCGCGAAGCTGTTGGCGATGGTCTCGCCCGAGGGCAGTCGTGCCGAGCGCACGCCGCCACCCGGAGTCACGAAGCCGACCACTCCGGACTGGGTCACGAACCAGATCCGCCCGGCCCAGTCGGGCAGGGCGCTCTGGATGCCGGAGCCGCCGGTGACCGCGCTGAGGTCGACGTCGCGCACGACCTGGAAGCCCTCGCCGTCCGTGCCGTCCTCGGCGACGGTCACCAGGTGGCCGTTGAACGTCGAGACCACGGCCCGGTCCTGGTCGTCGAGGTAGAAGTAGCCGCCTCCGGAGAAGTTGTCGAAGGAGAAGCTCCCGGGGGCACGAGCCGGCAGGTCGTAGGAGGCCAGCGTGGCCAACGACGTCGGGTCGAACATCCGCAGGGTCGCGCCGGTGGGGGAGACGCACACCGACACCAAGCGGCCACGTCGGTCGAAGGTGACCGAGGCGCACTCGGAGGCGAGCAGGGTGCTGGTGACCTGCAGGTCGCGCCCGAGCGGCCCGGCGGTGTTGCCGGCATCGGTCTGGTAGGCGTCGCCGTGGATGTTGCTGCGCTCGTTGGCCGCCATGTGCGGGTTGCGGGGGATCGTCTGACGGGCGTAGGGCCTCGCGGCCACGGCCGAGCCGGTGAACGCGCGCACTGCAGGGTCGCGCGGGTCCGAGGGGATCGGCACTGCCGGCGTCCCCGCGGCGGCGGCCACGGCGGGCACGAGAAGCGCGGTGGCGACGGCCAGGGCCAGCGCCGAACGGGCGGTGAAAGTCGATCGCATGACTCGACAACGAGCGAGTACGCCAGCGGCAACGGTCGACTCCTGTGATGCGTGCGACGAATACTGGTCGTAGGCGAGGGAGGGAGCGGCGATGTCCGGGCGGATCCGGGTGCAGCTCTGCTCGGAGCTGGCCGTGGAGAGTGACGGTCGGCTGCGCCGTGGCGCCGACCTCGGCAGCCGCAAGGCGCGGACGCTCCTCGCCCTGCTGGCCTCGGGGCGGGGCCGGCTGCTCGAGGTGGACGCGATCATCGAGGCACTCTGGCCCGAGGGTGCGCCACGCGACCCGGCCGCCAACGTGGCCACGCTGGTCAGCCGCTCGCGCCGGCTCCTGGGTGACGGGGTGCTCCTGACGCAGGGACACGGCTACGGGCTGGCACCGACCTGCTCGGTGGACGTGGACGAGGCGGCCGCGCTCCTCACCCAGGCCCGCGAGCGCGCGGCCACGAGCGAGCCGGCCCTGGCGGCGGCCGCCGCCCAACGGGCTCTCGACCTGCTCGGCCCCGCGCTCGTCGGGGAGGCGGACGGGGAGTGGGTCCGCACCCTCCGCCGGGAGGTCGACGAGCTGCGACGCACTGCCCGGCACCTGCTGGCATCCGCGCTGCTGCACCTCGACCCGGCCCGCGCGATGCTGGTGGCCGTCGAGGCCCTGGACGACGACCCGCTCGACGAGCGTGCCCTTCGCGACCTGATGCGGGCCCTGGCGGGCGACGGCAGGCCGGCGGCCGCCCTGGCGGCGTACGACGAGATGGCCGGCCGCCTGCGCGAGGAGCTCGGCACCGACCCGGGCCCGAGGACGGCCGCGCTGCACCTCTCGCTGCTGCGGGAGGAGCCACTGACGTCCGACGACGGGGCCACGGGGCAGGCGTCACCCCGGCCCACCTCGGTCGGCCGCGACGACGAGCTCGCCGTCCTGGACCGCGCCTGGTCGGCGGCCACGGCCGGCACCTGCGAGCTGGTGGTCGTCGACGGCGAGCCCGGCATCGGGAAGACCCACGTCCTGCGGGCCGTGGCCGAGCTGGCCGGCGCGACCGGAGGTCTCGTGCTGAGCGCGCGGTGCCGGCCGACCGAGCGCTCCCTGTTCCTGCAGCCCTACGTCGACGCGCTGCGCCCGGTACTGCTGAACGAGGGTGCCGCGTCCCTTCGCGAGCTGCTCGACGGGCACGCCGCGACCTGGGTGAACCTCGTGCCGGAGCTGGCCGAGCTGGTCGAGGCCGGCCCTCGTGCCGGAGCGAGCCCGGCGATGGAGCGGCGGCGTTCCCACGACGCGGTCGCTGCCGTCCTGCGGCGACTGGCCCGGCGCCAGCCGGTGCTGGTGACCCTCGACGACCTCCAGGACGGTGGCGCGGCCACCGTCGACCTCCTCGGCTACCTGGCGCGACGACTGGGTCCGGCGCGGGTGCTGCTCGTCGCCGCGATCCGCTCCGACGACATCGCCCGGGTGGTCGACCTGGCCGACGTCGCGACGCCGGTCTCGCTGGGACCGCTGGCCCCGTCCGCCGTGCAGGCGCTCGCGGACTCGGCCGGCCTCTCCGCCCGCGCCCAGGAGGTGCTGCAGCGCACCGCCGGCCACCCGCTCAGCGTCGTGGAGTGCCTGCGTGCGCTCGGTGACGGAGAGTCGGGCGTGCCGCGCACCCTCGCCGAGGCCATCGCGTTGCGCGCCCAGCGACTCGATCCGCAGACGCGGCGGGTGCTGGAGCTCGCCTGCGTGGCGGGTGGCCGGATGGATGCTCCGCGGCTCGCGCACATGGGCGACCTCACGGAGCTGGCCGCGGTGGGTGAGTGCGAGGAGCTCGTCCGGGTCCGGCTGATGAACCGCGTCGGTGCCGAGTACGAGGTCGTCAACGACCTGGTCCAGGAGAGCGTGCACGACGCGCTGGCTCCGGCCCTGGCGGCGGCGCTCCACCGGCGCGCG
Source organism: uncultured Actinomycetota bacterium (assembly GCA_963794435.1). Lineage (GTDB taxonomy): Bacteria > Actinomycetota > Actinomycetes > Propionibacteriales > Nocardioidaceae > Marmoricola. Next base: position 206,881 of record CAWCDX010000026.1, read on the forward strand.
GCCGATGCGTTCAGCGACCGCCCGGAGGCGATGGCCGCCCACGCCTACGCCGCCGGGGAGCTCGATCGCGCAGCGCACGGCTGGTGGCTCGCCGGCCGTGAGGCGATGAAGCGAGCGGCCGTGGACGACGCCGTCGACCTGTTCGACCGTTCGCTCGCGGCCGGCGGCGACGCCTCGCTCCGGACGCGCGCGCTGCTCGCCCGCGCCCGCGCCTACGAGGCGGCCCTGCGCTATCCCGAGGCCATCGCCGACGTCGACGCGGCCCTGACCCTCGCCCACGAGGTGGGGGACCGGCGGCTCGAGATGGCCGCTCTCCGGGTCGGCACAGGTGACATCCCGGTGGCGCTGGGTCGACCCAGCGACGAGCTGGTCGAACGACTCGAGGAGGGCCTCCGCGTCGCCTCCGGCCTCGGTGACCGGCACTCCGAGGGGCACTTCGCCGGGCGTCTCGCAGCCATCGCGGCCAGCGACCTGCGACTGGGTCCGGGGCTGGAGACGGCCACGCGCAACCTCGCCCGCTGCCGGCTCTCGGCCTCCGAGGACGCCTTGGTGATCGCGCTGGACGGCCTCAAGACCGTCTGCTTCCACCTCGGCGACGGCGAGGGCATGGCCGCCGTGGTCGCGGAGCTCGACCCGCTGCTGCGCCGCCGTCGATCGACGTGGATGCTGCAGTGGGCCACGTTCGAGAGCTCGGTCCCACCGGCGTCGCGCGGCGACTGGGACGGCGCGCTGGCCCGGATCGACGAGGCGGTGGCGCTCAACAAGGCCACCGGGGGGCCGCTGTACGGCGGCTTCTTCCTGGCGTACGCCGGGCTGGTGCACCGGCTGGCGGGTGACCTCGACGCCGCCCTCGACTCCGGCGAGCGGGCGCTGCGGCGCGTCAGGGGAGCCACGCACCCGTGGTGGAGCGCTGCCACGGCGGGTCTGCACGCCGCCACGCTGGTCGAGGCCGGTCGCCTCGACGAGGCCGCGCTCGTGGCCCGCAAGGGACTGGCGACCACGTCGCCGCAGACGGCCCGGGCCTGGCGGTTGTGCTGCCTGGCTCCGCTGGCCGTCGCTGGTGCCGACGACGAGTCTCGCGCCGAGGCGACCGCCCTCCTCGAGGGCGTGCAGGCGCCGATCGGCTCGGCGTGGCTGCTGGGGGCCGACGCCTACCTGCTCCTGGCGCGCGCCTGGGCCGACGAGGACCCCGACCGCGCCGACAGCCTGCTCGCGCCGCTCCAGGCCGCGACCACGTCGTCGTGGCCCGCGGTCCGAGGGCGCGTCGCGACCGCCCTGGGTCAGAGCAGCTCGGCGACCAGCCCTGCCGCGCGCCGGGCGCCGTCCTCAGGCACGCCCAGGTAGGCCGGGGTGCGGGCCAGCTCCTCGACGAGCGCGTCGGCGATCGTGTCGGGCCGTGCGGTGGCGAAGTCCATGCAGCGCCCGGCGCCGTGCCGGTCGAGCCGGTGGCGCACGTGCACCTGCTGCTCGAAGTGGTGGCCCAGCGGGAAGTAGAGGAACGGCCGGCCACTCGCCGTGAGCTCCATCGTGGTGCTCAGGCCGCCCTGCACCACCGCGATGTCGCACGCGGCGTGGTGCAGGTCGAGGTCGGGCAGGAAGCCGTGCACCTCCACGCCGACCGGCACGTCCAGCGAACCGGGGTCGATGCGCGGCCCGGTGACCATGACCATCCGCAGCCCGGGGACGCGCCGCCGCGCTGCGTCGTAGGACTCGGCCACCCGGCGCAGCAGGTTCCGTCCGACACCGGAGCCGCCCACGCTGACCAGGCACACCACGTCGTCGTCGCCGTAGCCGAGCCGCCGACGCAGGGCCGGCCGGTCGCCGCTCTCGGGGCGCTCACCCATCACGTAGCCGGTGAAGTCGAAGTGCTCCTCCGTCCACGCCCTGGCGGTCGGCAGGCCGGGTCCGAGAGGGAGGTCGACCACGTCGTCGGGGTCGCCGACGAAGACCGACCGGTCGCGCAGCCGCGGGAACCGTGCGACGTGCTCGATCATCTCGGCGTTCCAGTCCGAGGTCAGGAACGCCTCGCGCTCGCCGCCGTCGGCCATCGGCATCCAGCCCACGAAGTCGGTCATCCACACGAACGGCGCCCGCTTCAGCTCCGGGTTCTCGTGCAGGAAGTGGTCGAGGTCCCACGCCTCGTCGCCGACCCACAGGTCGAACTGCTCCTCGGTGACGAGCTCGTCGAAGACCATGAAGTTGTTGACCAGGATCTCGTCCATGCGGCGTACGGCGGCGAACGCGTGCAGGTCGTGCTCACCGGCCTCGGACTCGATGTGCGAGGACTCGCTGGCGAGGTACGACGACGCCGGGTGCACGGTCTCGCCGGCGCGCTCGAGGAAGTCGGTCACCGGTGACTGCGAGAGCCACTGCACGTCGAGGTCGGGGCGCTCCTCGCGCAGCGCCTGGGCGATCGCGAGGTCGCGGCGCACGTGGCCCAGGCCGATGGGGGAGCTCAGGTAGAGGAGGCGAGGCCGGCGCGCGGGGCCGCGCTTCCAGTGCCGGACCGCGCGGGGAGTGCCGGCGACACGGTCCACGAAGTCCTTGATCGCGTGGTTGACGACGACGGGGTCGCGACCCATCGGCAGGTGCCCGGCGCCGTCGAGCACGAGCAGCTCCGCGCGTGCGTGCTCCACGATCGTGTCGACGCAGCCACGCGCCTGGCACAGGTCCTCGCTGCCGTGCACCACGAGGACGGGGCAGGTGATCGACTCCAGCATCTCGGCGGCCTCGTCGACGCCGGCGGGATGCCGGCGGGCGCCCCACTTCAGGCCCTGTGGCACGCCGTCCTGGTCGCAGGCGAAGGACACCATGTCCTCGACCAGCTTGCTCGAGTGCGGGTCGTTGCAGATCGTGCCGAGGAACCACTCGGCGTACTCGGGCCAGGAGTGGTCACGGAAGTACGCCGCCTTCTCGGCCGGGTCCTGCCTCGGAGGCGTGTCGTCGAACGCCCAGGGACCGATCGCCACCACGCCTTGCACGCGGTCCGGATGCAGTGCGGCACACACCAGCGACTGCCAGGCGCTGACGCAGACCCCGACCAGCACGGCGCGGTCGATGGAGAGCTCATCCAGCACGGCGACGGCGTCACCGACGAAGGTGAGGTCGTCGTACGACTCCTGGTCGTGGGGCCGGTCCGAGCGCCCGTTGCCGCGTGGGTCCACCGTGACGACACGGAAGTGCCGCGCGAGGTAAGGCACCTGGCCCTTCCAGGATCGGCTGTGCGTGATCACGTCGGCTGGGAAGAACAGCACCGTGACCGGTCCGTCCCCGAAGACCTCGTAGGCGATCTTCACGCCGCCCCTGTCGACGTACCCCTCGATGTCGGGTTCTCGTGCCCGCATGGCTCCTCCTCGGTCGCGACGTCCACGCCACTCAAGTGCGCCCCGGTTGCAGCCGCGTTGCAACCGGGTTGCAAGGGCGTAGGCGTTGCGTACTGACGACCAGCATCCACCCGGATGCGACGAGAGGGGACACCCCGATGACCACCATCGACCAGACCACCACCGACAGCACCACCACCGAGCCTGCACCGATCGACATGGATGCCCTGATGGCGTTCGTCGGCCAGGTCGTGGGCGACCTCGGCGCCACCATCGCAGCGGGCAGCGTCGTGCTCGGCGAGCGGCTCGGGCTCTACCGTGCCGTGGCGCAGGGCCCGACCGATGCGGCCGGGCTCGCGGCCGCCACCGGCACCGACCCGCGCTACTGCGAGGAGTGGCTGCGCGGCCAGGCAGCCAGCGGCTACGTGGAGTACGACGCGGAGCACGGCACCTTCTCGATGACGCCGGAGAAGGCCTTCGCGCTGACCGATCCCGCCGGACCGGTCTTCCTGCCCGGAGCCTTCGAGCTCGCGCTCGGGTCGCTGAAGTCGCAGGGCGAGATCGAGGACGCGTTCCGGACCGGCGACGGCTTCGGCTGGCACGAGCACGACACCGACGTGTTCACCGGCTGCGAGCGCTTCTTCCGTCCCGGCTACCTGATGCACCTGCTGACCGAGTGGATCCCCGCCCTGGACGGCGTGCAGGCCAGGCTCGAGCAGGGCGCACGTGTGGCCGACCTCGGCTGCGGTCACGGCGCCTCGACCCTGCTGATGGCCGAGGCGTTCCCGCGCAGCAGCTTCCTGGGGTCGGACTACCACCAGGGCTCGGTCGAGGCCGCGCGCGAGCGGGCCGCCGAGGCCGGCGTGGGCGGCCGCGTCGAGTTCCAGGTCTCCGGCGCCCAGACGCTCGAGGCCCGCGACCTCGACCTGGTCACGACCTTCGACTGCCTGCACGACATGGGCGACCCGCTCGGGGCGGCCCGCCAGATCCTGGGCAGCCTCGCCACCGACGGCACCTGGATGATCGTCGAGCCCGCCGCGGGAGACACCGTGGAGTCGAACCTCAACCCCGTGGGGCGCGTGTACTACAGCTTCTCGACGTACCTGTGCGTGCCCAACGCCATGTCGCAGTCGGGCGGCTACGCGCTCGGAGCCCAGGCGGGCGAGGCGGCGATCCGTCAGGTCGTCACCGACGCCGGCTTCACCCGGTTCCGCCGGGTGGCCGAGACGCCGTTCAACAACGTCTACGAGGCCCGTCCCTGAGCGTTCCCGCAGGCCAGGGGGCACCGACGGCCCGCACCCGATAACGGGGTGCGGGCTGTCGGCGGCTCCGTCTAGGGTCGGGAGACGTGACCACCTCGGGCGACTCGATGATCTGGGCGCGGGGGCTGCGCAAGACGTTCGGCACCTTCGAGGCGGTCAAGGGCATCGACCTCGACGTACGACGTGGGGAGTCCTTCGCCTTCCTGGGGCCCAACGGGGCCGGCAAGTCCAGCACGATGCGGATGGTCGCCGCCGTCTCGCCCGTCTCCGAGGGGGAGCTGCGGATCCTCGGGCTCGACCCGGCGACCGACGGTCAGGAGATCCGCTCGCGCATCGGCGTGTGCCCGCAGGAGGACACCCTCGACCCCGAGCTCAACGTGCTCGACAACCTCTACATCTACGGGCGCTACTTCGGCCTCCCGCGCGCGGAGGTGCGCAACCGGTGCGAGGAGCTGCTCGACTTCGTCCAGCTCACCGAGCGGGCCAAGGAGAAGGTCGACAACCTCTCGGGCGGCATGAAGCGGCGGCTGACCATCGCGCGGTCGCTGATCAACCGGCCCGAGGTGCTGCTGCTCGACGAGCCGACCACCGGGCTCGACCCGCAGGCCCGCCACGTCGTCTGGGACCGCCTGTTCCGGCTCAAGGCCCAGGGCGTCACGATCGTCCTGACCACGCACTACATGGATGAGGCGGAGCAGCTCGCGAGCCGGCTGGTCGTGATGGACAAGGGCGAGATCGTCGCCGACGGCTCACCCGTGGAGCTGATCCGCACCCACTCCACCCGCGAGGTCGCCGAGCTCCGCTTCGGCCTCGGCGAGCACGAGGCCATCGCGCCCAAGATCCAGGACCTCGGTGAGCGGGTCGAGGTGCTCCCCGACCGGATCCTGCTCTACGCGGCCGACGGCGAACGCGCGGTGGCGCAGGTCCACGAGCGCGGGCTCGACCCGCAGGCCTCGCTGGTGCGCCGATCCTCCCTGGAGGACGTGTTCCTGCGGCTGACCGGCCGGACGTTGGTCGACTGACGTGGCCGGGGCAGGGGTGCACGAGCGGCTGCTGGCGCCGCGGTTGACCGACTACTGGCTGACCGTCTACCGGCGCACGTGGAAGGGCAGCGTGATCTCCTCCTTCGTCACGCCGCTGCTCTACGTGCTGGCGATGGGGGTGCTGCTCGGCGGCTTCATCAAGGGCGACCCCGCCAAGCTCGAGGGCGCCACCTCCTACCTGATGTTCGTCGCGCCGGGCCTGGTCGCCGCCCAGACGATGACGCTGGTCTTCGGCGAGATGACCTACCCCGTGATGAGCGCCGTGAAGTGGCACAAGACCTACTTCTCGATGATCGCCACACCCCTCTCGGTGCGCGACGTCGTGGTCGCCCATCTGGGCTTCGTGATGGCCCGGGTCGCGCTCACCTCGGCGGTGTTCCTGCTGGTGCTGGTGCCGTTCGGTGTCTACACCTCCGTCGCGGGGGTCATCGGCGCGTTCTTCGTGCAGCTGCTGATCGGGATGGCCTTCGCCGCTCCCGTGATGGCGCTGACCGCCTCGGTGAAGGACGAGAGCGTCTTCGCGCTGGTCTTCCGGCTCGGGATGATCCCGATGTTCCTGTTCTCGGGCGCGTTCTTCCCGGTGGGCAACCTCAGCCCGCCCCTGGAGTTCCTGGCCAAGCTGACGCCGTTGTGGCACGGCGTCGACCTCACCCGGATGCTCACCGTCGGCGACGTGCAGTGGGGTCTGGCCCTCGTCAACGTCCTCTACCTCAGCGCCTTCGCGGTCGTGGGCTTCCTGCTCGTCGTACGCCAGCTGGCCAGGCGGTTGCTCTCATGAGCGTGCTCACCCACGCCGTCGGCAAGGCCGAGGCCCGGCGTCTCTCCACGCTCGGCGCGACCGGGCTGATCATGCAGCGCAACTACCTCGTCTACCGCAAGGCGTGGTGGGTCTTCCTCAGCGGCTTCCTCGAGCCGGTGCTCTACCTGTTCTCGATCGGCGTCGGTGTCGGGCAGCTGATCACCGGCTTCGTCTACCACGGCCACGTGATCCCGTACGCCGACTTCGTCGCCCCGGGCATGCTCGCGGCCTCGGCCATGAACGGCTCGCTGCTGGACTCGACGTTCAACTTCTTCTTCAAGCTGAAGTACTCCAAGACCTTCGACCAGATGCTCGCCACGCCACTGACCACCCGTGACGTCGCCCGCGGTGAGCTCACCTGGTCGCTGCTGCGCGGAGGCACCTACTCCCTGGCGTTCCTGCTGATCATGCTGGCGCTCGGCCTGGTGCACTCCTGGTGGGCGGTGCTGGTGCTGCCGGCTGCGTTGTTGATCGGGCTGGCGTTCGGCGGTGCCGGGATGGCCGTCACGACGTACATGCGGTCCTGGCAGGACTTCGAGTGGGTCACCCTGGCCACCATCCCGCTGTTCCTGTTCTCCGCCACGTTCTTCCCGCTGAGTGCGTTTCCGGGCTGGCTGCAGTGGGTGATCGAGGTGACCCCGCTGTACCGAGGAGTCGTCCTCGTCCGGGAGCTGACCACGGGCCTGGTCACGTGGGAATCCGCGGTCTCCGTGGTCTACCTCGTGGCCATGGGCGTCGCGGGCCTGGTCGTGGTCGCGAGACGCCTGGACAAGCTGCTGCTGAGCTGATGCCAGACTGCGCCGCATGACGTCCTCCCCGGCGCTGGACCGCACGCCCACCGTTGCCGTCATCGGCGGCAGCGGCTTCTACGAGTTCCTCGACGACCCGACCGACGTGGTCCTCGAGACGCCGTACGGCGCACCGGCGGCCCCCATCGCCGTGGGCGACGTGGGGGGCAAGGCCGTGGCGTTCCTGCCCCGGCACGGCAAGGGCCACGAGTTCCCGCCGCACCGGATCAACTACCGCGCGAACATGTGGGCGCTGAAGAGCCTGGGTGTCGAGCGCGTCCTGGCGCCGTGTGCCGTCGGCGGCCTGCAGCCCGAGACGCGGCCCGGCACCCTCGTGGTCCCCGACCAGCTGGTCGACCGGACCTCCGGGCGCGTGCAGACCTACGTCGACCGGGGTGCCGCCCACGCGCCCTTCGCCGACCCCTACTGCCCCGACCTGCGGGACGCCCTGGTCGTCGCCGCGGGCCCGGAGGTGCTCGACGGCGGGACGATGGTGGTGATCGAGGGGCCGCGGTTCTCCACCCGCGCGGAGTCGCAGAGCTACGCCAGGGCCGGCTGGACCGTGGTCAACATGACCGGTCACCCCGAAGCAGTCCTCGCCCGCGAGCTGGGCGTCTGCTACGGCACGGTCGCCCTGGTGACCGATCTCGACGCCGGCGTGAGCAGTGAGGAGTCGGTCGACCAGGCGCAGGTGTTCGCGCTCTTCGAGAAGCACATCGGGCGGCTCAAGGAGATGCTCGCCGCGGTCGTCGCGGGCCTGCCCGACGGGCCCCCCGGGTGCGGGTGTGCCGACTGGCTGGCAGACGTCACCCTCCCGTTCGAGCTCCCCGGTCCGCACTCGTGAAGGTCCTCCTCACCGGAGCGGGGGGTTTCATCGGCGCGCGAGATCGACCGGCAGCTGACCGCCCGCGGCGACGAGGTCGTGCGCGTCGACGCGTACATCCCCGAGGCCCACGGCCCCGGTGCCCGAGCCGAGGGCGTCCACCGGCTCGACGTACGCCGGGCGGGGGAGTGGGCCGACCTGCTCGAGGGGGTCGACGTCGTGTGCCACCAGGCGGCGATGGTGGGCGCCGGCGTGAGGGTCGCCGACATGCCGCTGTACGCCGGGCACAACGACCTCGGCACCGCGGCCCTCCTGGCGGCGATGACCGATCGCGGTGTCGACGCGCTGGTCTTCGCCAGCTCGATGGTCGTCTACGGCGAGGGGCGGTACGTGTGCGACGAGCACGGCCGGCAGCCGGCCAACGCGCGCACGCGATCGGCTCTCGACGGCGGCGACTTCGAGAACCACTGCCCGGTGTGCGACCGCGCGCTGGGCTGGGAGCTGGTGCCCGAGGACGCCCGCCTCGACCCGCGCAGCAGCTACGCCGCCAGCAAGGTCGCGCAGGAGCACTACGCGACAGCCTGGGTCCGGCAGGCCGGCGCGCGGGCGATCGGCCTGCGCTACCACAACGTCTACGGCCCGGGGATGCCCCGCGACACCCCGTACTCCGGGGTCGCGGCGATCTTCCGCTCCGCGCTGGAGGCGGGCCGGGCGCCCCGGGTCTTCGAGGACGGCGGCCAGATGCGCGACTTCGTGCACGTCTCCGACGTCGCCCGCGCCAACGTCCTCTCCCTCGACGCGGTCCTGGGACGCGAGCCGGAGTCGTCCTCGGCGTACAACGTCGGCAGCGGCACGCCGATCCCGATCCGGCGCGTCGCCGAGGTCCTCTCGCAGGCGGCGGACGGCCCGCTCCCCGAGATCACTGGCGAGTACCGCCCGGGCGACGTCCGCCACATCGTCGCCTCGCCCGAGCTGGCCGCGACCGACCTCGGCTTCCGCGCCCGGGTCACCCCGGACGAGGGGATCGCGGAGTTCGCCTCCGCCCCGCTGCGGTAGGGCTGTCGGTTTCACTGGTTCACCAGTGAATCCTCGTCGTGCGCGCGAAACTTCGCGCATTCCAGCAAGTTTCACTGGTTAACCAGTGAATCCTGGGGCTGGTGGGGCGAGCGCTACCAGCCCGTGAACAGCAGGTGCTGGATCACCAGGGCCAGCACGATCTGGGCGACCAGACCCCACTGCCGCCACCGCGCGGGCAGCAGGCCGCAGGTGATCAGCAGCCAGGGGACGAAGGGGAGCCAGATGCGCTCGACCTCGCCCTTGCTGGCCTGGGAGGCGTCGGCGGCCGCGATCATCAGGAGCGTGGCGCCGGTGAGCCAGCGGACGGCGCGCGTCGCCTCGGGCACGGCACGGGTCTCCTCCGTGCGCGACCAGAGGCCGGCGACGCCGGCGTAGGCCAACGGCCCGGCGCTGAAGGCGAGGGCGGCGAGGTTCCCCCACCACCAGTACGTCGGCGGCCGGTTCTTCGCCACGCCCTGGTACTGCCGCTCGTGGAGGGCCGGCAGGGCGTCCCAGTAGTGGAAGCCGTACGCCGTGAAGGCGCCGACCACGACGAGGGCGCCCGCCACGGCCCAGGGGAGCGGCCGCCAGGAGCGTGCGACCACGAGCACGGCGACAGCGAGCAGAGCCATCAGGGGAAGGCCGTAGGACAGCATCACGGCGTACCCGAGGAGCAGGCCCGCCACCAGCGAGATGGCGATGCTGCGCCGGACGGCCGCGACTGCCAGCGCCGCGATGCCCCAGGCGGCGACCGAGGCGAAGAGCGCGTCGGCGCTCACGCACTGCCAGACGGCCGCGGGCCCGAAGACCAGGAAGGGCGCGGCCCGTCGCGCGACGGGCTCCGCCCCGAGGGCTCGCAACGTCACCAGCACCGCGATCGCCGTCGAGGCCGCGAACAGGGTGACCACGATCCCCGCCTGGAAGCCGCTGCCGAGCCCCATCCGCGCCAGCGCCACGAAGAAGACCAGCGCACCGGGCGGGTGCCCGGCGATGTGCACCGGCCAGACCGCCCTGGGGATGTCGTCGGGGACGTGGTCGTAGGTGATCCGCGCGACGAAGGTGGAGAGCGCCTGCGGCAGGTCGTCCAGGCTGCGCGCGACTCGCAGGTACTCGTACGGCGTGTCCAGGATCTTCCCGACGCCGTCGCTCCCGTCGACGTAGGCGAGGCTGAGCATCCAGGCCAGTCCCGCGGCGTACGACGCCACCAGCAGCCGGCGCCACGGGAGGCGCATCGCGACCGGGACGGCCTGCCAGGCCGCGAGGATCCCGAGGATCACCGCAGGGATCGTGCCGACGCCGACACGTGGGTCCCAGTCCGCGTGCAGCGGCGGGAAGTGGCGCACGTGGACGTCCCAGCCGCTGAGGGCGGGCAGCGCCATCGCCCATCCGGCGAGGGCCACCGCGACGAAGAACCCGGCGTAGGGGAGCAGTCGCGCGCGGCCGGAGGTCGTCATCGCGCCCAAGGTTAGGTGAGGTGGCACTAGCGTGAGCGTCGTGGAGGTGCGGTGCGACGTCGTCATCCCCTGCCGTGACGAGGCGCCGGCCCTGCCGCCCCTGCTGGCGAAGCTCCCCGAGGGGATGCGCGCGATCGTGGTCGACAACGGCTCCCGGGACGACACTGCCGACGTCGCGCGCCGACTGGGCGCGACCGTGGTGACCGAACCGCGGGCCGGCTACGGCGCGGCGGTGCACGCGGGGCTCGAGGCCGCCACCGCGGAGTACGTCGCGGTGCTGGACGGCGATGGCTCGATGGATCCCGCCGACCTGCTGCCGCTGCTCGAGGAGGTGGCTGCCGGTCGCGCGGACCTGGCTGTCGGTCGTCGTCGACCGAGCCGCCGCGGGGTCTGGCCGTGGCACGCACGCGCGGGCAACGCCGTGGTGCTGTGGTGGCTGCGCCGACGCATCGGGCTGCCGCTGCACGACATCGCCCCGATGCGGGTCTCGCGTCGGCAGGCGATGCTGGACCTCGGCGTGCAGGACCGGCGCTTCGGCTACCCCGTGGAGCTGCTGCAGCGCGCGGCGCAGGCCCAGTGGCGCTTCGTCGAGCGCGACATCGACTACCACCCCCGTGCGGCGGGCACGAAGTCCAAGGTCTCGGGCTCGGTCCTGGGCACCCTGCGCACCGCGCGCGACTTCGCGAAGGTGCTCTCGTGATCCCCCCGGTCGTGCTGGTGGTCGCCAAGGCACCGGTGCCCGGTCAGGCCAAGACCCGTCTGGGTGCCGTCGTCGGCCCGGAGCAGGCGGCCGACCTGGCCGCGGCGGCGTTGCTCGACACCCTGGAGGCCTGCGTCGCGGCAGTGGGCCTCGAGCGCTGTCATCTCGCGCTCGCGGGTGAGCTGGCCAGCGGTGCCCGCGCCGACGAGCTCACAGCCGCCACGCACGGATGGACCGTCCACCGCCAACGCGGTGCCGACTTCGCCGAGCGCCTCCTGCACGCCCACCTCGACACCTCCGCGTCCGCCGGGGCACCCGTCCTGCAGGTCGGCATGGACACCCCGCAGCTGGAGCCGCGACACCTGCACGAGGCGGCGGCAATGTTGACGGCCCCCCACGACGCGGTCCTCGGTCCGGCGTACGACGGCGGCTGGTGGCTCCTCGGCGTCGGCGGTCCGCACCTGCTCACCCACCTGGTCGACGTCCCGATGTCGACCGCCGAGACGTGCGCGCTGACCCGGGTGGCGCTGGGCAGAGCCGGGGCCGTCGTCAGCGAGACCGCATTGCTGCGCGACATCGACGAGCGCGCGGACGCCGACGCCGTGGCCGACCTCGCGCCGAGGACACGGTTCGGCCGGCAGTGGTCCGAGCGCGTCAGCTGGTCAGCAGGCTGATCACGAGGCCGGTCGCGCCCACGACGGTGCCGACGGCCGGGATCAGGAGGGGCAGCCGCGACGGTCGAGGACGCTGCCTGTCGTGCGGCGTGAGCGCGAGGATCGCCGACGCCACCGTCGCGACCCCGGCGACGGCACCCATCACCAGCGCCAGGTCGGGGCCGCTCTGGTTCGCGCCGGTGTCGCCTCCCACGGTGAAGCAGATGCCACTGGTCAGGGCGGACAGCCCGATCATCGGCCACGGGAGGGTGGTCGTGCGCAGGACCACGACGACGCCGATGACGAGCGCGACCGCGATCACGATCAGCAAGGCTGTCGGCAGCGTGGACATCGAGGTCCTTCCGGTGAGGGTGCCTCATGGTCTACACGATGGGTGGATCCAGACGGGCGGCGGGCACAATGCGACCGTGAGCATCGAGCCCGACACCAAGGACTGGACGTGGGTGCTGGAGCGCCCGTGCTCGGACTGCCGCTACGACGGCTCCCAGGTCCGACCCGAGCGCCTGCCCGACCTGGTGCACGAGAACACCCAGGGCTGGTACGCCGTGCTCGACCACGCGGACAGCGCCGTACGCCCGGCACCGCACATCTGGTCACGGCTGGAGTACGCCTGCCACGTCCGCGACGTGCACGAGGTCTTCGCCCAGCGGGTCCGCCTGATCCTCGCCGCGGACGACCCCGCATTCGAGAACTGGGACCAGGACGCCACCGCCCTCGAGAAGCGCTACGAGGAGCAGGATCCCGCGACGGTCTCGGTGGAGCTGGTCGAGCGGGCTGCCGAGGCGGCCGCGGCCTATGCGGCGGTGGGACCCGACCAGTGGCAGCGCACCGGACGACGCAGCAACGGGTCGGTCTTCACCGTCGAGACGTTGGGCCGCTACCACCTGCACGACGTCGTGCACCACCTGTGGGACGTGGGCGTCGCGACGCCCACCACCCACCTGCCACCATCGGCCCTGTGAGGCTGACGGAGTTCTGGGCGCGGATGGAGCAGGCCCTGGGGCCCGCCTACGCCCGTTCGTGGGCCGCGATGCACGTGCTGGGCTCCCTGGGCGGCCGCACGGTCGCGGAGTCCCTGGCCGCGGGCGAGGCGCCCAAGACCGTGTGGCGCGCCGTCTGGGCCGAGCTCGAGCTGCCGCCCGCCGACCGCTGAGATCCCGTCGGTCGGCTCTGCGCGTGTCGGACCGCGCCTCGAACACACGTTCGTACTACCGTTCTGTCCACAGGCAGGGGTCGGCGCCTGGTTCTCCACAGGTGAGCAGCACGCCGATGTGGTTGTCGTAGGTGGCCCCTAACGTCTGCCGAGCCGACACAGAGACAGCAATCGCACGAGACGTGAGGGACACCATGGCTGGCACCGACTTCCGTAACCGGGACATCACCGACCGCTCCACCAGCAACCGCGAGAAGGCGCTCGACGCCGCCCTGGCCAACATCGACAAGCAGTTCGGCAAGGGCTCGGTGATGCGGCTCGGCGACGAGACCCGTGCCCCCCTCGAGGTGATCCCCACCGGGGCGATCTCGCTCGACATCGCCCTCGGCCTCGGCGGCCTGCCGCGCGGCCGGGTGGTGGAGATCTACGGTCCGGAGTCCTCCGGCAAGACCACCGTCGCGCTGCACGCCGTGGCCAACGCCCAGGCCGCGGGCGGCATCGTGGCCTTCATCGACGCCGAGCACGCGCTCGACCCGGAGTACGCCCAGAACCTCGGCGTCGACACCGACGCGCTGCTGGTCTCCCAGCCCGACTCCGGTGAGCAGGCGCTGGAGATCGCCGACATGCTGATCCGGTCCGGTGCCCTCGACCTGATCGTCATCGACTCGGTCGCCGCGCTCGTGCCCCGCGCCGAGATCGAGGGCGAGATGGGCGACAGCCACGTCGGCCTGCAGGCCCGGCTGATGAGCCAGGCGCTGCGCAAGATGACCGGCGCGCTCAACGGCGCCAACACCACGGCGATCTTCATCAACCAGCTCCGCGAGAAGATCGGCGTGATGTTCGGTTCGCCCGAGACCACGACCGGTGGCCGCGCGCTGAAGTTCTACTCCTCGGTCCGCCTCGACGTCCGTCGCATCGAGACGCTCAAGGACGGCGCCGAGATGGTCGGCAACCGCACCCGCGTCAAGGTCGTGAAGAACAAGGTGGCCCCGCCGTTCAAGCAGGCCGAGTTCGACATCATGTACGGCCAGGGCATCAGCCGCGAGGGCGGCCTGATCGACGTCGGCGTCGAGGTGGGCCTCGTCCGCAAGGCCGGTGCCTGGTACACCTACGAGGGCGACCAGCTCGGCCAGGGCAAGGAGAACGCGCGAGCCTTCCTGCGCGACAACCCCGACCTGGCCAACGAGATCGAGAAGAAGATCCTCGAGAAGCTCGGCATCGGCCCGTCCGTGGCCGCCCCGGCCGAAGAAGGCGCTGCCGACTTCAAGGCCGACGCCCCCGGTATTGACCCCGACGGCATCGACTTCTAGCCGTGACGCGTGAAACCGCGGCATTGGCGGCGTTGTCGTCGGTCGACGGGCCGCTTCGCTCAAAGCCCGCCTTCCCTCCTCCGCCTTGCCACTGCCGCGGTTTGACGCGACACGGGATGTGGTCTTGAGCGTGGCGAGGAGTCGGGGTTCGGGTCTGAAGGCAGCCGAGCCAGCCGCCGACCTCGACACCGGGCCGGACGCCGACCCGGAGTCGGTGGCGCGCAAGATCCTGCTCGACCAGCTGACCGGGCGGGCGCGCACCCGTGCCGAGCTCGCCACCAAGCTCGCCGGCCGGGGGGTCCCCGACGACGTCGCGACCCGCCTCCTCGACCGGTTCGAGGAGGTCGGGCTGGTCGACGACGCGGCGTTCGCCCGCGAGTGGGTGCAGCAGCGTCAGAGCGGGAGAGGGCTGGCCAGCCGCGCCCTCGCCCAGGAGCTGCGGCGCAAGGGTGTGGCCGACGACGTGGTCCGCGAGACCCTCGAGGAGGTCGATCCCGACGAGGAGGTCGAGGCGGCGCGGATGCTGGTGCGCGCCAAGCTGCGGGCCGTCCGCTCCCTCGACCACGACAAGGCCACTCGCCGCCTGGTCGGCATGCTGGCGCGCAAGGGACACTCCCCGTCGGTCTGCTACCGCGTCGTCCGCGAGGAGCTCCAGGCCGACCTTCCCGACCCCGACCTGGAGAGCTGAGCGAGCAGCGGGTCGCTCAGTCGCCGACGGTGACGGGTTCGGTCTCCGAGAGGGCCGTGGGGGCCTGCTCGTCGCTGTGGCCGGGCCACCACGCCACGTGCCCCAGCAGGGCCGTGATCGCGGGGGTGAAGAACATCGCCATCACGAACGCCGCGACGAAGATGCCGAAGGAGATCGAGAAGCCCATCGCGGTCAGCAGCGCGTTGCCGCCGAGCATGAGCGAGGCGAAGGTGCCCGCCAGGATCACGCCGGCCGCGGCGACCGTGGGGCCGGCGTGCTTGAGCGCCTCGGCGGCCGCCTTGCGCGGCGGCTCGCCCTCGCGGGACTCCTCGCGCAGCCGGGTGATCATCAAGATGTTGTAGTCGGTGCCGAGGGCCACGACGAACAGGTAGATGTAGATCGGCAGCAGGAAGATCAGGCCGTCCTCGCCCTTGATGTGCTGGAAGAGCAGCACTGCGGCGCCGAGGGTGGCTCCGAAGCCGAGTCCGACCGAGGCCATCAGGTACAGCGGCGCGACGAGGCTGCGCAGCACGAGCGCGAGGATCAGGAAGATCACGATGGCGGCGACCGGGAAGACCACGGAGTAGTCCCGGTTCATCGCCTTCTGGAAGTCGACGAAGACCGAGGTGGTGCCGCCGACGTAGGCCTTCGTCCCCTCAGGTGCGGCCTCGTGGGCCGTGGACCGGATGGGGCCCTTCACGGCGGCCAGCGACGCGTCCGAGGTCGGGTTCTGGCTGAGCACGACGTTGAACAACGCCGTGTCGCCCTTCGGGTTGGCCACGCCCGGCGCCACCTGGGCGACGCCGTCGGCCTTGCCCAGCTCCTCGCCGAACGCGGCCAGCTCGGACTTCTCCAGCGGAGTCCCGTCGTCGGAGGTCAGGAGGACCTGGGTCGGGTCGGTGGCCCCGGCCGGGAGCCCCTTCTGCAGCGTCTTGAGCGCGACCGAGGACTCGACGTCGGCGGGAGCGCCGGAGCTCCCGAGGTCGAAGTTGGGGTTGAAGCCGAAGGCGAAGAGGGCGAAGACGGCGAGGATCCCACCGGACGCGACGGCGTACCGCACGGGGTGGCGCCCCAGCGAGCGACCGACGGCGGCGAACCGTGCCGATTCGGGCTCCACGCGCCAGGACTTCGAGGGCCAGAACACCTTGGTGCCGAGCAGGGCCACGATCGCCGGCACGAGCGTGAGGGCGGCCAGCACGGTGACGAACACTGCGATGGCCAGTGCAGGTCCGATCGACTTGAAGATGCCCAGCGAGCTGAGCACCAGCGCCATGAAGGACACGATCACCGCGCCGCCCGCGGAGGCGATCGCCTCGCCTGCTCGCTCGATCGCGTGCGCGACCGCCGCCCGGCTCTCCTCGCCCTCACGCAGCCGTTCGCGGTAGCGGAACAGGAAGAACAGGATGTAGTCGGTGCCGATGCCGAAGAGCACCACGATCAGGATGACCTGGATGGAGGAGTCGGTCTTCAGGTCGAAGACCTTGTTGGCGAGCCCGACGAGCCCCACCGCCACCTGCGAGACCAGGCCGATCACCAGGATCGGCATCACGGCGAGGATGACGCTGCGGAAGATCAGGATCAGCAGCAGCAGGATCAGCACCACCGTGGCGATGCCGACGATCGCCTCGGCGTTGGCGGAGGCCTCCTGGGAGTCCAGGGCCTGGGGGGCCGGGCCGGTGAAGCCCAGCCGCAGGTCGGTGTCGGCGACCAGCGGCTTGGCGTCGTGGCGCAGCACCTTCACCGCGTCCATCGAGGGCTTGTCGTAGGGGTTCTTGTCCTTCGCCATGCCGATGACGCCGATCTGCACGAGCTTGTTCTGGCTCGCGGGCTGCGCGGCGGCGCCCTGGAAGACCGAGGGGAGGTCCTTGCCGAGCGAGCCGACGACCTTCTGCACGTCGGCCTGGTCGGCCGCTGTCAGGGGCTGGCCGTCCTTGCGGTCGAAGACCATGATCGCGCCGGGTGCCGTCTGCTGCGGGAACGCCTTCTGCTGCAGCTTCGCGGCCTGGATCGACTCGTAGTGGCTCGGCAGGAACTCCGACTGGTCGCTCGTGGCGGCGAGCTTCGGTGCGGTGGCCACGACCAGCACCGTCACGGCGATCCAGCCGAGGATCACGAACCAGGGATGACGGGAGACCAGACGGCCCAGGGAGGTGAACACCGACAAAATGTATCCACCATGCGGACACGGGTGGCCGGGTGGTGGGGTGTGTTCAGCCGCGCATCTGGTCGAGGAACTGCTGTCCCTCCGAGCTGAGCCGGCCGTGCGCGGCTGCGACACGCGCCCACCGGGCCGCCATCTGCGCGAATCGCATCGGGTTGTACACGTCCTCCTCGCACGACCAGAGCCCGCTGCCGCCGTAGGTGAGGATCGTGAGGTTGCTGGCCTCGTGGACCGACCCGTCGCCGGGGTCGGGCATCAGGTTGCGCACCTCGCAGATCACCCGCTGCGTCGGCAGGTCGAGCACGTGCCAGGCCATCGGGAAGGACGTCATGGTGTTGCCCGGGAACGCCGTCATCGTCCTGGTCACCCAGTCCCGGATCGCTGCGCGGCCGGTGAAGGTGCCGAAGGCGTGCTCGACGTAGGTGGCGTCGTCGGTGAACAGGTCGGCGAACCGCTCCCACTCGCCCGTGGCGGCGATGCCGGCGACGGCGTCCTGGTAGGCGCTGAAGGCGTCCTCGATCTCGCTGGCCGGCGCGGTCATGTCCACTGCCGGAAGACCACGCCCACGGTGGTGCGGTCGAGGACCGCGAACTCCCGGGCACCCCACTCGCGCAGGGTGACCTCGGGCAGGTTGGGATGCAGCAGGTCGGGCCGGCGCGCCTTGATCTCGGCGTGGATGGCGTCGATGTCGTCGGTCTCGATGCCGAGCTCGGGCCGGTCCTTGGCGGCGTACACCGCGTCCTGGACGAGGTAGACCTTGGCGCCGTCGCGCGCGACCACCACGAGGTCGTCGTCGCGGTGCAGGATCTCCATCCCGATCCCGTCCACGAACAGGTCGATGCCGACGCCCACGTCCTCGTAGAAGACCTTCGGGATCACGTTGTGCAACACGGGCCAACCCTGCCGCATCGACCACGGTCGCGTCATGCTGTCCGCGTGGAGATCGTTGTCGAGCGCTCGCAGGTGCGCCCGGACGAGTCCTGGGCGCAGGCCGCCGACCGGCTCGCCGGGACCGCGACCGCGGGGCCGGTGCTGGCCGTCGACCTCTCCGGCGACCCGCTCCGCTTCCGGGTCGACGCTCAGCACCGGTTCGCGCTGCGGCCGATGACCGACGCCGACCTCGACGCCCTGGTGCGGTGGATCAACCAGGCGCACGTCGGGCAGTGGTGGGACGAGCACCGCTCGCCGAAGCAGGTGGCCGCGCACTACGGGCCGGGCCTGCGCGGCGAGGACGCGGTCCGCTACTGGATCGGCGAGGTCAACGGCCGCTCGGTCGGCTTCTTCCAGGACTACCGGATCTCCGACCACGCCGACTACGCGCTGCTGAGCGGTCACCCCGACGCGGTGGGCTTCGACTACATGATCGGCGAGCCGGCGTACGTCGACCGCGGCCTGGGCACCAGCCTGCTCTGGGTCTTCCTCCGCGACCTCGTCGTGCCGGCGTACGACGGCCTCAGCGAGCTGTTCGCCGCGCCGGACCATCGCAACGTCCGGTCGCTGCGGGTGCTCGCGAAGCTGGGCGCGACGCAGGGACTCTGGTTCGACGAGCCGACCAGCGCCGGGAGAGTGGACACCGTGGTCGGCTGCAGCATCGACGTGCTGCGGGTGCTGAGGTCGGAGGTCCCGTGATCCGGGTCGGCATCTCGGGCTGGCGCTACCCGCCGTGGCGCGGCGACTTCTACCCGAAGGGTCTGCCGCAGCGCCGTGAGCTGGAGTACGCCGCCTCGAGGCTCACCTCGATCGAGGTCAACGGCTCCTTCTACTCCCTGCAACGGCAGTCGAGCTGGGAGAAGTGGCGTGAGGAGGTGCCGGAGGACTTCGTGTTCTCGGTCAAGGGCGGACGCTTCATCACCCACATGAAGCGGCTGCGCGACGTCGAGGTGCCGCTGGCCAACTTCTTCGCCCAGGGGGTGCTCGCCCTCGGCCCGAAGCTCGGCCCGATCCTGTGGCAGCTGCCCGCCAACTTCGCCTGGGACACCGAGGTGGTGCGCGACTTCTTTGCTCTCCTGCCACGCACCACGCAGGAGGCCGCCCGGCTCGCGCAGAAGAGCACGCGCCGTCCTGAGGAGGTCGCGCAGCGACCGTCTCGAGGGGACGAGAAGACGACCGGCGACAAGCTGTGGTCGGGCACCGTCGAGGACCGCCCGCTGCACTACGCACTCGAGCCGCGCAACCGGGGCTTCGAGTCCGACGAGGCGCTCGCCGTCCTCGAGGACTGCGACGTGGCGCTGGTCGTCGCCGACTCGGCCGGGAAGTTCCCGCGCTTCGAGCAGGCGATCGGCCCGCTGGTCTACGTGCGCCTGCACGGCGACGAGGAGCTCTACGCGAGCGGGTACGGCGACGCGGCGCTGGAGTCCTGGGAGGAGAAGCTGCGCGGGTGGACGTCCGACGGACGTGATGGCTTCGTCTACTTCGACAACGACATCAAGGGGTTCGCGCCCCACGACGCCCAGCGGCTGATCGCCCGCCTCTCCTCGTGACTCCCGACACAGGCCGGTCCTCGAGGGCGCGCTGACACCTAGGGTCACCGACATGAGCAAAGTGGTCGACCTGTACGAGAAGGCCCACGCGATCCCTGTCGTCGGCGACCGGATCTTCTCCTTCGCGTTCAGCCAGGTGGCGCCGTACTTCTGGACGATCCGGCCGCGCTTCACCGTGATCGAGCCCAACCACGCCGAGGTGGTGATCCCCAAGCGACGTGGAGTGAAGAACCACATCGGCACGGTGCACGCGATCGCGCTCTGCAACGGGCTCGAGGCGGCGATGGGGGTGCTCGCGGAGGCGTCGATCCCGCCCCGCAAGCGGTGGATCCCCAAGGGCATGGAGGTCAGCTACACCGCCAAGGCCACCACCGACATCACCTGCATCGCCGAGACCGACCCGGAGCAGTGGACCGGCGCCGACCCCGACCTGCCGGTGCGGGTGCGGGGCCAGCGCACCGATGGCACCGTGGTGATCGAGGGCGTCATCCGGCTCTGGGTCACCGAGAAACCCACCTGACCGTCCGGCTGCCCGGTTTGCAAGGCTGGGCCCACGGACCTGGACCTCGAGAAGGAGCGTCATGTCGTTGATCAAGAGCGTCGAGAGCATCGCCAAGGGGACGGTCGGCACCGCCGTGTCCGCCGCCCGGCACCCGGTCAGCACGACCGCGAACGTGATCGGCTTCGCCAAGGGCGTCGCCGGCGCCGGCATCGGCCTGGTACGAGGTCCCGGCGACGTCCCCCAGCAGCGTGCCGCGGAGCCAGCACCGGAGACGGTGACCGAGACCGAGGAGGTGCCGGAGACCGTGGTCGTCACCCCGGCGCCGGAGCGCGACCTGCCCGGCCCCGACATCGTGCTCGCCGAGCCGCCTGCCCCGGAGGACCTGCCCGAGCCGATCGTGATCGAGGCCGAGGACACCCCGGATCCCGGCGTCCACGAGTCCTTCCACCACGAGCCGCACGCGACGACGCGCGCCGAGACGATCGGCGGCGAGGCGGGCGACCTCTTCGAGGCCGAGGACGAGGCGGACGAGGCACTCGAGGACCTGACGCGCAACCAGTAGTTCAGCGGGCGTTCAAGCGCCGCTGACACAGTCGGGATCGTGCGCTGGATCCTGCTGCGCGGACTCCTCGGCTCGGCGCTCCTGGTGGTGGCCGGCCTCGTCTACGCGAGGGTGCCGGCGCACAGCCGGGTGCTGAGCTTCCCCTGGCGCCAGGGTGCCGATCACCTGGCCGTCGGGCTGGGCGTCGCCACGGCCGGCCTCGTGCTGCTGACCTGGGCGTGGTTGTCCCTGGTGCGACACGTCACCGGCCATCCGGCCGGCGTGCGGTGGGCGCGCGTGGCGACGCTCGTCTGGACGGTTCCGCTGCTGGCGGCACCGCCGTTGTTCAGCGGTGACGGCTGGAGCTACGTCGCCACCGGCTACCTGGCCGGTCACGGCTACTCGCCGTACGTGACCACACCCTCGATCCTCGACCCGGCACTGGTCTCCGGGGTCAGCCCGATGTGGCGCTCCACCACCTCGCCGTACGGTCCGCTCCCGCTGATCTGGGGTGGTGCCTTCTCGCGGGTGACCTCGGACCCGTGGCTGCTCCTCGCGGCGAACCGGTTGCTGGCCTTCGTGGCGCTGCTGCTGCTGGCCCTGGCGGTCCCCGCCCTGGCCCGGCGATCCGGCCACGACCCCGCTCGCGCCAGCGCCCTGGCCATCGCCAGCCCGCTGGTCGTGGTCCACGGCATCGGGGGCCTGCACAACGACCTCCTCGTCGCGGGACTCGCCGCGCTCGCGCTGTGGGTGACGCGGCCGGGTCGCTGGTTCTGGGGGGCCGTGGTCGTCGGGCTCGCCGCAGCCGTGAAGCTCCCCGGCGCCGGTGTCGCGATCGGGGTGGTCCTGCTCTCGCTGGTCCCCGGGGCGTCGGTCACGCAGCGGTTGCAGTCCGCCGTGCGGGTGACGTCGGTGGCCGCCGGCACGCTGCTCGTCGTCAGCATGGCCTCCGACCTGGGTCTGGGGTGGGTCACCGGCCTGTCGCGTACGGCGCACGAGGTGGCGCGGCTCGCTCCGACCGCACTGACCGGGCGGTGGATCCGGATCGGCCTGCAGGCGCAGGGCACCTGGGGGGAGCGGCTCGTGCGCGAGATCCGACCCGAGCGCTCCGTCGAGGCGCTCGGCCTGGTCGCCCTGGCGGTGGTCGGACTCCTGGTCCTGCTGCGGCGCCGGATCCCGGACGAGTCCGCCGCGATCGCCGGGTGCGGGCTGGTGATGCTCGCAGCGGTCGTCCTCGGCCCCGCGCTGCACTACTGGTACTTCCTGTGGGCGCTCCCGTTGCTCGCCTGCACCCGGTCGAGCGTGCGCGGCGACCGGACCCTCATCGCCCTTCTTGCCGCCCTCGGCATCACGGCGGTCGCGGACCCGAGCATGCACGTGCCCTGGCTCGACCCGACAGCAGTCACGCTGCTCGTGCTGGCGCCTGCGCTCGCCTGGATTGCCGACCCGTGGCTGGCCCGCTCGGTTGGGAGGCAGGCCGATCAGCGCCGTACCCTAGGGCGGCGATGAGCCAGACCACCCTGCCCCCGGCACGCACCTACGAGGTGCGCACCTACGGCTGCCAGATGAACGTCCACGACTCCGAGCGGCTGACCGGGCTGCTGGAGGACGCGGGGTACGTCGCCGCACCCGCGGACGAGCAGGCCGACGTGGTGGTCTTCAACACCTGCGCGGTGCGGGAGAACGCCGACAACAAGCTCTACGGCAACCTCGGGCACCTGGCCCCGGTGAAGGCGCAGCGCCCCGGGATGCAGATCGCGGTCGGCGGCTGCCTCGCCCAGAAGGACCGCTCCACGATCACCGAGAAGGCCCCGTGGGTCGACGTCGTCTTCGGCACCCACAACATCGGCTCGCTCCCGGTGCTCCTCGAGCGGGCGCGCGTGCAGGAGGAGGCCCAGGTAGAGATCCTGGAGTCGCTCGAGGTCTTCCCCTCGACCCTGCCGACCAAGCGCGAGTCGGCGTACGCCGCCTGGGTCTCGGTCAGCGTCGGCTGCAACAACACCTGCACGTTCTGCATCGTCCCGGCACTGCGCGGCACCGAGAAGGACCGCCGGCCCGGCGAGATCCTGGCCGAGGTGGAGGCCCTGGTCGCGGAGGGTGTCACCGAGGTGACGCTGCTGGGGCAGAACGTGAACACCTACGGCGTGGAGTTCGGCGACCGGTTCGCCTTCGGGAAGCTGCTGCGCGCCTGTGGGGAGATCGCCGGCCTGGAGCGGGTGCGGTTCACCTCGCCGCACCCCGCCGCGTTCACCGACGACGTGATCGCCGCGATGGCCGAGACCCCGAACGTGATGCCGCAGCTGCACATGCCGCTGCAGTCGGGCTCGGACAGGATCCTCAAGGCGATGCGCCGCTCGTACCGGCAGGAGCGCTACCTCGGCATCATCGACCGGGTCCGTGCGGCCATCCCGGACGCCGCGATCACCACCGACATCATCGTGGGCTTCCCGGGTGAGACCGAGGCGGACTTCGCAGCCACCCTCGACGTCGTACGTCGAGCGCGGTTCTCCGGCGCCTTCACCTTCCAGTACTCCAAGCGCCCCGGGACTCCTGCCGCGACCCTTCCCGACCAGGTCCCGAAGGCCGTCGTGCAGGAGCGCTACGAGCGACTGGTCGCCGTCGCCGACGAGGTCGCCTGGCAGGAGAACCGCGCCCTCGAGGGCCGCACCGTCGAGCTGATGGTCGCCGAGGGGGAGGGGCGCAAGGACGCCGCGACGCTCCGGCTCTCCGGCCGCGCGCGCGACAACCGGCTCGTGCACTTCACACCGGTGCTCCACGACGGCTCGCCGGTCGAGGTGCGTCCCGGCGACATGGTCGAGTGCGTCATCTCCTACGGAGCACCGCACCACCTCGTCGCCGACGGCCCGCTGCGCTCGGTGCGCCGTACCCGCGCCGGCGACGCCTGGGAGGCCCGCACCGCCCCGGCGCCCACCGGCGTCTCGCTCGGCCTGCCGACCCTCGGCGTCCCCGAGCCGTTGCCGACGACCGACGGCTGCTCGCTCTAGTCCCAGAGCCGGCCGATCACGACGGGGCACAGGGTGTCCCAGCCGAGCGAGGTGTAGAGCGCCCGACCCTCGGTCGAGGCCATCAGCACGCCTCGGCGAGCGCTGAGGTCGGCGGCGGCGTCGGCCAGCGCCGTCATCATCGCGCCCCCGAGACCCCGCCTGCGGTGCGCGGTCTCGGTCTCGACCTTGTCGGGCACCGCACAGCCGTCGACCACGGCGAGCTGGGCGGAGGCGGCGAGGTCGCCGCCGGACCCACGCACGGCGAGGTGCACCACCTGCTCGGTCACCTCGACCTCGGCGAGGTATCCCCCAGGAACCTCCCGGCGTCCTTGGTCCTCCAGTCGGATCGACATCATCCACTCCGGCAGGGCCGGGGAGCGCAGGCCGTGCTCGCGCAGCCGGTCGCTGGTGCGGCCCGCGTCGACCGTGGGGACGGTGACCCAGGGGTCGCGCGCGCCGAGGGCAGCCTGCGCGGCCGCGTCGATCCGGCGCGGATGCCGGTCGGCGTCCAGGACGACGTACTCGACCCCGCGACCGGGGGTGCCGATCTCGACCACGAGCATCCCGTCGCCCTCGTGTGCCGGGGCGAAGCCGCGAGCCCGTCCCCAGCCGGCCTGCCACCGGCGCAGGTCGGCCTCGTCGATGCCGGGGAGCGGCTCAGGCAGGTTCTTCGGTGCTGGCGTCGACGTCCTTCTCCTCCTCGTCGAGCTCCTCGGGCTGCTCGATCTCGTCCGGGACGTCCTCGGCCTCGACCTGCGCGGACTTCGGCTGGTCGGGAGTGGCCACCGGGAAGTCGTCGGGATCGGGGTCGATCCGGTCCGCCGGTCCGCCGGGCGCCGGGTCCGGCGGCGGGTCCATCTTCGGCTCGGGCTGGTCACCAAGATCGGGGCGGCTCATGCCTGCCAAACTAGCCAGCGTGTCGAGCGACCGCATCACGGGGCGTGTCGTGGCCGTCGTGGGCGCGACGGCGGCCGGCAAGAGCGCCCTGGCGCTCGACCTGGCCGAACGCCTGGGCGGGGAGGTCCTCAACACCGACTCGATGCAGCTCTACCGCGGGATGGACATCGGGACGGCGAAGCTCCCCGTGGCCGAGCGCCGCGGCATCCCGCACCACCTCGTCGACGTGCTCGACGTGACGCAGCCCGCGACGGTCGCCGAGTTCCAGGGCTGGGCGCGCGCCGTGGTCGCCGACTGCCACGCTCGCGGTGTCTGCCCGGTGCTCGTGGGCGGGTCGATGCTCTACACCCGCGCCGTGCTCGACGAGTTCGACTTCCCGGGCACCGATCCCGCCGTACGAGCACGCCTGGAGGCCGAGCTCGCCCAGGTCGGCGCCGAGGCGATGCACGCCCGGCTCGCCGCGGTGGACCCGGAGGCGGCGCGCCGCGTGCTGCCGAGCAACGGGCGCCGGGTGGTGCGCGCGCTCGAGGTCGTGGAGATCACCGGCGGTCCGTTCACCGCGGCCCTGCCCGACCAGCGCTACCACTACCCGGGTGCCGTGCAGGTCGGCGTGCGGATCGAGCGCGACGTGCTCGACGCGCGGATCGAGCGCCGGGTGCACCTCATGTGGGAGCTCGGCCTCGTCGAGGAGGTCCGCGGCCTGGTCCCGCGCGGCCTGCGAGAAGGACGTACGGCGAGCCGGGCGCTCGGCTACCAGCAGGTGCTCGCCTTCCTCGACGGTGAGACCACCGAGGCCGAGGCGCTCGAGCGCACGATCGTGGGCACGCGGCGATTCGCCCGTCGTCAGGAGAGCTGGAACCGCGCGGACCCGCGGATCTCGTGGGTCTCCCACGACGACCCGAGCCGCGTCGAGCGGGCGCTGGGGGCGATCAGCTCGCGGTGAGCCGGTCGAGCTCCCGGGGCAGGTCGCGCATCCTGATCAACGGCGACAGGACGACCGGCAGCACGGCCACGATCGAGCCGATCGCCTCGATCCAGAACACCGACCGGAGGCCGTACTGGTGGCCGATCACGCCGCCGAGGAGACCGCCGATCGGCATCACGCCCCAGACCAGGAACCGGATGGAGGCGTTCATCCGGCCCAGCATCGGACGCGGGCACAGCCGCTGCCGGAAGCTCACCTGGGTCACGTTGTAGAGCACGGTGCTGAAGGACTTCACCAGCATGTAGCCGGCCAGGGCCGGGAGGGGGGCGATCCCCATGCCGGCGAAGGGCATCAGGAACAGCGCCGGGATGTAGACCATGACCGAGATCGGGATGGTCCGCCCCTCACCCAGCCAGGCCGTGACCCGGGTGGTGAGGAGGGCGCCGAGGAGCCCGCCGACGGCGCCGATGGCGAACCCCACGCCCAGCTGGCCGGCGTCGACGCCGAGCCGCAGCATGTAGAGCACCAGCATCGCGCCGGAGATCGAGCTGACCAGGTTCGACAGCGAGGTGCACGCGGTGATGCGCCAGAGCAGAGGATCCTTGACCACGAAGGCCAACCCCTCGCGGATCTCCACGACCAGCGGGCGCCGGTCCTCACGCGAGGGCGGGTGGTCCTCGTGGCGGATGCGCCGGATGAAGAGGGCCGAGCCGAGGAAGCTGAGCGCGTCGAGGCCCAGGGTGAGCGCCGATCCGAGCAGCTTGATCAAGCCGCCGGCGACGGCGGGCCCGGCGATGGTCGCGACCGACTCGGCCGCCTGGAGCTTGGCGTTTCCCTCGCCGATCAGGTGCGGGTCCACGATCTCGGGGAGATAGCTCTGGTCGGCCACGTCGAAGAACACCGTGCAGCAGCCCACGACCAGCGCGACGACCAGCACCTGGGGGAAGGTCAGGACACCGAGTGCCCACGTCAGCGGCACCGAGCCGAGCGCCACGGCCCGGATGAGGTCGTTGGTCACCAGGACGCGCTGCTTGCGCCACCGGTCGACCCAGGCACCTGCCGGGAGCCCGATGACCAGGAAGGCCAGGAACTCGCAGGCGGCGAGCAGGCCCATCTGCAGGGCGTTGGCGCCCAGCACGCGCACGGCGAGGACGGGCAGGGCCAGCCCGGTCAGCTGGCTGCCGACCGAGCTGGTGGCCTTGGCCACGAACAGCTGCCGGAAGTCGTGCTCGCGGAAGAGTCCGCCGCGCAGGGGTCCCGGCGTCTCGGGCGTCGGCTCCGAGATCGCCGCCGTGCCCGGTGGAACCGGCGGTTCGACGCTCATGGAGACATCCTGACTCACTGATTGGGATTGTTCAATCGGTTATGGTGCGGGCATGGACGCTGCCGCTGCGGAGCCGCTCGAGCCGGCGCCGTACGGACCGCTGCCGGTCGGGTCGGGACGTCGTGCCTGGGCCAGGCGCCCGGCCGACGAGGCGGAGTCCAAGGCGCTGGCCTCACCGATGCGGCTGCGGATCCTGCGGCTGGCGCTGCACGAGCCGCGCACCAACAAGGAGATCGCCGAGGCCCTCGGTCGCGACCCGGCCTCGGTGCTGCACCACGTGCGCACGCTCGTCGACACCGGGTTCCTCGTCGAGCAGCCGGTGCGCCGGGGACCGCGGGGTTCGCGGGAGCGGCCCTACCTCGCCTCGGGGAAGTCCTTCTACGTCTCGACGGGGGACCGGCCGCCCGAGGACGGCCGTGACCTGCTGCTCGAGACGTTCCTGCAGGAGATCGCCGGCCTGCCTCCCGGCGCGCTCGACAGCGCCCGCCTCGGTTTCCGGCTCAAGCCCGCGGACCGCGAGGAGGTGCAGCGCCGGTTCCAGGCGCTCCTCGACGAGGTCGCCGCCCTGCCCAGCGACCCCGACGGCGAGCCCTGGAGCATCTACCTCGGCGTCCATCCCGAGGGCGACCCCAAGACCCGATAGTCCAGGACGAACGGGCCCTGCGGAGGGCGTGTCGAGGGCTCGAATGTCCTGGACTATCGGCGTCGTAGGCTCGCCGACATGACCTGGACGGAGATCACCGACCTCGACGCGCTCCGGGAGCTCGTCGGGGAGCCGACGCCGGCGGCCCGGGACAAGGACCGTGCGGCGCTGGTCGACGTCGACGTGCAGTGGTTGCAGTCCTCGCCGTTCTGCGTGATCTCCACCGCGGACGTCGACGGCACCTGTGATGCCTCGCCCAAGGGCGACCCTGCGGGCTGCCTGGTCCACGTCATCGACGCACACACCATCGCCGTGGCCGAGCGGCCGGGCAACCGGCGCGTCGACGGCTACCGCAACGTGCTGGCGAACCCGCACGTCGGAATGGTGTTCCTCATCCCGGGTCGCGGCGACACCCTCCGGATCAACGGGCGGGCCAGGCTCGTCTCCGAGGCGCCGTTCTTCGACGACATGGCCGTGCGCGGCAAGCGGCCGGTGCTGGCGCTGGTCGTCGACATCGACGAGGTCTTCCACCACTGCTCGAAGGCGTTCCTGCGCTCCCAGCTGTGGGACCCCGAGACCTGGGACCCGCACCGGGTGCCTCGCCGAGCCGTGCTGGCCCAGCAGCTCGAGCGGCCCGACGAGACGATCGAGGAGCTCGACGAGTACTACGACTCCGCCAACTACGGAAAGCGCCTGTACTGATGATGACCGAGTACTCCTTCGTCAAGGGGCACGGCACCGAGAACGACTTCGTGCTGGTCCCCGACGCCAACGGCAAGCACGAGCTCACGGCGGGCCAGGTGGCCCTGCTGTGCGACCGCCGCGCCGGAATCGGCGGCGACGGCGTGATCCGGGTGGTCCGCACCGATGCCACCGACGACCCGTCGGCGGTTGCGGCCCGCGGGCAGGCGAGGTGGTTCATGGACTACCGCAACGCCGACGGCTCGCTGAGCGAGATGTGCGGCAACGGCATCCGCGTCCTCGGGCACTTCCTGGTCACCCATGCCGACGTCGACCCGCGCAACCCGCTGCCGATCGCGACCCGTGCCGGGGTCAAGACGCTCACCTTCGACGCCGACACGATCACCGTCGACATGGGTACGCCGGACCTCCAGGGCGAGACCCGCGTGACGGTGGGGGAGCGCGAGCTCACCGGCAGACGCGTGAGCATGGGCAACCCCCACGCCGTCGTCTTCGTCGAGCACCTCGACGAGGCCGGTGAGCTCCGTGAGCAGCCCGGGCACGACGCCGCGCACTTTCCTGAGGGCGTCAACGTGGAGTTCGTGGTCCGCAAGGGCGAGCACCACATCGGTCTGCGGGTGCACGAGCGAGGCTCGGGGGAGACCCGCTCCTGCGGCACCGGCGCGTGCGCGGCCATGGTGGCCGCAGCCGACGCCGACGGGGCCGAGCGCGGGACGCCGTACACCGTCGACCTCCCCGGCGGCACCCTCTCCATCGTCTGGACCGCCGACGACCGCATCCTGATGACCGGCCCGGCCGTGCTGACCGCCGAGGGCGTCACCAACCTCTGACCGGCTCGGTCTCCCGGGTTCTCAACCTGGGAAACCGACCCCCGTCGCGGCTCGCTAGGGTCGCCGCATGGAGATCAACGGAGCCAGTGCCATCGTCACCGGGGGAGCCTCGGGCATCGGGGCGGCGGTCGCCCGCCAGCTCGCGGCCCAGGGGGCCAAGGTCGTCGTCGCCGACCTGAACCAGGAGAAGGGCGAGGCGCTCGCCGCCGAGATCGGCGGCGTGTTCGCCCCCGTCGACGTGACCAAGACCGACCAGATCAAGGCCGCCATCGAGCAGGCCGAGGAGCTCGGCCCGGTGCGCGTCCTGGTCAACTCCGCCGGCATCGGCTGGGCGCAGCGGACGGTGGGTCGCGACGGCAGCTACGACTCCGCCGCCGACCTCGACGCCTTCACCAAGGTGATCGCGATCAACCTGATCGGCACCTTCGACTGCGTCCGCCTGGTGGGTACGGCGATCAGCCGCAACGAGCCCACCGACACCGGCGAGCGCGGCGCCATCGTCAACCTGGCCAGCGTCGCCGCCTTCGACGGGCAGATCGGCCAGGCGGCGTACTCCGCCTCCAAGGGCGGCGTCGTCGGGATGACCCTCCCGGTGGCGCGCGACCTCGCCGCGGCCGGCATCCGGCTCAACACCGTGGCCCCGGGCCTGATCGACACCCCGATCTACGGCGAGGGCGAGCAGGCCGAGGAGTTCAAGGCCAAGCTCGGCGAGAGCGTGCTGTTCCCCAAGCGCCTCGGCCAGCCCGACGAGCTGGCCAGCATGGTCGTGGAGTGCGTCACCAACTCCTACATGAACGCCGAGACCGTCCGCGTGGACGGCGGGATCAGGATGCCGCCCAAGTAGTCAGGCGACGACGCCGAACCCGCCGGTCCAGGAGACCTTCTCGCCCGCGGCGAGCTTGATCTGAAGGAAGCCGAGCGACTCGAGCTCACGGGCCCGCGAGAGCCCACCGGCGTCGATGGCCTCCAGGCCGGCGGCGGTGAGGATCTCGGCCAGCTGCGACTTCGCGGCGTCGTCCTCGCCTGCGATCAGCACCGTGGTGGTGAGCGGGCCGACGTTGCCGGAGCCCAGGGTGGCGGCGAAGGTGGTGTTGAAGGCCTTGATCACCCGCGACTGCGGCAGCTTCTCGGCGATGACCGCGGTGGCCGAGCCGTCCGCGGGCACGACCAGGGAGTCGAAGGTCTCGAAGTCCAGCGGGTTGGTGATGTCGACGACGACCTTGCCGGCCAGGGCGTCGCCCCGCTGGGCGATCACGTCGTCGACGGCGGGGTAGGGGACCGCCAGCACCACGATGTCGCCGGTGATCTCGCCGTCGCGGCCGAGCAGCTCGGCGGTGTACCCGCCCGTGCTCACGATCCCCTCGATCGCGTGGCCCATGTTGCCGCTGCCGATGATGCTGACGTCTGCCATGTCGACTCCAAAACTTGTAGGTACAACTAATATGGCACGAAATACTTGTACCGTCAAGCATTAGGATGCGGGCATGGAATCACGCTGGCTCGATGCCGAGGAGCGCACGGCGTGGCTGCGCTTCGTGACACTGCTCGAGCTGATGCCGGGGGTCCTCGACGCGCAGCTGCGGCGTGACGCCGGCCTCTCCCACTTCGAGTACTTCGTGCTCGCGATGCTCTCCGAGGCTCCCGACCGCGTGCTGCGGATGACGGCGCTGGCCACGATGACCAACGCCACCCTGCCGCGCCTGAGCCATGTGGTCAGCCGCCTCGAGGACCGTGGGTACCTCGAGCGCCGGCCGTGCCCGGAGGATCGTCGCGCCACCAACGCCATCCTGACGGCGGCCGGCTGGGACAAGGTCGTGGAGGCGGCCCCGAGCCACGTCGGCCACGTGCGTGACCAGGTCGTCGACGCCCTCTCCCGGGAGCAGCTGGCAGCTCTGGCCGAGATC
The DNA here is from genome assembly GCA_963794435.1 of uncultured Actinomycetota bacterium. Classification (GTDB taxonomy): domain Bacteria; phylum Actinomycetota; class Actinomycetes; order Propionibacteriales; family Nocardioidaceae; genus Marmoricola. Next base: position 237,868 of record CAWCDX010000026.1, read on the forward strand.
TGTGACGCGATGCTGGCGCGGATCCCGGCGGCGCAGGCAATGCTGAAGGTCCGCGAGGAGACGACGGGCTAGCTGCCCGGCATCTGGCCGGCGCTCAGGGGTGCGGAGTGCCGGCGCCACACCCGCCACTCGCCCCCGCTCGCGAGCCAGGTGTCGGTGAGCACGAAGAGACCGCTGCGGTCCTGGCCCAGCACCGTGGCGCGCATGTCGACCAGCGAGCAGATCAGGCCCACGTCGCCCGCGACGTCCACCCGCTGCGCGCGCACCTCCCACGAGTGCACGACGTAGTCCGGGAGCGTCTCGAGCCATTGCGCCCGCGGCATGGTGGCCGGCGCCGGGTGGACCAGCACCAGGGCGTAGTCGGCGTGCAGGATCTGCCCGGCCCGCTCCTGGTCGCGTTCCTCGATGGCTTCTCGCCACTCCTCGGACCGTGTGGTCAGACTCTCCGCGTCGAGAGCCATCTCAGCCGCCCAGGTGCCTGGGGTTCTTGTCCGGGTCGTGCGGGTGCGCCGGTACGTCGTTGTCCGGCTGCACCTCGGGACGGCCGTCGAAGGCCGACTGCTCCGGCGGTACGTCGTCGCCGGTCGGTGTGCCGTCGTCCTCGGTGTAGGTGGGCGCGGTCGCGTAGGTGACCTCCTCGTCGCCGCCACGCACGGTGCCGGTGCGCTCGCTGCTGACGCCCATGCCGCCCGCCAGGCCCTCGGCGCTGTCGGCGTTGGGATCGGACTCACTGATCTCGGTCTCGGGGGTGGCCCCGTCCGGCGTCTCGCTCATCGCGCTCACCCTTCCGAGGGCTGGTCGAGGGAGGTCTCGGCGTTCTCCGCCTGCTCCCCATCCTGCTCCTCATCGGGCTCGGGGCGCGACTGCTCGTCCTCGAGGGGGATGGTGCCGCCGTGCTCGTCCTCGTGGGAGGCCCGGGACTCGTGGTCGACGCCGGTGTCGTGATGGTCGAGGCCGGCCCCGGCGGCGTCCTGGCGTTGGGGACCGCCAGGGGGGGTGGGCTCGGATCCGTCGTGGGCGTCGGTCATGGCTGCGGGGTACCCCTGGGGGAGCGCGGCAAACACCGCTTGCGATCGTCAACCACCCGTGCGTTGAATGGGGGCAAGGGCTCCATTCTCGGGAGGATCCATGCACCACGCACGTCGTACGTCGCTGGCCGCCGTGGCCGCGCTCACCGCCGGTCTCGCCGGCCTGGCCACGGCTCCGGTCGCCACCGCGAGCCCAGCGTCGAGAGTGCCCGCGTCGAGGGCACCGGCGGCGCCTCACTACACCACCAAGACCGCCACCAGCGTGGGGTACGGCGGCGCCGTCACCTCGGTCGACCCGGAGGCCTCGCGCATCGGCCTGCAGGTGCTGCGGGCGGGAGGCAACGCCGTCGACGCGGCCGTGGCGACGGCGGCCGCCCTGGGCGTGACCGAGCCGTTCAGCTCCGGCATCGGCGGGGGCGGCTACTTCGTCGCCTACGACGCGCGCACGCGCCGGGTGCACACCATCGACGGGCGCGAGACGGCTCCGCGGAGCATGCCGCACCTCGCCTTCAACGACCCGCGGACCGGCCAGCCCTACCCCTTCACTCCCCAGCTGGTCACGAGCGGCGTCTCGGTCGGTACGCCGGGCACGCTGGCCACCTGGCAGAAGGCGTTGCGGCTGTGGGGCACGCGCAGCCTGAGCCGGTCGCTGCGGCCGGCGATCCGGCTGGCGCGACGCGGGTTCGTGGTCGACGCGACCTTCAACAAGCAGACCTCGGAGAACTCCCAGCGGTTCGCCCAGTTCCCGGCGAGCCGCCGGCTGTTCCTGCCCCACGGGCACCCGCGCGCTGTCGGGTCGGTCTTCCGCAACCCGGCGCTCGCGAGGACCTACCGGCTGATCGCCCGTCGCGGCACCCGCGTCTTCTACCGGGGCGCGCTCGGCCACCAGGTCGCCCACCTGGCCCGGCACCCGGTGACCGTCCGCCACCGCACGCTGCCCGTCCCACGCGGCTACCTGCGCGCGGGCGACCTGCGCCGCTACCGGGCCCGGGTCCAGTCGCCGACGCACGTGCGCTACCGCGGCCTCGACGTCTACGGGATGGCGCCCTCGTCGAGCGGCGGCAGCACGGTGGGGGAGGCCCTGAACATCCTGGGGCGCTACGACCTCGGCTCGATGAGCACCGTCTCGGCGCTGCACCACTACCTCGAGGCGAGCGCCCTGGCCTTCGCCGACCGCGGCGCCTACGTCGGTGACCCGGCATACGTCCACGTGCCGCTGCGCGACCTGCTCTCCACCCGGTTCGCCGCCGAGCGCGCCTGCAAGATCGACCCGGCCCATGCGGCGCCCAAGCCGGAGGCCGCGGGCAACGTGCACAGCTACGACGGCTCGTGCAGCACCCCCTCGTCCGCACGGCGGGCGGCCCGCGACACCGAGAACCGGCACACCACCAACCTCACCGTCGCCGACCGCTGGGGCAACGTCGTGGAGTACACCCTGACCATCGAGCAGACGGGCGGCTCCGGCATGGTCGTGCCGCACCGCGGATTCCTGCTCAACAACGAGCTGACCGACTTCTCCTACGACGCGACCTACGACCCCGCCGACCCCAACCGGATCCAGGGTGGCAAGCGGCCGCGCTCGTCGATGTCGCCGACGATCCTGCTCAGGTCCGGGCGGCCCTACCTGGCCCTGGGCTCACCCGGCGGCTCGACCATCATCGGCACGGTGCTGCAGATCCTGGTCAACCGGCTCGACCTCGGGATGACGCTGCCCGAGGCCGTCGCCGCGCCCCGGGGCTCGCAGCAGAACAAGCCCGCCGTCGTCGCCGAGCAGTCCTTCATCGACCGCTACGGCGCGGCACTGCGCGCTCTCGGCCACACCCTCGCGCCGGCCGGCGAGCCCGGCACCACGGCTGCCGAGATCGGCGCGGCCACCGGGATCGAGTTCGGCAGCGGTGGTCAGCTGACGGCGGTGTCGGAACCGGTACGCCGCGGCGGCGGGTCGGCGCTCGTCGTGCGACCCTCGCCCTGATCCTGCTGCTCCTCGGTCGTCTCGGGGAGCTCCGGCGCGATCCGCAGCTGGGGGGTCGGCTCGGCGGGCAGCGTGAAGGTGAAGATCGTGCCGGTCCCGTCGAGACCTGCACGCGCCGAGATCGTGCCACCGTGGCGCTCGATCGCGCGGGCCGAGATCGACAGGCCGAGGCCCGTGCCCGGGTACCGGCGGCTGGTGCTCTCGCTGCGGAACCAGCTGTCGAAGATCCGGCCGCGTTCGGCGGCGGGGATGCCGACGCCGTTGTCGGTGACACGGATCTCCACCATCTCGCCCACGGGTCGTGCCGCGACCCGGACCACGGGCTGGACCCCCGGCGCGACGTACTTCACGGCGTTGCCGATCAGGTTGCTCAGCACCTGTGAGACCAGCGTCTCGTCGGCCCGGACCACGCCGAGCGGGCCGTGCTGGATGAGCGGCTGCAACCCGGACGCCCGGTCGGCCGCGTCGCGGGCCACCTCGGTGACGAGGGCGTCGAGCGAGACGGTGCCCAGCTGCAGCTCGGAGCTGCGGGCGCGGGTCAGGAGGAGCAGGTCACCGAGGAGGTCCCGCATCTGGGCGGCGGACCGGTAGATCTTCACCAGGCTGGCCCGGGCGGGGGTGGCGTCGTCGTCGAGGTTGTCCAGCTGCTCGTCGAGGATCTCCGCCCAGTTCATCACCGAGGCCAGGGGGCTGCTCAGGTCGTGGGCGACCACGCCGGCGAAGCCCTCGAGCTCGCGGGTCTGGGCGCGTTCGCGGGTGACGTCGTGGAGGAGCAGCACCGCCATCGGCCCGTCGTCGCCGTGGGAGTCGTAGAGCGGCACCGCACTGACCGAGAGCACCTGCTGCGCCCCGGTGTGCGGGTCGATCCGCAGCACGTCGGTGGGGGTGACCACCTGGCCCGCGAGTGCGCGGGCCAGCGGCAGGTCGGCCGGATCGATCGTGGTGCCGTCGGGGTGGAAGTAGGTCTCGGGCTCCTGCTGGCCGCTCGCGACCGCGCGGGCCGCCGCGTTGCTCAGCACCACCTCACCCCGGGCATCGATCACGGCCAGCCCGTCGATCAGGTTCTGGGTGACGGCATCGAGCATCTCGGCCCGGGCGTTGGCGCGGACCTCGGACTCACGCAGTCGCTGGAGCAGACGTCCACGCTCGGCGACCCCGAGGGAGAGCATCAGCGTGATCACGGCGGTCACGGTGACGAAGAGCTGCACCACGATCGCGCGGACGGCCAGGTCGTCGATGCTCCCGAAGGGACCCCATCCCTGCAACGTGCAGACGATGGTCAGGGTGTCGAACGTCAGGGTGTGCACGCCCCCGACGAGGGGGGTGAACCGGAACCCGATCCACGCGGACGACGCGATCAGCATGAAGCCGATGGGCAGCTGGGCGCTGGAGGCGAAGACGAGCACCCCGGTCCCGAGGGTGGCAGCCAGGGCCGCGCCGAGCTCGAGGACCACGTGCGGCCGAGCCTCCCCGGCCAGGGCGTCCTCCAGGGAGCTGCCCACGCCGCTGCGCAGTGCACTCATGATCGCGAGCACGGCCGCGGCGACCACGAAGCTGCCGCAGGCGTTGCGGACCACCCAGGTGGAGAAGGCCAGTGTCGACCAGTCCCCGGCGGTGATCCGGACGCCCGCCATCGCGATCGGGGCGCTCAGCAACGCCCCGGCGAGAGTGCCGAAGCCCAGCTCGAGCAGGTCGCTGGCGTTGCGGACCCCCGGCTTCAGGTCCGCGGTGAGCGGCTTGCGCGCGAACCACGCCACGACGACGCGGACGACGAAGCCTTGCACCAGGTTGGCGAGCGCGAAGATCACGGCGGCGACCAGTCCGTTGCCGAAGACGAGGATGAGCAGCGTGGTGCCCAGGAACAGCAACAGCGCGTCGAGGGAGACCTGGTCGCGGGTGGTGCCGCGCAGCAGCCAGAGCACGGCGATCCCGGCCACGGGCCAGAACATCGCCAGGCCCGAGCCCGGGATGATGCTCATCCGGCCCAGCAGGAAGGCAGCGACGTACACCCCCAGATACGTCAGACTCGTCCCAAACCGGACCCCACCCATGGTCAGAGTCTCGTTGGTGCGCCCGAGCGGCACCACCCGTTCGAGGAAATTGGTTGCCGACCCTCCTAGTCTGGAGTGCGTATGACGAACGCACCCGAAGACTTCGACCTCGCCCGCGAGCTGGCCGCCACCGACCACTGGGACGGCTCGGCCGACGGCAACCCCGACTACGACTCCGACTTCGACGGCGGGGACGACACCACCGGCGAGATGGACCTGGCCGAGCGCCACGCGCTGCGCCGGGTCGCCGGCCTGTCCACCGAGCTCGAGGACATCACCGAGGTCGAGTACCGCCAGCTGCGCCTGGAGCGCGTGGTCCTCGTGGGCGTGTGGACGCAGGGTGCGTCGCTGGAGGACGCCGAGAACTCGATGGCCGAGCTGGCGCTGCTGGCCGAGACCGCGGGCTCGCAGGTGCTCGACGCCCTCTACCAGCGCCGCGACACTCCCGACCCGGCGACGTACATCGGCCGCGGCAAGGTGGAGGGCCTGGCCGAGATCGTCCGCGCCACCGGCGCCGACACCGTGATCCTCGACGGTGAGCTCGCGCCCAGCCAGCTGCGCAACCTCGAGGACAAGGTCAAGGTCAAGGTCGTCGACCGGACCGCGCTGATCCTCGACATCTTCGCCCAGCACGCGAAGAGCAAGGAGGGCCAGGCGCAGGTCGAGCTGGCCCAGCTCAACTACATGAAGCAGCGCCTGCGCGGCTGGGGCGGCAACCTCTCGCGCCAGGCCGGTGGCCGCGTCGGGTCGCAGGGTGGCGGCATCGGCGGTCGTGGTCCCGGTGAGACCAAGATCGAGACCGACCGGCGCCGCATCAACACCAAGATCGCGAAGCTCCGCCGCGACCTGGCCCACATGCGTACGACGCGCGACACCAAGAAGTCCTCGCGCCGCCGCAACGAGATCCCGAGCGTGGCCATCGCCGGCTACACCAATGCGGGCAAGTCCTCGCTGCTCAACCGGCTCACCGACGCCGGGGTCCTGGTCGAGGACTCGCTGTTCGCGACCCTCGACCCCACCACCCGGCGCACCGAGACCGGCGACGGCCGGATCTACACGATGAGCGACACCGTCGGGTTCGTCCGGCACCTGCCGCACCAGCTCGTCGAGGCGTTCCGCTCGACGCTGGAGGAGGTCGCCGACTCCGACCTGATCGTGCACGTCGTCGACGGCTCCCACCCCGATCCCGAGGGCCAGCTGGTCGCCGTGCGTGAGGTCCTTGCCGAGATCGGCGCCGACACGGTGCGCGAGCTCGTGGTGATCAACAAGGCCGACATCGCCGACGACCTGGTCCTGGCCCGGTTGCGCCAGCGCGAGCCGCACTCGGTCGTGGTCTCGGCGCGGACCGGGGAGGGCATCGCCGAGGCGCGTGCCGCCATCGAGGCCGACCTGCCGCGTCCCGCCGTCGAGGTGGCCGTGCTGCTGCCCTACGACCGCGGCGACCTGGTCAGCCGGATGCACGACCACGGCGAGGTGATCTCGGTCGAGCACACCGCCGACGGCACCCTGGTCAAGGCCCGGGTCGGCGACGCGCTCGCGGGGGAGCTGGAGTCCTTCGCCGTCTGAGCGCGCGTTGCATGCGCTCGTCTAGCCTGCCTGCGTGCGTCGGTCGTTGCGAGCCCTCAGCGGCGTGCTGCTCGGACTGGCCTTCGCGCTGCTGCTCGTGCTCACCACGTTGCGCTTCGTGGAGATCGACCGGCCGATCCCGCTCGCGCTCACGTCGTTCTCCGCCTACGCCCTGTTCGGGTACGCCGTCGAGCTGGTCCTGCTCCTCCTCCTGGCGTGGGGTGCCCGCCGTCGCGTCGTACCGCTGAGTGCGGCCGTGGTCTGCCTGGTGCTCCTGCTGGCCCACGTGTTCTGGGTCCGCAGCTACTTCCCGGCCGACGGCCCTGCGCACGGCGACCTGCGGGTGATGAGCGCCAACCTCGAGTACGGGCGCGGCGACGCGAGCCAGGTGGTGCAGAAGGCCGCGGGCAGTGGGGTCCTGGTGCTCCAGGAGGTCACCCCGGCCGAGCTGGCCGCGCTGCAGAAGGCCGGGATCGACCTGCAGCTCCCCTTTCACGCAGGCCGCCCCGACCCGGGCGTGCGCGGGACGATGGTCTTCTCGCGGTACCGGCTCTCCGACGTGCAGCCGGTCGCCCTCGGCAACGGCGGCCTGGTCGTGCAGGTCGCCACGCCCACGCCGTTCCGGCTCTACGCCGTGCACACGGCGATGCTGCTCGATGCTCCACGGCGCTGGCACGACGACCTCACCCTGCTGCGGCAGCGACTGGCCCATGACGCGGCGCGCGGGCCGGTGATCGCGGTCGGTGACTGGAACGCCACCTACAGCCACCCGCCGATGCGCCGGATCCTCGGCGTCGGCATGCGCGACGCCGCCGAGGAGGCCGGCACCTGGCACCCGACGTGGCCCACCCACTGGCGAAAGCCCTGGCTGCGACCCGTGGTGGCGATCGACCACGTGCTGCTCAACGACGGCTTCGGCGCGGTCTCGACCTCCACCGTTCCGATCCGGCACACCGACCACCTCGCGGTCGTGGCCGTCCTGGCGCAAGGTTCGTCCGCGGGCAAGCGCGTCAGTCAGTAACCTCCCGGCATGAGGCGATGGCTGGTCTGGCTGGTCGCACTGGTCGTGCTCGGGGGACTGGTGCTCTTCCCCGCGCTCACCTACGGGCGGGGGAGTGGCTCCTCGGACACCGATGTCGCCACGATCACCGACTACCGTGCCGACTTCACCGTGGCCCGGACCGGGCGGATGGACGCCGTGGAGACGCTGACGGTCTCCTACCCGGTCCTCAAGCACGGGATCTTCCGGTTCTTCGACCTCGCCGACCCCAGCGACGACCGGGTGCGCCTGGTCCCGCACGACATCAGCGTCACCCGGGACGGGCAGGCAGAGCCGTTCGAGGTGCTGCGCGAGGGTCACGGCCGCTACCGCGACCTCAAGATCGGCTCCGCCGGGACCACCATGGACGGTGCGCACACCTACGTCATCCGCTACTCCGTCGACGGGGTGCTCTCGGCCCGCGGACAGGGCTCGCAGTTCTACTGGAACCTGATCCCGGGCGGGTGGCAGATGCCGATCCAGCGCTCGGCGCTGACCGTGCACCTTCCCGCACCCGGCAACGACGTCCGCTGTGCCGTCGGGGTGGGAGCACAGACCGGGTGCGCGGTGAGGGGAGTCGGTAGCCCCACCCTGGTCACCCGCACCGGTGCCCTGCCGCCGCACACCCCGGTGACGCTGCAGACCCGGATGGACCTCCCCGCGCCGGCGCGCGCTCGAGGTGCGTGGCCCCTGCGGTTCGACGCCGTGCTCGGCGACAACCAGACGGTGCTGGGCGTGATCGCCGTGCTCGCCCTGCTCGCCGGCGCTCTTGGCCTGCTGCTGGGCCGGCAGACCCGTGAGGAGACGCCGCAGTTCCCGCTGATGTACGCCCCGCCCGAGGGCATCGGGCCCGCGGAGGCGGTCTACGTCTACAGCGAGCGGGTGCCGCGCGAGGCCTTCGTCGCCTCGATCATGCAGACCGCCGAGAAGGGCGCCACCACGCTCGACCACTCCGCCGGGTGGACGATCACCGACGCGGGGAAGCCGGACGCGTGGCAACAGCTCGACCCGGTCTCGGCGTACGCCGCCCAGGCGCTCGACGTGCCCGGAGGGTCGTTCACCGCCGACACCAGCGTCTCGGCGGGCCGGAAGCTGAAGTCGGCCCTCGCGCACTTCGAGGCCGCGACGAAGAGCTGGGCGAAGCAGAACGGGTTGGTGGTGAGCGCGGGCATCGGTGGCTTCGGCAGCCTGCTGGTGCTGGGCGCCGGTGCGCTGTCGGTCTTCCTCGCGGTGAAGAACCCCTTCGACATCTCGATCCTCGCCCTGGTGCCGGGGCTGTTCGCGATCTTCGCCCTGGAGACCCTGCGCGCCGGTGCCGCGACGAAGCGCACGCCCGCGGGTCGTGACCTGTGGTCGCGCATCGGCGGGTTCCGCCGGATCCTGGCCACCGACTCCGCGGAGGCCCGCTTCGACTTCTCCGGGCGCAAGGAGCTCTACACCGCCTACATCCCGTGGGCGGTGGCCTTCGGCGTGGCCGAGCAGTGGGCGGCGAAGTACCGCCTCGAGACCGGCGAGCTGCCGCCCGACCCGTCCTACGTCGGCTCGTGGGGTGCCGGGTACGCCGCCGGCTCCTTCGCCTCCTCGATGGCCGACGACTTCTCCTCGACCGTCAGCTCGGCGATCTCGGCGTACCAGGCCACCCAGAGCTCCTCCTCCAGCGGTGGTGGCGGTGGCTTCTCCGGTGGTGGCGGCGGCGGAGGAGGCGGGGGTGGCTCCTGGTGAGCACCTCCGACACAATCCATGTGCTGGCCCTGCCGGGATGACCCGGAGACCTGAGGAGAAATCATGCTGTGGACCGTGATCATCATCGTCGTGGTCGTCGCCGTCGTGGGCTTCGTGATCGTCGGCTTCAACAAGCTCAAGCGCAGCGACATCGGGGCGCAGGAGGCGCTCGGCGGCATCGACGTCCAGCTGACCCGGCGCGCCGACCTGATCCCGAACCTGGTGGAGACGGTGAAGGGGTACGCCGCCCACGAGAAGGGCGTCTTCGAGGAGGTCACCGCGGCCCGCTCAGCCGTGCAGGTGGCCGCCAAGGGCGACGACGTACCCGCCAAGGCCGCGGCGGATGCCAAGCTGAGCGGGGCCCTGGCCAACGTCAACGCGGTGGCCGAGAACTACCCCGACCTGAAGGCCAACCAGAACTTCCTCTCGCTGCAGCAGCAGCTCGCCGAGACCGAGAACCAGATCTCCTTCGCCCGCCAGTACTACAACGACGCGGTCGCCACCCTGAACAAGCTGGTCCAGACGATCCCCTGGATGTTCCTCTCCGGCATCGCCAACGTGCACCAGCGCGACTTCTACAACGCCCCCGAGGGCCAGGAGCAGGCACCGCAGGTCCAGTTCTGAGCAGCAGCGGCACCACCACCACCACCCCCATTTCCATGTAACGCGGCGTTATTGCCACTGCACACGGCTCACGACGGGTGTACGCCGTGACTAACAGCGCGTTACATGAGCACCGGCGGCCCCGCGCGCCCCGCCGCCCCGCGAGCACGTCGGCGCCGTCTCCTAGAGTGCACGGGTGGTCGAGCAGCCGGGGCGGGTCCGCGAGGTGCTCGCCGCCGCCGTGGAGTCGCTCGGCGGAGAGGACCGTCCCGGTCAGGTGGCGATGGCCGAGGCGGTCGCGCAGGCCATGGAGGACAAGCAGCACCTGCTCGTCCAGGCCGGCACCGGCACCGGCAAGTCGCTGGCCTACCTCGTGCCGGCCCTGCTCCACCGCGACCGCGTCGTCGTCGCCACGGCGACCCTCGCGCTGCAGCACCAGCTCGTCGAGCGTGACATCCCCGCGCTGCTCGAGGCCGCGCGCGAGGCGCTCGAGCCCGACGAGGCGAAGTCCGCCAGCTACGCCGTGCTGAAGGGCCGCTCGAACTACGCCTGCCTGCACCGCGTGCGCGAGGGCGTCCCCGACGACCAGGGCGCTCTCGTCGACCTGCCCGCGGGCACCATCGGGGCGGAGGTCGTCGCCCTCCGTGAGTGGATCGAGGAGCAGGCGACCGAGGACGGCACCGGCGAGCGCGACAACGCCCCGCGCCACACCGACCGCGTCTGGCGCCAGGTCAGCGTGTCCCACCGCGAGTGCCTCGGTGCCGCCCGGTGCCCCTACGGCCTCGAGTGCTTCGCCGAGCGCGCCCGCGAGCGCGCCATGCGCTCCCAGCTGGTCGTGACCAACCACTCCCTGCTGGCCATCGACGCCGTCGAGGGCGTCCCGATGCTGCCGGAGTACGACGTCGTGGTGGTCGACGAGGCCCACGAGCTCGTGGCGCGCGTGACCCAGGCCGCCACCGACGAGCTCTCCGCCGCCGACGTGGAGCGCGCGTCCCGCCGGGCCCAGCGACACATCACGGGCGACGAGGCCGACGACCTCGGCGACGCCGGGGAGGCACTCCGCGACGCGATCGACGACTGCGAGCCCCGACGGCTCGACCGGATGCCGACCGAGCTCGCCGACGCGCTCGTGCTGGTGCGCGACGCTGCCCGCGCGCTGGTCTCGGCCTTCCCGAAGGAGCCGTCGACAGGCCCGGGCGAAGCACCGGACGCGGCTGCGACCCAGGCCAAGGGCTGGGCCCAGGAGGTCTTCGTCACCGCCGAACGGATGGCCGCCGCCTCAGACCGCGACGTGCTGTGGGTCAGCGAGCGGGAGCGCAACCGTGGCGGGAGCTACCTCAGCGTCGCGCCGCTGGACGTGGCCGGGCCGATGCGCGAGGGACTGCTCGGCGAGAAGACCGCGGTGTTCACCTCGGCCACGCTGAAGCTGGGCGGCGACTTCGACGCGATGGCGGCCTCGCTCGGGCTCGAGGCGTCGCGACGGGGTGACGACTGGGAGGCGCTCGACGTCGGCTCGCCCTTCGACTACCACCGTCAGGCGATCCTGTACGTCGCGCGGCACCTGCCACCCCCCGGCCGCGACGGGCTGACGGCGGCCCACCTCGACGAGATCGCCGAGCTGGTCGATGCGGCGCAGGGGCGCACGCTCGGTCTGTTCTCCAGCCGCCGCGCCGCCGAGGCCGCGGCCGAGCACGTCCGCGAGGCGCTGCCGCACCTGACCACGCTGGCGCAGGGGGAGGCCCAGCTGCCGGAGCTGACCCGTCAGTTCGTGGGCGACCCGCACACCAACCTGTTCGGCACCCTCAGCCTGTGGCAGGGGGTCGACGTGCCGGGGGAGACCTGCCAGCTGGTGATCATCGACCGGATCCCCTTCCCCCGACCCGACGACCCGCTGATGTCGGCGCGACAGCGCGCGGTCGACCAGGCGGGCGGCAACGGCTTCATGTCGGTGGCGGCGACGCATGCCGCGCTGCTGCTGGCGCAGGGCTCGGGCCGGCTGATCCGGACCGCCACCGATCGCGGCGTGGTGGCCTGCCTCGACCCCCGGCTGGTCACGGCCCGCTACGGCTCGTTCCTGCGCGCCAGCCTGCCGCCGATGTGGCAGACCGACGACCGTGACGTCGTACGACGTGCGCTCGAGCGGCTTGCCGGCGAGTGATCAGCGCGCGTCGACGATCCGCGACAGGCTCGACCAGGCCGAGGTGCCGACGGCGTTGAGGGCCACGAGGCGGAAGCGGTAGGGCCCCTTCGCGAGGTGGACGGTGACTCCGCGGACGTTGGGTGCGATGTAGCCGCTGGTCTGGGAGCGCAGCACCCGGTGGTGGGAGTCGAGGTGCTCGGCCTGGAGCCGGTAGTGCGTGATCGCCGCGCCGCCGGTGCTGGTCGGTGCGTACCACCGCACGGTGGCCGTCACCGCGCCGCCCGGCGTGCCGGAGGTCACCCACCCCGTGCGCGGAGCCGACGGGGCGTGGCGTGGCGCGGGCGTCACGGTCGCGCTCGAGGTGGTCTTCGCCGTGGTCTGACCGGTGGTGCCGGACGGGGTGGCAGTGACCCCGGGGCAGCCGCTCGCGGTCAGGGTGTACTGCCCGAGGCTGTCGTAGTCCGACCAACCGCCGTTCGCCGGGCTGCCGTTGCCGACGCCCTCGACGCGCAGCACGTAGGTGCCGGTCGCGTCCGGGATGCTCGTCGCGGCGTTCATGCCGGTGGAGACCGGGACTCCTCCGGTGTAGCTGTAGCCGGACGCCGGGGAGATCGTCTGGAGGACCTGGCCGGAGCCGTTGGACACGGTCAGCTTGAGGTCGAGCGCCGACTGCGCTCCGATGCCGTTCGCGGCGACGTCCAGGGTGGTGGTGCAGGGCAAGGAGATCGAGAAGGTGTCGGCGTCGCTGCGGGTGCTGATCACGCCGCTCACGCTGTAGGCGGGCCGCACGCCCAGGTTGTCGGTGCTCGCGTAGTCGTCGGCCCGCAGCGGCAGCCCGTTGCTCGCGATGATGGCCAGGTCGTCCTGGGTGTTGTTGGCGCCGGCGTACTCGCCCTTGCTGAACTGGCTCACCGCCCGGTACATCGAGGAACCCATGATCGGCCCCCACGCAGCGGTGCCGCCGTAGTAGGGGTTCGTGGTGGTGCCGGTCTTGATGCCGTCGTGGGAGAGCCCGAGCGTGTGGCCGGTCTCGTGGGCCGCCGCCTGGGCGATGATCATCGGGTCGAAGCTCTTGCTGTAGTCGAAGACCCAGGCCGGCTGGTAGTAGCCGCTGGTGTCGACGTTGTCGAAGGTGCCGACCCAGGCCAGGCCCAGGCAGGTGGTGGCCGCCTTCGTCTTCGGGTCCGGCGGGCACAGGCCCTTCTGGACGGCGGGCTCGCTGGTGATGACGACGTGGGTGCCGAAGTGGGTGTCCGAGGCCGAGGAGCGCACGATTCCGGCCACCCCGGGGTCCTGGGTGGTCACGTCGACGTCGAAGGGCGAGTAGTCCTCGGAGACCTCGCGCCACACCTCCTGGATGTAGCCGTGCTCGGCGGTGGTGAAGGTGCCGGGGGAGCCGTCGAGGCTGAAGCCGGTGTGGGTGCCGTTGGCGACCTTGCCCGAGCCGGTGCCGTTCCAGCCGGTGTTGCTCACGGTGGCGCCGTCGAAGTCCAGGAAGATCTTGCGGGTCGCCGCGGGACGGCTGTGCAGCGCGAAGGTCTGGGAGGTGGGGTACCGCGGGGCCACGTTCGGGGTGGCGGAGGTCGCCGCGGTCGTGGACGCCGCCGGGTCCTGTTCCTGGTAGTAGACCGCACCCTGTGGCGAGACGTAGGCCGTGTCGTCGGTGCTCAGCACCGCGCGCAGCTTGTGGCTGGACCACCCGGTGCGAGCGGCCACCGAGGGCAGGTTGCTGCCGAGTGCCTTGACCGCGGCGGTGCCGTGGCTGCGGTGGCGCAGGATCGCGGCGGGCTCGTGGCCGCGGATCCGCGAGGAGGAGACCGGAGCCGTGGCCGTGGCTGGCGCCGGTGTCGGTGCCGCCGACGAGCGCGCCGACGCGTGCCCGGGGGAGACCGGCCGGGGCGCTCCGGTGGGGGTCGGGCGCGCGGCGAGGGCCCGCGCGCCCTGGTGTCCCGTCCCCGGAGCGGCGCTGGCGGGTGCCGTCCGGGTCAGTGCCGGGGCAGCGCTCAGCCCCGCGATCGAGATCGCGGCCACGGTGGCGAGGCGCACGGCACGACGGGGCACGGGTACATGGTCGTATGGATACCGACTTAAAGCGATAAAACGGGCAAAATCATGAAAAGCGCGTTAAAGGTGGACTAGACCCGTCTGAGCACCGCGGTCACCTTGCCGAGGATCGTCGCGTAGGTGCCGTCGATCGGGTCGTAGGCGTCGTTGTGGGGCAGCAGCCAGACCTGCCCGTCCTTGCGCTGGAAGGTCTTCACGGTGGCCTCGCCGTCGAGCATGGCCGCCACGATCTCGCCGTTCTCCGCGGTCTGCTCCTTGCGCACGACGACGTAGTCGCCGTGACAGATCGCCGCGTCGACCATGGAGTCGCCGGAGACCTCGAGCACGAACAGGGTGCCGTCGCCGACCAGCGACTTCGGCAGCGGGAAGACCTCCTCGACCTGCTCCTCGGCCAGGATCGGGGCGCCGGCCGCGATCCGCCCGACCAGGGGCACGTTGGTGGCCAGGGGCGAGGCGTCGCCGATCCCGGTGGGGTCGTAGTCGGCGTCGTCGGCGTTGGCGATCGCGCGCCGAGCGGCCATCAGCTCGGGGATGAACACCTCGAGGGCGCGGGGACGGTTGGGGTCGCGCTTGATGAACCCCTTCTGCTCCAGCACGCGCAGCTGGTGGGCGACGCTGGAGGAGCTGGTCAGGCCCACCAGCTCGCCGATCTCGCGGATGCTCGGCGGGTAGCCGCGCTTCTCGATCGACTCGCGCAAGACGTTGAGGATGCGCTGCTGACGCGGCGTCAGCCCGGTGCTGTCGGGAGGCGCGTCGGGCAGCTCCCGAACCGAACCGATGGAGGCGGATCCAGCGGCCCCGCGAGGGGCTCCCGGCTGGTTCTTCTGGTCGCGAGTCGCCATGGGGGGAACGTAGACCAGTTCCGGGGTCAGTTCAAACACCTGTTCGAACGGTGTGTCGTCGATGCGGTCGGTAACGATTCGAACATACGTTCTTGCATCGTTCGAACACCTGCTCTACCGTCGTACATGTGTTCGAACGAATGTCTGTTCGAACCGGCCTGGCGAAACTGTCAGAGGTCGGCGATAGACATCCGTCAAGCACACAGCAGGGGTCGCAACCGCTGACCGACCACCAGGTCGGGCACTTCCCCGAAAGAGGTTGAACCATGAGCGCACTGAGCATCGCCCCCGAGTACGACGCCCGACCCACCCTTCGTGTCGTCGAGCC
The DNA here is from genome assembly GCA_963794435.1 of uncultured Actinomycetota bacterium. GTDB lineage: Bacteria > Actinomycetota > Actinomycetes > Propionibacteriales > Nocardioidaceae > Marmoricola. The sequence goes on from CAWCDX010000026.1 coordinate 253,223, forward strand.
CGTCTGGGTCCCTGAGGAGGCGCCGGAGTACTGGGTCCCTGAGGAGGTCGCGCAGTCGGAGTTCCGGGTCCCTGAGGAGGTCGCGCAGTCGGAGTTCCGGGTCCCTGAGGAGGTCGCGCAGCGACCGTCTCGAAGGGCAGCCGCTCCCGCCCGGCTCACCCGGCGCGGTCGCGCGGTCCTCACTCTGCTCTTCCTCGCGGTCGCCCTCGGCCTGATGATCCCCTTCGGTGGCTGGGCCACCGCGACACTCACCGGCGGCACGCCCGACCCGGTCCGCGTCGTGGAGGTGCAGCCGGGCCAGAACCTCTACGACATCGCCGGCCAGGTGGCCAAGCCCGGCCACATCCGCGAGATGGTCTACCGCATCGAAGAGCTCAACTCCCTGCCCTCGGCCACCATCTCCGAGGGCCAGAAGCTCGCCATCCCCCAGGGCTGACCTGGCCGCTCCCCGCGGCACACAGACGTGCCGGCGATTCCCTTCGACCCGGGTCGCCGGCGCTGGGGAAGAAATGGGGTGGGACCTCCTCCAAGGTCCCACCCCATTCGTCTGTCCGGATCGCCTCGCCCCACCCACATGCGAATGTTGTTCGTGGGTCGGAGGAGCACCTCATCGGTCCCGCGAGTGACATTCGCATGTTCCGCGGATCCCACGCTCAGGCTCGGGCAGCACCCTCGCTGAGCAGGAACTGGGCGGCCGTGTACGTCGTCATCACGGCCGTCTCCAGCGCCGGGGGAGGGTCGGTCAGCGCGAACTGGCGAAAGCCCAGCAGCGAGTCCGAGAGCATGAACAGCGCCGCCCCGGCCGCGGTCAGCCGGCGCGCCGAGGCGGGGACGGTGGGGTCGAGATGGGAGGCGGCGGCAGCCATCGCCGCGAGCAGGGTGGCGTACCCCAGCACCGGACCGCCGAGCTCCCGCTTCTGCCGCCCGGCCAGGAACGCCATCACCGGCGCCGTCAGGGCCCAGGTCCCGGCGATGACGCGCACGCCGCCATCCGCCCGCACCGGCGCGTGGTCGCGGCGGCGCAGGAAGCCGACGACGTACGCGACGTGTCCGATGCCGAACGAGCCGACCCCGGTCAGGAACGGCTTGGTCCCGCCACCGAGCAGGGCCACGTCGCCACCCCAGCCGCCGGCCTGCGCGATCAGGGTGCTCGTCCGCAACGGCGAGCCGACGGCTCTCGCGTTGGTCGCCAGGGACGCCGAGAGCACCGGCATCAGCAGCGGCTTGGTGACGAACCGTGCCCGGTGTGCCGCTCGCGAGGTCTGACCCGAGAGCCAGGTGTCGGTGGCCGCCAGGGCGACGTAGGCGAGCTTGAGCTTCGAGGAGGTCGATGGTCGCCGCACGTGCCGCAACCTAGCGTCAGTGGCCCTCGCCGGAAAGGGCCGGACTCGCTTCGGCGATCCGCAGGGGAGTGGCCGGCCCCGTCGTGGTGACGGTGCCGTTGACCGGCTGCAGCGCACCGCCGTTGAGCGACCACCGCGCGCTCCACGTGACCACCACCCGGTGGTCGACGGTGCGATGGGCGTCGGAGTAGCGGTAGACGACGTCCTTGGCCGGGTACGGCGCTCCTGGTGTCGCGGTGGTCGCGCTCGTCCCGTCCCCGTGCACCCACTCGAACCGGCTGGGCCTGATCTCCAGCCGCACCCGCTGCCCCAGCAAGGTGAGGTTCCGCGTCAGCGGCTGGGCCTCGGTGAAGAAGATCGTGTCGAAGTTGATCAGCGTCTTGTTCGCCGGCTGGCTGTGCGACCTCAGGTGGGGGAGCGGGATCCGCCGGAACGCGGCCAGCACCATCGCCTCGGTGACCTGCGGTACGGCGGCGAGTGCCGGCGGGCCGTTGCCCGAACAGACCAGCGGACCAGGTGTGGCCGGTGGGGGGCTCACCTGCCACAAGCGGTACACCTCCTGCCCCGGAGGACAGGGGTTCTGCGGGCAGTTCGGCTGGTTCTGTCCAGCGGCGTTTGCCCCACTGCTGCAGGGGTTTCGCCACTCGAAGCGGGGTGCGTTGGAGGCAGGACGCTGCGGGTGTGCGCGGCAGCTCGTGGGCTCGTCAGGTTGCTTGTCGCGCGAGTGACTTACGACGTCGAATCCGCTCTGCCTCGGGCGGAGCCCGAGAGTCCGCGAGCACCAGCGAGCGACGAAGTGCGCTAGAACGGCGACAGCGATGATCCTCACTGTTCGGGTCCAACGCGCCGACCCTCCAGCCGCTGAGATTCGACCAGCGAAGGTTGAACGCCTTGAGACTGCTGCTCGCTGGCAGGGAACTTCTTGGGCTCCGCGCCTGATCGCTCTGAACCCAGGTCTGGGGCGCGTAGTCGACGAGCGCGTCAACGAACGCAACGTTGTTCCTGGATGCGCGTAGAACTTGCAACTTCGTCGGCGACCAAGCGCCGCCCTTGAAGTTACCGCCCGCCGTAGTAGGTCTGGTCGATGCCGTCTGCCAGCGCCTCGCACCGAGTGCAGAGCGGGCATGTACGAGCTCACGAAGGGCTGCGGTGTCCCCAGTCGTGCCGGACGTAGTTCACGGTGCATCGATGAATGCCTGGCGAACGCGATGGCTCCCGCCCTCGCGTTTTCGCCCTCGCGGCCTCCGGCAACAGCCGGCGGCGTCGCACTCGCCGAAGCCGACGGACTCGGACTCACCGACGGCGACGGCAGCGACGTCGGCTTCTCGCCACCCCCGCACCCCGCGACGAGCAGCAGCGCGAGCACAGCAACGGCTACGAGCCGTCGTTGCCAGCGCATGCCACACCTCCGCACGAGTCGAGGACGCTGGCAGTCAACTACCCGCCGCCCCGCCGCGCTACACCACCGGCGTCAGCCTGTGGACAACCCCGGATACCCTTCGGGCCATGAGCGACGCGACGGCTCTGAGTGTCGGTGACCGGCTGCGGCGGCGTACCCACTGGAGCGTGACGCACGGGTTCCTCTCGTTGGCCGTGCGGATGGCTGCCAGGCGCGGTGACCTCCAGGCCCGCCTGATCTTCGCCGGCAACCCCGAGGGTGACGTGTGGGGCGCGATCGAGGACCTCCGCGCCGCCGGCCCCGTCTACGGCAGCAAGCTCGGGTACGTCACGACCAGCCACGACCTCGTCAAGGAGGTCCTCTCCAGCGGCGACTTCCGCGCGGGCAACCCGATGTACGGCGACACCCCGCTCGGCCGGGTCGCGTTGCGTACGGCGACCAAGGCGGTGCACCCGGTCTCGCCGCCCTCGCTCCTGGTGGTCGAGCCGCCCGAGCACACCCGCTACCGCAAGCTGGTGACGCGGGTGTTCTCCGTCAAGGCAGTGCAGCGACTCCGCGAGCGCACCGAGACGATCGCCGCCACGCTCCTCGACGACCTCGCTGCCGAGAACGCGCCCGTCGACCTCGTCGAGCGCTACTGCGCCATGCTCCCGGTCACCGTCATCGCCGAGATCCTCGGCGTCCCGGAGGCCGACCGGGACCGGGTGCTCGCGTTCGGTGCCGCGGCCGCCCCGAGCCTCGACTTCGGCCTGTCGTGGAAGCAGTTCCGCCGCGTCGACGACGGCCTGCGGGCCTTCGACCACTGGCTCGACGCGCACATCGCGCGCCTCCACGACGAACCCGGTGACGACCTGCTCAGCCAGCTCGTGCACGCCCGCGACGAGGAAGGTGCGCTCGACGACGCCGAGCTCAAGTCGACCGCCGGGCTCGTCCTGGCGGCCGGGTTCGAGACCACGGTCAACCTGCTGAGCAACGGCATCTCGCTGCTGCGCGCGCATCCCGAGCAGCTCGAGCGCCTCCGAGCCGAGCCCGAGCTGTGGCCCAATGCCGTCGACGAGGTGCTGCGGCTCGACCCGCCGGTGCTGTTCACCGGACGCTTCACCGAGCACGGCGCGCAGGTCGCCGACAAGCGCATCCAGCCCGGCCTCGGCGTGCTCACCGTGCTCGCCGGCGCCAACCGCGACCCCGAGACCTTCCCCGACCCCTCGGCCTTCGACGTCGCTCGGCCCAATGCCCGCGACCACGTCTCGTTCTCCGGCGGGCGGCACTTCTGCCTCGGCGCGTCACTGGCCCGCATGGAGGGTGAGGTCGGCCTGCGCTCCCTCTTCGACCGCTACCCCGACCTCGAGCTGCTCCCCGGGGCCTACCGCCGACCGACGCGCGTGCTCCGCGGGTGGGAGACCCTGCCGGCGCGGCTGAAGGACTGATGGCCGGCTACTCCGGTACGCCGCTCGAGCGCAAGCTCGGCGTGAGGCCGGAGCACGTCGTCTTCCTCGACGGCGCCCCTGACGACTTCGATCTCGAGGCAGCCACCACCCGACGCCTCCCGAAGCGCCTCGACATCAGCCTCACCTTCCACACCCGGCGTACGACGCTGGAGAAGCGGTTGCCACAGCTGATCGAGCGCACCGACCAGGCGGGGATGATCTGGGTCTGCTGGCCCAAGAAGGCCGCGAAGGTGCCCTCCGACCTCGACGACGACGTGGTCCGCGGGATCGGCCTCGCCACGGGGTGGGTCGACGTCAAGGTGTGCGCGGTCAACGAGGTGTGGTCAGGCCAGAAGTTCGTACGCCGGCTCCGCGATCGGACGTGACCCGCAACCCGTCGACGAGCAGGGCCACCATCCGCTGGCTGTAGTCGGCGCCGCCGTCGGGGGAGGCGTGACACAGGTTGGCCACGGCGTAGAGCAGGTCCTGGGCGCCGATGTCCGTGCGGACCACCCCGGCCTCCGCTGCGGCGTCCAGCAAGGTCTCGAGGGTGGGGCGGAAGCGCTGCATGAAGTAGGCGGGCAGCTCGTCGAAGGCGGGGTCGCCTGAGTGCAGAGCGGGAGCGAGGCCGCGTTTCGTCGCCACGAATTCGGTGAACCTGAGCAGCCAGAGCTTGAGTGCCTCACCCGGCTCGTGCGCGGCGCTCAACGCGGGGGCCTCGTCGGCGCACGCATCCACCTCGTGCTGGAAGACGGCCTTGACCAGGTCGGAGCGCTTGGGGAAGTGGCGGTAGAGCGTGCCGACCCCGACGCCGGCCCGGTCGGCGATCTGCTTCGCGGGGGCGTCCACGCCCGAGGTGGCGAACACGACCTTCGCGGCGTCGAGCAACGCCTCGACGTTGCGCTGCGCATCCGCACGCACTCGGCGCTCGGTCACCGGATCCCTCCTTGCCTAATCGGAACGTCATTCCGTATAGTTCCGGAAGGACGTTCCACTTAGCGTACGTCACTCGTACCCCAGGAGCCGCACATGCAGTACCGCACCCTCGGCCGCACCGGCATCAAGGTGAGCCCCTACGCGCTCGGCGCGATGATGTTCGGGCCCATGGGCAACCCCGACCACGACGATGCGGCCCGGATCATCCACGCGGCGCTCGACGCGGGGATCAACGTCGTCGACACCGCCGACAGGTACTCCGACGGCGAGTCCGAGGAGATCGTGGGCAAGGCCCTGAAGGGCAGGCGCGACAACGTCGTCCTCGCGACCAAGCTGCACGCGCCGATGGGGGAGGACCCCAACATGCGCGGGCTCTCGCGTCGCTGGATCGTCACCGAGGTGGAGAACTCCTTGCGCCGGCTGCAGACCGACCACATCGACCTGTACCAGATCCACCGGCCCGACCCGGAGACCGACATCGAGGAGACGCTCTCCGCGCTCTCGGACCTCGTCCACAGCGGCAAGGTCCGCACGATCGGCTCCTCGACCATGCCCGCCTCCGACGTCGTCGAGGCACAGTGGGTGGCCGAGCGGCGTGGCCTGGTGCGCTTCCGGTGCGAGCAGCCGCCGTACTCGATCCTCAACCGCGGCATCGAGCGCGAGCTGCTTCCCGTGGCGCAGCGCTACGGCATGGGCACGCTCGTGTGGAGCCCGCTGGCCAAGGGCATGCTGACCGGACGCATCCGCAAGGGCCAGGACACCGACCTGCGCCGCGCATCGATCATGAAGAACTTCCGCGACGAGCAGCGCCTCGACGCCGTCGAGCAGCTCGTCGCGCTGGCGGAGGAGTCCGGGCTCCGGATGACGCACCTGGCCATGGCCTTCGCGATCGCGCACCCCGGCGTCACCAGCGCCATCATCGGCCCGCGCACGAGGGAGCAGCTCGACGACCTGCTGGCCGGCGTCGACGTACGGCTCGGCGACGACGTCCTCGACCGGATCGACGAGATCGTCGCGCCCGGGACCGACGTCGGCGCGCCCGACGCCTCGGCCTACGTGCCGCCGTCCCTCGCAGAGCCGGGCCTGCGGCGTCGTCCGGCCCAGGAGCGATCCGCCGCCTGAGCCGAGGCTGCTAGGCCCGGTGGCTCGGCTTGTGGTGCGGCCGCGGGGGCTCTGGATCCCCTCGCCACACCGCCCGGAGCCGGACCCAGAGCAGCAGCGCCACGAAGAGGCAGGCAGCGGCGCCGACGGCGTAGAGGGCTACGAGTCCCCAGTCCTGGTCCTGCGCCCGGAGCACCGCGAGCCACGCCAGCGCCAGCCACCCCGCGAGGAGGACGAGGGCGCCCAGGGCGAGCCCGACCACGCGGCGGCGCTTACCCACAGGCCCAGAGCTCACCCAGGCATTGTCGCCGGGACTGTCGGTGCCCGGCGACACACTGGTCTGCATGGTGGTCCAGTCAGGATTTCCAGCCGCGAAATCGGCCCTGACCTGCGCGGATGTCCACGCCGGCGCAAACGCCGCAAACAGGTTTGCCGAAGTTGTTGCGCGCCCCCGACCCCGGGCGTACGGTTCCACTACATCTAGTAGTTACAACGATGTAGTTATCCACATCTTGGGGATGTTTTCCCACAGGTGCAGCGTTGAATCCACAGTCCCACACACAGGTCTACCCACAGGAAGGAGCGCCCGGATGCACTGCCCGTTCTGCCGCAGCACCGACACCCGGGTGCTCGACTCCAGGGTCGCCGAGGACGGCGGCAGCATCCGCCGGCGCCGCACCTGTCCTTCCTGCGAGAAGCGGTTCAGCACGGTCGAGCAGATGCAGCTGATGGTGCTCAAGCGCAGCGGCACCACTGAGCCGTTCACCCGCGAGAAGGCCGTCGCCGGGGTCCGCGCCGCCTGCAAGGGCCGGCCCGTTTCCGAGGACGACCTGGCCCGGCTCGGCCAGACCGTCGAGGACGTGCTCCGCGCCGAGGGCTGGGCCGAGGTGCCGGCCAACGAGATCGGCGTGGCGATCCTGGGCCCGCTGCGTGACCTCGACCAGGTCGCCTGGCTCCGCTTCGCGAGCGTCTACCGCGCCTTCGAGAGCGCCGACGACTTCGAGGCCGCGATCCAGGAGCTGCGCGCCGTACACCCGATCACACCAGAAGAACCTCAGCCAGAGCCCGCCCCAGAGACGGTGCAGGCCGGCTGACCACAGTCAGCCCCGTGCGTAGTGGGGAAGCTGCGCGCGGGGCCACCAGCAAGAGAAGTACGAGAAGTAGTTCGAGCAGGGACAAACCAGGGAGAAGGTAGGAGAGACATGACGGAGACGACGAGCGGATCCCGATCGGCAGCGCAGGGCAGCCACCGCAAGGGCCTCGTGATCGAGCGAGTGTTCTCGACCGCGGGCGTGCACCCCTACGACGAGATCAGCTGGGAGCGCCGCGACGTCGTCCAGACCAACTGGAAGACCGGCGAGACCGTCTTCGAGCAGCGCGGCGTGGAGTACCCCGACTTCTGGAGCGTCAACGCCTCCACGATCGTCACCACGAAGTACTTCCGCGGCGCGGTCGGCACCGACGCCCGTGAGTGGAGCCTCAAGCAGCTCATCGACCGCGTGGTGAAGAGCTACCGCAAGGGCGGCGAGGACAACGGCTACTTCGCCACCTCCGCCGACGCCGAGCTGTTCGAGCGCGAGCTGACCTGGCTGCTCGTGCACCAGTACTTCTCCTTCAACAGCCCCGTCTGGTTCAACGTCGGCACCGCCTCCCCGCAGCAGGTGAGCGCCTGCTTCATCCTCTCCGTCGACGACTCGATGGACTCGATCCTGAACTGGTACAAGGAAGAGGGCTTCATCTTCAAGGGCGGCTCCGGCGCCGGCCTGAACCTCTCCCGCATCCGCTCCTCCAAGGAGCTGCTCTCCAGCGGCGGTACGGCGAGCGGCCCGGTCTCCTTCATGCGCGGCGCCGACGCCTCCGCCGGCACCATCAAGTCCGGTGGCGCCACCCGTCGCGCGGCCAAGATGGTCGTCCTCGACGTCGACCACCCCGACATCGAGGAGTTCGTGGCGACCAAGGCCAAGGAGGAGAACAAGATCCGCGCCCTGCGCGACGCGGGCTTCGACATGGACCTCGGCGGCGCCGACATCACCTCGGTGCAGTACCAGAACGCCAACAACTCCGTCCGCGTGAGCGACGAGTTCATGCGTGCGGTCGAGGACGGCGCGGCCTTCGGCCTGCGTGCCCGCGGCACCGGCGAGGTGATCGACACCATCGACGCCCGCGACCTGTTCCGCAAGATCAGCCAGGCCGCCTGGGAGTGCGCCGACCCGGGCCTGCAGTACGACGACACGATCAACGACTGGCACACCAACCCCGAGACCGGCCGGATCACCGCATCCAACCCGTGCTCGGAGTACATGTCGCTGGACAACTCCTCGTGCAACCTGGCCTCGCTGAACCTGCTGAAGTTCCTCAAGGACGACGACAGCTTCGACGGCGAGCTGTTCGCCAAGGCCGTCTCGCTGATCATCACCGCGATGGACATCTCGATCTGCTTCGCCGACTTCCCGACCAAGGCGATCGGCGACACGACCCGCGACTACCGCCAGCTCGGCATCGGCTACGCCAACCTCGGCGCGCTGCTGATGGCGATGGGCCTGGGCTACGACTCCGACGACGGCCGCTCGATGGCCGCCTCCATCACCTCGCTGATGACCGGTGTCTCCTACAAGCGCAGCGCGGAGCTGGCCGGCGTGGTCGGTCCCTACAACGGCTACGCCCGCAACGCCGAGGCCCACAAGCGGGTCATGCGCAAGCACCAGGCCGCCAACGACGTCGTCCGCACCCACCACGTGGTCGACGCCCGCGTGCACAAGCTGGCCTCACAGGCCTGGGCCGACGTACAGGCGCTGGGGGAGCAGAACGGCTTCCGCAACGCGCAGGCCTCGGTGCTCGCGCCCACCGGCACCATCGGCTTCATGATGGACTGCGACACCACCGGCATCGAGCCGGACTTCTCGCTGGTCAAGTTCAAGAAGCTCGTCGGCGGCGGCTCGATGCAGATCGTCAACCAGACGATCCCGCGGGCGCTGAAGAAGCTCGGCTACCAGCCGGAGTCGATCGAGGCGATCGTCGAGTTCATCGCCGAGAACGGCCACGTCATCGACGCCCCGGGCCTGAAGACCGAGCACTACTCGATCTTCGACACCGCGATGGGTGCCCGCTCGCTCAAGCCGATGGGCCACGTGCGGATGATGGCGGCCTGCCAGCCGTTCCTCTCCGGCGCGATCTCCAAGACGGTGAACCTGCCCGAGACCGCCACGGTCGAGGAGATCGAGGACGTCTACCTGCAGAGCTGGAAGCTCGGCCTGAAGGCGACCGCGATCTACCGCGACAACTGCAAGGTCGGCCAGCCCCTCTCCGACGGCAAGTCGGAGCAGTCGAAGAAGGACCAGAGCGCAGCTCGGGTGGCTGAGGAGGGCCGCCAGGCCCGTCTCGAAGTCCCCGAGCCCCAGGTGATCGAGAAGATCGTCGAGGTGCACAAGCCGCTGCGCAAGCGCCTCCCGAAGTCCCGTCGCTCGCAGACCACGAGCTTCACCGTCGGCGGCGCCGAGGGGTACATGACCTCCGGCGCCTACGACGAGGGCGAGCTCGGCGAGATCTTCCTCAAGCTCGGCAAGCAGGGCTCCACCCTGGCCGGCGTGATGGACGCCTTCTCGATCGCGGTCTCGATCGGCCTGCAGTACGGCGTCCCGCTGGAGACCTTCGTCTCGAAGTTCACCAACCTGCGCTTCGAGCCCTCGGGCATGACCGACGACCCGGACGTCCGGATGGCCCAGTCGCTGATGGACTACGTCTTCCGCCGCCTGGCCCTGGACTACCTGTCCTTCGAGGACCGCTCGATGCTCGGCATCTACTCCGCCGAGGAGCGCCAGCGCCACCTCGAGACGGGTTCCTATGAGCCCCTCGAGGAGACCGGTGGCGCCGACGAGCTGATGCAGGTCGCCACGGTGGTCGAGACGCCGAAGGTCAAGGACACCCTCTTCGGTCCCGAGCCGGTCTCCCGGGTTGCTGAGGAGGGCACCGCTCGGGTTGCTGAGGAGGGCCGTCAAGGCCCGTCTCGAAGCACCGAGCCCGATGTCGAGACCAAGGACACCCACGGCACCGAGGACCGCGAGGTCCCCGCCCAGGTCGTCCGAGGCGAGGCCCACACCTCCGCCGAGCTGATGGAGAAGATCACCGGCACCGCGATCGACAGCCCCCTCTGCATGACCTGCGGCACCAAGATGCGCCCCGCCGGCAGCTGCTACGTCTGCGAAGGCTGCGGCAGCACCTCCGGCTGCAGCTGAGAGCCAGCACCACACAAGAACCGCCGGCCCGCCACCCTCCAGGCGGGCCGGCGGTTTGG
>CAWCDX010000027.1:0-346584 GCA_963794435.1 uncultured Actinomycetota bacterium
AAAACTCACCATGACTGCTTCCCTTCGCGCGACATTGTGTGCCTAGCTCGGCACGACTTGTGTTCCGGCCGTGCCCTCCATGATCTCCTCGATGTGGTCCAGCGCACCGATGGCGGCCCGCTTCCCGGTCGCCTCGACGAACCGGGCCGCCGCCTCGACCTTCGGTCCCATTGACCCTGCCGCGAAGGAGGTCGCACGTAGTTCTGCCGGCGTGATGCGGTCGATGCGCTTCTGCTCCGGGCTGCCCCAGTCGGTGTAGACGGCGTCGACGTCGGTAGCCAGGATCAGCAGCTCTGCGTGTACCTCACGGGCGAGCAGCTCACTGGCGAGGTCCTTGTCGATGACCGCCTCGACCCCGACCAGCCTGTGGGCAGAGGTCGGGTCGAACATGACCGGCACTCCTCCCCCGCCGGCGCAGATGACGACGACGTCGTGGTCGAGCAACCCGCGGATCACCCGGATCTCGAATATCCGCCGCGGCTCGGGCGACGGGACGACGCGGCGCCACTGCTGGCCGTCCTGCTTGAAGGTCCACCCCTTCTCCCCCGCCAGCCTGTCCGCCTGCGACTTGTCGTAGACCGGACCCACGAACTTGGTCGGGTCCTCGAACGCCGGGTCGGCAGGGTCGACCTCGATCCGCGTCAGGAGCGTCGCGAACGGGGTGTCCTCGCCGAGGTGGTTGCCGAGCTCCTGCTCCAGGAAGTAGCCGATCATGCCCTGGGTCTGCGCACCCAGGACGTCGAGCGGATAAGGCTCGACCTCGGTGTACGCCGCCGCCTGGAGCGCGAGCAGCCCGACCTGCGGTCCGTTGCCGTGGGCGAGCACCAGCTCGTGGGCACGAGCCACCGCCGCGAGTGCGGGTGCGGCGATCGCGACGTTCGCGCGCTCGACGTTCGGCCGTCATCGGTTCCCCGCGCTTCAACAAGGCATTGCCACCCAGGGCCACGACAGCTCGCATGGTCGGCTCCGTCAGCTGCCGAGCGTGGCGACCATGACGGCCTTGATCGTGTGCAACCGGTTCTCGGCCTGGTCGAACACGATCGAGTACTTCGACTCGAAGACCTCGTCGGTGACCTCCAGCCCGTCGAGGCCGTAGGTCTGGAAGATCTCCTCGCCCACGGTGGTGTCGCGGTTGTGGAAGGCCGGAAGGCAGTGCAGGAACCGCACGTGCGGGTTGCCGGTGCGGCGTACGACGTCCATGTTCACCTGGTACGGCGTGAGCAGGTCGATGCGCTCCTGCCACACGCTCTTGTCCTCCCCCATCGAGACCCACACGTCGGTGTAGAGGAAGTCCACCCCGCCGACGCCTTCGCCCACGTCCTCGGTCAGCGTCAGGGGGCGCCGGTCTGCTCCGCGATCCCTCGGCAGGTCTTCACCAGGTCGTCGCGGCCACAGGCGCTTCGGCGCCACAGCCGGACGTCCATCCCCAGCTTGCAGCCACCGACCATCAGCGAGTTGCCCATGTTGTTGCGGGCGTCCCCGAGGTAGCAGTAGGAGATCTCGGAGAGGTGCTTCTCGCTGGACTCGGTCATGGTGAGCATGTCGGCGAGGATCTGGGTGGGATGGAACTCGTCGGTGAGCCCGTTCCACACCGGCACCCCGGCGAACTCGGCGAGGATCTCCACCTTGTCCTGGGAGAACCCCCGGTACTCGATGCCGTCGAAGGTCCGCCCGAGCACGCGAGCGGTGTCCTTGATCGACTCCTTGTGGCCGATCTGGGTGCCGCTGGGCTCGAGGTAGGTGATGTGCGCCCCCTGGTCCTTGGCCGCCACCTCGAAGGACGTGCGCGTCCGGGTCGAGGTCTTCTCGAAGATCAGGGCGACGTTCTTGCCGGTGAGGTGTGGCTTCTCGTAGCCGCCGTACTTGGCGGCCTTCAGGTCCGCAGACAGCCGGAGCAGGAACTTGAGCTCGGCCGGAGTGAAGTCGAGCTCCTTGAGGAAGCTGCGGTTGCGCAGGTTGAACGACATGGGGTGTTCTCCTTCAGGTAGCCATGGCAGGAGCGGCGGGTACGGCGAGCTGGGTGTGCGGGCGTCGTCGCAGGAACAGCTTCACGAGCTCCTCGACGACGAGGAGGGACAGTGCGAGGCCGATGCAGATCCACCACTGGTTGAGGGTGAGCGGGGTGGTGCCGAAGATGCGCTGCAGCAGGCCGAGCCCGGTGATCAACACGATCGCGACGACCGAGATCCCGTAACGGCGCAGCTGGGCGGTTCCCGGGATGGAGTCCCGGTCGAAGATGGTGTGGAGCTGGTCGCGCGAGAGGAAGCCCGCGACCACGTGGAACAGCGACAACGTGGTCAGCAACATGGTGGAGGCGACGATTGCGTCCTCCTGGTGGTCGCCGATCTGGTAGGCGGCCAGCGCACCCACGGTCATCACCGCGCCCTGGATGCAGAGCCGGATCCAGTCGTTGCGCGAGAGCACCGGCGCCCCGACCGGGCGCGGCGGCCGGGACATCAGTCCCTTGGTCGGCTCGTCGAAGCCGAGCGCGATCGCGATGGGGATGTCGACGACCATGTTCAGCCACAGGATCTGCAGTGGGTTCAGCGGGACGCCACCGGCGATGCCGAGTGCACCCGCGGCCAGGAAGATGGCGATGTAGGCCACCAGGGTCGACATCTGGAACCGCAGGTACTTCACCAGGTTGTCGTAGAGGGTGCGGCCGTAGGCCACTGCGTTCACGATGGTGGCGAAGTTGTCGTCGGTGAGGATCATCACCGCGGCCTCCTTGGAGACCTCCGTCCCGGTGATGCCCATGGCCACACCGATGTCGGCGGCCTTCAGCGCCGGCGCATCGTTGACGCCGTCACCGGTCATCGAGACCACGTTGCCCATCCGCTTGAGCATCTGGACCAGGCGGATCTTGTCCTCGGGAGCCACCCGGGCCACGACACCGATCTCGGGGAGCTGCTCGAGCAGCTCCTCGTCAGTCATCGCCGCGAACGTGGTGCCGGTGATCGCTCGGCCCTCGATGCCCAGCTCCTTGGCGATGGCGCCTGCGGTCGTGGCGTGGTCGCCGGTGATCATCCGCACCTGGATGCCGGCCGCGTGGCACTCGGCGATGGCAGCCTTGGCCTCGGACCTGGGCGGGTCCACGATGCCGACCATGGCCAGAAGGGTGAGGTCGTTCACGAAACCGATCAGGTCGCCGTCACCCGCGCGAACGGCTTCGAACTCGGAGGGGTCGAGGACCTTCTCCGCCACCACCATCACGCGCTCGCCGGAGCTCGCCATCTGGTCGTTGGCGGCGACCGCGAGGCCTCGGTTGGCATCCGTGACGGGGACGGTCGAGCCGTCCGGGTTGCGGTAGGAGCCACCACGAGAGATCAAGACGTCCGGCGCCCCCTTGACGTAGCAGCGGACGACCGGGGCGCCTCCCGGGCCCACCATCTGGTGGAAGGTCGCCATGAACTTGTACTCGGAGTCGAAGGGCACCTCGGCGATCCGCGGGTAGCTGGCCCGGGTCTCGTCGATGTCGAGCCCACCCTTGCCGCCGAGCACGATGAGCGCACCCTCCGTGGGATCACCGATCAGGCCCTCGCCGTCGAGGACCGCGTCCGCGCACAGCACCATCGGCAGCAGGTACGGGTCGAGGTCGATGTTCGATCCGCCGGTGTGCCTGATCTCGCCCTCGAGCCCGTAACCCTCCCCCGTCACCGTGAACCGGTTCTGCCCGGGGATGACGAGCTCGCGCGCCGTCATCTTGTTCAGGGTGAGCGTGCCGGTCTTGTCCGAGCAGATCGCGGAGGTCGAGCCCAGGGTCTCCACCGCGGGCAACCGCTTGACGATCGCGTTGCGTCGGGCGATCTCGCGGGTACCCATCGAGAGCAGCGCGGTCACCACGGCTGGAAGGCCCGTGGGGATCGCCGCCACGGCAAGCGCGATTCCGGTGATGAACAGCGTGTTGAAGGACTCGCCTCTGAGCAGCCCGAAGACGACTACGAGCACCAGGGCGATCCCGGCGATCGTCGCGATCACCTTGGACAGCCCGTCGAGCTGCTTCTGCAGCGGCGTCTTGTCCGCCACGGTGTTGGAGAGCATGTCGGCGATGTGGCCGATCTCGGTGCCCATCCCGGTGGCCGCGACGATCAGCTCGCCTCGTCCACGTGTGACCGAGGTGTTCATGTAGGCCATGCAGACCCGGTCCCCCAGCGGGATGTTCTCGCCGATCACCGGTGTGGTCGACTTCCCGACCGGGAGGCTCTCACCGGTCAGCGCCGCCTCTTCGATCTCGAGGGTCGCGGCCAGGCAGACACGGGAGTCGGCGGGGACCAGGTTGCCGGCCTCGACCAGCACCACGTCGCCCGGGACGAGGTCCACGGCGTCCACCTCGATGGCCTGGCCGTCGCGACGTACGCGCGCCACCGTCTTCATCATCTGGGAGAGCGCCTTGACGCTCTCCTCGGCCTTGGACTCCTGCCGTAGTCCGATCACCGCGTTGAACACGGTCAGGCCGGCGAGGACGACCGAGGTCCCCACGTCCTGGGTCGCGAACAGGTTGATCACCGCCGCGCCGAGCAGCACGATCTGCATGAAGTCCTCGTACTGGCGCAGGAAGGCGCGCAGGGGCGGCTCCTTCTTGCCGCCGGCCAGCTTGTTCGGACCGTACGACGCCAGCCGAGACCGCGCTTCCTCCGCCGAGAGCCCTCGCTCGGGATCGACGCCCAGCGCGCGCGCGAACTCGGCGACCTCCGTGGCCACGGGGTCAGGCAAGCCCCCCTCGGGGCCACGCGTGAGGTCCACACTTGTCATCGAGCTCTCCTCGATTCAGCTTCTCTGCGATGTGATCGTCGGATCACCCAGGTGGTTCCGCAACACCCAGGCGGGGGGTCCACTGCAGCGGCCGGCACGTCGATCCGGCCTCATCCTGAGCGAGATACGTGACGTCTCAACTGGTTGAACAGCGCCCACATGACCAGCACGGTGAACGCGATGATCGTGAGGGACCAGAACGGGTAGTACGGCGTGAATGCGAAGTTCGTGAGCAGCAGGACAACCGCGACCACGAGACCCGCCACCTGGCCCCAGGCTGCGCGGAGCAGGATGCCGATCGCGACCAGGACTGCGATCGCCCCCAGGATCAGGTGGGCCCAGCCCCAGGAGGTGAGGTCGAACCCGTAGGGACCGCCCTGGTGCCCGGCGTACACGTCGTCGTTGTTGACGGCCGCCAGCCCCTGCATCATGTCGAAGATGCCGGCCAGGATCAGGAACGAGCCTGCGAGCATGCTCGTCAGGTCAGCCGCCATGTCCTTCGTCGGGCGGTCTGCCTGATACCCCTGGTACCCCACGTTGCCACTCATTCTCACCTCCTCGGGTGATCGTTGGTCACCGATCGTCATCCCACGGGTGGCGTTTGCCATCACCCCCTTCGGGTGGTCGAGCGATCCCCGAGGATTCAGGCCAGGGTGCCGCGGCGCTGCTTCCAGACGAGGTCGAGCCCGACACTCAGCAGCAGGATCACGACGAGCGCGAGGGCGGTCTTGGGCTCGTTGACGAGGGTGGTGAAGGCGAAGGTCACCAGGACGATGACGGCGGTTGCCACTCCCAGCACCAGGACCCACGCCTTGGCGCCGGTCTGTTCCCTGACGCTCAGGTGCCCGCCCGTGACGAGTGCGAAGACAACCAGTGCCACGGCGCTCCCGATCGAGGCGATGGCGTTCAGGTCGAACCCGACGGCCAGGATGATCGCCGCGGCGGCGGTGACCAGCAGACCGGCAGGCGCCCGCCCGCGGATCCGACCCCCGAGACGTGGCGGGAACTGCCCGGTCCTCGCCATCTGCTCACAGAGGCCGGCGGCTGGGTACAGCCCCGAGTTGGTCGCGCCAGCCGTGGCGAACAGGGCCGTGACGCTCATCAGCCCGTAGCCGAGCGACCCGAGGGTGGGTTCCGCCGCGACGGCCAACGCGGTGCCGCCGGAGGAGATGACCTCCTCGACCGTGAGCACGCCGAACACGCCCAGGGAGACGGCCACGTAGATCACCGTGGCGATGCTGAGCGCGAGGTACACCGCCCGGGGCAGCTCACGAGCCGGGTCGGCCAGGTCCTTCGCGGTGAACGTGATCACCCCGAAGCCGAGGTAGGCGAAGAAGGTCAACGCGACGCTGGACACGATGTCGCTGAGTGGCGGATAGCCCGATACCGCCAGGAGATCGAGATTGATGTTCGACAACGTGGTGACGGCGAACACGGCGAGGATTCCGATGACGACGATGACGACCACGGTCTGCGCCCTGGCGACGGCTTCGGAGCCAAGGATGTTGAGCAGCGTCATGGCGAGCACGAGCAGGACCGCGAAGAACTTCGTCCACGCGGCCCCACCGTCGGCGAAGACCTCGCCGGCATAGCTGCCGAACGAGACCGCGACCATCCCGGTGATGATGGCGTTCACCGCCAGCAGCAACCAGCCGACGATGCCGGTCACGTGCCCGTTGCCGTACGCGCGGGCGACGTACTCGAGCAGACCGCCGGCCGACGGGAAGCGGGCGCCGAGCTTGGCGAAGGAGTAGCCCTGGAGCCCGGCCACGACCCCGGCGAGGACGAACGAGATCCAGACGGCGGAACCGGCTACCTCACCCGCCGCACCGAGGAGGGAGAAGATCCCCGCGCCGACCATGGCGCCCACGCCGATGAAGGCCGCCTGTCGGGCGGACAGCGTCCTACCAGCACTCGCATCCTCTGAGGACATGCCCGCAGTATCGGGGCACCCCCGCGCGGGAACCCCACCCGATCAGGGTGGACTTCCCCTGGGCCACGGCTAGAGCAGGCCCAGCTCGCCCAGTCGCTCCACTGCCTCGTTGCGGGAGGACACACCCAGCTTGCGGTAGACCGAGATCGCGTGGGTCTTGACGGTGTTGCGCGAGATGAAGAGCGTCTCGCCCATCTCGGCCATGGTCATCCGCGTGGACAGGAGCGGGACCAGGCGCAGCTCCGCCGGGGTCAGGGACGATGCGGCGAACGGGTGGGCGTGGGCGAGGTGGTCGAGGTGCTCCTCCAGCTCCTGGGTGGCAGTGACCAGGGTTCCCAGCAGAGGGCGCTGCTGGAGGATGCCGTGGATCTGGTCGAGCACGCTTCGCAGACCCTCCTGGTCGAGCAGGGCCAGGTAGGCGCGGCCCAGCTCGAGCAGCGCCTGTACGGAGACCACCGGCAGCGCGTAGGTGAGCAGGGGCCGCAGCTCGGCGGCCTTCGTCAGGTACTGACGCGCCTCGGGAAGGGCGCCCCGGTGTGCCGCCGCGTGCGCGGCAGCGGCGTAGACGAGGGCGCTGGTCCAGTAGCCGTCGAAAGGCCCTCGCGTGACGATCTCCAGCGATCGCTTGATCAGGGCGTTCGCGCCGGTCCACTCGTCACGTTCGACAGCGACCAGGAACTGCTCGGTCAGGACGAGGGCGGCCACCGGCGACGTCTCGATGCTGATGGCCTGGTCGTAGGCGTGCGCGAAAGCCGCATCCGCGCGGTCCAGGTCTCCTTCGAGCAGGGCGGCCAGTCCCTGGGTGTGGAGCATGGTGGTGCGGTAGGGGCTGGTCGGACTCAGCCCCTCGAGAGCCGCCGCGGAGTCGGCGGACATCGACTCCGGCCCCTCGCGGCACAGGTTCGCGCGCAGGTAGGCCATCGTCGCCGCGACCGTGCTTCCCTCGGGCAGCGTGCCCGTGGCCGGCAGCCCTTCCGCCACGGCCGCCCATCGCTCCGCATCACCGGGGCGCCCCAGGAGCGCGAAGATCAGGGCGCCGTGGGCGATCATCGCGGGTGTCTGGGCCGCGGGCGAGCGATGGCCGAGCCGCTCCATCCAGTCCTCGACGATGTCGACGCGGCCGTTCGCCCAGACCGGCTGCATCGCTTCGAGCACCAGCCGCCCGAACCGGTCCGCGTCACCGGCGTGGTGGGCGTGAGCGATGGCCCCTTCCAGATCGCCCGCGGCCTCGAGACACACGGCAGCGTGCGTGTGCAGCTCCGGGATCAGCTCGGGACTGCGTCGGCGAAGCTCGGCGTGAAGCAGCTGGCGGAGCAAGGGGTGGTAGCGGTACCACTCGCCCCGATTGTCCAACGGCTCCACCAGGATGTTGCGGCTCCGCAGCTCTTCGAGCAGGCCGGTGGTGTGGCGACGCCCCCCGCAGGCATCTCCCAGGTCGCCGTTCACGGTCTCGAGGATCGACGTACGGACCAGGAAGTCCAGATCCCTGCGAGGAACGCGGTCCAACACTTCCGAGCGCAGGTAGTCATTCATCAGCCGATCCTCACCACTGATCCCTTCCTCGGCTGACACGTCACCCGCCCGGATCCCCCGGGCTGCCAGGGAGAGGGCCGCCGGCCAACCCTGCGTCTGTCGGACCAGACGGTCCGTCGCTTCGTCGGTGAGCTCGACGCCCGCCCCCCGGAGCAGCAGCGAGGCCTCACGGTGCGACATCGCGAGATCGGCAGCACCCAGCTCCAGCACGCGATTATGGACACGCAGCTGGGCCAGGGAGAAGGGAACCTGCTGGCGTGACGCCCAGGCAACTCGCGATCCCGCAGGCAATGCCGTGGCCAGGGCGGCGATCAGGTTCCGACCCTTGAGGCTGGACACGGACTCCAGCTGGTCGAAGACAAGAGTCACGGGTCGGGTGAAGGCACCGATGGTGTGCGCCAGGAACTGACCGAGTCGCTCGGTGTCGTCGGTGACGGGCGCGGTCGGGAACGTGCCGAGTGGTTCGACGAGGCTCAACGCGGCCACGACGGCGGTCCACAGGAAGAACGGGTCGTCGTGGAGCCGGTCGCAGGAGACCCAGGCGACGCGGGGCCGAGACCGCTCGGCCCACTGCGACAGAAGCGTTGACTTCCCGTACCCGGGCGGTGCCACCACCGAGACCACGGGCTCCTCCGAGGCGAGCAAGCGCCGGAGGAGCGCCGCACGCGCCACCGGCTCACGGGCAGGCAGATCCCGGCGACGACCCTCCGGCCCCTCCCCGGTCGTTGCCCATTCCTGCAGGTCCCCACGAGCTCGTGACGCGGCACCCGGTTCCTCGTGCACGCCTGCGACGCTACCGCTCTCCGCGGAGGGCGACGAAACTGCTGCGACCGCTCCGCGACCAGCACCGCTCTGGTCTAGGCGGGCGGCCTGTCGTCCAGCGGCCGATCGCTAGAATCCGGGCTCACCCTCCGCCTTCCGCCTCCAGATCCCTCACGTGCGTGCACAGCGCCGCAGCGTCGGCGTCACGCTGGGACCGCCTCGTCGCTGGCATTCCGCACCGGAAGCACCATGGTGATCACGAACGCCACCACCACCGCGACCACCACCTGTGGGGTCACCGAGACGCCGTCGCTCCCGAGCAGCAAGGTGGCCAGGAGCGCCGAGGTCAACGGCAGCCGCAGCATCGCGGCGCACAGGGCGCCGATACCGGCGGCGATGGCCGGTGCCAGGTCGAGGCCGGGCAGCCCGCTCAGCGCGATGCCCACTGTCGCCCCGATGAACATGGCGGGAAAGATCGGCCCACCGCGGAACGCGCTCAACGAGATTCCGTAGGCGAGCATCTTGCAGGCGGCAAGCAGCACCAATACCCCGACCGAGTAGTCGGTGGCGTGAGCGACAAGCTCAGGCAAAGCGTCCTGCCCCGAGAACAACACCTGGGTGAAGCTGTGGTCGGACACCAGCTGGTAGGTCATGGCCACCACGCCGACCAGGGCGCCGAAGAACATGGTCACCAGCACCCGGTTCAGGTGCACCACCGGGCGCAGCGCCAGACCGAGAGAGCGAACCGCCCACCCCAGGAGCGCGCCGATCACGCCGATGACCAGGGCCCATCCCATGCTGGCCACGGTCGGGTCCACGGCAGCAGGCACCGACGGCAGGGCCAGGGAGAAGGTGCCCAGTCCGGTCCAGTTGTCGAGGCCGACGAAGACCAGGGCCCCCATGCCCGACGCGAGGAGTCCGGGAAGAGCGACCAGGCTCAGCGTCACGCCACTGACGCCGGCCACCTCCATGATCAGGAACGCGCCGAGCAACGGCGAGCCGAGCAGGGTGCTGATGGCTGCGAAGCTGCCCGCGGAGGCCATGATGGTCAGCGCCATCGGTGGGGCGTCGCGTTGCAGCAGCCGCACGGTCAGGGCTGCCAGGCCGCCACCGATCGCGATCAGCGGCGCCTCGGGGCCCAGCACCGCCCCCAGGCTGAGCGTCGCGAGCGCCGCGAGGACGATTCCGGGCAGCTCGGCGTCGACCGGCAGCCCGCCGGCATGGAAGCCGAAGGCCGGCGAGTGACCGCCGTTGCCCGGCAGGTGGCGAATGGTCAACCCGACCAGAAGTCCGCCCAGCGCCACGAACGGGATCGGCCACCACGCGGGCGCCTGGCCGGTGAAGAGATCCTGCGGCAGGTCGTCGAACAGGTAGGTCTGCAGCTTGGTGACCAGCGCGAGGAACCCGTACGCGATGGCAGAGATCGGGATCCCCAGGATCGCCGCCAGCACCAGGGCCTGGAGGTACGGCCGGGAGCGGATGACCACCATGGGGTCGAGCTCCGGCGGCGCGGCAGCCCCACCGGTGGAGGCCGGCGACGTGGTCATCGGCGCGGCGGGCTGATGTCGAGGGTGAAGGCGGGCCGTGCGGCGCTCGGGGCGTGGAGGTCGAACGCCGAATTGACTGCCTCGACCTGATCGCGCGCGACCAGCACCTCGACGCGCAGTTGCGGGACCACGTTGGTCGACCTGACGTCGTTGCGGATGGTTACCTCCGTGGTGTCCTCGGTGAGCACGTGCGCCTCCGTCACGATGATCGTCCGTGCTCCGGCCGTGAGCAGGGCCTGCCTGAGGGCGACGATATCGGTGGTCTCGATGTCGACGAGCGCCGTCACCAGGGTCTCCTCTCCGCCGGGGGCTGAGGCACCCGTCTGGCTCGAGCCGGACGCGTTCCCGACCACGCGCGGGGCCTCGTGACCGAAGACCAGCGCCTGGCCGACGTTGTACGCGACCATGCCTTGCTGCCTGACGTCCAGTGCGGCCTCGTCCGCGGGGTCGACCCTCAGGCCGATGGTCTTGTCGATCGCGACGGCGATCAGCCAGGTCAGCACGAAGGAGAAGGTCACCACGGAGACCAGCGCCACCACCTGCCACCCGAGCAGGGTGAGGCCGCCGCCGTAGAAGAGCCCGTCGGCGCCGATGCTGTTGACCGCCTTCTTCCCGAACAGACCGAGCAGCAACGATCCGAGGACGCCGCCGACGAAGTGCACGGCGATCACGTCCAGCGCGTCGTCGTACCGGAAGAAGACCTTGGCCCTCAACGCCAGGTGGCAGACACCCGCTGCGACCACCCCGATGATGATCGCCGAGGTCGTCGTGACGTATCCCGCGCACGGCGTGATGGTCGCCAGTCCGGCCACAGCCCCGGTGACGCCGCCCAGGACGGTCGGGTGGCCCTCTCGCAGGTGCTCGAGCAGCAACCAGACCAGCATCGCCGCGGCAGCGGCGACGTGGGTGTTCATCAGCGCCTGGGCAGCGACACCGTCGGCCTTCAGCCCGTCACCCGCGTTGAACCCGAACCAGCCGAACCACAGGATCCCGGCACCGATGATCACCAACGGGATGGAGTGCGGCAGGGGTGCGTTGTCCGGCCAGGCCCGACGCCTCCCCAGGACCACCAGCAGCGCAAGGGCCGCTGCCCCAGCGGATGCGTGGACCACCATGCCGCCCGCCCAGTCCTGCGCCCCGTGCTGCGTCAGCCACCCCGCCGGGGCCCACAACCAGTGGGTGATCGGCGCGTACACGACGACCGACCAGACAGCCAGGAAGACGACCCATCCGGCGAACTTCATCCGATCGGCGACCGCACCGGTGGCGAGTGCTGGCGTGATGACGGCGAACATCATCTGGTAGGCCACGAAGGCAAGGGCCGGGATCGCCACACCCGTCGACACGACGTGCAGCCCGGGCGGAGGCGCGTCCTGGAGGTTGCCCAGCCCCAGGGTGCCCAGATCTCCGACCAGACCACCCCCGAGGTCGTTGCCGAAGGCGAGCGTGTAGCCGAGAACCACCCAGGTGAGGCTGATCACGCCGAGCGGGATGAAGTTCTGCTGCAGCATCACCAGCGCATTGCGGCTCCTGACCATGCCCGCGTAGAAGAAGGCCAGCCCGGGCGTCATGAACAGCACGAGCGCAGCGCACGTGAGCACCCAGGTGGTGTCGCCGCTGTTGACGGAGGTCGCGAGCGGAATCACAGCGGCCGCGGCTGGTTCGGGACGGGGTCGGGCATGCCCTCCTCGGGCAGCAGCGTCTTCTGGTCCAACGTGTAGAGCAGGACGAAGGACGGCACGATCAGCGCGGCCGCGAGACCGGTGGCGATGAACACCGCTTGCAGGGTGCCGGAGGGTGCGGCAGCCGCGGAGACGGTGAGCGTCGTGGGCAGCAGGTAGTCCCACTGCGCCACGCCCCACGCGACGACCACGCTGCCGACCGCGACGACGGCCGCGAGCCGGGCGCCCCTCCGTGCTTCCCGGGCGAGCAGGAAGAGGGCGCCCGCGCCGCTGAGGACGGAGAGCACGACGAGCGGAAGCGCCTTGGTCCTGAGCCCGTGGAAGAGGTACGGCGCGTCGTTGGACAGCACGAAGATGCCCACCACGGCCACCACCCCGGCGACGACGGCGGCCGCACCGGCCCGACGTCGGAAGTAGGCCACCATCGCGTCGTCGGAGAGTCGACGCGCGTCCGAGACCAGGAAGAACCCGGCGAGGTACGCCGCCAGGCACACGGCGAGCAGCCCGACGATGATCGAGGTCGGGTTCAACCAGCTGGACCAGGGGTCACCGGACTTCCCGCCGGAGGGGACTCGCCCGGAGGCGATGCTCCCGACCACGGCACCGAGACAGAAGGGGACCAGCACCGAGGACAGGGCGAACGCCGCGCCGAAGTTCCGTTGGTCGCGGGTGCGGAAGACCGCCTTGCGGAACGCGAAGCTCGCACCCCGCAGCACGATCCCCAGCGCCGCCAGCGTCAACGGGACGAACAGGGTGAGCGTGATCGAGGCGTAGCCCTGGGGGAAGCAGGTCCACAGCACCACGAAGCTGAAGATCAACCAGACGTGGTTGGCCTCCCAGACCGGGGCGATCGCGTGGTCGATCACCTCGCGGGGTCGCTCCCCCCGTTTGGCTCCCCCCGCGATCAGGTCCCAGAAGCCGGCACCGAAGTCGGCCCCGCCGAAGATCGCGTAGACCGTGACGGCGGCGAACAGGATGATCGCAGCGGCCGTGCTCATGGCACCGGGACCTGGTCGTTGTCCACGGGCTCACTGGGCCCGTACGGCGAGTCGCTCTCGTCGAAGGCGTCACTGCCGTCGAGTCGCCGGTAGCGCCGGCTCATCCCGCGCAGCACCAGGATCGCGGTGATCCCGAGGCCGGCGTACAGCAGCACCACCCCGATGAAGGTCACCCACACACCGGTGTTCGCGGTCGCCGCGTCCACCACCTTCATCTTCTGGTAGACGATCCACGGCTGCCGGCCCACCTCGCTGACCGTCCACCCCGCTTCGAGCGTGACCACCGACAGCACTCCCGAGGCGGCCGCGGCGCGCAGGAACCACTTGCTCTTCGGCATGTCTCGCCGGAAGATCCACGACGCCCAGTACCACAGGGTCAACAGGAACAGCAGTGTCCCCAGCCCGACCATGATGTCCCAGGCCAGGTGGGTGACGTTGACGTCCGTCGTGGTCGGGCGGTCTTCCGTGGGGATGGTGTTGAGCCCCTGCACCACGGTGGAGGTGCCGTCCTTGGGGTCGGACAGGATCGAGGCCAGGCCGGGGATCGGCAGACCCCCGACGACCTGGTAGGAGGAGTTGAGATGGCCGAAGAGGACCTCCGGCACGTCGCTGCTGGTCTTGGGCACCATCTCGATCGAGGCGAACTTCGAGGGCTGCTCGGTGTAGACCCAGCGGGCGAGCGTGTCACCGACACCCATCTGCACCGGGGTCGCCACGGCCGCCACCGAGAACGCGATGATGAAGGCCAGCCGGTGGTAGCGGTCATGACGTCCGCGCAGCATGCCCACGGCGTACACCGAGGCGATCAGGAACCCACCCACGAGGTACGCCGCGACGACCATGTGCGCGGCCATCAGCGGCATCGCCTTGTTGAAGATCACGCCCATCGGGTCGACCTCGATGACCTTGCCGGCGGAGTTGAGGGTCACGCCCTCCGGGGAGTTCATCCACGCGTTCGCCGAGACCACGGAGATGCTGCCGAGGATGCCCGCCGCGGCGATCGGGACCCCGGTCCAGAAGTGGGTCCAGGGCTTCAGCCGCCGCCAGCCGAAGATGTAGATCGAGATGAACACTGCCTCGGTGAAGAAGAAGATGCCCTCGAAGGCGAACGGGACCCCGAAGGCCCCGCCCCACTGGCCCATGAACTTCGGCCACAGCAGGCCGAACTCGAAGCTGAGCACGGTGCCCGTCACGGCCCCGACCGCGAAGGTCACTGCCATGTACTTCGACCATCGCTGCGCCAGCAGCAGGGCAGCCTGGTCGTCGTGCTTGATCGCCCGGTAGTTCGCGATCAGCGTCATCGCGGCCCAGGACACCCCCAGCGGCACCAGGATGATGTGGAATCCCAGCGTGAACGCCATCTGCGAACGCGCCCACGGCACCGGGTCGACCGTCAGGACCGACGTACCCACCAGCGAAACGAGAGCACTCATCGTCTCAACCCTTCCCTGACTCGGGTGCCGCGATGATGTTCCGGGTGAACTCGTCCCCGCCTGCTTCGTCGATCGCCACGCGTCCGATCACCTGACGCATCGTGATCGTCCGCTCGGCGCGGCCACCGGCGAGGAAGGTCCCGGCCCAGTGGAAGAGCGCCGACAGGCGGTTCTTGAACCCGGTCAGGAAGGTGATGTGCACGACGAGCCACATCAACCAACCCAGGAAGCCCGAGGCGCGGAGGCCTTTGAAGCTCACGACGGCGTGGAACCGCGAGATGGTGGCCATGCTGCCGAGGTCGCGGTAGGTGAACGTCGCGGCCTCCTTGCCGTGGAGCCGGCGCTTGATGGTGTTCGCGGCATGGATGCCCGACTGCATGGCGACCTCGGCGACCCCCGGGAGCTCGTCGAGCGCCATCATGTCGCCGATCGCGAACACCTCCGGGTGGCCGGGAAGCGTGCAGTCAGGGAGTACGGCGATGCGGCCGGCCCGGTCACACGTGGCGCCGCTGCCCTGCGCGAGCAGACCGGCCAGCGGCGACGCCGAGACTCCGGCCGCCCAGATCTTCGTCCGGCACGTGATCCGGTCCTGCGTACCGTCGTGGGTCGAGACGTCGACGCCGAAGGCATCGACGCCGGTGACCACCACCCCGGTCCGGATCGTCACGCCGAGGCGCTCGAGCTCGGCCGCGGCCTTCTGCGAGAGCCGGTCACCGAACGTGGCGAGCACCTCCTTGCCCCCGTCGACGAGCACTACCCTCACCTGGGTGGGGTCGAGCCCCCGGAAGTTCCCCTTGAGCCCGGAACGGGAGAGCTCCGCGATCTGGCCCGCGAGCTCGACTCCCGTCGGGCCTCCGCCGACCACCACGAAGGTGAGCCACGCGCGACGCAGCTCGGGATCCGTCTCGGTCTCGGCCATCTCGAAGGCGCCGAAGATGCGGCCGCGCAGCTCCAGCGCGTCGTCGATCGTCTTCATCCCTGTGGCGAACCTGGCGAACTCGTCGTGACCGAAGTACGACTGGTTCGCTCCGGCCCCGACGATCAGGCTGTCGTACTCGTAGGTGCGGGGGGTGTTGTCGGGCCGCACCGCGGTCACCGTACGGGTTGCCAGGTCGAAGCCCGTGACGGTGGCCATCTCCACGGTGACGTTGGCGTGCCGGCGCAGGACGTCCCGGATCGGCGGTGCGACCATTCCCTCCGACAGGATGCCGGTCGCGAGCTGGTAGAGCAGCGGCTGGAAGAGGTGGTAGTTCCGCTGGTCGACCAGCGTCACCTGCACCCGTGCCCGCCGGAGGAACTTCGCGGCGAACAGCCCCCCGAAGCCCGCCCCGACGATGACCACACGATGATCTGCAACCTCTGCCATCCGGTCGGCACCCGCTCAGATGTGCGCAGCCTGCTCGGAGGCAGACCAGGGTCGGAAGGACTCGGCGGATGCCTGGTCCCAGAACGCCTGGAAGCGCGGGTTCGCCGTTCCGGCCAGGAAATCACCGGGTTCCGCAATGTGGTAGATCTCGTCGAGCGCGAGAGCCTGGAACTGGCTGACCCGGCGTACGACGTGCTGGGGTCGGAGCTCGCTCGTGTGGTCCAGTCCCATCGCGGCGATCATCTCGGCCAGGGCATGCACGGTGTTGCGGTGGTAGTTGTGCACCCGCACGGACTTGTCGGAGACGATCAGGGCCCGCTGCAGGCCCTTGTCCTGCGTGGTGACCCCCACCGGGCACTGGTTGGTGTGACACCTCTGCGACTGGATGCAGCCCACCGCGAACATGAACGCACGAGCCGAGTTGCACCAGTCCGCGCCCAGGGCCATGGAGCGGGCCATCGCCGACGCCGTGACCATCTTTCCGCTGGCGCCGATCTTGAACCGGTCACGCACGCCCGCACCGACCAGGGTGTTCTGGACAGCGATCAGTCCCTCGTTGAGCGGCGCCCCGAGGGAGTCGGAGAACTCCAGCGGCGCGGCACCGGTCCCCCCCTCGCCGCCGTCGACGACGACGAAGTCGGCGTAGATGCCGGTCTGGATCATCGCCTTGACGATGCCCATGAACTCCCGGGGATCCCCGACACACAGCTTGAAGCCGACCGGCTTGCCCCCGCTCAGCTCACGCAGCTGCGCGATGAAGGCGCACAGCTCCAGAGGCGTCGAGAACGCCTTGTGGTAGGTGGGTGAGAACACGTCCTTCCCCTCCGGGACGAGTCTCGCCTCTGCGATCTCCGCGGTGACCTTGGCCGCCGGGAGGATGCCGCCGTGTCCCGGCTTCGCGCCCTGGGAGACCTTGATCTCGATCATCTTGACCTGCGGGAGCGTGGCGGTCTCGTGGAAGGCGTCGGGGTTGAAGTCACCGTTCGCGTCACGGCACCCGAAGTAGCCGGTGCCGATCTGCCAGATCAGGTCACCGCCGGCCTCCTTGTGGTACTTCGAGAGACCGCCCTCGCCGGTGTCGTGGGCGAACCCCCCCGCCTTGGCTCCCTGGTTCATCGCACGTACGGCGGCCTGGCCCAGGGCACCGAAGCTCATCGCGGAGATGTTCAGGACCGATGCGGCGTACGGCTGCGAGCACTGCTCGCCGCCGACCACGACCCGAAGGTCGTTCTCCGGGTCGGCGACCATCGGGCGCGGCGCGATCGAGTGGTTCAGCCAGCTGTAGCCGGCGTCGTAGACGTTCTGCTCCGTGCCGAACGGCTTCTTGTCACCGACGTTCTTGGCCCGCTCGTAGATCACCGAGCGGGTGTCCCGGTCGAAGGGTCGACCGTCGGTGTCGTTCTCCACCAGGTACTGGTGCAGCTCGGGCCCCATCCCCTCGAGCAGGAACCGCATCCGTCCGGCAAGCGGGTAGTTGCGCAGGATGCTGTGCCGGAGCTGGAAGTAGTCGTAGATGCCGAGCAGCACCAACGGCACGAACAGGATCTCCAGGAGCCACCACCACGGACTCACCGCGAGAGCGAGTGGAATCACCAGTAGTGCGAGCACGATGACTGCCCACAGGGCCTTGGTGCGGATGCGTTCCATGATCAGTGTTCTCCTTGCTCGGAAAGCGGCGGCGACGGGACGGACCCCGTCGGTTCAGTCGAAGACGTGGCCGTGCTCATAGCGCTCGTCCGCTCCGGCCGCGGCGGTCAGGGAAGCGACGTTGTCGCGGGTGAAGAAGCCCTCGAAGTTGTGGCACCGCTCGATGTACTCGGTGATCAGCAGCGAGTACGGCGAGCTCTTCGAGAAGATCTGCTTGAGGTTGGGGTCGTCCTTGCACTCGCCGACCACCTTGGCCAGGAACGGCGTACCCATGTCCGCGAGCTGGCGGACCACGAAGTCGACGTTCTTCTCGTCCACGACGTGGCCGTCGATCACGGCCATCGCCAGGTGGTGCATGCGGCGCCCGAAGTTGCGGACGAAGTCCTCGGTGGGCATCGGCAGGTTGTCGAAGGAGTTCACGATCGACGGGGTGTTGTTCGCCGTGAACACCCGCGCGGGCGACAACTTGTCATCCCCGATGTCAGGGTGGCGGGTCACGTTGGTCGACGAGTTCATCTCGTGGATGTTGTAGGCGCCCCAGAAGTAGTAGGGCACCAGGGTCAGGTACTCCAGCAACGCGTTCTCGCGGTCACCGGCCAGGATCCGGGTGGCGGCGTGGTCGACACCCAGCACGAGGTCCTTGATGCCGTGCTCCTCCTGCAGGGCGTCGGCACGGTCGAGCTTGCCGCGCTCGTCCGCGGTCAGCCCGATCGGCTCCCCCAGGCCGACCTCGTCGAGGTCGTCGATGTCGACGTCGACGTAGCCGACGCGGTTGTAGGTGAAGTCCGACATGAACGTGAAGGTCAGGTGTTCCATGGCGTAGAAGCCGCTCACCGTGTCCCCCGGGTAGGCGAACCGGATGTTCTGCGGCTCCAGGGCCTCCCGGACCGCCTTCGTGGACTCGGCCTTGTAGATCTCGCCGACGTAGCGGGCGTTGGGCTTCCTCCTGGCGAGGGGGTACAGCATGTTCCACCGGGTCATGTTGTCCTCGTAGCTCGCCGTCAACGGCTCCAGCACGATCAGCCGGGGAAACTCCGGTTGGGACTGCAGCACGAAGACCTTGTGGGTGTCGATGAGACGAGCAGCCTGGAAGCGGTAGGGGCCCATGGCCGTGAGCTCGGCCATGTAGTCCACGGCGTCGCCGTGCTCCACCTGGACCACGAGGGCAGCCGTGTTCCCGACGATCTGCTCGAGACCGGACTGCTGCCGGCGCTCGTAGACCTTGGGAAGGAACTCCTCGAAGAAGTCGGAGTTCTTCTTGTCGCCCATCGGCGTGTAGGTGGCGAGATCGATCATGGTGTGGTGCTCCCTTCGGTGGCGACTGACACGGCCTTACTCCTCGGACTCGGCGACAATTTCGGCTTCATCGATCGTGGTCCACTCCGGTCGGCGGAGGTGGAACAACAGCTGGGCAGGCATCGCGAGCACCACGACTCCGACGATGATGATCACGGCGTACAGGCCCGGCGGTACGGCCGTGTAGCCGGCCGGCGGGGTCACGCCCAGCACGATCGCCGACAGGGCGGCGAGCATGCCGATGACGGCGATGATCGGGAGGCCGCGGATCCTGATCGGCCGCGGGACGTCGGGCTGCGACCGGCGGAGCTTGATGGCCGAGGCGAACATGCACAGGTACATGCCCATGTACAGGATGATCGAGATGGCCTGGAGCACCGCGAACGCGGCCGAGGTGTTGGGGGCTACGACGAATACCAGCGACAAGATGGTGACGATGGCGCCCTGGAAGAACAGGATCGGCATCTGCACGTCGTTCTTGTTGACCTTCTGGAACACCTTCGGCAGGTAGCCGGCGCGACCCACCAACCACATGCTCCGGCTGGGCCCGGCGATCCAGGCGATGGAGGCGGCGACTGCGCCCAGCACCAGCAGCCCCGACAGGAGGTTGGACAGACCGGGGATGCCGAACCCGTCGGCGTAGACCGTGAAGGCCTGGGACGCTCCCGAGGTGAGCTCGAGGGAGGAGTCCGGCACCGCCACCGAGATCGC
This sequence comes from uncultured Actinomycetota bacterium, assembly GCA_963794435.1. GTDB lineage: Bacteria > Actinomycetota > Actinomycetes > Propionibacteriales > Nocardioidaceae > Marmoricola. The sequence continues at coordinate 19,661 of CAWCDX010000027.1, forward strand.
GATCGAGCCCAGCATGTACATCACGACCACCAGCAACGCTGCCGCGAAGACCGCCTTGATGTAGGTGCGCGGACGGCCCTTGAGGTGCGCGATGTGCACGGCGTTGAGCTCCAGCCCTGCGAACGCCACGAAGGTCCCCACGACCAGGGCGATGCTGGACAGCCCGGTGAACGGCGGGGTCACGTCGCTGAGGTGCAACGGCGTGGCCGATGGCTTGCTGCCGGTCAGCCACACGAACATGAAGAAGATCAGTGCGAACGCCGGGACGATCGTTCCCAGTGCGACGCCGATGTTGCTCAGCCCGGCCGTCTTCTTCATGCCCCCCGACACGACCCAGGTCGCAGACCAGAAACCGACGAGGACGACGGTCCCCATGTAGGCGCCGTTGCCGGCGAGGTCGGGACGTCCGAAGGCCGTGGCCAGCGCGGCGGCACCGAACGACAGCAGCGAGGGGTAGAGCGTGACGCTGTTCATGAAGACCAGCCAGGTCGCCTGGAATCCGGTGCGGTCTCCGAAGGCCTCGCGGACCCAGACGAAGATCCCACCCTCGTGGCTGGTGGCCAGCTCCGCGGAGACCAGACCGACCGGCAGCAGGAAGAGGATGGCCGGGATCAGGTAGACGGTGACGGCGCCCAGCCCGAAGGTCGCCGAGTCGGAGAGCTGGGCGATGCTCCCGACGCTGGCCACCATCATCAGTGCCAGGGCCGGCCACGCGATCGATCCGGCAGAGACGGTCTTGCCCGACACCGCCTGTCCGCTGGAGGCCACCTGCTCCGACATGTCGACTACCTCGAGGTCTTCGTCGGGTCGATGTCGGCGGCAAGGTCGTCGTACGCAGAGAGCTGGTCGGGGCAATAGGTCTTCACGACCAGGCGCTCGTAGGTGACCGCGTCAGTGGTCACGATCTTCGGTCTGCGGCCGGACGGGTTCCCCTTGAGAAGCAGCGACTCGGCCGAGCTGACCCCGCCCTCGAGGGCGTCGCAGATCTGGGGTGCCGACGTGCCGTAGAGCGACTCGGCCACGCCCACGGTGAGGTGTGGCGCGACGCCGGCGGAGTGGGCAGCCGACACCAGTGACTGAGCGTCCGACTGCTCCTTCGAGCTGTGGGTGGAGCCACAGGCAGCGGCCAGGAGCACGACGGCGACCAGGCCGACGAGTCGTGCGGCAGCACCACGGACATGACTCACGGAGCAGGGTAAACACGGCTTCGCAGGCCCCGGCTTCATCCAATCTGGATGACGTTTTCGATCGCGGAGCCGGTGTACAACGAGTCGTACTTTCGTACTCGTGCAGACGTCAGCCGGCGTTGTCGGCAACCTCAGGTCTTGTGGTGGGTGTCGCTGAGTCAGCAGGAACACGTGGAGGTCGAACAGGATGACGCCGAACACCAAGCACACCCTCGTCACCGGTGCTGACGGCTCCGTCGGAGTGGAGATCCACGTCCGCGGCATGGCCGTGCTCGACGACCCGCAGCTCAACCGCGGCACCGCGTTCACCATGGAGGAACGCGACGATCTCGGGCTCCACGGACTGCTCCCTTCGGGACTGGAGACCATCGAACAACAGGTGGATCGCTGCTACGAGCAGTTCAAGGCCAAGTCGTCCGACGTCGAGCGATGGGTGTTCCTGACCCAGCTCCACGACAGCAACGAGGTGCTGTTCTACCGCCTGGTGGGCGACCACGTGCACGAGATGCTTCCGATCGTCTACACCCCCACGGTGGGTGCAGCGATCGAACAATTCAGTCACCTCTTCCGTCGTCCTCGCGGAGTCTTCCTGAACATCGAGGACGTCGACGGCATCGACCGCGCGCTGGAGGCCACCGGACTCGGACCCGACGACATCGACCTCGTCGTCGCCTCCGACGCCGAGGCCATCCTCGGCATCGGGGACTGGGGCGTCGGCGGCATCGACATCTCCATCGGCAAGCTCGCCGTCTACACCGTCGCCGCCGGGATCGACCCACGCCGCGTGCTGGCGGTGGGGCTCGACGTGGGCACCAACCGGGAGCAGCTGCTCAACGATCCCCGCTACCTCGGCCTGCGTCGGTCCCGGGTGCGTGGCCAGGCCTACGACGAGTTCATCGACGCCTACGTGGCCAGCGCGTCGAAGCGCTTCCCGCAGGCGATCCTGCACTGGGAGGACTTCTCCGGTCCGCCCGCGCGAGGCATCCTCGCTCGCTACGGCGACACCCTGTGCACCTTCGACGACGACATCCAGGGCACCGCCGCCGTGGGGCTGGCCTGTGCACTGGCGGGCGTCAGAGTGTCCGGCGGGCGACTCATCGACCAGCAGATCGTCGTCTTCGGCGCCGGGTCGGCCGGCGTGGGCATCGCCGACCTGATCGCGCTCGCGATGACCGAGGAGGGCCTCAGCGAGCAGGAGGCCGCCGATCGGATCCACCTCCTGGACCGACCCGGACTGCTCACCAGCGACATGCCGGATCTCTACGACTACCAGCAGCCCTACGCCAAGGACCCAGCCGCCGTGGCCGGTTGGCGCGCGGCGGACGGCACCCTGGGGTTGCAGGAGGTCGTCGACAACCTCCACCCCACGATGCTCGTCGGCACCTCCGGTGTGACCGGTGCGTTCGGCGAGCAGGTGATCCGTTCGATGCACGCGCACTGCGAGCGCCCGATCGTCCTGCCGATGTCGAACCCGACCGTCCTCGCGGAGCAGACCCCGGAGAACATCCTGGCCTGGACTGACGGTGCAGCCCTGGTCGCGACCGGCAGCCCGTTCGGACCCGTCGAACGGGAGGGCACGACGTACCGCATCGGGCAGGCCAACAACGCGTTGATGTTTCCCGGCCTCGGCCTCGGCGTGATCGTGTGCCGTGCCGCCACGATGCCGCCCTCGCTGTTCATCGCAGCCGCGCGAGCACTGGCGAAGCTCGCCGACCCCACCGACCCCGCGAAGGGTCTGCTCCCCGACATCTCGAGGCTGCGCGAGGTCTCGGCCACGGTGGCCGTGGACGTGGTCAACACCGCGACCGCTCAGGGCATCGCGCAGGTCCAAGTCGACGATCCGATCGAGGCCGTCCACGAAGCGATGTGGACGCCGGTTTACCTCCCGATCAAGCGTTAGTACCTGCGAGCGGGACCGACGAAGGAGCAGCAGATGGCCCAGACCGTGGCGGAGATCCTGATCGACCAGATGGTCGAGGTGGGTATCCGGAAGGTGTACGGCATCGTCGGCGACTCGGCGAACCCGATCGTCGACGCGTTGCGCCGGCACGAGGCGGACATCGACTTCGTGCACGTCCGCAACGAGGAGGCCGGTGCCTTCGCAGCCGGCGCCGACGCGCAGATCTCCGGTCGCCCCACCGCGGTGCTGGGATCGTCCGGTCCCGGCAGCCTGCACCTGCTCAACGGGTTGTACGACTGCCAGCGCAATGCCGCGCCGGTCTTCGCCATCGCCACGCACATCCCCAGCACCGAGATCGGCAGCGGGTACTTCCAGGAGACCAACCCCGAGGCGATCTTCTCCGGCTGCACGAACTACTGCGCGCTGGTCTCCACCGCGGGCCAGATGCCCCGCGTCTCCGAGCTGGCGCTGCAGGCGGCCATCCTGGAGCGCGGTGTCGGCATGATCATCCTGCCCGGAGACATCGCCGCCCAGACGGTGGACCATCCGATGCTGCCGCACCCGATCCTGACCGACCGGCCGGTGATCCGACCCGACGACGAAGCCCTCGCGAAGGCGGTGGCGCTGATCTCCGGCGCGGAGAAGATCGCGATCCACGGCGGCGAGGGGACCCGGAACGCGCGCGCCGAGGTGCTGCGCCTCTCCGAGACCCTCAAGGCGCCCGTCTCCTTCGCCTACCGCGGCAAGGACGTGCTGGAGGCCGACAACCCGTCGTCGGTCGGCATGACAGGTCTCCTGGGCTGGGGTGGCGCCACGGAGGCGCTCGCCGACTGCGACCTGCTGCTGATGCTCGGCACCGACTTCCCGTACCACGCGTTCCTCCCGGCCGGGAAGAAGATCATCCAGATCGACGACAAGCCCCTGCACCTCGGCCGGCGAGCTTCGGTGGACCTCGGCCTCGTCGGCGACATCGGGGAGACGCTGCGAGCGCTCCTCCCCCAGCTCCCGGTGCGCAGCGAGACGAAGTTCCTCGACAAGGTCCTGACCCATCACCGCTCGATGGTGAAGGGCATCCAGACCTACGTCACCCACGAGGGCAGCGGCCAGGGACTGCGTCCGGAGATGGTGGCCACGGCACTCAGCGACCTGGCCGAGGATGACGCCGTCTTCAGCGTCGACACCGGGATGTGCAACGTCTGGGGGGCGCGCTACCTCGAGATGAAGCCAGGCCGCCGGATCGTGGCGTCCTTCAGCCACGGCTCCATGGCCAACGCGATGCCCCAGGCCATCGGCGCAAAGGTGGGCTCCCCCGAGCGTCAGGTCATCGCGCTGTGCGGCGACGGCGGCTTCTCGATGCTCATGGGTGAGCTGCTCACCGCAGCCGGCCTGGACATCCCGGTCAAGCTGATGGTCTTCAACAACTCGACGCTCGGCATGGTCCGCGCCGAGATGATGGTGGTCGGCTACCAACCGTGGGGCACCGATGTGAAGAACCCCGACTTCGGGGCGATGGCCACCGCCGCGGGGATCCACGGCGAGCGGGTGGAGAAGGCTGACGACATCCGCCCGGCGATCGAGCGCGCGTTCGCCCATCCGGGGCCGGCGCTGATCGACTTCGTGACCGACCCACGTGCGCTCGCCGTACCACCGCACACCACGATCGAGGAGGTCAAGGGCTTCGCGCTGACCACGGGTCGGCTCGTCTTCACCGGCGACGTGGCCGAGGCCTGGCAGCAGGCCAAGTCGAACATCCGCGACGTCGGTCAGGCCCTGTAGCACGTCGCCCGCTTCCACGGAGGCAGCCGGCAGATGACGGTCGCGGACGACGCGGTGTCCTACGCGCCGTTGCGCGAGCGCCTCTCACCGCTGTGTGGTGTCCTCGCCCGAGGCGTCAACATCCTCCAGCGAGTCGCGATCTACGTGGGCAGCCGTCACCAGGGCCAGTACGCGACGGTGAACGGCGACGAGATCTCGCGACGCAGGCGCTCCGCCAAGTTCTTGCCGCGCGCCTCGAGATCTCCATACGCCCGCTCCCACTGCTGCTGGCTGAGCATGAAGCGGATGTCGGTCCCACTCACTTCGTAGGCCGCTGATTCCTCTGCCGGGGTCTCGTCCCCGAGTGCCGACCAGTGACCCTTCGAGTACGTCGCCGAGCGCCCGCGGGATGTGTCCTTCTCCTTGCTCACGCGACCACTGGGATCATCCGATGTGTGCCCGGGACCACGAGCACGTCCATGCCATTCGTGCTGGCGTGGGTGATGTCTGCCGGGTTTGTCCGAGCCACGCCGTCGTCAGGCGAGCGCCTTCGCCTTCAGGGCGGCGAACTCGGACTGGTCGATGACACCGGAGTCGAGCAGCCCCTTCGCGCTGGCGATCTGGTCGGCCGCCGAGCTGCCACCGCCACTGCCGGCGACACTCTTGATGTAGTCGTCCTGGGCGCTCTGCATCTCCTTGGCCCTGGCCATCTGGCGTTCGGTCATGCTGCGTCCGCGGGCGATCAGGTAGATCAGCGCACCCACCCAGGGCACGAAGATCAGCAGGATGGCCCAGCCCGCCTTGCCCCAGCCGCTGAGGGTGTGGTCGCCGAACAGGTCGAACAGGCAGCGGAACCACACCATGATCGCGGCGATCCAGATGAAGAACCAGAAAGACCACAGGAGCACTTCTCCGAAGTCGTTGGTCATGGCATCCATGACGAGTCCCCTCTCGTTTGGCCCGGTCCAGGTCGCCGGTCAGCCGAAGTGTCGCAGAGCCACAGGGGTCTGCTGGCTCACCCGTATGGGGTGAGCACGGCGCCCGAACGCGGTCCTACCGTCACAGTGGCTGGGAGCTCCAGCCGTGGATCCCCGGCTCTGCCGGCCGTGACGTGGCCGAGTCGGGAGCAACCAGGAGGAAGTCCGTGGCAGCACCAGACGACGCGTCGCCGAAGCCGGGGTTGAGCGTCGGGCCGACGAGCGAGTTCAGCCTGTTCTTCCGGGTCAGGGACGGGCAGGGGCCGTCGTTGCGGGCCGCGCTCCTCGAGCTCCAGGACACGCCCGGGTACAGGGACGGCGACTACGACATGGCGGTCCAGACGATCCACGAGGCGCGCTTCGTCCTCTTCGACGACGACACCCGACTGGCGTTCATCACGAGCTTCGACGGACCGTGGGACGCCTACATGGAGGACTTCTTCACCTCCGGCCCGACCCTGGCGCTCTTCGACGTGATCTTCCGGCACGTGGAGGGGTACGACGGGCTGCCCGACGGGGCCGCACTGCGTGCCTTCGTCCTCGGCGCCGAGCGGTCGGCCGCCGCGTATGCCCGGAACTACGGCGGGACGGTCAAGGAGATCCGGAAGGCGCAGCGGGTCAACGCCGCGTTCCAGCAGGTGCTCGACCACCCGCAGGCCGCGGAGGCCTTGCAGCACCCGGCTCTACAGCCTTTGCTCGACGAGGCTGGGGACTGACCAGAGTCGAGACCACACACACGTCATGTCTGACCACATCTCCGGGCCACGCGCACTGTCCGACCCGATCGCGGACATCACCGACTTCTACGCGTTCCCGAGTCCAGAGGACCCGGGTCGCCTGGTCCTCGTGCTGAACACCCTGCCGATGGCCAAGCCCACAGATCTCTTCTCGGCCGGCCTGCTCTACCGCTTCCGTCTGCGACCGCTCACCGCGCCGGTCGACGGGGCCGGTTGGCAGTTCGCACCGGGTCCGGAGGAGCTGGTCCTGGACTGCGTCTTCGACCCCCCGGAGCACGTCACGAACGAGGACACGGGTCGACCGGACCATCAGCAGCACGGAAGCTGCGTGACCCCGGCGGGGGAGCACGTCGCCTTCCGCGTCAACGACGAGGAGGGCGGTGCGGCACGAGGCATCCGCGTCTTCGCCGGCGTCCGGTGGGACCCGTTCATCATGGATGCCCGAGCCGCGCTCGCCACGCTCGCGACCCACGAGCTCGCCTTCACCGAGCACGGGTCGATCTTCCTCGACGGCAAGAACGTGCTCAGCGTCGTCGTCGAGATCGATGCCGGCTTCCTGGCCGACTGGGCACTGGTCGGCGTAGTTGCGGAGACTCTGACCCGAGGCGAGTTCAACGTCCGGATCGAGCGGGTCGGTCGTCCCGAGGTGAAGAACATGATGCTCGCACCGAGGGAGTTCGACCGGGTCAACCGGGATCTCGAGATCCGCGACCTGTACAACATGGACGACGCGTTCCACCTCGGCGACTCCTACGCCGGCGCCTTCCGGGCGCGGCTGGACGCCAACCTCGCGTTCTGGGACGGTCTCGACGGGAAGCAGGACTGGCCCACCGGCGAGGACGGCCACCACCCGCTCACCGAGCTGGTGCTCGCCGACTACCTGGTCCTGGACATCACCAAGCCCTACGTCGAGCAGGGGTCCTACCTCGAGATCGAGCTCGCCGCACGACGCGGCGAGCCCCACGCGACCTGCGGCGGCCGGACGTTGAACGACGACGTGATGGACACGATCTTCACCCAGCTCGTCAACGCCGGCAACGGCCCCACGATCCGCGACGGAGTCGACGCCGCCACCCGGCCCGGCACGACGACCTTCCCGTACCTGGCCTCGCCGAACCCGGACCCACCCGAGCCTCCCGAGCACCACTGACCATGGAATCCCTCGACCTCGACGACATCCAGGCCGGTGCGCTGTACGAGCGTCCCTCGCCGTACGTCGGCACCTACCTCCTGCTCAGCATCCGCGACCGTGCTGATGGCCGCGAGCTCGTGCGGCGGCTGCACCGGCTCGCCAACCCCGCCGGGCCCGCGGAGACGCCCGACGAGACGTCGGTCACCGTGGCGTTCACCTACCACGGCCTCGAGGCCCTGGGCGTGCCGCAAGAGTCCCTGGACAGCTTCGCACCGGAGTTCCGGGAGGGCATGGCGGCGCGGGCCGAGACTCTCGGCGACACCGGCGACAGCGGTCCCGACCACTGGGAGCACCCGCTGGGCACCAACGACGTGCACGTCGCCGTCGCGGTGCTCTCCTCCGACGAGGGCCGACTCCGGGCGGTCGCGGAGAAGGCACGCGAAGCCCATGCCGAGCTCCCCGGCATCGAGCTGATCTGGCGCCAGGACTGCTACCAGCTCGAGACAGGACGCACGTCGTTCGGGTTCAAGGACGGCATCGGCCAACCCTCGGTCGAGGGCAGCGGTCGAGCACCGACGAACTCGCGCGAACGGCCGCTGAAGGCGGGCGAGATCATCCTGGGCTACCCCGACGAGACCGGGGAGCTGCCCCCGATGCCGACCCCGGACGTGCTGGGTCGCAACGGCACCTACGTGGTGTTCCGCAAGCTGCACACGCGGGTCGCCGCCTATCGGGGCTACCTGCGCGCCAAGGCGGCGAACCGGGCAGAGGAGGACGCCCTCGGGGCCAAGATGGTCGGCCGCTGGCAGAGCGGTGCCCCCCTCGCACTGGCCCCGGACCAGGACGACGCCGACCTCGGCAGCGACGCGGGGCGGAACAACGACTTCACCTTCGGTGACGACCCGCGCGGCTTCAAGTGCCCGGTCGGTGCCCATGCGCGCAGGGCGAACCCCCGTGACGCTCTGGACCACGAGGGCAGCGTCGACGTCCGACTGCACCGGATGATCCGGCGCGGCACCAGCTACGGGCCGATGCTGCCCGACGGCGTGCTCGAGGACGACGGGATCGACCGCGGGATCATGTTCGTGTTCGCCGGCGCCCACATCAAACGGCAGTTCGAGTTCGTCAAGACCCAGTGGCTCAACGACGGGATCTTCATCGGAGCACCTGCCGAATCGGACCCGCTCGTCGGCCCACACGCGGACTCGACGAACAGCTTCACCATCGCCCAACGGCCCATCCGCCGCCGACTGCAGGACCTGCCCCCGTTCGTCGTCACCCGCGGCGGGGAGTACTGCTTCGCGCCGAGCATCAGCGCGCTGCGCTGGCTCGCCGAGCTCGACACCTGACGAGGCGCCACCGAGAGAGGAAGCACGATGAGTTCATCAAGCACCGACCGCTGGGCGGCCCTTGACTTCGCCCCACCGGCGCCCGACGTCGAAGACACGGAGCCGCCCGTGCTGCTCGACTACCTCTCGGAAGGTCGGGTCGCGCGGATCACCTTGAACCGGCCGCACGCCGACAACGCCATCACCACCGAGATGGGCGCCCTGCTGACCGAGGTCGTCGAGGAGATCGCGGTCCGCACCGCCGTCCGTGTCGTCGTCATGACCGGAGCCGGCGACCGGGCCTTCTCCGTGGGCAGCGACCTGCGCCAACGCAAGGCCATGACCAAGGAGGACTGGCTGCGCCAGCGCCAGGCCTTCGACCGCACCCTGTACACCGTGCGCCAGCTCCGCAAGCCGATCTTCGCCGCCGTCAACGGGCTCGCCTACGGCGGCGGCTGCGAGCTCGCCCAGAGCACCGACTTCATCATCGCCTCACAGACAGCGACGTTCGGACAGCCCGAAGCAATGATCGGACTGTCAGCGGGTGGGGGCTCCCCGGCGCTGCTGCCGCGCCTGCTGCCCCGTGGCAAGGCACTGCAGATGTTCATGACCGGCGACCCGATCCCTGCTCAGGAGGCCTACCGGCTCGGCATGGTCAACGAGCTCCACGACCCCGCGGAGCTGATGCCGGCAGCGCAGCGGATCGCCGACAAGATCGCCAGCAACTCCCCCACCGCTGTCCAGTCCGTCAAGCGTGCCGTGCAGCTGGGCGAGGGTGAGCCGATCGAGCAGGCGATCGCGATCATGATGGACGCGCACTGGCGCTCTGCGATCCACCCCGACCGCGTCGAGGGCATCGGCGCCTTCAACGACGGCCGCGAACCCACCTTCGACGACTCCGACTTCTGAGCCCCATCGCGTCACCCCGCCACCAGGAGGCTGAACGACATGACCGGTACCGACGAGCTCGAGGCGGCCCGCGCCGCGCTGGTGATGATCAACCCCGCGCCGTACAACGCCGAGGCGCCACCGGAAGCACTCGTCGGTGACGTCACCCCCACCGAGCTGCACTACGTGCGCAGCAACTTCGCGGTACCCGACCACGACGGCACCTTGAAGATCGGGGGCGCGGTCGGAACCCCCACCACCCTCACGCTCGAAGACCTGCGCGCGATGCCCGCCCACGACCACACCGTCACCCTCGAGTGTGCCGGCAACGGACGCCTGGAGATGAGGCCGCTGCCGACCGGAGAACCCTGGGGCGACTTCGCCGTCTCCACCGCACGATGGACCGGCGCCCTGCTGCACGAGGTCCTCGCCAAGGTCGATCCTGCCGCCGACGCCGTCGAGCTCCTCGCCACCGGGGCCGACCACGGTCCGTACCACCTCCAGGCGATCCTCCCCGAGACCGACCAGGAGAACCTGACCTTCACCCGTGCCCTGCCGATCAGCCAGGCCACCGACCCGGCCTCGGGGATCCTGATCGCCTACGAGATGAACGGCCAGCCGCTCGGACGCGACCACGGCGCCCCTTTCCGGCTGATCGTGCCGCACTGGTACGCCGTCGCGTCCGTGAAGTGGCTCGAACGACTCGACGTCCTGACCGAGCCCTACCACGGGGAGTTCCAGACCGGCCACTACATCTACGAGTGGCCCGACCGGCCGCACGAGCCGGTCTCCCTGATGCGGGTCCGTGCCCGGATCACCGACCCAGCACCGGGCTCGACCCTCGACGTCGACACCTACACGGTCCATGGGAAGGCGTGGTCCGGCACCGGTCCTGTCACCCGTGTCGAGGTCAGCCTCACGGGAGAGGGTGACTGGCATCCCGCGCAGCTCGAACCCGCTACCCCGGGCGACTACGGCTGGCAGGACTGGAGCTTCACCTGGGAGGCCATCGGGGTGGGACGGCACACGCTGCGGGCCCGAGCGACCGACGCTGCCGGCAACGTGCAACCCGACGTACCCCCGTGGAACCGCCTTGGCTACGGGAACAACGCCGTCGAAGTCATCTACGTCGACCGGCACTGAACCGCGGTCGAGGTAGGTGAGTGCCTCGTCCCCGGTGTCTGCGGTTGGTTGGGACCTCGGACTCGATGTCCCCAGTCAACGCCGCGCCCGCCATGCTGGTTCAACCCAGTCGGCGGGTTTCGCCGCTCCCTCAGCTCTCCGCAGGCTTGGCCGCGTCGCGCTTCTCGCCGAGGTCGGCAAGGAGCGAGTCGATCGCCATGAAGCCGCCTCCGAGCACCACCGCACCGATCGGTGCCGGAAGTCTCGTACGACGCATCGCAGTCGTCGCGGCCAGCATCGCTGCCGACCACGTCGCCACGGCCGTCGCGAAGGACACCGAGCCGCGTTTCCACGGCTCGTCCATGTCCGGGAAGATCCACAAGATCTGCAGTCCTGGCTTGTCCAGGAACCAGGCGCCCGCGTAGGACACGAACAGGATGCCGGAGCTGGAGCGCGTGGACCTACCAGACGCGAGGTAGGAGACGCCCACACCGACGCCCCGGATCACTGCCCCTGGTCGCACCTTCATGAGCGCACCTCCGCCTCGATCCTCTCGTGACCATCACCCAAGGGCAATGGCCCCGATCGCTCATCGGCATGTCTGTGCGGACGGTGCCCCAGGCGCTGCTGGGCCACGAGTCCGCAGCGGACACCCGGGACACCTACGGACACCTCATGGGCGACGAGGACGGCAGAAGCAGGTCGGTGATCTAGGGGCACCCGCTGGCTGACCGCGGGATCAGTGCACGCAGCCCATGGCAAGCCACACCGACCGTGTGCGGCACCAGCGCCCCGCGCCTTTACCCGTTCCCGAGACGCGACTTCGCACTCATCACGGATCAGGAGCTGTGCCCGAACTGCCTCGAGAAGCCAGGACTCCAGACACCTGCGACCCTCGCTCTACCTCTGCTCGTTGACCCGCCGCTGAGGCATCGGCGCGCGCATCGCGGCCAGTCCGGCGATCGCGTCATGAGCGCCTCACGACGTCGACCGAGATCTCAACCGCGGAAACCACTCCTCTGTTCTCGAGCCAGTGAAGGGTGTTGCGGTCCTCGGGCCAGCCCACACCAGGCCCGTAGTCGGTGGCGACGCCGTCTCGATGGTCGGTGATCGTTCCCTGGAGGACGTAGACGATTCCAGGCCTGCCCTCGTGGTCGTGAACCGGGCCGAAGACTCCGCCCGGCTCGATCGTCACCATGCGCATGCGGAGCTCGCGCCCTTGCATGCCCTGGATCTCTGGGCCGAGGTCGACCGTGCCCAACAACTCTGTCGCGACGCCCTTCGTCTCCGGCGCCGCCTGCTCATGGCTCATCGTGCTCTCCTCTCCGTGGAGCGTCCGACCGCTGCTGGCCGATGGCCCACTGGGTCCCGTGCCTGCGGCAGGGATCTTGTCGATGATGCACCTACCAGTCTCGATCTGTGGAGACATGGCTCGCGCCACACGGCCGACGTCGAGCTCAAGGGTCCGGGTGACTGGCTGAGCGCCGGCCCGAGCGCATCGTGGGCATCACCCAGCGCCAGGCCACGGTGGCTGAGGTCGAGGTCTGCTGCCGCTCGAAGGGCTGATCGAAGATCGTGGCCGACAGAGCCGGTCGGCCCCTGTCGGTCACTGCGCGGCGAGGAGGGTCACCCTCGGAGCTGGCCCAGTTCCGTCCCGAGGTCGCTCCACTCAGGGCGGCGATCGCCCTCCAGATCCTGGATGGGACGCGGTTAGGCGCCGAGGACCCTCTGCTTCTCGGTGTCGAACTCGGCCTGGGTGAGCGCCCCGGCATCGAGGAGTTCCTTCAGCTTCATCAGTGTCGCGTACCGGTCCTCAGCAGGGGGAGCGGGCGGTGCCGCAGCTGGGGTCGCCTCGGCTGGCGGTGCCTGGCGCTGGGCGTCGGCCTCCGCCCTGGCCCGTCCGCGGTTGGACGCGACACGCGCCGTAGCTCCCAGTACCGCTGCGCGGCGCAACCTTCTCGGCATCTTGACCCTCATCTCATCGAAGTGACGGCGAGGCGACGAGTTGACCGTCGACCCCACCCAACCGGACACAGAGCCGCGCGTCCTGACCCCGGCCTCCCACGCGCTCAAGTCGGAGGTGGTTCCCAAGCCTCCGGCAAACCGCGGTGCATTGGATCCGCCAGGTATGCGTCGTACGTTGAATGGTGCTTTCCCGGATCCCGCCGCCCCCAGTTGCGCCCGCCGTCCAGATGGCCGACAGCTGCGTGGGTCTAGCAGCGCCCCGATGACGCCGATGGGAGACCAGCAAAGACATCCTCGAGGAGGAGGCCTCAAGCAGCGAAACTCACTCGCTGATGCTTGTCACGGCCCGTCGCCGGCGGTCGCGAAAAGGAGCAGTTCGAAGGAGAAGCAATGACACAGGACGAAGGAACGAGCACGCCGAAGTACTCGCTGACCACGATCCGGGAGATGTGTACCCGCTACCGGAACTGGGGCAGGTGGGGCGCCGACGATGAGCTCGGCACCTTCAACCTCGTCACCGCCGAGAAGGTGGCGGCAGCCGCGCAGCTGGTACGCCGAGGCAAGGTGTTCTCGCTCTCCTTGCCGTTCGATGCCGATGGCCCGATGACGGGTGCGCTCGGTCGGACCAACCCCGCGCACGTCATGCTCCAAGACGGGGGCGACATCGCCTCCGGAGCGCAGTCGGGGATGGCGCCGCTCGGCTACACCGATGATGCGGTGTACATGATCCTGCAGTGCGCCACCCAGTGGGATGCCCTGTCACACGTGTTCATGGACGAGAAGATGTACAACGGCTACGGCACCGAGTCGGTCAACAGTGACGGCGCCCAGAAGAACTCGATCACCGCCATGAACGACAAGGTCGTGACCCGCGGTGTTCTGCTGGACATCGCCCGTCATAAGGGCAAGCCGTGGCTCGACATCAGCGAAGCCATCACCCACGAAGACCTCGCGGGTTGCGCAGAGAGCCAAGGCGTCGCGGTCGGAGCCGGTGACGTCGTGCTGGTGCGATCTGGACGGCTCGCCTTCGTCCGCGAGCGCGGAAGCTGGGGCGACGAGTACTCCGGCGGCGACGCTTCCGGTCTCGGAGTCACCGCGGCTGACTTCTTCTGCCCACTGGACGTCGCCGCTGTGGCTACCGACACGAGCTGGTTCGAGGTGCAGCCGAACGAGACGGCGCCCGAGATGTGGCAGCCGCTCCACGCGATCATGACGGCCAACGCCGGCATCACGATCGGCGAGATGTTCGACCTCGAAGCTCTCGCGGAGGACTGTGCCGGCGACGGTGTGTACGAGTTCATGTTTGTCGCTCCGCCGTTGAACATCAGCAAGGCGGTCGGCTCGCCGATCAATCCGCAGGCCATCAAGTAGCTCGTCCAGGCGGGCTCGAGCCGTAGGCTGCAGCCTGCGATCGCGGTCCCACGCGAAGCCCAGGCGTAAACAGCAAGGGCCTGGTCAAGATCGCTTCGAACAGGCTGCAGCACCCGGGCCACGGACAGTGACCTGACCAGGCGTCCGTGGTCGACAATGATCGCGTCCTCCGCGCTGTGCGCGACCTCGACCACAGGTGACTGGACATCTACCGTCGGCGAGCCAACCACCTGGACGCCATCGGCCTCGCGGCGATCAACGGCATCGGCCACGGCGGCGGGTCAGAGGCTTGGTGCGGACGGGCTGGCTCATAGGCCGGGTTCTGTTCGCCGGACCGCCTCTCGACGATCCGGTTGGCGACCATCCATCTACGCTCACCGTTGCCGGTGAGCTCCAGCGACCTACCCGCGAGCTCGGGCGGAGCACCCTCGAACGCTCGCTGTCTGGTCTTGCTCCAGGTGGGGTTTGCCGAGCCACGACGGTCGCCCGCCGCGCTGGTGGTCTCTTGCACCACCGTTTCACCCTTGCTCCGCCGCGATGTATCTCGGCGGGGCGGTCTGTTCTCTGTGGCACTGATCCCGCGGGTTGCCCCGGGTGGGTGTTGCCCACCACCTCGTCCTGTGGAGCCCGGACCTTCCTCGGCGAACTCCGCAGAGTCCGACGCGGTCGCCCGGCCAGCCCGTCCGCGAGTCAAGGATAGGACACCGATGAGCGAGTCAGGTCACGGCTTCGGAGTCCGTTTAATCACTTTTAGTAGATATGAACATATAAGTGTCTTGTGCCCGGTAATTTTGTGCCGGGGAGGAACCACATGAGCACCGACAGGCCGGGCGCGCCTCTTGCCCAGGGCGCCACAGGCGGCTGGCTGCTGCCCGACAACCTGCTGGAGAGCCTCCAGCTGATCGCCGACGGCGCAGTCGCGGTGGCGGGCTTCGCGGTGGCGGCGATCAGGGTCCGGCGCGGCGACGAGCTCGAGCTGGTCGTCGACACCGAGCTGCCCGAGGAGGTGGGCTCCCGGATCCCCGTGCAGCTGATGCTCGACGAGCTCGCCGTGGCCGAGGACTGGGGCCTCTTGCGGTTCGTCTCCCACGAGCGAGGCTCGACGGGACCCGAGGGCGCCGGCTGGGTGATCCCCGAGATCGAGATGGTCGACCACCCCGACGCCTGGCACCCGATGGACATGCTCGTGGCCCCCTTGTACGACGAGCAGGGCGAGCTGCGCGGGACCTTCGCCATCGACCTGCCCGTCGACGGTCGCAGACCCGACGCCGAGCGCCGCAGGGTCCTGGAGCGGTTCGCCGAGCTGGCCGCCCGGGCCGTGCTGTCCGCGCTGGAGCGCGAGTCCCTGGCCGAGCAGGTCGCGATGGCCAACACCGTGAAGTCGATCGTGCGCACCTCGAGCGCCCAGCTGAGCCTCGAGGGCCTGCTGGGCACCAGTGAGCGCACCCTGCTCGAGGGCTTCCGCGCCCAGCACCTGTGGATCAAGGCGGCCACCGACGAGCAGCAGAGTGCCGAGCACCTCCCGGAGGCGTTGCGCGAGGTGCTGCCCCCGGAGATCGTGGAGTTCGCCGATCGTGCGGCCCGGTACTGCTGGCACGAGCAGGTGGTGATGACCGTGGCCGAGGGAGCACCGGTGCCGGAGAAGATGGCGCCGCGTCACTTCCTCCACGTCCTGGAGCTGTTGGCCGACATCGGCATGTCCTCACTGGTCTTCGTGCCTCTGGGCGCCGGACCGGAGTGCCTGGGCAGTCTGGTGCTGATGCGGAGCGACCCCCAGCGGGAGTGGACCGGCATCGAGTGTGCCGCCCTGCTCGACATCGGCCACGACCTCGGCAGGGCGGCGCTGAACGCGCGGACCTTCGAGCGCGAGCACGCCCTGGTCGCCGAGCTGCGGGCGCTCGACGTGTACAAGAGCCAGCTGATCTCCACGGTCTCGCACGAGCTGAGGAGCCCGCTGACCACGGTCACCGGCCACGTCGAGATGCTGCAGTCGGGAACGATCCCCATCAACGACCAGGCGAGCATGTCCCTGCAGGCGATCGGGCGTGCCTCGAAGCGGATGACCAGGGTCATCGAGAACCTGATGCTGCTGCGCAAGGTCGGCGAGGCCGAGCGTCCACTCGCCCCGGAGAGCGTCGACCTCTCCCAGCTCGTCGTCGACGCCCTGGCCATGACGTCCATGTCGATCGAGGCCAAGGCCCTCGACGTCGAGTTCGACGCGAGCGGCGCCCCGGTCCTGGCGCTCGGAGAGCCGGACGATCTCGACAAGGTGGTGCTCAACCTGGTCAGCAACGCGGTGAAGTACACCCCCCACGGCCGGTCGATCACGATCAGCCTGACGGCGTACGCCGAGGCCGTGGCCCTGGTCGTCTCCGACGAGGGGATCGGGATCTCCGAGGACGACCAGGCGTGCCTGTTCACCGAGTTCTTCCGCTCCTCCAACCCCGAGGCGGTCGCCCAGCCGGGATCGGGCCTGGGGCTGACCATCGTCAAGCGCATCGTGGAGCGCCACGGCGGCTCCATCCACGTCGACTCCTGCGAGGGCGCCGGCAGCACCTTCGTGGTCACGCTGCCCGCGGCGGTCCCCCGGGAGCTCGAGGCAGCCGGCTAGCAAGTCTCCTAGAGCCGGAACTGCACCTTCCGAGTCTCGGGGTCGGCCTCGGACAGCGTGGCCGACACGTCCGTGCCCACGGGGAGCGGCGACTGCCCGCTGATCCGGGCCTCGACAGCCGGGTCGCACACCATCACGGTGCCGTGCCGCTTGTCATCGTGCTCGGCCTCCAGGACCACACCGTCGAACGACTCCCCCACCCGGGGGCGAAGGGTGAGCGCCTCGACGAGGTCGAGCACCGCGTGCTCGTAGGCGTGCGCTCGTTGCCCCGACTTCTGCATCAGCGCAGGCAGGGCGGCCAGCCCGTCGCGGGTCCAGGCGGGCACGGGAGTCCCGGCACACAGCGCGGCGCAGACCTCGAGCCCGTACCGGTCGACCAGGCGTCGCAGCGGGGCGGTGACGTGGGCGTACGTCGAGGCCAGCGCTGCATGCTGCGGCTGGTCGGGCGGATGGCCGTCGAAGGAGGAGTACCCCGCTCCCCGGAGCAGCCCGGTGCACGCCACCACCATCGCGGCGTCGGCCGGGCGGGACGGGTCGAGGGAGCGGATGAACTCCGCGTGCCCCGTGCCGGCTGCCCAGCTCAGTCCGAGCGCGTGCGCCGTACGCCGAAGCCTGCTCACCACGAAGTCCGGCGGAGGCGGGAGCGTGCGAAGGATCCCGACCTGGCCCCGGAGCATGATCGAGGCCGCGGCGAACCCGGTGAGCAGCGAGATCTGCGCGTTCCACGACTCGACCGGCAGCATCGAGCGGAAGGCCAGGTGCCAGCGCCCGTCGACGACGTCGACCTCCTGCTCGGGCATCGGCAGCGAGACGCCGCCGCGGGCGGCCTCGAGCCCCAGCCGGAGCCTCCCGATCGTCTCCAGCAACGCCAGCGTGGACCCGGGCGAGGCGCTCGCAGCGCCCTGCTGGACGCCGGCGTAGTCGAGACGCTGCCGTGAGCGCACCCTGGCTCGCTCGACCCGTGCGTCGAGGATCTCTCCAGCACCGTCGAGCCGCACGGTCCACAGGAAGGCCGGTCGCTCCTGGTCGGGCAACAGCGACGTGGCACCCTCGCTGAGCACGGGTGGGTGCAGCGGGATCCTGGTGCTGCCGCCGTACAGCGACTCCCCGCGGCGGTGCGCCTCGGCGTCCACCGCGTCACCGGGCTCGACGAAGGCCATCACGTCGGCGATGGCGTAGTGCACGACGTACCCGTCGCCGTCGGTGGCCAGGTGCATCGCCTGGTCGAGGTCCATCGACCCGGGTGGGTCGATCGTGAGCAGCTCGAGGTCGGTGCGGTCGAGATCGGGAAGTCGGGGCCGAGCAGCCCCCACCTCGGCCGCGCGAAGCACCTCTGCCGGGAAGTCGGGCGTGACCTGCTGCTCGAGCTGGATGGCCGCGATCCCTTGCCGGAGCTCATCGGCCCCGGGATCCCGGGCGCTGAGAACGCGCAAGGCCACGCCGTACCTCCTCGGTCGGTCTGCCCGGGCCACTCTAGGGTTGCCCTCGTGCTGATCCTGCTGCCGCCCTCCGAGGGCAAGGCCGCGCCGCGCCGGGGTCAGCGGCTCGACCTCCAGCGGCTCAGCGCCCCAGAGCTCGCCCCGGCCCGCTCGCAGGTGCTGTCGGCGCTGGTCGAGCTGTGCACCGCCGAGCCCGTGCGCGCTGCGCAGGTGCTGGGACTGGGGCCCACCCAGGCCGACGACGTACGCCGCAACGCGGACCTGCGTGCAGCACCGACCGCACGAGCGGACGCCGTCTACACCGGCGTGCTCTACGACGCCCTCGACCTCGCGACTCTCGAGCCTGCAGCCCGTCGTCGCGCCACCCGCTGGCTGGCGATCACCTCGTCGCTCTTCGGCCTGGTCGCCCCTGGCGACCGGATCCCGTCCTACCGGCTGCCCGGCGCCACCGCGCTGCCCGGACTCGGACCGGTCGCCGCGCACTGGCGTGGTGTCCTCGACCCCGTCGTCCGCGCCTCTGCCGGCACCGGCCTGGTCGTCGACCTGCGCTCGACGACCTACGCCTCGTTCTGGCGACCGGCCGCCGACCTGTCCCCGCGGGTCGCGATCGTGCGCGTGCTGCACGAAGCCGGCGGTCGCCGCTCGGTCGTGAGCCACTTCAACAAGGCCACCAAGGGCCGGCTGGTCCGCGCGCTGCTGGAGCGCGGCGTCGCCCCGACCACCCCGGCAGCCCTCGCCGACACGATCAACGCGCTCGGCTGGAAGGCCGAGCTGGGCGAACCCACCCGGCAGGGCCACCCCCTCGACGTGGTCGTCGAGGAGCTGTAGGCGGCCCGCTCAGCCGAAGACGTCGGTGGGGCGGGCGTTGTAGAGGCGCAGGCTGGCCATCGGGATGTCGCCGTCAGGGCCGACGTGGAAGTAGGAGACGACGCTGACCGCCGCCGGGGCGAGCTCCATCCGGAAGACCGAGTCCAGCGGCGCGCCCAACGCCTCGGCCACGAGGGTCTTGATCGGCGTGACGTGACTGACCACGACGACCGTCTTCCCGGCGTACGACGCGAGCAGGCGGTCCTTGCCCTCCAGCACCCGCTTCTCCACCGTCCGGAACGACTCGCCGCCGTGGGGCGCCGAGTCGACGTCACCGAGCCAGGCCGACAGCTCGTCGGGCCACCTCTCGCGCACCTCGGTGAAGCTCAGCCCGTCCCAGGTGCCGAACTCCATCTCGGCGATCCCCGGCTCCTCGGTGACGTCGAGGTCGAGGAACTTGGCCAGGATCTCCGCCGTCTCGCGGGTACGACGCACCGGGCTGGTGACCAGCGCGTCGAAGGTGTCGGCCATCGGCGCCAGCCACTCCCCCGTGGCCCGTGCCTGGTCGCGGCCCTCGTCGTTGAGCGGCGGGTTGGTGCTGCCCAAACCGCCGGAGAACAGCTTGCCGGTGGTCGCGTCGGTGACCCCGTGACGAACGAGCACGAGGGTGGTCGGCGTGCTCCCCGGCGGGCCCCACCCTCGGACCCGCTTCTCGGGGGCCGGCTGCTCCACCGAAGGGGCGAGCACCCCGGTGGCGTCGCGCACCCCGTCGAGGGCCTCGTTGGCCAGCCGGTCGGCGTGCGCGTTCTGGGCCCGGGGCACCCACGTGTAGGTCGTGCCGAAGGGCGCGAGCCGGTTGGCCGTCATGGCCAACGGCTTCATGTCGGCGTGCTTGATCTTCCAGTTGCCCGACATCTGCTCCACGACGAGCTTGGAGTCCATCCGGACCTCGATGTCAGCCTCGGGCGCGTGCTCGGCGGCGAGCTCGAGCCCGGCGATCAGCCCGCGGTACTCCGCGACGTTGTTCGTGGCGATGCCGATGGTCTCCCCGCGTTCGGCGATCAGCTCGCCGGTCTCGGCGTCCTTGAGCAGGGCGCCGTACGCCGCCGGTCCGGGGTTGCCGCGCGACCCTCCGTCGGCCTCGATGATGACCGATCGTGGTGACGCAGAGGTCACAGTCCGGACTCCGGGGTGCGCACGAGGATGCGGTTGCACTCCTCGCAGCGCAGCACCTCGTCCGCGGGAGCCTTGGCGATCACCGCGAGGTCCGAGGCGTTCAGCGTGAGCCGGCAGCCCTCGCACTCGCGTCGCCGCAGCGCCGCAGCGCCCACGCCGCCCTTCTGCTCGCGCAGCTTGGCGTAGAGGGTCATCAGGTCCTCGGGCATCCCCGTGGCCGTCGTACCTCGTTCGTGGCGGGCCGTGCCCAGCCGCTCCTGCAGGTCGGCAGCCTTCTCGTCCAGGGCCTGCTGCAGCCGCACCCGTTCCTCGTCGAGGGTGGCCAGGGCGGCGGTCTCGTGGTCGAGGTGTGTCTGGGTGGCCTCCAGCTCCTCCATCACCTCGAGCTCGGTGTCCTCCAGGGAGGTGATCCGACGCTGCAGGGACTTCAGCTCGTCCAGCATCCGCTCCAGCGCCTTCGGATCCTTGACCTGGCCCGCGTCGATCATGCCCTGGTCGCGCGCCCGGCGGGTCTTGACCTGCTCGACGTCGGCGTCCGCGCGCTTCTGCTCGGAGGTGAGGTCCTCGACGCGGATGCGCAGGTCACGCACGCCGTTCTCGGTCTGGGTACGGCGCAGCACGAGCTCCTTGAGCTGCTGGGCCTCCGGGAGCGTCCCCAGCTGGTGGGAGAGCGAGTCGATCCTGGAGTCGAGCTCCTGGACGTCGAGGAGCGTGAGCTGGACGTGCGGGTCGGCTTTCAGGGTGTTCTCCTGCCTCAGACCCGGAAGGTCCACGGGTCGGTGTTGAGCGTGCTGACGTCGACCTCCACCGTATCCCCCAGCGCGTCGGCCAGTCGCCGTCGCAGGATCGGCAGCCACGTGCTCTCCGCTGCCCAGTGCGCCACGTCGACCAGGGCGGGCGACCCAACACCGTGCTCACGCAGCTCGGAGGCGGGATGGTGGCGCAGGTCGGAGGTCAGGTACGCCTCCACCCCGGCAGCGCGAGCGCGATCGAGCAGGAAGTCGCCGGCACCCCCGCACAGCCCCACGGTCTCGACCAGCTGCTCGGGGTCTCCCGCGACGCGGACGCCGTGC
Organism: uncultured Actinomycetota bacterium; assembly: GCA_963794435.1. Taxonomy (GTDB): domain Bacteria; phylum Actinomycetota; class Actinomycetes; order Propionibacteriales; family Nocardioidaceae; genus Marmoricola. The sequence goes on from CAWCDX010000027.1 coordinate 41,129, forward strand.
GCGGTCTCCGGAAGCACGGCGGCCACGTGGTCGGCGAAGGCCCGCAGGGTCATCGGCTTCGGCAGTCGGCCGATCCTCCCCGAGCCTCGGTCCTGCTCGTCGAGCTCAGCCAGCTCGGTCACGTCGTACGCCGGCTCCTCGTAGGGGTGCACCCGCAGCACCGCGGCCACGACCTCCTCGCGTCGGCCCCGCGGCAGCACGCTCTCGATGCGCACCTCCTCGACGGTCTCGACCCGACCGACCTCGCCGATCGACGGGTTCGCGCCGGCCAGCGGGCGGAACCGCCCCTCCCCCGGCGCGGTGAAAGAGGCCCGGTCGTAGTCGCCGATCCGGCCGGCGCCGGCGTCCGCGATCGCCGCCCGGACCTGCTCCGCGGCCTCGCGGGGGGCGAACACGACGAGCTTGTCCAGTGGTGGCGCGGGGTCGGCCTCGAGCGGACGCACGTCCTCGAGCCCGAGCGCGAGTGCGAGCGACTCCGAGACCCCACCCGCGGGCGAGTCGGCGTTGGTGTGGGCGGTGAACAGGGCACAGCCGTTGTCGGTCAACCGGTGGGCGACGCGTCCCTTGGGCGTGGTGGCCGCGAACCCGTGCACCCCCGTGAGGAAGAGCGGGTGGTGGGTGACGAGCAGGTCGGCGTCGCCCAGGATCGCCTCGTCGACGACGGCGCCCACCGGGTCCACGGCCAGGAGGATCCGTCGTACGTCGGCCGCCGGGTCGCCCAGCACGAGGCCGACGGCGTCCCAGTCGTCGGCGTGCTGGGGCGGGTACCACTGGTCGAGCAGCGCGGTGATCTCACCCAGGGTCGGCATGGGGTGAGGCTACCGAGGGCGGGTGGGGGCGCCCCTCGCACATGCGAATGTGGTTCCAGAGGTGGGAGAGCACCTCATCCGCCTCCCACGCGACATTCGCATGTTCGTGTGGGCGCGGGGACGCCCCGAGGCATCCCCCGACCGAGCGGGACTCAGTTGACCTGGCGCTCCCGGCCCTCCCAGTAGGGCTGCCGGAGCTTGAACTTCTGCAGCTTCCCGGTGGCGGTGCGGGCGAGCTCCTCGCGGAACTCCACCGACGAGGGGGCCTTGTAGCGGGCCACCTTGGACTTCACGTAGTCGATGAGCTCCTGCTCGGTCAGCTCCGAGCCTTCTGTCTTGACCACCAGGGCCTTGATCGTCTCGCCCCACTTCTCGCTGGGTACGCCGATGACGGCGACCTCGGCCACGTCCGGGTGGGAGAAGATCGCGTCCTCGACCTCGATCGAGCTCACGTTCTCGCCGCCGGTGATGATGACGTCCTTGCGACGGTCCTGGATGGTCAGGTAGCCGTCGTCGCCGATCGAGCCGCCGTCACCGGTGTGGAACCAGCCGTCACGCAGCGCGGTCTCGCTCTCCTCAGGCTGCTCCCAGTAGCCCTCGAGCACCACGTTCGAGCGGGCCAGGATCTCCCCTTCGTCGTCGATCTTGAGCGTCACGCCGAGGGCGGGAGTGCCGGCGCGGACGAGCATCGCGGCGCGCTCTTCCGGGTCGAGGTCGTCCCACTCCTGGCGGGCCCGGTTGATCGTGAGCAGCGGGGAGGTCTCGGTCAGGCCGTAGATCTGGATGAACTCCCAGCCGAGCTCGGCCTCCACGCGCGCGACGGTCCGGGTCGGGGGCGGCGCACCGGCCACGATGATCCGCACCCGGTCGCGGCCCGGGATGTCGCCCTCCCAGGTCTCGGCCGCCTCGAGCACCGAGGCCACCACGGCGGGCGCGGCACACATCACGGTCACGCCGTACTTCTCGACGCGGCGCAGGATCTCGGCGCCGTCGATCTTGCGGATCACCACCTGCTCGACACCGCAGCCGGCCATGGCGAAGGTCATCCCCCACCCGTTGGCGTGGAACATCGGCAGGGTGTGCAGGTAGACGTCGCGGTCGGTCACGCCGGCGTGCAGGGCGAACGTGGTCGCGTTGACCCAGGTGTTGCGGTGGGTGATCTGCACGCCCTTGGGCCGCGCCGTCGTCCCCGAGGTGTAGTTGATGGTGGCGGTCGCGTTCTCGTCCGGCTCCCAGGGCTCCGGCTCGACGCCTTCGGAGTCTCCGTCATTCAAGAACATGTCTCCGTCGCTGCCGATCACGAACTTGTGCTCGCACTCGACCGACTTCATCGCGTCCTCGAGCTCCGGGTCGACGTAGAGCACGCGAGCGCCGGAGTGCTCGACGATGTACTTCACCTCGTCGACGGAGAGCCGGAAGTTGATCGGCACCAGCACCCGGCCGTAGCCGCAGACGCCGAAGAACGCCGCGTACAGGCGGGCGCTGTTGTGCGAGAGGTACGCCACCCGCTCACCGACACCCACGCCGAGCTCGTCGAGCTTGGCCGCCTGGGCCCGGGCGAGCTCTCCCAGCCGCGTGTAGCTCACCTCGCCCAGGGACTCGGCGGGCTGGTCTGGTTCGTCCACGATGCCGGTCCGGTCGCCATAGACGGCCAGCGCACGGTTCAGGAAGTCGGAGGCAGAGAACGGCACGATCACTTCTGGGTCACCCCTCACGTCTCGGTACGGCCACCCTAGTCACGGCGTGCGAGGACGAGAACGGGGACGCTCAGAGCCGTTGGGCGCGTAGGAGCCGCGGCCGCACGAAGGCGAAGTAGTACACCGCCCCGAGCGCGCAGCTGACGATCAGGATGGCGCTGGTCAGGCGTCGGTCGATCCTGGCGTCGCGCCAGGCGCGCTCGGGCTGGAACGCAGCGTCCACGCCGGCCCACAACGTCGACCCGAACAGGATCAGGAGGACCAGGGTGAAGACCAGGGCGGGCGCCATGCTCGGACCCTAGCGAGGGGGTGCGCAGCAGGGCTGCGGCCGGTGGTACGACGGGGTGTGGCGGGGTGGGCGCAGCAGGGATCGAACCTGCGACCACCTCGTTGTAAGCGAGGTGCTCTACCGCTGAGCTATACGCCCGGATGGCGCGGGACAGGGCGGCAGCACCCGGTCGCGCGCGGACAGACTACGGGAGCCCGGGAGCCGGTGCCGAATCTCCGCAAACGGCTCGTCTCGGGCAGCGTGGTCCGGACATACAGGTCGCGCCGCTGGCGTCTCGGGTCACCAGCGGCGCGACAGGAAAAGAGTGCCGCACCGACTCGTGCGCTCCAAGCGACTTCGCAGAAATGGGCACAATGAACTAGACCAGTTGGCAGACCAGTAGCCCAACCGGGCGTGTCAGCCCCCCGCGATCTCCTTGAGCGCGACGGCGTGCTGGTCCAGGTCGCGCGGTCGGCCGGTCGGGTTGTGCACCGTCCAGCGGACCACGCCGGCCTTGTCGATGATGAAGGACGAGCGGCGCGCGGCGCCGGTGGACTCGTCGAAGGCGCCGTACGCCGAGGCGACGGCGCCGTGCGGCCAGAAGTCGCTGAGCAGCGGGAAGAAGATGCCGTCGCGGTCGGCCAGGGCTCGCTGGGCGTAGAGCGGGTCACAGCTGACCGCGACCAAGGTGGACAGGTCGGTCTCGAAGTCACCGAGCCGGTCCCGCAGACCCGTCAGCTCGCCGGTGCACACGCCGCTGAAGGCGAACGGGTAGAAGACCAGCAGCACGGCCTTCTGCCCGGCCCACCGAGAGAGGGTGACGTCCTGGCCGTGCTGGTCGACGAGCGTGAAGTCGGGAGCCCGGTCCCCGATCGCCAGCGTCATGCCCTCATGGTGCCAGTGACCCCCGACGGCTCAGTCGTCGGTATCACCCTTCCCGGACGCCTCGGAGCCTGCGCCCGAGTCATCGCCCGAGTCATCGCCGGAGTCATCGCCGGAGTCATCCCCTGAGTCGCCGTCGGCGCTGCCGGAGTCCTCGGGCGGGTGGCCCTCGTCGTCGTAGTCCTTGAGGTCCTTCTTGAGCACCTTGCCGGTCGCGTTGCGCGGCAGCTCGTCGAGGAAGATGATCTCGCGCGGCACCTTGTAGCGGGCCAGGTTGTCCTTGACGTAGGTCTTGAGGGTGTCCTCGTCGACGTCGCCGTCCTTGACCACGAAGGCGCGCAGTCGCTTGCCGAAGTCCTCGTCGTCGACCCCGATCGCGGCGACGTCGCTGACGTGGTCGTGCCGGGAGAGGCAGTCCTCGACCTCCTTGGGGAAGACGTTCTCGCCGCCGGAGACGATCATCTCGTCGTCGCGGCCGTCGACGAAGAGACGGCCCTCCTCGTCGAAGCGCCCGATGTCACCGCTGGACATCAGGCCGTCGATCATCTCCTTGCCCTCGTCCTCGTCGCCGGTGTACCCGCCGAAGAGCATGGTGTTGCCGACGAAGATGCGACCGGACTCGCCCTGCTCGACCTCGTTGCCGTCCTCGTCGTAGATCTTCACGACGGTGTTGTACGGCGGCTTGCCGGCCGTCCCCGGCGCATCGCGCATGTCCCGGGGCTGGGCGATCGTGGCCCACGCGACCTCGGTCGACCCGTAGGTGTTGTAGAGGTTGTCGCCGAAGGCGTCCATCCAGTCGGTGGCGAGGTCGCCGGGAAGGGCGGACCCGGAGGCCGCGACGATCTTGAGCTTGGAGAAGTCGCCGGAGCGCTCCTCCTCGGAGAGCTTCATGATCCGCTGCATCATCACCGGGATCACGATCATCGCGTCGCACTCGTGCTCCTGCACGGTGGCCAGGGCGTCGGCCGGGTCGAACTTCCGCTTCAGCACCATCGTGGAGCCCAGCAGCATGGCCATGTTCAGGTGTGCCCAGCCCCAGGTGTGGAAGAGCGGGGCGACGATGTAGGTGGTGCCGCCGGTGTGGAAGGGCAGCTTCGAGAGCAGTGCGACGGCACCGTCGAGACCGGACTCACCCCGGGGAGCACCCTTGGGCGTCCCGGTGGTGCCGGAGGTCAGGATGACCGGCTTGGTCTGCTCCTTCGGCACGGGGAGCTTGTCGGTGGAGCCCTTCTCGATCAGCTCCTCGACGGTCGCGTGGTCGCGGTCCTCGTCGTCGTGGTCGCCGTCCTTCCAGGCGATGACGCGCTTGAGGTCGGTCCCGGACTTGTCGATCAGCTCGGTGAACTCGTCGTCGTAGACGATGGCCGCCGGCTTCTCGCGGTCGCAGACCTCGCCGAGCTGCTTGGCGGAGAAGGCGGTGTTGAGGTACAGGATGTCGGCGCCCAGCTTGGACAGCGCGGTGGAGACGTCGACGAAGTAGCGGTGGTTGCGGCACAGCAGGGCCACGCTCTCGCCCTCCTCGACACCGAGGTCCTGCAGACCGTGGGCCAGCCTGGTGGCGCGCTCGTCGAGCTCCTTCCAGGTCAGCTCGCCGATCTCGTCGATCAGCGCGAGGTCCTTGGGCGACCGGATGGCCAGCGCCTCCATGCCCCCGGCGAAGCCCATGCCGCGCTCGTAGATCGCCTTCGCGACACCGGCGAGGGCCACGGGGTTGTACGGGCGGATCACCCCCGACGAGGTCATCACCCGGAGCATCCGGGCATGACGAAGGGTCTGTTTGCCTAGCTGTTGCAACATCCTGCGGGTGCCTCTCCTGGGGTGAGTCAGCGGCTCTTGGGCGCGACGAGCTTCGTCGCAGTCCATTCCTTACCCACTGCAACGGTCGTCGTCGTGGAAAGTCCCGCGATCGGGCCCGCCTCCGCGACATCGGCCGGGTCTACCGCCCCAGGACGGCCGACCTTGGGGGTCAGCAACCAGATCGCGCCGCCACCGGTGAGGTCGGTCAGGGAGTCCACCAGCGCGTCGACGAGGTCACCGTCGTCGTCGCGCCACCACAGCAGCACGGCGTCGACCACGTCGCCGTGGTCACCGTCCACCATGTCGGCGTCGATCGTGTTCTCGATCTCCTCGCGAACCGCGTCGTCGACGTCTTCGTCCCACCCGAGCTCCTGCACCACCATGCCGGGCTTGAGGCCCAGACGGTCCCCCAGATGGACGTCCGCGCCCTCTGCACTCGGGCTCACCGTCTGCCTCCAGTCATCTGCTCGTCGTGTCCGCCACCGACCCCGTACGGCCCGTGCGTGTGCGTAGTCCACTAGACGTCGCAGGTCAGCGCAACCCGAACGGGTCAAGACCCGCCGCTGTGGACACCCCGACCGGGGTCGCTCTGTACATTTCGTGCCGTGCGTCCCGAACCGTCCGATCAGAGTCCTTCGCTGGTGATCTTCGACTGTGACGGGGTGCTGGTGGACACCGAGGTGCTCCAGGTCGCGGTCGAGGCCCGGGTGCTGACCGAGCTCGGCTGGAGCATGGAGCCCGAGGACGTGGTCCGCCGCTGGATGGGCCGGACGGCCGCGGTGCAGCACGCAGACATCGCCGAGCGCCTCGGGGAGGAGGCCGCAGTCCGCCACGACGAGCTCTCCCGGCGCCAGGTCCACGAGACCTTCGAACGGGACCTCGTCGAGGTCGAGGGCATCAGCGCCCTGCTCGACGTGCTCGACCAGGCGAGGGTGCCGACGTGCGTCGCCTCCAGCGGCTCGCACGAGCGGATGGCCCGCACTCTCGGTCTCACCGGCCTGGCCGCACGTTTCGAGGGGCGCATCTTCAGCGCCCTCGAGGTCGAGCACGGCAAGCCGGCACCGGACCTCTTCCTGCACGCCGCGTCCCGGATGGGCGTCGACCCGTCCGAGTGCGTGGTCCTCGAGGACAGCGTGTACGGCGTCCAGGCAGGTGTCGCGGCCGGCATGAGGGTGCTGGGCTACGGCAGCGGCATGGCCGAGCCGGACTCGCTCGCGGACGCCGGCGCGGAGGTGTTCACCCACATGTCCGACGTACCAGCGCTGATCGGGCTCTGAGCCCTTCGAGACAGGACTGCGGCCTTCCTCGGGGACCCGAGAGTCCGGATCCCTGAGGAGGGCCGTCAAGGCCCGTCTCGAAGGGCCGTCGATCGGGCCTACCGATCGGTAGATTTCGCCTGCTTCCCGGAAGTGACACGATGAAGCAGTGAGCGAGAAGGACGAGACCCAGAAGGCCGCGGCGATCCCGCGGGCCTCGGTGATCCACGAAGGGCTGCCCACCCAGCTGCCCGACATCGACCCCGAGGAGACCGAGGACTGGTTGGCCTCCTTCGACGCCCTGGTGGGCGACCGGGGCCGCGACCGGGCGCGCTACGTGATGCTGCGTCTGCTCGAGCGTGCCCGGGAGCAGTCGGTCGGGGTCCCTGCCCTGCGCAGCACCGACTACATCAACACGATCACGCCCGAGCGCGAGCCGTGGTTCCCGGGTGACGAGGAGACCGAGCGCCGCATCCGGGCGTTCATCCGCTGGAACGCCGCCGTGATGGTCTCCGACGCCAACCGCCCCGGTCTGGAGGTCGGCGGCCACATCGCCACGTACCAGTCCTCGGCCTCGCTCTACGAGGTCGGCTTCAACCACTTCTTCAAGGGCAAGGACGCCCCGGGTGGCGGCGACCAGGTCTACATCCAGGGCCACGGCTCCCCCGGCATCTACGCGCGTGCCTACCTCGAGGGCAGGCTCACCGAGCAGCAGCTGATGCGCTTCCGCCAGGAGGTCCAGCACGGCGTGGGCAAGGGCCTGCCGTCGTACCCCCACCCGCGGCTGATGCCGGACTTCTGGGAGTTCCCGACCGTCTCGATGGGGCTGACCGGGATCAACTCGATCTACCAGGCGCGGTTCAACCGCTACCTGCAGAACCGCGGGATCAAGGACACCTCCCAGCAGCACGTGTGGGCCTTCCTCGGCGACGGCGAGATGGCCGAGCCCGAGTCGCTCGGCGCGATCGGCGTGGCCGCGCGCGAGGAGCTCGACAACCTCACCTGGGTCATCAACTGCAACCTGCAGCAGCTCGACGGGCCGGTCCGTGGCAACGGCAAGATCATCCAGGAGCTCGAGTCGTACTTCCGCGGCGCCGGCTGGAACGTCATCAAGGTGATCTGGGGCCGCGAGTGGGACGAGCTGCTCGCCCGCGACGTCGACGGCGTCCTGGTCAACCAGATGAACAGCACGCCCGACGGCGCCTTCCAGACCTTCTCCGTCGAGGACGGCGCCTACAACCGGGAGCACTTCTTCGGCGCCGACCCGCGGCTGCGCAAGATGGTCGAGCACATGAGCGACCGGCAGATCGAGAAGCTGCCGCGCGGTGGCCACGACTACCGCAAGGTCTACGCCGCCTTCGACTCAGCCGCGAAGCACGCCGGCCAGCCGACCGTGATCCTGGCCCACACCATCAAGGGCTGGACCATCGAGGCGCTGGAGGGACGCAACGCGACCCACCAGATGAAGAAGCTGAAGAAGGACGACCTCAAGAAGTTCCGCGACCGGCTCTACCTGCCGATGAGCGACCGCGACATCGACGAGGCCTACGACGCCAACGGTGCCGCGCCGTTCTTCCACCCCGGCAAGGACGCACCCGAGATCCAGTACATGCTCGAGCGCCGTCGCCAGCTCGGTGGCTCGCTGCCCAAGCGCGTGGTCCGGGCCAAGCCGCTCAAGGTGCCCGGCGACGACATGTACGCCGAGCTCAAGCAGGGCTCCGGGAAGAGCAAGATCGCCACCACCATGGCCGTCGTCCGCCAGCTGCGCGACTGGATGAAGGACAAGGAGATCGGCCAGCGCATCGTGCCGATCGCCCCCGACGAGTACCGCACGTTCGGGATGGACTCGATGTTCCCGAGCGCCAAGGTCTACAACCCGCACGGGCAGACGTATGAGTCCGTCGACCGCAAGCTGCTGCTGAAGTGGCGCGAGGACGAGAAGGGCCAGCTGCTGCACGAGGGCATCTCGGAGGCGGGTGCGATGGCCTCGGCGATCGCGGCCGGCTCGGCGTACTCCACGCACGGCGAGGCGATGATCCCGTTCTACATCTTCTACTCGATGTTCGGGTTCCAGCGCACCGGTGACTCGATCTGGGCGATGGCCGACCAGCTCGCGCGCGGCTTCCTGATCGGCGCCACCGCAGGGCGTACGACGCTCACCGGTGAGGGCCTGCAGCACGCCGACGGCCACTCGCCCCTGCTCGCCGTGACCAACCCTGCCGTCGTGCACTACGACCCGGCGCACGCCCACGAGGTCGCGCACATCATGCAGGACGGGCTGCGGCGGATGTACACCGTGACCGAGGACCACCCGATGGGTGAGGACGTCATCTACTACATCACCGTCTACAACGAGCCGATGGTGCAGCCGAAGGAGCCCGAGGGCATCGACGTCGAGGCGCTGCTGAAGGGGATCTACAAGTTCGCCGGTGCTCCCGAGGTGGAGGGCAACGGCGAGGCCCCCCACGTGCAGCTGCTCGCCTCGGGTGTGGGCTTCCCGTGGATCCAGAAGGCGCAGAAGCTGCTGGCCGACGACTGGGGGGTCGCGGCCGATCTTTGGTCGGTCACGTCGTGGAACGAGCTGGCGCGCGATGCGGTCGCCGCCGACAAGTGGTCCCTGAACCACCCGGGCGAGGAGGCCAAGGTCCCGTTCATCACCTCCACCCTGGAGGACGTCGCGGGTCCGATCGTGGCGGTGAGCGACTACATGCGCGCCGTACCCCTGCAGATCGCGCACTGGGTGCCCGGGGACTACCACGTGCTCGGCACCGACGGGTTCGGCTTCGCCGACACCCGCCCGGCCGCGCGGCGGTTCTTCCAGGTCGACGCCGAGAGCGTGGTCGTGGAGACCCTGCGGGCGCTCGCCCAGCGTGGCGAGGTCAAGCCCGAGGTCGTCGCCGAGGCGTTCGAGAAGTACCGCATCGACGACCCGACCGCAGTCGCCGACGTCGCCCAGGAAGGCGGCGACGCCTAGTGTCCCCCTGGGCCCGCGCCCTCCGGCGCGGCGCGATCCCGATCGCGCTCGGCGTCGTCTGCTGGATCATCTCGTTCTGGGCGATCGAGAACCTGCACGCGCTGCTCGTGTGGCTCGGGATCATCCTGGTCGCGCTCGGCGCCGTCATCATCGTCGCGTCCGGGCGCACGTACGCCGCCGAGGCACGGCGCGTGCCGGTCGTCGACGAGTCGCGCTGGGGCTAGGCGCCCCGGCCGCGCAGGCTGGCCACCGGCGCGAGGGGGCGTTCGCCCGCCTGGGCACGGTTGACCGGCTCGCTCGGCCCGTTGCGCAGCAGGGTGCGCCAGCGCCCGCGGTGGTACGACGCCGGCTGGGTCGCCCGCACGAACGTGTTCACGATCTTCACGAAGCGCTCGGGATGGTCCTTGTGCGGGAAGTGACCGCTGTTCGGGATCACCTCGACCACCGCTCCCGGCGCGATCCGGGCGGCGTTCTCGGCGTGCTTGACCGGGATCACGACGTCGTCGCTGCCCCAGACCACCAGCATCGGCATCGCCTGGGTCAGGTACGCGCGGTCGACCATCGTCACGATCTGCCCGCGCATGTCGACGACCGAGCGGACGACGTGGCGGATCGCCGCACGTGCGCGCGGGTCGCGGAACGAGTCGTAGATCGCGGCCACCTCGCCCAGGTCGTGGGCACCCGGCAACCGGGTGCGTGAGAGCGCGCGCAGGCCGAGCACACCCACCTGGCGGACGCCGGGGAGGGTGGCGATCCCCATCGCCGTGTGGAACCCCGGCAGCGTGATCGCCCGGATGGCCGGGCTGACCTCGGGCCCCAGGCCGCCGGGCGCGACCAGGATCATCCGCTCGGTGCGCTCGGGGAACTGGTAGGCGAACTGCATCGCCACGCCGCCGCCGAAGCTGTGACCCACGACGGTGACCTTGTCGATCCCGAGGACGGTGAGCAGGTCGCGCATGCCGTTGGCATAGCCGCCGACCGAGTAGTCGGCGCGTGGCTTCGCGCTCGCCCCGTGGCCCAGCAGGTCGGGCGCGATCACCGTGTAGTGCCGGGCCAGGTCGCGCACGACCGGTGTCCAGGTGGTGTGGTCGCAGCCCAGGCCGTGCAGGAGCAGCAGCGCCGGCCCCTCGCCGGTCTTCACGAAGGCGCGGTCGTGACCGTGGATCGTGAGGTGCTGCAGCTCGAGAGCGGGCTCCGGAGCGACGACCATGCAGACTCCTGACGGAGGGCGGGTGCCACGCCGGCTTGTGACGCAACAGGACGTGAGTCAACCAGAACTGGTTGCATTTGTGACCATCTGCGAGGTGTTTTCTCAACCAGGGCTAGGCTTTTGCCATGTCTCACGAGACGGAGATCACGCCCCCGGAAGCCCGTTCGGACGTGCTCCGGGGGCTGGCGACGGTCGTCTGGAGGGTCACCGACACCTCCGTCGACGAAGTGCAGCCCGATCGTCTCTTCGTCGACGAGCTCGGCATCGACTCCCTGGCCATGGTGGAGATCCTCGCGGGCACCGCCCAGCACTTCGCCGTACGCATCGACGACGAGGACGCCAAGGACTTCGTCCGCGTCCGCGACCTCATGTCGTACGTCGAGGCGCGACTCTGATCCTCCGCACAGCCCAACTGTGTGACCGAAACATGCGAAAGCGCGCGAAGTAACGCGCGCACGGCCCAGTTTCACCGGCCAACCAGTGAAACTGACAGCCCGTCAGACGACCTGGTGCAGCCACCGCACGGCGACCCCGTCACCGGCGTGCCGGAAGGTCTCGAGCTCGTCGTCCCAGGGCTTTCCGAGCAGCTTGTCCACCTCGAGCTCGAGGGTGGTCTCGCCGAGGGCGGCCTTGACGACGGCGGCCTTGAGGCGGTCCTCGGGGATCATGATGTCGCCGTGCAGCCCGGTGACGGCGTGGAAGACACCGAGGTCGGGGGTCGCGGAGAAGCGGGCGCCCTCGGTGCCGGAGGTCGGCTCCTCGGTCACCTCGAAGCGGAGGTGGTTCCAGCCGCGCAGCGCGGAGGTCAGCGCGGCGGCCGTGCCGACGTCGCCGCTCCAGGAGTACTCCGCGCGGTAGCTCCCGGGCTGGGCCGGCTGAGGCGTCCACTCGACCTGGGGAGCGACGCCGAGAACTCCGCCGAGCGCCCACTCGATGTGCGGGCACAGCGCTGAGGGCGCGGAGTGGACGTAGAGCACTCCGCGCGTGGTCGAACGAGTTGTGGCAGTCACGGGGACCTCCTCCTGCTCCGGCGTCGAGATACGCCTTCCCCAGCGGTCTCGCGAGCAGATCAGGAGTGACCTGTGACTACGTCTGTGCACTTGTGCGTCCATTGTGACCCACACCGGGCGCAGAACGCCACCGAACGCCCCTACTTGCCCGTTCGGCGTGTCGCCAATGCGTGCTTTGCGGTGATTATCCGGGTGGACCGTCGTGGGTGGCGGCGCTCGCCGCCCGCCGTGGTCCCAGCTCCATCAGCTCGGTCAGCACCTCCGTCGCCACCCCGAGGCCACCGAGGTGGGACTCCCCCGGGATCGTGGTGAACCGTGCGTGCGGCAGCCGCTCGGCCATGTGCTCGCCGTGGGCGTGCGGGATGATGTGGTCTCCGTCGCCGTGCCACCAGTGCACCGGGACCGCGACGTCGGCCGCCTCGAAGCCCCACGGACGGGTGAACAGGATGATGTCGGAGAGCACGGCGCCGAAGTGGAACCGGGACCCGTTGAGCAGGTCGTCGAGGAACATCGCGCGGAACTCCGGTCGTGCCAGCAGCTCCTTGTCGCCGCGCGGCTGCACGGCGGCGTACCCGTCCAGGATCGGGCCCGCGACCGGGCGCACCAGGCGGATCATCTGCGCCATCACGAAGCCCAGCGGCACCCGGGTCAGCGACAGCACCGGCGCGGCGTACGGCGCCAGCGCCACCAGGCCTCCGGAGATCGCATCGGGACCGTGCGTCGGTGCCACTCCGCCGAGCACGCCGACCCCGTAGACCCGCTCCGGCAGCGCAGCCCCGGCCGCGAGCGCGTAGGGGCCACCGCCGGAGAGCCCGATCACGCGGAAGGAGTCGATGTCCAGCACGTCGCACACCTCGACGAGGTCAGCGGTCCAGTCGAGGATGTCGCGGTACAGGAAGGGCGTCGAGGAGCCGATGCCCGGGCGGTCGATGCCGATGATCCGCAGGTCGTGCTCCTCGGCGAAGCGGCGTGCCTCGATCGGCACCTGACGTCGCGCGCCCGGGGTGCCGTGCATCCAGATGACCGCGCTGCCGCGCGGGACCCCGAACTCCGCGAAGGAGATCCGGCGCCCGCCGCGCACGGCGACAGAACCTTCGAGTCGCGGGGCGTCGACGCTCATGCCGCGGATTGTGGCAGAAGTCGCGGCTCACGCACTGTCGGAGAGCCGGACCGCCGCCGGGTCGACGACGATCCGTGGGTCGCGCACGGCACCGAAGAGCTGGCCGTCCTCGGATCCCGCCTCCCCCTCGACGATCGTGGCCACCAGGCAGGTCACGTTGTCGTGACCACCGGCAGCCAGGGCGGCATCGACCAGCAGCCCGACGGCGACGTCGTCGGGGTGTCGCGCCAGGACACCCTCGATGCGCCGCTCGCTGACCAGGTCGGTCAGGCCGTCACTGGCCAGCAGCACCCGGTCACCCAGGCGCAGGTCGATGCTGCGGATGTCACCGATGTCCTCGCCTGTGCCGACGTCCTCGCCACCGAGGCTGCGCAGCACCATGTGGCGCCAAGGGTGCCGCGGGACGTCCTCCGCGTGGAGGGTGCCCTGGTCGACGAGTCGCTGCACGACGGTGTGGTCGGTCGTGACGCGCTCGAGCGAGCCGTCACGGAAGACGTAGCCGCGTGAGTCGCCGACGTGCGCGAGGGCGAACCTCTCACCGTCGGTGACCACCGCGGTCAACGTCGTGGCCATGCCCGTGCGCGCGGGATCCTGGCGTACGCCGAGCCGGAGCTGCTTGCGCGCGAGCCTGACCGCGGCAGCGAGCACCTCTTCCGGTGCCACACCGGGCTGGCCGAGCACGCTGGCCGAGACGACGTACGCCGTGGTGGCCGAGGCGATCTCCCCCGCTGCCGCGCCGCCGACACCGTCGGCGACCAGCATGCAGGAGGGGTTGAGGAACGCGGAGTCCTCGTTGTGGCTGCGCACGCGGCCGACGTCGCTGATCCCGACACCGGATATCCGGAGCACCGCACACACCTCCTCGACCCTCCAACGCTCATCGAGCCTCTCACGGTTCCGCGGGCCCAGCGCTGGCGTTGCGAAGGTTCGGCCACAATGGGCGCATGGAGTGGGTGCTGCTCGCGATCTCCGTGGGCCTGGTCCTGGCCTGCGGCGTCTTCGGGGCGGCTGAGTACTCCTTCGTCGCGGTCGACCGCGCTGCCGTCGAGAGGGCGGCCAACGAGGGCGACCGCAAGGCCCAGGGTGTCCGGACGGCGATTCGGCACCTGTCCACCCAGCTCTCGGGCGCGCAGGTGGGCGTGACCGTGACCAACCTGGCGATCGGCTTTCTCGCCGAGCCGGCGATCGCGAAGCTGCTCGAGACGCCGCTGACGGCGATCGGTGTCCCGGACGGCGCCGTGTCCGGTGTCTCGGTCACGGTGGGCCTGGTGATCGCCACCGTGGTGACGATGATCTTCGGCGAGCTGGTGCCCAAGAAGATGGCGATCGCGCTGCCGCTGCCCATCGCCCGGCGTACCCAGGGATTCATCCGCGGCTTCACCACCCTGAACACCTATCCGATCAAGCTGCTGAACGGCTCCGCGAACGCCGTCGTGCGAGCCGTGGGTGTCGAGCCGCAGGAGGAGCTGCGATCCGCCCGGGCCTCCGACGAGCTCGCCTCGCTGGCCACCCGCTCGGCCAGCGAGGGCACCTTGGACTCCGAGACGGCCCACCTCGTCGAGCGATCGGTGGCTTTCGGCCCCCGCACCGCCGGGGAGATCATGACGCCCCGGGTGCAGATGGCCTGCGTCGACGCCACCGACCCGGTCAGCGAGGTGATCGAGCTGTCCGGGTCCACCGGGTTCTCGAAATTCCCGGTCGTGAAGGGCTCCGCCGACAACGTGGTCGGCTCGGTCCACGTCAAGCAGGCCGTGGCGGTGCCCCGGTCGGAGCGGAACGAGACGCTCGTGCGCGAGGTGATGGTCGAGGCGACCGTGGTCCCCGAGTCGCTCCGCCTCGACCCGCTGCTCTCGCTGCTGCGCGGGGAGGGCTTCCAGATGGCGATCGTCTCCGACGAGTACGGCGGCACCGCCGGGGTGGTCACCCTGGAGGACGTCGTGGAGGAGATCGTCGGTGACATCGCCGACGAGCACGACCGGCACGGCTCACGGCTGCGGCAGCGACCCGACGGGTCCTGGATCGTCTCGGGGCTGCTGCGACCCGACGAGGTCGCCGACGCGACCGGGTTGGTGCTCCCCGAGGACGAGGACTACGACACCGTCGCAGGCCTCCTGGTGCGCGAGCTGGGCCGCATCCCGACCCGCGGCGACCAGGTGGTGGTGCCGCTCCCCGTGGTCATCCCGGAGGACGACGACGAGGAGCCGGTGCAGGAGCACGTGCTGATGCGCGTGGAGCTGATGGACGGCCTCCGGGCCGACCGGATCTCGTTGCGCAAGCTGGAGGATGCCTCGTGAGCACCACCGCCGCGCTGTGGCTCGCGCTCGTCCTGCTGCTCGGCAACGCCTACTTCGTCTGTGCCGAGTTCGCGCTGGTCTCGGCCCGTCGTACCAAGGTCGAGCCGAAGGCGGCCGCGGGCTCCCGGGTCGCGCGCACGACCCTGCGCGCGATGGAGCAGCTCTCCCTGATGATCGCCGCGGCGCAATTCGGGATCACCGTCTGCTCACTCGGCCTCGGTGCGGTCGCCGAGCCCGCGGTGGCGCACGTGATCGAGCCCCTCGCCGAGCTGGTGAACCTGCCCGGGTCGTGGGTGCATCCCCTGTCCTTCGCGATCGCGCTGGCCTTCGTCGTCTACCTGCACGTCGTGCTCGGGGAGATGGTGCCGAAGAACCTCGCACTCGCCGAGCCGGAGCGCGCCGCGATGGTCCTCGGGCCACCCATGGTGGCGATGGTGACCGTGCTGAAGCCCATCGTCCGCGGCCTCGACTCCCTCGCCAACGGCGTCGTGCGGCTGCTGCGGATCGAACCGCGCACGGAGGTGACCTCGACGTTCACCCTCCAGGAGGTCGAGGCCATGGTCGATGAGTCGCGCGACGAGGGCATGCTCGACCAGAGCGAGTACGAGCGCCTCTCCGGTGCCCTCGGGTTCACCTCGCGCACCGTGGCGGAGGTGCTGCTGCCGCTCGACCGGGTCGAGACCGTCGACCGCCGTGCGCGGGCCTACGACGTCGAGCTGCGCTGCGCGGAGACCGGCTACTCCCGCTTCCCGGTGGTCGGCGGCGACGGCTCGCTGACCGGCTACCTGCACATCAAGGACGTGCTGCGCGCCGACCCCCACGGGCGAGCGCGGGTGGTCGACGAGAAGTGGGTCCGGCCGCTGGCGAGCGTGCGCGTGACCGACACCCTGGTCAACGCGCTGCAGATCCTGCAGGCCAAGGGCGCCCACATGGCCCGCGTCGTCGACGACGAGGGCACCCTGCTCGGCGTGGCCACGCTCGAGGACGTCATCGAGGAGCTGGTCGGCGAGATCCGCGACGCCGCGCACGCCGACGGTCACTGAGGTTGCCGGCTGGCCCCTGTCACGCTCCGGGCCGCCTCCACCCGCTCCGGGTCGCCGGCGAGGAACACGTACTCCACGTTGCGCAGGCGCTTGACCTCGCCGACCTTGGCGCCGCTCGGGTTGTGGATGCCGATCTGCGCGCCGACGTACCTCTTGGCGTCGAAGGCCAGCACCTCGACGCACTCGCGGCCGCCGGCGCGCAGCGCGGCCACCATCGCGTCGGGACTGATCCACGACTCGTCGTTGTAGGAGACGACCAGCAGGTCGGCGCGCGCCCGCGCCACGAGGTCGGCCAGCGCCGCCGGCATCGCCTGCTTGCTGTTGAACACGCTGCGGGTCGCGGCGTCGTCCCGGGCATCCACCCGCTTGCAGGCGACCCCGTAGTGCTCCGGCTCGTCCCAGCGCACCAAGGTCTCCCACACGTGGTAGTTGGTGAAGTAGCGGTGCTGGTTGTACGGCGGGTCGAGGTACATCAGGTCGACGGGCGGCAGCTGGTCGATCGTGTCCACCGCGTCGCCGCGCACGGTGCGACCGGGGCCGGCCAGCAGGTCGGGCGCCCGGAGGTCGAGGGGTTGGTGGGACCGCGGCGACCACTGCTTCAGGTAGGCCATCTGCAGCCCGGTCGTGGAGTCGACCCGGTCGGCGGCCAGCATCAGGGAGGTCAGCAGGATCGGGCGGAGCGAGCCCGAGGGGTGCGAGCGGTCGATCTCGTCACGGATCGCGTCGATGCGCTCACCGTTGTGCGGCTGGAAGTAGCGCGCCTCCTCGCAGAAGGTCCGGGTGACGTACCCACGCCGACCCGGGAGCGCCGCGAGGCGCCCCAGCTCGTCGGTGAGCTCGACCGGGTCGACGTCGTCGGCGTCGGTCGCGATGTAGCAGTCGCTGAGCACCTCGCTGTAGGACGCCAGGTCGGTCGCCGTCACGTGGACCCCGCGCCGCTTGAACTCCTGGGCCACCCGCGTGGTGCCGGTGAACAGGTCCACGGCCGTGTTGGCCTGCACCGCGGTCGCGATCTCCCCCAGCACCGGCACGAGCAGGCGTTTCGAGCCGAGGTACTTGATCACGTGCTGACTCTAGGTTCGGGGTGGCGCAGGTGTGGCGGCCGACTCGCTGGGGTACAACGTCCCCGGACGAAGGAGAACTCATGCGTGGCTTGATCGCCTTGATCGTGATCGTGTGGCTGGTGATCGGTGCCGTCGCGGCCGCCCAGCGTGGCTATTTCGGCAACGACCGTGACGTCAGCTGCAAGACGGTCGGTGACACCGCCCTGACCGTCGTCGCCGGTCCGCTCAACTACTTCGGCGTGAACCCGAAGATCACCTGCAACACGCCACAGCCCTCGAAGTAGCCGCTCACCTCACAGCTCCCCACGCGGCTCCTGCGCGAGGGTGACGAGGTCGGCGACGGAGTCGACCACCAGCGTCGGCCGGTACGGGAACAGGTCGACCTGGTCCGGTCGGGTCGACCCGGTGGTGACCAGGACGGTGCGGATGCCGGCCTCGAGGCCGCTGATGATGTCGGTGTCCATCCGGTCCCCGACCATCACCGTGGTCTCCGAGTGCGCCTCCAGCGCGTTGAGCGCACTGCGCATCATCAGCGGGTTCGGCTTGCCGATGAAGTACGGCGAACGACCCGTCGCCGTGCTGATCAGGGCAGCCACCGACCCGGTGGCCGGCAGGGTGCCCGCGTGGCTGGGACCGCTCGCGTCGGGATTGGTCGCGATGAACCGTGCTCCACCCTCGATCAGCCGGATGGCCCGGGTGATCGCCTCGAAGGAGTAGGTCCGGGTCTCGCCGAGCACGACGTAGTCGGGGTTGCGGTCGGTCATCACGTAGCCGATGTCGTGCAGGGCGGTGGTCAGGCCGGCCTCCCCGACGACGTACGCACTCCCCCGCGGCCGCTGGTCGTGGAGGAACCGGGCCGTGGCGAGTGCGGAGGTCCAGATCGCCTCCTCCGGCACGTCGATGCCGCTGGCCAGCAGTCTCGCCCGCAGGTCGCGCGGGGTGAAGATCGAGTTGTTGGTGAGCACCAGGAATTTCTTGTGCGATGCCTTGAGCGCCTCGATGAACTCGGTGGCCCCGGCGATCGGGTCCTCCTCGTGCACGAGCACGCCGTCCATGTCGGTCAGCCACGTCTCGATCGGGCGGGAGTCCATGTCGCCCATGCTTCCACGTCCTCGCCGTCCGCCCGCGGGGTACGTGCCTGGCGCAGGACGACCAGTCCGACGGCGACCAGTCCGACGTAGAGCAGGTAGTCGGGGAGCAGCGAGACCGCACCCTGCAAGCCGGCCGCGCCGAGGAACGGCACCACGAGGAACAGCACACCCACCCAGCGCGGCAGCGCCCGGACCCGCAGGACGCCGATACCCAGGCAGACCATGCCCACGAGCAGCACCAGCAGCGCCGGGATCTCGTAGGCCGTCAGACCCGGCAGGTCCTCGGCCGGGATCCCGCCGTGGGTGGCCAGGTAGGGCTTCACGAAGCCCTCGACGGTGCCCTCGCCGATGTTGAGGATCGCCAGCGGTACCAGCACACCGGCGTACCCGATCCGGGTGAGCACCGGGGCGCCACCCTGCTGGGCGAAGACGATCGCGGGCAGTCCGAGCAGGACGATCACGTTGCCCAGCAAGGCGATCGTGTAGAGCGGGACCCAGGACGAGCCGGTGAAACGATCGTCGCCGCTGCCGTTGAGGGCGAACGCCGAGGCGTACCCGGCCGTCGCGACGGCGCTGCCGACGACGAGGGCCCAGGCGGTGAGTCGGGCATTGACGGAGTGCATGACGGTGCCTTTCTGCTGCGTGGGTGCCGCGGGTCGCGGCCACCTCAGCGTCGGTCGCCCGATCGGGTCGCGTCGTCGTACCCGAGCACCGAGTGGGTACGTCGAAGGTCGCGAGCGGGCGTGATACCTCCGGACGATGCGGTGCCCGTCGCGATCGCGTTACCGTCGCGGCGTGGCGCTCCAGGCAGCGGTGGGAGGGGCCGAGGACGTCGACGACTCGCCCCGGCTCCCGGACATCGTCCTCGCGGTCTCCCTGGCGATAGCGGCGCAGCTCGACCTGCGCTTCAACCTCGACAACTCCACGCACTACGGCTCGGACTTCGCGACCGCTGTCGTCGTGGCCGTCTCGACGCTCGTGCTGATCTGGCGACGGCAGTGGCCGTTCGCGACGCTGTGCGTGGTGGCGGGTGCCATCGCCCTTCCCGAGCTCTTCGGGACGCTGACGTTCACGCTGTGGGGCCACTTCGTGCCGCTGCTCGTGGCGGCCTACTCAGCCGCTCGCTGGTGCGACGCGCGGCTCGCGCTGCTCGCGGCCGCCGTCGTCACGGCCACCATCGGCGTGGTGCTGCTGGAGGTTCCCGCGACGGGATCGGCGGGCAACGTCCCCTTCGCGATCGTCCCCTCCGCGGCGTTGATGATCGCCGGGAGGGTGGTGCGGCGCAGGCACGCCCGCACCCTCGAGCTTGTCGACCGGGCCCGCCGGCTCCAGGCCGACCACGACGCCGAGGTCGCCGCTGCCCTGGCCGAGGAGCGGGCACGCATCGCCCGTGAGCTCCATGACGTCGTGGCGCACTGCGTCAGCGTGATGGTCGTGCAGGCCGGCGTCTCGGAGGCGTTGCTGGAGTGCTCGCCCGAGAGGGCCGGCGGCCCGCTGCGCGAGGTGCAGAAGACGGGGCAGCAGGCCATCTCCGAGCTGACCCGGATGCTGGGCCTGCTCCGGGGAGGGGCGGACGACTCGGCGTACGACCTCGCACCCCAGCCGGGAGCGGAGCAGGTGCCCGAGCTGGTCGAGCGGCTCACTGCCTCGGGTCTGGAGGTCACGCTGTCCTCGCAGGGAGACGTCCGGCCGCTGCCCCCGGGAGTCGACCTGACGGTGTTCCGGATCCTGCAGGAAGCACTGACCAACACGCTCAAGCACGCCGGTCAGGGCGCGCGGGCCCAGGTCGAGCTGCGCTACCTGCCCAGCGTCCTCCAGATCGAGGTCATCGACGACGGAGCGCCTCCGAGCACCCCCGCGGGGACGGGCCACGGCCTGATCGGGATGGCCGAGCGGGTCTCGATCTTCGGAGGCTGCTTCGAGGCAGGGGCTCGACCAGGCGGCGGCTTCCGGGTCTTCGTCGAGCTGCCGGCGGAGCACGCATGATCCGAGTGCTCGTGGCCGACGACCAGGCCCTCGTCCGCGGTGGCTTCCGGTCGATCCTGGAGACACAGCCGGACATCGACGTGGTCGGTGAGGCCGAGGACGGCCGCGAAGCGGTGGAGCTGGCCGCGACCTTCTGCCCGGACGTGGTGCTGATGGACATCCGGATGCCGCGGCTGGACGGGATCGCCGCGACCTCGACGATCCTGGCCGCACCGACGCCGCCGAAGGTGCTGATCCTGACGACGTTCGACGTCGAGGACTACGTGTACCAGTCGCTGCGCGCCGGAGCGAGTGGCTTCCTGCTCAAGAGCGCCCCGCCACGCGAGCTCGCCGACGCGATCCGCACCGTAGCCTCCGGGGACGCGCTGCTCTCTCCGTCCATCACTCGCCGCCTGATCGAGGACTACGTGGCCAGGCCGCGCCAGACGGCGAAGCCTGACGTGGCGTTCGACCGGTTGACTGCCCGGGAGACCGAGGTCCTGATGCTGATCGCCCGCGGCAGCTCCAACGCTGAGATCGCCGCGCGGCTGTACCTCGCCGAGCCGACGGTGAAGACCCACGTCACGCGCGTGCTGGCCAAGCTGGGTGTCCGCGACCGCGTCCACGCCGTGGTGCTGGCGTACGAGTCGGGCCTCGTGCAGCCTGGCTCCGTTGATGGAGCACCGGGATGAGTGGTGCCGACGACGGCCCTCAGGCGTCGCGCCGCTGCAGCAGCACCGCCGCGGCGACGTAGGCCGCGACCACCCAGGCCACCATCACCCCGAGACCGGGCCAGGGCGCCAGTGCGTCCGGCATCCGTAGGCTCGTGGAGAAGCTCTGGCCGGCCCCGGTGGGCAGCCAGGCACCGAGGTGCTGGGCCCACGCGCCGTGGAAGAGCAGGAGCAGCACCGGCAGGACCAGGATCACGGCGAACAGCGCCACCAGGGACCCCGGCGTGCTGCGCACGATCCACCCGAGCGCGCCCCCGAGCAGACCGACCAGGGTGAGGTAGATGCCGGTTCCGACCACGACCCGGAGCACGTCAGGGTCGGAGAGTGAGTACGTCGGCCGGTAGCCGGACAGGAACGCCTGGGCGACCAGGAAGCCGACGATCGACGCGGCGACCATCGCGGTCCCGACGACCACGATGAAGACGACCAGCTTGCCCAGCAGCACCGGGAGTCGCCTGGGTACGGCGGCCAGCGTGGCCCGGATCATGCCCGAGGAGTACTCGCCGCTGACCACCAGGACGCCCAACGAGCCGATCAGCAGCTGTCCGAGGTAGTAGCCCTGCAGCGGACCAGAGGCGACGACGTCCTCCGGGTCGAGCCCGGCCACGTGGCGGGTGTTGTGGCCGATGATCGCGCCGAAGGCGACCATCGCCAGCATGGCCACGAGCAGCACCAGCACGGTGGAGCGAAGGGTGCGGAACTTCAGCCACTCGGAGGCGATCACGCGCGGCAGGGTGACGGGGCCGTCGACCGTCTCGCTGGTGCGGACCGTGACGCTCATGCGGCACCCTCGCTCGAGGACGAGTCGTCGGTCCGGTAGTCCACGGTGTCGCGGGTGAGCGCGAGGTAGGCATGTTCGAGGGACGCCGACTGCGGCGAGAGCTCGAGGACGGTGATCCGTGCCTGGGCCGCCCGGATGCCGATCTGGTCGCTGGAGAGCCCCTGGACGGTGAGCACCTCGCCGTCGCGGACGACCGATCCACCCGTCTCCTGGAGGAGCAGCGCCAGCCTCTCGATCTCGGAGGCACGGACCCGCACGGTCTCGACGGCCGCGTCGTCGATGAAGTCGGCCATCGGCTGGTCGCGCAGGAGGCGGCCCTGGCCCACGACGATGACGTGGTCGGCCGTCAGGGCCATCTCGCTCATCAGGTGGGAGGACAAGAAGATCGTGCGGCCCTCGGCCGCGAGCTCCTTGAGCAACGAGCGGATCCAGCGGATGCCGTCGAGGTCGAGGCCGTTCACGGGCTCGTCGAGCACCAGGGTGGCGGGGTCCCCGAGCAGGGCCGCCGCGACGCCGAGCCGCTGGCCCATCCCCAGGGAGAAGGCCCCCACTCGCTGGCCGGCCACGTCGCTCAGGCCCACGAGATCGAGGACCTCGTCGACCCGCGCCCGGCTGATGCCGCTGGTCAGCGCCAGCGCCCGGAGGTGGTTGCGCGCCGAGCGACCAGGGTGCACGGCGCGGGCCTCGAGCAGGGCTCCGACCTCGTGGAGCGGAGCCGCATGCGCGCGAGGCTCCCGGCCGTTGACCCGCACCGACCCCGCCGTGGGCCGGTCGAGCCCGACCATCATCCGCATCGTCGTGGACTTGCCGGCCCCGTTAGGACCCAGGAAGCCGGTCACGACACCCGGAGCCACCTCGAAGGTGAGGTCGTCGACGGCGAGCTTGTCGCCGTACCGCTTGCTGAGGCCACGCGCTTCGATCACAGGTGAGGCTCTCCAAGCGCTCGGGGCCTCCATCATGACCTGAGGCACCTGACGAGCCGCTGACGCTGTGGGGCGGAAGAAGTGGGGCGGGCGGGACTTGAACCCGCGCGTGGACGATTATGAGTCGTCTGCTCTAACCAACTGAGCTACCGCCCCTCGGCTGGCGACCCTATCGAGCAGACGTTCCGTCCGTACGACGACGGGGGCTCCAGGTCGGGGTCTCGTGGCGTACGCGGCAACCCTCCTGCCGGACGGACCGCCCGTGCCGGTGAGGACAGCTTCGATGCGACGTCCCGCCTGTGCGAGGGGCAAGGGGCCGGCCACCGGAGGCGGCATCGGGCTAGCCGCGTGCTCACGTACGCCGGTGGAAGCTGACCTGGCCGTTCGCGTGCCGTTGAGGAAGGTAGTCGGGGTCATGGATGCGGCGATGGTGATGAGGACAGAGGAGTCGTCCGGCCTCCACGCTGGTGACACCGCCCTCGCTCCACGGGACCTCGTGGTGGGCCACGCTCATGGAGGCGGGCTTGTCGCAGTCGACGGTGGTGCAGCCGCCGTCCCGACCGACCTGGCCGCCACTCCGACGCATGGCCGACCACCCACTGACTCACCCCGTCGCCGCCGAGAACTGGCCGAAGCTGATCCGGCAGCCCGGTGCGGGGTTTCGACCAGCTCAGCCGGCGGTGGTGACGACTCCTTGTCGGGGGAGCTGCCCAAGGACTCCACCCCAGGTGGTGGCGACTCCTGTCAGAAAGTCCCCGGTGCCGGGCCCTCGAAGGGGAGGACGGTGGTGCAGGGGACCGGGCGGGGGTGGG
This sequence comes from uncultured Actinomycetota bacterium, assembly GCA_963794435.1. Taxonomy (GTDB): domain Bacteria; phylum Actinomycetota; class Actinomycetes; order Propionibacteriales; family Nocardioidaceae; genus Marmoricola. Next base: position 64,856 of record CAWCDX010000027.1, read on the forward strand.
CTGGGTCGAGCGCGTTGAGGACGTAGCCCGCGGCGACCGGGTCGGCGGCGATCTCGAAGTGCTCGGTGTAGTCGGTGGCGCAGTGGTCCTGCACGGTGATGTTGGTCATCCCCGGCTCGATGCCACTGGTGTACGGCGAGACCAGCTCGTCGTGCGTCGTGACGATGTTGGTGTACGTCACGCCCTTCACCTTCACTCCCCCGGCACGCATCTTCGTCATGAACGGCGAGCCGGTGGACATCTCGCTGCACGCCGGGCAGCCCGGCGTCGAGGCGGAGGAGGAGCTCTGGCCGAAGACGTCCATCGCCTGCGACAGCTGCGCCGGGGCGCCCAGCGAGGTCCCGTGCCAGAGCGGCGCCAGCGAGACGTAGGCGTGCACGTAGGGGGCGCCGCCGAGGAACTTCAGCCAGTAGTCCGGCATCAGGGTGCCCTGGGAGTGCCCGACGAGGTCGACCTGCTTGGCGCCGGTCGCCGAGCGGACCTTGGCGACGAACGCCTTGAGCTCCTGGGCGCTGGTCTCGATCTTGTCGAGGCCGCCGAACTGGTCGGGTCCCGCAGGGGTGCCCGCGGAGACGCCGTAGGTCAGGGCGAAGACGCAGTAGCCGTTGTCGGCGAGCAGCGGTGCGTAGGTCTGCCAGTTCGTGTTCTTGTTGCCCGCGGTCCCGTGCACCAGGACCACCGGGCGCGGGTGTGCCGCCGTCGGGTGGCACTTCCAGTTGTTGGCACCGGGCGGGTCGGCGTTCATCTGGGTGCCGGCGAGGACCGCGCTGCTCAGGAAGTTGTAGCTCACCGGGTACTGCGAGGCAGCGTCCGCCCTGGTGGCGAACAGGCCCGTCACGGCCACGAACAGGGCGAGCAGGGCGATGAGCGGTCGGCGCACGGGTCCTCCTGGATCGGTGTCTGCCTCGCTCAACGAGCCCGGACGGCAAAAGGAACGCGTTCCAGTCCGCTCCGGGGGCATCGCCCACGTCACCGGCGCGCGCCTAGGCTGCAAGGCATGACGGTGAAGCTCGTGGTCCTGTACGCCCAGCCCGAGGACGCCGAGGCGTTCGACGAGCACTATCTCGGCGTCCACGGCCCGCTCGTGGAGAAGGTGCCCGGCCTGCTGCGCTTCGAGGGGGCCCGGTTCGGCGCCGCCGCCGACGGGGGCGAGCTCGGCTACCACCGCATCGCCGAGCTCTGGTTCGAGGACCAGGAGGCGCTGCAGGCAGGTCTCGGCAGCGAGGAGGGCAAGGCGACGGCTGAGGACTACCAGCAGATCGCGCCGCCCGGCTCGCGGATGTTCGTCGCCACCGTCGACTAGGGCGTCGTACTAGTCGCGCTTCTTGTGGCGCGCCTTGCGGTTGGCGCCACCGCCCGCGGGGTGTCGCTGTCCAGGCGAGCCGGAACGCGGCCCCTCGTCGCGGCGCAGGTCGATCAGCACGCCCGAGATGCGCGTGCGGGAGAGCTTGTCCAGCGTCGCGGGGGTCAGGTCAGGCGGCAGCTCGACGATCGAGAAGCCCGGCTTGATGTCGATGCGGCCGAAGTCGCCCCGCTTCAGGCCACCCTCGTTGGCGAGCGCCCCGACGATCTGGCGCGGCTCGACCCGGTGCCGCTTGCCGACCGCGATCCGCCAGGGCACCAGGTTCCCCGTCGACTCGCGACGGGGCCTCTTCTCGGCAGGGGGCTCGGGGACGTTCTCCAGGAACAGCGGCTCGCCGTCCTGGGCGAGTACGGCGATCGCGGCCGCGATGTCCTCGGCCGGGACGTCGTGCTCCTGCTCGTAGCTGCGGATCAGCTCGCGGAACACCTCGACCTGGGCGTCGCCGAGAGCCTGGGTGATGGCGTCGGTGAACTTCGCCACCCGGGTGGCGTTGACGTCCTCCACCGTCGGCAGCTTCATCGGCTCCAGCGTCGTCCGGTTCGCCTTCTCGATCGCCCGGAGCAGGTGCTGCTCGCGCGGCGTGACGAAGGAGATCGCGTTGCCGCTGCGTCCCGCACGCCCCGTGCGTCCGATCCGGTGGACGTAGGACTCGGTGTCGGTGGGGATGTCGTGGTTGATCACGTGGCTCACCCGCTCGACGTCGAGCCCACGGGCCGCCACGTCGGTGGCCACGAGGATGTCGAGCTTGCCCTTGCGCAGCTGGTCGATGGTGCGCTCGCGCTGGGCCTGGACGACGTCGCCGTTGATCGCCGCCGCCTCGAAGCCACGCGCCCGGAGCCGCTCGGCGAGCGCCTCGGTGGCCTGCTTGGTGCGCACGAAGACGATCAGGCCGTCGAAGTTCTCCACCTCCAGGATCCGGGTCAGGGCGTCGAGCTTCTGGGCATGCGCCACCTTGAGGTAGCGCTGGGTCACGTTGGGCGCCGTCGCCGTGCTGGACTTCACGGTGATCTCGATGGCATCGGGGGCGTGCCGACGCGCCAGGCGGCGGATCTGCGCCGGGATGGTGGCGCTGAACAGGGCGACCTGCTTGTCCGCCGGGGTGTCCTCCAGGATCTTGTCGACGTCCTCCGCGAAGCCCATGTTGAGCATCTCGTCGGCCTCGTCGAGCACGACGAACCGCAGACCGCTCAGGTCGAGGGTGCCCTTCTCCAGGTGGTCCATCACCCGCCCCGGCGTGCCGACGACGACGTGCACGCCGCGGCGCAGGGCGGAGAGCTGGACGCCGTACCCCTGGCCGCCGTAGACGGGCAGGACGTGGAGTCCCTTGATGTGGGCGGCGTAGCGCTCGAACGCCTCGGAGACCTGCAGGGCGAGCTCGCGTGTCGGCGCCAGGACCAGGGCCTGGGGCGATTTCTGGGAGACGTCGATGCGCGAGAGGATCGGCAACGCGAAGGCTGCGGTCTTGCCGGTGCCGGTCTGGGCGAGCCCGACCACGTGGCGCCCGGCGAGGATCGGCGGGATCGCCTCGGCCTGGATCGGCGACGGGATCTCGTAGCCGACGTCCTGCAGGACCCGCTCCACCCGAGGGTCCAGGCCCAGCTCGTCGAAACCAGGCTCCGCGCTGCTCTCCGTCACCGCCCAAGCGTAGGCCCCGTAGGCTCGACCCCATGTCCGAGTGGAGTGAGGTGAAGGCCGAGCACGTGCGCGATGCGATCAAGGAGTGCGATCGGCTCGGGAAGCGCGAGTTCTTGGCTCGCTACCGATTCGGTCGGGCGCACGATGCGACGCTCTGGTACGAGGGTGAGGAGTACGACGCCCGCGCCCTCCTGGGGCTCGCCTACCTGCGCGTCACCGGCGACACCGTGCCCAAGGACGAGTTCGCGGCCGGTGGCAATGACGCGGCCGTCCAGTGGCTCGAGACCCTCGGGTTCGACGTGGTCGTCGACGAGACACTGACGCCGGCGCCACCCAAGGCCCGCGTGGCCGCCAAGGCGTCGAGCAGCGCGGGCGCATCCAGCCCACGCCCGGCGCGGAAGGCCGCGGCGAAGCCCGTGGTGGCCAAGCGCATCGTGATGAAGCCCCGGAGCACCAGCGTCAACCAGCCCGAGCCGACGATCTGTCCGCACTGCTTCATGGCGATCCCGGCCACGGGACTCTGCGACAACTGCGACTAGTGTCCTAGCGCCCCACCAGCAGCGGCGGATCCGCCACGGCGCCCAGCCACTCTGCTCCGAGGGCACGGAACTCCCCCAGCTCCTCACCCACGAGCCCGTCGGCGGCCCGGCGCCACGCCTCGTGGCGCGCGAGCCGTGCGAGGCGCATCGCGTGCGGCATCGCCTCGCGCAGCTCCCTCGCTGGTCGTAGGTCGGACCAGATCTCGATCCAGGCGTCGGTCACCCGCCACAGCGTCGGGTCGTCCGGCGGACAGCTGGTCAGGGCGACCAGGGATCCGAGGGGCACCGCGAGGTCGGTCATCGGCTGGCTGACCATCGCATCACCCAGGTCGAAGAAGCGACCGTTGTCGCGGAACAGGTTCCCGCCGTGCAGGTCGTTGTGGACCAGCGTGTCCGGCACGTCGAGGGAGGTCACGACCGCGACCGAGGTGGCCAGCGTGGGCAACGCGCGCTCGATCCGCGTGCGGACCTCGCTCGTCAGCCTGCGGGGATCATCAGCCGGGAGAGCCGCCAACGCGTCGGCCCGCTCGTGCGCCAGCTCCACGGAGCTCCGCACGTCCAACGCCGGCACCCCGAGGTCCACCAGCTCTTCCGCGTGCGCGACGAGGCCGCGCTGCACCTGCCCCCACTCCTGCACCAGTCGGCACCACAGGTCCACGTCGCGACGCTCGAAGCCGAGCGTCTCCCCCTGGTCGGGGGTCAGCATCAGCCCGCGTGCGGTGTCGACCGCCGTCAGCGGCACGAACTTCTCCGGCTGCCACCGCTCCAGCGCCTCGACGAGTGCGGCCTCGAAGCGGTTGGCCGGGCAGTTCTGCTTCGCCCAGAAGGTGCCCTGCTCGACGTACGCCCTCCAGACGGCGGACCAGGGCCGAATCTTGTGGCATTCCAGCCGGGCGGGGCCCAACGCTCCCTCGACCCACATCCGGAGCTCGTGCTCGAAGGCGGGCGAGGACCAGTGCGCAACGCGGGACACGGTCCTGACTGTCCCGGCTAGGCACCGACCCCGCCAGTCAATAACCTCAAGAGATGAGCGAAGTCCCGGCACCCTCCCCCCTCGAGCCCGTCGACGAGAGCTGGGAGCGCGCGTTGTGCGTCGTCGCGCATCCCGACGACATGGAGTTCGGCACCGCCGCCGCGGTGGCCCGGTGGACCGGGCAGGGCAAGTGGGTCGGCTACACGATGGTCACCAGCGGCGAGGCCGGCATCGACGGCATGGAGCCCGAGGAGTCGCGCCGGGTCCGGGAGGCGGAGGAGGTCGCCTCGGCCGCGATCGTCGGGGTCGAGGTCGTCGACTTCCTGGGGCTGCCCGACGGCGTCCTGGAGTACGGCGTGGAGCTGCGCCGGGTCCTGGCCGCCGAGGTTCGCAAACATCGACCCGACATCGTGATCACCGGCAACTTCCGCGACACCTTCGGCGGTCGCAACCTCAACCAGGCCGATCACATCGCCGTGGGCAAGGCCGTGCTCGACGCGGTGCGCGACGCGGGCAACCGCTGGATCTTCCACGAGCAGCTCGAGGAGGGACTCGAGCCGTGGGGAGGTGTGAAGGCGGTGTGGGCGGCCGGGTCCCCGGACTCGACGCATGCCGTCGACACCACCGACACCTTCGATGCCGGAGTCGAGTCGCTCAAGGCGCACCAGGCCTACATCGACGGGCTGGGCTGGGAGAACTGGGACCCGGCGGAGTTCCTCGAGGGCTTCGGCCGTGCCACCGGCCAGCGCCTCGGAGTCGCCTTCGCGGCCCCGTTCGAGGTGTTCCCGATGGGGTGGGGCGACTGATGGCTCCCCGGGCTGGACTCGAACCAGCAACATTCCGGTTAACAGCCGAACGCTCTGCCAATTTGAGCTACCGGGGATCGCGACGGGAAAGACTAGCAAGGACCGCTCGGCGGACTAAATCGAGATCCCCGGACCGTCGCCGACCTCGGACTGGGCCTGCAGGAGCGCCAGGTCGGCGACCGCGACGACCTCCGGATCCTGGGGATCCAGCCCGGCGTCGTACGCGTGCATCCAGCGCACCGGGCCGCCCGCCGGACTGCGCCGACCGATCACGGTGACCCCCTGCCGACCACGCACCGGCACCCGCCGTTGCAGCACGATGCTGGCGGTCACCCTCTCGCGCACCAGCTGGAGCAACAGGGCCGGCTCGTCCATCTCGACGGTGAACGACGGGCGTGGCCGGCCGTACTCCCCGACGCCGGTGACCCGCAGCCGGCCCTCCTCCAGGTTCCAGGCGGCGTCCTCGACCTCCTCCCACGGCATCGTCACGCGCGCCTCGGCCGTGACCAGCACGAGCGCACTCCGTGTGCCGAGCACCCAGGAGCCGTCGTGGGCCTGGGCGAAGGCGAGCACCTTCTCGGCCCGCGCGAGTCCTGCTCGTTCGAGCACCTCGGCCGGGACGCTCGGTCGCCTCGACCTGCTCAACCGCCGCGGGGTCACTGGGTGTCCAGCGCCCACTCCCGCAGCGTGCGGCGGTGCTGCTCGAGCGCGACCAGCTCACCGAACATGCGGTTGTACTCGGTCGGGCTCTCCACGGGGTTGGTCCGCTGCAGGCGCGACTTCAGGTCCGCGATGCGGCGCAGGGCCGTGAGCTCGCGGAGCCGGTGGACGTGCTGGTTCACGTAGCCGTCGTCGGGCTCCTTGGCCGAGAGCAGTGGCTCGACGGCCAGCGAGTTGACCAGCGAGCGGAGCCGCTCGTCGGTCTGGGCACCGCTGAGGTGCGCGGCCCAGTGGGCGTCTGCCGCGGTGGGCCCACCGAGCGCCTCGATGCTGACCCACAGGGCGCGATAGGCACCGTGGGTGAAGTCCTCGGCGTCGACCTCCTTGGTGGTGCGGCCGACCAGCCCCGGGTGCTGGACGACGAGCTTGAGCGTCTCGCGCTCCAGCATCAGACGGGGGTCGCGCGGGTCGGGCAGCTCGGCGTCGTGGCGCCCGGAACCGCCTGCGGGAGTCCCGGCCGGCGCAGTCCCCCGGGCGGCCGCCCGCCGCACCTCCCGTTGTACGTCGGAGGGCTCGATGCCGAGCATGCCGGCCAGCTCGCGCGAGAACGCGTCGACCTTCGACCGGTCGCGGATGCTGGTCACCAGCTTGGCCGCCTCGCGCAGCGCGTCGATGCGCCCGTCGGCACGGTCGAGGTCGTAGCGCTGGACGACGTTGGCCAGCACGAACCGGTAGAGCGGCACCCTCCTCGCGACCAGCTCGCGGACCTCGGCATCCCCCTCGGCCCGGTCGTCGCGGGAGAGCCGCAGGTCGCACGGGTCCATCCCGTTCGGCTCGACGGCGACGTAGGTCTGGCCAGCGAAGATCTGGTCGCCCTCGAACGCGCGGAGGGCTGCCTTCTGGCCGGCGGCGTCGCCGTCGAAGGTGAAGATCACCTCGCCGCGGAACTCGTCGTGGTCCTGCAGCAGCCGCCGGATCACCCGGGCGTGGTCGTCGCCGAAAGCGGTGCCGCAGGTGGCCACCGCCGTCTTCACCCCCGCGAGGTGGCAGGCCATCACGTCGGTGTACCCCTCCACGATGACCGCCTGGCTGGCCCGGGCGATCTCGCGCCTGGCGAGGTCGAGCCCGTAGAGCACGTGACTCTTCTTGTAGATCGGGGTCTCGGGGGTGTTGAGGTACTTGGCCTCGATGCGGTCGTCGTCGAAGATGCGCCGAGCCCCGAACCCGATCGTGTCGCCGCTGCTGTCGCGGATCGGCCACATCAGGCGACCGCGGAACCGGTCGTAGTGCCCACGGCCGCCCGCTCCGACGAGGCCGCTGGTGACCAGCTCCTCGTCGGTGAAGTCCTTCTGCCTCAGGTAGCGGTAGAGGTCCTCGCCCCCGCGTGGCGAGAAGCCGACCCCGAAGTGGGCCGCCGCGTCGGCGTCGAAGCCCCGCTCGTCGAGGAAGCGGCGGGCAGCCAGGGCGTCGGGCGCGGCCAGCTGCTCGACGTACCACTGCTCGGTGACCTTGTGCGCCTCGACCAGCCGCGGCCGCTGGGGGCCGGTGCGGGGACGGGCCGGACCGCCCTCCTCGTAGCGCAGCTGCACGCCGTACTTCTCCGCGAGCCGCTCCACCGTCTCGGTGAACCCCAGCCCGTCGGTGTCCATCACGAACTTGATGACGTCGCCGCCGGCCCCGCACCCGAAGCAGTTCCCCGTGAGGATGTTGTCGGCCAGGACGAAGGCATGACCGTCCTCGACCTCGGCACAGAAGACCTCTTCGACGCGATCGGTCTCCTCGACGGACCTGACGGTCCACCCGAGCCGGGAGAACCCCTTGGTGGCGTCGTGGAACCTGACCTGGTGGTCAGGAAGCAGGAAGAATTCCTCGCCGAGGTCGTCATTCACGAAGTGAACTCGGTACAGGGGGCTGGGTTCGCGGCCTTCGAAACCTGCACGTACTTGTTCGGTGATCCCGTAGGTGGCGATTCCGAGACGACTGCACAGGGTCCTGACGAACTCCAGATTCTCGCGCCTGGCCGAGCTCAGCATCACGGTCCCGTCGGCGGCCACACATCCGTCCGCGGCGAAGTAGCCAGCCAGCCAGCCGTACAGGTAGGACCGCGACTCCTCCAGGTCCGGGACCTCCTTGAAGAACGCAGGAAGGTCGTGGACCATCAGGTTTCCGTTGGTTTCAGAGGTGTGCGAGTGAGGAAACCACTTGAGCATGGCCGCGTCCTTGGGCGGGCAGATCAGGGCTCGGGACCCGCGCGCCGCTCTCGTCCCGTCTCCGAACGTGAAGCCATGAGCAACACCGAAAGGAGATGGACGGGTACGCCGCACCGCGTTGCGCGGAAAGGTGTAGGCCAAGCGATCGTTCGGCTTCAGCTCCTCAGTCGTCACCTCGCGACGAGACTTTCGGTCCTTGCCGCTCCTCACGAACCAGCGGTGCTCCGGCGTCGCGAAGATCTCCTTGACCTGCCGATTTCTCGAGAGCGTGAGCTTCATGAGCGATTGCACGCCGTAGGACTTGAAGGGCGCCGACACCCAGTCCGCTCGAGAGCTCAAGATCGTGTGCACTCCGCCTGCGAGCTCCCGGATCGGACGGACGCCGTCGTAGGTGAGTACTTCGGTCTCGCCAGCCAGGCAGTAGTACATACCGCGCGAAGGGGTCACGTTGAACGACGGTGACTTCTCGTCGTGGAACGGGCACAGGCCCTTCATCGACCCGCCACCGGCGTTGCGCAGGGTGACGTAGGAGCTGACGACCTCGTCGATGCGCGCTTTTTCGCGCACCTCGGCGATGTCCTCGTCCCGGATGCGGCCCGCCACGGTGCGGAGTCTACGGCGCCGATCCGACAGGGCGATCCGGCGTCCGAGACGTCCGGGAATGTTTCAACACTCCCGGATTGGCAACGGGACACCCATGACCGAACCCACCGTCCAGCACGCCCCGGCGGCCGAGCCGGACCCCACCCTGGGCGCCCTCGTGCACGACCTGACGACTCAGGTGCCCGAGCTGATCCGCTCCGAGATCCGGCTCGCCCAGGCCGAGATGACCGAGAAGGGCAAGCGCGCCGGTCTCGGCCTCGGCATGTTCGGCGGCGCGGGCATCGTCGCGCTGTACGGCGTCGGGGCGCTCGTCGCCACGGTGATCCTGCTGCTCGCCCTCGCGATGGACGCCTGGATCGCCGCCCTGATCGTCACGGTGGTGCTCTTCGCCGTCGCCGGCGTCCTCGCCCTGCTGGGCAAGAAGCAGGTCGAGCAGGCCACCCCCCTGGCGCCGGAGATGGCCGTCGAGGGCGTCAAGGAAGACCTCGCCACGGTGAAGGGACAGCGCTCATGACCGAGTCCGTCAACGGCACCGAGTTCCGGACCCCCGAGGACATCGAGGCCGACATCGAGCGCCAGCGTGCCCAGCTCGCCGAGACCGTCGACCAGCTGACCCACAAGCTCGACGTCAAGGCGCAGGGCAAGGCCAAGGTGGAGGACCTCAAGGATCGCGCCACCACCGACGCCGGCAAGCCCCGTCCCGAGGTGATCGGCGCCGCAGCGGGCGCGGTCCTCCTGATCGGGCTGCTGGTCTGGTGGCGACGCCGACCATGAGCAGCAGCGCCGAGACCGCCATGGACGAGGAACGCACCTCCCCCTCGATGCCGGAGCCCGACGATCCCCGCAAGCCCGATGCACCGACCGACCTGACCAAGCGGTCCTGGTTCTACGTGCTGCGCAAGACGATGCACGAGTTCAGCGAGGACCAGTGCACAGACCTCGCGGCCGCTCTCACCTACTACGCCGTGCTCGCGATGTTCCCCGCGATGATCGCGCTGATCTCGATCCTCGGCGTCATCGGCGAGGGGCCCAAGGCCGTCTCGACCATCCTCGACACCCTCAAGCCGCTGGTCTCCTCGGGCGTCTACGACACGATCTCGAACAACCTCAACGACGTGGTCAATGCGCCGGGAGCGGGGCTCGCGCTGGTGATCGGCATCCTGGCCGCCCTGTGGTCCGCGTCGGGCTACGTCGGAGCGTTCGGCCGGGCGATGAACCGTATCTACGAGATCGGCGAGGGCCGACCGTTCTGGAAGCTGCGCCCCGTGATGCTGGCGCTGACCGTCGTGGCCGTCGTGCTCGCGGCGCTGGCGCTCCTGATGCTGATCGTCTCCGGGCCGATCGCGCAGTCGGTCGGCAACCTGATCGGCCTCGGCAGCACCGCGGTGACGGTGTGGTCCATCGTGAAGTGGCCGATCCTCGCGGTGATCGTGGTCGTGGTCGTCGGGTTGCTCTACTACGTCACCCCCAACGTCCAGCAGCCCAAGTTCCGCTGGATCTCGATCGGCGCCGGCGTGGCCATCGCCGTCTGGGTGCTGGCCTCGGTGGGGTTCGCGTTCTACGTGGCCCACTTCTCCAGCTACAACAAGACCTACGGGTCCCTGGCGGGGGTGATCGTCACCCTGCTGTTCCTCTGGATCAGCAACCTGGCGCTGCTCTTCGGCGGCGAGCTCGACGCGGAGCTCGAGCGGGGACGTCAGCTCCAGGCCGGCATCGCGGCCGAGGAGGAGCTGCAGCTCCCGGCCCGGGACACCCGCGGTATCAAGAAGGCCCACAAGAAACAGGCAAAGGACGCGGCGGTGGGCCGCAAGATCCGGCGCGACGCCGAGCGTCGCAACGCACGACAGACCAGCTCCGACGAGGAGCGCAAGGAAGGCACGACATGAAGAAGCTGACATTGCTCGCAGCCGTGGGCGTCGGGTACGTCCTCGGCGCCAAGGCCGGTCGCGAGCGCTACGACCAGATCAAGGGCACCTTCATCAAGGTGAAGGACAACCCCCGCGTGCAGGAGACGGCCCAGCAGGCCGCCGACTTCGCGGCCGACAAGGCTCCCGTGGTCAAGGACAAGGTGGCCGAGGCAGCCGGGTCCGCGACCGCGAAGGTGAAGAGCACCGTCTCGTCGCCCTCGGCGACCGAGTCGACCGCTGACCTGAACCCCGACCGGCTCAAGCTGGGCGAGGACACCGGACCCCAGGGCGACCTGCCCTAGCGTCGTGGCGGGTCAGTAGTCCCCGGAGATGACGTTGGCCAGGGGCTCTCCCGCCGCGTAGCGCTGCAGCTGCTCGCGCACCAGGCGCAGGCCGCGCGAGTCCATCGCGTCGCTGTTGCCACCCACGTGCGGCACGAGCAGCAGGTGGGGTGCGCCCCACAGCGGGTGGTCCTCGGGCAGCGGCTCGGGGTCGACGACGTCCAGCGCAGCGCTGAACCGCCCGCTCTCCAGCTCGGCCAGCAACGCGTCGGTCACGACGACCGGGCCGCGGGCGACGTTGACGAAGAGGGCGCCGTCCTTGACCTTCGCGAGCATCGCGGCGTCGAAGAGGCCGGCGGTCTCAGACGTGCCCGGCACGATCACCACCACCACGTCGGCCTCCGGCAGCAGGTCGGGCAGCTCGGCGATCGCGTGCACGCCGTCTCGGGCGCTGCGTGCCACCCGGGTCACCGAGCACTCGAAGGGAACCAGCCGTGCCTCGATGGCGGCACCGATCTGCCCGTAGCCGACGATGAGGACGCGCTTGTCGGCCAGGGAGGGTCGCTTCACCGGCTCCCAGGACGCCCGGTCCTGGGCGCGGACGAAGTCCGGGATCCCGCGAAGGCTGGCGAGCGTCAGCGCCACGGCGAGCTCCGCGGTGGCGGTGTCGTGGATGCCGCGGCCGTTGCAGAGCGTGACCCCCTCGGGCACCCAGGGCGCGATGTGCTCCACGCCGGCAGACAGCGTCTGGAGGACCTTGAGGTTGGGCAGCTGTGCGAGCAGCTCGCCGTCGGCGGAGCTGAACCGGTACGGCGTGACCCACAGCTCGACCTCGTCGCGACCGGGTGGGAGGTCCCCCTCCCCGTCGTAGGTCTCGTAGCGCAGGGTGTGCGGCACCTCGCCGACCTCGTCGACGTCGAAGGGCAGCCAGACCAGTGGTTCGCTCACCCGACCCATTCTGCCGTCGGGCGATCCGGGCTCAGAAGCGGTAGGTGGTCTGCCCGTGCTCGTCGCCGAAGACCAGCACCTTGCTCGGCTGCACCCGAAAGAGGATCGCGCCGTCGTCCTGTCCGTCACCCTGGTTCGTGACCTCGAAGAAGCGGCCGTCACGGACCTCGAAGACCCAGTCGTCGTGGTACTTGGTGCGCCACTCCCGCGCCAGCGTCGTGAGCGCGTCCGCGTCGGTGACCGGCTCGGCCACACCTTCGACGGCGATGTCCTTGCCGCTGTTCCACCCCTCGGCACCGAGCGGCCCGGCGGTGATGACCACGTGGGGATCGTGCTCGAGGTTGCGCATCTTCTGCTCGGCGTCACCGGTGCAGAACCAGAACGAGCCGTCGCGCCAGACACCGCAGAGGGGGACAGCATGCGGTCGGCCGTCGCCGCGGACCGTGACGATCCAGTAGAGCGCGGCGTCGGTCAGCAGCCTGTCGATCGTCTCCCAGGGCGGCGCCGCCGCGGAGGGGTTGCCGTACTGCGGGGACACGGTGCCGGTGGTCATGCCGGTACCGACCCGGCGCAGGCCGGCAACTCATCGGTCACGAGTCGACCAGCCGCCGGTGCCAGGCCAGCGCAGAGGCGTCGGTGAGGCTGGCGACCTGGTCGAGCAGCACGCGGGTGCGAGCGTGGTCGTCGACGGCCTCGTCGAAGTCGACCCGGAAGGCGGGGTCGAGGGCGTCGCTCCCCCGCTTCGCGAGCACTCCGAACAGCTCCGCGAGCAGGGTGCGCTGGCGCTCCATCAGGGCGACGCGGTCCTCGGCGCGCATCACGTAGTGGGCGGCGATGCCCTTGAGCACCGCGATCTCGGTGGCCGTCTCCGCGGGCACCACCACGTCGGCCCGGTGCCGCACCAGCGGCCCGTCGCCGTGGGCCGCCCTGGTCGCCTGGTGCACCTGCCCGCAGAAGACGCCGATCAGGTCGCTGGTGAGGTTCTTCAACGCCGCCAGGCCGCGCCTGCTCCCGTCGTACGGCGACCGGGGCCACGAGGCGAGCGATCCGAGCCGTGCGTGCGCCGCGTCGAGGAGGGAGTCGTCGGCGTCGGGCAGGTACCAGTCGCGCACGGTCCCCCACACGGCAGCCCGCTCGTCGGCCTCGTCGAGCAGACCCAGGTGGATGCGACCGCCGACGATGCCGTCCTCGAGGTCGTGCACGGAGTAGGCCACGTCGTCGGCGAGATCCATCACCTGCGCCTCGACGCAGCGGCGCGGGCCCTCGACCCCGACGCGCAGCCAGGTGAACACCGGCAGGTCGTCGGCGTACACCCCGAACTTGCCGTCGATCGATCCGGCTCGGAGCCAGGGGTACTTGGTGCAGGCGTCCAAGGTGGCGCGAGTGAGGTTGAGGCCCACCGAGCGACCGTCTGCGTCGGACGTCTTGGCCTCCAACCGGGTCAGGATCCGCAGCGTCTGGGCATTGCCCTCGAACCCCCCGGCCCCCGCACCCAGCGCGTCGAGGGCCATCTCGCCGTTGTGGCCGAAGGGCGGGTGCCCGACGTCGTGGGCGAGGGCCGCCGTCTCGGCCAGGTCCGGGTGACAACCCAGCGGCCGGGCGAGGTCGCGGGCGACCTGCGCCACCTCCAGGCTGTGGGTCAGCCTGTTGCGGACGAAGTCGTCGGCCTGCGGGCCGAGCACCTGGGTCTTCGCGGCCAGCCGGCGCAGCGACGCCGAGTGGACGACTCGTGCACGGTCGCGCTCGAACGGCGTGCGCTCGGGCGCGTCGACCCGCTTGGCCGGCTCGTCGACGACACGCTCACGGTCGGCGTCGTCGTACAGCTCCTCCCACCCCACGCCGCCACGGTAGTGGGCCACGGGGACGGTCGGTGGGCGGCCGACCTCCGCTACAGCCAGCCGTTCCCCTCGGCGACCAGGACCGCCTCGGCGCGATTGGCGGCGCCGGTCTTGCCGATCGCGCTGGAGAGGTGGTTGCGCACGGTCCCCGCGGACAGGAACAACCGTCCCGCGATCACGGCCACCGACGAGCCGTCACGGGCGGCGCGCAGCACGTCGGTCTCGCGCGGGGTCAGGGGCGACTCTCCGGCCACGAGGCTGTCGGTGGCCAGCGACGGGTCGACGACGCGCAGGCCGGCGTGCACCCGGCGGACGGCATCCGCGAGCTGGGCGGCCGGGGTGTCCTTGACCACGAACCCGCTCGCGCCGGACTTCATCGCGCGGTGCAGGAAGCCGGGGCGCCCGAACGTGGTCACGATCAGCACCCTCGTCTGCGGGCACTCGGCTCGTACGGCGGCCGCGGCAGTGATCCCGTCGATCCCGGGCATCTCGACGTCGAGCAGCGCGACGTCGGGCTTGTGCTCCCGGACCGCGTCGAGGACCAGGTCGCCCGAACCCACCTCGGCCACGACCTCGATGTCAGGCTCGAGCCCGAGCAGTGCCGACAACGCACCGCGGACCAGTGCCTGGTCGTCGGCGAGCAGGATCCGGATCGGGTCGTTCATGTCACGACCGCCAGCGAGAAGCCGGGCTCCAGCGTCGTGGTGACGACATCGGCGCCGAGCGCACCGGCGCGCTCGCGGAGACCGGTGAGCCCGTGGCCTCCCGATGCGGTGCCGCCGCCTTTGCTCGCGCCGGCGCCGTTGTCGCGGATCTCGACACGGTCAGGGTGCAGCACCACGGTGCACCGAGTGGCGTGGGAGTGCCGGATCACGTTGGTGACGCCCTCGCGGATCGTCCACGCGAACAGCTCGCGCTTGTCCGAGGGCACCTCGTCGGTCGAGTTGGGCAGGTCGGCGTCGATCTCGGCGGCCTCGAGCGCCATCCGGGCACGCGCCAGCTCGCCCGGCAGGCTCAGCTCGCGGTAGCCCTCCACGGCACGTCGTACGTCGGACAGCGCATCGCGGGAGAGCCGCTCGAGGTCGGCGAGCTCGGTGCGGGCACGAGCCGGGTCGACGTCCATCAGCTTGTTGGCCAGCTCGGCCTTGACCGTGATCACGGTCAGCGAGTGGCCGAGGATGTCGTGCAGGTCGCGGGCGAGCCGGTTGCGCTCCTCCGAGACCGCCAGGCGCTTGTTCTCCTTCTCCGCGGCGACCAGCTGGGTGTTGCGGATCAGCAGCTGCTGCACACCCCAGACCGCGATCGTCGCGGCCAGCATGCTCAGCAGCAGCCCGGGGTCGGGCGTCCACCCGGGCACCACGAACCCGGCGCCGTAGAAGACCAGGGCCACGAGCAGCGCCGCCGGCAGTGCCCAGTACCTCGGCAGGGTCATCGCGCACAGCACGCACAGGTACACCGCGGTGGCGGTGCCGGACTGGCCGAGCGCCAGGCAGACCACCAGCGCGATCCCCGCCGCCAGGCCGATCGCGAGCAGTCCGGGCACCAGCTCGGAGTGCGGTGCGCCGCCGCGCAGCTGGATCCGGCGACGGGCGAAGATCGTCAGGTACACCGCGGCGAAGACCAGCGTGCCGACGATGCCGACCCAGCCGGCGACCGTGTCGCGCCGGTCCCAGCCGGTCGACAGCGGCTGCAGCAGGAACAGCGTCCAGATGCCGATGAAGATCAGGCCGAAGCGACCGGGGCGGTCACCCTCGCCGCCCCAGCCGCTCACGGTCAACGACTCCCTGGACATGATCCTCACGGTAGTAGCGCGCTCAGACCCGCGCGGTGTCCTTGCTCATCCGCCACGCGGCGCCGAGCACGAAGATCGCCAACCAGCCGACCAGGTTGATGATCCACACCAGGTGGGGTGCACCGCCGTACAGCGGCCAGCGCGCCATCTGGGCCAGGCCGTAGATCGGGGTCGCTGCGGAGATGTGGCCCATGACGGAGTGAGCGGGGATGGGGAACCACAGCCCGCCCAGGGCGGCCAGGCCAGCCATGATCGGACCCAGGACCTGCATGACGTTCTCGCTCGGGAGCAAGTAGCCCATGAACAGCCCGAAGGCAGCGAAGACGATGGACCCGAGCCAGGCGATGAACCCCGCGGTGAGCCAGACGTGGAAGGGCATCTCGGCCTTGCCGGTCAGAGACCCCACGACGAAGACGGCGACGACGGACATCAGACCCAGGGCGAGCGCCACGAACGCCTTGGTGACGATGTAGGCGAGCGGAGCGAGCGGGGTCAACCGCAGCTGCCGCGACCAGCCCTGGGCCCGCTCGGTCGCCACCATCGCGCCACCGCTCGTGGAGGCCAGCACGGCGCCGTACGCGGCCATGCTGATCAGGATGTAGGCAGAGACGTTGCCGGATCCCTCTCGCTGGTTGCTGTACGCGGTGTTCGTGCCGATGATCAGGTACAGCAGCACGGGCATGACCAGCGTGAAGAACACCGTCCGCCGGTTGCGAGCCATCCGCCGGAGCTCGATGCCGAGCATGGTCAGGTTGAAGCCGCCCATGGGCGGAACCTTGCGCAGGGTGGGGTCGATGGTCGTGGCGCTCATCGGAGTGCTCCTTCGGTGTCGATGGTCTCGGCGGCTCGACCGGTCAGGCTGAGGAAGGCGTCCTCGAGACCCTTGGCGACGATCTCGAGGTCGCGCGCCGAGGTCTCGTTGAGGAGGTACCGAGCAACCGTGTCGCTGTCCTTGGCGTGGACGTACACCTGGTCCCCGCGTACCTCGACGTTGTCGACGCCACCCAGCGACGACAGCGCGTCGGTGTCGGCGTCACGCAGGGTGGCACGGACGACGCGGCCGCTGGCGAGCGACTTGATCTCGCTTCCGGTCCCGTCCGCCACCACCAAGCCGTGGCTGATCAGGACGATCCGGTCGGCGTACTGGTCCGCCTCCTCGAGGTAGTGGGTGGCGAACAGCACCGCTCGCCCGTGCTGGGCGTCCTGGCGGATGGCGGACCAGAAGGAGCGCCGTCCTTCGACGTCCATGCCGGTGGTCGGCTCGTCGAGGAGCAGCAACGCCGGGTCGGAGAGCAGCGCCATGGCGAAGCGGAGCCGCTGCTGCTCGCCGCCGGAGCACTTGGCCACCTTGCGGTCGGCGATGTCGTCGATGCCGGCGCTCTCCAGCACGGCCTCGACGGGCTTGGTGTGGGCGAAGAGGCTGGCGGTGTAGCGCACGGTCTCGCGGACGGTCAGGTCCTTCAGCAACCCACCCGTCTGCATGACGGCAGCGACGAGTCCGCGCGCAATCGCCTGCCTCGGCGGCATACCGAGCACCTCGGCCGTTCCCGAGGTGGGCTGTGACAGTCCGAGGATCATGTCGATGGTCGTGGTCTTGCCGGCGCCGTTGGGTCCGAGGAACGCCACCATCTCGCCCGGCTGGATCTCGAGGTCGATGCCCCGGACCGCGTGCACGGACCCGAAGTCCTTGGTGACTCCCTCCAGCCGCACGGCCGGAGCGCTGTCTGTCGTCATGCCCCCAGCATGGTCGAGCGCGATGGCCGCGCCAGGGATCACCCGTCACGAACCTGTCATGACATTTGTCAGCGCGTGTCGACACTCGTGAAATCGCTCGCTTCTGCGGGCGCCGGATGGTTGCGTGGCCGACATGGCAGAGGGCGTACGACGGATCGACCGGCTGGGGCTCCTCCTCGACCAGCTGGACCTGACACGCGAGATGGCCGAGGTGCGGCTCGCGTCACTGGCCGACGAGGAGTACCTCTGGGAGCCGGTACCCGGCTGCTGGTCGATCCGGCCGCGGGGCCAGGCGACCACCGAGCGCGCCTACGGACCCGGGGACTGGGTCATCGACAGCGGTGCGGCCGACATCCCGAACAGCGAGTACCCGCAGGTGCACCGCGAGCGCGACCAGGGCCAGTCGCTCGAGCAGATCGCCGGCAACTGGTCGGTCACCGTCGCGCGGGTCGAGGAGGTGCTCGCCCACACTGGTCCGCTCGAGCGGGACGTCTCCCCCGTGACCACGATCGCCTGGCGGCTCAACCACCTGATCGGCAACTTCGCCGGCACCTGGGAGTGGACCTTCGGCCAGCGCCGTGAGCCCAAGGAGCTGGTCGACTTCTCTCCCTCGGGAGCCGTCGCGGTCGAGGGTCTCCGGGTCGCGGTGGACCGGTGGCGCGCCAGCATCGCCGAGCTCGACGACGACCGGCTCGACGTGGTCGGCCTCTCGCAGTACCCCTACGGCTCCGACTCCGAGGAGACCTTCGGCAGGGTGGTCTGGGGCAACAACCTCGAGCTGATCCACCACCTGGCCGAGGTCTCCCTGCTCCGCGACCTCTGGCGAGCCAGACCGGGTCCCTGAGGAGCGACGAAGTCCCGTCTCGAAGGGGCCCTCAGAAGCCCAACCTGCGCAGCTGCTTGGGGTCGCGTTGCCAGTCCTTGGCGATCTTCACGTGCAGGTCGAGGTAGACCGGGGTGCCGAGAAGCGCCTGGATCTGCTCGCGGGCGGCGGTGCCGACCTCGCGCAGGCGGGCACCCTGGTGGCCGATCACGATGCCCTTCTGGCTCGACCGCTCGACGAAGAGGTTGGCGTGCACGTCGAGCAACGGCTTGCCCTCCGGCCGGCCCTCGCGCATCCCCATCTCCTCGACCACGACGGCGATCGAGTGGGGCAGCTCATCGCGCACACCCTCGAGCGCGGCCTCCCGGATGAGCTCGGCGACGATGGCCTCCTCGGGCGCGTCGGTGAGGTCACCGTCGGGGTACAGCGCCGGGCCCTCAGGCATCTGGGCGATCAGCAGGTCGGTGAGCAGCCCGACCTGGTGGCCGTCCTTCGCCGAGACCGGCACGATCTCGGCCCACTCGGTCCCGGTCTCGCGGCCGAGCCGGTCGATGGCGAGGAGGTGCTCGCCAAGCGCCTCGTTGGTGACCAGGTCGGTCTTGGTGGCGACCGCGAACTTCGTCGTACGCCGCACCTTGGCCAGCTCATTGACCAGGAAACGGTCACCGGGGCCAGGCTTCTGGTCGGCCGGGAAGCAGACGGCGACGACGTCGACCTCCGACCAGGTGGCGTGCACGAGGTCGTTGAGCCGCTCGCCCAGCAGAGTGCGCGGTTTGTGCAGGCCGGGGGTGTCGACGAGGACCAGCTGGGCGTCGGGGCGGTGCACGATGCCGCGTACGACGGTCCGGGTCGTCTGCGGGCGCGAGGAGGTGATCGCGACCTTGGTGCCGACGATCGCGTTGGTCAGCGTGGACTTGCCGGCGTTAGGACGGCCGACGAAGCAGGCGAATCCGGAGCGGTGCTGAGGCGTCTCGTCGGTCACTGCCGCGCCCTGTCGTAGTCGGCCCAGATCTCCTCGTCGGACTTGCCCTGCGCCTTGCCGCGCGCGTAGATCGGGCCCGGGTCGACCTTCCGCGCCGCACGTCCGCGGTTGCCCGACCAGTAGCCCATCGCCTCGTGGTGCTTGTTGTCCCAGCCGAGGTCGTGGCGCACGTGGCGTCGTACGTCGCGCATCTGGGCCGACTCGCCGGCCAGCCAGAAGTACCCCGGACCGGCGGGCCAGTCATGACCGCGCACGATCTCGGCGAGGCTGCTCTCCCCCGGCGCGACGTCGTGCCAGCGCACGTCGTCGCCGGGCAGGTAGTCGGGCATGGCGCCGTCTGGCACCTCGGCGTGCACGGTCACGGGCAGGTCCACGGTCTCCACTATCCGCGCCATCGCGGGCAAGGCGGTCAGGTCGCCGGCGAGCACCACCCAGGTGGCGTCCGGCGGCAGCGCGAAGGATCCCTTCGGATCGCCCAGCCCCACGACGTCACCGACGCACTCGGTCTGGGCCCAGGTCGTGACCAGGCCCTCGTCGTGGAGCACCACGTCGAGGGTCAGCCTCCCCTCGGACAGCGAGCGCACCGTGTAGTAGCGGGTCTGGAACTGTCCCGGCACGGTCAGCGCCAGCCACTCGTCGGGCACCCCGGTCGAGACGAGCCCCTCCGGGACCTCGAGCACCAACCGCACCAGGTGCTCGGTGATCGCCTCGCGCGCGACGACGGTGGCGTCGTGGGGGGTGCGGGTGGTCACGTGGGCAGCGTAACGATGCCCGCGGTTTCACTGGTTGGCCGGTGAAACTTGCGGATGCGCGCGAAACTTCGCGCACTTCGGCAAGATTCACTGGTGGGCCGGTGAATCCTGTTGACCAGTGGGACGAGCCGCTCACCAGTACCGGTAGACGGCCAGCCGGCCCTTCTTCTTGCGGATCAGGGTGGCGACGTGCATCCGGCGCTGGGCGCAGCCGGCGGTGGAGGTGAGACAGGCGTCGGTGGCCGGGTAGCCCACGTTGCCGGGTTGCCAGGCGTGGTACGCGAGCCGGAGGTGGCCCACCGTGTCGAGGAAGGCCATCGCCCCACCCGGGCCGGCGAAGTAGGGCCCGCTCGCGAGCAGCCGACCCCTCCGCTTGCAGGGCCCGACCACCATGCGGCAGGTCGCGTAGCCGGTCGCGTAGCGGGTCGAGCCGAACCCGTTGGCGGAGTAGAAGAGGTAGAGCTTGCGGTGGAAGCGGATCATCGCCGGGTTCTCCACGACCTTGCCCTCCCACGTCAGCTTCGGGGCGAGCAGCGGGTGGTAGGCGCTGCCGGGCGCGAAGGCCGAGACGGCGCCGTTGAGCCGGCGTACCCAGATCCGGTCCGGGTTGCCCTCGACCTTGAGGAGCAGCCACAGCCCGGTGCGGTCGACGAAGATCTGCGGGTCGATCGCGCCGTAGCTGCCGCAGGCCAGCGGTGCGGCGCTCGGGTCGACGAAGGGACCGATCGGCGAGCGGCTGCGCGCGACGGAGATGCAGCGCTTGCCGTCGGCCCGAGGCACGGCGTACGCCGCCGCCCAGAACGTGGCCCGTGGCCGGCGGATGGTGATCTGGGCGACCGAGGGTGCCCAGGTCGCCGCCCACGTCCGACCGCTCCGTGTCGTGTGCTTCGCGGTCCATCGCGCCGGCGAGGGCATCGCGTCATAGGGCTGCGGGTGGTTGGGATCGCGGGGCGGCGGGGCTGTCCAGGTGCGCAGGTCGGTCGAGGTGGTGACCGGCAGGTTGAGTGCCGCGATGGTGGTGGAGGCCGCGTAGAACCGCGTGCCGACGCGCCAGACCGTGGGGTCCGGGAAGTCACCGTGGTACGGCTTCCCGGCCACGACCGGGTCACTGCCGACAGGAGCCGGACGCTGCGGACCCGCCTGGGCCGAGGTGGCATCGAGGACCAGGACGGCACCGACCACGAGCGCGGCGAGCCCCGCGAGCACCCGCCTACCCACGGTTGGTCACCACCAGCGTTCCCGGCGCCGCCGTGGGATCCGTGCTGGGGCCCAGCGTGGCGATGTGCAACCGCCGTTGCGGGCAGCCGCCCGGCTGGGTCCGGCACTTCGCGCTGCGGGGGTAGCCGAAGTGCCCGTAGTCCCAGGCCGCGTAGGCCAGGCGCAGCTGCTTCGCCGAGTCGTAGAAGGCCATCGCGCCACCCGGGCCGGAGACCCGACCGCCGGACGCGAGCAGCGGCGCTGTCGAGGCGCGGGTGCACGGGCCGACGTACGACCTGCAGATCGCGTAGCCCGTCGCGTAGCCGTTGTTGGCGTAGGAGCCGCCGGAGTAGAAGAGGTACCAGCGACCGCGGTAGCCGATCATCGACGGGTTCTCGATGACCTTCCACTCCCACGGCTCCTGCACCTGGAGCAGGAACCGGCTGGGGCCGACCAGGTGCATCCCGTCGACCGACAGCGGCGTGATCCAGAGCTGCGCCTTGGTCCACTTCGTCTGCTCGCTCTTCCAGACCAGGAAGCGCTGACCGCCGCCGGGTGCCTGGAAGAAGGACGGGTCGATCGCACCGCGGTTCGGCGGACAGATCAGCGGGCGCTTGCGCCTGTCGACGAAGCCTCGGCCCGGGAACCTCGAGCGCGAGGTCGAGATGCACATCTTGTGCTTCGTCCCGCGCAGGTGGGTGGCGTAGTAGTGCACGAACAGGCGCCCGATGCGTACGACGTTCGGTGCCCACGTGGTCGCGCGGGCGTAGCCGTTGCGCCGGTGCTTGACCGCCCACGGCGCGGGCTTGGTCAGCCCCTCGCCGAGCGCCTGCCAGTGCACCAGGTCGGTCGACCGCAGCACGGGCAGGTTGAGCCCGCCCACCGTCGTGGAGTAGGCGAACCAGGTGTTGCCCACGCGCAGCACCGAGGGGTCCGGGAAGTCACCGCGGTAGCCGTAGCCGGAGACGAACGGGTCGCTGCCCACCGGGGCGGCGCGTCCGCTCCGGGCATCCGCCGCCCCGAGGGGACCCAGTCCCACCGCCAGCAAGAGGGCGAGCACGCCTGCGAGAACTGTCGAGACCTTGAACATCCGGCTCCCAAGAGGTGGACGACACCGTGCCGCACGACGAACTATCACCCGCCGGGGACGTCCGGGTCTCGTGAACCGCCGAGTGGACTAGAGCGTGTGCGATCCGCCGCCGGGACGCACTGCCGGCGGCGGCGCGGGCTCGCCCTCCGCTGTCGGACCCCGCGCCTAGACTGGTCGAAGTCGCGTTCGAAGGAGCAATGCCGTGGCGTCTGAGACCGTGGTCGACCAACCTGAGCTGCCCGACCACATCGATGGAGCGGTGCTGAAGATCGCCGGTGTGGTCGTGATCGGCGCGATCATGTCGATCCTCGACATCACCGTCGTCAACGTCGCGCTGCCGACCTTCCAGACCGTGTTCGGCACCGTCGGTCACCCGATCGCGTACTCGACCGTCGCGTGGTCGGTCACGGCCTACACCCTCGCCCTCGCCACGGTGATCCCGATGACCGGCTGGGCGGCCGACCGGTTCGGCACCAAGCGGCTCTACATGACCGCCATCGCGCTGTTCGTCATGGGCTCGGTGCTGTGCGCGGCGGCATGGAGCATCGCCGCGCTGATCGGCTTCCGGGTCCTCCAGGGCCTCGGCGGCGGCATGCTGATGCCGCTGGGCATGACGATCATGACCCGCGCGGCCGGGCCGCACCGGATCGGCCGGTTGATGGCGATCCTCGGCGTCCCGATGCTGCTCGGCCCGATCCTCGGCCCGATCATCGGCGGCTGGCTGATCCAGGTGGCGAGCTGGCACTGGATCTTCCTGGTCAACGCCCCGATCGGCGTTGTCGCGATCGTCTACGCCTGGCGGGTGCTGCCGCGCGACAGGCCCGAGCCATCGGAGTCCTTCGACTTCCTGGGCATGGCGCTGATGTCGCCCGGCCTGGCGCTGTTCCTGTTCGGGGTGTCCTCGATCCCCTCCGAGGGCACCGCCACCGCCCCGCGCGTCTGGGTCTCGATGCTGATCGGCCTCGTGCTGATGGTGCTCTTCGTCTTCCACTCGTTCCGCCCCGAGCACCCGCTGCTGGACCTGAGGCTGTTCAAGAACCGCAACCTCACGATCTCGATCATCACGATGTTCCTGTTCGCCGCAGCGTTCTTCGGCGGGCTGCTGCTCGTGCCGACGTACTTCCAGGAGGTGCGCGGGGAGTCGACGTTGCAGGCCGGCCTGCTCGTGGCCCCTCAGGGCATCGGCGCGATGATCACCATGCCCATCGCCGGATCCCAGGTGGACAAGAGGCCGATCGGTCAGATCGTGCCGTTCGGCCTCGTCGGCATCCTGATCGGGATGTTCGGGCTGACCCAGCTCACCGCCACCACGCCGTACCCCGTCATCATCGCCGAGCTGTTCGTGATGGGTCTCGGGATGGGCGCGACGATGATGCCGCTGTTCACCTCGGCGCTGAAGACCCTCCGGGCCCACGAGGTCGCCCGCGGCTCGACGCTGTTGAACATCACCCAGCAGATCGCCAGCTCGTGTGGTGTCGCGATCATGTCCGTGCTGCTGACCAACCACCTCCAGGCCTCCAAGCTCGCCGGCCCGGCCATCGCCACCCTGCACATCCCCTCCCTGGCCGACAAGATCCCGGCCGCCGCGATCGCGAAGGGTCTGGAGGACGCCGCCAGCGCGTTCGCCGACACCTACTGGGTGGCGTGGGTGATGGTGCTGCTGACCGTGATCCCGGCGCTGATGCTGCCGCGCAAGCGCGAGGAGACCCATCTGCTCGACGACGAGGGCGTCACCCCCGTCGTCATGCACTGAGCCCGTAGTCCGGCCACACCGGTACGGCGACGAGACCGTCGCCGTACCGCCGCCTCGGTCGCCGGCATCTGTGCCGGGACGTTGATCGCCCGCCCGCAGGCATCAGCGTGGCGCTCGGTCAGCACTGATGGCGCACGGCCCGTCGTCGATCCTCAGAGCTCGTCGAGGATGCGGTGGCGCTGCTCGGCGTACTCCGCGTCGGTGAGCAGCCCTCGCTCGTGCAGGGACTGCAGCTGGAGCAGGCGCGCCTCCGGTGTCTGCACGGGATGGGCGGTGTGGTTCAACGCCGAGAGGGCGGCCTGCCCGGCGGGCGAGTCGGCGGAGACGACGTTCATCGGCGTACCACTGGGGAAGCCGAGCTGGGCGAGCTTGGCGGCGATCGCCTCCGGCAGCTCGGGCGAGGCAGTCGGCGCAGCAGCCGACGCAGGCTGGGTGAGCGCCGGCTGCTGCGCTGCCGCCTCGAAGGCCGCCTTCCGCCCGGCCTCGTAGGCCTTCACGCTCAGTCGCTCGTCGTCCTTGTCGAACTTGACCTTGCGATCCTTCGGCCTGACGAGCACCGACACGACGTCGCGGATGCTCGGCGCCCAGAAGTCCGTCGCGATCGTCGGCTCGTGGATGGTGGCACGAAAGGTCTCTCCCGACGTCAGTCGTACGTCGGCGAGGAACGTGTGGACGACGACCGAACCGTCAGCCGTGAACTTCGAGGTGCGATCGACGATGGTCGCCTCGGCCTTGTCCCAGTCCCGTCCGAACACCAGCGGCTCCCTTGCTCGACTCGTGTTGTCGCACTGGCCTGTCGACAGGTGACGAGGCTGGTCACCGTACCGCGATCGCGGCGCTGGCCCGGAGGCGTTGTCGGTCGGTGGTGCCAGACTGGTGGCGTGACGTCGGACTCGCGCATGGTGGCCTTGGGCTTCGGCAAGTTCGCGCGTGCGGACCGCATCTACGCGCTCGAGCGCATCACCGGCGAGGAGCGCGGCGACGGTCGCCGCACCCGCGTCTGGATCGACGGAGTCAGCGACCCCTTGATCGCCTCGCGCACGGAGACCACGATCCTGCGAGACATGGGCCAGGAGGTCGCCATCGCAGGGCCGGAGATCGAGGAGGCCCTCGACCTCGCCTCCCGCCTGGCCTCCGCCGCTGACGCAGGAAAGGTGGACCTGCACGACCTCGGTCGCCGGGCGCGCCGACTCCTCGCCTCGACGACGGGCTCGGAGTAGGCACACAGGACAGGGCGGGCGTCGTTCGTGGCGGCAGGACGCGCCTGCGGACGTACGGATCGCGGCGTCAAGGAACGAGCGGCCTACTCTCGGCAGGTCGCGGCAGATCCGGACAGGCGGAAACTGCATTCTCCGGGTTGCTCGCCCACCGGCTGGAATGATGGACCCGTGACCAGGGTGCCGTTCTTCGGGGACACCGTTTGGCACCATCATTGGTCGTCGGCTGGCCTGTCCGTTCTCTTGGCAATGGGATCGTCGGCCTTCGTCGCCTGGGTCGCGCTGGGAGGCGACGCGCCCGCGTGGTGGTGGTTGGTCTGTGTCGCTCCACCGTTCCTCGTGTGGATCTGCGTGCTTCGACCTCGGGTGGTCATCGCCGACTCTGAGATCGTGGTCGTGAAGTGGTTTCGCACACTCAGAAGACCCCTGAGGGACTTGGTCGGTGCTCGACCTGGGTACTTCGGCACCGAGCTGATGTTCGCAGTGGGAGGCTCTGTCGTTGCGGGAACTCTTCAGCGGCCCAATTGGGCGGCATGGCTTGGCAAGCTGTCGCGTGCCGACAAAGTTGCCCACCGGCTTCTTTGCCGTGCGGCCCTCTCTCGAGGTGAACCGCCACCCTCGATCTCGAGTCCTCGACGGAGTGTCGGCGACCTGCGTGCTGGCCTCGGAGCTGCGCTGGGCGTGCTCATCGCCGCGCTCTTCGGCTCGAGCTGAGACAAGTCCTCACCGCTCACCGCACATCGGTTCCTGGCCACATTCATTGCAGACGGCGCGCTCCTTAACCTGCACCGGATGCCTATGCCTGAGAAGTAGAGACGTAGTCCAGATCAGGCCGATCCCGGCGTACAAGGCAAGCGCGGCGAAAACAATCGCCGTCCACTTCTGCCCATGGGCAAGGGACGAAAAGGCCACGATTCCCGCGACCACAAGGTCCGAAGTCTGAAGCAGTGTCTGTCGCGCCACATCCCCGCGAGTGGGCTGCAGCGCGCGCCACCGAGCCTTCCGAGCGGCGCGCGCGCGGCGCCATCCACCAAGACCCATACGCGATCCCACCAGACGCAATCTTGCTCATCGTAAGAGCGTCATCGCCCACTGCACCAGTCCGGATAACGGCTGTCCGGCCCAGCTCTAGATGCCGTCCTCCGCGTCCGCTCATCGGCATGTCCCCTCGATCAGCGGCATGAGCGTGCGTGCTGGCCGTACCTCGGATTCGGGTGCCTGCACGGTCGATCACGCGCTGCTTCGGTGCGAACCTCGAATCGTTGGGCGACCAGGGTGGTCGTCACCGAGGATGAGAGGGAGGCAGGCTGATGTACAACCAGACGAAGGGCATCTTCACGGCGTTCGGGGCCCGTCATGTGAAAGGCGTGGCGATCACGCGTGGTGTGGTGGCGATCTGCTTCGTGGTCGCCACGGTGGTGCTGTTGGCGCTGGGTCACTGGTGGGGCGTGTTCTTCGTCCTGCCAGCTGCGCTGAACGGCTCGCTCGCCTACCTGGTCCCACACTGGAACCCGCGTCCGGACTCCTCGAGGACGACCGGGATGTCGGCGTAGGTCTGACATGACGAACGCGGAACCACCGGCCACCAAAGGCATCGTCACGGCCTTCGGGGCCCGTCACGTGACCGGCGTGGCGATCACGAGGTGGGTCGTCGCATCCTGCTTCGTGGTCGCCACGGTGGTGCTGTTGGCGCTGGGTCACTGGTGGGGCGTGTTCTTCGTCCTGCCAGCTGCGCTGAACGGCTCGCTCGCCTATCTGGTCCCGCGCTGGAACCTGCTCCGGGAGGCTCCGAGGAACGTCGAGCGGGTGCGCGAGCTGCAACGGTCCCGGGCGGTCGTGGTCGACGACGCGGCGGCGCGGCTGCGTCGTATCGAGCAGGACCTGCACGACGGAGCGCAGGCTCGCCTGGTCGCCGTGGTGATGAAGCTCGGACTCGCCCGCGACCATCTGAGCACCTCGATCGCCAACCACGAGAGCGTCGACCTCGACCGGACCCTAGAGCTCGTCGACGCCGCACACCGCGGAGCGATGGAGGCGATCACCGAGCTGCGCGACCTGGCCCGGGGCATCCATCCCGTGGTCCTGGACGAGGGGCTGGGCGCCGCGCTCTCCGCGCTTGCGCCACGCAGCGGCGTGCCGGTCGACCTGGTGGTCGACCTTCCCGAGCGTCCGTCCCCCGCGATCGAGACGATCGCCTACTTCTGTGCCGCCGAGCTGCTCACGAACGTGGCGAAGCACAGCGGCGCCCAGCGGGCCAAGGTGGAGGTGCTCTACCGGCAGAGTCTCCTGACGATGCGCGTCGGCGACGACGGCAGCGGCGGCGCCCGGCTCGAACCGGGTGGCGGCCTGGCCGGCCTGGCGGAGCGGGTCGGGGCCGTTGATGGCACGCTTCAGGTCGAGAGCCCGGCCGGTGGTCCCACGCTGGTCACCGTCGTACTGCCGTCTCGCGTCTGACACCATTCGACGTGACAGGAGGAGCCTCGTGCGGATCGTGATCGCCGAAGACTCCGCCGTCATCCGGGCGGGTCTGGTCGAGATCCTGGCCGACCGGGGGCACGAGACCGTCGCCGCGGTGGGCGATGCCGAGGCTCTGCTCGCGGCCGTTCTCGAGCACGCGCCGGACGCCGCCGTCGTGGACGTGCGCATGCCTCCGGACTACACCGACGAGGGCATCCGGGCGGCCATCTCCATCCGCCGCGAGCACCCGGGCACCGGCGTACTCGTCTTCTCGCAGTACATCGAGACCCGCCACGCCGCCGAGCTGCTCGCAGCGGCTTCCGGCCGCGGTGCCGCAGGCATCGGCTACCTGCTCAAGGACCGCGTCGGCGACGTCGGCGAGTTCGTCGACGCGCTGGAGCGGGTGGCATCCGGCGGCACTGCCCTCGACCCAGAGGTCGTCGCGCAGGTCCTCGGCGCGACCCGGCACGCGGGGGACCTCGACACCCTGACCCCGAGAGAGCGCGAGGTGCTGTCGCTGATGGCCGAGGGCAGGACCAACGGCGCCATCGCCGGCATCCTGGTGATCTCCGAGCGGGCGGTCGAGAAGCACGTCGCCAACATCTTCAGCAAGCTCGGCCTGGCGCCCTCGGACACCGACCATCGGCGCGTGCTCGCCGTCTTGCGCTACGTGGAGTCGTGATGGAGGAGCTGGGGTGAGGAAGGCGTCAGGACCACCTTGTTCACACCACCAGCTCGATTGAGTTCGGACCGACTACCGCGCACATGGGGCACGAGATCAGTAAGTCGCCGGCGGAACACGCCCACGCCATTCGGACGGTCCGCGGAAGCCCGTGACGAGTCGCATGGGACATCGGCAGATCCGAGCGCGGACAGCGGTCATGAGCGCGCGCGGAGAGCGCAGACGAGCCAACGGCTTTTCACTCACGCCCTGACGCTCACAACCCTGCAAGCCATCGGTCGAACTCGAGCGGTTTCCTGAGTCGCACGAGTTCGATGCCGGGCTCAGTTCGGGTGCGCGCGGCGAGGTAGGCGCGACGCCCACCGAAGCTCCTCACCGCGTGCCAGAACGGATGACCGGGCGAGAGCCAACTTCGCCAGGTCTCGACGTTGCCGCCAAAGATGCGTTCCCCGGAGGAACTGCGACGTATGGAACGTCGAAACAACCTCGGAAGCACAACGCGCCGCGAGTAGTCGAGCCAGACAACAGTGTCGGCAGCAGCCCACATGGCGTCGCGGACCTCCACGTAGCCCCACGAGTCGAATATCCAACATGGTTGGGCCACGATCACAGAAACATCGTGAACAAAGGCGATCGGCGTGGACCACGCTGGGCCAATAGCCAACGCATCCATCTCATAGAACGGCAGATCAAGAACGACCGAGATGCGCCGGGCGGCGGTCGTCTTGCCAGCACCGGACATCCCCACCACCAGGATCCGCTGCATGCGGCCCGATACTAGGCGGACCCATTCGCTCATCGGCAGGTCCGCTCGCTCATGCCGATGTGACTGCGCCGCGGACGATCGCACATCCGCGCCACGGGCCTCTCAGCCAACCGCCTGCCGCAGCAGTGCGGTGTGGGCGAGCGTCTCGAAGTGCGTCGGCTTGCCGTCATGCCCGGTCCACAGGTGAGCGAACCGGGCGTCCAGCGCCCCACCCGACCCCGGACCAGTTCGGTGTTGCTCTGGTTCACGAGGCCCCTTTCCATATGGGGGCCGGATCCGTCCTGGCACGACAGGCACCTGCCGTCACCCCTCGGGGACGACGGCTGGGATGCAACCGCCCATGCCGCGATGCCCGCACCGATCAGCGGGGGCGTTCTGCGCGTCGCCCAGATGGGGCTACCGGGACCCGCTGGATCCCGACGGCGAGCACGCTCGTAGTAGTCCGGGCATGAAGACCACGCGGTCTCATCCGCACAGGTTCCCCGCCCCGCGAAGGGTGACCTACGGGTGGCCCGCAGCGAAAGCGTCCACCTGCGGCGAAGCTGCCTCTCTCCGTGAACCGAGCAAGCTAACCAGCCGTGCCGTGGGCTCCCTGTCGGAATATTTGGGCGCGGAGCTGCCCGGCGCTGGAGACTCCGGTCTTGTCGAAGACCGCTTTGACGTGGTCGTTGACCGTGTGCGCGGAGATGTGCAGTTCGGAGGCGATCCTCTTGCGGGCCAGTCCGGCCAGCAGCCTCTGGGTGACGTCGCGTTCGCGATTGGTAAGTCCGTAGGCCGCGATGATGATCGGGGCGAGTGCCACCGGAGTAGTGGGCTCCAGGATGACGGCGACCGAGCCGCTGGCGTCATCGAGCGTGGCGGCGTGAACAGTCAGCCAGAGTCCCGAAGGCGCGCAGACCCTTGCCCGTACAGACGCTGGATCGGAGTCGACTGAAGCGTTCAACCGTTCGACCACCCCCAGGATGGCTGTCGGCAGGTTCGCGCTGTGCGGGCGATCGAGGTCGGCAAGTTCGCTCAGCCAACGCGTGGCGGCGGCTGTGGAGGTGCGCACCGACCGGTCGGCATTGAGGACGGCCACCCCAGGACCGTCCGAGGCCCCGGATACGAGGGCCTGTTCCGTGACCAGAGCCCGGCGCAGTGCGCTGGCGACGAGCGGCCCGAGGACAGCAAGCAGCCTGGCGTCTCGTGGGTCGAAGCCAGCGACGGCTGCTGCCCGGTGCAGGCACAACAGCCCCCAGCAGGTGCCGTCAAGCATGAGCGCAACCCGCAGCTCGTCGCCCATCCCATGGGGAGCCATGGCCAGGCGGTAGCGCCGTGATGCCATCCGGTCACCACGGGTGGCTCGATCGAGCCAGCCGACCGGGTCCGGTGCGTGAGCAAGGTACCGGAGCTGGTTGATGTCCTCGACCCCGAACTCGGTATGAAGGAACGCAGCGCCGGCGTCTTCAGGCAACTGGCAGCGGAATGCCCGGGTGTACAGCAACGTGGCCGGATCGACGGTGGCCAGGAAGGCGCCGTCGAACGGGATCGCGGTTGCCAGGCGGGCGAACAAGCCGTCGCTGAACCCTGCGACGTCGTTGGCTGTCGAGCACCAGCGTTCGATACTCATGGTCGCGCTCCGCAGGTCCGCCACACATCGATGATGTCACCACGGTCTGTGGCCGGGTCGTGTTGAGCAATCCCCATATTCAGGGATGGTGGAAGAACGTGGCGTGGGCGGAGCGTCAAGGCATGACAACGGATCGAATCACTCACAACAAGCAGCTCGTTGAATCGTTCATCGACCAACTGTTCACCCAGGGAAACCTGGACGCCGTCGATCTCTACCTGCACCCCAACCTGATCAATCACGACGCCCCGTTTCCCGGAGCCCCCGATGGGCCTGAAGGCATGAGGCAAGCGGCGGGGATGTTCCGTCAGGCGATGCCCGACTGGCACAGCGACGTGGAGGAGCTCATCGGCGAAGGGGATCTCGTGGTCGAGCGGTTCACCGCCAGCGGGACGCATCGTGGCGAACTCATGGGCGTGGAGCCCACCGGCAACGTGATCGTCCTGCGCGGCATCCAGATCTTCCGGGTCGAAGGCGACAAGATCGTCGAGCGCTGGGGCCGTCTCGACGAGGTAGGCCTGCTGCGACAACTCAGACTCATCCCGGACTGAACCGGCCGGGCTTCGGAGCTGGACTGTGATGTTGGGGTGGTTCGGACTCGGTGATTGGCCACTCGTGACCTGGATCCAGGGACCGCAATCCTCCGCCTCTATGACACCACCTATCAACTCGTCACCCGCGCGTGTTGAGTCCGCGAGGCATCTGACCTGCGTCACACCGCCGCCTGCCGGCCGCGCGCCGAGTGACCGCTTGAACTCGCAGGCACGAGCGGACGCTTCCGAGCGTCCGACAATCGGCGGGATGAGCCGCCTGCGGTCACCTCATCCGGCGGCTCTGGTCAAGCGCTCGAGGTTGTCCAGCTCGTTGCTCCGGCCGGCGATGATGCGCTCAGTCCAGACCTCGTCGTGTAGCGGCGCGCACTCCATCAGCACGTCTGTCCCGGTCGCGGATGCTTCGAGGGTGACGATGGTCAAGTGGTCGTAGGGGGCCTGGTCCGGCACGAAATCGATCCGCGAGAGGTAGGCGAGTCGAGTCGGCTCGATGACCTCGGTGAACTCCTTGTGCGACTTCGTCGACAGCGGCATTCCCGCCTGCTCCATGAAGGCGATCTGATCGAGACCGGTCGCCGTCATCGTGTAGTCGAGCGCGCCACCCGGCCGGAGGTCGAGTACGTCGACCGTCGTGCGGAAGCCGTCGGGTGCCCACCAGGCCTCGATGCCCTCAGACGTCGTCCACAGGTTCCAGACACGCTCGGGCGGAACGTCGAGGCTGCGGCGAAGAATGACGTTCGTGTGGTCCTGCATGGTGTCCTCCTGTGCTCTGTGGGTGCTGTCAGAAAGAGGACGGTGCTGGCTACCGTTTCTCGACGTGGCACGCCGTAGGCAACTGAGCCTCGCGTCGCTTCGACCTGACCAAGAGAACGCCACAGACGTCAGGATCTGTCGAACGGTGCACCCCGAAACGCGACGGGACGGACGGTAGCGTGTCGACCAGGTTCGACCCGTGGAGGCACCCGTGGATCCTTCGGCGACGTGGGCATTGCATTCCGAGCTCGTGCAGACCGGAATCGAGTTCGACCCCGGTCAAGACCCCCACGATGGCCTCCATTCCGGCCTGACATCGTTCGAGGCTGCCCGTTTCCGGGATGGAATGCCCTGCTGGGTCCACGTACTGGCGGCCGAACCGAGGAGCGAGGTGTGGGCCAGACTCAACGAGCTGAGCGACCCGGCACACGTGAGTCAGGCTGGTCGCGACCTCCTCTGGGACATCAGGCTCCTGCCGACGACCCTGCCCCTCACCGTCGTGCTCGAAGAGCGGGCCGTCGCACCGGCCATCCTGCTCGCCGACGAGGTGTCGGACCGCCCACGAGACTGGGCAGACCTCATGATCCGGTTGATGCCAGTATGTGACGCCCTGGCTCGGCTGGCCTCTCCCGAGCGCTCAACGATGGCGGTGACTCACGGCGACGTCAGGGTGGACGACCTCTACTACGAGACGACCACAGGGCAGGTGAGGCTCGGTGGTTTCGTCCGCGGCGCGCTGCGTCCGCGTGTTGGCGAGGTCAGCTCTGGAACCGAGACGCTCCCGGACACAGCCGCCCTGATCGACGTTCTGACGCTGCTCGCGACTCCTCCAGATGACGCCATCGCGTCGTGCCGTGCTGCGGTTCAGTCCCTGGGCGGACAGCCCTACGCTGCAGCCCTGGCACTCAAGGAGGCGTTTCGGAACGCCAGCCAGCAGCGCCAGGCCGTGGTGGTCGACACCGACGTTCAGTTCAGCCTCTACCGGCCGCGGGCGATCCAGCCGGGGAGGTGGCACAGCGTGCTCGCGTTCGCCCACAAGACAGAACTTGTTCGAGACGAGTTCGGAGCTGTGGTCGATCCGGTGACCCAGGTCGAGGCGCAAGCCGCAGCACTTCTCGCGAGCGAGAACACGCCTTACAGCAGTGTGCGCACCGACAGCGGGACCGCTTTGGGCAGAGGCGCGGACTTGACGTTCGAGCTGTGGCTCCAGCAGGCGGAGGTGAATCCGCCCCGCGCCCACCTGAGGTGGCAAGAGGCGATCCACCGCGTGGAGTTCCGAGTCCGCACCATGACCGCTCCTGCAGGAGCCCGCCTCGCTGGCGGGCTCCGAGTGTTTTCCGGCCATCTGCTGATCGGCGAGACGCGTTTCGCCCTGGAGGTCTCGGTCGCGAGCCTGGACACCGCGACGACACCCGACGAACCGACCGAGGCCGAAGCGGTCCGGCGCTACCGCAAGATCTTCGCGTCGTACTCCCACCGCGACGCTGACGTGGTTGCGGCAGTGCGTCGCTTCTCCGAGGTCACCGGCGACCGCTACATGGTCGACGCCGACACACTTCGCAGTGGCGAGGCCTGGAGTGACAGGCTGTCCGAGCTGATCGAGGCGGCCGACGTCTTTCAGCTCTTCTGGTCTGAGAATTCCATGCGCTCACCGCACGTGCGTCGCGAGTGGGAGCACGCCCTGTCGCTCGGCCGGGAGCATTTCGTCCGGCCCGTGTACTGGGAGCAGCCCTTTCCGGAGGATCGGGAACGAGGACTGCCGCCAGAGACCTTGCTCATGTTGCACTTCTCGTCCTTGAGCCCCGTTCCCATGACGAGACCAGGCTCTGGGGTGTGGGGAGCGCAGCTGGAGTCGCTGACGTTCACGTTCTGTGGCACGTGCGGCGAGAAGGTGCCGTTGGACATGCAGTTCTGCTGGAACTGTGGGAACTATCTGCGGAGCGCGCACCAGCCACCAGCGCCTGATCTGGGACCGGCGGAGATGTGGGCCACTACCTCTGAGGCCGACCCGGACTCGGCCGATACGTGGCTCGACACACCCCGCACGGCCACAACGCAGGCGCACGACCTACCCGCGTCGGCGCCGACATCACGGCCGCCACCTCCGCCGCCAACGGCGTCCTCCACATCAGCGAGGCCAACCGCACCGAGTCCGGCTGTCTATTCGGCCTCCGCGGAGTACAAGTCGCGAGAACCGGGCCCGCCCGCACCGCGTCGCCGGGCCCGCTGGCCCGTTGCCGCGGGCATCGTTGCGGTGGTCGTGCTGATCATCGTCGTGTCGCTCATCGTCAAGTGACCGAGCGAACGAGGCCTCGCGGACGAACGAACCGTCGAGATCTCCAGGGGACATCGTGCCTCCCCCTCAATCGGCGCAGAACTTGATCACCGCGGACCCGACTGCGCTCACTGTGGTGCAGCTCGCCGACCCGCACCCCAGCCGAGGTCAGAACGTGTGGCGCAGCGGGTACCCGCTGACCCCCTCGCTGTCGGTCTTGGTGGCGAGCACCTGGTGCAGCTGGATCTCGTTGCGTTCGAAGCCCATCCGGGAGCCGGCCATGTAGAGACCCCAGACGCGGGCGGTGCCCTCGCCGACCTCGGCCACGCACTCGTCCCAGTGGGCCTCGAGGTTCTCGCTCCACCCCGCGAGAGTCTTGGCGTAGTGGACCCGCAGGTTCTCCTCGTGCTGCACCTCGAGACCGGCGTCCTGGATCTCGGTGATGATCTTGCCCGAGCCGGTCAGCTCGCCGTCGGGGAAGACGTAGCGGTCGATGAAGGCGCCGGTCTGCGTCGGACGGTTGTCGGGGCGGGTGATGCAGTGGTTCAGTATCCGTCCCTGCGGCTTGAGCTTGTCGCGCAGGAACGTGAAGTACGCCGGGTAGTTGTCGACCCCGATGTGCTCGGTCAGGCCGATCGAGCTGACCGCGTCGAAGTCGGTCTCGGGGGTGTCGCGGTAGTCGAGGTGACGCACCTCGGCGAGATGGTCGAGCCCCTCGCGCTTGATCGCCTCCTGGGCCCACACGGCCTGTTCCTTGGACAGGGTGACGCCGAGGCCGCGGACGCCGTACTCCCGAGCCGCGTGACGCACCATGCCGCCCCAACCACACCCGACGTCGAGCAGGCGCTGGCCCGGCTGGAGGTCGAGCTTGCGGGCGACCAGGTCGTACTTCGCGTGCTGGGCCTCCTCGAGGGTGGTGTCCTCGGTCTCGAAGACCGCGCAGGTGTAGGTCATCGACGGGCCGAGGACCATCTCGTAGAAGCGGTTCGAGACGTCGTAGTGGTGCGAGATCACCCGGCCGTCGCGCTGGTGGGAGTGCCGCAGACCCTCCATCATCCGGCGCCAGCGCGGCAGGTGCTCCTGCGGCGGCGGGGGCGGCGGCACCAGCTTGCTCACGCCGATGGAGCGCATGAGCGCCAGCGCCTCGGTCGGGGTGGGCCGCCGGAAGCGCATCGAGCGTAGGAGCGTCATCGCGCCCTCGTACGGGTTGCCGGGATGCACGCCTCGCACCTCGAGGTCACCAGCCACGTAGGCGCGCCCCAGTCCGAGGTCGCCGGGCGCGGTCACCATGTAGGCAAGGCCGCGCTCGTTCTTCAGGTCGAGACCGAACTTGGCATCCTCGGGCCCGTACGCGCTCCCGTCGTACGCCGTGAACCGCACGGGTGCCGGACCGGCGAGGAGGATCTCGAACATCTCGGCGATGGTCAGCCGACCCGAGATCTTGCCTGTGGTGGGACGGTCGGTTGTCTGGGTCATGATTCCCTCACTTCCGGCGGACTGCCTTGTCGTAGAGCGTGCTGAGTCGCTGGTCTGGGTCGTAGCGGTTCTTGACCGCTGCGAGGTTGGCGCCGTCGTAGAGCGCGTCGAAGGTCTCGTAGTCGTAGAAGGACTCCGAGTAGAGGCTCTTGTGCCCGTCGAGCTCGGCCACCTTGTCCTCGATCGCGCGGTTGCGCGGGCTGTCGAGTGCGTCGGGGCCGACGTGCACGGTGCCCCAGAAGCCGACGTTGACGTAGGTGCGCCCCGGCTCGAGAGGGTACGACGGCCAGTGGGTGTCTCCGGTCAGCCGGAGGGGGCACAGCCACACCGGTCGCATCCCGACGTGCTCGTCGAACCAGGCGAGGAACTCCCCTAGCCGCTCGACGGGCACCTCGATGTCCTGGACCACGCGCTCGCGCTGCGGGCGCCCGGCCCGGCGGTCGAGCCGGCCGGCGATGTCGAACCTCTCGTCCAGCCTGAGCAGCCGCTGGTAGACGTCGGAGCGGCGCCGGCTGGCGGGCCACACCCGACGCAGCCACTTGTTCTGGGCGCCGAACGCGCGCGAGCACCAGAACCAGTCGGTGTCCCAGCGCCAGAGGTAGTCGTAGGTGGTGAGCAGGTCGGTGTCGCGCTCCTGGATCGAGCGCCAGTAGATCTCCTGGCCGGTGTAGTCAGAGGCGTCGGCCCTCGCAGGCTGGTCCACCCACCTCGCGAGGGTCAGCACGTAGTCGCCGGGCTCGAAGGCGGTGCCGTCGATCCCGTCTACCCGCTCACCGTCCCACTCATGGGTCTCGGCGATGGAGGCGATCGCGTCCTGCAGGGCGCCGGTGTCGCCGAAGCGGACGTGCCGGAGTGCGACGTGCGAGCGCACCGGTTCGAGCTTGATCCGCAACCGGGTGGCGTACCCGAGGGACCCGTAGGAGTTGGGGAAGGTGCGGAAGAGGTCGGCGTGCTCGTTGTCGGGCCGCGCGGTCACCACCTCGCCCGCCCCGGTGAAGATGTCCATCTCCAGCACCGACTCGTGGGGCAACCCGTTGCGGAAGCTGGTCGACTCGATGCCCAGGCCGGTGACGGCTCCACCCAGCGTGATCGTGCGCAGCTGCGGCACGACCAGCGGGATCAGGCCGTGGGGCAGGGTCGCGTCGACGAGGTCCTCGTAGGTGCAGATGCCCTGGACGTCGGCCGTGAGCGCTTGCGGGTCCACGTCGATGACACCGCCGAGCCCGGAGACGTCGAGGCCTGTGGTGGCCACCTGGTCACGGGGGCGGAAGAGGTTCGAGGTCTTCTTGGCCAGCCGCACCGGCGCACCGAGCGGGATCGTCTCGTAGGACGCCCGCAGCCGTCGCACTGCGTCGTCGTGCTCTGCCCTTTTCTTGGCCTGCTTCTCCGCGAGCTGCCGCTGGCTCGTGACTGTCACTCAGTTCACCCCTGCTGGTTGCTAGCCACAACCATATTCTGTGACCCGACCATCCTAGAACCCGAGAGTCTCCTCGATGTTCCCGGTGGGCGTGCCGCGGTGGATCGGTACGCCGGCTCCCGCAAAGTCCCGCACGGCGGAGATGTCGGCCTCGGCGACCTGCCCGTCGGTGAGCACGACCACCGCCTCCAGCCCTTTCGCCCCGCTGGCCACCGCCATCGAGATCGCCGCTCCCACGGCGCTGACCTGCAGCGACGGGAGATCCACGGTGGCCGCTGCGTACGTGCGCCCGTCGAGGTCGCGGATCGCCGCTCCCTCGACCGCCTTCGCCCGAAGACGGGTGGCCTTCGCGAGGGTGACGAGCTTCTTGTCCTCGGGATCGTCGAACGGCACGGCGCGATCCTAGGGCTGGCGCAGGAAGTCGACCAGGGCGGCCGACAGCGCGACCGGGTTGTCCTCGGCCATGTGGTGGCCGGAGTCGATCGTGCCGCCACGGACATCGGGGCTCCACGCCCGCCAGATGGCGAGAGGATCGCCGTGCAGGTCCTCGAGGTCGTCGTGCTCCGACCACAGCACCAGGGTCGGGCACTGGATGCGTCTCCCTGCCGCGCGGTCGGCACGCTCGTGCTCCGCGTCGATGCCCAGCCCCGCGCGGTAGTCCTCGAGCATCGCCCGCACGGTCTCGGGGTCGGTGACCGCCTCGACCCACTCGGCGTGGTTCTCCTCCCCCATCCGGCCGGCGTCGTGCCTGTACCAGGAGAGCGGGTCGGCGTTGATCGCCCGCTCCGGCTTGTCGGGAACGGCGAAGAAGAACCAGTGGTACCAGTCCCGCGCGAACCGCGCATCGCAGCGCTCGAGGTGCTCGATGACGGGCAGCCCGTCCAGCTCGACGAGGCGCTCCACACGGGCGGGGTGGTCCAGGGCCAGCCGCAACGTGACCAGGGCGCCCCGGTCGTGGCCGACGACGGCGTACGACGAGTGCCCGAGCCGGTCCATCAGCACGGCGAGGTCTCCGGCCACGGCGCGCTTGGACTGCTGGGCGTGGTCCTCCCGGACGGCCGGCTTCGACGACTGGCCGTAGCCACGCATGTCGGGTACGACGACGGCGTACCCCGCCTCGACGAGCGCCGGCGCCACCCGGTACCAGGTCGCGCCAGTGCGCGGGTGCCCGTGGACGAGCAGCACGGCGGGCCCCTCCCCCGCATGCCGGACCCGGAGCGTCACGTCCCCTACATCGATCCGCTCGTCGACGAAACCCTCGAACATGTCGCCCATCATGGCGGGTCGGGTGCTCAGCAGCCGGCCACCCACTCGCCCGGACGTCATACGAACTGGTGCCTACAAACCACGATTCGTATGACGTTCTGGCGTGGTGGGGACGGGGGCCGCCTGTCGTGCCGGCGAGATGAGCACCGTGCCGATCCGGTTGCGGCGGCCCTTGGCCTCCTCGGCCACGAAGACCAGGCCCGCGACCTCGACCCGGGAGCCGGGGATCGGGACCTTGCCGAGGTACTTGGCCATGAGGCCGCCGACCGAGTCGACCTCGTCGTCCTCGATCTCCACCCCGGTCAGCTCGTCGAGGTCGTCGACGGGGAAGCGCGCGGAGACCCGGGTGGAGCCGTCGTCGAGCGTCTCTACCGGCACCTCCTGCGGGTCGAACTCGTCGGTGATCTCGCCGACGATCTCCTCGAGGATGTCCTCGATGGTGACGATGCCGGCGGTGCCGCCGTACTCGTCGACCACCACGGCGATGTGCCGGCGCAGCGCCTGCATCTCGCGCAGCAGGTCGTCGACCGGCTTGGAGTCGGGCACGTGGAAGACCGGCCGCATCACCGAGCCCACCCGCTCGGTGGTCTCCGCGGCGTGCCGGTCGAAGACGCGCTTCGCGACGTCCTTGAGGTAGGCGAAGCCGACGATGTCGTCGAGCCCGTCGTCGACGACCGGGACGCGGGAGTACCCGCTGCGCAGGAACAGCGACATCGCCTGCCGCAACGTCTTGCCCCGCTCGATGTAGACCAGGTCGGTGCGCGGCACCATCACCTCGCGCACCGAGGTGTCGCCGAGCTCGAAGACCGAGTGGATCATCTCGCGCTCGCCGGACTCGATCAGGCTGGACGCCTCTGCCAGGTCGACCATCTCGCGCAGCTCCGCCTCGGAGGAGAAAGGTCCCTCGGAGAACCCCTTGCCAGGGGTGAGTGCGTTGCCGACCACGATCAGCAGCTGTGGCAGGGGTCCGAGGACCCGCGAGACCGCGAGCACGACGCCAGCGGTGCCCAGCGCGATCGACTCGGCGTGCTGCCTGCCCAGCGTTCGTGGACCGACACCGACGAGCACGAAGAGGACCACGAACATGATGCCGATGGCCGCGAGCACCGAAGTCCACTGCCCCGGAC
This sequence comes from uncultured Actinomycetota bacterium, assembly GCA_963794435.1. Classification (GTDB taxonomy): domain Bacteria; phylum Actinomycetota; class Actinomycetes; order Propionibacteriales; family Nocardioidaceae; genus Marmoricola. The sequence goes on from CAWCDX010000027.1 coordinate 104,338, forward strand.
CGAGCAGGTCGAGCACGATGGCGGTGGCGAGGACGACCGCCGCCGTCTCGGCCAGCATCCGGACGAAGAGCACCACGTTGAGGTGACGCGGCGCGTCCTCGAGGAGCCGCATGAGGCCGCGCGCGCCCGGGCGGTGCTCGTGCTCGAGCTCGTCGGCGCGGGCGCGGGAGAACGTCGAGAGGGCCGCCTCGACGCTGGTCAGCAGGGCTGCGACGACGACCAGGGCGATGACCGCCAGATAGGGGCCCGGACTGTCCCCACTCATCGGCGTCAGGCTTCCGTGGGGGCCGGCGTGTCGTCGCGGCCCAGCCACTCGGCCAGCAGGCGCGCCTGCAGGGCGAACATCTCACGATGGTCGTCGGGCTCGCCGTGGTCGTAGCCGAGCAGGTGCAGGATGCCGTGCACGGTCAGCAGGTCGAGCTCGTCCTGGACCGCGTGGCCCGCCGTCTGCGCCTGCTGCTCCGCCACGGACGGGCACAGCACCAGGTCACCGAGCACACCCTCCTCGGGCTCCTCGTTGACGTGGCCGGGGCGGAGCTCGTCCATCGGGAAGGCGAGGACGTCGGTCGGTCCTTCCTTCTCCATCCACTTCACGTTGAGCTCGGCGATGGTCTCCGCGTCGACTGCGGTCACGCACAGCTCCGCCTGCGGATGCACGCGCATCCGGTCCATCACGAACCTGGCGAGCTGCTGCGTGCGGCGTACGTCCAGGTCGATCCCGGACTCGTTCTGGACCTCGATGCTCATGGTCGTGGGGGGTGGTCGGTGTCGAACTGCTCGTACGCCGCGACGATCTTGCCGACCAGCCGGTGCCGGACGACGTCGTGGGCGGTGAGCCGGTTGAAGGAGATGTCCTCGACCTCGTCGAGGATGTCCTCGACCACGCGCAGCCCGCTGCGGGTGCCGCTGGGCAGGTCGACCTGGGTGACGTCGCCGGTGACCACGATCTTGGAGCCGAAGCCGAGCCTGGTCAGGAACATCTTCATCTGCTCGGGCGTGGTGTTCTGCGCCTCGTCGAGCACGATGAAGGAGTCGTTGAGCGAGCGGCCGCGCAGGAACGCCAGCGGGGCCACCTCGATGGTGCCTGCGGCGAGCAGCTTCGGGATCGACTCGGGGTCGACCATGTCGTGCAGGGCGTCGTACAGGGGGCGCAGGTAGGGGTCGATCTTCTCGGTGAGGGTGCCGGGCAGGAACCCGAGCCGCTCACCGGCCTCGACCGCGGGACGACTCAGGATGATCCGGTTGACCTTCTTGGCCTGGAGCGCCTGGACCGCCTTGGCCATCGCGAGGTAGGTCTTGCCCGTGCCGGCAGGACCGATCCCGAAGACGATCGTGTGCTTGTCGATGGCGTCGACGTAGCGCTTCTGGTTCAGCGTCTTGGGCCGGATGGTGCGGCCGCGGTTGGACAGGATGTTCAGCGACAACACGTCGGCGGGACGCTCGCTGGACTCGGCGCGGAGCATGCCGATCACCCGCTCCACGGTCTCGGGGGTGACCCCCTGGCCGGTGCGGATGATCGTGACGACCTCGTCGAGCACCCGCTCGGCCAGCGCCACCTCGGCCGGCTCCCCGGCGAGGGTCACCTGGTTGCCGCGCACGTGGATGTCGGCACCGAACGCCTTCTCCATCAGCCGCAGGTGCTCGTCCCCCGGGCCGAGGAGGGAGACCATGTTGATGCTCGTGGGCACGACGACCGTGTGCTGCGTCTGGTCCTGGCTGTCGACGGTCGTGGGCCTGTTGCTGGGTTCTGTCATGTCCCGTCCATGTTACGGGGCAAGTGCGAGCCGTTTCTGCGGTTGGGCGAGTGGCAGTTTCCCAGGGTAGGAACTCTTTTTGCCTCTCCTCGTAGGAAACTTCCTGTGGTCGGCGGCAATTTGGGTTCCTACCATGGGAAACCGGCCCGCGACGCCCGAAGACCTACGGGCGGGTGACCAGCAGGATCCCGAGGCACATCTCGTCGGTGGTGCCTTCGCCCCAGACGACGTACTTGTCCGGGATGCCGTGGAAGGCGGGGAGGCGGTCGCGCAGCTCCTGGCTGTGCCGGCAGGTGACCGTGACGGTGTCGCCGGCCTTCAGGTGCGCGGGCGGGATCGGACGGCTGCCCTGGTTGTCGAAGTCCCAGACCGGGATGTTCAGCAGGGTGCGCGCATCGGGCTTGCCCTGGTTGACGACGACCGAGATGGACTTGCCCAGCAGGTGCATGTGGCCCGCGACGCCACGCACGGTCTCGGCCTGGCTCACCGGGCGCGTGCAGGACTGGACGGGTCCCGGCTTGATCGGCCCGCAGAGCAGGTGCAGCAGGTCGCCGGTGGAGCCGGGGCCGTCGCCGAAGCGGGCCTTCACGTCGGCCATCGAGGCGGCCCGGCTGCACAGCTTGCCGTCGGCGTGCTCCGGGCGGCACGGCAGCTCCACGGGCGCCGGCATCAGCTGCGTGATCAGCGGGGTGATCTGCTTCGAGGCCGGCATCAGCCGCAGCTCGGCCGCGCTGCGGTCCGGCTCACGCCCGGCGAGCAGGTTGTAGTGGACCTGCATCACGATCCGCGAGCCCGCCGGGAACGGCTCCCCGAATCCCTTCGCGTAGATCTGCTCCTTGCCCCCGGGCGCCCACGCCCCCAGCCACGGGGCGTCGTCGATCTGCTGGCCGAGGCCGCCGCCGAGGCCGGAGTCGCCGAAGCACGTCCAGCCCTGGCCCGGCGTCGAGGCGTCCTTCGCCTTCGCCTCGGCGACCTGCTCCGGCGGGACCCGGAACATGATCACGTGGTGCACCACGTGAGGGTTGCCCGGGAGCACGTTGAAGCCGGTGATCATGCTGTCCGTGGTCGTCTTCGGGTCCAGCAGGAAGCAGCGGTAGTCGTCGGTGCCCACGCCGGTGGGTGCGCTCGGGGTGTACGTCGCCGGCATCCGTACGTCGAGGCGCCGCTCCCCCGGGCGCAGCGGCAGGTGACGCACAGGCGCGGCGGCGGCGGGCTGCTCACCCGATGCCGGTGTGGGGCTGGCCGACGGGGACGACGCCTGGCCGGCCTTCGGCGCCGCAGGGGTGCTGGAGCCGCACCCGGCGAGCAGCAGAACGGACGCGGCGAGGAGCGCGAGGACGCGCGTCATCCCGGTGGCCAGGACATCGCGCGACCGCCGAGGACGTGCATGTGGGCGTGGAAGACGGTCTGGTGGGCCTGTGCGCCGGTGTTGAAGACGAGCCGGTAGCCCTGATCGAGGCCCTCCTGGGTCGCGATCTCACCGGCAGCCTCGAACAGGTCGGCAGCGGTCTCGGGCTCCCCCGCGGCCAGCGCGGCGGCATTCGGGTAGTGGCTGCGCGGGATGACCAGGACGTGGGTGGGCGCCTGGGGGTCCCGGTCGCGGAAGGCGAGCGTCGTCTCGGACTCGTGCACGATCTCGGCGGGCACGTCACCCGCGACGATCTTGCAGAACAGACAGTCCTCATCGCTCATGGGCACAGCATGACTGGTTCGGACAAGCGCAACCAGCGCCAAGCGCCGCGAGTTCTGTACCCAAGAGGCCACGCATGCGGCACACTCGCGACTGAGTTCTCGAAGACAGAGAGTGGACGGTCATGGCGGCCTGCAGTGCATGCGGAGCTTCGCAGTCCGACGGGGCGAAGTTCTGCGTCGAGTGCGGGGCCGCGCAGCAGGCGTCGTGCCCGGCGTGTGGCACCGCGACGCCGCCGGCCGCGAAGTTCTGTCCCGAGTGCGGGACCGGCCTGCGATCGGGCTCCCCCTCGGCCGCAGCTGCTGCCCCCGTGGCTTCGCGACGAATCACCAGCGTGCTGTTTGGCGACGTGGTCGGCTTCACCACGCTGTCGGAGACGCGGGACCAGGAGGACGTGCGCGAGCTCCTGAGCCGCTACTTCGAGGAGGCCTCGCGCATCGTGACCCGCTACGGCGGCGCGGTGGAGAAGTTCATCGGCGACGCGGTGATGGCCGTGTGGGGGGTGCCGACCGCGCACGAGGACGACGCCGAGCGATCTGTCCGCGCCGGCCTGGAGCTGGTCGGTGCCACGAACGCGATGGGTGCCGAGCTGGGCGTCCCCGATCTCGCCATGCGGGTGGGCATCGTCACCGGGGAGGTCGCCGTCACCGTCGGCGCACTGCAGCAGGGCATGGTGGCCGGCGACGCTGTCAACACCGCCTCGCGGGTGCAGTCGATCGCCTCCCCCGGACAGGTGTGGGTCGACGAGACCACCAAGCTGCTCACCAGCGCTGCCATCTCCTACGCCGAGGTGGGCTCGCACCTGCTCCGGGGCAAGACCGACCCCGTGCCGCTGTGGGCGGCGCGGGCCGTGGTGGCCCAGGTCGGCGGGGCTGCGAGAGCCGACGGCCTGGAGGCACCCCTGGTCGGCCGGGACCGTGAGCTGCGGGTGGTCAAAGAGGTCTACCACCGCGTCGAGGAGAGCGAGAAGCCCGCCCTGCTGGTCGTGGCCGGGGACCCCGGCGTCGGCAAGTCGAGGCTGGGCTGGGAGTTCGCCAAGTACACCGACGGCCTCAGCACGACGTGTCGCTGGCACGCCGGCAAGTGCGTCTCCTACGGCGAGGGGGTCGCCTACTACGCGGTCGCCGAGGCCATCCGGAGCCGGATGGAGACCACCGTGGTGGGCGAGTCCGACGCGACCGCACCGACGGACACCTCGGCCCTGATCGACCAGGCGCTGAGTGAGCTGATCTCTTCGCCGGAAGAGCGGCGGTGGATGGCGCCCCGGCTCGGTGCGCTGCTGGGCTCGGTCACCACGACCTTCCAGCGCGAGGAGCTGTTTGCCGCCTGGACGACGTTCTTCGAACGGGTCGCCGGTGGGGTCGACCCCGTGGTGATGCTGATCGACGACGCCCAGTACGCCGACGCCGGACTGGTCAAGTTCGTCGAGCACCTGATGGCCGCTGCCTCCTTCCCGTGCCTCGTGGTGCTGCTGACGCGGCCCGAGCTGCTCGCGGCCAACCCCAGCCTGGTGACCAACCGGCGCGCGACGGTGCTGCACCTCGAGCAGCTCACCGACACCGACATGGCCATCTTGGTCGACGGGCTGGTCGAGGGGCTCCCGGAGGGCGTGCGTGACGAGCTGGTCGCGCGAGCCGAGGGCGTGCCGACGTTCGCGGTCGAGACGGTGCGGGCGCTGATCGATCGCGACCTGGTGGTGCCCCGTGGTGGCAGCTACGTGCTGCGCGACCCCGAGCACCTCGACCTGTCCGCGATCGGCGCACCGGCGTCGCTGCAGGCGCTGATCTCCGCACGCCTGGACACCTTGTCCGCAGACGAGCGGCTGGTGGTGGACCGGGCCAGCGTCGCCGGCGACTCCATCGAGCCCGGGCTGCTCGCCGACCTGTGCCGGGACCTCGCCGACCTCGAGGAGGTGCTGGCCAACCTGGTGCACGCCCAGATCCTGCGCGTCGAGGCGAGCCGGTTCTCCAGCGAGGCCGGTCGCTACCAGTTCGTGCAGTCCGCCGTACGCCAGGTCGCCTACGGAACCCTGGCGCGGCGTGATCGCAAGCGGATCCACCTCGACGTCGCCGACGCCTTGACCGGAGTGCAGAGCGACGAGCTGGCGCCGGTGCTCGCCCAGCACTACATCGCCGCCGTGGAAGCCGTGCCCGACGACTCCGACGTCTCCGAGCTGACCGACCGCGCGATCGACCTGCTGCGGCAGGCGTCCGCCAGGGCCACCTCGCTGGGCTCCCCCACCGAGGCCTTCGGCCATCTCGGCCACGCGCTCGGCCTCGCCACCGACCCAGCCACCCGCGCCGACCTGCAGCTCGCGCAGGCGAAGGCCTGCGACAAGGCCGGCAGCTTCTTCGACCAGCAGGTGGCGCTCGCCCGCGAGGCGGCGACCGCCTTCGCGGCGCTCGGCAATCGCGACGGCGAGGCGCTCGCGACCGCCTTGGTGAGCCGGGCGCTGACGCGCGGTCCGGCGGACTACCAGGGAGCGCTCGACCTGATCCAGCCCTGGTACGAGAGGTTGCGCGACGAAGGCGAGTACTCCCGGGTCTACGGCGAGGTGTTCGATGCCTACGTGCTCGTGCTGAGCCGTCTCGGCGGAGGCAGCTTCGAGCTGGTCGCTGAGCAGTTCAGGATCGCCGAACGGCTCGGCGACGAGGAGGGTGTGGTCCGCGCCTTCATGACCATCACCGTCCTGGCCAACCAGAGCGGCAGCATCCGACTCGCGGCGGCGATGGTCGAGCAGGCCGTGGCGGCGGCCCGCCGGTCCCAGGACCTCCGTCCAGGAGGGCGTGGGCCTGGCCAACCTGCTGGGGATGCTGTGCACCGACGACCTGGTCCGAGCAGTCGAGGTCGGCCGGGAGGCCCTCGACACGACGGCGCGCTCCGGGAACGCCGAGTTCCTCAGCTACTCCGTCGCCAACCTGGCCCGCACGCACTGGGCGGTGGGCCGGTGGGACGAGGTGCTCGAGGCGACGCAGGCCGAGGCGATCCATCCCGACGACGAGGCCACCTTGATCGCCATGGGACGTTCGGTGCTGGCCGCCCGGGGGCAGGACCCGTCCGACCTGCCGCTCGCCGGTGCACGACCCGGGTACGGGGCCCACTGGCGCTCGCTGGCCGTGGCCCTGGCCGCCTCGCACGCCGGCGACGGGCCCGCGGCGACGGCTGCGGCCTCCGCGGCCCTGAGCAGCATGGAGGCCGACGAGCTCGGCACCGGTGAGGAGATGCCCGACGTCGTCGGCGGCGCGCTCGACATCGCGCTGCGCTTCCCGGACCCGGACCTGGTCGAGCACCTGCGCCGCACCTGCGCCGATGCCGTGGGGCTGGCGCAGACCGCGTTCCGGGTCCACCGCCACCTGCTCGCCGCCACCGCGCCCGAGCCCGGTCGCACCGACGGGGAGATCGAGCAGTCCTTCCGCGACGCCCTGCGTGACTGCGAGCTCTGGGGCTCACCCATGTGGGCGGCGCGCACCCACGCGGCGTACGGCGTCTGGCTGACCCACCACGGACGCCCCGATGACGCAGCCGCGCATCTGGCTTCCGCCCGCGAGACCTTCGACCACCTCGGCGCCGTCGTCTGGCTGCGCGAGATGGAGGATCAGCTCGTCGGGGCGCGGACTTGAGCAACGCCGAGATCACCGCAGGAGAGTCGCTGAAGCGGGTCCTCGCCAACCCCTCCCTCCGCCGGGTGCAGGGAGCCTTCGCCGGATCGGTCCTCGGGGACTGGGCCTACGCCACGGCGCTCACCGTCTGGGCCTACACCGACGGCGGAGCCGCCGCGGTCGGCATCTTCCAGGCCGTCCGGTTCCTGGCCATGGCGGTCGCCGGGCCGCTGGGGGCGGTCGTGGCCGACCGGGTCTCGCGCAAGACGTTCATGATGACGACCGACCTCATCCGGGCCGTGCTGGTGTCCCTCGCGGCCGTGCTGATCACCGTCGACGGGCCGTCCCTGGCCATCTACGCCCTCGGCCTGCTCACCGCCGTGGTCGGCGCACCGTTCCGCGCCGCGCAGGCCGGCCTGATCCCCCAGCTCGTCGAGAGTCCCGACCAGCTGACCTCCTCCAACGCCATCTCCGCCAACATCGAGAACGTCGTCGTCTTCGCCGGCCCTGCCCTCGGAGCGGCGATGGTCGGCCTGCTCGACGTGCAGAGCGCGTTCTGGCTCAATGCCGTCAGCTACGTCTGGTCCTTCCTGCTGGTCGCCGGGGTGCATGTCACCCGCACCACGCCCGAGGTGCACGCCGAGGAGGGGGACTCGGTCGAGGAGGAGGCCGAGGAGTTCCTCGCCGAGGTCACCGCCGGCTTCTCCACCGTCGCCAAGGACAAGGACCTGCGCACGGTCGCGCTGCTCGCGGCCGCCCAGGGCTTCACGTGGGGCGCGCTGACCGTGTTCATGGTCATCATCGCCATCGACCAGCTCCATGCCGGCCCCGAGGGCGTCGGCTACCTCAACGCGATCATGGGCGGCGCCACCATCCTCGGCGGCATCATCGTGCTCAGCCGGACGACGAAGGGCAGGCTGGGCGCCGACATGGTCACCGGCGTCCTCGGCTGGTCGATCCCCCTGCTCGCCCTCGCCGCCTTCCCCTCCCCCGTCACCGCCGTCCTCGCCCTGGCGGTCATCGGTCTCGCCGACCCGTTCGTCAACCTCGGCTTCGAGACGATCCCCCAGCGGATCGCCTCCGCCCGCGTCATCTCCCGGGTGTACGCCGCGGCAGAGAGCGCCCTGATCGGCGCGATGGCGCTGGGCGCCGCGATCGCCCCGTTCCTGATCCACCACCTCGGGTTCCGCGGCGCCATGCTCGTGCCCGGGATCGGGGTGAGCGTGTACGCGCTCAGCGCGCTGGCCCACATGCGGTCCCTCGACAAGCGGCTGATGCCGCCCGCCGAGCTGCCGCTGCTGCGCTCCATCGCTCTGTTCGCCCCGCTCTCGCCGCCCACCCTCGAGTCGCTCGCGCGGCGGTTGGTGCGCCTCGAGGTCCAGGCGGGCGAGACGGTGGTCGCTGAGGGTGAGCCTTCGGACAGCTTCTACATCATCGAGTCCGGGGTCATCGAGGTCACCCAGGCGGGTCGCCTCCTGCGTCGCGAGTGGGACGGGAACTTCTTCGGCGAGATCGGCCTGCTCCGCGACGTTCCCCGGACGGCGACCTGCACGGCCCTGCGCGACTCGACGCTGCTGGTCCTGGACCGGTCCGACTTCCTCGAGGCCGTGGTCGGCGTCCAGGAGTCGCGCGTGGCCGCGGAGGAGATCGTCTCCAGGCGGCTGGCCGTGTGAGCGCCGGCAGGCGAGATTTCTCGACCGGCGTGTAAACCGACATGCCCCGTCGAGCGTCCTACTAGCGTGACCAGCGTCCTGTCCGAGACCGGCTGCCCTCCACGGGAGGGACGCAAGGGGGTGCTCATCGCCGCCGACTCGCGAGCCGATCTCGCGCTGGAGCGCCTCTACGACGAGCACTACCTCAGACTCGTGCGTCTGGGCGTGCTCCTCCTCGGCGGTGACGTCGGCCGGGCCGAGGAGGTGGTACAGGACGCCTTCGTCGAGGTGCACCGCCGGTGGGACCGGATCGAGGGCGCCGCGCTGCCGGCGTACCTGCGCCAGACGGTGGTGAACCGTTGCCGCTCCGCCCGGCGGCACCTGCGGGTGGTCGACCGGTTACCGTCCCGACGTGCCGGAAGCGGCGCCGGGTGCCGACGAAGACGTGCTCGTGGACGCCCGCCGCCGCGACGTGCTCGCCGCGCTCGGCCGGCTGCCCCGGCGGCAGCGCGAGGTGCTCGTCCTGCGCTACTACCTCGAGCTGTCCGAGCGCGACATCGCGCAGACCCTCCAGATCAGTCAGGGCGCGGTGAAGAGCCACGCCTCGCGTGGCGCGGCGGCCCTGCGCGACTCCCTCGCCGACCTCCAGGAGGAGCGATGACCCAGCCCACCGACGACCAGCTGCGGTCCCTGATGCGCGACGCGGTCTCCGACGTCGAGCCCGCGAGCGGCCTCGACGCCATCACGGCACGCACCTCGCGCCGGCGCAGTCGCGACGCCTCCACCCGCTGGCTGCCGCTCACCGTGGCGGCCGCCACTGCAGTCGCCGTCGTCATCGGCGGCACGGCCTGGATCGCGCGTGAGACCTCGACGACCAGCCAGGCAACGGGCCCGTCCGCGCCGCGACACTCGACGCTCGACGGCCCGGCCGAGCGCAACCTGAACGTCCCGGTCCTCTACCTGGGAGCGACGGCCGCCGGGCCTCGGCTGTTCACGGAGTACCACGTGGTTCCCCAGACCCTCGACACGCCGCTGCAGGCCGCGATGACCGAGGCCTTCACCGCGCAACCGGAAGACCTCGACTACCGCAACGACCTGCGCGCGCTCGGGGTGACCGCGCGCGCCACGGAGGACGAGGACACCATCAGCCTGGTGTTGAACGGTCCGCTCGACCGGCCGGCCGGCATGAGCGAGGAGACCGCCCAGATGGTGCTCCAGTCGCTCGTGTGGACAGCCGACCTGGCGAGCGCCACGACCAAGCCGGTCCGGTTCGTCGTCGGCACCGAAGGAGGCCTCGCAGGTGCTCGGGTTCGACACCAGCACCCCCGTCGCGCCGGCCGGTGCCGACTCCGTCATGGCCACCGTGTCCATCGACTTCCCGGTTCAGGACGCCTACCTCCCGACCGTCTTCGTGGTGCGCGGACAGGCAGCGACGTTCGAGGGCAACGTCGTCTGGGAGCTCAAGCAGGGCAGCCACGTCGTCAAGCACGGATTCACGACCGCGACGCAGTGCTGCACCCTCTCGCCGTACTCCTTCACCGTGTCCGTCGACCCGGGGCAATACACACTGGTGGTGCACGACACCAACGAGTCGAACGGCGAAGGTGTCGGCACCAGCGAGGACACCAAGGACATCGACGTCAGGTAGGCGATGAGAGCTCCCGGCCGGACCACCGGATGGGCTGCTCTGCCCGGAGTGGCAGCCGTCGTCGCCGCGGTCGTCGTGCTCACCGGTGGGATGGCCTGGTTCGGACATCGGGCCAGCACCACCGGCACGCGCGTGCCCCAGCCCGGGCCCGGCCGCCACCTCGACGTCGAGCTCGCCTACGTCGGGCGTACGCCGACCGGCCCGCGCCTGTTCACCGAGACCCACGAGGTCCCCGACACCCGGCAACCGGCGCTCACCGTCGCGATCGGTGCCCTGATGACCGAGCGACCACGCGACGACGACTACCGCAACTACCTGCTCTCGAGCGGTGTCCGGGCCACGGCCAGCGAGCACCGCGGCGTCGTCACCATCGACTTCTCGGGGCCACCTCACCGGGCCGCGGACGTCCAGGACGCCGTGGCCCGCATCGTGCTCCAGGCGATGGTGCACACCGCCGACCAGGCCGTCGGCGCTGCCGCTCCGGTGAGCTTCACCGTGGCGGGGCACCCCACACGCAGGGTGCTGGGAGTGGACACCCGCCGGCCCATCTCCCCGGCGAGTCCCGCCACCATCGACTCCCCGGTGGCTGTCGACGTCCCTGGTGACAACAGCTTCGTCCACTCCGGCTCCGCGGTGCGCGGGCGCGCCTCGACGCCGGACGGCCGCGTCTACTGGGCCGTCTACCGCACCGACGGCCTGGTGCTCGCCGGCCACGGCCAGTCCGCCGCGGGACGCTGCTGCGAGTTCACGCCCTTCACCTTCTCGTTGCCCACGTTGCCTCGCGGCTCGCCGTACGTCCTGGTCGTCGGGAACAAGCCCGACCTCGGCGACGGGGGCACCACCACCGACACCAAGGAGTTCAGCATCCGCTGACCCGGATGCTCAGTGCGCGAGCAGACACGGTAGTGCCCGCCGGGACCGGGTCAGCCCCAGCGAGAGGTGCGGGAGAGCAGCGCGGCGACCGCGGCCACCCCCGCCGTCGACGTGCGCAGCACCGGCTGCCCCATCCGGACGACGTGGGCGTCGGCGAAGGCCGCCAGCTCGTCGTCGGTGACGCCGCCCTCGGGGCCGACCACCACCGCCAGGGACGAGACGCCCTCGAGGGCCAGCCCGGCCAGTGAGGTGGTGGCCTCCTCGTGCAGCACGACGGCGAGGTCGACCTCGCCGAGCACCGCGGCGACCTGCGTCGTCGACATCTGCTCCGTGACGTCCGGCAACCAGGCCTGGCGCGACTGCTTGGCCGCCTCCCGGGCCGTGGCCCGCCACTTGGCCAGCGACCGGGTCGCCCGGTCGCCGCGCCACACGCCGACGCAGCGAGCCGCGGCCCACGGCACGATCCGGTCGACCCCGATCTCGGTGAGCACCTCGACCGCGAGCTCGGCGCGGTCCCCCTTCGGGATCGCCTGCACCACCGTCACGGTCGGGACCGGCCGCGGTGCGCTCATGACCTCGTCGACGCGCGCCTCCAGCGACGACTTCGCCGCCGCCACGACGGTGCACGTGGCCGAGGTGCCCGAGCCGTCGACCAGCACGACCTGCGCACCCACCCCGAGGCGTCGTACGACGACCGCGTGCCGGGCCTCGTCGCCGGTGACGGCCACGAGCTGACCGACCCGCGCACCGGTCACCGGGCCGAGGAAGACCGGGAGCACGGCCGGCTACCGCGGGTTGAACGCGTCGCGCAGCCGACCGAACATCCCCTTGTGGGGGGTCTGGATGCGCCCGTCGGGCGACTCCTCGTGCCGCAGCCTGGCCAGCTCGCGGAGCAGCTCCTCCTGACGCTCGTCGAGGCGGCCCGGGGTCTCGACCTCGATGGTCACCACGATGTCGCCACGCACCTGGGAGCGCAGGTGCGGGATGCCGCGGCCACGCAACGTGGTCTCCGCGCCGGACTGCGTGCCCGGACGGACGTCGAGGTCGACCCACAGCTCCATGTCGGAGTCGGCCTCGGCGATGTCGGCCTCGAGCAGGGGTAGCTGGATCGTGGTGCCCAGCGCCGCGGCAGTCATCGGTACGGCGACCTGGCAGCGCAGGTCGGTGCCGTCGCGGCTGAAGACCGGGTGGGCGGCGACGTGGATCTCGACGTACAGATCTCCGGCCGGGCCACCACCTGGGCCGACCTCGCCTTCGCCGGCGAGCTGGACGCGGGTCCCGGTGTCGACACCCGGGGGGATCTTCACCGTCAGCGTGCGACGCGAGCGCACCCGGCCGTCGCCGGAGCACTCGCGGCAGGGATCGGGGATGATCTCGCCGTACCCGCGGCAGGCCGCGCAGGGCCGCAGCGTGCGGATCTCGCCGAGGAACGAGCGCTGCACGTGCTGGACCTCGCCGCGCCCGTGGCAGGTCTCGCAGGTGACCGGTTGCGAACCGGCCGCCGCGCCGCTGCCGTGGCAGACCCCGCAGAGCACCGCGGTGTCCACCTTGAGCTCGCGCTCGATGCCGAAGGCCGCCTCGGCGAGCTCGACCTCGATCCGGACCAGGGCGTCCTGGCCGCGCCGGGTCCGCGGTCTCGGACCACGGCCACCGGCCTGCGCCCCACCGGCGCCACCGAAGAAGGCGTCCATGATGTCGGTGAAGGAGAACCCCGCACCCTGGCCGGCGCCGGAGCGCCCGAACGGGTCACCGCCGAGGTCGTACATCCGACGCTTCTCGGGATCCGAGAGGACCTCGTAGGCCGCCGAGACCTCCTTGAACCGTTCCTGGGTCGCGGGGTCGGGGTTGACGTCAGGGTGCAGCTGGCGGGCAAGTCGGCGGTAGGCCTTCTTGATCTCTTCGGGTTCGGCGTCGCGGGTGACGCCGAGGATCTCGTAGGGGTCGTTGCTCACGTGTCGTCTTTCGCTGCTTCTGGTCTGGGTCGGGTGGTCTGGTGGTCGTGCTGGGCCGGCCGCATCAGGCCTGGTCCAGGATCGTCGAGACGTAGCGGGCCACCGCGCGTACGGCGGACATCGAGCCCGGGTAGTCCATCCGGGTCGGGCCCACGATGCCAAGCGACCCGACGGCCTCGTCACCGGGTCCGTACCCGGTGGCGATGACCGAGGTCGTGGCCAGCTCCTGGTAGGGGCCCTCGTGGCCGATGCGCACGGTGATGGAGTCCGCGCTGGCCTCGCCGAGCAGCTTGAGCAGCACGACGTGCTCCTCGAGCGCCTCCAGCATCGGCTTGATCGAGGCGTCGAAACCCTCGCCGAAGCGGGCCAGGTTGGCGGTGCCGCCGACCACCACGCGGCCGTCGAGGCGTTCGTTGGACATCGCCTCGACCAGGGCGGCCGCGATCACCGCGACCTGCGCGCGGTCGGCAGGATCGACCTGCTCGGTGAGGGCTCCGAGTGCGGAGGCCGCGGTGGGGATCGGCTGCCCCGACGCGGCGACCAGGATCCGGGCACGCAGGTCGGCCAGCGTCTGGTCGCTGATCTCCTCGGGCAGCCCGACGACACGTTGCTCGACCCGGCCCGTGGAGAGGATCAGCACGACGAGCAGCCGGGTGGTGGTCAGGCCGACGAGCTCCACGTGGCGGACGGTGGAGCGGGCCAGCGTCGGGTACTGCACGATCGCGACCTGCTGGGTCAGCTGCGCCAGCAGCCGCACCGAGCGTCCGATCACGTCGTCGAGGTCGTGGGCACCCTCGAGGAACGTCGAGATCGCTCGCTTCTCCGCCGACGACAGCGGCTTGATCTCGGTGAGCCGGTCGACGAAGAACCGGTACCCCTTGTCGGTGGGGATCCGACCCGCACTCGTGTGCGGCTGGGCGATCAGCCCCTCCTCCTCGAGCGCGGCCATGTCGTTGCGGACGGTGGCGGGCGAGACACCGAGGCGGTGGCGTTCCACGAGGGCCTTGCTGCCCACCGGTTCGCGTGTGGAGACGTAGTCCTCGACGATCGCCCGGAGGACAGCGAGCCTGCGGTCGTCCTGCATCTCGCCTCCCGACGCGTTCGTTGGCACTCGTCCTTCCAGAGTGCCAAGCGTACTAGGCTCCCGGGCGTGTCACAGGTCACGCGGTTCACCGAGGTCGGCGACCGTGTCTGGGTCGCCCGCTACGACTGGTACGACGTCAACGTGACCGTCGTGGAGGGCGAAGCCGGGCTGCTGGTCGTCGACACGCACGCCTCGAGCGTCGCTGCCCGCGAGGTCATCGAGGACCTCCGTCGCCTCTCGGCCCGCTCGCTCGTCGGCATCGTGAACACCCACGTGCACGTCGACCACGTCTTCGGCAATGCTGCGTTCCGCGACGCCTACGGGCCGGTGCCGATCACCGCGCACGAGAACGCCGCCGCCGCGACGGTGGCCTGCGGCGAGGAGTCGAAGCGCACGGCAGTCGCCGGGGGCCACGACCGGGCCGAGGAGATCGCCGAGACCCCGATCGTGCCCGCCGACCACACCTTCAGCTCGGTCACCTCGATCGACCTCGGCGACCGGGTGCTCGAGCTCGTGCACCCGGGTCGGGGCCACACCGACGGCGACCTCGTCGTACGCCTCGAGGGCGCGGGCGTGCTGCTCGCGGGCGACCTGGTCGAGGAGTCGGCGGCTCCTGCCTATGGGTCCGACAGCTTCCCGATGGAGTGGCCGCTCACCCTCGACCTGGTGCTCAGCCTCACCGGGCCCGGTGACGTCGTCGTGCCGGGGCACGGGAGGCCCGTCGACCGCGACTTCGTCGAGGAGCAGCGCGCGTCGATCGGGGTGGTGGCCGAGACCATCCGCGACCTGGCGGGCCGTGGCGTCCCAGTGGCCGAGGCGCTCTCGGCGACCCAGTGGCCCTATCCCGTCGAGGTGCTGGGCGAGGCCGTACGACGTGGGTACGAGCAGCTGCCCCGCTCGCAGAAGCGGCTCCCGCTGATATGAGCGCCGATCCTCTCCCGACCGGGCTGGAGACCGATCGGCTCCTGCTGCGGCGGTGGACGCCGGTGGACGCCGAGGTGTTCGCGACCATGAATGCCGACCCCGAGGTGATGCGGCACATCGGCGAACCACTGACGCGTGAGCAGAGCGACGCGTTCCTGGGCCGGATCCAGCGCCAGTTCGACGAGGCCGGCTTCGGTTTGTGGGCGGTCGAGGTCCGCGAGACCGGAGCGCTGGCCGGCTTCACCGGTCTCGCGATCCTGGGCCACTCGGCACCCACCACTGACGCCGTCGAGGTGGGCTGGCGACTGGGCCGGGAGGCATGGGGGCACGGCTACGCCACCGAGGCGGCGACCGCCGCGCTCGAGGTCGCCTTCGGAGCACTCGACCTGGACGAGGTCGTCTCGATCACGACGCGAGACAATCGACGGTCGATGGCCGTGATGCAGCGGCTGGGGATGCAGCGCGCCCCCGAGCTCGACTTCGAGCGTGAGCAGCGGCCCCCGGGCGACCCGCTTCGCCACGCGGTCGTCCACCGGCTTCGGCGTGAGTCGTGGCCGGCTCGCGGGTGACGAGTCAGCGGCAGCTGGCGACGATCTGACGGACCTTGCCGAGGACGGCAGGGTCACCGGCGCCGAACTTGGGGTCGGACAGCTTGCTCACGGGGAAGACATCGACCAGCTTGCCCGCCGAGCAGCGCGCCGTCTTCGCCGGCGCGCCCGACCGCAGGAAGACCACGCCGAGCTGGGCGCGGATCGCGGCCAGGGTGAGTGCGTCGACGGACTCGTCCTTGCCGATCCGGACGGTCTTGCCCGGGTCGCAGGACTGGAAGCGCACCACGGTGCCCACCCGCCCCGCCGTGGCAGGAGTGCCAGGCACTCGGCGGACCCAGCGCTGCAGGGCCGAGAGCATCCTGGTCGTGTCGGCAGGAGTCCGTCCGGCGTAGTCGATCCTCGCGCACGAGGTGCCGTTGCGCTCGTAGCCGACGTAGGCGTCACCGCCCCAACCGTCCGCCACGGCAAGGGCCTCGCGCAGCGGCAGCCGCTGCGCGAGCATCAGGTACCAGGTGAGGACGCCGAACTCCCCGGAGTCGAACTTCTTCTCCCCGGTGGCCACCTTCGGGGTCGCGACCTTCGTCGCGCCCGTGTCCCCGGCGAGCACCCGGAACGGGTCGAGCAGGGCGGTCTCGTGCGTCGGCGGGTCGTGGAACAGCTTGTCGACGCGGGCGTTGCCGCCGTCGGCGGCGACGGCCTCGACCAGGCCCTGGCCCAAGGCGTACGGCGAGCTGATCATCGTGAGGACGACCTTCGGGATGCCCTTCATCCGGGTGTCGGCCTCGCGGTTCTGCACCTTCTCGCTCGCCGCCAGCCTCTTGCGCTCTCGCGGCGTGAGGGAGTTGCGGTACAGGGTCGCCACCCGCTCGGCGTCGCCCTCGTTGATCGCCTGCAGCACCGAGGCCGCCGACGTCTCCGGGCCCTTGTCGGACGCCTTCGCAAGGACCTGCATCCGGTCGCCGATGTCGAAGTACTGGTCCTGCAGGGCGTGGGTCAGCTCGTGCACGAGGGTCGGGCGGACGGCCGGGGTCACCCTCTCCCCGCGCACCGAGATGCGCTTGTCGTCGAAGGAGTAGTAGGCCAGCGTCCCGCCGCCGTACGCGTCCTTGAAGGCGTTGTAGAGGTTGACGTTGCCGGAGATCAGCCCGAAGGCGCGCATCAGCGCGGTGAAGTGCTCGATCTCGGCGCGGTCGTCGGCAGTGGGCTTCTGGTCGTCGGTGACGGACTTCTCGAACGCGGCCGGAGGCATGAAGCGGACGGCGACCGGGTGCTTGAAGAGCAGGCCGCGCTGCTTCTCGGCGATCTTGGCGTACGGCGCGATGCGGCTGTCCCACTGAGCGGGATAGGACATCGTCGGCGAGGCCGGGGTCCCGCGGATGATCACGACCGCGACCACCGCGACGAGGGCCACCATCACCGCGATGGCGACGGCGACCACCCACACGGGGATGTCCCGCGACGGCTGGGGCGCCGGCGGCGCAGGCTGCCTCGTCGCAGGTGGCGCCCCGAGCTCGCTCATGGGCGGGAGGTTAGTGCGAGGAGCCCTGTCGTTCGGGCAATTTGCGCAAACCCGTCGCCGGAGGGAGCGGCGGCCAGCGCAGCGTGGGGCGGCCGGCGATGGGGCACATCAGCCCGTCGCCCCACCGTGCCAGCCGCGGTCCCAGCTCCCGTGGTGGCGGTGCCAGCGGCGGTGACCCACCAGGAACCACACCCCGACGGCGATCAGCACCAGGGGCAGGTGGGTGATCACCGTGAGCACGAGCAGCACCGCGAACAGGGGCACCAGCACGCGGCGCAGGCCGATCGGCCCGCGGCCCCGGCGCGGTGCGCCCCGCTGCGGCCCGGAGGCCGCGGGGGGTGCACCGGTCGGCAGGTCGGCGAAGACCGGGGAGAGATCCCCCTGCGTCTTCGCCGACCACACCGCGTCGCTGCGCTCGTCGTACTCCTCGCGAGTCAGGCGACCGACGGCGAACTGCTCGCCGAGCTGGTCCACCGCCGCCTGTCGCTCGGCGTCACTGAGGCGCAGCCCCCGCGACGACGACTCGGGCATCACTGCTCCTCGGCCTCGTCGGAGCCCTCGGCGGACTCGTCGTCCGCGTCGTAGGTCTCGTCCGGGCCTTCGGCCAGCAGGCCGTAGAGCCGGCGGCGGGTGTCACCGAGGATCTCGATGGCCTTGGCCCGCTGGTCCGGCGACCCCGTGGTCGCGACCTGCACGATCGCCCCCACGGTCTGGCCGATGACCTGCTTGAAGTTGGTCGCCTCGTCGTCGTCGGCCTCCTCGGCGAACGGCGCCCAGACGGCCGCCATCTCCTCGGCGTGCTCGGCGACGTAGGTACGTCCCTCGTCGGTCAGCTGGATCGCCTTGCGCCCGGCGGGCGCGTCCTCGACGAGTCCTTCGTCCTGGAGCTGGGCGATGGTCGGGTAGACCGAGCCGGGGCTGGGCTTCCACACACCGTCGGTGCGCTCGGCGATCTGCTGGATCACCTGGTAGCCGTTGATCGGCTGGTCCCCGGCCGTGGCGAGCACGTCGATGATGGCGGAGCGAACATCGCCCCGGCGCACCCTCGGGCGTCGCCCGCCCCGTCCGCGCGGCCCTCCGAAATCGGGGCCGAACATCTGCGCCACCCACGGCGGCGGACCGCCGGCGGGGCCGCCCCAGGGGCCGCCCCAACCGCCAGGTCCACCGTGCTGGTGACGGCTCCGGCCGCGGCCACCACGCTGGCGCCGGGTCGGTTCGAATTCTTGAGTCCACATTGGGTGTCCCATGTCGAGATCTCCTTTCGTCCGTGGGTCGGGGCCGGTGTGTTGTCACGGCTCGCCGACACAGTCTCGATGTATTGACGATATATCGGGTTATGACGTTAGTCAAGGCCCTGACGCACCGGGGTCACCTCGCTGCCCACCGCACCCTGCGCGGCATTCGCATGTTCCCCGCGCGCCCGGCACCCGCTCCGCTCCCACCGAGCCGGCCCGCACCCTCCGCGGCCCACGAACATGCGAATGTCACTGCCGGGGCTCGGCAGGAGCGTGCTCTCCGTCCCCCTCCCGTGACATTCGCATGTCCGTGTCGGCGGCGAGCTGGTCGTCGTACGTCGTCGAGCCGGGTCCGGCCGTCCCCGCCACCACGAACATGCCAATGTCACTCCAGGGGCTCTGGAGTGGCTCGTCAGCCCCGCGCGCGACATTCGCATGTTCCCCGGGGGCCCCGGGCGCGCCAGCCACACCCCGGAGCGAGCAGCGTCCTAGCGTGGCCCGGTGCCCCCTGACCTCCCGCCGCACGACCGGTACGGCAGCGACGTGCTCGCCACCGACTGGCGAGCGCCGAAGAACGGCCGCGCCGTCGAGATCGACGCCGACCTGGGCCTGGTCGTCGAGGAGGTGACCACGGACTGGTGCGGCGAGATCGTCCGGGTCGAGCGCGACCTCGGCACGCTCACCCTCGAGGACCGGCGTCGCAAGCAGCGCACCTTCCCGCTCGGCCCGGGGTTCCTGCTCGAGGGACGGCCCGTGGTGCTGGTCGCCCCGACCCGCAAGGGCCCGGTCCAGAAGACACGCACCGCCTCCGGGTCCGTCGCCGTCCACGGCACCAAGGCCAGGGTCGCCCGGGCCAGCCGCATCTTCGTCGAGGGTCGCCACGACGCCGAGCTGGTCGAGAAGGTGTGGGGCGACGACCTGCGCATCGAGGGCGTCGTGGTCGAGTACCTCGACGGCGTCGACGACCTCGGCGAGAAGCTTCTCGACTTCGGTCCCGGTCCGGAACGCCGCGTCGGCGTGCTCGTCGACCACCTGGTGCCCGGCTCCAAGGAGAGCCGCATCGCCGACTCGGTACGCCGTTCCCCCGTCGGCAAGCACGTGCTCATCGTCGGCCACCCGTTCATCGACATCTGGGCCGCGGTCAAGCCCGAGCGCCTCGGCAAGCAGGCGTGGCCGCGGGTCCCGCGCGACGTCGAGTGGAAGAAGGGCGTCTGCCAGCAGTTCGGCTGGCCGCACCGCGACCAGGCCGACATCGCCCGTGCCTGGAAGCACATCCTCGGCGGGGTCCGTGGCTTCCAGGACCTCGATCCGGCCCTGCTCGGGCGGGTCGAGGAGCTCATCGACTTCGTGACCGGCGAATGACCGGCGACTGACCCCAGGGCCGACCCCACTAAGCAGCTACGAGGCGGCCTTGCGCACCGCGATCCGGACGGCGTCGCGCAGGCCGTCGGTGCGCACGCCCGCGGCCCGCATGGCCTGGCACACCGTCGTGTCGTCCTGACGGACCAGGCCGAGCAGCAGGTGCTCGGTGCCGAGGTAGTTGTGCCGCAGCGCGATCGCCTCGCGCAGGGAGAGCTCGAGGACCTTCTTGGCCGCGCGCGAGAACCTCTTCCGTGGCCGGCCGAAGCGCCGCCCGCCGCGGGGCGGATCGCCCAGCCGGTCCACCACCGCCGCGAGGTCGATGCCGATGCTGGCCAGGGCGGCCGCGTCGTCCTCGTCGAGGCCGTCGACGTAGCGCGAGCGGCGCCGGTCGAGCTCCTCGTGCAGTCGGTCGAGGTCAGCGCCCTGCGCGGTCAGCACGTGTACGGCGAGGCAGTCGCTGTCCCACAGCAGCGCGGCGAAGAGGTGCTCGGGACGGACCTCGCTCGCCCGGGACTCGGTGGCGATCTCCACGGCCCGCTCGACCATCTCCCGCGCCCGCGGGGTGAATCGCTCCATCATGCTCAGCTCACGTCCTCTCTGCCGTACTTCTTGTGCACGGCCTGGCGGCTCACGTCCAGCGCGTCGCCGATCTCCTGCCACGACCAGCCCTCGCGACGCGCGCGCAGCACCTGCGCGCGCTCGAGCTCCTCGAGCAACCGCCGCAGCGCCCGGACCGCGCGCAGCCCGGTCCTCGGGTCTGCGGCGCTGGCAGCCGTCGCGAGGTCCGACTCGGTGGTCATGACGTCAACATAGGTTGACACCCTCGATCTGTCAACCTCAGTTGACGAGGTCCCGCACCACCGCGTCAGCGAGAAGCCGCCCCCGCCGGGTCAGCACCAGCCGGTCGCCCTCGACCGCGGCGAGCCCTCGGCCCACGACGTCGCGAGCCCGGCCCGCCTCGACCAGGTCGAGCCGCAGACCCTCACGCAACCTGACTTCGAGCAGCACCCGCTCGAGCGCACGCGTCGGGGCGTCCAGCATCTCGCCGTCGGCCGCCGGTGACTCACCTGCTGCCATCCGCGCGGCGTACGCGCTGGGATGCTTGACGTTCCACCACCGCTGCCCCGCGACGTGGGAGTGGGCACCGGGTCCGATCCCCCACCAGCTCGCGCTGGTCCAGTAGAGCTCGTTGTGGCGGCAGCGCGCGCCGCGGTCACGGGCCCAGTTGGAGACCTCGTACCACTCCAGCCCGGCGCCGGCGAGCATCTCGTCGGCCACGACGTACTTGTCCGCGAGGTCGTCGTCCTCGGGTGCGGGCACGACGCCCGTGCGGACCTGCCGGGCCAGCCGGGTGCCCTCCTCCACGATCAGGGAGTACGCCGAGACGTGGTCGGGCTCGCAGGCCAGCGCCGACTCGAGCGAGGAACGCCAGTCCGCGAGCGACTCCCCCGGCGTGCCGTAGATCAGGTCGAGGCTGACCTGCTCGAAACCCGCAGCGCGCGCCCACGCCACCGCCTGCGCCACCCGCGCCGGGTCGTGGGTGCGCTCGAGCACCCGCAGCACGTGCGGCACCGAGGACTGCATCCCGAAGCTGACCCGCGTGAACCCGCCCGCCCGCAGCTCGGCCAGGCTCTGCGGCGTGACGCTGTCGGGATTCGCCTCGGTGGTGACCTCGACCCCCGGGGCGAGCCCGAAGGTGTCCTCGATCCCGCGCAGGATCGCGACCAGGTCGGCCGACGGCAGCAGGGTCGGCGTACCACCGCCGAAGAAGACGGTCTCCACCACCGGGCGCTCCGGCCCCAGCACCCGACCGGCGTACCGGATCTCCTCCAGCGCATGACTTGCGTAGGCTGCCTGCGACCCACCACCCCCGAGCTCCGTCGCGGTGTAGGTGTTGAAGTCGCAGTAGCCACAGCGCACGGCGCAGAAGGGCACATGGACGTACACGCCGAACGGGACGCCCACGGGGGCTGCCAAGGGAGCTGTTGGCACGCGCCCGAGTCTCCCACCGACCAGACCAGGATGCCGATTCGCCGGACGCGGGTGGGCGCCGCTTCCTACCCTTCGAAGGTGACTCGGGGAAGGCGCCGGTACGCCGGAGCGGTGATCGCGGTGCTCGCCGGGCTGCTCGGCGGGCTCCTCGTCGCGCCCACACCGGCCCAGGCCTCCACGCGGCCCCTGCGGATCATGCTCGAGGGCGACTCGATCACCCAGGGCGTCGACGGCGACTACACCTGGCGCTACCGCTTCTACCGCGAGCTCGTGCGCCAGCACGTGCGCTTCGACTTCGTGGGCCCGCGGACCAGCCTCTGGGTCGAGCCGGGGTTCCGCAGCTCGTCGTACGTCGACCCGCACTTCGACCGGGACCACTTCGCCCGCGCGGGCAGCACGCTCCTCGTGCACTCCTACCAGGTGCACGACCAGGTCGCCGCCCGGCAGCCCGACATCATCGTGCTCGAGGCCGGGATCAACGACCTGCGCGCCGGCCGCAGTCCGGCCCAGACCGACTCCTACCTGCGCACCTGGATCGCCAACGCCCGATCGGCCCGGCCCGACGTGAAGATCGTGGTCTCCCCGGTCCTCGACGCCACCGACGTGTCGCGGCCGTGGCTGCCCCAGCGGATCCGTGACCTGCGCGCCCTCGAGGCCACGACCGTCCACGATCTGTCGACGGCGCAGTCACCGATCTGGCTGGCCGACACCGACCGTGGGTGGAACGTCCTGGCCGACACCTACGACAACATGCACCCCACGCCCACGGGCGAGACCCTGATCGCCCAGCGGATCGCGGAGACGTTCCTGCGGATGGGCGTGCTCCACCAGCAGCCGAGCATCTACCGCACCACGGCCTGGGGCAGGATCGCCTATGCACAGGCGCGCGTCGCAGGCCGGCACGTGGTGCTCACCTGGGACCGGCAGGCCCTCAACGGCGTGAAGATCAAGTGGCGCCGGGCCGGCAGGCACTGGCGCACCACCGTGACCCGGGCCGGCTCCATGGTCACCGGACGACTGCGTCCGGGCCGCTACCAGTTCAAGATCAGGATGATCAGGGCTCGGATGAGCACCGACTTCGGACCGGTCGTGCGGGTCGTCGTCCGCCGCGGCCATCACCGGCACTAGTCGACCCAGCGGCCGGCCTCAGCCGTAGAGCTTGGCGATCTGGTCGCCGTAGTTGTCCTCGACCACGTTGCGCTTGACCTTCATCGACGGCGTCAGCTCGCCCGACTCCACGGTCAGGTCGTGGTCGAGGATCTCGAACTTCTTGATCGTCTCCCACCGGTTCAGCTGGGAGTTGAGCGTGTCGACGTACCCCTGCACCATCTGCCTGGTCTTCGGGTCCGCCGCCGCCGCTGCGTAGTCGCCGGAGGCGCCGGACTCCTTCTTCCAGTCCTCGAGCGAGTCGGGATCGAGGGTCACCAGGGCGACGACGTAGTTGCGCTGGTTGCCGAAGACCATGAACTGGCTGGCGTAGGGGCACACGGCCTTGAACTTCGCCTCGATCGCGGTCGGCGCGATGTACTTGCCGCCAGAGGTCTTGAACAGGTCCTTGATCCGGCCGGTGATGGTCAGGAAGCCGTCGGAGTCCAGGGAGCCCTTGTCACCCGTGCGCAGCCAGCCGTCCTCCGTCAGCGCCTCGGCGGTGGCGTCGGGCAGGTTGTGGTAGCCGTCCATGATCCCCGGGCCGGCGATCTGGATCTCGTCGCCTTCCCCGAGCCGCACGCGACTCCCGGGCACGACGGGGCCGACCGTGCCGAACTTGTAGTCCTCGGGATGGTTCACGAACGAGCCGGCCGAGGACTCGGTGAGCCCGTAGCCCTCGAGGATCAGGATGCCCGCCGCGTGGAACCACTCCGCGATGTCGCGGTTGAGCGCCGCGGCGCCGGAGATGAAGAAGCGCACCCGGCCGCCGAACCGCTCACGGACCTTGGCGAAGACCAGCCGGTCGAACAGGGCGTGCTGGAGCTTCAGCGGCAGCGGGACGGACTTGCCCTCGCGCTTGAGGGCGTCGACCTTGAGCCCGACGGCGAAGGCCTGCTTGAAGATCTTCTCCTTGGCGCCACCCTCCTGCGCCTGCATGGTGACGATGCGCGAGTGGGCCTTCTCGAAGATCCGGGGGGCCGCCCCCATGAAGGTCGGCTTGACGATCGCCAGGTTGTCGATGATCTTGTCGACCCGCCCGTCGACCGCTGTGGCGAAGCCGCAGGCGAGCTGGGCGGAGAGCAGCACCTTGCCGAAGACGTGCGACATCGGCAGCCAGAGGAACTGCAGGTCGCGCTCGTCGAGGATCTGCTGGGCCTGGATCGCGGCTCCCTCGTAGGTCCACGACGAGTGCCGCAACCGGACGCCCTTGGGCTTCCCCGTGGTGCCGGAGGTGTAGACGAGGGTGGCCAGGCTCTCGGGCTCGATGGCGGCGATCGCCTCGTCCACCGCTGCCGCGTTGCCGGCGAGGTGCTTCTCGCCGAGGGCACGCAGGTCGTCCAGCGTGATCACCCAGTCGCCGTCGGACTCCGCTCGTCCTGAGCTCGCCGACGGGTCGAAGAGCACCACCTTGGCCAGGTGCGGCAGCTCGGACTTGTGCTTCCTGAGCTTGTCGAGCTGCTCGTCGTCCTCGGCGAAGACCACGCGGCACTCGGAGTCGGAGAGGATGTAGGAGACGTCCTCCCCGTGCGTCGAGGGGTAGACCGTGGTCGTCGCACCCCCTGCGCACATGATGGCGAGGTCGGCCAGGATCCACTCCACCCGCGTCCCCGCCGCGATGCCGACCCGCTGCTCGGGCTCGAGGCCCAGGGAGAGCAGTCCCGCCGCGAGCTTCTCGACCTTCTCGCCCGTCTCCTGCCACGTCCAGGACTCCCAGGGCTGGCCGTCGCCCACCGGGAACCGGAACGCCTCGGTCTCGGGGGACTTCTCCAGGCGCTCCCGGAACTGCACGGCCACGTTCGGCGCGCGGTTCTCGATGAAGGAGGTGTCGGTGTTCACGGGCGACATGGTGGGCTCTCCTGGCAGGGATCCGACGCGGATGACGTGCCAGTAACTTAGTGCCCGCGGTCAAGGGTCGGCGACCGTCCCCCGCAAACCGGTCTCGCGGGGTTGCCCGGGAAAAGCAGACCCGTTCACTACACTATGGCCATGACGACGCTCGCCCTCTCCCTGCCCGCGCTCGACGACCCCGTCGTGGTCGTGCCGGCGCCGGGCGTGGGTCCGGGCAACTGGGCGGGGGCGGCCTCCGCCGTGCTGGTCGACGGCGTCACCTGGCTGACCTACCGGGTACGCCGCCCGCTCCCCGACGGCCGGGGCATCGCGACCGTCGTCGCACGTTCGGACGACGGCATCTCCTTCGAGCCCGTCTGCGAGGTGTTCCGCGGCCAGTTCGGAGCCGAGTCGTTCGAGCGACCCGTCGTGCTGCGCCGCCCCGACGGAGGATGGCGGCTCTACCTCTCCTGCGCCACCCCGGACTCCAAGCACTGGTGGATCGAGGCTCTCGACGCCGACCGACCCGAGGACCTGCCGCACGGCACCCGCACGGTGGTGCTGCCCGGCGACGAGGCCACGGCCGTGAAGGACCCGGTCATCACCGTGCGAGCTTGTCCTGAGGAGCCGAGGGACGAGGCTCGAAGGAGCCGGTGGGAGATGTGGCTGTGCGAGCACCCCCTGACCGAGCCCGGCCAGGAGGACCGCATGTCGACGTCGTACCTCACCTCGGCCGACGGCCTTGCCTGGACCCGCCACGGCACCGTGCTCCGGCCGACGCCCGGCGCCTGGGACGCCCGCGGCGCCCGCGTCACCACCGTGCTCTCCCACGAGCCCCTCGTGGTGCTCTACGACGGCCGGCCGACCGCCGAGGACAACTGGCACGAGGTCACCTCGGTCGCCCGTGGCGACGAGGACGGCGTGCTGCGGCCGGTCGCGGACGCGCCGGTGCTGCGCTCGCCGTACTCCGACGGCGCCTTCCGCTACGCCAGCGCCGTGTCCCAGCCCGACGGCACCACCCGGTTCTACCTCGAGGTGGCCCGCCCCGACGGGGCGCACGACCTCGTGACCGTGCTCAGTCGCTCCTAGCGCCGCTGCTCGCGCGCTGGTCCCGCCGGGCCGCGAACGACGCACCCTCGCGGTAGGTCTTCCACTGCTCGAAGGACTCTCCGGTGACCTCCTCGAGGAGGGCGATGTCCTCGAGGTGAGGTTGAAGCAGGGCGGCGCGCTGCTCGGGGGTGAGCTTGGGACGGGCGGTGTCGCCGCCCCGGTGGAGCTGGCTGATCAGCGGCTTGCTGACCGTGCGCCACACCTGGGGCGGCAGGAACGCGCCCACCGTGGCACCCGCGCGGATCACCGGGCCGACCGTCCGGGCCCGCACGCCGTCGCGCACGAAGGGCCTGGAGTTGTCGGAGGGGATGTCGTCGATCTCCTGGCCCTCGACACCGAGGAAGTCGAAGACGCGCTGGAGCACCTCGTCGGGGCTGTCGACCAGGGACTTGTAGCGCAGCAGCAGCACCTGCTCGCTCGGGAAGTGGTCGAAGAGGTCCTTGACCTGACGCCCGTACATGCCCAGCGCGGAGTAGTGCCAGAAGGGCGCCCACCCGTTGTCGATGCGCTTCTGCTCGTGACGGACGGCCTCGACGACGTCGCCGCGCGGCTCCAAGCCGTCCATCCACAGGTGCATCCAGTTGGAGTAGGCCCGGTCGACCGGGTCCCGCAGCACCACGATCAGCTTCGCGTCGGGCCGGTCGGCAGCGATCCGGCGGCGCGCGTCGCGGTTGTAGAGGTAGAACGGCGTGCTCTCGCCGCGCAGCGTCCCCTCGGGCGCCTCCTCGAAGAGGTCGAGGTAGCGCTCGCGCTGCCAGATCCACTCCTGGTTGCTGTGCGCGTCGCCCGGCCCCTTGTACGCCGGCGGCGGGGAGTCCCCGCACATGTAGTACTTCGGCTCCTTGACCTTGCTCATGAACAGGTGCGGGTGCAGCGCCAGGGCGGCGTGCAGCGCACTGGTGCCGGCCTTCGGCACGCCGATCAGGAAGAAGTCAGGGGGGCGGCGGCTCACGCCGTAAGTCTATGGACTTGGTGTGCATTCGGTACAGGGGGTTGCGCGTGATCCTTCTCGCTCCAGCACCCGGTCCTCCCGACCCGACCGATCGCTAGACCGTGGCCCAGAACTCCAGCGCTCGCCAGCTCAGCTTGGCGACCACCCCGCGCGCGACCAGCGCGATGCCCATCCAGCCGAGGAAGAACACGACGTACATGCCCGCAATCCGGCCCAGGACGCTCTCCGGCGTGGCACCGACGGTGAGGATCACGGAGAACATGCCGAAGAGGAACGGCGACCCGAGGTAGAGCCCCCACCACAGACCGACCGGTGAGGCTGTCGTGTCGGTGCCGGCGGGCTTGTTCTCGCCGTAGGCGACCCACAGGTCCTTCATGTCCTGGTAGGGCCACCACCAGTTGACGAT
Organism: uncultured Actinomycetota bacterium; assembly: GCA_963794435.1. Taxonomy (GTDB): domain Bacteria; phylum Actinomycetota; class Actinomycetes; order Propionibacteriales; family Nocardioidaceae; genus Marmoricola. The sequence continues at coordinate 131,617 of CAWCDX010000027.1, forward strand.
CGGGATGAACCAGGCGAGCACCTGCATCCCCGAGGTGCGTCGCAGTGCGCCGGGGGCCGAGGAGGCCAGCTGCGCCTGCCAGATCAGCCACAGCACACCGGTCACCGCATAGACCACCGCCCACGCGCCGAGGACCAGCATCAACACCAGGGCGACGTGGGACAGGGCGTCGTCCAGCGCCGGGTTCGGCGCGGCGTTGGGGTCGAAGAGCACCTGCAGCGACACCCCGTAGGAGCTCACCTCGGTGTAGCCCCAGGCCACGGTGACCGCTCCGGCGACGAGCAGGACTGCTTGCAGCGCGAGCAACCTGCCCAGCCAGTCACCGAGCCGGGCGAAGCCGGTGCCCAGGGGCGGGGTGTCGACCGTCGGGTCCTTGGCGTTCGTGGTCTTGATCGTCCAGCTGCTGCCGTCCCAGTAGCGGAACCGCGCGCGACCCACCGGGTCCGGGTACCAACCGGGCGTCTGCACCTGCAGTCCGGGAGAAGTCACCCGCACGATTATGAGGGCGTTTCGGGCTTAACGGACGATTTTCGGCGAACTTCGACGGCGGTTGTCGTCTGACGGCCGCGCCGTTCGTGGAGGGGGCGAGAAGGATGGGCGGTGCGCCGTACCGCCCGACGAACCCCGGACAGACACCACACCTGAGGAGCAGTGCCATGACGCAGTACCTGATCTCGGTCATCCACGACGCGGACGGTCCCGACTGGACGGCCGGCGCCGCCCCCGAGGAGATCCAGCAGGTCTTCGGCGCCGTCGACGCCTTCAACAACGAGCTCCAGGCCCAGGGCAGCTGGGTCTTCGCCGGCGGCCTCGAGCCACCCTCGACCGCCACCGTCGTCGACGCCACCGGCGCCGAGGTGCTGATCACCGACGGCCCCTTCGTGGAGACCAAGGAGCAGCTCGGCGGGTTCTGGGTCGTCGAGGCCGCCGACCTCGACGCCGCGCTGGAGATCGCTCGCCGCGGCTCCGCAGCCTGCCGCGGGGCCGTGGAGGTCCGGCCCTTCCAGTCCGAGTGACCGACCTCGAGAAGGTCTTCCGGGCCGAGCACGGACGCGTGGTCGCGGCCCTGGCCCGCCGGTTCGGCGACCTCGACCTGGCCGAGGACGCCACCGGCGAGGCCCTGGTCGTGGCCGCCGAGCGGTGGCCGGGCGAGGGGGTGCCGCCCAACCCGGGTGGCTGGCTGACCACGGTGGCCGGCAACAAGGCGCTGGACCGGATCCGGCGCGAGAAGCGGGGGCGGGAGAAGCTCAGCGAGGTGGCACGGATGACGGAGTCCCGATCCGGGGACGGCGCCGAGCCCGGCGATCCCACCGGACCGGTCGAGGACGACCGGTTGCGCCTGGTCTTCACCTGCTGCCACCCCGCCCTCGCACCGGAGAACCGGGTGGCCCTCACGCTGCGGCTGCTCGGCGGGCTCACCGTGGCCGAGATCGCCGCGGCGTTCCTGGTGCCGGAGACCACGATGGCGCAGCGGATCACCCGCTCGAAGCAGAAGATCAAGGCCGCCGCGATCCCCTACCGGATCCCCCGCACCGAGGACCTGCCGGCGCGGATGTCGGCCGTGCTGGCCGTGCTCTACCTCGTCTTCAACGAGGGCTACCTCGGCTCGTCGGGCGAGGCGCAACGCACCGAGCTCACCTCCGAGGCCATCCGGCTCGCCCGGCAGCTGCGCGAGATGGTCCGAGCCACCCCCGCTCTCGGCCCTCAGCCGGAGGTCGACGGGTTGCTGGCCCTGATGCTGCTCGTCGAGTCCCGCTCGCGGGCCCGCGTCCGCGACGGTGTGCTGGTGGCCCTGGACCAGCAGGACCGTTCCCTGTGGGAGGCAGCGATGATCGCCGAGGGCCACCGGCTGGTGCGCGGCTGCCTGGCGCTCGGCCGCCCCGGTCCCTACCAGCTCCAGGCGGCCATCAACGCCGTCCACACCGACGCCCTGGAGGCGTCGATGACCGACTGGAGCCAGGTCGTGGCGCTCTTCGACCAGCTGGCCACGATCAGCCCGAGCCCGGTGGTGGCGCTCAACCGCGCGGTCGCGATCGCCGAGCTCGACGGCCCGGACGTCGCACTGGCCCTCGTCGAGCCGCTCGGCCTCACGTCGTACCACGCCTGGCACGCGACGCGGGCCGACCTCCTGCGTCGGCTGCACCGCTACGACGAGTCGCGGGCCGCGTACGACGACGCGATCCGGCTGGCCGGCAACGCCGAGGAGGCCCGCTTCCTCGGGCAGCGACGCGACGGGTTGCCCGCGGCGTCAGGGCCTGCTCAGTCCTGAACCGCCTTGGCGATGGTGATGCACGCGGTCAGGTAGTCGTCCCCACGGCCTCGTTGCAGCAGGCCCGGGTCGTCCTGGATCGCCCAGAGCGCGTTGTGCAGCATCCGTACGACGACCCAGTCGCGGGCGCGGTGCTCGTCGAGCGCGCCGACGTCGACGAGGGTGTGGAACCGGCGCCGCAGGCCGTTGCGCACGTCGCCGTCGAGCTCCTCCATCCGGTTCCACAGCATCGGAGCGGGCTCGTAGTGCGGATCGCCGCTCATCGGCTTGGGGTCGATCGCCAGCCAGGGCGCGCGGTCGGCGGCCATCACGTTCTCGTAGTGCAGGTCGGTGTGGATCATCGTGCCGGTGCTGGCCTCGTCGGCCACGAAGTCACGTCCCAGCGAGACGGCCTGCTCCACCAGCCGGCGCGGGAGCGGCGCACTGCGGGGCAGCTCGTCGAGCTGGTCGGTCCAGCGGGCGACGTACGTCGTGAGCGGGCGCAGCTGAGGCGGCGCCGGCACGTGCAGCAGCGGGTAGAGACCGGCCACGACCTCGCAGGCCTCGAGGTCCCAGGTCTCGGTGAGCCGCTCCGGGTGCAGTCGCTCGAGCAGCATGGCCGCCCGATGCGGATCGGCCCGGAGCAGCCGCACCGCTCCGCGGCCGTTCCAGTGCTGCAGCGCCAGGGGCTCGTGCTCGGACTCGTCGTCGGGGAAGGCCACCTTGAGCACGGCCGCTTCCCCCACGTCGGTCCGCACCGGCACCACCAGCGCGCAGTAGCCGTGCATCGTCCAGCCCTCGGGCGTCAGGCCCCACTCCCCGAGCAGCCCGGCGGTCAGTGCCGGGAGCCGGTCGACCCACGCCTGCCACTCCGGACCGCGCGTGGCCATGCCCAGCACACCGTCGGGGAGCTGGAAGGCGGTCACGTCCGTCGATGATTCCATCCGCTCCGAGCCCGCGGCCCTCGCTACCGTGCTGCCCATGGCGGACGTGTCGTGGGAGGAGCTCGGCGCCCTGGCGCTGACTCGCCAGTTCCCCGACGTCGACGGCGTGGTCGCGGTGGCCGACGCGGTACGCCGGATCGGCCCGATCCAGTCGCAGACGGCACGCTCTCCGTTCCTGGGCCTGGCGGCACGATTTCCGGGCGTGACCCACGAGGCCATCACCGACGCCTACGAGGACTTCGCGATCGTCCGGGGCAGCACCATCCGCGGCACCGTGCACACGACCGTGCCCGAGCAGCACGCGCTCCTGGAGGTGGCGACCCGTCGGGGCCTGCGCGCCAACTTCGTGGGCGTCCTGAAGATCGACGACGACCTCGTCGAGGACCTCTGGGACAGCATCGAGGACCTTGCCCGTGAGGAGTGGCGCACGCCGGCCGAGCTGCTCGCGCACGTGCAGCAGTGGACGCCGGCCCACGGAGGGGTCGTCGCGGAGGCGCTCGAGGCCGGCGTCGGGCGCTACCTCGGCTTCGCGCACGGCGGGCTGATCAGGCGCCCGCTCAAGGGCGGCTGGGAGGGCCAGGGCGCGCCCGGCTACCGCACCGCCTCGGCCGTGCTGGGGGATCGGCGGGCCGTGCTGGGTGATCCGCGAGCCCTCGACGAACTTGTTCCGGGTGCACCTGGCCGCCCACGGGCCGGCCAGCCGCCACGACCTCTCCTGGTGGTCGGGCCAGCGTCTCGGCGTCGTCGACGAGGCACTCGAACGGCTCGCGCTGCCCTCGGTCACCGGCCCAGACGGGCGGGAGTACGTCGACCTGCCTGCTCCCCCGCCGCCACGATCACTGCCCGGCGTACGGCTGCTGCCGGAGTTCGACGCGCTGTTCTGCGCCTACCAGCCCGCTGCCCGCGCACGGTTCATCACCCAGGAGCACCACGACGCCCTGTGGCTGAGCGCCAACGGCGTGGTCAAGCCGCCACTGCTCGTCGACGGCCGGATGACCGGCTACTGGCGCGCGATGGGCTCGGCGAGGAAGCGACCGCTGGAGGTGTCGTACTTCCCGGGGACCCGGCGCCCTCGGAAGGCCGAGCTCGAGCGAGCCCGTGGCCGCCCTCGAGGCCGCGCTCGGCATCACGATCACCTCGGTGTCCGTCACCCGCGTGTGAGTGATCGGGTCCTTCGAGACGGTTGCTGCGCAACCTCCTCAGGAACCCCGGAGCTCCCTGAGGAGGCTCGGCATCCGCGGTCCCCGATGTCGGCGACGCGCGGACGCATGTTCGGTCCAGCGGTGATCGCACGCCTGGGGCCAGTGTGAAAGTCAGACATGGCTCCGCGTGTCGCCGACATGAGGGGAGCGGCTGACCTGCGAGGCCTGAGGCCTACTTCTTGGCCTTGTCGCCGGCGGGGCCGCTGGTGGAGAGGGCGGCGATGAAGGCCTCCTGGGGGACCTCGACGCGGCCGACCATCTTCATCCGCTTCTTGCCCTCCTTCTGCTTCTCCAGCAGCTTGCGCTTGCGGGTGATGTCGCCGCCGTAGCACTTGGCGAGGACGTCCTTGCGGATGGCACGGATCGTCTCGCGGGCGATCACGCGGGCACCGATCGCGGCCTGGATCGGCACCTCGAACTGCTGCCGCGGGATCAGCTCGCGCAGCTTGCCGGCGAGCATCACGCCGTAGGAGTACGCCGCGTCGCGGTGCACGATCGCGCTGAACGCGTCGACCGTCTCGCCCTGCAGCAGGATGTCGACCTTGACGAGGTCGGCCACCTGGTCGCCCGTGGGCTCGTAGTCGAGCGAGGCATAGCCCTTGGTGCGTGACTTGAGCTGGTCGAAGAAGTCGAAGACGATCTCGGCCATCGGCAGGGTGTAGCGCATCTCGACCCGGTCGGCGGAGATGTAGTCCATGCCCTGCAGCTGTCCCCGCTTGGACTGGCAGAGCTCCATGATCACGCCGATGTAGTCGCTGGGGCTGAGGATCGTCGCCTTGACCACCGGCTCGTGCACCTCGGCGATCTTGCCGGCGTTGGGGTACTCGCTGGGGTTGGTCACCTCGACGACCGAGCCGTCCTCGAGGTGCACCGAGTAGACGACGTTGGGGGCCGTGCTGATCAGGTCGAGGTCGAACTCGCGCTCGAGCCGCTCACGCACGATCTCCATGTGCAGCAGGCCGAGGAAGCCGCACCGGAATCCGAAGCCGAGCGCACCGGAGGTCTCGGGCTCGTAGGCGAGGGCCGCGTCGTTGAGCTGGAGGCGCTCCAGGGCGTCACGCAGCGTCGGGTAGTCGTCGCCGTCGATCGGGTAGAGGCCCGAGTAGACCATCGGGTTGGGGTGCTTGTAGCCGCCGAGCGGCGTGCTCGCCCCGTGGTGCTGGCTGGTGACGGTGTCGCCGACGCGGGACTGGCGGACGTCCTTCACCCCGGTGATCAGGTAGCCGACCTCGCCGACACCCAGGTCGCCGGCCTTGACCGGCTCGGGGCTGATCACGCCGACCTCGAGCATCTCGTGGACCACGCCGTTGGACATCATCTTGATCCGGTCGCGGTGGGTGAGCTTGCCGTCGAAGACCCGCACGTAGGTGACCACGCCGCGGTAGGTGTCGTAGACGGAGTCGAAGATCAGCGCCCGCGGCGGGTGCGTCGGGGTCGCCCACCGGGGCCGGCGTCTGCTTGACGATCTCGTTGAGCACCGTCTCGACGCCCTCGCCCGTCTTCGCGCTGACCCGCAGCACGTCGGACTCGTCGCAGCCGATGATCCCGGCCAGCTCCGCGGCGTACTTCTCCGGGTTGGCGCTGGGCAGGTCGATCTTGTTCAGCACGGGGATGACGTGCAGGTCCGCGCCGATGGCGAGGTAGAGGTTCGCCAGGGTCTGCGCCTCGATCCCCTGCGCGGCGTCGACCAGCAGCACCGCGGCCTCGCATGCCTCGAGCGACCGGGACACCTCGTAGGTGAAGTCCACGTGCCCCGGGGTGTCGATCATGTTGAGCACGTAGGTGCCCGGCTCGGCGCCCTCGGCGTTGCCCTCCGGCACCGTCCACGGCATCCGGACGGCCTGGCTCTTGATCGTGATGCCGCGCTCGCGCTCGATGTCCATCCGGTCGAGGTACTGCGCCCGCGCGGCCCGCTCGTCGACCACGCCGGTGAGCTGGAGCATCCGGTCGGCCAGCGTCGACTTGCCGTGGTCGATGTGGGCGATGATGCAGAAGTTGCGGATCACCGCGGGGTCGGTGCGTCCCGGCTGTGGTGCAGAAGGGGGCACGATTCACTCTCTACGTGGTACGACGCGACAACGGTTCATCGTCCCACACGGCTGGTCGGGATCCAGAACCTGACCTTCTCGCCCCGCTGGTCCTCCAGGATCCCGCCGTTGGCCTCGATCACCCTCCGGGAGCCGAGGTTGTCGTGGCTGCAGGTGACCAGTGCCGGGTCGATTCCCAGCGCGTGCGCCTCGGGCAGGGCTGCCGCGAGCATGCGGGTGGCGTGTCCCTCGCGTCGGCGACTCCGGCGGACGTCGTACCCGATGTGTCCCCCGACCTCGAGCAGGTGCGGCGTCAGCTCGTGGCGTACGGCGATCCGGCCGAGGTACTCCTCGCCCTCGACCCACCACCACGTCGTCGAGCAGACGAAGCCGGGCTGTCTCGGCTCGGTCGGCCTCGGCGAGCACCTCGTCGACGTACGCCGCGAATCCCTGCTCGCTCGACCAGGTGGGCCCGTGCTCCGCGAGGTCGCGGCCCACCATCGTGTCGCCGCCGGCGCGTCCCTCGGCGGCGAACTCCGCCATCGCCGCGAGGAAGGAGAGGCGGAAGCGGGTGTCCGGGAGGGCGAGGTGGGGCATCCGTCAGTCCGGCAGCGGTCCGCGCCAGCGGCGCCACCGCGCGGCCACCGGGTCGCCGACGTAGAGCAGGAGCAGCGGCCAGTAGCTGACAGCCGGAAGGACCTGCGTGAGCACGAGCACCACGACGAAGATCAGCGTGACCACGACAGCGTCGGCCGGGTCGGCCGGCGGGCCGTCCCGCAGGAGCGGTCACCGAGCCGCCACGGCACTCACCCCTGCCATCAGGCCCGGAGCCGACGGCCATGGCGCCGAGGTAGAGCACCTGCGCCAGGGCCGACCCGCCTGCCTGGGCGATCAGTGCGGTGGTGAACGGCAGCACCACGATGGTGGCCAGCCAGAGCATCAGCAGCACCGAGAGCGAGCGGTTCGACCGCCACCACGGGCTTGAGCACGGCGTGCTGGGCGAACCAGAGCCGCGCGATCACCCAGAAGCTGATCGCCGAAGGCGAGGAACTGGTCGACGTGGTCATCGAGCACCGCCGCCACGTCGCTGTGCGAGGTCACCTCGCCGGCCACCTCGACCAGCGGCAGCACGAGCAGCGTGATGGCGATGGCGACGACGGCGTCGACGAAGGTCAGGAACCGCTCGAAGTCGCGGTCGCGGACGCCCTCCTGCGCGGGCATGGGAGTCAGCCTAGAGTCGCTCGGCCCACCAGCGCAGGACGTGGTCGAAGCGCTGGCGGCGGTGTCGGGGGCGGCCGCTGCGGGTGAGCTCGTGCCCCTCGCCGGGGAAGAGCAGCAGCTCGGCGGGGACGTCCCGCGCGAGCGCAGGGCGGCGTACCACCGCTGGCCCTGCTCGACCGGGCAGCGCCAGTCGTGCTCGGAGTGGATGACCAGCGTCGGCGTGGTCACCTGCCCCACCGCGGACATCGGGCTCTGCGCGACCAGGCCCTCGGGCGAGCCGTGGTACTGCCCGGGGAAGAACCAGCCGATGTCGGAGGAGCCGGTGAACGACGCGGCGTCGAGGTAGCCGCGCTCGACGATCGCCCCGGCGAACCGGTCGGTGCGCGTGGTCAGCAGGGCGGTCATGTAGCCGCCGTAGGACCCGCCCATCACGCCCACGCGCTCGGTGTCCAGCGGCAGGGAGTCCTCGGCCAGGGCGTGGTCGAGGAAGGCGAGCACGTCGTCGGCGTCGACCGAGCCCATCGCGTGCCTGATCGCGCGACCGTGGTCGACGCCGTAGCCCGAGGACCCGCGCGGGTTGCAGCGCACGACGGCGTAGCCCGCGCCGGCGTACACCTGGGACTCGTCGAAGAGCCCCCAGTCGTACTGCGTGAACGGGCCGCCGTGGATGGTCAGCAGCACCGGGTAGGGCCCCTCGCCGTGGACGTCCGGGTCGGGCAGCAGGACCCACCCGTGCACCGGGTGCCCGTCGCCGGAGGTCGCGGTCAGCTCGCGCATCGGGCGCACGCCCGACTCGCGCAGGCGGCGGGCGGTGTCGGTGAGCCAGTGCAGCTCGGCGTCCCGTACGACGGCCAGGTCACCGGGCCGGTCGGGAGCAGACGCCGCGACGACGACCGTGCTCCCGTCCGGGGTCGCGGCCTGCCCGGAGACCACCAGGTGGCCGTCGAGCACGACCTCGCCGTGGCCGGCCTCGAGCGCGTCGGGATCCACGGACAGGAGGCGGACGGCGCCGTGACGGTGCTCGCGCACCAGCACGCGTCCACCGCCCACGACGAGGTCTCCGGCGTCCCCGGCCTCGAGGTCAACCTCCTCGACCGTCAGCCGGCGCAGCTTCTGCACCTGGTCGGTCACCGGGTCCTGGGTCACCCACAGCGAGTTGGGACGGCCGACGAAGTCCAGGCCCGTCGGGCCGAGGTCGTCGCCGGCGAGGACGAGGCGGCGGTCGGGCAGCCACTGCACCGCCGAGACGTGAGTGTCGCCCTCGACCACCACGGCGGGCTCGGCGACGGGCTCGGCGGCGTCGCCCGGCACGACGTAGGCCCCGGAGCGGAGGTCGGTCTCGCGGGTGGCGTGGCGCGACGAGACGAACGCGAGGGTCGAGCCGTCCGGGCTCCAGGCGGGCGCCGCGTCATCGGTGTCGCCGTCGGTGAGCTGTCGAGGGGTCACGGGCAGCGCCGGCGGGTCCTCCCCCGCGACGTCCGGCTCGGCCGGCACGTCCAGCACGAAGAGGTGGGCACGCCGGTCGCGGGTGAAGCCCAGGTCGTCGACCCGGTACGCCGCGGTCGTGATCAGCCGCGGCGACTCCTCGTCGGACCCGGGCTTGCGGCCCTCGGCGTCCTCGGTGCCGTAGCGCCCCGCCTCCGGGACGCGGGCGACGTAGGCCAGCCGGCTGCCGTCGGGACTCCACACGGGAGCCCCCGCGCCGAGCGGGTGGTCGGTCAGGGCGAGTGGCTCACCACCCGACAGCCCCGTGACGTGCACCTGCGGTGGGCTGTCCTTGCCGGCTCGGAGGAACGCGACGCGCTGCCCGTCCGGGCTGATCGCGGGGGCCGTGTCGCGGTGGCCGTTGGTCAGCCTGCGGGCAGGCCCCCCGTCGATCGGCACCAGCCACAGGCAGCCGGTGTAGGTGTCGGAGTCGAGGTCCGGTCGCACGACCGCGGCCACGGCGTACCGGCCGTCCGGGGTGAGGGCGGGGCGGCCTGCCGCCGAGAGGAGGTCGAGATCTTCGGGTCGCATCCAGCCAACTTATCCAGCCCCGACTCAGCGGCTCACTCGGCGCTGTCGACGAACTCCTTGGTCTTGGCGATGGCGAAGCCCCAGCCCTGCTCCAGCGTCGGCGAGGGCGGGATGGCGATCTCGTCGGGGTTGGTCAGCACGTCGAGCAGCACCGGGCCGTCGTGCGCCAGGGCCTCGGCCACCGCCGCGTCGACGTCACCCGGCCGCTCGACGCGGATGCCCTTGAGGCCGATGGCCTCGGCCACCTGGGCGAAGTCAGGGTTGTGCAGCACGGTGCCGAACTCCGGGAGGCCGACCTGCTCCATCTCGAGCTTGACCATGCCGAGGCGCCCGTTGTCGAAGACCACCAGCTTCACCGGCAGGTCGTGGCTGACGGCGGTGATCAGGTCGCCCAGCAGCATCGAGATGCCGCCGTCGCCGCAGAAGGCGACCACCTGCCGCTTCCGGTCCAGCGCACTGGCGCCGAGCGCCATCGGCATCGCGTTGGCCATCGACCCGAGGTTGTAGGAGCCGACCAGCCGGCGGGTGCCGGTCATCCGGACGAAGCGCGAGTACCAGACCGTGGCCATGCCGGTGTCAGTCGTGAAGATCGCGTCGTGGGCGGCGTGCTGGTCGATCGCCGCCGCCAGCAGCTCCGGGCGGACCCGGACGTCGGGGTTGTCCACCTTGCGGCGCAGCAGGCCCTTCGGCTTGTGGTCGTACGCCGGGTCGAGGAACTGCTGCTGCCGCTCCTGCCACTTCGTGTAGCTCTTCCGCGCGGAGTCGAGGTGGTCGCGGTCGGTCTTCTGCTCGAGCAGCGGTAGCAGCGCCTGCAGGCCGAGGCCGGCGTCGCCCACCAGCGCCAGGTCGACCGGGATCCGGCGGCCGATGTGGGCGCCGCGCACGTCGAGCTGGATCACCTTCTTCCCCGTCCGGCAGGAAGTCGCGGTAGGGGAAGTCGGTGCCGACGAGCACGAGCACGTCGCAGCCCTCGAACGCCTTGGCGGTGGCGTGGTTGCCGATCAGGCCCGACTGGCCGATCTCGAACTCGTTGTCGTCCTCGAGGCCCTCCTTGGCCTTGAGGGTCAGCACCATCGGCGCGGCGAGCCTCGCCGCGACCTCGAGCACCTCGGCCCGCGCCTCGCGTGCTCCCTGGCCGACGAGCAGGGTCACCGCTCCGGCCTCGTTGAGCAGCGACGCCGCCTGCTGCACAACGTCGGGGGCCGGCATGCTGCGCGGGCTCTGGTCGACGAAGCGCGGCACGGCGGTGCCCTTGGGCAGGTCGAGCCCACCGACGTCGCCGGGCAGGGTCAGCACCGCGACCCCCGAGTCCTGCAGGGCGGCGTTGCCCGCCTGCTCGATCAGGTGCGGCAGCTGGTCGATGCTGGTGACCGTGCGGTTGAACACCGCGACGTCGGCGAAGAGCCGGTCGTTGTCGACCTCCTGGAAGAACTCGCTGCCCATGTCCTCGCGCGGGACCTGCCCGCAGATGGCGAGGACGGGGGCGTGCGACTTCTTGGCGTCGTACAGACCGTTGAGGAGGTGCACCGCGCCCGGCCCGACGGTGCCCATGCACACGGCGAGGCGGCCGGTCAGCTGCGCCTGCGCGCTCGCGGCGAAGGCGCCCGCCTCCTCGTGGCGCACGCCGATCCACTCGATCCGGTCCTCGCGGCGGATGGCGTCGGTGACCGGGTTGAGCGCGTCGCCGACCACACCCCAGACGGTCTTCACGCCGTAGTCGGCAAGGGAGTCGATCAACAGCTCGGCGACAGTGGTCAAGGAAGTGCTCCTGTGAGGTGGCGGATCAGGGAGTGAAGCGGTCGGGGTCGGCGAGCGCCCAGTCGCGCTCCCAGTGCCCAGCCGGGGGCGAGGCAAGCAGCTCACCGGGCTCGAGGTGGTGGAACATCTCGGCGTAGCTGAGCACCCGGTCGTGGTCGACCCGCCGGCGCAGCATGTGCGGGCGCAGCTCGTCCGGGCCGTGCACCCCCATCGAGGCCATCACCTGCATCGCCTGCTCCACGCAGGCCTTCTGGTAGTGGAAGACCCGGTCGGTCTTGGAGGGCACGTCGAGCGCGCGGGCGCGCCTCGGGTCCTGGGTGGCGACGCCGACCGGGCAGGTGTTGGTGTGGCACAGCTGGGCCTGGATGCAGCCGACGGCCATCATCATCGAGCGCGCCGAGTTGGTGTAGTCGGCGCCCTGCACGAGCCGCTTGACGATGTCGATGCCGGTGGCGACCTTGGCGCTGGCGCCGACCTTGACCTGGTCGCGCAGCCCGACGCCGACCAGGGCGTTGTGCACCGTGAGCAGGCCCTCGGTGAGCGGCGTGCCGACGTGGTCCTCGTACTCCAGCGGCGCGGCGCCGGTGCCGCCCTCGCCCCCGTCGACGATCACGAAGTCGGGCGCCACGCCCTCGGCCACCATCGCCTTGCAGATCGCCGAGGAAGTCCGCGCGCGAGCCCAGGCAGAGCTTGAAGCCGGCGGGCTTGCCACCGGACAGCTCGCGCATCCGGGCGATGAACAGCACCAGCTCACGCGGCGTCGAGAAGACGCGGTGGGAGGCCGGCGAGACGCACTTCTCCCCCTTCGGCACTCCTCGTGCCTCGGCGATCTCCTGGGTGACCTTCGCGCCCGGCAGGACGCCACCGATGCCGGGCTTGGCGCCCTGGCTGAGCTTCAGCGAGACCATCCGCACCTGGTCCCCGGCCGCGGTGTCGGCGAACTTGTGCGGGTCGAAGTCGCCGTCCTCGGTGCGGGCGCCGAAGTAGCCGCTGCCGATCTCCCAGACGAGGTCACCACCCTGGCGGTGGTACTTCGAGAGGCCGCCCTCGCCGGTGTCGTGGGCGAAGCCGCCCATGCCGGCGCCACGGTTGAGCGCCTCGATGGCGTTGCCGGACAGCGCCCCGAAGCTCATCGCCGAGACGTTCATCAACGCCATGTCGTAGGGCTTGGTGCAGTGCGGGCCGCCGATGCGCACCCGCGGCGGCTCGGTCGCCGTCTTCACCGGGGCCGTGGAGTGCACGAGGTACTCGTAGCCCGGCTCGTCGACGTCGCGCTCGGTGCCGAAGGGCTGCTCGGTCTTGAGGTCCTTCGCCCGTTGGTAGATCGAGCTGCGGATGTCGCGGTCGAAGGGCCGCCCGTCCCAGTTGCGCTCGATGAAGTACTGCTGCAGCTCGGGGCGGATGTCCTCCAGCAGGAAGCGCATGTGCCCGAGCAGGGGGTAGTTGCGCAGGATCGAGTGCCGCTTCTGCAGGACGTCGTAGGTCGCGACGCCGAGCAGCAGCACCACGATCCCCAGCAGCACCCACCAGCCGGGTCCCCCGATGGCGGCGGCGAGGGTGGCCAGTGCCCCGAGGACGAGCAGGAAGGCCAGCACGAAGAACTTGGTCACCCGACCGTCGTACCCCGAGAGCCTGATCCCACGCTGAAGGGGCCTGAGCCAGGAGCGGACGATTTCGAGAATCGAAGCGCCCGCTGGTATCTTTGGCGCTTGTGTCCGGGCCCGTGTCCGGCCCCCAGATCTCCTAGCAGACGAGGCGAGCCTCCACGTGGCGAACATCAAGTCCCAGATCAAGCGCAACCGGCAGAACGACCTTGCCCACGAGCGCAACAAGTCGGTGAAGTCCGCGCTCAAGACGGCCGTGCGCAAGTTCCGCGAGGCTGCCGAGTCCGGCAACGCCGAGGAGGCCAAGGCGCTGGCGGTCACCGCCACCCAGCAGCTGGACAAGGCGGCCTCCAAGGGCGTCATCCACAAGAACCAGGCTGCCAACCGCAAGTCGGCCATCGACAAGCAGGCCGCTTCTCTCTGAGGCTGCTCACCGCGAGGCGTCGCCCCTGAGGGGCGGCGCTTTTCGTGCGTCTGGGGGACGTCGCGCTAGCGGGCTGGTCGGGCCCGGACCACGTCGAGCACCATCCGCTCCAGCGCGTAGGCAGGGTCGCTGGCCTGTCCCTTGATGTCGGCGTCCGCCCGGGCCACGGACCGGATCGCCCGGCCGACCCCGGAGGCGTCCCAGCCGTGCGACTGCCGCCGGAGCACGTCGATCTTCCACGGCGGCACGCCGACCTCGCGGACGAGGTCGTTGTTGCGCAGGCCGCGCGGTGCCGTCATGAACCGGCCCAGGCTGCGCAGCCCGGTGGCCATGGCGCTGGTGACCAGCACGGGTGCGGTGCCTCGGTCGAGCGCCCAGCGGAGCTCCTCGAGCGCCTTGGCGGTGTGGCCGTAGAGGGTCAGGTCGGCCACCGCGAAAGACTTCGCCTCCGCGCGGCCGCCGAAGTACTGCTTGACCATCTCCACCGTCAGGGGCTTGCCCTCGAAGTCGCCGGCGAGCTGGCCGGCCGCGGAGGAGAGCGCGCGCAGGTCCTGCCCCACGGCCTGGACGAGGAAGTCGGCCGCGGCCGGATCGATGCTGACGTGGTGCGCCTTGAGCTCCTGGGCCACGAAGCCCGGGAACTCCCGGGACGTGAGCGGCGCCGACTTCACCTCGGTCACGCTGGCCGTCTTGCGCAGCTTGGTCAGCACGCCGCTGCCCTTGGGGCCACCGCTGTGGGCGAGCACGAGGGCCACCTCCTCGACCGGCGCGGCGGCGTAGTCGAGCAGGCCGGCGACCGACTCCTCGGGCAGGTCCTCGAGGCGGCGCACCACGACACAGCGGGTGCTGGAGAACAAGGAGGGCGCCGCGAGGTCACCGAGCTCGGCCATCGTCAGGCTCGCCGCCATGGTCTCGGAGAACTCGGCCTCGGGATCGTGGCGCTTGACGGCGGTGCGCACGCGGCCGATCGCCCGCTCGCCGAGGAACTCCTCCGGCCCGGTCACCAGGGTGATCCTCCCGAGGACGTCCTGGGGCGTCGGTGCAGCCATGTCCTGACCCTCTCACGCGGGTCCGACGGTGCCTCAGAGCGCCACGGACCCCTGCACGACCGTGATGCTGGCGCCGCCGACCCAGACGTCGCCGCCCTCGTCGGTGCTCACCTGGACCCGACCGTCGCGGTCGAGCGCGGTGCCCTGCCGGGCGACGTACGACGGTGGCAGCATGCCGGTCCGGGTGAGCCAGACGCCGAAGCCGGCGTTCAGGCTCCCGGTCACGGGATCCTCCGGGATCGTGTGCCCGGGGCAGAAGGCGCGCACCTCCACGTCGGCACCCAGACGGTCGGACTCCGGCAGGTCGTGGACACCGAGGACCCCCGTGTCGATGCCGAGCCGGCCGAAGTCCGGGCGCAGGGAGAGCACCGTCGCCGCGCTGTCCAGGACCAGGCCGAGCCATCCCGGACCGTTGTCGATCCACTCCGCAGCGCGTACCCGCTCGGCCCCCAGCCGCAGGGCGCCGAGCACAGCCGCGAGGTCCTCCTCGTTGACCGGTCCGCTGCGCAGGAACCCCGGCGCCTTGAAGGCCCATCCGCCGCGGTCGCCGCGCAGCTCGACCAGCCCGATTCCGCACTCCTGGACGAGCCGGCCCGGTGTCGCCGGGAGGCCGCCGGCCTGGAGCCAGGCGTGGGCGCTGCCGAGCGTGGGGTGGCCGGCGAACGGCAGCTCGCCGCCAGGGGTGAAGATCCGCAGCCGGTAGTCGGCTCCGCCCGCGCGCCCCTCCTCGGTGGGTGGCAGCAGGAACGTGGTCTCCGAGAGGTTGGTCCAGCGCGCGAAGGCCGCCATCTGCTCGTCGTCCAGACCGAGGGCCCGGTGGACGACCGCGACCGGGTTGCCCAGCAGCGGCGCGGAGCCGAAGACGTCGACCTGGGAGAAGGAGTACGTGCTCACGCGTCCAGCCTGTCACTCGGGACGAGCAGGCTCAGCGACGGCTCACCTCGTGCAGGCCGTGGTCGGCCACGACCGCCAGGTCGCCGTCGCGGTCGGTTCGACCGACGCGCAGTCCCGCGTCGTGCAGGAGGGCGAGCGTCGACGGGGCCGGGTGGCCGTAGTCGTTGTCGACGCCGACCGAGACAAGCGCGAGCCGTGCCCGCACACCCCGGACGAGGTCGGGGTCCTGCTTGGCGCTGCCGTGGTGGGCCACCTTCAGGACGTCGGCTCGCAGGGCACCTCCGGTGACGTGCCACAGCTCCTCCTGCGAGGTCGCCTCCTCGTCGCCCATCAGCAGGATCCGCACCCCGCGGGTCTGCACGAGCAGCACGATGCTGGCGTCGTTGGGCGGTGAGTCCGACTCCGGCGAGGGGGGTTCGGACGGCGCGAGCTCCTGCCAGCGCAGTGGACCGGCACTGCCGCTGGCGCCGTACCTCGCCCGGCGGACCTCGATGTGGCGAGCCTTCGCGAGGTCGTGGACCTCCCGGGCACCCTCGATCGGGTCGGCGAGGCCGGTGACCTCGATGCGCCCGACCTGCCGACCGCGTAGGGCTCCGGCCAGGCCACCCACGTGGTCGGCGTGGAAGTGGGTCAGCACGAGCAGCGGGATCTCGGTGACCCCCAGCCGACGCAGGCACGCGTCCATCGGCGTCGGGTCCGGGCCGGTGTCGACGACCAGGGCGCGATGCTCGCCGGCGTCCAGGACGAGGCCGTCACCCTGCCCGACGTCGCAGGCCACCATCAACCAGCCGTTCGGCGGCCACCCCGGGGACGGCAGCGGCACCAGGACGGCGAGGACCATGACCAGCCCGAGGGCGACGGTGGTGGCGGGACGGGCCAGCAGCGCGCCCGCCAGCAGCGCCCCCAGGACGCAGAGCGCCGTGAGCAGGGCGAGAGCCACGGGGCGCGCCGACCACCCGACGGCCGCCACCGGCAGCCCGGCGGCGTGGGTGGCGACGGCGATGATCCAGGCGGCGCACCACGCGGCCGGGGCGGCGACCAGTCGCCCGGCGACCGGCCAGGCCAGGCCCGTGACCCCTCCCGCGAGGCCCAGCACGGTGGCCGGCGCGACCGCGGGCGCGGCCGCCAGGTTGGCCACGACGGCGACCAGGCTCACCTGACCGGACAGGGCGGCCACGAGCGGTGTGCAGGCGACCTGCGCCGCGAGCGGCACGCTGATCGCCTCGGCGACCCACCGTGGCGCCCAGCGGGCCAACCGGTCGCGCCACCCCGGCGCCAGCCAGATGATCCCGGCCGAGGCGAGGACGGAGAGGGCGAACCCGGGGGCCTCCGCCAGCCAGGGGTCGACCAGGACCAGGAGCAGCACCGCAGCGCCGAGCGCTCGCGCGCCGCGTGCCCGTCCGTCGGCACCCAGCCCGACCAGGGCCACGGAGCCCATGACCGCCGCGCGCAGCACGCTCGGCTCACTGCGCGCCACGAGCACGAACCCGACGACACCCACGATCCCGACGACGACGAGGCCGCGCGCACGCACTCCGAGCCAGCGCGCCAGCACGAGCAGGCTGCCCACGACGAGGGTCAGGTTGGTCCCGGAGACTGCCAGCAGATGGGTCAGCCCGGTGACCCGGAAGGCGTCCACCTGCTCGGTCGGCATGCCGGCGTCGTCACCGTCGACGAGAGCCGGGACGAGGGTGCGCGGCCCGACGTCGTGACGCTCGACGGCCCGCCGGATCGAGGCGCGGAGCGCCCCGGCGCCGCGGTGCAGCGCATCGGGCCGGGCCACGACCTCGGGTGGGCCCCGCGGGCTCACGACGCCGGCGAGGTCGGAGGTCAGCGCCGGCTGCAGCCGACCGGTGAGCCGCACCGTCGAGCCGAGGGCGACCCGGCGCCAGCGAGCGTCGCCGATCAGCAGCACCGGGACCCGGAGGCGATGACGCACGGCTCGCCCGAGCAGGGTCTCGGTGCGCGCGCGGAGCACGACGTACCCCCCGAAGCGGCCCTGCCTCAGGACGGGATCGCTCGTCGTCACCACGCGCATCTCGACGACGGCATGGTCGCGGGCGAGCACGCCGACGGGGCTCTGCGCGAGCGCGGTGGCCCGCAGCAGGGTGAGACCGGCGACGCCCACACCGGTCAGCACCCAGGTGACCTGCGTGCCGACCTCGCGGCCACGACGTCTCTGCCACAGCAGCAGGGCCGCGGCCACCGCGGCGGCCAGGGCCAGGAGCGCCACCGGTCCCCGCAGTGCGGCAACCGCGGAGATCCAGGCGACGCCACCGAGCACCACCACGCGGAGATCGGGTCGGGCCGGGCGGACGCGGAGACCCGTGGCCGGTGCGGCCGGTGACGACCGACCCGTGGGCGTCACAGCGTGACGTGGGGGGCGATGTCGGCCAGCGTCTTCTCCCCGATGCCGTCGACCTCGAGCAGCTCGTCGACCGCCGAGAATGCCCCGTGGGCCGCTCGCCACTGAAGGATCTTCTGCGCCGTCACCGGCCCCACGCCGGGCAACGTGTCCAGCTCCTCGGCGGTCGCCGTGTTGAGGTTGACCAAAGCCTCCGTGGCCGGGGGTGCGGTCGTGCTCGCGCCGGCCGCCAGGCCACCGGGCTGCGCCGGGCCCCTCACCCTGCCGACGAGGATCTGCTCGCCGTCGACGAGCACCCGGGCGAGGTTGAGCCCGCTCAGGTCCACACCGCCTCGCGCTCCCCCGGCCCGCCGCAGGGCATCGATCACCCGGGACCCGGCCGGCAGCGTGGTCACCCCGGGACGACGTACCTTGCCGGCCACGTCGACCGTGACCGAGCCAGGCGACCCGGACGGGGAGCCCGTGGATGTGGCGCTGGTCGAGGCGACGGCACCGTCCGGTGCCGCGGGAGCGTCGCGGGGATGCCAGCGGGACCAACGGCTGGGCACCGGACGGGCGAGCCGGGGCTGCCGCGCTGCTGCCGCTCGAGCGCAGCATGGTCCAGGCGGTGACGGCGAGCGCTGCCGCGACGAGCACGGCGACGAGGACGACCGGGCCGCGGGCCAGGCCGACCCGGCCTCGCAGGGTCTCGGGCACCTGGTCGCCGAACCAGCCGACGACGCGTCGTACGCCTCCCGCCCGCGCGTGCCGACCCGCACGGTTGATCGGCGCTGCTGCCGGGAGCTCATCGTCTGCCGGGTCGGTCGGCCAGCCGGCTGCCGCCTCGTCGAGGCGGGGAAGACCGGCCTGCTCGAGCTCGCGACGCAGCAGCTCGAGGCGTCGCCGCGCCGCTGCCGCCGCCTCCTCCTGCGACTGCCTGGACATGCTGCGACGCTAGGGAGCCGGGGTGCCGCCCGGAAGGATGATTCGCGGGCCTGTGGACAACCCCCGTCCGAGAGCGTCTGTGGACGCCGAACGGCTCATTCGCGCCGGGACACCACCACGGCCACCATGCCCGGTCCGACGTGGGCACCGAGCACGGCACCGATCTCCCCCACCTCGACCTGACGTCCCTCCAGGGAGTCGGAGAGCCGCTCACCCACGTCGCGGGCCAGGTCCTCGGCGCGCTGGGGACTCGCGAGGTGCGAGACCGCGAGGTCCACGGGCGCCTCGCCGGCCGCCTGGACCGCGAGCTCCTCGAGGCGCGAGAGCGCCCTGGCGGCGGTCCGCACCCGCTCGAACGGGACCACGCGTCCGTCCTCGAGGGTCAGGATCGGCTTCACTGCCAGCGCGGAACCGACGAAGGCACCCACGGCACCGATCCGGCCGCCCCGGCGCAGGTACTCCAGGGTGTCGACGTAGAACAACGAGGTCGTGCTCTCCGCACGCCTGCGCGCCGCCTGCGCGGCCTCGACCGCGTCGGCGCCGGCGTCGAGGGCGTCGGCCGCGGCGAGGACGGCAAAACCGGTGCCCATGCCGACCTGGCGTGAGTCGACGACGGTGACCCGCAGGGATGCGCGCGATGCCGCGAGCTGGGCGGACTCGAAGGTGCCACTGAGCTCGCCCGACAGGTGGATGGCGACGATCTCCTCGGTCCCCTGCGCGGCCAGCGACTCGTAGGTCCGCAGCATCTCCTCGGGGTTCGGTCGCGACGTGCTGACCGGTGTCTTCTCCCGGAGCGCCTCGGCGAGCATCTCGGGCGATACCGAACCCACCACGCCCTCGTCGTACGGCGTCGTGCCCAGCACCACCCGGAGAGGGACCACCGTGATGCCCCGCTCCGCTGCGGTCTCGGCCGTCAGTGACGCGGTCGAGTCCGTGACCACGGCGATCGACCCGGCTGATCGCTGAGCGGACATGGCCGACAGGCTAGCGATGAGCCTCCGGGGCCGCGTCGGCCCGTCGGCGCCGCACGAGGTCGACGACGCCGAGGACGAGGGCCGCGAGGACGAGTCCGATCGTGGTGTGCAGCGAGACCGAGAACGCCTCGGCGAAGTCCCCGTGGGTCGAGGCGACCCTGTCGAAGAACTGGGCCAGCACCACGGCGACACCGATCGCCGACCCGACGCGTTGGGCGGTCTGCAGCAGCCCGCCACCGGCGCCGGCACGGGCGGGGTCCACCTCGTCGAGCGCGAGGGTGACGTTGGGCGAGATCACCAAGCCTCCCCCGACACCCGCCAGGAGCAGCACCGGGGCCATCTTCAGGCCGATGTCGTCGTGCAGGTGCGGCACCAGCAGGTCCAGGACGACGAGCGATCCCACGATCGTGAGCAGGCCGGTGATCACCAGCGACCGGCCGAAGCGATCCACCACCCGACCGGCCACGAACGCCGCGACGGCGGACCCCACCGCGAAGGGCATCTGCGTGACGCCGGCCTCCAGCGCCGAGTAGTGCAGACCGTTCTGCAGGTAGAGCGTCAGGATCAGGAAGATCGAGGTGAACCCGGCGAAGTAGAACGTCCCCAGCCCGACGCCGTACACGTAGGACGGCACCTTGCGCAGCTCGAGGTCGACCAGGGTCTCCAGCCCACGGCGCGTCCAGAAGACCTCCCACAGGACGAACACCGCGAGCACGACTGCGGCGACGCCGACGAGCCACCAGGGCCGGTCCGAGAGTGGCTGGCCCTGGGAGCCTTCCACCACCGGCAGCAGGATCAGCAGCATGGCCGAGGCGAACAGCAGCACCCCGACGGGGTCGAGCGAGGTACGCCGGCCCTCACGCGCGACCGGGAGCCATCGCCGGGCCAGGACGAGCAGCGCGATCCCGATCGGCAGGTTCACGTAGAACACGAGGCGCCAGCCGAACTCCGGACCGCCGAGCTGCACGAGGAGCCCGCCGAGCAGGGGACCGATCGCGGTGGAGATACCGACGCTGGCGCCGAACAGGCCGAAGGCGCGACCGCGCTCGGGCCCCTTGAACATGTTCTGGATGAAGCCGGAGACCTGCGGGGTGATCAGGCCGCCGCCCGCACCCTGGACCACCCGGGCCACCGCGATCCACAGGGCGCTCTGGCTCGCTCCGCAGGCAGCGCTGGCCAGGGTGAACAGCGCCACGCCCACCATGAACACCGTCCGCCGCGAGCGCGCGTCGCCCAGCCTGCCCGCAGGCACGAGCGCCATGCCGAAGGCCAGGGAGTACCCGGCCACCACCCACTGGATGTCGCTGTCGCCCGCACCGAGGCCGGTGCGGATCGAGGGCAGCGCCACGTTGACGATGCTCACGTCGAGCAGGCACATGCCACCGGCGACCAGGCACACCACGAGGGCGCGCCAGCGATCGCGGTGCGCCTCCACGCTCGCCGCGTCGGTGCTCGACTCGGTCGCGGTCACTTCGTCACGCTAGCCGCGGCGGACATCGGGACGCAGACGGATACGTTGGCGTGGACGGGGCACGGATACGTCGTACCCAGAGGAGAGGTCAGGAGACCAGATGCGCATCGTTGTCGCCGGAGGCCACGGCCAGATCGCCCAGCAGCTCGAGAGGCTGGTGAGCCAGGACGGCCATGAGGTGGTCGGGATGATCCGGTCGCCCGAGCACGTCCGCGACCTCGAGGCTGCCGGCGCCCAGTGGGCGATGATCGACCTCGAGGACACCGACGTCGCGGCGATGACCGAGGTCGTCCGAGGCGCCGACGCCGTGGTCTTCGCCGCGGGTGGCGGCGCCGACGGCAACGCCGCCCGCAAGGAGATCGTCGACAAGGGCGCCGCCATCATGCTGGCCGACGCCGCCGAGGCAGCCGGCGTACGGCGCTACCTGATGGTCTCCGCGATGGGCACCGAGCAGGCCGATCCCGACAGCGACGAGGTCTTCCAGGTGTACCTGCGCGCCAAGCAGGCCGCCGACGACGACCTGCGCTCGCGTGACCTCGACTGGACGGTGGTGCGACCGGGTCGGCTGACCGACGACGTCCCGACGGGACGCGTGCAGCTGGGCACCCTCGAGCGCGGCTCGGTCACCCGCGGCGACGTCGCCCACGTCCTCGCCGAGGCCCTCGCCCACGACAACACCATCGGCAAGACCTTCGACGTGCTCAACGGCGAGACCGCCATCGGCGAGGCAGTCGCCGAGCTCTGAACCGGCCCTCTTCACGCATGTAACGCGCTGTTGGTCGCGCCGTACACCTGTCGTAGCGCGTGTGCAGCGGCCATGACGCCGCGTTACATGGGAAGTCAGCCGACGACGACGTTGACCAGCTTCGGGGCGCGGACGATCACCTTGCGCACCGGCTGACCGTCGATGGCGCGTTGGACGGCCTCGTCGGCGAGGGCGGCGGCTTCCAGGTCCTCGGCGCTGATGTCGGGCGCGACCTCCAGACGCGCGCGCAGCTTGCCCTGCACCTGGACGACCGCGGTCACCGACTCCTCGACCAGCAGCGTCTCGTCGACGGCCGGCCAGCCGGCCAGGGCCACCGTGGGCTCGTGACCCAGGCGGTTCCACATCTCCTCCGCGGTGTACGGCGCCACCAGCGACAGCAGCACGGCCACCGCCTCCGCGGCCTCACGCACGGCCGGGTCGTCAGAGCCGCACCCGGAGTCGATCGCCTTGCGGGTCGCGTTCACCAGCTCCATCGTGCGGGCGACCATCACGTTGAACCGGAACGACTCGACCAGCTCGGCCGCCTCGTGCACGGTGTGGTGGGTGACCCGGCGCAGGGCCACGTCGCCGTCCGCGGCAGCGGTCCCGGGCGCGGAGGTCACGTCGCCGGCCAGCCGCCAGGCCCGTTGCAGGAAGCGCAGCGACCCCGCCGGGGACATGTCGGCCCAGTCGATGTCGTCCTCGGGGGGCCCGGCGAACACCAGGGTCAGGCGCACGGCGTCGACGCCGTACTCCGCCAGCTGGTCCCCCAGGTTGACGCCGTTGCCCAGCGACTTGCTCATCTTGCGGCCGCGGTTGATCACGACGCCCTGGTTCAG
Organism: uncultured Actinomycetota bacterium; assembly: GCA_963794435.1. Taxonomy (GTDB): domain Bacteria; phylum Actinomycetota; class Actinomycetes; order Propionibacteriales; family Nocardioidaceae; genus Marmoricola. Next base: position 154,322 of record CAWCDX010000027.1, read on the forward strand.
CTGGGCGGCGAAGGGCTCGCCCACCTCCAGCATCCCCATGTCGCGCAGCGCCTTGGTGAAGAAGCGGGCGTACAGCAGGTGCAGCACGGCGTGCTCGACGCCACCGACGTACAGGTCGGCCGGCATCCAGTGGTTCGTCAGCTGCTGGTCGAACGGCGCGGTGTCGTCGTGCGGCGAGCAGTAGCGCAGGAAGTACCAGCTGGAGTCGACGAAGGTGTCCATCGTGTCGGAGTCGCGCTTCGCCGGGCCACCGCACTTCGGGCACTCGACGTCGACCCAGTCCGACGCCGCGGCCAGCGGTGAGACGCCCTTGGGCTTCAGGTCGGCGCCCTTGAGCTCCGGCAGCACGACCGGCAGCTCGTCCAGCGGTACGTCGACCTCGCCGTCGACGGGACAGTGCACGATCGGGATCGGGCAGCCCCAGAAGCGCTGCCGCGACAGCAGCCAGTCGCGCAGCCGGTAGTTCACCGCGCCGCGGCCACTCCCCTGCTCCTCCAGCCAGTCGATGATCGTGCGCTTGGCCTCGTCGATCTCCAGGCCGTCCAGGGAGACGGAGTCGTTCGAGGAGTTGATCGCCGGGCCCGGGCCGACGTACGCCTCGCCCTCCCAGCCGTCGGGGGGCTGCACCGTGCGCACGATCGGCAGGTCGTACTCCGTGGCGAAGTCCCAGTCCCGCTGGTCCTGGCCGGGCACGGCCATGATCGCGCCGGTGCCGTAGTCGGCGAGCACGTAGTCCGAGGCCCACACCGGCACCGACTGGCCGTTGACGGGGTTGACCGCGTAGGCGCCCAGGAAGACCCCGCTCTTGGGCCGGTCGGTGGCCATCCGGTCGATGTCGGAGGCCTTGCGGGTCTCGGCCAGGTAGTCCTCGAAGGTCGGACGCTGCTGGTCGCTCACGATCTCCGCAGCCAGCTTCGCGTCGGCCGCCACGACCATGAACGTGGCACCGAACAGGGTGTCGGGACGGGTCGTGTAGACGGTGACCTCGCGTGAACCGCCGCCGTCGGTGGCCACCTCGAAGTCGACGTGCGCACCCTCCGACCGGCCGATCCAGTTGCGCTGGGCGTTGACGACGCGCGCGGGCCAGGTGGCCTCCAGCTGGTCCAGGTCGTCGAGCAGCTCCTGGGCGTAGTCAGTGATCTTGAAGTACCACTGGGTCAGCTCGCGCTTGGTCACCTCGGCACCGCAACGCTCGCAGCGGCCGTCGACGACCTGCTCGTTGGCCAGCACGGTCTGGTCGTGCGGACACCAGTTGACCGGGCTGGACTTGCGGTAGGCCAGCCCCTGCTCGCGCAGCTTCAGGAACAGCCACTGGGTCCAGCGGTAGTACTCCGGGTCGCTGGTGTGCAGCCGGCGCGACCAGTCGAAGGAGACCGCGAACTTCTTGAACGACTCGGCCTGGGTCTCGATGTTGGCGTAGGTGAAGGTCGCGGGGTGCTCGTCGCGCTGGATCGCTGCGTTCTCCGCCGGCAACCCGAAGGAGTCCCACCCGATCGGGTTCATCACCTCGTAGCCCTGGTGCCGCCAGTAGCGGGCGACCACGTCGTGCAGGGCGGTCACCTCGGCGTGACCCATGTGCAGGTCGCCGCTGGGGTAGGGGAACATCGTCAGCGCGTAGCGCTTCTCCTTGGGGCTGTGGTCATCTGCCCGGAAGGGATCCAGCTCCTCCCAGACCGGCAACCACCTGGCCTCGGCGGCGTGCACGTCGTAGGCCCGGTCATGGTCCTGCTCACTCATCGGGTGGCCCTCCTTCGACAGCTCAGCTCGTCGTCACTCTGCTCCGGACATGAAGAAGCCCCTCGCGCAGAGGGGCTGCCGCGTCGGTCCCCCACGGGACCGCACGCGGCTAGGTAAGGAGCAGGACCGGCCTCATGCGCGGCATCCTACCCGCCCGCGCACGCGTGGTCGTAGCCCATAAGAACAACAGAACAGTTCGGCTCCTCCACGTACGGTGTGGATCATGGTGCCTGCGGTGCGGTGGCTGCTCGTGGCTGCCGTGGCCCTGGGGCTGGCTGCGGCGCCGGCGGTCGTGCGCGCCATCCCACCTCACGGCAGCGACATCGGGGCCACGGCTCTGGCCAAACGCATCCGGGCGGCGAACGACCGTGGCTGGTCGGGAGAGGTGCGTTCCCAGGGCTCCTTGCAGGTCCCGGTCAGCACCTCGGCGTTCAGCGGGGTGGCCCGTCTGCTGGCGGGCAACGCCGACCTCCGGGTGTGGTGGCGCAGTCCGACCGACTGGCGCGTCGCCCGGTTGCGTGACACCGGGGAGTCAGACCTCGCCGTGGACGACGGCCTCGCGGTGCGCTTCAACTACGAGATCAGCAAGGTCAGTGTCGTGCCGTACTCCCCGGTCCGCCTGCCGGAGGACGCCGACGTGGTACCGGCGTCGCTGGCCCACCGGATGCTGTCCGGCGCCGAGCCTGCTGAGCTCACGCGACTCGCCTCGAGGAGGGTGGCCGGTCGCAGTGCCGCCGGTCTGCGCCTGGTTCCGTCCGACCGTCGCTCCACGATCAGTCGGGTCGACGTGTGGGCAGACGACGCCACGGGGATCCCGCTGCGCGTCGACGTGTACGACACGAAGTCGCCGGCCAGGCCCTTCCTGACCACCCAGGTCATCTCCTTCGACCCGACCCGACCCACGGCGAAGGAGGCCAGCCTCGATCTCGCACCCCGCCTGTCCTACGGCCGCGGAGTCAGCCTCGACGAGGCCGCCGGGGCCAACGCGTTCGCGCCCTTCGTTCCTCCGGCCCGCCTCATCGGACTACCGCGACTCGGTGATGCCGTCGACTTCGGAGCGGTCGGCGTCTACGGCCGCGGACCGACCGCGGTCCTGGCCATCCCGCTGCGCGGCTTCGTGGCGCGTGGCCTGCGTGCCGAGCTGCGCAAGAGCCGCTCCTCGCGCGAGGAGGGCGACCGCATCGCGCTCGAGATCGGACCGATCTCGGTGCTCCTGGCAGACGTCGCCCAGGGCCACTTCCTGATCGCGGGAACGGTCACCCCATCCACATTGCTGACGGCCGCGAAGGACCTGCAGTCCGGCGTCCAACGGACCAGCAGGTGAAGGCGTGAGCAATCCCATGATCAGGACCCAGGCTCTGACCAAGCGGTACGGCGAGATCCGCGCTGTCGACGGCATCGACCTCGAGGTGCGCGAGGGCGACGTCTACGGCTTCCTGGGGGCCAACGGATCGGGCAAGACCACCACGGTGCGGGTGCTGCTCGGCCTGGTGCTCGCGACCAGCGGCGAGGTGGAGCTCCTCGGCGAGCCGATGCCGCGCTCGGCGGCCGCCGTCCTGCCGCTGGTCGGCGCCCTCGTCGAAGGTCCTGGCGCCTACCCGCACCTGTCGGCCCGGGCCAACCTCGCGCTCTTCGACGAGGCCGGCAGCCGCGGCGTGGGACGCAAGGCCCGGCGGGCCCGCATCAACGAGGTCCTGGAGCAGGTGGGGCTCGAACCGGCGGACCGCCGGCCGGTCAAGACCTACTCGCTCGGCATGCGGCAGCGGCTGGGACTGGCCTCGGCACTGATGCGGCGCCCACCCCTGCTCGTGCTCGACGAACCGACGAACGGCCTGGACCCGCAGGGGATCCGCGACATCCGCCGGTTGCTGCTGGACCTCAACCGCGAGGGCACCACCATCTTCCTCTCCAGCCACCTCCTCGCCGAGATCGAGCAGATGTCCACCCGGATCGGCGTCCTGGACCGTGGCCGGCTCGTGCTCCAGGACGAGCTCTCGGCCCTGCACACGGAGACCGGGCTGGTGCGCGTGGTCACCCCGGACGTGGCGGCCGCGGTCGCCCTCCTCGACGGGCGCGTGGAGCACCGCGCGGCAGACCAGATCGTCGTACGCGCCGATGATCCCGCCGAGCTCAACGTCCGGCTGGTCGATGCCCAGGTGCGGATCAGGGAGCTCACACCGGTCCGCCGGACGCTGGAGGAGATCGTGCTGGCCGCGAGTGAGCAGGCATGATCCGCGTCGAGCTGATCAAGCTGCTCCGCCGGCCACGGACGTGGATCACGATCGCCGCACTCAACGCCCTGCCCACCGTCGTGGCCGTGCTGCTTGGCGATCACCAACCTGGGTCCGCGGCCGGGCACGGGACCGCCGTTCCTCTCTGCGGTGCTCACCGACGGGACGCTCTTCCCGCTCGCCGCGCTGGCGCATCGTGCTGCCGCTGTTCCTGCCCGTCGCGGTCGCGGTCGTCGGCGGCGACGCGATCGCGGGCGAGGTGCAGACCGACACGCTGCGCTACCTGCTGATCCGCCCGGTGTCCCGCGGGCGGTTGCTGGTCGCCAAGCTGGTCAGCATCGTCGCGTTCGTGATGGTGGCCACCTTGGCCGTCGCCGCCGTGGCGTACGTCGAGGGCAAGCTGTTCCTCGGCAACGCCCCGACGACCGGCGTCGTCAGCATCTCGGGCTCGACGCCTGACCCAGACGCAGATGGCCGAGCGCACCGCGATGGCCTTCGTCTACGTCGTCCTCGCCATGCTCGGCGTGGCGGCCATCGCCCTGCTGATGAGCACGATCACCGACTCCGCCGTGGGCGCCGCGCTGGGCACGATCGGCTTCCTGGTGGCCTCGACCGTGCTGCTGGGCCTCGACGCGGCCGACTCCCTCAAGCCCTACCTGGTGACCCGCTACTGGCTGGCCTTCGTCGACCTCTTCCGCGACCCGATCCGCTGGCGCGACGTCGTGAACGGCGTGCTGGCCCAGCTCTCCTACCTGGTGGTGTTCGCCGGTGCTGCCTGGGCGAACTTCGCCACCAAGGACATCAACAGGTGACCCCGGCGGGCGCCTTCGGGGCGCTCGCACCCAGGGCGGATCCGATCGTCGCCAGCACCACGGGGTCGGCGGGCAGCGTGCCGTGCGTAGCGGGGTCACCGGGGCACACCGACTGCACCCGGATGTTCAGCGCACCGTCGAGGCTCGCCGAGGTGGTCGGGGTGACCACCGTGTCGTTGTCGGTGCGCACGGTGATCCACCGCGGCCCCGCCGGCGTCTCGTCACCGCTGTTGAGACGCGCGAGGAGGTCGCTGCCCGTCGCCATCTGCTCGCACGCCGTCGGGCACTGCCCCGCGACGTCCTTGATCGCCGCCGCGGTGTCGGTGCCGTGGTGCGGGGAGCCGAGGGTCAGCACGCGGCGTACGACGGAGTCGCCTCCGTCGTCGCGCACGAAGAGCCTCGCGATGACGCCGCCGGCCGAGTAGCCGATCACGTCGACCGAGGGCGCGCCGGTCCGCTGCATCGTGTCCTTGGCCAGCGCGGCCAGGCGCTTGGCCTGCACCCGCAGGTCACCCTGCTCGGCACCGGTGGGCCGGTAGATGACTGCCTCACGCCCCTGGCGCTTGACGGCGGCTGCCAAGGGGGCGAGGTCTCCGGTGTCGCCGCCGTACCCCGGCACCAGCAGCACCGGACCCTGCGCTCGCCTGGTCGACGCCCGTGTCCGGAACCCACGGCGCGCACGACCAGCCAGACGACGAGAGCGACGACCAGCACCCCGACCACACCCACGAGGACGAGCGCCTGCCGCCGGCGGGCAGGGGCCAGGTTGGCCAGCGGGGAGGGCACGCGTCGAGTATGGCGCGGGCTCGGTGGGGCGTCCTGGTTGTCGACCTCAGTGCACCGGGTGGGCGATCGTCCTCGTCGGTCTCGACGTGGTCGGGCACGATGATCGGCCGCAGCCTGGCCCAGACACCGAAGGCCAGGGCGGTCGCCAGCATGACGAGCCCGGCCCAGAGGTTGATGTTGACGTCGTCGGCCTTGGTCTTGTCGGTGTGGTTGCCGAGGATTCCCAACACGGTGAGGATGACGCCGTAGATGCCCATCAGACGCGCCGATGATGAAGCGGATGTCGAAGAGCCCGGCCTTGTGGGCGCCGGTGTCCGTGGACTTGGTGCTCTGGTCGCTCATGGTCGCTCCGCCTTACCAGAAGAGGATGTTGAGGACGATGACCAGGCCGAGTGAGATCCCGGCCAATCCGAGGGGCTTGGCGAACCAGGCCTTGCCGTCGTCGACGGGATCGTGGAAGTCGGAGCGCGGAGTCAGGGAGTAGACGAGCCCGCGAAGCTCGGACTCCTTCCGCGCCTCGGTGAGTGGGGTGACGACGAGGCTGACGATGATGTCGACGACGAACGCCGCACCGGCCGCCGCGAAGCTGGCGCCCTGGCCGCTCAGGTTGAGCGTGCCCGTGGACAAGCCGCCGAGCGCGTCCTTGCTGAGGATGGCGACCAGGAGGGCCGCGAGCGTGCCGCTCACCAGGCCCATCCACGCAGCAGTGGGGGTCATCCGCTTCCAGAACATGCCCAGGATGAACGTGGCGAACAGGGGTGCGTTGAAGAACCCGAACAGGGTCTGCACGTAGTCCATGATGTTCTGGTAGTTCTTCGCGAACAGCGCCGTGCCGAGCGCCAGCACGGTCGCCCCCACGGTGGCGATCCGGCCCACCCGCAGGTAGTAGTCGTCGTCGCGGTCCTTGACGACGTAGTCCTGCCAGAGGTCGTAGGAGAAGACCGTGTTGAAGGCGGAGATGTTGGCCGCCATGCCGGCCATGAACGAGGCGAGCAGCCCGGCGATCACGATGCCGAGCATGCCGTTGGGCAAGAGGTCCCGGATCAGGTACAGCAGCGAGTTGTTGTAGTCGAAGTTCTTGTCACCAGACGACTTGGCCTTGCGCCACCTCGGAGGCGACGACGGCGGCGATCATGCCGGGAATGATGATGATGAACGGGATGAACATCTTGGGGAAGGAGCCGATGATCGGGGCGCGTCGCGCGGCCGACATGGAGCTCGAGGCCATCGCGCGCTGGACCTCCACGAAGTTCGTCGTCCAGTAGCCGAAGGACTGCACGAACCCGAGCCCGAGGACCAGGGCGATCACCGAGAGCGTGGCGTTCTCGATACCGGTCAGGTTGGTGCCGGGCCACGAGGACAGCTGGACGGACCCGTGGCCAGCTTTGGTGATCTTGTCCTCCAGCCCGCCGTAGCCACCGACCTTGTGCAGGCCCACCAGAGTCAGCGGGAGCAGTGCCGCCACGATCACGAAGAACTGCAGCACCTCGTTGTAGATGGCGGCGGAGAGGCCGCCGACGCTGATGTAGGACAGCACCACCAGGGCCGCGACGACCAGCGAGACGTAGAGGTTCCAGCCGAGCAGGATGTTGACGATCTTCGCGAGCAGGAACAGGTTGATGCCGGCGATGAGCAGCTGGGCGACCGCGAAGCTGATCGAGTTGACGAGGTGGGCTCCCGAACCGAAGCGCTTGCGCATGAACTCCGGCACCGAGCGCACCTTGGAGCCGTAGTAGAACGGCATCATCACCACGCCGAGGAACAGCATCGCCGGGATGGCGCCGATCCAGTAGTAGTGCATGGTCGGGATGCCGAACTGCGCACCGTTGGCCGACATGCCCATGATCTCGATGGCCCCGAGGTTGGCGGAGATGAATGCCAGGCCGGTCACCCACGCGGGGAGGGATCGCCCGGAGAGGAAGAAGTCGAGGCTGCTGGAGACGGATCGGCGCGCCATCAGGCCGATGCCGATGACGAACACGAAGTAGATCGCCACCAGCGTGTAGTCGACCCAGTTGGCGTCCAGTCGGAGTTGTGGCGCAGCGGCAAGTACCATCGGGCCTCCCGGAGACAGGCGCACCGATGGTGCGCGCGTGACGCACGTTACTACCGTTGCTCCTCGTTCGCACAGTAACCACAAGGAGCGGGCCGACATGTCATGGATGGTCACCGGCGGCGCCGGCTACATCGGCTCACACGTCGTGCGTGCCCTCCGCGAGGGTGGGCTCGACGTGGTCGTGCTCGACGACCTCTCCAGCGGACACCGCGAGTTCGTGACCGACGACGTCGCGTTCGTGACCGGCAGCGTGGTCGACACCGACCTGGTCACCCGCACCCTCGAGGACCACGACGTCGCCGGCGTCGTGCACCTCGCCGGCTTCAAGTACGCGGGGGTCTCGGTGGAGCGCCCACTGCACACGTGGACGCAGAACGTGACCGGCACCGTCAACCTGCTCACGTCGATGCAGCAGGTGGGGGTGGACAAGATCGTCTTCTCCTCCAGCGCTGCCACCTTCGGCACGCCGGACGTGGACCTCGTCACCGAGCAGACCGAGACGCACCCCGAGTCGCCGTACGGCGAGAGCAAGCTGGTCGGCGAGTGGGTGCTGAGCGACCAGGCCCGGGCGACGGGCCTGCGACACACCTCGCTGCGCTACTTCAACGTCGTCGGCTCCGGGTACGACGACCTCTACGACACCAGTCCGCACAACCTGTTCCCGATCGTCTTCGAGATGCTGCTGGCGGGGAAGACGCCGCGCATCAACGGCACCGACTACCCCACGCCCGACGGCACCTGCGTGCGCGACTACCTGCACGTCAGCGACCTCGCCGCGAGCCACGCGGTGGCCGCCCAGCGGCTGGTCGAGGGGGTCTCGCTCGAGCCGGTGTACAACCTCGGCAGCGGCACCGGCGTCTCCGTCGCCGAGATCATGGACACCATCAGGACCGTCACCGGCATCGACTTCACCCCGGAGGCCGCGCCACGACGCCCCGGTGACCCGGCCCGGATCGTGGCCAGTGGCGAGCTCGCGGCCCGGGACCTCGACTGGCAGATGCGGCATTCGCTCGAGGACATGGTGCGCTCGGCCTGGGCTGCGCGGCAGCACGCGACGGACGCCTGAGAGACCGACTCGGCCGAATTCCGGGTCCCTGAGGAGGTCGCGCAGCGAGCGTCTCGAAGGGCCCGGCGCCGGTTTCCTGCGAGCATGACCGGATGCTCGACCTGCGCCCGAACTGCGAGTGCTGCGACCGCGACCTGCCGCCGCAGTCCCCCGACGCCAGGATCTGCACGATCGAGTGCACGTGGTGCGCCGAGTGCGTGGAGCACTGCCTCGGTGGTCGGTGCCCCAACTGCGGCGGCAACCTGGAGCGGCGACCGATCCGTCCGCCCGACGTGCTGGCGCGGCACCCGGCGAGCATGCACCGGGTCCACCAGCCCGGTCTGCATCGGGCATGATCGCGGCATGCCACTACTCGATCTCTTCTCACTCGACGGCAAGGTAGCGATCGTCACCGGAGCCTCCTCCGGGCTCGGCGTCGCCTTCGCCCAGGGCCTCGCCGAGGCCGGCGCTGATGTGGCACTCGGCGCCCGCCGGGTGGAGAAGATGGCCGAGACCGCGCGGCTCGTCGAGGCGGCCGGTCGCCGCTCGATCAGCGTGGAGACCGATGTCTCCTCCCCCGATGCGTGTGACGCCCTCGTGGCGGCGGCCATGTCGGAGCTCGGTCGGGTCGACGTCCTCATCAACAACGCCGGCGTCGGCACCGCCGTACCCGCGACGCGGGAGACGCCCGAGCAGTTCCGGAAGGTCATCGACGTCAACCTCAACGGCTGCTACTGGATGGCGCAGGCGTGCGGTCGGGTGATGCAGCCGGGCTCCTCGATCATCAACATCTCCTCTGTGCTGGGCCTCACCACGGCCGGACTGCCCCAGGCGGCGTACGCCTCGTCGAAGGCGGCGCTGATCGGCCTGACCCGCGACCTGGCCCAGCAGTGGACCCGGCGCAAGGGCATCCGCGTCAACGCGATCGCCCCCGGATTCTTCGAGTCCGAGATGACCGACCAGTACCCCGAGGGCTACCTGGAGAGCCAGGGCGAGCGGATCCCGTCGGGTCGCAAGGGGGACCCGCGCGAGCTCGCGGCGACCGCCGTCTTCCTGGCCTCCGCGGCCGGTGGGTACATCACCGGACAGACGCTGCCGGTCGACGGCGGGATGACGATCACCTGAGCGCGTGGGCGAGCAGGGCGAGGAGCGCGAGGGCGGGCAGCAGGCCCTGGACGGCGGCGGCGCGGGCCTTCGTGCGGTCCGAGGTCACCAGGACCAGGGCGGCCGCGAGCATCGAGCCGGTGCCGAAGAGGATCAGCGCGAGACAGCCGGGCTTGTCGCCCGGGACGAGGGCGATCCCGACCGCCGTACCGATGGCCAGGAAGAGGTTGTAGAAGCCCTGGTTGTAGGCCAGCGGCCGGGTGATCGCAGCCGTCTCTTCCGTCGTGCCGAAGACGCGGCGGGTCGCCGGGTCGGTCCAGCGCAGGGACTCCAGCACGAAGATGTAGACGTGCACGAGGGCGGCGAGCCCGGCGAGGACACAGGCGACCAACAGCATGGGCTCAATGTAGGTCTCAGGGACGTGCGCCACACTTGACGGCATGAGTCAGCAGCGAAGTATTCGTGTTCCGACCAGCGCGCTCTCGCTCGAGTACCCCATGTCCCTCGGCGTCTACGAGCGCTACGAGCAGGCGCAGAAGGCCGTCGACTTCCTCTCCGACCACGAGTTCCCGGTGCAGAACTGCCTGATCGTCGGCACCGAGCTCAAGCAGGTGGAGCGGGTCACCGGTCGCCTCACGCACGGCAGGGTCGCGGCGGGCGGCCTGCTCTCGGGTCTGTGGCTCGGCCTGTTCGTCGGCCTGATCGTGTCCCTGTTCGGCTCGGGCAACGCGTGGGCCGCGATCCTCTCGACGATGGTCTTCGGTGCCGTCTTCGGGTTGGTCTGGGCGCTCGCCGGGTACGCCGCGACGCGGGGCCAGCGCGACTTCACCTCGGTCAGCCAGGTGGTCGCGACCCGCTACGAGGTGCTGGTCGAGCACAAGTTCGCCCAGCAGGCCCGCGACCTGCTGGCGCAGCTGGACGGACCACCCAGCGCCACGACGCTCTGAGCGCAGGTGCACTAGGTTGCCCTCCATGCGGCAGCCCACCATCACCATCATCGGCGCAGGGTTCGGCGGCATCGGGACCGCCATCGAGCTGAAGCGGTCCGGGTACACCGACATCACCGTCCTGGAGAAGGGCAGCGGGGTGGGCGGGGTGTGGCGCGAGAACACCTACCCGAACGCCGCGTGCGACGTCCCCTCCTCGCTGTACTCGTGGTCGTTCGCACCCAACCCCGAGTGGCCACACCGCTACTCCCACCAGGGCGAGATCCTCGCCTACATCGAACGCACCACCCGTGAGCACGGCGTGGCCGACCTCGTCCGCACCGGCGTCGAGGTCGCGTCGGCGACGTACGACGAGGAGGCGCACTCGTGGCACCTCCTCACCACGGACGGTGAGGCCATCGACACCGACATCCTGATCACCGCGGTCGGTCAGCTGTCCCGTCCCTCGATCCCCGACCTGCCCGGGCTCGGCACGTTCGAGGGCCCCGCCTTCCACTCCGCCGAGTGGGACCACGACCTCGACCTCCGGGGCAAGCGGGTCGCCGTCCTCGGCACGGGAGCCAGCGCCATCCAGTTCGTGCCCGCCATCGCTCCGGAGGTGGCCCACCTGACGGTGTTCCAGCGCTCGGCACCGTGGATCGCGCCCAAGATCAACATCGAGTACTCCCCGGCCCGGCGCCGCCTGCGCCGACGTCAGCGGCTGACCCAGGCCTTCGGGCGGGGCCTCACGTGGCAGGTGACCGACCGCTTCCAGGGGAGCTTCACCGAGGGCGGCCCGATCCGCAGGACCGTCGAGCTGCTCTGCAAGGCCCAGCTGCGCCGTCAGGTGCGCGACCCGGAGCTGCGGGCCAAGCTGACCCCGACCGACGCGTTCGGGTGCAAGCGGGTGCTGTGGTCCAACGAGTGGTACCCCACGCTGGCCCGGCCCGACGTCTCGGTCGTCACCCAGCCGGTGGTCGAGGTGCTCCCGCACGGCGTGCGCAGCGCGGACGGTGAGGAGCACGAGGTCGACGTGATCATCTACGGCACCGGGTTCGCGGCGACCGAGTACTTGGCGCCGATGGAGATCACCGGTGTGGGTGGCTCCTCGTTGCAGGACCAGTGGAAGGCCGGTGCGCGCGCCTACCTCGGGCTGTGCGTCCCCGACTTCCCCAACATGTTCGTCGTCTACGGCCCGTACACGAACCTCGGCGGCACCTCGGTCATCAGCATGCTCGAGCCCGCCTCCGAGGCCATCGTGACGCTGCTGCGGCACACCGAGCAGACAGGCGCCCGCGCCCTCGCCGTACGACCCGAGGCGGAGCAGCGCTTCGACGAGGAGATGCAGGGCCGGCTGACCGGCAGCGTCTGGCTCAGCTGCCACAACTGGTACCACGAGGACGGCGGCCGCATCTCGACCCAGTGGCCCGGACGGGCAGAGGAGTACCAGGAGCGTTGCCGTGACCTCGACCTGGACGACTTCGAGGTTGCCTGAACCCCGCCACGGCGGGGTCCTGGCGCCGTAGGTCCTGCCTCAGGCAGGCGACCGCAGCAGCGCCTCGACCGCCCAGCCGCCGTCGGCGGTCGCGCCCGCGCTGAGCCGGCCGCCCAGCTCCTCCACCCGTTCGCGCAACCCCCGCAGCCCCTGACCGGTCCCGACGATGCCAGGCGCGGGTGCGGTCGACGCCGCGTTGTCGACCCGTACCTCGAGCGAGCGACCCGCCCCGCGTAGCAGCACGTGCACGGACGATCCCGGGGCGTATCGCAGGGCATTCGTGAGCGCCTCGCGGACGACGCGGAACGCCAGCTCGGCCAGGACCGCCGGGACACCGTCGCGGTCGCCCTCGAAGCGACAGGTCACGCTGAGCCCGCTCCGGGCGGCCCTGGCGACGACCTCGTCGACGAGCGAGAGGTCCGGTGCCGCGACCTCCTCGCCACCGAGGAGGTCGACCAACCGGTGCAGGTCGTCGCGTCCCTGGCGAGCCGACTCGGCGATGGCGTCGAGCACCTCGCTCACGGCGTCCGCGTCACGGTTGACGAGGCGCTGCCCGGCCGCGGCCTGGACGACCATCACGCTCAGCGAGTGCCCGATGATGTCGTGCAGCTCCGCGGCGATCCGCGCCCGCTCGTTGCGGACCGCGAGCTGGGCGAAGATCTCGCGCTCCTCCTCCAGCTCCTGCGCGCGTACGGCGAGCTCCTCGGCGGTCTCGCGCCGCAGACGCAGCGCCGTACCTGCCAGGAAGCCCGGGATGGTGAGCATGGCGAGACCGATGTCGCGCTCGCCGGTCACGAGATACATCGCGGCCATCCACGCAGCCACCCCTGCGCCGCTTGTCCAGGCCTGCCGACCGCTGAAGCCGTTGCCGGCCACCGCCGCCAGGGCCGTGCAGACCAGGATGGCGAGCTCGGGGTCCTCGCCCAACGTGGCCGCCGCAAGCAGGATGAAGCCTCCTCCGAGCAGCACGGTCCACAGGGCCGAGCGACGCCACAGCAGCAGGCTGAGACCCGCGCCCACCAGGGCCACGTCCCCGACTGCGTCCGCCGCATCCGCAGGAGGCCCGCGCAGCGCGACAGGCACGAGCGTCACGAGCAGCACGGCGACCGTGATCGCCACCCACTCACGACGAGGCACGGCTCCCCCGTTCAGGCCGCGACGACCGGCATCAGCGCGACCGCACGCGCACGGCCACGGACGATCTTGACACTCAGGGTGCCCTGCTGGAGGCGGACCCGCTCGCGTGCTCGAGCCACCGCACCGCGCACGTCCGCCCCCCGCACCACCTGGCCGGCGACGGTGATCTCCAGCGCAGCGTCCTCGAAGCGCATCGCCACCTCGATGCGGGCGTCAGGCTCGTCGGTCAGCACGCCCATGAGGTGCTCGACGACCCGGTAGGCCGACAGCTCCACGCTCGCCGGGAGTGCGCGCGGATCGCCGGAGACCACCAGCCGCGCGTCCGCATGGCTGCGCCGAGCGAGCAGGGCGTCGAGGTGCGCCACCGACGGCGCCGGAGTGAGCGCGACCTCACCCCCGCGGAGGACTCCGACGATCTCCCGCATCTCCCCCAGGATGCGGCGACTGTCCTCCTCGATCGTCGCGAGCTGACGTCTCGTGGTCTCGGGGTCGGTTCCGCGCGACCCGTCGGCGTCGAGCGAGAGCTGTGCCAGGCGCGCGTCGAGAAGGGCGTCGAGCTCGGCGGACAGGCGAGCCCGGTCCCCGGTGACCTCCAGGGCGGCGCCTGCATCACGCAGCCGGCCCAGCTCCTCGTTGCGCGCCTCGAGCTCCTCCGCCAGCACCGAGCGCTGCCGCGCCACCCGGCCGATGCCCCAGATCCCGGCCGTCATCGGGACCACGACCGGGATCAGGCCTGGTCCGGCAGCCGAGTCCCGGATGAGCACCGCGACGCCGAGCACCTCGACGGCCAGCAACCCCCACGCGGAGCGGCGCAGCTCGTCGCGCGAGCCAACGAGGTAGGCCAGCACCCACGTCAACGGCAGGCCCCCGCCGCACCGGGCCAGCCAGCCGAACGCGAGCACGTGGACGCCCATCACGACCGCTGCGGCGGCGGCGACGACCAGGGGGTCGCGCCGCCACCACAGGACGGGAAGGACGGCCAGGAGGAAAACGGGAACCATCCACCACGAGTGCGAGTCGATCCTGATGGCGCTGCCGAACTCGTTGACGTTCTCGATCATCACGAAGGCGCCGAGAGCACCCAGGACGAGCGTCAGCACCACGTCGACCGGACGGATGCCCTCCGCCGCTCTCGCTCGCATCACGGTTCCTCCGCTCCTAGACCGCTCAGCGCGATCCGGCGGTCACGATCACTGGCGCGTCACCGGACTGCGTGACGCTCCGGGACCGCACGTACAGCCCGATCCCCCACGCCGCCGCACCGATCAGCGCCGTGAACGGGAGCGCCCCCAGTCCCGCGGCCGAGTCTTTCACGAGGACGAGGTACTGCACACCGATCGTCAGCAGCATCGCCACCACGGACTGGGCCCGGTCACCGATGAGCCTCCCGGCGCTGTAGGCCAGGACGAACGCCAGCGGCAGCCCGGCCCCGCAGCGGACCAGCCACCCGAAGGCGGCCACGTGGATCGCCATGGCGGCGGCGCAGACCAGGATCACCGCGAGCATGTTCACGCGCCGGAAGAGCACCGGCACGGTGGCGAGCAGGAACACCGGGATCAACAGCCAGGACGTCGAATCGACCCTGGTGCCCTCCGACCCGGCCATGTTCTCCAGCATCAGCCAGACTCCGAGCCCGCTGAGGAGCACGGCGAGCACCACGTCCATGGGGCGGATGACTTCTCGCAGCTTGTCCATCTCGTTCAACCTTTCCGTCGGCGAGGGCCAGCCCCTCTACTCCCAGCACGCTAGGAACCCGACCGCCCCGCGGTCGTCCACCTGCAGACCGACATCGCCACGCCGTGTCCTACTCCAGGAGGACTCGGGGCGGAGACCGACCGGCGATGATGTGACGGTGACCATCCGCGTCTTGATCGCCGACGACCAGCGCCTGCTGCGCACCGGCTTCCGAGCGATCCTCGACTTCGAGCCCGACCTCGAGGTGGTCGGCGAGGCCGAGGACGGCCTCGACGCCGTGCGCCTGGTGGCGGACCTGCGTCCCGACGTGGTGCTGATGGACATCCGGATGCCACACCTCGACGGGTTGGCGGCGACCGAGCGGATCATGGCGACGGACGACCCCCCGCGCGTGGTGGTGCTGACCACCTTCGACCTCAACGAGTACGTCTACCGGGCACTGCGAGTGGGGGCCAGCGGCTTCCTGCTCAAGGACGCCCCGGCGACTCGGCTCGTCGCGGCGGTACGCGCCGCGGCCGGCGGGGACGAGCTGATCGAGCCCTCGATCACTCGCCGTCTCGTGGAGAACTTCGCCCCCGTCGAGGCGCCGGTCGACGACGGTCCACCCCCCGAGCTCGCCGGCCTCACCGAGCGCGAGCTCGACGTCCTGGGCCTGGTCGCTCGAGGCCTCTCCAACGCCGAGATCGCCGCCGAGCTGGTGGTCGCGGAGACCACGGTGAAGACCCACGTCGGCCGGATCCTGATGAAGCTCGGCGTCCGCGACCGCGTCCAGGCCGTCGTCCGCGCCTACGAGACGGGCTACGTCACCCGGACCCGTTGAGGTCGCGGGACGTCATCACGAACGGGCCCCACGGAAGACCTACGAGGCCAAGCGGGTGGCACCCGGGGGCCCGTCACTTGCCCAGGGTCGCCGGGTCCACTCCCACCCGGACGAAGACGACGTAGGTGTCGGTGTCCTCACGCAACCCGATCACCGCCTTGGTCGGATCGACGCCGTCGTAGCGCCAGACGTCGGTGGCTCCCATGCCGGAGAGCGGATCGGCTCCGCAGGGCGCCGTCTGGTGGCAGGCCGGGTAGAAGGCGTCGTCGACCTCCTGCAGGATCCCGCGCGGATGAACCACGTGCCACTCGTTGAAGGCCCGGTGCTCGAGGGTCAGATCGGCGCAGCTGACCGGTGAGAGGGGCGTGGTGCACGGCGAGGCGAACCCGCACGCCCCACAGACCGCAGCACTCAGCATGGCCACGGCACCTGCACGTACTGCGGGACCCACAGTCCTCGACGGTACGCCGCGGTTCGGTGGGCGTGACGTCGCGGACGTCACCGTCATCGTGGCCTCCAGGCATCGATCCTGATGACGTCCGGTGCCTCGGGTCTGAGTATCGGGTGGAGCTGAGGGGATTCGAACCCCTGACCCCTTGCATGCCATCCAGCAGCGACTGAGCCGCTACCAGCTGCGCCCCTTCGACGATCGGTGGAGCTGCTACCAGCTGCGCCGGTCCTTCGACGATCGGTGGAGCTGAGGGGATTCGAACCCCTGACCCCTTGCATGCCATCCAGCAGCGACTGAGCCGCTACCAGCTGCGCCCGGTCCTTCGAGGATCGGATTGAGCCGCTACCAGCTGCGCCCGGCCCTTCGACGATCGGTGGAGCTGAGGGGATTCGAACCCCTGACCCCTTGCATGCCATGCAAGTGCGCTACCAGCTGCGCCACAGCCCCGTGATGGGTGATCACCCTCTCGGGCAACGCCGGGAATCCTAGCCAATGGGTCACCCCGGGCGCGAATCGGGGGGAACCGGTCGGAGGTCGCTTCAGGCCCCCGCCGTGAGGTTGTACGACGCGAGCCGGAGCCGGCCGTGCGGATCGTGCTCGAGCACTCCCCAGGCGCAGTTCTCGAGCGTGGCGAGCGCGTCGGCGGCCTCGACGGGAAGTCCGAGGACACCGGTGACCGCGATCCGCAGGCAGGCGCCGTGGCTGACCACGAGTGCGGTCTCTCCGTCGGCCAGCCCGGCCAGCACCTCCTCGAAGGCGGGCACGATCCGTGCCGCGACCTGCTCCGGCGTCTCGGCGCCCGGCACCCCCGCGTGGGCGTGCACGTCCCACGCCGCCTCGCCCCCGCGCTGCTCCGCGAACTCCTCGCGGGTCAGGCCGGTGCGCTCCCCCAGGTCGTACTCCCGCAGCCGGGCGTCCTCCGAGGCGGTCAGCCCGGTCTCCTTCTCGAGCATGGCCGCGGTCTCGCGGGCCCGGGCGAGGTCGCTGGAGACCAGCGCCACCGGCTCGTAGGCCGCCAGCACCGGCGCCATCGCCTCGGCCTGGGCCCGTCCGACGTCGTCGAGGGAGACGTCGGCGTGGCCCTGAGCACGACCCTCGGCGTTCCAGGCGGTCCGCCCGTGCCGGACCAGCACCAAGCGCCGCCCCGCGGGTGGCTCAGCCACGGCCGGAGGTGACGTCCGCGGGCAGCGGGATCATCGGGCAGTCACGCCAGAGGCGCTCGAGGGCGTAGAACTCGCGTTCCTCGACGTGCTGGACGTGCACCACGATCTCGACGTAGTCCAGCAGCACCCAGCGCCCGTCGCGCTCGCCCTCGCGGCGTACCGGCTTGGCGCCGGCCTCTCGCATCTTGTCCTCGATCTCGTCGACGATCGCGCGCACCTGCCGGTCGTTGCCGGCCGAGCAGAGCAGGAAGGCGTCGGTGATCACGAGCTGGTCGCTGACGTCGAAGGCGAGGATGTCCTCGGCGAGCTTGTCCGACGCAGCGCGGGCGGCCGTGTGGACGAGCTCGACGGCCTGGTCGGTGGCAGTCATGGACGGCCCATGCGAATCAGTCCCGGGGCAGTGGCGTTGGGCGAGTAGAGGTCGTGCTTGGCGATGTACTGCACCACGCCGTCGGGCACGAGGTACCAGACCGGCTCGCCCTTGGCCCGCCGCTCGCGGCACTCGGTGGAGGAGATCGCCAGCGCGGGGATCTCCAGGATCGTCACCCGGTCGGACGGGATCCCCTCGAGTCGGCCGGCGTCCATCTCGTAGCCAGGGCGGGTGCAGCCCACGAAGCAGGCGAGCTCGAAGAGCTCCTCGGCGTTGCGCCAGGTGAAGATGTCGGCCAGCGCGTCGGCACCGGTGATGAAGTACAGGTCGCTGTCGGGCATCGCCTCGCGCAGGTCGTGCAGCGTGTCGATGGTGTACGTCGGACCGCCCCGGTCGATGTCGACGCGGGAGACGGTGAACCGGGGGTTGGAGGCGGTGGCGACCACCGTCATCAGGTAGCGGTGCTCGGCCTCGGAGACGACGCGCTCGGACTTCTGCCACGGCTCGCCGGTCGGCACGAAGACGACCTCGTCGAGGTCGAACCAGGCCTGCACCTCGCTGGCGGCCACGAGGTGACCGTGGTGGATCGGGTCGAAGGTGCCGCCCATCACACCGACGCGTCGTCGGGAGCGGTCGCTGCGGGGGCTCGGCCCCGATGCTGCGGTGCTCAGGAGTGCTCGCGCCCTCTGCCGAAGGCCAGCAGCGCCAAGAGAGCCGCGAGGAACAGGACGAGCGCGGTGCCGCCGATCACGTAGGGCCACAGGAAGGTCCCGCCCTCCTCGGCAGCCAGCGGCAGCAGCATCACGTTCAGCATGGCGCACAGCCTAGCCTCAGCGCCGCCGCCCGACGGCGAGGGCACCACCGCTAATGCATGAACAGGCCGACACCGAGCAGCAGGGCCCAGAAGAACAGCGTTCGGCCGGCCAGCCCGGCGAAGAAGAACACCACGACGTTCATCCGCAGGGTGCCGGCGACCATGGCCATCGCGAAGAACGGCGGGAAGCCGATGGCGGCGGAGATGAAGGTGAGCAGACCGCTGAGCACGGGCCGGCCCTCGACCTGGCCGCGCCAGCGCTCGTACTGGGCCTGCCGCTTCGGGGTGTCCAGCCGCTTCTGGAGGAAGGGCAGGTCGATGGCACCGCGGGAGAGGTAGTACCAGACGAGCTTGCCGACGTTCTGCCCGAGCGAGCCGATGAAGGCCAGCATGAGGGCGCTGTGGGAATCCGACCGTGCGTACACGACCGTGATGTAGGCCTCCATGTTGAAGATGGGGATGATCGCCGAGACGACCCCGAACCCGAAGGTCAGGAGGAGCAGCTTCACCGGGTGTGGCCGTCCCCGGTGACCACGAACTTCGTCGAGGTCATCTCGGGCAGGCCCATCGGGCCACGCGCGTGCAGCTTCTGGGTGGAGATGCCGATCTCGGCACCGAAGCCGAACTCGCCGCCGTCGGTGAACCGCGTCGAGGCGTTCACCAGCACCGCCGCCGAGTCGACCTCCGCCACGAACCGCTGGGCAGCGTGGGCCGAGTCGGTCACGATGGCGTCGGAGTGCCCCGAGGACCAGCGGCGGATGTGGGCGATGGCCGCGTCGAGGGAAGGTACGACGGCCGCCGACATCTCCAGCGCGAGGTACTCCGTCGCCCAGTCCTCGTCGGTGGCCGGCACGACCTCGGGCAGCGCGGCGAAGGCGGCGTCACCGTGGAGGAGCACCCCGGCCTCCTGCAGCGACGAGACGATCCTGGGCACGAACTCCTCGGCCACGTCGGCGTGCACGAGCAGCGACTCGGCCGCGTTGCAGACCGAGGTCCGGTGCGTCTTCGCGTTCAGCACGATCCGCTCGGCCATGTCGAGGTCGGCCGCCGCGTCGACGTACACGTGGCAGTTGCCGACCCCGGTCTCGATCACCGGGACCGTCGACTCCTCGACCACGGACTGGATCAGGCCAGCACCCCCGCGCGGGATCAGCACGTCGACCAGGCCACGGGCTCGCATCATCTCCTTGACGGCCTCGTGGCCCTCGCCCGGCACCAGCTGCACGACGTCCTCGGGAAGCCCTGCCTCGACAGCGGCCCGGCGCAGCGTCGTCACGATGGCCTGGTTCGAGACACGGGCGCTGGAGGAGCCGCGGAGCAGGACGGCGTTGCCACTCTTCAGGCAGATCCCGGCGGCGTCGGCGGTGACGTTGGGCCGGGCCTCGTAGATGATCCCGACGACGCCGAAGGGCACCCGCACCTGGCGCAGCTGCAGCCCGTTGGCGAGCGTCGACCCGCGCACCACTTCGCCCACGGGGTCGGGTAGGCCGGCCACCTCGCGCAGTCCGGACGCCATCCCCGCGAGCCGGTCGTGGTCGAGCCGGAGGCGGTCGAGCAGGTGGTCGGGAGTGCCCGCCGTGCGCGCCGCGTCGACGTCCTCGGTGTTGGCGGCCAGGATCTCCTCGGCATCGGCGAGCAGCGCCGCGGCCATCGCCTCCAGCGCCGTGTCCTTGGTGCGGCGGGTGGCCAGGGCGAGCTCGATCGCCGCGGTGCGCGCACGCGTGGCGACGGCGCCGAAGCCGTCACTGCTGGTCATGGGCACAGGCTATCCAGTGCCGTGCGGCCCTCAGCGCTGGGCGCTCAGGCGCGTTGGCTGATGCTGCCGCGGGTCTCGCGCAGCCCCTTCTCGAGGATCTCGAGACCGATGACCTCCCAGTGCGGGAGGTTCGCCGACGTGCGGTGCTCGTTCCACAGGCGCATCGCGAGCGAGGCGACGTCGAGCATCGACTCGCCCTGGTCCCAGAACCTGATCTCGGCGGTGTTGCCGTCGGAGCGGACCGAGTCGAGGAACGGCCGTTCCTCGCTGAGCCGGGTGAGCGCGCGCCGCAGCATCAGCGGCTCGACCTGGGCCCCGGCGAGGGTCAAGGTGACATGCCAGTGCCGCACGGGCTGACCCACGTCGCTCCCCTCCCGTCGGCTCGAGTGCTCGGACGCTACCCGACCGGCACGAACCAAGTCTGTCCGAATCATGGGACCGCCCGTGGCCGAACGGCCAAATTCGCACCACCCGTTCGGGCCATGTCCGCTCTGTGCGGGTGTGTACTGGGCACCGCTCGCTCAGAGCAGCACGAGATCGTCGCGATGCACGACCTCGCGCTCGTAGGCAGCCCCCAGCTCGCGGGCCAGCTCGCGGGTCGAACGACCCAGCAGGGAGGGCAGCTCGGCGGCGTCGTAGTTGACCAGCCCGCGGGCGACCACCCGTCCGCGGTCGTCGACCAGGTCGACCGGATCACCGGCCACGAACCCGCCGGAGACCTCGATGATCCCCGCCGGCAGCAGGGAGGCGCGACGTTCGGTGAGTGCGCGGACGGCTCCCTCGTCCAGCGCGATCCGGCCCTGCGGCTCGGTGGCGTGCGCCAGCCAGAGGAGCCGGGTGGGGCGTCGCCGGCCGGTGGGGTGGAACAGCGTGCCGGTCTCCTCGCCCGCAAGCGCGGCACCGGCGTTCGCGCTGCTGGTCAGCACCGTGGCGATCCCGGCGCCCGTCGCGATGCCGGCCGCCTCCAGCTTGGTCCTCATGCCGCCGGTGCCGAGTCCACTGCCGCCCTTCCCGATCCGCAGTCCTTCGAGCTCCGCCGCGGAGCGCACCTGTCGGACGAGCCGGCTCTCGGCCCGGTTCGGCGGCGCGTCGTAGAGCCCGTCGACGTCGCTGAGCAGCACCAGCAGGTCGGCGTGGACGAGGTGCGCCACGAGGGCGGCCAGCCGGTCGTTGTCGCCGAAGCGGATCTCGGAGGTGGCCACGGTGTCGTTCTCGTTGACGATCGGCACCACCCCCAGCTCCTGGAGCTTCTCGAAGGTGCGCTGGGCGTTGCGGTAGTGGCTGCGGCGGGTGACGTCGTCGACGGTGAGCAGCACCTGCCCGGTCACCTGGCCGTGCCGGGCGAACTCCTCGGTGTAGCGGTGCACGAGCAGCCCCTGGCCGACCGACGCGGCGGCCTGCTGGCGCGCGAGGTCGCGCGGCCTCCGCGGGAACGCCAGCGGCTTCAACCCTGCCGCGATCGCCCCGGAGGACACCAGCACCAGGTGGGCTCCCCGCGCCCGTACGACGGCCAGGCTGTCCACCAGGTCGCGCACTCGCCCGGGGTCGATACCCCCCGCTGCCGTGGTCAGCGAGGAGGAGCCGACCTTGACCACGACCCGCTGGGCCTCGGCCACCTCCTGCCGCATCAGGGCAGGTCCTCGGTCTCGTCCCCGAGCACGTCGTCGATCTCGTCCTCGGTCATGCCGAGCCGGCGGGCGACGTCGGCGCGCTCCTCGCCCTCCGCGCGGTCCGCCATGGCCGCGTCGATCTCGCGCCGGCGCTGGGCCGCGGGCCGGGACTCCCCGAAACGCTGGTCCTCCCCTCGGCGGCCCAGCATCTGCGCCCCGGCGTCGATGCCGGGCCGGAAGTCGAAGACCACCGCGTCGTCCGGGTCGCCGATCAGCACGGGGTCGCCCTCGCGTGCCCCCAGGGCCACCAGCTTCTCCTCGACGCCGAGCCGGTTGAGCCGGTCGGAGAGGAAGCCCACCGCCTCGTCGTTGCTGAAGTCGGTCTGCCGGATCCAACGCTCCGGCTTCTCGCCCCGCACCCGCCAGCCCTCGCCGCCGCCGTCCACGTGCACCGGCGTGACGGTGAACTCCGGGCCGCCGCCGACGGAGTGCGGCCGGATCACGATGCGGGTGGACTCCGTCTTCGGCGTCTCCGCGCGTCGGGCCGCCACGATCTCGGCCATCTTGAAGCTCAGCTCGCGCAGCCCCTCGTGGCTGGAGGCGCTCACCGGGATCACCGGCCAGCCGCGGGCGGCGATGTCGTCGATCACGATGTCGGCCATGTCGCGCCCGTCGGGCACGTCGATCTTGTTCAGCGCGACCAGCCGGGGACGCTCCGCGAGGCCGCCGTACTGCTCGAGCTCGTGCTCGATCACGTCGAGGTCGCCGAGCGGGTCGCGGCCGGGCTCCATGGTCGCGAGGTCGACGACGTGGACCAGGGCCGCACAGCGCTCGACGTGACGCAGGAAGTCGTGCCCGAGCCCGCGCCCCTCGCTGGCGCCCTCGATCAGCCCGGGCACGTCGGCGACGGTGAAGGTGACCCCACCGGCCTGGACGACCCCCAGGTTGGGCACCAGGGTGGTGAACGGGTAGTCGGCGATCTTGGGCCGCGCCCGCGAGAGGGCCGCGACCAGGCTGGACTTGCCGGCGCTCGGGAAGCCGACCAGGCCGATGTCGGCGACCACCTTGAGCTCGAGGGTGATCACGAGGTCGCCGCCGGGCTCACCGAGCAGCGCGAACCCGGGCGCCTTGCGCTTGGAGGACGCCAGGGCGGCGTTGCCGAGCCCGCCGCGGCCCCCGGGAGCCACGACCATCTCGGTGCCGGAGCCGACCAGGTCCGCGAGGACCTCGCCGGTCTCGGTGGCCACGACGGTGCCGTCCGGCACCGCCAGCACGATGTCCTCGCCGTGGGCACCGTTGCGGTGCCCGCCCGCGCCGTGGCCGCCGTTCTCGGCACGCCGCAGCGCGTTGTGGTGGTAGTCGATGAGGGTGGTGACGTCGGGGTCCACCCGGAGGATCACCGAGCCGCCAGGCCCGCCGTTGCCGCCGTCAGGTCCCCCGAGGGGCTTGAACTTCTCGCGGTGCACCGAGGCCACGCCGTTGCCACCGCGGCCGCCGACGACGTGCAGCGACACCCGGTCGACGAAGGTCGGGACGGCCATGGCTCACTGCTCTCTGTCGGGAAGCGAAAGGGCGCCCCTGGTGTCCAGGAGCGCCCTCGCGATGGATCGTGTGGTCCGGGTGGGCGCTACTCCCCCGCCGGGACGATGTTGACGACGCGGCGACCGCGCCGGACGCCGAACTCCACGTCACCCGCGACCAGCGCGAACAGCGTGTCGTCGCCGCCGCGGCCCACGCCGGAGCCCGGGTGGAAGTGGGTGCCGCGCTGGCGCACGATGATCTCGCCGGCGTTGACCGTCTGACCCCCGAAGCGCTTGACACCGAGGCGCTGGGAGTTGGAGTCGCGGCCGTTCTTGGTGGAGGCCGCACCCTTCTTGTGTGCCATGAGCTGTTGTCCTTCTCTGGGCTGTCTGGGCGCCGTCAGGCGGAGATGTCGGTGACCTTGACCTGGGTGTACTTCTGGCGGTGACCCTGGCGCTTCTTGTAGCCGGTCTTGTTCTTGTACTTCTGGATCACGATCTTGGGACCCTTGGTGGCGCCGAGCACCTCGACGGTGACCCCGGCCTTCTCCAGGCCCGTGGCGGTGACCTTCTCGCCGTCGACGACCATGACGACGGGCAGGGTCAGCGTCTCGCCGACACCGGTCTCGATCTTGTCGATCTCGATGACGTCGCCCACGGCCACCTTCTGCTGCTTGCTGCCTGCGCGCACGACTGCGTACACGGCGGACTCACTCTCCTCGGGTTTCACGTCTCGATCACGGCTGCGTCGTCCCTGCGGCACGCAGCCACCCTTCGACGTACGACGGGAGCGCGGTTCGCGCGAGAGACGGGGTGGCCCGGAAGTTGCCCGGGAGCACACCAAAGACGAACTGTACCGAGGGCCAGGGGACCGGGTCAAAATCACGCCCCCGCGAGTGGGCCTGCGAACTCGCGGAACAGGGCGGGAGGTAGCGGTGTGAGACGTCAGACCCGACGAAGGAGGGGCTGACGTCTCACCTCGGGTCATCGGGTAGATTCGTTGCGTGACGCAACCGTCTGCCGACGTCCGGCCCCCGCCCGACGAGATCATCCGCCCCGGCCGGTTCAACAAGGACCACCCGCACTACCGCTGGGTCGCGCTGTCGAACACCACGATGGGGATGCTGCTCGTCACCATCAACTCCTCGATCGTGATCATCTCGCTGCCGGCGATCTTCCGCGGCATCCGGCTCGACCCCCTCCAGCCCGGGAACGTCAGCTACCTGCTCTGGATCATCATGGGGTTCCTGGTCGTCTCGGCCGTGCTGGTCGTGACCCTGGGCCGGCTGGGCGACATGTACGGCCGGGTGAAGATGTACAACCTCGGCTTCCTGGTCTTCTCGATCTTCTCGGTGCTGCTCTCGGTCGATCCGTTCCACGGCGGCCCCGGAGCCATGTGGCTGATCGTGATGCGCATCGGTCAGGGCGTGGGCGGCGCGATGCTGTTCGCCAACTCGACCGCGATCCTCACCGACGCCTTCCCGACCCACCAGCGCGGCATGGCGCTGGGCATCAACCAGGTGGCGGCGATCGCGGGTTCCTTCCTCGGCCTGATCATCGGCGGCCTGCTCGCGGAGTGGGACTGGCGGGCCGTCTTCTGGGTCTCGGTGCCGATCGGCATCCTGGGCACGGTCTGGGGCTACAAGTCCCTCGTGGAGCTCGGCGAACGACGCCACTCCCGCATCGACGTGCCCGGCAACCTCCTCTTCGGCGTCGGCCTGACCTCGCTGCTGGTCGCGATCACCTACGGAATCCAGCCCTACGGGGGCCACAGCACCGGCTGGACCAACCCGTGGGTGCTCGGCGGGATCATCGGCGGGATCGCCCTGCTGGCCCTGTTCGTGGTCGTCGAGCAGCGGGTGGAGTCCCCGATGCTCTCGATCGGCCTGTTCCGGATCCGGGCCTTCAGCATGGGCAACCTGGCCGGGCTGCTGGCCGCCGTGGGTCGCGGCGGGCTGCAGTTCATGCTGATCATCTGGCTGCAGGGGATCTGGCTGCCGCTCCACGGCTACGACTACGCCTCGACCCCGCTGTGGGCGGGCATCTACATGCTGCCGCTGACCGTGGGCTTCCTGGTCGCCGGGCCCGCCTCGGGCTGGCTCTCCGACCGCTTCGGGGCGCGCTTCTTCGCCACGGGCGGGCTGCTGGTCGTCGCGGCGAGCTTCGTCGGCCTGCTGGTGCTCCCGGTGGACTTCCCCTACTGGCTCTTCGCGCTGATCCTGCTCGTCAACGGCATCGGCAGCGGACTGTTCGCGGCACCGAACACCGCGGCGATCATGAGCTCCGTGCCGGCACACGAGCGCGGTGCCGCCTCCGGGGTGCGCGGCACGGTGCTGAACTCGGGTACGTCGCTCTCGATCGGCATCTTCTTCTCGCTGATGATCGTGGGCCTGGCCGGCGTGCTCCCCCAGACGCTGACCGGCGGCCTGGTCGCCCAGGGCGTGCCGCACCACGTCGCCCAGGACATCGGCAACCTGCCCCCGGTGGGGTCGCTGTTCGCCTCGTTCCTGGGCTACAACCCGGTGGCGTCCCTGCTCGGGCCGACCGGCGTGCTGCACACGCTGCCGCACCAGCACGCGGCCGTGCTCACGGGCAAGGAGTTCTTCCCGCACCTGATGTCAGGGCCGTTCCACCACGGCCTCGTGGTGGTGTTCTCCGCTGCAGCCCTGATGAGCCTCGTCGGCGCCGTGGCGTCGTGGATCGCCGGCGGCGGGACCCCGAAGGCTGCGGACGTGGCGAGCGAGGCCGTCAGCGGGGAGTGACCCCGGGAACGGCCGGCTGACTCACCGCTTGCGCGCGCCCTTGCGCTTGACCGGCACGTGCAGCACCGAGAGACCTCCGCTGGTGCCGTCCTCGTCGCCCTCGGAGTCAGGCTGCTCGCCGTCCTCGTAGGTGGGGAGCTGGGCTGCGCCCCCCGGGTCGACGGGGATGTCGGCGGGCTCGGCCGCCGGGCCGGCCTGGGCACCGGCTCCGAGGACGGTGGTCCCGCCCGTGGCCGTTGCGGCCGGCGGGGGCCCGGCTGCGCGGCGAGCACCGCGGCGGCGCGTGGAGGTGACCACGCGGGGTCCCTCGGGCTCCGACGCCGTCTCGGTCGGCGTCACTGACGCCTCAGGCTGCTCGTCCGGCAGTGTGTCGTCCGGCTCGCTCTCGTCCGGCCGTCGCTGCCTCGTCCGGCTCGCTCTCGTCCGGCACGCTCTCGTCCGGCACGTCCTGGTCCGGCACGACCTCGCCCTGCGCGCTCTCGGAGGGCACCTCGACCGGCTCGGCCGGCGCGTCGGCCGGAGTGCCGATCACGTTCTGCTCCGCGGCCGGCTGGCTCTCGGGGAGGGCCGCCGTCTCGTCGGCCTGGGCGTCCTCGACCGAGGAGTCGGTCTCGCCGTCCTCGTCCTGCTTCTCCGGTGGGCGCGAGCCGGCGAGGTCTGCGGGCGTGGGGTGACGCCTTGCCGTTGCCGTTGCCGTTGCCGTTGCCGCGTCCATCGCCGTCGCCGCCGCTGCGGCCACGGTTGCGTCCGCCGCGGTTGCGCCGGCCCCGCGGCTCGTCGTCCTCGGAGCGCCCGTTGGACTCCACCGGGTGGTCGTGGAGGACCAGGCCGCGGCCCTTGCAGTGCTCGCACTCGGTGCTGAACGCCTCGAGCAGGCCGGTGCCGATCCGCTTGCGCGTCATCTGCACCAGGCCGAGCGAGGTCACCTCGGCCACCTGGTGGCGGGTGCGGTCACGGCCCAGGCACTCGACCAGACGACGCAGCACCAGGTCGCGGTTGGACTCCAGCACCATGTCGATGAAGTCGACGACGATGATCCCGCCGATGTCGCGCAGCCGGAGCTGGCGCACGATCTCCTCGGCGGCCTCGAGGTTGTTCTTGGTGACGGTCTCCTCGAGGTTGCCGCCCGAGCCGGTGAACTTGCCGGTGTTGACGTCGACGACGGTCATCGCCTCGGTGCGGTCGATGATCAGCGAGCCGCCCGAGGGCAGCCAGACCTTGCGGTCGAGCCCCTTGGCGATCTGCTCGTCGAGGCGGTACGTCGTGAACAGGTCCTTGCCGGCGTCGGGGCCCTCCTGGGCCGGCTCGAAGCGCTCGATCCGCTCGCGCAGGTCGGGGGCGACGTGCGAGACGTAGTTGTCGACGAGGTCCCAGGCGTCGTCGCCCTGGACGACCAGCTTGCCGAAGTCCTCGGTGAACAGGTCTCGGACGACCTTGAGGGTCAGGTCCGGCTCGCCGTACAGCAGCTGGGGCGACTTGCCGCTCTTCACCTTCTCCTCGATGTCGCTCCACCGGGCGGTCAGCCGCTCGACGTCGCGGGTGAGCTCGTCCTCCGAGGCGCCCTCGGCCGCGGTGCGGACGATGACCCCCGCGGTGTCCGGGACGATCTCCTTGAGCAGGGTCTTGAGGCGGTTGCGCTCGGTGTCGGGCAGCTTGCGCGAGATGCCGGAGGTGTTGCCCTCGGGCACGTAGACCAGGAACCGTCCCGGCAGGCTGATCTGGCCGGTCAGCCGGGCACCCTTGTGCCCGACGGGGTCCTTGGAGACCTGCACCAGGATCGACTGGCCCGAGGACAGCACCGACTCGATCTTGCGGGGCTGGCCGTCCTTGTGGCCCAGGGCCGACCAGTTGACCTCGCCGGCGTACAGCACGGCGTTGCGGCCCTTGCCGATGTCGATGAAGGCGGCCTCCATCGAGGGCAGCACGTTCTGCACCCGCCCGAGGTAGACGTTGCCGATCAGCGAGGTCTGCGACTCCCGGGCGACGTAGTGCTCGACGAGCACCTTGTCCTCCAGCACCCCGATCTGGGTGAGGTCGTCGCGCTGGCGGATCACCATGACCCGGTCGACGGACTCACGGCGGGCGAGGAACTCCGCCTCGCTGACGATGGGCGCACGGCGGCGGCCGGCCTCACGGCCCTCGCGGCGACGCTGCTTCTTGGCCTCCAGGCGCGTCGAGCCGCCGATGCTGGTGATCTCGTCCTCGGGGTTGCGCTGCTTGCGCACCCGGGTCGTGGTCTTCGACGGGTCGTCGGAGCCCGAGTCGTCCTCGCCCGGACGGCGGCGGCGACGCCGGCGACGCGAGCCGCCCTGCCCCTGTCCCTGGCCCTCGCCACGGTCGGCGTCGGAGTCGTCGTCGGACTCCTCGGAGTCCTCCTCGTCCCCGGAGTCCTCGGAGCCTTGGCCGTCCGACGGCTTGCGACGGCGACGACCACCGCGGCGCCGGCGACGCCGGTTGCCGGCTTCGCCGGCGTCGTCGTCGGTCGCGTCGGCGTCGGCGTCCTCGGTCTTGTCGGCCTTGTCGGTCTTGGTGGCCTTATCGGTCTTGTCGGTCTCACGCTGCGGCGCGTCGGTGTCGGCGGTCTCGCGCTGGTCCGACCCGCTCGTCGGGGCTTCGTCGGCCTGCTGGCCGGGCTGCTGGCCGGGCTTCCTGACGGCCCGCTTGCGGGCGGGGGCGGCCTTCTTCTCCGGCGCCTGGAACAGCACCGGCGGGGCGGCCGGACCACTCGCGTCGGGCGTGGCGTCGCTCTGGGGGGCCTCCTCGACGGGGGACGAGACCTCGGAAGCCGCTTGCTTCTTGGCGGCGGACTTCTTGGCGGCAGCCTTCTTCTTCGGCTTCGGCGCCGTCTCGGCGTCCTCGGGCGTGGCGCCCGCCGGCTCGGGCTCGAGCGTCGCGTCGACGGCCTTCTTGGCCGTCTTCTTGGCGGCGGCCTTCTTCGCCGTCGTCTTCTTCGCGGCGGCCTTCTTGGCGCCTGCCTTCTTCGCCGCGGTCTTCTTCACCGCCTTGGGTGCGGCCGCCGCGTCGGGCGTGTCGCCCGCTCCGCTGTCGGGCGTGTCGTTGCCGATGTTCTCGGTGGTGGTGTCGTCGTTGTCGAGCACTGGTGCACTCCTCGCCGTCGTACGGCTCACGCCGGTGCGACGGTCCTGGTCGCCGCGTACGACGGCCCGGGCGTGCCCGGCGTCCTACGCAAAAGCCTGTCGGTCGGCGACGACACCCTCCGCTGTGTCACGTCGAGCGGACCACCCCCGGGGACCAACCGCGGTCGCTGTGCCGAACTCATTCGATGAAGCTGTCACCTTCACCTGTCGGCCGCGTCGCGGTCAGGAACCAACGGGTCACCCACCGTGCCGCCTTCAGGATCAAGCGGCCCCTGCGCCAGTCGCTGCTGAACAGCGGCGGTGACACGGGATCGCGAGGTCTCCTGAAGGGCGGCGAGAACGTCGTCGGGTCTCACGGACGGCGAGCCGTGCCGTAGGACCACGTCGAGTATCGCACAGGAGGGCCGATCCGCCTGTGCTTCGCCGGCGCGGGCGGCGAGGATCGCGCCTCGGGCGTCGAACCTGCGCATGCCCTTCTTGGTCATCCGCTCGACCATCACCTCGTCCGCGGCGAGGAGCGCCGCAAGTGCCTCGGGCAGCGCGTCCGGGCCGGGCTCGTCGAGCGCGATGCGCCACCAGGAGGCCTCGAGACGGTCGGCCAGCGACCCACCCGCGCTGACCACCACCTCGATCACGTCGAGCCCCTCGGGCAGGGCCTCGTCGAGCACCTCGTGGGCCCAGGCCGGGTCGATCTGCTCGGCGAGGGCGATCTCGAGGTACTCCGCCTCGCTGGCCGACCCGGTGGGCGCGGCGCCGGCGTAGGAGATGCGTGGGTGGGGGTTGAAGCCCGAGGAGTACGCCATCGGGATCCTGGCCCGGAAGACCGCCCGCTCGAAGGCCCGGCTGAAGTCCCGGTGCGAGGTGAACCGGAGCCGCCCACGCTTGGCGTAGCGGATCCGCAACCGCTGCACAGGGGGCGGCTGCTGCGCCGGTTGCTCACGCACCCCGGAAGGCTAGATGAGCGTTGCGGTCAGGGTGCGGGCACCCTCACCGCACGGACTTCATCAGGCTGGAGGAGTACAAGGTCGGGACCTTGACGCCGCCCAGCCAGTCGGTCAGGTCCGCGGCCTCGGCGTCGAGGGCGCGACGGGCCTCGGAGCCGAGGTCGCGGAGGGGGACGACCGCCACGACGCCGTCGGGGTCCTGGACCCAGCAGCCGACGATGCGACCGTTCCACCAGGCGGTGGTGCCGGCGTTGCCGTTGGCGTCGAAGACGTGCGCGACGTCGTCGGTGCCCAGGTAGAAGCCGCGCTCCTTCCAGCCCATCGTGGTCGGGTCGAGCGCCGGCAGCAACGCCCCCCAGGGCTCGGGGTCGGGCACCTCGTCGAGGTCGTCGGGCAGGACGTGGCCGGTGGGGCCGTGATCGAGCGACACCTCGATGGTCTCCAGCTCCCCGAGCGCGCGTCGTACGGCGCCCTTGGTGGCGCCCAGCCACCAGACGAGGTCGTTCTCCGTGCCGGGACCGAACCGCCGCAGCCAGCGCTCGACGAGGAGGCGGTAACCCTCCTCGGGGGGCAGCAGCTCGGCCGGTGCGCCCAGCCACTGCTCGGTGATCGTCCAGATGGGACGAGAGAGTCGCCAGTCGCCGTCGTTGGCGCCGCGCATGATCCGCCCGCTCGACGCGAGGGCGCTGAGCACCCGCGGGGCGATCGGGAAGCTGCCGCCGTAGGACTTGCCGGGAGAGAGCTCGAGTCGCTCGGCCAGCGGGGGGACCCGTTCGCGCAGCTGCGCGGTGGTGGCGGGTCCGTCGTCGGTCAGGGTGCGCAGCACGGCCGCGGTGGTGCGGCTCAGCCAGCGCGTGCCGTCCTTGGCCACGCCGTTGCTCTCGACCTCCTTGGCCAGGCGGGTCTCCAGCTGGGTGGTGACCCGCCGCGACGCACTCCCCCATGCGGCCGGGAGCAGGTCGCGCGGGAAGGCGAAGACGGTACGGCGCATCGCGAGCTGCTTGACGACCGTGCGGTCCTCGTAGAGCGCCTGGTCGATGTCCTGCTCAGCGGCTTCGGCGCGGGCGAGGACCGACAGGTAGACGCTGGCCGGCTCGGTGGCGTGCAGGCAGACGACCGACTCGACCGCCTCCTCCACCGAGTCTGCGCGGCGGGCCAGGGCGTGGCGTCGGCCGAGCCGCGCTCGGCGTTCCTGATCGGGGACGTGCCGCATGGGGTGGATCCTCGCAGCCCGCACCCACACCCCGACCCGCCAGCACGCGGGCACCGGGGCTTCCGGCACGATTGCTCGAGTGACCCCTGCCGCATCCGCCACCGGCCGCCGCCGCTGGCTGGTGGTCCTCGGCATCGTGGTGCTGGCCTTCAACCTGCGGCCGGCCGCCGTCAGCGTCGGCCCCGTGCTCGGAGAGGTCCGCGACGGTCTGGGGATGTCCGGCACGGTGGCCGGCGTACTGACGTCCCTGCCGGTCCTGGCCTTCGCGGTCTTCGGCGCGCTGGCGCCGCGTGCCGCGCGACTCGTGGGGCTGCACCGGATGACCTTGCTCGCCCTGGTCTGCGTCGTGGTGGGTCTGGGACTGCGCTCCTCGACCTCCAGCATCCCGCTGTTCCTGCTGTTCTCCCTGACGGCCGTCGCCGGCATGGCCTCGGCGAACGTGCTGCTGCCCTCGTTGGTCAAGCTGCACTTCCCGGATCGCATCGGGCTGATGACCTCGATCTACTCGACGTCGCTCGCGATCGGACTCACCCTGGCCTCGGTGCTGACCGTGCCGATCGGCGAGGCGTACGGCGGGTGGCGCACGGGACTGCTGGTGTGGGCGGTGACGGCGGCGATCGCGGCCGTGCCGTGGATCCTGCTCTCGACGGAGGACCGTCGCGCCCGACGCGTGTCGGAGGAGGCCGGCTCCTCGATCGGGCTCGGCGAGGTGGCGCGGACCCGGCTGGGCTGGCTGATGGCGCTGTTCTTCGGCCTGCAGTCGATGCAGGCCTACGCCATCTTCGGCTGGTTCGCGCAGGTCTACCGCGACGCCGGCTTCTCCGCCTCGACCGCCGGGCTGCTGCTCGGCACGATCACCGGGATCAGCATCCCGCTCTCCTTCATCGTGCCCGGGGTCGCCGCACGGCTGCACAACCAGGCGCCGTTGATGTGGGCGTTGATGGCCTGCTACCCCGTCGGCTACCTCGGCCTCGCGCTCGCCCCGCACGGGGGTGCGCTGGCGTGGGCGCTGCTCGTCGGCGTGGGCACGGCCACCTTCCCCTTGATCCTCACCCTGATCGGCCTGCGGGCCCGCACCCCCTACGGCACCGCGGCCCTCTCCGGGTTCACCCAGTCGGCCGGCTACCTCCTGGCGATCATCGGTCCCTTCGGCGTGGGAGTCCTGCACGACGTCTCCGGCGGCTGGACCCTCCCCCTGCTCGTCCTCACGGCCATCAACGTCCCGCAGCTGATCGTCGGCCTGGCACTCTCCCGCCCGGCGTACCTCGAGGACGAGCTGGGGCGGCACCGGGTCGGGCTCAGCTGACGGTGAGCTGACGGTGAGCTGACGGTTTCCCAGGGTAGGAACCTTTTCTGCCTCAGACCACAGGAAACTTCCTGTGGTCGGGGACAAGAACCTGTGCGCGGCTCCTGCTCGACGGGCAGTTTCCCTTCCTACCCTGGGAAACTTGTGACTGGAGTGACGAACACCCGAGCACCTACCCCCGCCCGGGTCGCAGCATGAGGTCCGTCGCCGGGCCGAAGCCGGCGCGCTCGTAGAGCGGGAGGGACCGCTCGCTGGGGCTGAGCACGAGCCGCACGAAGCCCTGGTCGTCGGCGTACGACGTGCAGGCCTCCACCAACCGTGCTCCGATGCCTGCGTCGCGGTCGGCCGGGAGGGTGAAGACGTTGGCGACGTAGCCCCAGCGCGAGGAGATCCGTCCGGGCATCGGCATCCGCTCGAAGACGAGCATGTTGAGCATCCCGACGGGCTCCTCGCCGCGCAGGGCGAGCCAGGTCAGCCGCTGGTCCCGCTCGCGGGACCACCAGCGGTCGAAGGCCGCCTCGAACTCCTCGTCGGCCGCGGCTCCACGGCTCTCGCCCCAGACCCGGCGGACGGCGGCCACGAGGTGCCCCTCCTCGGGGCCCGCGAGGCGGACGACGACCTCGGACACGCGGCTCAGACGACGGAGAGCGGGAGCAGCGTCTGCCCGGTGGGACCGATCTGGATGTCGGTGCCCAGCTCGGGGCACACGCCGCAGTCGTAGCACGGCGTCCAGCGGCAGTCCTCGACGTCGACGGAGTCCGGGTCGAGGGCGTCCTCCCAGTCGGCCCAGAGCCAGTCCTTGTCCAGGCCGCTGTCGAGGTGGTCCCACGGGAGCACCTCGTCGTAGGAGCGCTCGCGGGTGGTGAACCAGTCGAGGTCGACGCCGGTGTCGGCCAGCACCCGCTCGGTGCAGGAGAGCCAACGCTCGTAGGAGAAGTGCTCGCTCCAGCCGTCGAAGCGGCCGCCCTCGCGCCACACCTCCTCGATGATCCGCCCCACCCGACGGTCCCCGCGCGAGAGCAGTCCCTCGATGATGCCGGGCTGCCCGTCGTGGTAGCGGAACCCGATGGCCCGCCCGTAGCGACGGTCCGAGCGCACCGCCTCGCGCAGCTTGCGCAGCCGCTCGTCGGTGGTCGCGACGTCGAGCTGGGAGGCCCACTGGAACGGCGTGTGCGGCTTGGGCACGAAGCCGCCGATCGAGACCGTGCAGCGGATGTCGTTGTGGCCGGCGACCTCGCGGCCCTTGGCGATCACCTTCTTGGCCAGGTCGGCGATCTCGAGCACGTCCTCGTCGGTCTCGGTGGGCAGGCCGCACATGAAGTAGAGCTTCACCTGCCGCCAGCCGTGGGAGTACGCCGCCGCGACCGTGCGGATCAGGTCCTCCTCGGTGACCATCTTGTTGATCACCTTGCGCATCCGCTCCGACCCGCCCTCGGGGGCGAAGGTGAGCCCCGAGCGACGGCCGTTGCGGGAGAACTCGTTGGCCAGGGTGATGTTGAAGGCGTCCACGCGCGTGCTCGGCAGCGACAACGAGACGTTCGAGCCCTCGTAGCGGTCGGCCAGCCCCGTGGCCAGCTCGGCGATCTCGGAGTGGTCGGCGCTGGAGAGCGAGAGCAGCCCGACCTCCTCGAAGCCGGACTTGCGGATGCCGTTCTCGACCATGTCGCCGATCGAGGAGATCGACCGCTCCCGCACCGGCCTGGTGATCATGCCGGCCTGGCAGAACCGGCAGCCCCGGGTGCAGCCGCGGAAGATCTCGACGCTGAAGCGTTCGTGCACCGTCTCGGCGAGCGGCACGAGGGGGTTGCGCGGGTAGGGCCAGGCGTCGAGGTCCATCAGGGTGTGCTTGCGCACCCGGGGTGGTACGCCGGCCCGGTTGGGCGTCACCGAGACCAGGGCACCGCCACCCGCCACCGAGTCGTCGTAGGCGACGTCGTAGAAACGGGGCACGTAGACGCCCCCGCTGGCCGCCAGCCGCCACAGGAGCTCGACCCGACCACCCGGACGGCCCTCGAGCTTCCACTCGCGGACCACCTCGGTGATCGCGAGCACGACCTCCTCGCCGTCACCGAGCACGACCGCGTCGACGAAGTCGGCGATGGGCTCGGGGTTGAACGCCGCATGGCCACCTGCGAGGACGATCGGCTCGCTATCATCCCGATCTATGGCATGTAAACATATGCCGGATAAATCCAAAGAAGTCAGCATGTTGGTATAGCCCAGCTCGGTCGAGAACGACAGACCGAGAATGTCGAAGTCACGCACCCGGCGATGGCCGTCGACGGTGAACTGCGGGATGGCGTGCTCGCGCATCACCGCCTCCATGTCCGGCCACACCGCGTAGGTGCGCTCGGCGAGCGTTTCCGCCTGCTCGTTGAGGATTTCGTAGAGGATCTGCACGCCCTGGTTGGGCAGTCCGACCTCGTAGGCGTCGGGGTACATCAAGGCCCAGCGGACTACGCTCTCCTCGCCCCACTCGTGATGCACCGAGTTCAGTTCCCCTCCGACATATTGGATGGGTTTGGAGATCTCGGACAAATGCGGCTCGATTGTGGCGAAAATCGACTCACCACGTGAGACGGACATGCTTGAACCTCTCACTACGGGGGGAATGGTCAACTCTACGCGCTCGCCCAGCACTGCCCAGGAGCCGTAGCGCGACCTTGTACGGGGGGAAGGGAAAGACAGGTGTCCTCAGCGACCCTTGGCTGGCGGCCGTCACGACGGCTGTCGGGCCGAGCGATGTGGATCCTGTGGCTGGTGTGCCTGGCGGCGTTCACTGGGGCGCTCGTGCTCCAGCAGCTCAGCACTTTACAGGTGCACGAGATCAGCGCGACCCAGGCCAGCGCCGTGGTCCTGTTCCTCTGGCTCACCCTCGCCTGGCTGTGGCCGGCCCGCTCCCGACGGACCCTGATGGTGACCGCGACCGTCGCCCTCGCCCTGGTCGTCGCGAGCGTGACCCACGTGGTCCAGGGCCTGGATCCGCTGGTCGCCGTGCGGGTCTCCGCGGCAGCGGTCGTCCAGGCCGCGGTGACGCTGGTGCTCTACCGCTGGCGGATCGGCGACGACAACCTCACGCCGCACCGCCCGGGCGACCTGGTCGACCTCCTGCTGGCCAGTCTCGTGGGCGCCGTCGTGGTGCTGCCCCTGGGTCCGGCGCCGGGGTTGTGGGTGACCAGCCCCGCCTTCGACCTGTTCTGGTGGACCGCGCTGAGCACCGCCTTCGTCTTCGTCGGCGGGGCCTGCCTGATGATCCTGGTCAACCGGAGCCCCCGTTCGGAGGCCATCAGGACCCGGCTGCTCGACATCTACCTGACCCTGGTCGTGACCACCGCGTGCCTGGGAGTCGTGCTGGTCTACGACGACTACCCGGTGACCTGGATCGTCCTGCTCCCCGCGATCTGGGCCGGCATGCGGCTCGGGCCATGGGTCGCGGCGGCGTACAGCCTGACCGGCACGGTCTGCGTCGTGGTCGCGATCTCGCTCCCGGCGGTGACCCGGTCCTTCGACACCGCCGACCACGCGCGGCTGCTGCTGCTCGACTGCCTGATGGCGGCGTTCGTCTTCGTCGTGCTGCTGCTCTCGCTGGTGCGCGACCAGCGTGCCTACCTCGCCGCCGAGGTCGTCCGACGACGCCAGGAGGCCATCGACCAGGCGGGGCTGCTCAGCACGGTCTTCGAGTCGATCAGCGACGCGCTGGTGCTGATGGATCCCGACGGCGTGGTCCAGCTGCACAACGGCGCGGCCGTCGAGCTGCTCGGGCACGACCTGCTCGGGACCGAGCCCGCCAACTGGCTCAGACGTCGACGCGAGACCAGTGCCTTCACCTACAGCTACAACCGCAACGGCTCCGAGGAGGCGGTGCGGGTCCTTGCCGTCCAGCTGGCCGACGTGCAGTACGCCGGCGCCGACGGCATCGTGGCCATCGCCCGCGACGTGACCACCGAGCAGCGCCGGATCGAGGAGCTGACCAGCTTCGCCGCGGTGGCCGCGCACGACCTGAAGAGCCCGCTGGCCGCCGTCCAGGGCTGGATGGAGGTGGCCGAGGACGCGCTGGGCAACGACCGGGTGACCGCCTCGGCGGCCCTGGACCGGGGCCGCGTCGCCGCGGACCGGATGTCGCGCGAGATCGACGACTGGCTGACCTACAACGTGGCCCGCGAGGGCGCCGTGCAACCCGAGCCGGTCGCCCTGCAGCCGCTGCTCGACAGCATCATGGCCACCTACCCGGTGGGCGAGTTCCTGGTCGAGACGCCGGACACCGTCCGCGCCGACCCGACGCTCCTGCGCCACCTGCTGGTGAACCTGGTCGGCAACGCCGTGAAGTACACCCGCGTCGGGGACAAGCCGATCGTGACGATCCGCAGCTTCGTCACCAAGGACCGCAACTGGGTCCGCCTCTACGTCGTCGACGCCGGCATCGGGATCCCGGAGGGCGAGGAGAAGACGATCTTCGAGCCCTTCCGCCGGGGCGCGGGCCTGGACGCCAGCTACGAGGGCTCGGGCCTCGGTCTCGCGCTGGCCAAGCGGATCGTGCGCCGCCACGGCGGACTGATCAGCGGCGAGCGCAACGAGGGCCCCGGCAGCACCTTCACCGTGACGCTCCCCCGCGCCTGACGGCGGCCCGGATAGTTCAAAACCGGACATTTCGCCCCACCGGTGCCTACTCTGGGAGCAGCGAATTGGGGAAATCAATGCGACGAGTCGAGGCAGCTCCCGCAGCGCCTCCGCACAGCGGGGACGGCGCTGCCGTCGCGCTGCGCCGTCAGCCGATGCTCCCCTTCTTCGTCTTCGCGGCGTGCTGCTACCTGATCGCGCCCTACCTCGGTCTCGGCAGCCGCGACGTCGACCCGCGGATCGCCGAGCTCTGGCCACCGGGCGGCGTGGGCTTCGTGCTGCTCACGACGGTGTGGGGCCTCAGCCGCCGGACCGTCACGGCCACCATGGCCTTCATGCTGGTCACGTTCGCGGCCACCGCGCTGCTGATGGGCTACGACGCACCGTCGTCGGTGTGGATGGGCGCGATGGCCGTCACGCAGTCGACGCTGATGCTCCTGCTGTACCGACGCAGCCTGTCCCACCCCGGCTGGGCACCCGAGTCTCCCCAGGAGATCGCCGCCCTGCTGTACGCCGCCGTGGGCTCCTCCCTGGTGATCGGGATCGCCGGTGGGTTCCCGCTGCTCGACACCCCGCACGCCTGGTCCCCGGTGCTGCTCTGGTGGGTGCTGCGCAACGCGGTCTTCTGCTTCGTCGGCGCCTCCACCTTCATGGTGATCTTCTTCCAGCGCCGCGAGGAGGTGCTCCGGCCCAGCTCCTACATCAACCGGTTCGGCCTCCTGGCGGTCTCCGTCGTCTGTGTCTACGGCACCTACCTCGACCCGACGCTGCCGCTCTCCTGGCTGCTCATGATCCCCTGCGTCTGGGGCGGCCTCACCCTCACCATCCGCGGGACGGCGTACCTCGCCCTCACCGTCGCCCTGTGCGCGGCAGCGATGACCTACCTCCCGCAGAACCAGTTCGGCTACAGCGGCTTCCTGCCGGCGGCCTCGATCGTCGACCTGCTGGTGATCGCGAGCGTCGCCTTCGCCTTCCTGCTCACGCTGATGCGCGATCAGCGGGCCCGCCTGATCGCCGAGCTCGACGGCAAGCGGGCCGAGTCCGAGGGGCAGCGACAGCTCCTGGAGACGATCTTCGAGTCGATGAACGACGGCGTGATGATCGCCGACGAGAGCGGCGTCACGAAGTACAACCAGGCGGCACGCCGGCTGCTCGGCAAGCCGATCCCGCTGGGTCGTCCACACTCGTGGGTCGAGGCCTACCAGCTCACCGGCACCGAGGGCCGGGCTCTCACCGACGAGGACCTGCGCTCGGCGTTGTTCCTCACCGAGAGCGACGCGACCGGCAGCCTCGAGGTAGTCGTGGGTGGAGACGCCGGCGCGAAGGTCCTCGACGTCGCCACGAAGGCCCTGGGCGACGAGAGCCACCGCTCGCGGCTCGTGCTGCTGCACGACGCGACCGACCAGCGCGCCCGGGTGCGCGAGCTGACCAACTTCGCCGGCATGGTGGCCCACGACCTGCGCGGACCGCTGACCGTGCTCGACGGCTGGCTCGAGGTCCTGGAGGACGGTTCGGCGCGTGGCACGGCGATGGGCGACGAGGTCGCCGGCAAGGCCAAGGACGCCAGCCGCCGGATGCGACAGGTGATCGAGGACTGGCTCGGCTACACAGTCGTCCAGAACGGCAAGCCGCAGCCGGAGGCGGTGAAGCTGGTCGACGCGGTCAGCGAGATCTTCGACAGCCGCCGCATCACCACCGACGGCGAGGAGCCGATCTTCACCCACGACGTCGACCACGCCGTGTACGCCGACCCCCGGCTGCTCCGGCAGCTGCTCGACAACCTGGTCGGCAACGCGGTCAAGTACACCTCGCCGGAGTTCACCCCCCGCGTCCACGTCATCTCGCAGCGCGACGACGAGCCCGGCTGGATCCGCACCGACGTCGTCGACAACGGCATCGGGATCCCCGAGGGCGAGGAGGAGCTCATCTTCGAGGAGTTCCACCGCGGTGGCGCCGAGGGCCGCACCGCCGGCACCGGCCTGGGGCTGGCCCTGACCCGGCGGATCGTGGCCCTGCACGGTGGCCAGCTCTCCGGGCGCCGGAACCTCGAGGGCGGCGGCTCGACGTTCACCTTCACCCTGCCCGAGGCCTGATCCTCGGGCTGTCGCGTCACCTCTGCGGGGATCGGCTCAGCGCCGTGAGGGCGCCAGGGTGCCGCGCATCGCGATGTTCTGGAGCAGACCCCAAAGTGACCCAGCCCATCTGCTGGGCGGGGATCGGCTCAGCGCCGCGAGGGCGCCAGGGTGCCGCGCATCGCGATGTTCTGGAGCAATCCCAGCGCCATCATCGAGGCGAACATCGACGACCCGCCGTAGGAGACCAGCGGCAGCGGCACGCCGGTGACCGGCATGATCCCCAGGCACATCCCGATGTTCTGGAAGGTCTGGAAGGCGAACCAGCAGGCGATCCCGGCGGCCGCGACCCGGCCGAACATGTCGTCGGCGTGCCGCGAGATCCACAGGGCCCGCCAGATCAGGGCGGTGAACAGCAGGATCAGCACGCCCGCACCGATCAGCCCGAGCTCCTCCCCCGCGACGGTGAAGATGAAGTCGGTGTGCTGCTCGGGCACGAACCGTGAGCGTGTCTGGGAGCCGTCGAAGAGGCCGCGGCCGAAGAGGCCGCCGTTGCCGATCGCGATCCGGGCCTGGGTGGTGTTGTAGCCCGCGCCGCGTGGGTCCAGCGTCGGATCGGTGAAGGCCATGAACCGGTTGATCTGGTACTGCTTCAGGACACCCGCCGAGACCACCAGCGCCGCCAGGGTGGCGCCCGCGAGGAACAGCCCGACCAGCCAGCGGCGCGGCACGCCGGCGACCGCGAGCACCCCGAACACCGTCGCGCTGAGCACGAGCATCGTGCCCAGGTCCGGCTGCAGCATGATCAGTGCGGCGGGGACGCCGGCGATGCCCAGCATCAGAGCCACGTCCACGGCGTTGATCCCACGACCGCGGGAGTTCTCGGTGCGCTCGGCGACGATCATCGCCATCATCGTGACGACGCTGAGCTTCGCGAACTCGGCGGGCTGGATCGACATCCCGCCGAGCATCAGCCACGAGCGCGATCCGTTGATGGTCGTCCCCATCACCAGGACCAGCAGCAGGCCGATGATGCTGGCGACGTACACCCCGGGCGTCACGATGCGCACCCAGCGGTGGTCGGTGGCCATCACGGCCGCTGCCAGCACCACCCCGATCGCGACGTTGACGAGGTGCTTGTGCAGGTAGGCCGTGCTCTGCCCGTGGGTGAGCACGTCGTTGCTCGCGGTGGCCGACCAGACGAGCAGGGTGCCGATGACGACGATCGCGGCAGCGGCACCGACGAGCAGCCAGTCCAGCCGTGGAACGGCGATCCGGCTGCGGGTGACCGAGAGGCGGGAGTACGGGAGGACGGTCATCGCTGTCTGCCCTTCGTGGCCGGAGGGAGGATCGAGCCGTCACGGGCGAACGTGGGCAGCGCGGCCGGCGGCGTGGTGCCGGGGATGTCAGCCTTGCCGGGGTGCACGTCCATGCCCTTGATGCCGTAGAGGTGCTCCCAGATCTTGCGCACGTACGGGCCGGAGGTGCCCGAGCCGGTGCCGCCCTGGGTGACCATCATGATGACGACGTAGTCCTTGTCGTAGGTGGCCACCCACGAGGTGCTCTGCTTGCCGTAGACCTCGGCCGATCCGGTCTTGCCGCGCAGCGGCACCTTGTTGAGCGGGAAGCCGCCGAACTTCCAGGCCAGGGTGCCGTCCTTGGGGGTGTTCTTCAGCGCGTTGTCGACGTAGGTGAAGGCCGACTTCTTCGACTTGATCCTGCGCATCACCTTCGGCTGGATCCGCTTGATCACCTTGCCGTCGGGACTGACCACGGCCTTGGCGATCTGCGGCTGCA
This sequence comes from uncultured Actinomycetota bacterium, assembly GCA_963794435.1. Taxonomy (GTDB): domain Bacteria; phylum Actinomycetota; class Actinomycetes; order Propionibacteriales; family Nocardioidaceae; genus Marmoricola. Next base: position 195,659 of record CAWCDX010000027.1, read on the forward strand.
TCAGCTTTCCGCCGTTGGAGATGGCCGAGTACGCGCGGGCCATCTGCAGCGGCGTGACCAGCGTGTCGCCCTGGCCGATCACGAAGTTCACGGCGTCGCCGGCGCGGTAGTAGTAGCCCTCGAGGCAGAACTCGTGGGCGAAGACGTGCAGGAAGTCGCGCTTGCCCGAGGTGTTGCGACGGTCGATGCCGCAGTAGTAGTGCTTCATCGCCTTCCAGTACGACAGCTTCCAGTGCCGGTCGGCGATCCGACCGCTGGCAGCACCGCTCACGTCACCGCCGGGGTCGCTGCCGTACCCGAACTGCTTGGCCATCGCCACCAGTGGGTCCTTGGCGTTGGCGTTGGTCGGGTCGCTGCCGTACTGGTTCCAGAACTTCAGGCCCACGCGGTAGAAGAACGTGTCGCAGGAGATGGCCAGCGCCTTGGCGAAGGTGATGAAGCCGTAGGAGGCTGACTCGTAGTTCTTGAACAGCCGGTTGCCGACCTGCACGCCCGAGGAGCAGTCGAGCGTGGTGTTCTCGGAGAAGCCGTTGTTCAGCGCGGCGATGGTCATCAGCGGCTTGAAGGTCGAGCCCGGTGCGTAGAGGCCCTGGGTCGCCCGCGAGAGCAGCGGGTCGTCGTTCTTCTTCGCGTAGAGCGCCTTGAGCTCCTTGCGGCTGATCCCGCCGGACCACACCGTGGGGTCGTAGGTCGGCTGGCTGGCCATCGCCACGATCCGGCCCGTCTTGGCCTCCATCACGACCGCGGCTCCGCTGTCGGCGGCGTAGTTGCGGTGGGTCACCTTGTCGTAGGTGTGCCTCGCGGTCGTGATCGCGGCGTGCAGCTGCTTCTCGACGTCGGCCTGCACCTGGGCGTCGATCGAGGTGACCAGGGTGTCGCCCGGTTGCGAGCCCACCGTGCCGGAGTCGCCGAGCACGCGGCCCATCGAGTCGACGGCGACCTTCTTGTAGCCGGGTTGGCCGCGCAGGTAGCCGTCGTACGCCTTCTCCACACCGGCCCGGCCGACGACCGAGGCGCCGTTGACGGAGTTGTCGCCGTCGTCCTTCGCCTGGTTCAGCTCTCCCTCGGTGATCGGGCTGAGGTAGCCCAGCACGTGCGCGGCGTTGATGCCGTACGGCGAGGGGTAGGCGCGCACGCTGTCCTGCTGCGCCAGCACGGCCGGGTAGGCCTCGGACTGCTCGAGCAGCTTGACCGCGACCCGCTGCGGTACGTCGCGCGCCACCGGCACCGGCTGGTAGGGCGAGCCGTTCCAGCAGGTGCCCTTCACCGAGCCCGGCTGCCCGCAGACCAGCGTGCGTGCGAGCACGTCGGCGTAGTCGCGGTGGACCGTCCTGGCCAGCTTGCGCAGCGTGGCCTCGCGCTGGGCCGGGGTCAGCTTGCCGAGCAGGGTGCGGTCGATGCTGACCACCCAGGTGCTGCGGTTGGCGACGAGGGGACGCCCCATGTCGTCGACGATCAGTCCTCGCGCGGGTTGGACGACGACGTCGCGGATCGACTGCGAGGCCGCCTGCGCCTTGTAGCCGTCGCCGGCGACGACCTGGACGTACCAGAGTCGCGCGAAGAGCGTCATGAACAGCGACAGCACGAGCGCCTGGATCACGATCAGGCGCAGACGGCTCCGCTGGCTGGCGTTGGGCCGGATCAGGACTGCCATCGGCGCCCTAGTAGGCGAGCTCGGCGTTGCGGGGACGCTCGAAGACGAGCATCAGGACAGGGAGCAGCAGGGGTGCCATGACGACGTCCCAGAGGACGCTGATGCCGATGACCTGGACCATCTCCTGCACCGGCAGGGCGTGGTCACCGAGCACGAGACCGCTGAGGGCGAACACCGAGGTGCCGACGAACGAGCAGACCGCGACGGTCGTCAGGGCGGCCAGCGGGTTCCGCCGGGCCTCACCGCGCACCCGGCCCGCCAGGATCGCGACGACGACCAGCGCGAGCGCCCAGCGGCCGGCGACGTGGTCGGCGGGTGGGGCCAGGTCGAGCAGCAGCCCGGCCACGAACCCGATCACGGCCCCGAACTGGGAGCCACGGGCGATCGAGGCCGCCACCACCACGATCAGGGCCAGGTTCGGGACCACCCCGTTGACCGAGAACAGGCTGAACACGGCCACCTGGGCGGTGACCGCGAGCAGCACCACGCCGGTCATCAGGGCACTTCGGGCGAGGTTCATCGGCCGCCTCCTGTCGTCGAGCCGTTGATGACCAGGCGGTCACCCTTGGTCGCCCGGGGGACGACGACGCCGACCACGTCGAGGGCGGTGAAGTCGACGTAGGGGTCGATGACGGCGTGCTTGGCGAGCTCGCGCGGGTTGGAGTACACCGACTCGACCCGTGCCGATGGGGACTCCCGCGACGTAGGGCACGCCGTTCTGGCTGCCCCAGGTGACCACGACGTCGCCGGCCGAGGGCGTCACCGAGTTGTCGACCATGTCGAGGTCGAGGCGACCTCGGTCGCTGGTGACTCCGCGGCCGCGCAGGAACCCGATCTCGTTGTTGGACCCGAGCCGTCCGCCCACCACCGAGTCGGTGTCGACGATCAGCAGCACGTCGGAGGTCGAGCGGGTCACGCTGATGACACGACCGACCAGCCCGTCGTTGTTGAGCACGGTCATGTTGCGCCGAATGCCCGAGGAGGTGCCGGCGTCGAGCGTCACCGTGCGGGAGAAGGACTGCATCGGGCCCATGGCGACCACCCTGGCCGCGACCAGCGCGTAGCCCGTCTCGTTGGCGGTCCGGGTGAGTCCGTCGAGCTCCGCGAGCCGGTTGCGGTCCAGCGGCACCTGCTCGGCCTGGGAACGCAGCTGGGAGTTCTGGGCCGAGAGCCGCGCGACGTCACCGCGCAGCCGGTTGTTGGAGCTGAAGTAGCCGAGCGTCGACTTGAAGGGGCGTACGGCGTCGGAGGTGCCGCTCTCGATCGGGCCGAAGACGGCCGCGACCGTGTGCCGGGCGGGGTCGATCGCCGAGGACGACCCGCCTCCCGCCGCGTCGACCGTGATCACCGCGAGCGAGGCGACGAGCAGGCCACCGATGACCACCCGCGACGACCCACCGCGGTCGCGGCCGAAGCCCGTGCGCCCCGAGTCGTCGCTCGCCGAGCGACCCAGGGAACCGCCGAACGCGGAGCTCGGGACGTGGCGGCGCAGCCGCTGACGCTTCGTGGCCATGGGACCTACCGCCTGTGGTCCGCGACGAGCACCTGCTGGAGTGCCTCGAACTCCTCGACGCACTTGCCGGCGCCCATCGCGACCGAGGTGAGGGGGTCCTGCGCCACGTGCACGGGCATCCCGGTCTCGTGCCGGATGCGCTCGTCGAGGCCGAGCAGCAGCGCTCCGCCGCCGGTCAGGACGATGCCGCGATCCATGATGTCCCCGGCGAGCTCGGGCGGGGTCTGGTCGAGGGTGGTGCGGACGGCGTCGACGATCGCGTGCAGCGGCTCCTCGAGCGACTTGCGGATCTCGCTGCTGGAGACGGTGACCGTGCGGGGCAGCCCGGAGACCATGTCGCGTCCGCGCACCTCGGCCTGGCGCTCCTGCGGCAGCGGGAAGGCCGAGCCGAGCGTCATCTTGATCTCCTCGGCGGTGCGCTCCCCCAGCATCAGGGAGTGCTCCTTCTTCATCCACGCCACGATCGCCTGGTCGAGGTCGTCGCCGGCAGTGCGCACGCTCAGCGTGGTGACGATGCCGCCGAGCGAGATCACCGCGACCTCGGTGGTGCCGCCGCCGACGTCGACGACCATGTTGCCGGTGGCCTCGTGCACCGGGAGGCCGGCGCCGATCGCCGCGGCCATCGGCTCCTCGATGATGTAGACGCGGCGGCCGCCGGCCTGGTAGCCGGCTTCCTTGACGGCCCGCTGCTCGACGGTGGTGACACCGCTCGGCACGCAGATGATCATCCGCGGCTTGGCGAAGTAGCGACGGCGGTGCACGAGCTGGATGAAGTGGCGCAGCATCTCCTCGGTCGCGTCGAGGTCGGCGATGACGCCGTCCTTGAGCGGCCTGATGGCCGTGATGCCGTCCGGCGTACGACCGATCATCCGCTTGGCCTCGTGGCCGACGGCAAGGAGCTCGTGGGTCTGCTCGTTCAACGCCACGACGGAGGGCTCGTCGACGAGGACGCCGCGTCCACGGACGTAGACGAGCGTGTTGGCGGTTCCTAGGTCGACGGCCATGTCACGGCCGATGAGACTGTTCGCCATCCGGGGTCGCCTCGCCTGTGTGCTGGGGGGAAGGGACGGGCGGGTTGCGCAAACCCTCCCGTTCTCCGCAGCCTAAGGAGTGACGCGTGGTGCTGGTGTGACGACACGCGGCGCGGTGGGGGTGTCGGTTTCACTGGTTGGCCGGTGAAACCTGCTGGAGCGCGCGTTACTTCGCGCACTCCCGCACGTTTCGGTCACACAGTGGGCGCGGAAGTGCGGCTTGCGGCGCACGTGGGTGCTGCGCTCCCAGGAGTAGCCCAGGGCGATCAGCGTGCGCTCGCTCCACCGCCGCCCGATGAAGGAGACGCCGACGGGCAGCCGGCCGGCGTACCCCGCCGGGACGGTGATGCTCGGGTAGCCGGAGATCGCCGACGGGCTCGAGGACCCGAGCACGAATGCGTCGCCCTTGCCCAGCGTCGTCCGCCAGGCCGGGGAGTTCGTCGGGCCGATGATCGCGTCGAGCCGGTAGCGCTGCATGGTCTGGTCGATGGCCCGCCTGGCGATCGTCGTGGCGTCGTGGCGGGCCTTCACGTACGCCGGGTCGGTGAGCGGGCCCCGCGCCTGCGCCTGGGTGAAGATCTCCTGACCGAAGTACTTCAGCTCCCGCCCGGAGTGGGCCGTTGTTGAAGGCGATCAGGCCCGCCAGCGTCTTGGGGTACGACGGTCCGGTCCAGGTCTGCAGGTACTGCGCGATGTCGTGCTTGAACTCGTACTGCAGGGCGGTGTTCTCCGGGTCGTAGGCGGCGTCGATCGGGATGTTGGCGGGGTCGACGATCTTCGCGCCGAGGTGCCGCAGCCGCCTGATGGTGTGCCGCATGACCTTGTCGGTCGGGGCGGAGAGGCCGAAGTTGCCCTTGCGCCACACCCCGATCCGGGCGCCCCGCAGCGCGTGCCGGCGCAGGGCAGCGGTGTAGTGCGCCACGACGTGCCCCCGCTGAGCGGTCGTGGCCGGGTCGGCCGGGTCGACGCCGGTGAGCGCTCCGAGCACCACGGCGGCATCGGTGACGTTGCGCGCGATCGGCCCGGCGGTGTCCTGCTGGGCCGAGATCGGCACGATGCCGCTGCGACTCGCCAGCCCGAGGGTGGGCTTGATGCCGACGTCACCGTTCTGCCCCGAGGGGCACACGATGGAGCCGTCGGTCTCGGTGCCGATCGCCACCGTGGCGAGGTCCGCCGCGGCCGCCACGGCACTGCCGGAGCTCGACCCGCACGGGTTGCGGTCCAGGACGTAGGGGTTGTTGGTCTGGCCCCCGACCCCGCTCCAGCCGCTGGTCGAGTTGGTCGAGCGGTAGTTGGCCCACTCCGAGAGGTTCGCCTTGGCGATCACGAGGGCACCCTTCGCCTTCAGCCGGCGCACGATGAACGAGTCGGGCGGCGTGCTGCCGGCCAGGGCGAGCGACCCCGCGGTCGTCGGCATGCCGGTGGTGTCGATGTTGTCCTTGACGATGACGGGGATGCCGAGCAGGGGCAGACGCCGACCGGCGCGCCGCGCCGCATCGGCCGCCCGGGCGTCGCGCAACGCCGAGGGACTGGTCCGGATCACCGCGTGCAGCCGCGGGTTCAGGCGAGCGATCCGCCGGAGGTAGAACCGGGTCAGCTGGGCCGAGGTCAGCCGGTGGTGGTTCATCAGCCGTTGCAGCCGCGGGATCGTCGTCCGGTCGACGTCGATGCCGCGCACGGTGGTGTGCGTGAGAGGCGCACGCCGGGCCTGGGCCGAGGCGGTCGGGACGGTCACGGCGACCACCCCGGAGACCAGGAGTACGGCGAGGATTCGGGGTGTGCGAGACCACATGAGAGCTCCCGAGATGGAGGTGTCGTGGGCCTCAGGAAACCACACCGGCTCCTGGCGACGTCCTAGCGCCGGGTTCCCCGCAAGGTGCCGACCGTCCGTCCCTTGCCGAACACCAGGCAGTCCACCGTCCGCCTCGCCGGCCACGACGCCTTCAGGGGATACACGAAGCTGAAGTCCAACGTCGAACGCCGGTAGCCGATCCCGACGAAGGGCTTGAACCGCTGCAGGCAGGCGGTGGCGGCCAGTCGTTCGACCTGCTTCCCACCCGGGTAAGGCCCCTTCGGGAGGTCGAGAACGGCGAAGACCTCGTAGTCGTGCGGCGTGCTGCACGGCACGAGCTTGATGGTCCGCACGACGGCGCCGTTCTTCGCGCCCTGGCTGGGGAAGCAGTCTCCGACCGCGAGCGCCTCGATGTCGACCTCCTTGGTCCCGGAAGGCCTGGTGCCGTTGTCGCCCGACGCATCCTCGTCCGGCTGGGCCGAGCTGTCGCTCGGGGGATCTGGGACGAACGCGTTCACGGTCAGGCCGATCCCCACGCCGGTCACGACCGCGCCGGCCGCCGCCAGCACCACCAGGAGACCGGCCGTCTTGCGCGGCTCGTTCGGCGATGCGGGCCCGAGGGCTTCTGCGTCCGTCTTCGTCGGTGGCGCTGCGTCGAGCGGACCGGCTGCGGTTGCGACTCGCCGCTGATCACGCTGCACCCGTCGTACGACGGCGAGCCAGGCCATGAACGCGACCACGCACACGGTGGCAGCGACCGCCTCGAGGGGAGCCAACAAGGCGATGCGCGAAGGATCGGACGCACCCGAGCCCGACACCGCGAGGACCGGGAGCTCGTCGAGGAAGAGGACCGCCAGCCAGGCCACCCACCACCAGCCCACGAGGGTGCGTCGCTTCACCGCGGTGGCGCCGTGGACGTCCTCCACGATCCAGTAGGGGAACCAGAGGTCCACGATCGGGCACACCCACCCGCCCCACACCCAGCCCGGACGGAGCCGATGGGGATGCTGTGGCCTGAGTGCTACCGCGTTCGTGCGCACCCGCTGCATCCACAGGCACGTGGCGACGTAGGCGAAGACGAACGCCACCAGGCGCAGCACACCGAACAGGCCGTAGGCCGTGATGATGTCGGCAGCGTCGCCGCCGGTGCGCGCCAGGTGGTCGTAGGCGTCGGCCGCCGGGAAGGCGAGCACGGCACCGCTGACGTGGATCGCGGTGACGACTCCAGCGGCGACGAGGGCGAGCGCAGCCCACTCCGAGCTCGAGCGATACCTCGGCTCAGGCTGCGGGGTCGGCGGCGGGGAGCTCCCGGGCGACGAGGCGGGTGGCACGGTCACGGCGACCCCCTGAGGACGTACTCACGGACGACTCCTCCACCGTGCGCCGGTCACCGGTCCGTGACAAGCACTCCCGGACCTCCAGGACGGCTGGACTAGTCGTCAGAGCGCGGGGAACCAGAGCGCGATCTCGCGGGCGGCCGACTCCTCGCCGTCGGAACCGTGCACGAGGTTCTCGCGGTTCGACAGCGACAGGTCGCCGCGGATGGTGCCGGGTGCGGCCTTGCGCCCGTCGGTGGCGCCGTTGAGGGCGCGCACGACCTCGATCGCCTCGTCGCCCTCGAGCACCGTCGCGACCAGGGGTCCGCTGGTGACGAAGGCGCGCAGCGGGGGGTAGAAGTCGCGGTCGACGTGCTCGGCGTAGTGGGCATCGGCCAGGTCGCCGTCGATGTGCCGCTGCTCCATCGCCACGATGGTCAGCCCCTTCGCCTCGAAGCGCGACAGGATCTCGCCGACGAGGCCACGCCGTACGGCATCGGGCTTGAGCAGGACCAACGTGCGTTGCGACATGGCAGAAACCTAGTGGAGGGTGCAGGATCGGGAGGCGACCGGGTTCTCGAGGACCGGAGGATGTCCATGCACACGCTCGCCCGAGCTCTCAGCACCGCCGTCATCGCCACGCTCCTGGTGGTGCCCACCAGCGCCGCGACCGCGACCACTCCCGCGCGCGCCGCCACGCCTGTGCCGCAGCGGATGTACGTCGCCGTCAACGTCGCCACCGTCTGGACCAACCCCGGCAAGGCCCGGCCGGTCGATCGCCCGGCCCTGACCAACCCGGCGCACCCGCGGCAGTGGCTGCGGGCGATGACACCGGCGCAGAGCGAGGACCTCACCGACAGCAACCGCACCCAGACCCAGGCCCTGTACGGCGCACCGGTGACCGTCCTCGCACAGGAGGGCGGCTGGAGCCAGGTCGTCGTGCCGCACCAGCCGACTCCGCGGGACCCACGCGGCTACCCGGGCTGGATCCCGACCGTGCAGCTGACCAGCAACGCCTCGTTCGCGCGGGAGGCGGGCAGGCCGTTCGCGCTGGTGAACCGGGGCATCGCCACCGGGCTGTTCACCAGCCGCACGCTGCGACACCGGGTGCTCTCGCTCAGCATGAACACCCGCCTGCCGGTCCTGTCGAAGACCAAGCGGGCCGTGCAGGTGCTCACTCCCGACCGGGGCGCCAAGTGGCTGCCGCGCAAGCGCGCGCACGTCTACCGGAGCGAGGCGAGCATCCCCCGGCCGACCGGCAGGCAGCTGGTCCGCACGGCGAAGACCTTCCTGCACCAGCCCTACGTCTGGGCGGGGCGCTCGGGCTTCGGCTTCGACTGCTCGGGGCTCACCGGGACCGTCTACCAGGTCCACGGCATCACCATCCCGCGGGACTCGGGTCCCCAGGCCCAGGACCCCCGGGCCCGACGCGTCGCGGCCTCGAAGCTGCGCGCCGGCGACCTGCTGTTCTACTCCCACTCCAGCTCCGCCGACGACATCTACCACGTGGCGATGTACGTCGGGCACGGCCGGATGATCGAGGCCTTCGACCACACGACGCCGGTGCGAGTCACCGCGGCTCGGCTAGGCGACAACTACTGGGGCGCGGTCCGCTACCTCCGGCACTGACGCCGGCTGCACCTCGCGACCGGGCAGCCAGACCAGCGCCGCCACCGCGCCGAGGAGGCAGATGACGCCGACCACGATGCACGAGGTGCTGAAGCCGTCCATGAACGCGTCCTGCAGCGCCCGTCCCAGGCCGGGGTTGCCGCCGGCGACGCGCAGGGCCACGCCGACGGAGTCCTGGGCCTGAGCCAGCACGTGGCCCGGCAGCCGGGAGAACAGCCCGTCGGCCAGGCTGTGCGCGTACACCGAGGAGAACAGGGAGCCGACGACGGCCACGCCGAGCGTCCCGCCGAGCTCACGGGTCGCGTCGTTGACCGCCGAGCCGACACCGGCACGCGCCGGTGGCAGCACCAGCAGGATCGACTCGGTCGCCGGAGTCGAGATCAGGCCCATCCCCAGACCCATCAGCACCATCTGCGGCACGATCACGCTGGCGTACGGCGCATCCACGGCCACCGAGGAGATCCACAGGAACGCCGACCCGAAGAAGACCAGGCCTGTCGTCACGACGGCCTTGGTGCCGATGCGCGGAGCGAGCCGGGCACCGACGACCGACGCCACGGCGATGCTCAGGGCCACCGGCAGGATGCGCGCACCCGTCGACAAGGTGCCGTAGCCGCGCACGAACTGGAAGTACTGGGTGACCAGGAAGATGAACCCGAACAGCGCGAAGAAGGTGATCGTCACGGCGCCGCTGGCGGCGCTGAAGCGCCGGTCGCGGAACAGCGTCACGTCGAGCATCGGGTGCAACGCCGTACGTTCGCGGGCGACGAAGGCGACCAGGGCGGCGAGCGCGAGTGCGAAGCCGGAGATCGTGGTGGCCGAGGCCCAGCCGTGCGCGGGCGCCTCGATGATCGTCCACGTCAGCGTGCCCAGCATCAGCACCGAGAGGCCCAGTCCCGGCAGGTCCAGGGCGGGTACGGCGGGGTCGCGCGACTCCGGCACCAGCACGTAGGCCGCGACCGCGGTGAGCAGGGCCAGCGGGACCAGCGCCCAGAAGACGCTGCCCCAGGCGAAGTGCTCGAGCAGCACTCCCCCGGTGACGGGCCCAGCCGCTACGCCGATGCCCACGACGGCGCCCCAGACCCCCAGCGCCGCGGCCCGCTCACGCCGCTCGCGGAAGGTGTTGCTGATGATCGAGAGCGTGGTGGGGAAGATCAGCGCGGCGAAGGTGCCCATCCCGACTCGCGCGGCGACCAGCGCGCCCGCGCTGGTGACCATCGCGCCGACCGCGCTCGCCGCGGCGAAGCCGACCAGGCCCACGATCAGGGCCGGTCGCCGGCCGAACCGGTCCGAGAGGCTGCCCATGGCCAGCACCAGCGCGGCGAAGGCGAGGTTGTAGCCGTCGACGACCCATTGCAGCGAGCGCGTGCCGGCGTGCAGCTTCTCCGAGATGGTCGGCAGCGCCACGTTGACGATCGTGGTGTCGAGGTTGATGGCCAGGACCGCGGCGCAGACGGTGAGGAGGATGCCGAGCTTGCCCTTCATGGCAGCTCCCTTCGGTGGGTGAGCTTGTCGAAAACCCCGATGTGGACAGTGACAACATCGACGGTAGGTCATCATGTGACCAGTGTCAACATTCCCGTAGGATCCTCTCGTGAGCACCTACCACCACGGCAACCTGCGAGCCACCCTGATCGAGCAGGGGGTGGAGCTCGCGCGCAGCGAGGGACCCGACGGCGTCGTGCTGCGCGAGGTCGCCCGCCGCGCCGGCGTCTCCCACAACGCGGCCTACCGCCACTTCGCCGACCGCGACGCGCTGCTCGCCGAGATCGCCGGGGTGGGCATGCAGCGGCTCGCGGGGGCGATGCTGACCGACATGGACGCGGTGGCCGAGACCGCGCCACTCCCCCGAGCGACCGCGCGGCTGCGTGCCTGCGGCCGCGCCTACGTGCACTTCGCCCTCGCCGAGCCCGGCCTGTTCACGGTGGCCTTCGCGACGGCGACCCCTCCTGGCGACGGCACGGACGGGTCCGCGGAGCCGCCCGAGGTGCACGACCCCTACGGCCTGCTCGGCCGCGCACTCGACGAGCTCGAGGCCGCCGGCGCCCTGGGCCAGGGGCGCCGCGAGGGCGCCGAGGTGCTCTGCTGGTCGGCCGTCCACGGGTACGCCGTCCTGCACCTCGACGGTCCGCTGCACGACGTACCCGAGGCCGAGCGGGAAGCCGGCCTGGAGTCACTGCTCGACCAGGTCGAGCGCGGGTTGGTCTAGGTCTCGGTCGGCGCGCCTGGGTACTGCCCGGTCCGCTCCCACTCCGCGCGCTCGACCTCGATCCGGTGCCCCAGCAGGAAGGCCGTGGCCCAGAGGGCCAGGAAGATCGCGCCGAGGAAGAACATCGCGGGGACCAGGACCCCGGTCGCGATCGCGGCCACCTGGAGCGCCCAACCCACCCAGTAGGCGAAGCGGAAGCGCAGCAACCCGGCGACCACGAGACAGGCGATCGTCAGGCCGGGACCGACGAGCAGGACGGTGAGCGTGCTGGCGGTGGTGAGCGAGAAGAGCACCGGTGTGCTCAGCCCGAAGGCGATCGCCTCGAAGAGGAGGATCGCGGCGCAGAGGCGACGCTGCATCAGGCCTGTTCCCCGGGGCGGCCTGGCTCACGTCGCGACCGGAGCATCGAGCGCGCCTCGCCGACCGTCACGACCGACCCGGTCACGAGCACGCCGCCGGACCCGATGGCCTCACCGAAGACTCCCCCGGCCTCGGCGAGCGCTGCCGCCTGGTCGATGGCGTCGGCCAGCGAGGTCGTCTCGCTGACGCGGTCCTGTCCGAAGATGCCGCGAGCCACCTCGCCGAGCTCGGCGGCCGGCATCGAGCGCTCGGTGGAGTTCTGCGTGCAGACGACGTGGGCCAGGACCGGCTCGAGCTCGGCAAGGAGGCCCTCGGCGTCCTTGTCCGACATCACGGCGATCACGGCGATCAACGGGGAGAAGGTGAAGCTGTCCTCCAGCGCCGCCGTCAGGGCCGCGGCTCCGTGGGGGTTGTGCGCCGCGTCGAGCACGATCGTCGGCGACCGGCGGATGATCTCCAGCCGCCCGGGCGAGGTCACCTCGGCGAACGCCTCGGCGACGACCTCGGCGCCGAGCACGTCGCTCTGCCCCTCCGAGGCGCCGAGGAAGGCCTCGACCGCGGCCAGCGCCAGGGCGGCGTTCTGCGCCTGGTGGGCGCCGTAGAGCGGGAGGAACACGTCCTCGTAGGTGCTGCGCAGGCCCTGGAGCCCGATCACCTGACCGCCGACGGCCGGCACCCGGCTGGTCACGCCGAACTCGAAGCCCTCCCGCAGCAGCGTCGCGCCGACCTCGGCGCAGCGCTCGAGCAGCACACGGGTGACCTCCTCGCTCTGCACGGCGGAGACGACGGTGGCGCCGGGCTTGATGATGCCGACCTTCTCGTGGGCGATCGCCTCCGGTGTGTCCCCGAGGTACTTGGCGTGGTCCACGGCGATCGGGGTGAGCACCGCCACCCGGGCATCGATCACGTTGGTGGCGTCCCAGGCGCCTCCCATCCCCACCTCGACCACGGCCGCGTCGACCGGCGCATCCGCGAATGCGGCGTACGCCATCCCCACGATGGTCTCGAAGAAGGACAGGGGGTGGTCCTGGCTCTCGTCGACGAGGTGGGTGTACGGCGCGACGTCGTTGAACGCCGTGACGAAGGCCTCCTCGCTCAGCGGCTCGCCGTCCAGGCTGATCCGTTCGGTCATCGACTCCAGGTGCGGGCTGGTGAACCGACCCACCCTCAGGCCGAGGGTCAGGATCAGGGTCTCGATCATCCGGGCCGTCGAGGTCTTGCCGTTGGTGCCGGTGAGGTGGATCGCGGGATAGCCACGCTGCGGGTCGCCGAGGAGCTCCATGAACGCCTCGATCCGCTCGAGGCTCGGCTCCAGCCTGGTCTCGGGCCACCGGCTGAGCAGCGCGTCCTCGACCTCGGCGTAGGTCTCGGCGGGCCGCGCCTGCGCTGCGTTCTCTGGGATGTCGGTCATTGCAGGGAAGTCTAGGGATCCCGGCGTCGACGACAGAATCCGGCGAATCATGATCAAGCGGGATGATCTTCTCTACCCTTGGATCGCGTGAAGTTCTTTGCTCGTGCGCTTCTCGCGGCCTCGCTTCTCGCCGGCGTCTACGTCATCGCTGCCGCGATCGTCGCCACGCTGGTCACGGGTCTCGTCCTTGCCTTTCGAGCCGGTGCGCCGGGCCTGCTCGAGGGCAAGCTGATCGCACTCACCGTCGCCACGACCGTGGGACTGGCGGTGAGCCTGCTGCGCCGGTCGCGAGCCCACGACCGGCCCGAGCCGGGGATCCTCCTCGAACGGTCGGAGCAACCGGACCTCTGGTCCGAGGTCGAGGCGCTGGCCGCGGCCGTCGGCACCAGTCCTCCCGACGCCATCCGCCTGACACCGGACGTGAACGCAGCAGTCACCGAGCGAACGCACCTGCTGGGACTCGTCGGCGGGCACCGCACCATGTACCTCGGCGCTCCGTTGCTCCTCGGCCTGTCGCGCCAACAGGTCCGGTCGGTGCTGACCCATGAGCTCGGGCACTACAGCGGTCGACACACCGCTCTCGGCGCGGTCACCTATCGCGGGACCGAGGCGATGAACCAGGTCGTCACGCATTTCGGGCACAGGTCGGTGGTCGGTCGGATCTTCCGCCTCTACGTGCGCTTCTACCACCGAGTCGCCTTCGCAGTCCGGCGACAGCAAGAGCTCGAGGCTGACATGTTCAGCGCGCAAGTCGCCGGCCGCGACGCGGCAGCGGCCGCGTTGACCGAGCTCCCTGTCCTGGACGCAGCGTGGGAGCACTACCTCGAGCACCATGTCGGTCCGGCCCATCGCAGCGGGAAGCGTCCCACCGACTTCTTCGCAGGCTATGGCGAGGTGTTGGAGGCCCCCGGGCTTCAGGAGGCCCTGTCGTCCTTCCGCGGCCAGGCAGACGAGACGGAACCCGACCGCTTCGACAGCCACCCGCCGGCCTCGGAGCGGATCGCTCGATTCCGGGCCCTGGACGCCGACGACGTGCCTGACGACACCAGACCGGGATTCACGCTGCTTCACCGGAGCGAGGAGACCCTGCGTGCGTTGCAGGAGCGGATGTACGACGAGTCGGAGCTCGCACCCGAGCCGTGGTCGTCGCTCCACCGCGACATCGACGGCCCGGGCACGCGCGCCAGGGCAGAGGCGCTGTACCGCTCCGCGCGGGAGCAGGAGCACGCCCCCGTCCCGCTCGGTGAGCTCATCGGCTCGACGGTCGGACTGCGCCTGGCAACGTACGTCAGACCGCTGCTCGAGGAACCGACGTCGGAACAGGTCGAGGAGGCGTCGATCGGGCTGCTGCAGGGCGCCGTGGACGAGGCCGTCATGGCCACGCTGGGCGCGCGATGGGTGCTGTCGTGGGACGGTCCGCCCCAGCTGGCTGTGGCCGATGGCACCGTCCTCGACGCGCACGGGCTGGTGGACTCGGCCGTCCGCAGCTCGAACCCGGCCGCACTGGTTGCCTGGTTGACCGAGCTGGGCGTGCCCCTCGACCGGTCACTCGACGTGACCGTCGTCGACGAGCGCGCCGTGGCGCTCTCCCGCCCGGCCAGCGTGGTCGCCGTCCTTGCCCCGATCTCCGCCCAGCGCAGCCTCTTCTTCGCCGTGCTCAACCACGGTGTGGCGTGGTGCCAGCCCACGACGGCGGACCGGATGGCGTATTGGCTGCCGGGAAATGCCGGCCCCCGTCTTGTGCGGCGTCTGTTGCGGCGACCCGTCACCGAGCTGGTCAGCGGCGAGCACGGCACGTGGTTGCCGTGGGAAGACATCGCTTCCGTCAGGGTGGGCCGCGGCGCTACGCGGCGGCCGAAGCTCGTCTTCACCGCTCGCAGCGGCGCGACCATGACGGTGAAGTACGGGATGAACACCCACGACGAGGGCAACGCGCTCGGGGCCCTGCGGTTCTTCCTCACCGATCGCGTGCAGGCGTAGCCCGGTTCAGCGCATCGCCAGCACGATCCGCCCCGCCGTCCTGCCCTCGGCCTGGCGCTGCCATGCCTCGGCCACCGAGGCCAGCGGCAGCACCTCGCGCGCCACCGTGAGCTCTCCGCGCGCGGAGTACGTCGCGACCGCGGCGACCGCGGCTGCTCGCTGCTCCCGGCTCAGCTCGTTGTTGGTGTAGCCGAGGAGGCGCAGCGACTTGCTGCGCAGCGTGGACGAGTCGATCGGCGCGTGCTCGTGGGCGGAGCTGCCGAGGTTGACCAGCCGGCCACCGGGTCGCAGCGCTCGTGCGGCTGCGGCCGCCGGGACGCCGTACAGCGGGTCGAGCACGAGGTCGATGCCACCGCCGGCCGCCTCCGTGAACCGGGCCGAGAGAGCCCCGACGTCGTCGGTGTCCAGGCCGACCACCGCGTCGGCGCCGGCTCCCCAGGCGCGCTGCTGGCCGCCCACCGAGCGGGCCGCCGCGACCACCCTCCCGGCGCCGCGCAGCCGCGCGACCTGGATCGCCGCCTGTCCCACGACACCACCGGCGCCGAGCACCAGCACCGTCTCGCCGACCTCGAGCTCGCCGCGCCAGGTGAGTGCCTGGTGGGCCGCGACCGCCGAGAGCCCGAGGGCAGCCATTGCCACCGGGTCGACCCCGTCCGGGAGGGCGACGACGTCGTGCTCGGGGACGACGGCGGCCTCGGCCATGCTGCCGTCGCCCGGAGCCATGCCGGCCGACGTCGCGAACCACACCGGACGGCCCTCGGCGACACCGACGCCCTGCACCCCCGGCACGTACGGCGTGGCCGGCACCCCGAAGTACGACGTCCCGGAAGCACACAGCAGGTCCAGCGGGCTGATCGGGGCGGCCGCCACGTCGACGAGCACGCCGGCGCCTGCGTCGGGCCGGCCGCGCTCGGCGGCCACCGGTGGCTGACCCGGCGTCCTGATCTCGGCGGCACGCATCGACAGCGCTCAGCCGGGCTGGAGCACGAAGTCGTAGCGGGCCTCGAGCCACGGCACCTCGCTCGTGCCGCCGTCGGGCGTCGGACCAGGCTCGCGAGGCTCGAAGGCGACCACCAGCTCCTCCTTGGTGCCGAAGACCACGTCGCTGTCGAGGTACTGCGCACCCTCCTCGAACAGGTGCGTGATGAGCGGCCGGTAGCCGGGCACGTTGAGCAGGAAGTGCACGTGGGCGGGACGGAAGTGGCTGATGTCCGTGCGCCGGATCAGGTCGCCCACCGGGCCGTCCACGGGGATCGAGTAGCCCTTGGGCGCAAGTGTGCGGACGCAGTAGCTGCCGTCCTCGCGGGTGGCGTACTTCGCCCGCAGCCGGGCCTCGTCGACGTCGGCGATCTGGGCCTCGTAGGCGCCGTCCTCGTCGGCCTGCCAGACGTCGAGCACGGCTCCCGCCACGGGTGTGCCGTCGAGCCCGCGGACGGTCCCGCTGACGTAGAGCGGAGTGCCCGGCAGGCCCTCCGACATGTCCTCGCCGAAGCCGAGCTCGGGCGAGCCGTCGATGTGGAACGGCCCGAGGACGGTGGCCGGCGTGGCCTGCTCCTCGAACTGGTTGTTCATCTGCACCACGAGCATGCTCAGTCCGAGCACGTCGGAGGTGAGGATGAACTCCTCGCGCTTGTCGTCGCTGATCTGGCCGGTGGCCTTGAGCCACTGGATGGCCGCCATCCACTCGTCCTCGGTGAGCCGGACCTCGCGAGCGAACCCGTGCAGGTGCCGGACCAGCGCGGTCAGCAGCTCGCGGGTGCGCGGGTCGTGCGCGGTGGCCCAGCGCTCCTCCGCGAGGTCGGTGATGGTCATTTCGGTTACGTATTCCATGGGTCACCCTTGTGGTTGAGTCCTGCTGACGTCTCCGGTCCTGGGTCGGGATCGACCGGGCGGTTGTTCAGGTCGACCGAGAGGAAGATCTCGTTGGCGACAGGGTGCCGGAGCTCCTCGGCGAGCTGGCCGATCAGCCCGGCCGTCCGGGCGAGGAGGGCGAAGGCACGCAACAGCTCGAGGGGCAGGCCGAGGTCGGCCAGGGCCGCACCGCATACGCCGGCGCCGTTCAACGGCAGCGTCTTGCCGAGCACCTCGCCATGGACCCGGCCGATCGCCGCGAACAGCTCGAGATGAGGACCGAAGAGCCGTTCCTCACGGGCGATCTGCATCAGCCGGGGGGTCCGCGGGTCACCGTCCTTGTGCACGTGGTGACCGAGACCGGGCACGAACGACCCCGCCTCTCGTCGGGCTCGGACCGTCTCCAGTGCGAGGGCGTCCCAGCCGGCGTCGTCGACGGGATGCTCGCCCGCCGAGTCGAGCACCTCGTGGAGGAACACCCCGCAGTCCTCGGTCACACCCAGGAAGCGCGACCCACCGCCGAGCAGACCGGCGGCCAGCGCACCCTGCACCGAGTCGGGGGCCGAGAGCCAGGTCAGGCGGGTCACGATCGCGGTCGGGGTGAAGCCGTGGTCCGCGAGCGCGGCCAGCACCGCTTCGAAGACCCGCACCTCCCCTGCCGTCGGGCGGCGCTGGGTGGCCAGCCAGAACGCGAGCTCGCCGAAGCCGACCGAGCCCATCACGTCGGCGGCGAGGTCCTGGCCGAGGAGCGTGATCGACTCCCGGCTCGAGGCTCCGAGGGCGGTGGGGTACGACGGCTCAGTCATGCGCACCGGCCCCGTCCGCGGCCAACCAGGCCCGGAGCTCCTCGCCGTGCTCGTCGAGGGTGGGCGGTGCCACGCCGTACGCGACTGGCGTGGCGGAGAACCGGATCGGGTGACGGGTCGTCGGGATGGCGCGATCGCCCTCCCCGACCTCGACGATCGGCTCCAGCCCGAACCGCTCCGCCATCTCGAAGCCACCGTCGATGGTGTTGATCGGGCCGCTCGGGATGCCGGCGTCCAGCAGGACGTCGAACCACTCGGCCGCCTTCCGGGTGCGCAGCCGCTCGGCCAGGATCGGCTTGAGCTCCTCGCGGTTGGCCGTGCGGTCGCCGTTGTGGAGGAACCGCTCGTCCTCGGCCACCTCGGGGATCTCGAGCACGGCGCACAGCTTGGCGAACTGGCGGTCGTTGGCCGCGATCACGATGAGCTCGGTGTCGGCGGCCGGCAGCGGCTCGTAGGGGAAGACGCTGGGGTGGGCGTTCCCCATCCGGTAGGGCACCACTCCCCCGGCTGCCCACGCAGAGCTGTGGTTCACCAGCCCGGTGAGCGCGGACGACAACAGGTTCACCTCGACGTGCTGTCCCTCGCCGGTGGCGTCACGGTGTCGCAGCGCCGCCAGGATGCCGATCACCGCATGGTTGCCGGCCATCACGTCGAAGACCGAGATGCCGGCGCGGAAGGGCGGGCCCTCGGGATCACCCGTGAGACTCATCAGGCCCGAGACCGCCTGCACCAGCAGGTCGTATCCGGGCACGTGCGCACCCTTGCCCGAGCCGAACCCGCTGATCGAGGCGTAGACGAGTCCGGGGTTCGTCTTCTGCACGGAGGCGAAGTCGAGCCCGAACCGCGCCATCCCGCCGGGCTTGAAGTTCTCGATCATCACGTCGGCACGACCGGCGAGCTCGCGCGCCAGGGCGAGGTCGGCCTCCTCGCGCAGGTCGAGGACGACCGAGCGCTTGCCCCGGTTGACCCCCAGGAAGTACGTCGAGATCCCCTCGCGCTGCGGCGGGCTCCACGACCTGGTCTCGTCACCGGTCGGCGGTCCTTCGACCTTGACCACGTCGGCGCCCATGTCGGCCAGCAGCATCGTGGCGTAGGGGCCCGCCAGCACGCGGGAGAAGTCGGCGACCAGCAGCCCCGCCAAGGGTCCCTGAGGAGGGCCGCCAGGGCCGTCCCCGGGTCCCTGAGGAGGGCCGTCAAGGCCGTCCCCGGGTCCCTGAGGAGGGCCGTCAAGGCCCGTCTCGAAGGGCCCGCTCATCTCGCTCATCGACTCCCCTGACCGCTCTACGGACGTCTGTCCGAATCGATGATGCCACTGCCGCTGCGCGGCAGGCTCCGCAGCCGGGCGAAGTCGGAGCCGATGTCACCGGCGGCCCGCTGGAGCAGGGGCAGGTGGTGGTCGAGCAGATACTCCACCGAGGTCTCTGCCGCATGGGTGTTCACGTTGAGCGCGGCCACGACGCGGTCCTCGCCGTCGCGCACCGGTACCGCCACGGACCGGATTCCCAGGGCCAGCTGCTGGTCGGTCATCGCCCAGCCGCGGGCTCGCACCTCGCGCAGCGCCTCGTCGCGCTCCTCGCGGTCTGGCTGCCACAGCGGAGTCAGTCCGGAGCGCGATGGTTGCGCCAGGACCTCCTCGAGCTCGTCGGCGGCCAGCGCCGCCAGCAGCACCTTGCCCAACGAGGTCTGCAACGCCGGGAAGCGGGTGCCGATCTGCACCGTGAGACCGACGATCTTGGGCACCGCGACCCGGGCGACGTACACGATGTCGGACCCGTCGAGCTGCGCCACCGAGCAGGACTCGTCGGTCTTCGCCGAGAGCACCTCCATGTGCGGCCGGGCCACCTCCCACAGTCCCTGGGAGCCGACATAGGCCATGCCGAGGTCGAGCACCCGTGGGGTCAGCGCGAACCTCGAGCCCTCGGTCCGCACGTAGCCGAGGTCGATGAGCGTGAGCAGGATGCGACGGGCCGTCGGCCGGGCCAGGCCGGTCGCCACGGCGACCTCGCTGAGGGACATCGCCGCCGACCCGGGCCGGAAGGCGGCGACGACCTCGAGCCCACGAGCCAGTGACTCGATGAAATCGGGGCCGCTGCCGGGACGTGGCATGGCCACAGCCTCCCACGCTGAACCCGTCGTTGACACCTCAACCGGGCCGCGCAAGAGTGGCGAGATCAGCGCGATGACCGCACAGCGGACGGTCGTCCGACGTCAAAGGGAGGCCTGATGACCGCACAGGGAGCACGAGGATCGGTGGTGCTGCGGGGCGGCACGGTGCTGGTCATGGACGACGCGAAGCAGGTCCTGGAGGGCACCGACGTCCTCGTCACCGACGACGTGATCGCTGCGGTGGGCCCAGGGCTGGAGGTGCCGGAGGGCACCGTCGAGATCGACGCCAGGGGCGGCATCGTGATGCCGGGCATGATCGACACCCACCGGCACATGTGGCAGACCGCGATGCGCGGGTACGGCGCCGACTGGACGTTGACGCAGTACTTCGTCTGGTACTACCTCGAGTCCGGCAAGTTCTTCCGCCCCGAGGACGTCCATGCCGGCAACCTGCTGGCCGCGATCGAGGCGATCGACGCCGGGGTGACCACCTGCGTCGACTGGTCCCACGGCCTGCAGACCGTCGACCACGCCGATGCCGCCGTGGACGCGCTGGAGTCGGTGCCCGGGCGCTGGGTGCTGGCCTACGGCAACATCCAGCAGCCACCCGCGGAGTGGTCGGCCGCGCCGGAGTTCCGCGACTTCGTGCAGCGTCGCCTCCAGGGCAACGACCAGGTCGGCTTCCAGATGGCCTTCGACGTACCCGGCGACCCCACCTTCCCGGAGAAGCCGGCCTTCGAGGTGGCCCGCGACCTCGGTGTCGCCGTCACCACGCACACCGGGGTGTGGGGCGCGACCAACGACGACGGCGTACGCCTGATGCACGAGCACGGCTTCATGACGCCGGAGACGATCTACGTGCACGCGGCGACCCTGAGCGAGGACTCCTACCAGCGCATCGCCGCCTCGGGCGGCTCGATCTCCGTCTCGACCGAGAGCGAGCAGAGCGCCGGGCAGGGCTACCCGCCCACCTGGGCCATCCGCAAGCACGGCATCCCGGTCTCGCTCTCGATGGACACCAGCGTCTGGTGGAGCGGCGACCTGTTCACGGCGATGCGCACGACGCTGGGTGCCGACCGCTCGCGCGAGCACATGGAGGCGCACGCCAAGGGCGACACCGTCACGCACAGCGCGCTGCGCGCCTCCCAGGTCGTGGACTGGGCGACCCGAGGCGGCGCCGCGGCGATCGGCCGCTCCGACCTCGGCAGCCTCGAGGTCGGCAAGAAGGCCGACGTGGTGCTGCTCAAGAACGACCGGTCCCCGGTCTCGTTCCCGATCCTGAACCCCTACGGGCACGTCGCCTTCCAGGCCCAGCGCGACCAGGTGCACACCGTGATCGTCGACGGCCGGGTGGTCAAGCGCGACGGCCAGCTGGTCGACGTCGACCTCGCCGCTGCCAGGAGCAAGGTCGAGGCCACCATCGAGTACCTGCGCTCGACCCTGGGCGAGGAGGCCTGGCAGCAGGGCATGAACCCCGAGGTCCCCGAGACCGCGTTGATCGAGAACCCCTACCAGTACACCGACTACCGCTCCGACGAACCCCGCGGAGCACACTGAAGGATGGCGGGCCGGGCCCTTCGAGACGGTTGCTGCGCAACCTCCTCAGGGACCCTGAGACGGTTGCTGCGCAACCTCCTCAGGGACCCGAGAAGTCGGGTTCCTGAGGAGGGCCGTCAAGGCCCGTCTCGAAGGACCCGCGCACGCTCGTAGGATTCGGGCATGACGGAGACCACGACCACCGGCCCAGGTACGACGAGCGCAGCACGCGCCGTCGTCGTACCGGACAAGGCGGTGCTCGAGGGGCTCGAGGAGAAGTGGGTCGCGGCGTGGAAGGCCGACGACACCTACGCCTTCGACCGGTCGCGCCCCCGCGAGGAGATCTACTCGATCGACACGCCCCCGCCGACCGTGTCCGGGTCGTTGCACGTCGGCCACGTCTTCTCCTACACCCACACCGACCTGGTGGCCCGCTTCCAGCGGATGCAGGGAAAGTCGGTGTTCTACCCGATGGGGTGGGACGACAACGGCCTGCCCACCGAGCGCCGGGTGCAGAACTACTTCGGGGTCCGCTGCGACCCCTCGCTCCCCTACGACGCCGATTTCACCCCGCCGGAGAAGCCTGACCCCAAGCGCCAGCTGCCGATCAGCCGGCCGAACTTCATCGAGCTGTGCGAGCAGCTCGTCGAGCAGGACGAGCAGGTCTTCGAGAGCCTGTGGCGCACGCTCGGACTCTCCGTCGACTGGTCCCAGCACTACACGACCATCGGGCCGAAGGCCCAGCAGGTCAGTCAGCGGGCCTTCCTGCGCAACCTCGCCCGCGGTGAGGCCTACCTCCAGGAAGCGCCGACCCTCTGGGACGTCACCTTCCAGACCGCGGTGGCCCAGGCCGAGCTCGAGGCGCGGGAGTACGCCGGTCACTACTACCGCGTGGCCTTCCACCAGGGCGAGCAGCAGGTCTTCATCGAGACCACGCGCCCGGAGCTGATCCCCAGCGTGGTCGCCCTGATCGCCCACCCGGACGACGAGCGCTACCAGCCCCTGTTCGGGACCACGGTGACCTCGCCGGTCTTCGGCGTGGAGATCCCGGTGGTCGCGCACGAAGCGGCCGAGCCCGACAAGGGCGCCGGCATCGCGATGTGCTGCACCTTCGGAGACCTCACCGACGTCACCTGGTGGCGTGAGCTGCAGCTGCCGGTCCGCACGCTGATCGGCCGCGACGGCCGACTCTCCCGCGAGACCCCCGCCTGGCTGGCCCACGACCCGGCCGCCGCGGCGTACGAGGACCTCAAGGGAAAGACCACGTTCAGCGCGCGCGAGGCGATGGTGGAGAAGCTGCGTGAGAGCGGCGACCTCGAGGGCGACCCGAGGCCGACGCAGCGGATGGCGAACTTCTACGAGAAGGGCGACAAGCCCCTGGAGATCGTCGCCACCCGCCAGTGGTACATCACCAACGGCGGACGCGACCAGGACCTGCGCCAGGAGATGATCGCGCGAGGTGCGGAGATCGACTGGTTCCCGCCGCACATGAAGCACCGCTTCGACAACTGGGTGGGCGGGCTCAACGGCGACTGGCTGATCTCCCGGCAGCGGTTCTTCGGGATCCCGTTCCCCGTCTGGTACGCGCTGGACGCCGACGGCGAGCCCGACTACGACCACCCCCTGCTGCCCACCGAGGACGAGCTGCCCGTCGACCCGTCGACGCGGGCTCCGTCCGGCTACAGCGAGGACCAGCGCGGCAAGGCGGGTGGCTTCATCGGCGACCCGGACGTGATGGACACCTGGGCGACCTCGTCGCTGACGCCGCAGATCGCCGGCGGGTGGGAGACCGACCCCGACCTGTTCGAGCGGGTCTTCCCGATGGACCTGTGCACCCACGCCCACGACATCATCCGCACCTGGCTGTTCTCACGCGTGGTGCGCGCCCATTTCGAGAACCACTGCGCACCGTGGTCGCACGCCCTGATCTCCGGCTTCATCGTCGACCCCGACCGCAAGAAGATGTCGAAGTCCAAGGGCAACGTCGTGGTGCCGACCGAGATCCTCGACAAGTACGGCGCCGACGCGGTGCGCTGGCGGGCCGCGATGGCCCGACCCGGTCTCGACTCGCCCTTCGACGAGACCCAGATGAAGGTCGGGCGCCGGCTGGCGATGAAGGTCCTCAACGTCTCCAAGTTCGTCCTCGGCAGCGTCGGCGCGACCCGGGTGGATCCGTCGCAGGTGAGCGAGGAGATCGACCGCGCCCTGCTCGGACGGCTGGCCGTCGTCGTGGCGGAGGCCACCAGGGCGTTCGCCGCCTACGACTACACGACGGCGCTGGAGGTGACCGAGAAGTTCTTCTGGGACTTCTGCGACGACTACGTCGAGCTGGTCAAGGAGCGTGCCTACGGCGACGAGCAGGACCAGGCGACCGCGTCGGCGCGGGCCGCCCTGGCCGTGGCCCTGCACGTCCAGCTGCGCCTGTTCGCCCCGTTCCTGGCCTACGCGACCGACGAGGTCTGGTCCTGGTGGCAGGACGGCTCGGTCCACCTCCAGGCGTGGCCGGGGGCCGCCGACCTGGGGGATGCCGGCTCGACCGACCCTGCCTCGCTCGATGCGGTGGCGTCCGTCCTGGTGGGAGTCCGTGGCGCCAAGTCGACGGCCAAGGTGGGGATGCGCACCCCGGTGGAGCAGGCGACCGTCCGCGGCCCGGGCCCGGCGCTGGCCGCGATCCGCTCCGCGGAGCGTGACCTGCGCGCGGTCGGGTCCATCACCGGCCCGCTCGAGCTGGTCGAGGCCGAGGGTGACGTCGTGGTCGAGGTCGTGCTCGGCGAGACACCGCCGAAGGCCTGACGCCGAGCGACTGCGGCTAGTGGTGGTGGCCCCACGGGACGCCGCCGTGAGCGCCGTGGTGCTCCGACCCGTGCCCGTGCTGGTTCGACTCGTGAGCCGGCCGGTGAGCTGGCGAGCCGCCCGCGCCGCGGTTCGGACCCCAGCCTGGCCGGACGCCGTGCCCTCGCGGGCCGTGGTCGTGCCAGCCGCGGCCGACCAGGTGCGCCGGCTTGGTGAGGTGGGCCTGCTTCGTGAGGTGCTGGGCGAGGGTGGCGACCAGCGCGGGGCCCCGACCGGTCGCGTGCGGCGAGCCGTTCCCCCAGCTGTGCCGCCCGCCATGACCCACCCCGTGCTCGTGGCCGGGGGCGAGACCGGAGACGTGAGCGGGACCGGGACCGTGGCCGGGACCGTGGCCGGGACCGTGGCCGAGACCGGGGTCAGGGGTGACCTGAGTCGGGGCCGGAGTCGGTGCGGGCGGGGCCGGCTTCGGGGTCGCGCTCGCGGGCTGCGCCGGGTGGCTCTGCTGGTGCGCGGCGCGCTGCTTGTGTGCCGGGCGCGGCCGCGGCTTGCTCGCCGGGGTCGAGGATGCGGCCGGGATGGGCGCCGCCTCGGCGGTGGTGGGGACCGTCAACGAGGCGAGCACCACTGCCGCTCGGTCCTGCGCCGCGGGAGCGGCCGGTGACGCGGCGCTCAGGTGCTCCGGGGCGGAGTTGTCCAAGGTCTGCCCGAGGACCAGGTCAGGAGGGTTCGGCACGGTGCTCACCTGTCCCGGCGGCCCGGCGGCGATCCCGACCACGCTGGGTGGCTTCAGCCCGCTGCCCATGATCAGGACGGCCGTGAAGCACACGACCACGAACCCCAACAAGGGTCGGAGGTGCTCACCCTTGACCATCTGACAGCCCTACCCTGAATCACCCGAAACACCCGTAACGCGTCATCCGCGCATTGGGGACAGAATACGGGCATTTGACCCGGACTAGCCCACTGGTCTACCAAACTGACCCACTGGTCTACGTGCGGTGGGTCAGGCGGACTTCTTCTTCTTGGGCTCGTCCTCGCGGGGCACCAGCGTGGGGTTGACGTTGTCGGAGACGACCTCGCCGGTGACCACGACCTTGCCGACGTCCTCCCGGGAGGGCACGTCGTACATCACGTTGAGGAGGACCTCCTCGATGATGGCGCGCAGACCGCGGGCCCCGGTCCCCCGCTCCATCGCCTTCTCCGCGATCGCCTCGACCGCGTCGGTGGTGAACTCGAGCTCCACGCCGTCGAGCTCGAAGAGCTTCTGGTACTGCTTGATCAGCGCGTTGCGGGGCTCGGTGAGGATCTGCACCAGGGCCGCCTGGTCGAGCTTGTTCACACTCGCGATCAGGGGCAGCCGGCCGATGAACTCCGGGATCAGCCCGAACTTGACGAGGTCCTCGGGGCGCACCTGGGCGAACATCTCGTCGCTCTCGGTCTCGTTGGAGGCGCGCATCTCGGCGGTGAAGCCGAGGGTCTTCTTGCCCACGCGCTGCTCCACGATGTGCTCGAGGCCGGCGAAGGCCCCGCCCACGACGAAGAGGATGTTGGTGGTGTCGATCTGGATGAACTCCTGGTGGGGGTGCTTGCGGCCCCCCTGCGGCGGCACCGAGGCGGTGGTGCCCTCGAGGATCTTCAGCAGGGCCTGCTGGACCCCCTCGCCGGAGACGTCGCGGGTGATCGAGGGGTTCTCCGCCTTGCGGGCCACCTTGTCGATCTCGTCGATGTAGATGATCCCCGACTCGGCCTTCTTCACGTCGTAGTCGGCGGCCTGGATCAGCTTGAGCAGGATGTTCTCGACGTCCTCACCGACGTAGCCGGCCTCGGTGAGCGCGGTGGCGTCGGCGATCGCGAAGGGCACGTTGAGCATCCGGGCCAGCGTCTGGGCGAGGTAGGTCTTGCCGCACCCCGTGGGGCCGATCACCAGGATGTTGGACTTGGCCACCTCGACGGCGTCGTCACGGGCGTGCTTCCCGGTGGAGCTGGTGACTCCCGCCTGCACCCGCTTGTAGTGGTTGTAGACGGCCACGGCCAGGGACTTCTTCGCGGTCTCCTGGCCGATCACGTAGGAGTTGAGGAACTCGAAGATCTCCCGGGGCTTGGGCAGCTCGTCGAGGCCCACCTCGGTGGTCTCGTTGAGCTCCTCCTCGATGATCTCGTTGCACAGGTCGATGCACTCGTCGCAGATGTACACGCCGGGTCCGGCGATGAGCTTCTTCACCTGCTTCTGGCTCTTTCCGCAGAAAGAGCACTTCAGCAGGTCGCCTCCGTCACCGATTCGCGCCACGGGCGGCGTCTCCCCTCATCCTGGCCGGGGCTGGCTCCGGCTCGACTGCAACCTCGACTACCTGATCTCGATTGAACACCGAGCTCACGACAAGTCCTCCGACCGTACTCCGTGATCGACTCCCCCGGGGGGATGACACGACGACGCGCGACCTATCGACCGGCCCCGGACCCAGCACCGATCGCGACCGACTTGCGCGACTCCAGGATCGAGTCGATCAGACCGTAGTCGAGAGCAGCGTCCGCCGTGAGGATCTTGTCGCGCTCGATGTCGAGGTTGACCTCTTCCGGGGTCTTGCCCGAGTGCTCGGCGATGAGCTTCTCGAGGAGCTCGCGCATCCGCAGGATCTCGTTGGCCTGGATCTCGATGTCCGAGGACTGGCCGTAGGTGCCCTCGGTGTAGGGCTGGTGGATCAGGATGCGACTGTTGGGCAGTGCGAGCCGCTTGCCGGGGGCGCCGGCCGCGAGGAGGACCGCCGCAGCCGAGGCCGCCTGCCCCAGGCAGACGGTCTGCACGTCGGGCTGGATGAACTGCATCGTGTCGTAGATGGCGGTCATCGCGGTGAACGAGCCACCGGGTGAGTTGATGTAGATCTGGATGTCGCGCGAGGGGTCCATCGACTCCAGGCACAGCAGCTGGGCCATCACCGCGTTGGCGATGTCGTCGCTGATCGGGGTGCCGAGGAAGATGATCCGGTCCTCGAAGAGCTTGGCGTAGGGGTCGATGCGGCGGATGCCGTACGACGTCCGCTCCTCCCACTGGGGGATGTAGTAGTTCATGTCTGAGGAGTCCTTCACTGCGTCGCTGCTACTTGGAGGCACGGGCCGGACGGCCCTCGTCGACCGCGTCGCGGGCGTTGGTGATCACGTGGTCGATGAAGCCGTAGTCCTTGGCCTGCTCCGCGGTGAACCAGCGGTCGCGGTCGGCGTCGGTCTCGACCTGGTCGAGGGGCTGTCCGGTGTGCTGGGCGATCAGCTCGAAGAGCACCTTCTTGATGTGCAGCGACTGCTGGGCCTGGATCTTGATGTCGGACGCCGAACCGCCCATCCCGCCCGAGGGCTGGTGCATCATGATCCGCGCGTGCGGCAGGGCGTAGCGCTTGCCGTGCTCGCCGGCGCACAGGAGGAACTGCCCCATCGAGGCCGCCAGCCCCATCCCGACGGTGGCGACGTCGTTGGGGATGTAGTTCATCGTGTCGTAGATCGCCATGCCGGCGTCGACGGATCCTCCGGGCGAGTTGATGTGCAGGAAGATGTCCGCCTCGGGGTCCTCGGCGCTGAGCAGCAGCAGCTGGGCACAGATGGCGTTGGCGTTCTGGTCGCGCACCTCCGAACCGAGGAACACGATGCGCTCACGCAGCAACCGCTGGTAGATGTGGTCGTCGAGGCCGTACGACGACGAAGCCCCGTTCATCTGTGGGCCCGTCGCGGGAGAGTTCTCAGTCACGCTCCGACCCTAGACGGACGGCGGGCCAATTCCACTGGCAACCCAGCCGTGTTCGCCCAGAGCAGAGAGGGCTCGGCCACCGGGAGCGACGGCCTCACGCCTCGACGGTGGACTTGATCCGCTCGAGCGTGGTCCGGATCCCGTCGGCGAGCTCGCGGTCGTGCCCCTCGGCACCACCGATGACCGGCCCGAGCACCGACGTACCGACGGTGAACCTCGGCAGCACCCGCCGACCGGTGACCTGGGTGCCGCTGGGACTCCCCTGGAGCTCGTAGACCCAGGTGGCACCGCTCTCGCGCGTCTTCCAGGCGACGGCGCGCCCCGGCTCCCAGCGCACCACCTTCGAGGTGGTCGGCCACACGGCCAGCTTGCGGCGGTTGACGCCGATGATGTTGGCGCCCACGCCGGGCTTGCCGATGACGAAGGCCTTGCGCAGCTCCGGGCTGAACTCCGGCATCCGGCGAAGGTCGGAGACGATCCGCCACACCGCCTCCGGATCGGCCTTCATCTCGATGGTCGCGGAGATCGCGGCGGGGGCGGGGCTCATGCAGTTCGGCTCTCTTCCTGTGTCGGAGGGTCGCTGCGGTCCTGCAGCCACTCACGCAGGGCAGCGTAGATGGCGTCGTGGTTGAGCAGGTCGAAGTGATCAGCCCCCGGGACGTGCAGCGTCTCCGCGCCCGGGAACATCTCCTCGCCACGCCGTGCCCGGCCCATGGCCGAGGCGTAGGGCACGAGGAGGTCGCCGACGGTGCTCGAGGTCAGCGAGCGGGGCGACCGGGTCAGGGTCGCGGCCACCAGCCGGTACCGGGCGTTGGGCAGGTTCTGCACGTCGCGGGCCAGCCCGTGGCGCAGGTCGAGGATCCCGACCGAGCGGTACTCCAGGATCCGGCCGAACGGCGCCGCCTCCGGGATGCGGCCCATGGCGGCCACGCCGCGGTTGACCACCCGCTCCAGCGGTGCGCCGAGGTTGGGCGTCCCGAGCAGCACGACGTCGGTGACCCGGTCGGTCCAGGGCTGGTCGCTGTCGGTGGCGACCGCGCACGCCGCGCGGGAGATCAGGCCGCCCATCGAGTGACCCACCAGCGCGATCCGCCGTACGTCGACGGGCCAGGCCTCGACCAGCCGCGCGAGCAGGGCAGCCATGGCGACGCCGTTCTCGGCGATGGGCAGGCCGGTGTTGACGCGCAGGTACACCGGCGTCCAGCCCACGTCGGCCTGAAGGCGATCGCCGTAGCTGCGGCGGTCGGGGGTCTCGCGGCGCTCGGGTGAGCGCGGACGGGCGCCGCGGTTCCAGTAGGCCTCGTTCTCCGAGAGGCCGTGCACGAAGACGACCAGGCGATCGCTCGCGTGCGGGAAGGCCGCCGCGATGCTCTCCCGGTCCAGCCGTACGTCGCGGCCGTCCACCCGGACGCCCATGTCGAAGACGAACGGCGACCCCTCCTCGCGCAGCCGGTCACCGATCAGTCCGTTCACCGCGGCGCGGACGAACCGTCCTCGCGGAGACTGCTCGAGGTCGCTGCCCAGACCGGCGCGGCTCGCGGCCGCCAGGCCCTTCGAGCCGACCTTGAGGCTGGTCGAGATCCCGGTGTAGACGGCCTTGGAGATGCCGTCGTGGAGCCGGTGCCCGACGGTGGGCCCGCCGCCGTTGAGTCGGTCGTTGATCCCGTAGATCCGCCCGGCCACGGCACCGTGAACCTCGCGCACCGTGCCGACGATGATGTCTTCCGCGGTCTGCGCCGCCAGGGCCGCCGCGTCCAGGGTTCCGCAATCCCGATTCACAGTGAACAACTGTTCACTGAAAGGGCACCCCCGTCAACGACCGTTTCGCGTGTGTCGCGGCGGGGAGGGCGGCAGTTTCCCATGCGGGGAACCTTTTCTGCCCCATCCCATAGGAAGTTTCCTAGGTGATGGGGCAGAAAACCCACGTCGCATGGGAAACCGGCCGCCGCGCTCTCGGAGAGAGGGCGGACGCTCAGGCCTGCGCGGGCTCCTCGGCCTCGGCGGGGTCGGCAGCAGGGTCGGGCTCGGCGTCGGTGGCGTCCGCGTCGGCCTCCGCCTCGGCGGCCTCCGCCTCGGGGTCACCGAGGGAGCCGTCGGGGCGCAGGTTGGCGAGGTCGACCGGGTTGCCGGACTCGTCGGTGACCTTGGCGCCCTCGACGAGGCGGGCCAGCGCCTTGCCCTGCACGACCTCGGCCACCATCTCCGGGATGTGGTTGTGCTCGAGCATGTGCTGCATGAACTCCTGCGGGTTCTGCCCCGACTCCTGGGCGCGCCGCATCAGGTGGGCGGACAGCTCGTCCTGCTCGACACCGATCTCCTCGGTCCGCGCGATCTCGTCGAGCAGGAACTGGGCCGCCATCGCGTCGCGGACACGCTTCTCCAGCTCGGCCTCGAACTCGTCGATCGTCTGCTTCTCGTTGTCGAGGTACTGCTCCATCGACATGCCGGCGTAGGTCAGCTGCTGCTCGATCTCCTGGCGGCGGCCCGCGACCTGCTCGGCGAGCACGGCCTCGGGGACCGGGATGTCGGCGGCGTCGAGCAGCTGCTCGAGCACGGCGTCACGCGCGGCGGAGGCCTGGTCGAGGCGCCGGGTCTGCTCCAGCCGCGTGCGTACGTCGGCCCGCAGCTCCTCGAGGGTGTCGAACTCCGAGGCGGTCTGGGCGAAGTCGTCGTCGAGCTCGGGCAGCTCCTGCTCCTTGACCGCCGAGACGGTCACGGCCACGTCGACGTTCTCGCCGGCAAGGTCGCCGCCGAGCAGCTGGGAGGTGAACGCGGCGTCCTCGCCGGCGCTGAGGCCACGAACGGCCTCGTCGAGGCCCTCGAGCATGTCGCCGGAGCCGACCTTGTAGGAGAAGCCGGAGACCTCCCCGCCCTCGACGTCCTCGCCGTCGCGGGTCGCCCGCAGGTCGATCGTCACCAGGTCGTCGTCGCCAGCCGGGCGCTCGACGTCCTTGAGGGTCGCGAACCGCTCGCGCAGCGACTCGACCTGCTCGTCGATGTCCGCGTCGGTCACGGCGACGTCGTCGACGGTCACCTCGATGCCGTCGTACGCCGGGAGCTCGATGCTCGGCTTCACGTCGACCTCGGCGGTGAACTCGAGGGTCTCGTTGTCCTCGAGGCGGGTGACCTCGATCTCCGGCTGGGCCAGCGGCTGCAGCTCGTTCTGCTGGAGGGCCTCGACGTAGAGCCGCGGAACGGCCTCGTTGATGGCCTGGTCGAGCACCGCGCCCCGGCCCACCTGGCGGTCGATCACGGGCGGCGGCACCTTGCCCTTGCGGAAGCCCGGGATGTTGATCTGCTTCGCGATCTCCTGGTAGGCCGCATCGAGGCTCGGCTTGAGCTCGTCGAAAGGCACCTCGACGGTGATCTTGGCCCGGGTGGGGCTCAACGTCTCGACGGCGCTCTTCACAGTTCTCTCCTCATGATCGGGTGTGCCAGAGCACGTGGTCGGTGCTCCGGCGGGTGCCGGACTCGGCTGGTGTTCAGTCGGGGCGACAGGACTCGAACCTGCGGTCTCCTGCTCCCAAAGCAGGCGCGCTAGCCACTACGCTACGCCCCGCCAGAAGCCCCTTGCGGGGCCGCTGAGAGCGGATGACGGGAATCGAACCCGCGTCATCAGTTTGGAAGACTGAGGCTCTACCATTGAGCTACATCCGCGCGCCCCGGACGTGGGCGGGAACCATCGTGCCACAGCGCGCAGCTCCCTCACGAACTGGCCGAGAGCCCTCCGGCGCACACCCGTCTCACTGCCGGCGCCGGTGCACGAGGACGAGCGCGCGGTCGTCGTTGGTCTGCTCCATCGCGTCGAGCAGCCGCTGCGCTCCCCCGTCGAACCCGCCCTGGACGAGCCGCTCGCCGAGGCCGGCCAGCTTGTCGATCCCCAGCGAGATGTCGCGCCGCGCCGTCTCCACGAGCCCGTCGGTGAACAGCAGCAGCGCATCTCCCGGCGCCAGCCGACCGCGCTTGGTCTCGAACTCGGCTGCCTCGAGCAGCCCGAGCGCGGGGCCGTCGGAGTTCATCACCGTCCAGCGTCCCGATCCCGCGTGCAGCCAGACGGCCGGAGGGTGCCCGGCCTTGCGCAGCTCGAAGATGCCGTCGTCGAGGTCGAGGTGCAGGTGCAGGGCGGTCGCGAACCCCTCGTCCCAGAGCTGCCCCAGGAGGTAGTCGTTGGCAGCGGGCAGGAATCGGTCGCCCGGCATCGCCGAGACGATCCCGTTCAGCGCCCCGGAGAGGAACAGCGAACGTGACCCGGCCTCGACGCCCTTGCCGGAGACGTCGACCACGACCAGGTCGAGGTGGTCGTCCGCGGTGCGGTGGGCCACGATGAAGTCGCCGGCGAACGAGGTGCCTCCGGCCGAGCGCATCACCGACTCGGCGTACCAGTCCGGGGGGAGCTCGGGCAGGTTCCCCTGCTTGGAGATGCGGTCACGCAGGTCGACGAACATCGACTCGCCGCGCGGCCCGGAGACCCCGAGCCGGCTGCGGCGGAACGAGGTCACCATCAGCAGCAGCGCGATCGCGAAGACCACGATGGCCCGGCCGATGGCCCGGTAGCTCACGGCCGGTTGCGTGAAGAGCAGCACGCTGAAGCAGGCGCTGACGAAGACGATGTACCAGGGCAGGTAGCGCGGGCCCAGGTAGAGGTTGGCCACCACCATCGGCAGCAGCATCACGGTCGAGGGGACGACCAGCGGCGCGGCCAGGCCGAGCACCATGCAGAGCAGGGCGAAGAGCACGAGCAGGACCAGGGCCGGCATGTCGGAGACCGAGAGGTTCCGCTGCACGCGCAGGTTCCAGCCACGCCAGGGGCGTGCGACTCGCAGGGCCACGGTGACCTGCCTTCGTGCGCTGTGGAGCCGGGGTGACGGCAGAGCGTTCCGGACCGGAGAGTCCGATTCGTCTACCTTAGGGCTCGGGAGCGGAACGCGGGTTGGCAACGCCGACACCAGAACAGATTTCGTCCCTGGAGCTCCGCGGTGCGGATCCGCGTGCCGCAGACCCAGCACGGCTCGCCCGTACGCCGGTACACGTAGTTGCGCTCGTCCACGAGGTTCAGCCGGTCCCGGTCCTCCGGGCGCAGCGTCTCGATGCGGCCGGTCCGCACCCCGTCGGCCATCAGGTCGACCAGGTCGGCCCAGATCGCCTGCCACTGGCCGACGCGCAGGGTACGGCCCGGGCGCAGGGGGTGCATCCGGTGCCGGTAGAGCACCTCGGCCCGGTAGACGTTGCCGACGCCGGCGAGCACCGACTGGTCCATCAGCAGCCCGCCGATGGGTGCCCGGCTGGTGCGGATCCGCGCCCAGGCCCGAGCGGGGTCGGCCGCCGGGTCGAGCGGGTCGGGTCCGAGCCGTTCGAGCACCGCGTCGCGCTGCTCGGCGGTCATGAGCTCGCACGCCGTGGCTCCGCGCAGGTCGGCGTACGACTCGTGACCGACGAGACGCAGGCGCACCTGCCCCACCGGGTCGGGTGCCGGCGAGGGTGCGAGCAGGAACTTGCCGTACAGGCCGAGGTGGACGTGCACGAAGCGCTCGCGCTCGAAGGCGACGAACAGGTGCTTGCCGTAGGACTCGGCGTCCAGCAGCCGGGTCCGGTCCAGGATCGCGGCGGACTCCGCGAAGCGCCCTTGCGGACTCGAGACACCGACGACCTCCCCGGCGAAGGCGTCGCGCAGCGACGCGGCCAGCCGGAAGAGGGTGTGCCCCTCAGGCATCCTGCGCCGACGCGGGCAGCGGCGGCAGGTCGCCGGTCGCCTCGTAGTCGGAGAGCATCGCGATGCGGCGGACGTGCCGCTCCTCACCGGTGAAGTCCGTGGACAGGAAGATGCCGACGAACCTGGTCATCTCCTCGACCGTGTGCATCCTGCCGCCCACCGAGACGACGTTGGCATCGTTGTGCTGGCGGGCCAGGGTCGCGGTCTCGTCGCTCCACGCGAGCGCGCAGCGCACGCCGGTGACCTTGTTGGCCGCGATCTGCTCGCCGTTGCCCGAGCCACCGATCACCACGCCGAGACTGCCCGGCTCGGCGACCGTCGCCTCGGCCGCGCGCAGGCAGAACACCGGGTAGTCGTCCTGCGCGTCGTAGACGAACGGGCCGTGGTCGACAGGCTCGTGCCCCTGCTCCCGGAGCCACGTGGTCAGGTGCGCCTTGAGCTCGAGGCCGGCATGGTCGGAGCCGAGGTGGACGCGCATGGGGGAAGCCTAGAGCCGTCGGGCACGGCAGAGGTGGGCGCCGCCCGTTCCGGTGCGGGCGTCCGCGACCTCCGGGGGTACGCCGAGCAGGCGGGTCAGGATCTCGCGGCGGCCGAGGTCCTCGACCTCGTCGAAGCCGGCGTGCGCCAGCATCTGCGCGAGCTCGGCGGGCTCCAGCGAGGTCAGCATCGGCTCGCCGACCGCGGCGGTCCGCTCCGCCAGCCGCGCGCGGCGACGTCGCGAGTCGGCGTCGAGCCCGGCGGTCGCCGTCGGGTAGTCGAGGACGACCTCGGCGCCGGTGACGCGGCCCAGAGCTGCCAGCGTCGCCGCGATCGCCTCCCGTGTCAGGTAGGGCACCACGCCGAGCCAGACGAAGAATGCCGGGCGGTCGGGGTCGAGCCCGGCCTCGACGAGCCTGCCGATCAGGTCGTCGTGCTCGAAGTCCACTCCGACGTAGCGCACGTCACCGGGATCGATCCCGGCCTCGGCCAGCCTGTCCCGCTTCCAGTCGCCCGTGTCGGGGTGGTCGACCTCCCACACCTGGAGCGTCGGGTGCGGGTTGCGGTAGCCGAGGGTGTCCAGCCCGGCGCCGAGCACGACGGCCTGGGTGGTGCCGCGTGCGACGGCCGCCGCCAGGGACTCCTCGGCGAAGCGGTGCCGGGCGGCGATGAAGAGGCGCAGGACGCGGCGACCGGGGGCCTCGCGTGCCTCGGCAAGCGACGTCTCGCGGTCGGCCCCGAGGATCGCCCACGCGAGGGGATCTGCGAAGACGACTCCACCCTCGAGGTCCTGGTGGACGGCGCGATGGGTCGCGGCCCCGAAGGCGGTGTGGCTGGGCTCCCCGCGACGCACGCTCAGGCCCCGGGGTGGCCGGCCAGGAACCCGGCGATCTGACCGGTCAGGGCGGCAGCAGCAGGGAACACCTCGCCGTGGCGCCAGAAGCCGTGCACCTGGCCGAGGTAGCGCGTCCCGACGACGGGCACGTCCAGCTCGGCCAGTCGGCGGACGAGCAGCTCGCCCTCGTCGCGGAGCGGGTCGCCCTCGGCGGTGATCACGAGCGTCGGCGGCAGCGTGCCCAGCCGGTCGGAGAGCAGGGGCGCCAGGTCCGGGTCGGTCAGGTCCTCGCCCGAGGCGGCGTACTGCTGCCAGTACCAGGCGGCCTCACGCGGGTCGAAGCCGACGTCGGGCAGCGCGTAGGAGGCGCCCGCGGCCTGCGGGTCCAGGAACGGATAGGAGAGGGCCACGGCAGCGAACCTGCCCGGGTGCCGCAGGGCCGCCACCAGCGCGAGGTTGCCGCCGGCGCTGTCGCCGTGGACGTACGTCGGACCGGTGATCCCCGAGGGCGCGTCCTCGAGCCATCCCAGGACGGTGTCGACGTCGTCCGGGGCGGCCGGGAACGGGTGCTCGGGCGGCCTGCGGTACTCGACGCTGAGGACGGTCAGGCCGCAGGCGACCGCCAGCCGCCGGGCGGCGTTGTCGTGCACGTCGACGTCGTGGAAGACGAAGCCGCCACCGTGCAGGTGGAGGAGCACTCCGGCCCTCGCCCCGTCGGGTCGGTAGAGCCGCACCGGCACGCCCTCCGCGTCGAGGTCGCTGACCTCCGCGACCGGCACCCGAGGCTCGGCGAGGGCCTCCTCGCGCGCCAGCCGGCGAGACTCCGCGATGTCGTAGCCGGGCGTGAAGACCGGGGTCTCTCCCGCGACGGACTCGACGGCCAGCCGCGCCCGTGGGTGCAGGAGGTCAGCCATCGGCGCCGAGCCGGGCCAGCTCCTCGTCGACGAGCGCCGGGTCGAGCTTGGTGAACACCGGGGTCGGCTTCCCCACGGGAGTCCCGGCCACGACCGGTCGGCGCGCCCACGGTGCCGCGGTCGTGTAGTCGCCCGTGAGGATCGGGTAGCCCGCTCCCCCGTCGAGGTCCTCGACCTCGCGCAGCTCGGGCATCGGCTGGATCGCCCCCGAGCCGCCGAACACCTCGTCGACCGCGTTGGCCGAGAACGGCAGGAACGGGCTGAGGACGGTGTTCAGGTCCAGCACGCACTGCACCAGGACGTGCAGCACGGTCGCGAGCCGGTCGCGCTCCTCGTCGCCCTTGAGCTTCCAGGGAGCCTCGTCGGTGACGTAGCGGTTGACCTCCGCCACGGTCTTCATCGCCTCGTTGATGGCGGCCTTCTGCCGGTGTCGCGCGATCAGGTCACCGACCGTGTCGAAGCCCTGCTCGACCTGGTCCAGCAGCGCCCGGTCACGGTCGGTCAGCTCGGTGGCGGCGGGAATCTCGCCGAAGTTCTTCGCCACCAGCGTCGCCGTGCGGTTGACCAGGTTGCCCCAGCCGGCCACGAGCTCGTCGTTGGTGCGCCGTACGAACTCCGCCCAGGTGAAGTCGGAGTCCTGGTTCTCCGGGCCTGCTGCCGCGACGAAGTACCGGAAGGCGTCGGGCTGGTAGCGGCTGAGCAGGTCGCGGACGTAGATGACGACCCGCTGCGACGAGGAGAACTTCTTGCCCTCCATGGTCAGGAACTCGCTGGAGACCACCTCGGTGGGCAGGTTGAGGTCGCCGTACTCGTGGAGCGTCCCACCCTTCTCGCCCTTTCCGGAGTACGCCAGCAGCTCCGCCGGCCAGATCTGGCTGTGGAAGGTGATGTTGTCCTTGCCCATGAAGTAGTAGGAGAGGGCCTCAGGCTCGTTCCACCACTGCCGCCACGCGTCGGGGTCGTCGGTACGACGGGCCCACTCGATGCTCGCCGAGAGGTAGCCGATGACCGCGTCGAACCAGACGTACAGCCTCTTGGCCGGGTTGTCGCGCCACCCGTCGAGCGGCACCGGGATGCCCCAGTCGATGTCGCGGGTCATCGCCCGGGGGCGGATGTCGTCGAGGATGTTCTGGCTGAACCGGATCACGTTCGGCCGCCAGAGCCCCGTGGCCTCGCGCTCGTCGAGCCAGGCACTCAGGGCGCCGGCGAGCGCGGGCAGGTCGAGGAAGTAGTGCTGGGTCTCCACGAACTCCGGCGCCTCGCCGTTGATCCGCGAGCGGGGGTTCTTCAGGTCTGCCGGGTCGAGCTGGTTGCCGCAGTTGTCGCACTGGTCGCCGCGCGCCTTGTCGTAGCCGCAGATGGGGCAGGTGCCCTCGATGTAGCGGTCGGGCAGCGTGCGACCCGTCGAGGGGCTGATCGCACCGAACGTGGTCTGCTCGACGAAGTAACCGTTGGCGAGGACCCCGAGGAACAGCTCCTGCACGACCGCCGTGTGGTTGCGCGTGGTGGTGCGCGTGTAGAGGTCGTAGGAGATGCCCAGGGCGGCCAGGTCCTCCGCGATGAGCCGGTGGTTGGTGTCCGCGAGCTCCTGCGGCGTCACGCCAGCCTCGTCGGCGGCGATCAGGATCGGCGTCCCGTGCTCGTCGGTGCCCGAGACCATCAGCACGTCGTGACCGGCCATCCTCATGTACCGGCTGAACACGTCGGAGGGGACGCCGAAACCGGCCACGTGGCCGATGTGGCGCGGGCCGTTGGCGTAGGGCCAGGCGACGGCGGACAGTACTTTGCTCATCGAAGCGATCCTAGGGACGAGGGGTCGTGCACAACGACAGGGTTTCGGGCGGCATTCCGCTCAGCGCACCGAGCGGATCCGGAACACCAGCAGCGCCCCGAGGATGCTCAGCAGCCCCGCGGCAGCGTAGAGCCAGCGGTAGCCGGCCGCCGTGATCAGCACGCTGGCGAGCAACGGCGCGAACATCTGCGGGCCGACGGAGCCGATGTTCATGATGCCGAGGTCCTTCGCCCGGTCGTTCGGGTCGGGCAGCACCGCAGTCACGAGGGCCTGGTCCACCGACATGAACGCGCCGTACCCCGCGCCGATGAGCGCCGCCCCGACGAGCGCCGACCCGTAGGTGGGGTGCAGCACGATCAGCACGCCGGCCAGGCCCTGGAGCGTGGCGGTGACCGCGACGAAGACGCGCCGCCGCCCGGTCCGGTCCGAGAGCACCCCGCCCACGACCGTGGCCACCAGGGTGAAGGCGAGGTAGACCAGCGACATCGTGAAGAGGCTGGCGTCGGGGTCGGGCACCTTGAGGAAGTCACGGAGGAAGAACAAGAAGTACGTCGTCCCGAGCGCGTTGCCGACGTTGACGAGCAGTCGGCCGCCGAAGGCCCACGCGAAGTCGGGGTTGGCCCGTGGGTCGATCCACAGCCCCTCGACGACGGAGCGCAGGTTCAGTGCCTTGGCGACATCTGCGGGTGCGTCCCGGTGCCCGATCAGGAACGGCAGCGACAGCACCACCAGCGCGACGGCCAGGAAGGCGTAGCGCCCGCCGGCCGCGAGGCCGGTGACGGCGGCGAGACCCACGACGATGCCGATCCCTTGCGGGGCGTAGATCGCGCCGGAGATCAGCCCGCGCTGCCGTTCGGGCACGTCGTCGGCCACCACCGCGGTGAGCCCGGCCGACATCATGTTTCCCCCGAGGGAGGCAAGCACCCACCAGGCCGCGAGCCAGCCGACGTGCGTCTGCTGCCCGGTGAGCACCAGGCCGACCGCGAAGACGACGGCTCCCGCGGCGACCCACGTGCGCCGGCGCCCGAAGCGGGTCCGGGTGCGGTCGCACATCGCACCGAACAGCGGCAGCGTGATGATCGCTGCGACCCCCACCAGCGCGTTGACCAGCGCGAAGTCGCGCACCCGGTGGGCGTGGTCGATGTCGAAGAGCTGGTCGACCAGGGTCAGCTGGATCGGCACCAGCGTGGCCATCCAGACGCCGAGCCACACCAGCGAGAACCGGGTGGTCCACCACGCCGACACCGATCCGGTCGGCACCGAGGACGGCTCGGCAGCCGTGGGCGTGTGGCTCACGGTCCACATGGTGACACTCGCGGCCCGGGGCCGCTCCGCTGGGATCAGGCGAAGTCGAGCTTGGCGGTCCTGGACCTCTTGATCTCGAAGAACAGCGGGTAGGACGCCACGGTGATGACGCCGTCCCACAGCTTGCCCGCCTCTTCTCCGCGCGGCGCCTTGGTGATCACCGGGCCGAAGAAGGCGGTGCCGTTGAAGTGGATCGTCGGCGTGCCGACGTCGTCACCCACGGCGTCCATGCCCTCGCGGTGGGACTCCTTGATCTTCTCGTCGTAGGAGGAGTCGTCCCAGGCCTCGGCCAGCTCCACGGGGAGGCCGGCGTCCTCGAGCGCGCCGATCGCCATCTCCTTGTCGGCCTCCTGGCCCTGGACGTGGATCCGCTCGCCCATGGCGGTGTAGAGCGGGGCGAGCACCTCGGGCCCGTGTGCCTGCTGGGCAGCCATCACCACGCGCACGGGTCCCCACGCCGTCTTGAGCATCTCGCGGTAGTCCTCGGAGATGTCCCGGTCCTCGTTGAGGTAGGCCAGGCTCATCTGGTGCCAGACGACCTTCACGTCGCGCACCTTCTCGACCTCGAGCATCCAGCGCGAGGTCACCCAGGCGAAGGGGCAGCGGGGGTCGAACCAGAAGTCGGCTTGGCCGTCGGTAGCAGAAGTCATACAGGGACAACCCGGGCGAACCCCGGAATGATTCCCGGTGGCGGAGTGCAATGATTCCCCCCATGCCTGGAACCAACCTCACTCGGGACGAGGCGCAGGTCCGTGCGCACCTGCTCGAGGTCGACTCCTACACCGTGGAGCTCGACCTGACCTGCGGCGAGACGTTCTTCACCTCCACCACGACCATCGACTTCCGGTGCTCCGAACCCGGCGCGGAGACCTTCGCCGACCTCGTCCGGGCCTCGGTCGACGACGTGCGGCTCAACGGGGTCGTCCTGGACCCGGACGAGGTGTACGTCGACCACCGGATCCTGCTCCGGGACCTGCAGTCCAGCAACCGCCTCGTCGTACGGGCCCACCTGCCGTACTCACGCACCGGCGAGGGCCTGCACCGGTTCGTGGACCCGGCGGACAAGAAGGTCTACACCTACACCCAGTTCGAGGTGCCGGACGCGCGTCGTGTGTACACGACCTTCGAGCAGCCCGACCTCAAGAGTGTCTTCACCTTCCACGTGCAGGCGCCGCAGGACTGGGTGGTGGTCTCCAACGCACCCACCCCCACCCCGGAGCCCCGGGGCGACGGCACCGCGCTGTGGCGCTTCCCGCCCACCGAGCGCATCTCGACCTACATCACCGCCCTGGTCGCCGGGGAGTACCACGAGGAGCACACGACCTACCACGGGAAGTTCGGGCAGATCCCGCTCGGTCACTACTGCCGCCAGTCGCTGGTCGAGCACCTCGACACCGACGCGCTCGTCCGGATCACCGAGCAGGGCTTCGCCTTCTTCGAGGAGGCCTTCGACTACCCCTACCCCTTCCACAAGTACGACCAGCTCTACGTGCCGGAGTACAACATGGGCGCGATGGAGAACGCCGGCGCCGTGACCCTGCGTGACGAGTACCTGCCGCGGAGCCGTCAGGACGCCTCGTTCTACGAGTTCCGGGCCTCGGTGATCCTGCACGAGATGGCGCACATGTGGTTCGGCGACCTCGTCACGATGAAGTGGTGGGACGACCTCTGGCTCAACGAGTCCTTCGCCGAGTGGGCCTGCTACCACGCGGCCGTCGAGGCCACCGAGTTCACCGAGTCGTGGACCGGCTTCACCAACGCCCGCAAGAACTGGGCCCTGCGCCAGGACCAGCTGCCCAGCACCCATCCGATCGCCGCCGACAACTACGACCTCCAGGCCGTCGAGGTGAACTTCGACGGCATCACCTACGCCAAGGGCGCCTCGGTGCTCAAGCAGCTGGTCGCCTGGGTGGGCCTGGAGAACTTCCTGGTCGGGCTGCGCGCCTACTTCCGCGCCCACGCCTTCGGCAACTCCGAGTTCGCCGACCTGCTCGGTGCCCTCGAGGAGTCCTCGGGCCGTGAGCTGGACTCCTGGGCCAAGGAGTGGTTGCAGACCAGTGGCGTGAACACGTTGTCCCCGAGGTTCGAGCTCGCCGACGACGGCACCTACCGCTCCTTCGCGGTCGAGCAGACCGCCACGGTCGAGCACCCGACCCTGCGTCGGCACCGCCTCGGCATCGGGCTCTACGACGAGGTGCCCGACGATGACGGCGGCAGCAGACTGCTGCGTCGTACCAGCCTCGAGGTGGACGTCGAGGGCCCGATCACCACGATCGACCAGCTGGTCGGCGTCCGGCAGCCCGACCTCCTGCTGCTCAACGACGGCGACCTGAGCTACGCCAAGATCCGACTCGACGAGCGTTCGCTGGCCACCGTGGTCGGCGGCCTGGCACGGCTCGACGACTCCCTGGCGAGGGCGTTGTGCTGGGGCGCGACCTGGGACATGACCCGCGACGCCGAGATGACCGCCACCGACTTCGTCACGCTCGTGCTGGGCAACATCGCCCAGGAGACCGATGCGTTCGGCTCCTCCCGCATCCCGGGCTACGCGGCACAGGCCGTCAACAACCTGTCCGCCCCGGCCAACCGGGCAGCCATGCGTGCGACCTGGGAGAGTGGGCTGCGGCGGCTGATGGAAGAGGCGGCCGCGGGCAGCGACCACCAGCTCACCTTCACCCGCTCCTTCGCGGCCGCCGCCCACACCCCCGAGGCGCTCGACCTCCTCGCCGGTCTGCTGGACGGCAGCCGCAGGCTCGACGGCCTGGTCGTGGACACCGACCTGCGGTGGTCCTTGCTGCACGGTCTCGCACGCGCCGGCCGCGCCGGCGACGAGCAGATCTCCGCCGAGCAGCGCCGCGACAACACGATCTCCGGCCAGGAGCGGGCGGCCGCGGCGCGCGCGGCACGACCCAGCGCCGCGGCGAAGGCCGAGGCCTGGGAGGTCGCGATGGTCCGGGACGACATCCCCAACGAGACCCAGCGCAGCGTGGTGCTTGCCTTCATGCAGCAGGATCAGGACGAGGTCCTCGAGCCCTACGTCGAGAAGTACTTCG
Organism: uncultured Actinomycetota bacterium; assembly: GCA_963794435.1. Lineage (GTDB taxonomy): Bacteria > Actinomycetota > Actinomycetes > Propionibacteriales > Nocardioidaceae > Marmoricola. The sequence continues at coordinate 237,465 of CAWCDX010000027.1, forward strand.
AGGCCGCCGAGGACCTGTGGGAGCAGAAGGGCACCCAGCGGGCGTCGACCGCGCTGGAGTTCATCTTCCCTCGACCGTTCGCCTCACCTGAGCTCCTCGATCGGGCCGCAGCCTGGCTGCGCGACTCCCCGGCCAAGCCGGCCGCCAAGCGCTACGTCCACGAGGGCGCCGCCGACGTCGAGCGCTTCCTTCGCGCCCAGGCGAAGGACGCCGCCGGCTAGTCCTGGCCGGGTCAGCCGTGCAGCGTGGCTGGCTTGCGTGCGGCCTCGGCGAGCTGACCGACGCCGTGCTTGACCCCACCGACGAGGTCTCCGCCGGCGAAGGCCGACTCCATCCCGGCGACGGCGAGCCGGACGGATTCCTGCGAGAGCGAACGGCGTACGACGGAGCCGGTCACCACCTCGACCAGACGGGCGCCGGGGTCGACGAGGATCAGGACGCTGCGCGGCGGTGAGGCGAGGGCGGCGTGCAGCCGCTGCGCGAACGGCTGCGACTCACCGTCGGAGGCACCGATGTACACCGAGAACTCGAACCGGCACGTCGTCTCGGCGCCACGGATGGCCCGGTCGATCTCCGCCCGCTGCGCGGCGGAGAAGGGCTCACCAGCGGCCACTGGTGCTCCCCGTGTCGGTCGAGGCCGCCTCGAGGCGGTCGGGGGTCACCTCGTCAGCGGCGGCGATCCCCTTGCGGGGGCCGCCGAACCACTCGGACTCGCCGCGCCAGGACTGCCCTGGCTGGTACCCGTGGTCCCCCACCAGCGTGGGAATGAAGGCGAGGAAGGAGATCACCAGGGCCAGGCTCAGCGGGATCAGGAACAGCACCAGCAGGAAGTCGAAGCCGGAGACCGGCGGCGCCTTCTGCCAGCCCGCCGGCGTGTCGGCTGAGGCGGCGTCGAGCAGCACGCCGGAGAGGACAGCCAGGAGGCTGGCGGCCAGGACAGCGGAGGCCCGGGGCAGCAACCGCGGGGGGATCCCGCGCACGCGCTCGTCGGGCACGTGGGAGTCGTGAGTGAACACACAGGAAGGATAGCCAGTCCTGGCTTTGCGAGCCCCGAGGGCTCTCGTAGCCTCCCAGACATGTTTGCCCAGACAACGCTTCCGTGGGGGATCTTCCACGACATGCCGGCCGCGTGCCAGAAGAGCGACAGCTACTCGTGTGCCGCGGTCTACGACTGGACCGGGAACGAGAGCCTGGCCCGCGGGGCCGCCTGGGTCATCGGGAAGCCCCTGGCCATCCTCGGCATCGTCCTCCTCGCGATCCTCGTGCGCTGGCTCGCCACCAAGGCGATCGACCGGGTCATCAAGCGCGCCGAGATCACTCCCCTGCCCGGACTGAAGCAGACCCACAACCGCCGCGCCCAGCGCGCGCGGAGCCTCGGCACGCTGCTGAAGAGCATCACGACCACGGTGATCTTCGGGATCGCCTTCGTGATGGTGCTCTCCGAGGTGGGCATGAACGTCGCGCCGATCCTGGCCAGCGCCGGAGTCCTCGGCCTGGCCATCGGCTTCGGCGCCCAGAACCTCGTCAAGGACTTCCTCTCCGGCGTGATGATGATGATCGAGGACCAGTACGGCGTCGGCGACGCCGTGGACCTCGGCGAGGCCGTCGGCACCGTCGAGAACGTCGGGCTGCGGGTGACCCGCGTGCGCGACGTGGACGGCACGGTCTGGTACGTCCGCAACGGCGAGATCCTGCGCGTGGGCAACCAGAGCCAGAACTGGGCGCGCACCGTGCTCGACATCAGCGTGAGCTACGCCGAGGACCTCGACCACGTCCGCGAGGTCCTCGCGGACGTCGCTCACGGCCTGTGGGACGACGAGGACTACAAGGACGTGATCATCGAGGAGCCCGAGGTCTGGGGGGTGCAGACGCTGGGCCCGGACGGCGTGGTGGTGCGGGTGACCCTGAAGACCGCACCGATGGAGCAGTGGAACGTGGCGCGAGAGATGCGCGAGCGGATCAAGGCCCGCTTCGACCACGAAGGGATCCAGATGGCCCTGCCCCAGCGCGTGGTCTGGCACCGCGACCCGGTCGCCGGTCCCGTCGCGCCGGAGCCGGCCACCCAGCCCGAGTGACCGTGCGACCTGGGTAGGCGTACTCAGCCGGGTTGAGCCTCACGACCGACGCGGTGAGCCGGTCCCCGACCGGACGATGGCGGCATGAGCAGACTCGCCGACGCCTCCATCTGTCCGGACTGTCGAGCCCCCCTCGACCCCGCGACGACCTGCACCGGATGTGGGCTGCGCCTCGCGGGGCCGCTCGGGGAGCGCCTGTGGCAGGCGATGCTGGGCGCCGACCGGCTCGTCGAGGAGATCCGGACGGCCACGGCACCCGTCGGTGACACGCGACCCCTCGCCGGTGTGCCGTACCCGGTCGCGCCTCCCGTCGCCGCTCGTCGTCCGACTCGACGACTGCCGGCCATGTCCGTCCCGGTGGTCCTGCTCTCCCTCGGCGCCCTGTGCCTGCTGGTCGCGGCCGTGGTGTTCGTCGCGATCGCCTGGGGAGCCCTCGGCCTGACCGGGCGGACCCTCGTCCTGCTCGGCGTGACCGCGCTGTTCGCCGCCGCCGCGTCGCTGGTGACCCGCCGCGGGCTCCGGGGCGCGGCCGAGTCGTGCTGGAGCGTCGTGGCCGGGATCGTCGCGCTCGACCTGCTGGCCGCCCGCGCAGCGGGGCTGCTCGCGCTCGACGACATCGGCTGGCACGCCATGTCGCTGCTGCTGGGCGGCACGCTCTTCGCCCTGGGTGTCGGCGTCGCCCTCCGGGCCCGCCGTACGCCGGTCCGTGCCCTCGTCGTTCCGCAGGTGGTCGCCGCGCTCGGAGCCCTCGTCGCGGCTGCGGGCGGGGCCTGGAGCGCTCCCCTTCCGGCCGTCGGCGCGGCCCTGGCCGTGCCCGTCCTGGTGGGGCTCGCACTCCCCTTGCTGCCGCGGTTGGCCTCCCTCGCCCACGTGCTGCTCGGGCTGGCCACGGTCTCGTGGGTCGAGCTGGCCGCGCTGGGCGTGCTCCGCGCGGACGAGGTCAGCGCGTGGAGCGTCTGGTGGGCGGACCTCCGCGGGTGGCCGCTGCTGGTCGCGTCGGCGTACGCCGCGCTGGCGACCCTGCCGCGACGGCTGCCGGACGCGGCGCGGATCTGCCTGGCGGTGGCCGCACTCGTGCCACTGGTCGTGCTGGCGAACGCGCCGGCCGTGCCCGGGAACGCCACGCTGGACAGCGTCCGCGCGGCGGGAACTGTGGTCGTCCTCGCCGGCCTGGCTCGGCTGGCGCCACGGGTCTGGGCTCTCGCGGCGGCCGCAGTCGGCCTCGTCGTTGCGGCTGCGCTGACGCTGCTGATGGCCCGGGAGCCCTGGACCTCGTTCGCCTCCCGGCCCGGAGCGGAGAGTGCCGCCGCGCCCTGGACCTGGCTGGTGCTCGGCGTGAGCGTGGCGATGATGCTGCTCGCCTCGCTGCGGCTCGCCCCAGCGGCTCTGCGCACCGCGCTGCGCCAGGCGGCTGCCGTCACGAGTCCCGCCGTGCTCGGTCTGGCCGCCGTCGCAGCACTCGTCTCGGCCGGCTCGCCGTCATGGCTGGTGACCGTCACCGCGCTCGCGGCGGCAGCGGTCCCCGGGGGTCTGGCCTGGTGGCGCCGCCTCGTCTGGTCGACGGGCAGCATCTCCGCCGGCGCCGCGGTGGCGGGCTACCTCGTCCTCGTGGGGTTGGCCTCGGCGCTTCCCTCGGCCGAGGTCACGGCCGTGTCGGCGTCCGTGCTGGCGCTCGTGCTCGGCGCCGCGTTCGTCACGAGCGAGCGTCGTCTCGAGGTCTTCGGCCCGGCGCTCATGGGCCCCCTGGCCGTGCTTGCCACCACCTACGCCCTCCCCGCCTGGGGCACGACCCTGGACCTGCCCCTGGACGCGGTGGCACTGGTCCTCGCCGGGTACGCCGGCGCGGTGCTGCTCGCCGCAGCACCCCTCGCCCGTCGTACGACGAGCCGGTTGGCGCTGGAGCTGACGGCGGTCGCACCGGCCACGGTGGCGGCCGTGCTCGCGCCCTCGCTGTCGAGCCTGGCCATGGTGCTCACCGTGGTCGGGACTGCCATCGCCGTGCTCGCGGTGCTCCACTCCGACCGCCGGGAGACGAGCTGGCTCGGGGTCGGTGTCCTGGGGTGCGCGACGCTGATCAGGGTGGTCGCCGACGTGAGGGCGCCCGAGCTGTACACCCTTCCCGCAGCGCTCCTGCTGCTCGCTGCAGGACTGTGGCGACTGCGCTCCGACCCGGAGAGCGACAGCCTCGAGGCCCTGGGCAGCGGCCTGACCCTGGCCCTGCTGCCCAGCCTGCTGCTGGCTCTCGAGGACCCGATCAGCACCCGCGGCGTGCTGATCGGTGCAGCCGGGGTGGCGACCCTCGTCCTCGGCCTGCGCGAGCGGCTGACCGCACCCCTGCTGGCCGGAGCCGCGACGACCACCCTGCTGGCGCTGCGGGAGCTGCAGCCGCTCTCGGAGGCGGTGCCCCGGTGGGTCTCCCTGGCCCTGCTCGGTCTCGGGCTGCTGGCGGTCGGCATCACCTGGGAGTCACGGCTGCGCAACCTGCGGGCCGCGGGCCGCTACCTGGCCGACCTGCGCTGAAGCCCGGTCGGCCACAATGGCCCGGTGAGCACCTTCTACGACGAGATCGGCGGCAGCCCGACGATCCGCGCGATCGTCGCCCGCTTCTACGAAGGTGTCGCGACCGACGAGGTGCTGCGGGCGCTCTACCCCGAGGACGACCTGGGTCCGGCCGAGGAGCGGTTCGCGATGTTCCTCGAGCAGTACTGGGGCGGGCCCACGACCTACTCCGAGCAACGCGGCCATCCCCGGCTCCGGATGCGGCACGCTCCCTTCGCCGTGACCCCGACCGCTCGCGACCACTGGCTGACGCACTTCCGGGCCGCCCTGGACGAGGCCGACCTGACGCCCGACCAGGAGGCCCAGTTCTGGGACTACGTCACCCACGCTGCCCAGTTCATGGTCAACACCATGGAGGACCTCTCCCAGCGGTAGCGCGCGGCTACCCCAGCTCGGCCTCGAGCCGGGCCCGCTGGGTCGGCGCCATGCCGGCCGACCTCTGGGTCTCGGGGTCGAAGGTCACCATCGAGACCGTCGCCTCCGCCAGCACGGTGTCGGCGTCGCGCACCTCCGCGCAGACGGTGAACGACCTGCGGCCCAGGTGGCCGACCCACGAGTGCACCTCGTACGGCGTCGCCCGGAACGGGATCGGCCGGCGGTACTGCACGTCGGTGCGGGCAACCACGTGCTGGGTCCAGGTCTGGCCGCGGGTGTGCAGGTTCATCAGGTACTGCACCCGCGACTCCTGCAGGAACTCGAAGACCGCCGTGTCACTGACCAGCCCGCGCTCGTCGAGGTCCGACGGCCGGACCTGCGCCCGGTAGACCGAGCGGGCCGGACGACGGTCGTGCTCGACGGTGCGCCAGGCGTGGTCGGGGGCCAGCAGCGACTCCGCCAGCGCCCGCTCTCGGTCGTCGACGGCGTGCTCGATCACCGAGGACACCCGCAGGTACACGGTCCGGTCCGACCCCTGCTCGTCGTACACCTCGTGCGCGAGCGCCACCTCGGCATCGGTCACCGCGGTGACCCAGGAGTCGACGTGCACGGGGTGGCGCCGGAAGACCAGCGGCGAGGCGAACTGCACCTGGTGCCGCCCGACCGGAGCCTGCCCGGCGGCGAGGCCGTCGAACACGGAGCGGCGCGCAGCCGCCACGTAGTGGAGGTACCGGACGTTGTTGACGTGACGCAGCTGGTCCATGTCCGCCCAGCGCAGCTCGCACTCGAAGGTGTGGGGCACGCGCCGATGCTCTCAGGGGCCGGGTGCCGAGCTCTCAGTGGTGCAGGACGAGGTGCCCGTAGTAGGGCAGCACTCCCTCGTGGCGCCGCACCCGCACGGCGTGGTGACGCCGCACGAAGGCGATGCCGAGATCCGCTGCGACACCGAGGATGGCCAGGACGCCGAGGGCCGTGGCGATCCAGATCGCGACGGCGAAGGGAGTGAGGTCGGGGGCGATGTTGTGGTTCATGACCGTTCCTTCCAAGTAGTTCTACACCTGTAGAATCTACAGATGTAGAATGGCTCCTGCAAGGCGCCCGCTAGTGTCCTGCGTCACAGAGGAGGTGCCCGGTGCCTGAGTCCCGCTTCACCGCGCGCGAGTCCACCCTTCTCGCGGCGGCGGTCCGACTCGTGGCGGCGAGCGGGCTGCGCGGACTCACCCATCGCGGCGTCGACCGCGAGGCGCACCTGCCTCAGGGCACCTGCTCGGCCTACATGCGCACCCGGCTCGCCCTGCTCACCGCGCTCACCGAGTTCGTCATCGCCCAGTTCGCCGAGGACATCAACGCCCTGACCAGCCGCATCGAGCAGCACGCGGGCGAGGCGGGCTACGCCATCCCGCAGACCTCGGCCATGCTGCGCTCCTGGCTCTCCGAACCGGACCTGCTGCTCGTGCGGATCGAGCTCACCATCGAGGGCTCTCGTCAGCCCGCCGTGGGCACGATCCTCCAGGAGCAGGCCGAGCGACTGACCGACGTGGTCGAGCACGCGATGGGGGCCGCCGGGCACGAGCACGGGCGTGACCGGGCCACCACCCTGATCGCCTCGATCGACGGCGTCCTGCTCCGCGCGCTGCGTGAGGCCCCTGGCCGTCGCGAGCAGTTCGTCGAGGACAGCATGCGCCTTCTCCTCGGCTCGCTGGTCGGGCTGGGCAACCCCCACGGGCGGCGTACCGGCGACTCGGCGGTGTCCTAGGCTGACCGACGGCGCACCCGCGCCGCTTCCATCGACAGCGAGGAGCCCCCATGCCCGAGGCCGTGATCGTCTCTGCCGCCCGCACCCCGATCGGCCGGGCCAACAAGGGTTCGCTGAAGGACTTCCGGCCCGACGACCTGAGCGTGCTGGCCATCAAGGCGGCGCTGGACAAGGTGCCTGAGCTCGACCCCACCACGATCAACGACCTGATGCTGGGCTGCGGGCTGCCCGGCGGCGAGGCCGGCAACAACATGGGCCGGGTGGTCGCCACCCTGCTCGGCTACGACCAGATCCCGGGTACGACGATCACGCGCTACTGCTCCTCCTCCGTGCAGACCAGCCGGATGGCCTTCCACGCCATCAAGGCAGGCGAGGGCGACGCGTTCATCTCCGCGGGCGTGGAGACGGTCTCGCGCTTCGCCAAGGGCACCTCCGACCACATCCCCGACACCCGCAACCACGTCTTCGACGAGGCGACTGCGCGCACCGAGGAGCAGGCCCAGGGCGGTCAGGACTGGCACGACCCGCGCGAGGACGGGAAGCTGCCCGACATCTACATCGCGATGGGCCAGACCGCCGAGAACCTCGCGCGGCTGCGCGGGCTCGACCGCCGCGAGCTCGACGAGTTCGGCGTGCGCTCGCAGAACCTCGCCGAGAAGGCGATCAACGACGGCTTCTGGGCCCGCGAGATCACGCCGGTGACGACCCCGGACGGCAACGTGGTGGAGAAGGACGACGGCCCGCGCGCCGGCGTGACCTACGAGGCCATCGCGGACCTGAAGCCGGTCTTCCGTCCCGACGGCGTGGTCACGGCAGGCAACTGCTGCGCGCTCAACGACGGGGCCGCCGCGGTGATCGTCATGTCCGACACCAAGGCCAAGGAGCTGGGCATCACGCCGCTGGCCCGGATCGTCTCCACCGGCGTCACCGGCCTCTCCCCCGAGATCATGGGCCTCGGCCCGGTCGAGGCGACCCGCCAGGCACTCGCGAACGCGCAGATGACCATCGACGACATCGACCTCGTCGAGATCAACGAGGCCTTCGCCGCCCAGGTGGTGCCGTCGTACCAGGATCTCGGCATCGACCTCGACCGGCTCAACGTCAACGGCGGCTCGATCGCCGTGGGGCACCCCTTCGGGATGACCGGCGCCCGCCTGCAGAACACGATGCTCAACTCGCTGGACTGGCACGACAAGACCACCGGCCTGATCACCATGTGCGTCGGCGGCGGCCAGGGCATGGCGATGATCCTCGAGCGCCTCGCCTGACGACACACGAGGCGCCGCTGCTCCACGTGGAGCAGCGGCGCCTCGGGCGTTGGTCTCAGGCGTCCTGTGAGAGAACGGCCTCCACGGCGAGGTGGATGCTCACCTTGTCGCCGATGAGGACCTTGCCGCCGTCCAGCGGGATGTTGAAGTCCACGCCGAAGTCCTTGCGGTTGATCGTGGCGCTGGCCTCGAAGCCCACACGCTGACCGCCCCACGGGTCCTGGCCGGCGCCGAGGAACTCCACCTCGAGCTCGACAGGCCTGGTGACGCCCTTGATGGTGAGCTCGCCCTGGGCCACGGAACCGTCGAACGAGGTCGTGGTGAAGCTCATCTGGCCGTGCGTCTCGACGTCGAAGAAGTCGGCGGAGCGCAGGTGCGCGTCGCGCTGGGCGTCGCGGGTGTCGATCGAGTTCAGGTCGATGGTCGCGCTGGCCCGGGTGCTCTCCAGCGAGTCTCCGGTGGTGAGGGTGCCCTCGAAGGCGGTGAACTGTCCACGGACCTTGCTCATCAGGTGGCGAACGGTGAAGCCGACCTCGGAGTGGCTGGGGTCGATCGTCCAGGTGCCGGCGATGACGTCGGTGGGGAAAGTCGTGTCGATGGTCATGGTGCTCCGTTCTCGTGCTCAGGGTGCGAACCTCGCACCTGCATTAGTACAAGCTTCAACCATCTGCCTCCCAGGTTTGTTCCCTGGCGTGGATATGTTTTTGAGACGCACAGACTAGACTTAACGGACATGGGGGCAGGAGACGACGTCGAGTGGCTCGGGCGAGACGAGCAGTTGGCCTGGCGCGCCTACATCCTGGGCACCGAGCTGCTCCAGCACCAGCTCGACCATGAGCTCCGCGAGGAGCACGACATCTCCTTCAGCGAGTACGAGATCCTGGTCCGCCTCTCGGAGACCACGGACGGCCGGATGCGGATGGCCACCCTCGCCGACTCGATGTGCCACTCGCGCAGTCGCGTCACCCACACCATCACTCGGATGGAGAAGGCCGGCCTCGTCGTGCGGCAGGCCTCCAGGTCCGACGGCCGGGGGGTCGAGGCCGTGATGACCGCGGCCGGTCACGAGCGGCTGGTCGAGGCCGCGCCGACGCACGTCCGTGGTGTCCGCGCCCACCTCCTCGACCTCGCCTCGACCGCCGACTTCATGGCGCTCGGGCGCATCTTCGACGAGGTCAGCGACAAGCTGCTGACCGACAAGCCCAGCGACGCCGACATCCGCGACGCCATCGACTGAGCGTCTGCCCTGGGACTCGTAGGCCGGACTAGTCGCGCGTCAACCGCCGGTGCGTCACCCGGTGCGGGCGGGCCGCCTCGGCACCGAGGCGCTCGACCTTGTTCGCGCTCCGTAGGAAATCAGCGAGCCCCTCCCCGGGACTAGTCGCGCGTCGAGCCGGCGGTGCGTCACCCGGTGCGGGCGGGCCGCCTCGGCACCGAGGCGCTCTACCTTGTTCGCCTCGTACGACTCGTAGTTGCCTTCGAACCAGAACCACGTGCCGGAGTCCTCGTCGTCGCCTTCCCAGGCGAGGATGTGGGTCACGACCCGGTCGAGGAACCAGCGGTCGTGCGAGGTGACCACGGCGCACCCGGGGTAGTCGAGGAGCGCGTCCTCGAGGGAGGACAGGGTCTCCACGTCCAGGTCGTTGGTCGGCTCGTCGAGGAGCAGCAGGTTGCCGCCCATCTTCAGCGTCAGCGCGAGATTGAGCCGGTTGCGTTCCCCACCGGAGAGCACGCCGGCCTTCTTCTGCTGGTCGGGTCCCTTGAAGCCGAACGACGCGACGTAGGCGCGTGAGTTCATCTCGAAGTTGGCCACCTTGATGAAGTCCAGGCCGTCGGAGACCACCTCCCACACGTTCTTCGTGGGATCCAGACCCCCGCGGCTCTGGTCGACGTAGGAGATCTTCACCGTGGAGCCGACCTTGAGCTCACCCTCGTCGGGCTTCTCGTCACCGACGATCATCCGGAACAGGGTGGTCTTGCCGACCCCGTTGGGGCCGATCACGCCGACGATCCCGGCGCGGGGCAGCGTGAAGGAGAGGTCGTGGATCAGCACCCGGTCGTCGAACCCCTTGGTCAGGTCGTGCGCCTCCAGGACGATGTCGCCGAGGCGCGGACCCGGCGGGATGTTGATCTCGGAGGTGTCGATCTTGCGCATCCGGTCGGCCTCGGCCGCCATCTCCTCGTAGCGCGCCAGGCGCGACCTGCTCTTGGTCTGGCGTGCCTTGGCGTTGGAGCGCACCCACTCGAGCTCTCGCTCGAGCATCTTGGCCCGCTTGGCGTCCTTCTGGCCCTCGATCTTGAGGCGGTCCTTCTTGGTCTCCAGGTAGGTGGAGTAGTTGCCCTCGTAGGGGTGGGCCTTGCCGCGGTCGAGCTCGAGGATCCAGCTCGCGACGTTGTCGAGGAAGTAGCGGTCGTGGGTGACGGCCAGGACGGCGCCGGGGTAGGTGGCCAGGTGGCCTTCCAGCCACTGCACCGACTCGGCGTCGAGGTGGTTGGTGGGCTCGTCGAGGAGCAGCAGCGACGGCTGCTGGAGCAGAAGCTTGCACAGCGCCACCCGCCGGCGCTCACCACCGGAGAGGTGGTCGACCAGCTCGTCCGGGCGGCGGGCAGCGCAGGGCGTCCATGGCCTGGTCGAGGCGGCTGTCGAGGTCCCACGCGTTGGAGTGGTCGAGGTCGGTCTGGAGGTCGCCCATCTCGGCCAGGAGCTTGTCGTAGTCGGCATCCGGGTCGGCCAGCTCCTCGGAGATGGCGTTGTAGCGGTCGAGCTTGCCCTTGATCTCGCCGACGGCCTCCTCGACGTTCTCCAGCACGGTCTTGCCCTCGCTCAGCGGCGGCTCCTGCTGGAGCATGCCGACCGTGGCGTCGGGGTCGATGATCGCGTCGCCGTTGTTGGCGTGCTCGAGCCCGGCCATGATCTTGAGCAGGGTGGACTTGCCGGTGCCGTTGGGCCCGACGACGCCGATCTTGGCGCCGTGCAGGAAGGACAAGGTCACGTTGTCGAGCACGACCTTGTCGCCGTGGGCCTTGCGGACGTTGCGCAGGGTGAAGACGTAGTCAGACATGGTCCGTCCAGCCTACGGGGGATGACGGCGCGCCCTCCCCGGCGGGTTCATGCCGCCGGCACCACCGGATTGCCGGCCGCGTCGAGCTGGGGGCCGTCGGCGTCGTAGGCGTGCACCATCTCCCGGACGGCGTCGTCCTCGCGAGGGTCCTTGGTCACCCGGGCGGTCTTGAGGAAGGAGCTGGTGCCCTTGGTCAGGTCGTGCCCGACGAACGTGGCGTCGACCACCCACTGCACCGAGCTCGGCATCCCCTCGCGCTCCCAGACGTCGACCCGGACCCGGCCGTGGACGATCACGGCGTCGCCGCGGCGCACCGACTCCTTGACGTTGCGGCCCAGGGCCCGCCAGCAGTTCACGGTGAACCACGACGTCTGCCCGTCGACCCAGGCGCCACCGCGGTGGTAGCGCGGCGTCGACCCGACGCGGAAGGACGCCACCTGCGTGTCTCCCGCGTCGCGCAGGTCGACGTCGTTGCCCACCCATCCCTGCACGGTCACGTAGCTCTCGTTCATCTCTCCTCCTCGCTGGTCACTGCCGCGAGTGCAGCGCACGGGGCGGCGAGGAGTCGACGCGACACGTCGGCCCTGTGGACGAACCAGGACGAAGCGCGGCCTGTGGACGCGAACCGGTCAGCGCGCCGGCCCGCGCGCTCCCCCGACGACCGGCATCGAGGGCGCACCGGCCCCGAGGGCTGGGGCCAGATCAGCTGGGGCCGCAAGGCGCGCATGCGTTCGACGTGGGCCTGCCCGAGCGCGACGAAGTCCGGTGGCGGCACCCCGCGCAGGTAGCGGCTGTGCAGGAATCCCAGCTCCACGGCCGCGCCCTGGTAGGCGACCATCGCGCGTCGCGCCGCTCTGCCACCGACCTTCTCGGCGTACTGCCGGGCTTGCCACCGCCTTCTCGGCGTACTGGCGCGCGAACCGGCGTGCGGGGATGCGGGAGAGCCACGGGACCTCGGCCGGGTCGAGGAACCCGCGCTGCGCGCAGTCGGTCAGCGCCTCGGTGAGGACGCGGCCCTCCCGGCGACGCGACCACACGGCGAAGCCGAGCAGCAGCAGGAACGCCGGGACCATCAGGAAGAAGTACGTCGCGACGGCGTTGCGGCCTCCGTCGAGCATCAGCGAGGCGTTCCACGACGCGTGCGCCGCGACCGCGACGAGGTAGCCGCCCAGGGGGGCGAGGACCCGCACCGCCCTGTTGCGACTGCCCACCGCGATGCCGATGCCGATGCCGGTGAAGGCGGTGAAGAAGGGGTGGGCGAACGGCCCGAACAAGCAGCGCACCACGAACAGGCCGGCGGCTCCGCCCAGTCCCCCGGCCCGCCCGTCGGAGCCCATGTAGGCGGAGGTCAGGTAGAGGATGTTCTCGGTGAAGGCGAACCCGATGCCGACCATGCCGGCGTAGACGATGCCGTCGAGGATGCCGTCGAGCTCCTGGCGCCGGTAGAACAGCAGCAGCAGGATGAACAGCCCCTTGCATCCCTCCTCGGTGACGGGCGCGACCACGGTGCCATGGAACGCGTCGGTGGTGCGGAAGATCACCGGCTCGAACAGCTGGAGCAGCAAGGCGATGGCCGTGGCGACGAACGCACCCCAGCCCAGGCCGAGCACCAGGAGGGACCGCGGTTCGGGCTCGTAGCGGTCGAGCCACAGGTAGCACGCGATCAGCGGGGCGAGCGGCAACGAGGCCAGGATCATGCCGGTCACGAGGGCCGTCGGAGCCCCGGACAGCAGCAGCAGGAAGCCCATCCCGAGCGCGCACAGCAGCATGACGACGGCGACCACAATCGTGAACGCGGCGGAGCTGCGACGTGCCGACATGCGCGTAGCGTAACGAGGCCACGGACGTAGAGTTGGGCCTGTGACCGACGCGAACGAGGAGCTGCACACCGAGAGCCACGACCCGGGCGTGACCGACGCGTACGCCGAGTTCATGCGCACCGGCTGGGGGGATCGCGAGCTCGATCTCCCGCCGCACCCGATCACGCCGTGGGCGACGGCGCGACGCGAACGGCTGGGCGAGCAGTTCCCCGGCGAGTGCCTCGTCATCCCCGCCGGCGGCTTCAAGGTCAGGTCCAACGACACCGACTACCGGTTCCGTGCCGAGACCGCGCACACCTACCTCTGCGGCAACCAGACCAGCGACGCGGTGCTGGTGCTCGAGGACGGGGAGCCGGTGCTCTACGCGCGGCCGCGCAGCTCACGCGAGACCGACGAGTTCTTCCGTGACCGGCAGTACGGCGAGCTGTGGGTCGGGCGTCGACCGTCGCTGCGCGAGATCTCCGACTCGCTCGGTGTGGAGACGCGCCACATCGACGACCTCGCTGCCCGTCTCGGCGCTGCCTCCAAGACGCGCGTGCTCCGCGGTGCCGACGCCCGGGTGGACCAGCTCGTCGCGGGCGACGACGCCCGCGACATCGAGTTCGCCCGGGTGCTCTCCGAGCTGCGCCTGGTCAAGGACGAGTGGGAGGTGGCCGAGCTCCAGGCCGCGTGCGACATCACCACGCTCGGGTTCGAGGACTCCGTGCGCGAGTGGGACCGCGTGCTCGAGCACGGCGAGCGCTGGCTTGAGGGCACCTTCTTCCGCCGCGCCCGCACCATGGGCAACGAGATCGGCTACGACTCGATCGTCGGCGGCGGCCGGCACGCCACCACGCTGCACTGGACCGAGAACTCCGGCCCGGTGAACTCCGGCGACCTGCTCCTGCTCGACATGGGGGCAGAGGCCACCTCTCTCTACACCGCCGACGTCACCCGCACCCTGCCCGTCGACGGCACCTTCACCCCGCTCCAGCGAGACCTCTACTCGCTGGTGCTCGCCGCGCAGCAGGCCGGGCTGGACGCCGTACGTCCCGGCGCCGCGTTCCGGGCGGCGCACGAGGCCGCCATGTCCGTGCTCGCCCATGGCCTCGAGGACATGGGGCTGTTGCCCGTCTCTGCCGAGGAGGCGCTGGCCCCCGAGAGCGGCATCTACCGGCGGTGGACCCTGCACGGCACCAGTCACATGCTCGGCATGGACGTGCACGACTGCGCGGCCGCGGACGCCAGCATCTACCCCGCGGGCGACCTCGAGGAGGGCATGGTGCTCACGGTCGAGCCGGGGTTGTACTTCCAGGAGGACGACCTGCTCGTCCCGGAGGAGCTCCGCGGAATCGGCATCCGCATCGAGGACGACGTCGTGGTGACCGCCGACGGCGCCACGAACCTGTCCGCCGCGCTCCCCCGCGAGCCCGACGAGGTCGAGTCCTGGATGGGCTCTCTCAGGGGTTGAGACGATCCGGGGGTGACCGTCGTCACTCTCCTGTGCCGGCGCGGAGGTGCCTGTCATCATGACCCAATGTCGACGCCGGGGATGCCTGCTTGGGCCGAGGAGCTCGAGCATCTCGACGTGCTGAACGAGCCGGCGCTGGCCACCGACAGGACGGGTCGGGTCGTCTTCGGCAACACCGCTGCCGCCTGGCGCCACGGCGTTCTCGGCGACGAGGGCTGGGCGAGCCTGAGCAGCGTGATCCTCCCCGAGGGCGACGAAGGGGTGCTCTCCGAGGTGATCGAGCAGGCGCTGCACGGCGTCAGCTGGCAGGGGCGCCTCGACGTGCGGCACGTCGACGGCTCGGTGCAGCCGGCCGAGGTGAGCTGTACGCCGCTGCGTCGTGAGAAGGACATCGTGGGCACGCTGTGGATCGTCGACTACGCGGTCGGCGAGTGGGAGCAGGTACGCGAGATCCGCCGCCTCGGTGACCGGTTGCGCCGGCTGTCCCGGGTGGCCGCGAGCCTGAACACCGCCGACGACATCGACGCCGTGACCGAGATCGTGATCGACCAGGCCGCCGACGCCGTCGGCGCCACGGTGGCGTCGCTGTCGCTGACGCAGGACGACGACTACCTGGTGCTCGCCGGCCTGCGCGGCGGGCTCGAGGGCGCGGCGAAGCGGTGGACCAGGTTCCCCGTCGCCAACCCGACTCCCGCCGGGGACGTCGTCCGCAGTGGGCGGCTGCTCGTCCTGCGCGGCATCGAGGAGATCGAGGGGCGCTACCCCGACCTCGAGCACGCCAGCGACGGGCCCCGCACGATGGTCGGCCTGCCGCTCAAGGCCCTCGGACGCACCCTCGGGGTGATCACCCTGACGTTTCCGGGCGTGCGCGAGCTCGACGCCGCCGAGCTGGAGTTCTTCGCGATCCTCGCCGACTCCTGCGCGCAGGCGATCGTGCGCCTCGACTCCCAGCGCGACGCAGCCGAGCAGGCAGCACGCGTGCGGTTCCTGGCCGACTCGGCAACCGAGCTCTCCCGCAGCCTCGACTACGGCCAGACCCTGTCCCGGGTGGCCAGGCTCGCCGTCCCCGACTTCGCCGACTTCTGCGCGATCGACCTGCTGGAGGACGGCCGGCTGCGTCGACTGGCCGTGGAGCACGTCGACCCGGAGAAGGTCGAGCTCGCCCTCGAGCTCGAGCGCCGCTACCCAGCCGACCCGGATGCAGCCGGCGGGGCGTGGGACGTGGTGCTCACCGGACGCCGCAGCCTGATCCACGAGATCACCGACGAGATGCTGGTGGCGTCGGCCCACGACGAGGAGCACCTGCGCCTGGCCCGTGCCCTCGACCTGCACAGCGCGATCGTCGTACCCCTTGTCGCGCACGGGCGCGCGCTGGGGGCGATCACCTGGGTCAAGGCGGAGTCGAGGCGCCCCTACACCGAGTCCGACGCCCTCTTCGCCGAGGACCTCGCGCAGCGCTGCGCCATCGCGATCGACAATGCCGAGCTGCACAGCCAGACCCACGAGACGGCGGTGCAGCTGCAGCACGCGGTGCTGCCCGACCTGACCGCCGGCATCCCGGGCTGGATGCTGGCGCGGCACTACAGCCCGGCGAGCCGTACCGGCGTCGGCGGCGACTTCTTCGACGCCATCGGGCTGCCCGACGGCCGGCTGGTGCTCTTCGTCGGCGACGTCATGGGCCGTGGGGTGCCGGCCGCGGCCGCGATGGCGCAGATGCGGTCCGCGATCCGGGCCCACGTCGTCGTCGATCCCGAGCCCGGGACGTTGAGCTCGAAGCTCGACCTGCTGATGCAGACCTATGAGATCCCGCAGCTCGTGACGTTGGTCTACCTCGTGATCGACCCGGCCACGGACACGTTGCGCGTGGTGAGCGCCGGCCATCCGCCGCCGGTCGTGCTGCGCGCCAACGGCATCGCCGAGCAGCTGGTGGTCTCCCCCGGCCCCCCGCTGGGTGTCGGCACCGAGGTCCGTGACGTCTGCGTGGTCCCGTTCCGGGTCGATGACACCGTCCTGGCCTTCACCGACGGCTTGGTGGAGCGTCGCGACGAGGACATCGACATCGGCCAGAAGCGGATCCTCGACGCCGCTCCGCGACTGGCCAACGGTTCGCTGCAACGCGAGCTCGACAAGCTCGTCGACGCCGCCCGCGATCGCACCCACGAGGACGACGTCGCCGCGCTCGCGGTGAGACGCACGGACTGACGCGCAAGCCCCCTAGGCTTGCCCCCGGCCCCTGTAGCTCAGCTGGATAGAGCAAGAGCCTTCTAATCTCTAGGTCGCAGGTTCGACTCCTGCCAGGGGCACTCCGGAGAGCAGCTGGTGCCGCGGCTGCTCGACCTCGAGGAGCGAAGGCGGGCTCAGGTCAGGCGACCTTCACGGGGGCGGTGATCTTGGCCTGCGTGCCGAACGTGGCGGCCGCCGGGCCGTACCGGTCCAGCGTCAGCGTGTCCTCGTCGATGTCGACGTCGTCGCCGATCGTGATGGTCAGCGGGCCGCGCGCGTCGAGACCGACGTGTGCGGATGCGGTGATGATGCCGTCCGGCGAGGGGTGGGAGGGGTTCCTGCCGCGCCACAGGGAACCGCTGACCCAGTCGACCTCGACCCCGGCACCGACCTGCTCGAGGTTCAGGCAATGACTGCCGTTCCAACGGGAGTGGAACTGGATCATCCGGTGGACGCTGTTCGGCTGCGCGTTCCAGTTGGTCGGCATGCCCTTGACGCAACACTGGACGGTCACCGTGTCGATCGTGCCGCCGACGCTGCTGTTGATCATGATCGGGGAGGGGCCTACTCGCCTCCCGGTGGCGGGATCGCGTCCGTCGATCATCATGTTCGCGATCATGTACTTCCCGCTGCCGACGGCCACGAGGCCGGTCTCGCCGTTGGGGACACCGTCGAATCCGCGCCAGGCACCGGAGCCATCGACCCGCTCGGCCGTGCCGCCGTTGGAGAGCGAGAGCCCGTTGTAGGCCACCCCGCCCAGGTCGCCGGGCCCGACGAGGGTGAAGTTCCCGAAGTAGGCGTCGGGGTGTTCGGACTCGATGAGCTTCTCCTGGGCACCGACGAGCTCCTCCTGCTTGGTGCCGGCGCTGTCCCAGTAGAAGCGGCCCATCCCCTCGGCTGAGACCGGCCGCGGCTGGGCCGGGGAACGCCACGTCGTGGGGGTGGTGGCGACGACGGCACGCGGGCCGAGCCCGACGATCCCGCGAGGTGCGCGAGCCAGGGAGAACCAGCGCTCGGCTTTCGAGGTGACCTTCTGACGCGTGCCGTCAGCGAGCTGGACCTCGGAAACCCCGTAGGCGTAGAAGCCGGCGCTGGCGTCCAACAGGTAGGGCTGATCGCGCTCGGGCAGGCCGAGGATCTGGTCGGCTGTGAGCCGGTCGAGCACGTCGCCGAGGCTGTCGCCGGCCTTGGCGATCCTGTCCCAGGAGACGATCGTGACATCGGGAGGGATCTTGAGGGCCTCGCGAACGGCGCCGAAGTCGGGCAAGGAGAACGCCCCGTGCCTGGACTGCCGGCGGGCGTCGAAATCGTAGATGAGGCCGCTGAGGGCGGTCGACGAGGCGATCACGGTCGCGCCACCAAGGAGGAGCACGGTGCGGCGCGACGGCATGACGGTCAGCGTAGGTCGCGGTCGACGGCCGGGTTCCTCAGGGATCGGATCGACTCCTGCCAAGGCCGCCCTCCGCGTGTCGCGCCGCGGTCCGGAGGGCGAGGTGAGGAGACTGAAGCCAGGTCACTTCGGGCTCGACCTCACCTGTCACCCGGCTGGGCCTAGGCGTCGTCCGGGATGACCCCCCGATTCCCGGGCGGCGCCCTGAGCCCTGCTCCTGCCGGTCCTCCGCGACAAGAAGACTGCTCCGCCATCCCCCCGGACAGCAGAGCAGCCTTCGGATGGCACAACGAGCAGGTGCTCTCGAGGTAACTGCCCGCGCGGCACCGAATACGTCAGCCGACGTCCGTTGTCCACAGGCACCTGTGGACCAAGGACCGGGACCACGTTGCGCGCGGTTCACCAGCGAGGGGACCATGGTCGCGGAGGGGCTCTCGGGATGCTCCCAGCGTCTGCTTTCCCGATGGTCTGAAGCCGCCCGCGGCCTCCCTCCCCTCGTGCCGCGGGCGGCTCTCCGCCAGCGGACCCCGCTCCCCTGCGTCGCTCCACGCCGTGCTGCCCGTGCGCAACGGGCCGGAGCTGGCGTGAAGGACGCAGGGGACGAGGGGTCCTCAGGCCGCGGCCGGCTCAACGCGCCGTCGCAGCTGGTGGATGAGGCTGCCCACGGACGCGGCCTGAGCAGCCGTGTCCTCGACCTCGCGGCCGACCAGTGTGGGCGAGAAGCTCAGCAGCGTCCCCTGCTCACTGCTGCTCACGGTGGCCCGGATCGGTGCGCACCGATGCAGCGCCGACCGGGACGGCGAGAAGACCAGGACCGTGCCGTAGTCCTCCACCGAGAGCAGTCGGCCGTGGGCACTGGCGGTGGCGACGAGCGCGCCGAAGACCTGCCGCGGCGTCGCCGTGAACATGAGCTGCCAGAGCATGCCGGTTGTCGACATCAGTCAGTTCTCCCGAGATAGCTGTCATGCCGTCACGAGAACGATGCCCGATAACATCCGATTTAAACTGAAATATACCGCTCTGTGAGACGCTCAAGCAGGTCTGACCACCTCAGCCGGCAGCCACCGCTCGACGACAGCCCACCCGACGGCATCGACCCACACCGTCGACAGCACCCGGCCTTCCCAGCCGCTGCTCCCCTGTCGCCACTCGACGAGCAGCGAGGGCTCTCCGTCGACGAAGCAGTGACGTCCTGGGCTCCGGCGGGTGGGCGTACCGCTCTGGATCGCGATCCGCTCCGCCAGCGTCTGACCGTGCTGGCTGGTCCCGTGTCCCCCGCGCAAGGTCGCCTCCCGTGGTTGCGACCCCGGCACATCGTGACATGGCCAGCCGGCGGCGTGGCCGCGAAACGCTACCCCGCGGCCGCCGACGACTGGCGGCGAAGCGTCAGCCGAAGAGGCTGACCCCGCCCGGGCCGACGAGCAGGCCGACGACGATGAGCAGGATGCCGAACAGCACACTGCCTCGGATGAGTGTGACGATGCCGCTGATCACGAGGATGACGGCGATGATCCACAAGATGAATGCCATGTGCGTGTGTCCCTCCCTGGACGAGTACTTCGTGTGTACCCCAGTCCAGGGACCTTCCAAACACGCCGTGCCGCAGCCGTGTCGCAACGCGAATCCGTTGTCGGACCCAGCTGCCCCGCCGCACACCCCCGAGCGGCGGGGCAGCTACCCGATGATTTTTCAACGACTCGAGCCCACGGGTCAGCGCCCCGCCCAGCCGTGTCAGTCGCGGGTGAGCTCGGCGGCCATCTGCTCCATCAGCGCGGTCAGCCCCTTGAACGGGCGCACCATCACCGTGAACTCGACGAGCCGGCCGTCGGCGCCCCAGCGCAGCATGTCGATCCCGTGCACGGAGAGGCCGTCGAGCTCGGCGGTGAACTCCAGTACGGCGCTGGCCCGTCGTACCACTCGTGCTGGTAGCTCAGGGTCGGGCCGAGGACGACCAGCGCCGCCGAGAGGTACGCCGTGGTGATCGCCTTGCCCTCCTGCGGGGTGTGCACCGCCGGCGAGCGGAAGACGCAGTCCTCGGCGAGCAGGTCGTCGAGACCGGCGGGGTCGCGGGCCTCGACGAGCGGTGCCAGGCCGACAGGGGCTGCAGGTCGATCGTTCACGCTCGCGGAAACCTACGTGATCCTGTTCACGACCTGAGCGTGTCGTGCGGACCGCGGGGATTCGGCCGTCGTACAAAGGAGCTGGCCCTGCGGAGTATGAGACCGCAGGGCCTTATCCATGCCCGCCGACGGTCGCCTCGATCTCCCCCAGCAGCCGACCTTGAGGTCCTCGGGGGCGAAGGAGACGCGTACCGCGGCCGGGCGAGGACCGCCACGCCGGCCGCGTCGAGGCCCAGCAGCTCGGCGGCGATCCCGTACTCGCGGTTCAGGGTGGTGCCGAACATCGGCGGGTCGTCGCTGTTGATCGTGACCACGACGCCCGCGTCGACGAAGGCCGGCAACGGGTGCTCCGCGAGCGTGGCGACGGCTCGGGTGGCGAGGTTCGAGGACGGGCAGACCTCCAGCGGGATCCCGTGCTGGGCCAGGTGGGCCAGCAGGGCCGGGTCCTGGGCCGACGACGTGCCGTGCCCGATCCGCTCCGCGCCGAGGTCGCGCAGCGCCGCCCACACCGTCTCCGGTCCCGTCGTCTCCCCGGCGTGCGGCACGCCGTGGAGCCCGGCGGCCCGGGCCGCTCGAAGTGCGGGGCGAACTGCGGCCGGGGAACGCCGACCTCCGGACCGCCCAGGCCGAAGCCGATCGAGCGTCCGGGGCGTGGTCGAGCGCGAAGCCCAGGGTGGCGTCGGCCGCCGGCAGCCCGGCCTCGCCCGGGACGTCGTAGATCCAGCGGAGCACGATGCCGAGGTCGCGCTCGGCGGTGACACGGGCCTCCTCGATCGCCTCGGTAAAGGCCTCGATCGGCACGCGCCGCACGAGCACCGAGGTCTAGGGGGTGCAGGTCAGCTCGGCGTAACGGACGTTCTGGACCGCTGCCATCTCCCGCGCCACCTCGTAGGTGAGCAGGCGGACGTCGTCCGGCGTGCGCATCAGGTCGACGACGGCCAGGTACACCTCCACGAAGTGCGCGAAGTCGCGGAAGGCGAAGAACTCCCGCAGCCCCTCGGGGTCGCTCGGCACCGGGCCCGGGTGGCGCTCGGCCAGCCGCGAGACGATGCGGGTGACGCCGAACCGACGTGGTGCACGTGCAGCTCGGCCTTGGGCAGGCCGGCGATGAACGCCTCGAGGGTCAAGGGGGAGTATCGTCGGGTCCGTCAGGGCGGACCAGCATGTCATCAGCCGGCGGCGAGGTGCTCGAGGTGGTCGACGATCTCCGGGATCGAGCTCCCCTTCACCGGCTTGCCGTCGACGAGCACCGTCGGCGTGCCGCTCACCCCGGCCTCGTGGCCGCGGCCTTCGCTGCGCTCAAGAACGCGGCGTTGGCTGGCCCGACGCGTCGAGGACGCTTGGTTCGTCACCCCGGCCTTCCGGCCCAGCGCCCGAGCGTGCCGCACCGGGCTTGTTCGGGGCCTGCTCGTAGGGCTGGTTGTCGTAGAGCAGGTCGTGGAACTTCAGCGCCTGCTGCGGTGTGCCCTGCTGGAGCACCGCGGCCCACGCCGAGGGCGCGCCGGGAGTAGTCGTCCGGCAGCAGCTGGAACGGCCGGTACTCGACCTGCACGGTGCCCTTCCGGCGTCCTGGCGCAGGAAGTCGCGGGAGCCGTCTCGAACTGGCGGCAGAACGGGCACAGGAAGTCCTCGTAGACGACCACCTTGTGCTTCGCCGCGTTGCTGCCGACCACGAGCGTCTGCCCCGACGCCTTCGCGGCGACCGGGGTCGCGGCCGTCGTCGGTCGCCGCCGCCGGAGGAGATCGCGAACCCGGCCACCACCGCCGAGAGCACCACCACGATCGCCAGGGTGATCACGAGCCGGCGGTTGCGCTCCTCGCGGCCGCCTGCTTCTGCACGCCGCCGCTCGCTCGCGTCGGTTCACGTCACGCTGCTGCTTCGACTCGGCGTCTCCTGGGGCTCGGGAACAGCAGGTTGTCCACGGCGTACGGCGTACGGGGCAGCCAGACGACGAACAGCGACAGCGCCAGCAGGCCGACGTCGCGGGCGATCTCCCAGGGGTACTGGCTCGCGGCGTTCGGGTCGGGGCCGCCGTTGCCGAAGCAGCCGCAGCTGATCGAGATGCCGCGCGCCCACACCGAGGCGATGCCGACGATGAACGCCAGCTGCAGGACGGCCGAGACGACGCCGCTGACCCGCGTCAGCAGCCCGAGCAGCAGGCAGGCGCCGACGACGACCTCGACCATCGGCAGCGCGCGGCCGACGGTCCGGCGGCCGAGGGCGGCAGCAGCTGGTAGGCCCGGACGGCGGTCACGCTGCTCTCGGGGTCGGGCAGCTTCAGCAGCCCCGCCCACAGCCAGACGACCCGACCACGAGCCGGGCGGCCAGCCCGGCCCACGCAGTCCGGCCGACCGCAGCACGCGGCCACGGTAGGTCGGGCCGATGACCCGGGATGAGAAAACGCCATGAGTAGGCTGAACCGTTGTGAGCGACCGACTGGTGTGGATCGACTGCGAGATGACCGGGCTCGACCTCGAGGCGGACGCGCTGATCGAGGTCGCCGCACTGGTCACCGACTTCGACCTCAGGTGCTCGGCGACGGGGTGGACATCGTGATCAAGCCACCCGCCGCGGCGCTGGACCAGATGGTGCCGTTCGTGCGCGACATGCACACCAGCTCCGGCCTGATCGAGGAGCTCGACGACGGCATCACCCTCGCCGAGGCCCAGGACGCGTGCTGGCCTACGTCAGGGAGCACTGCCCCGACGGCAGCCGGCCGCCGCTGGCCGGCAACACGGTGGCCACCGACCGCGCGTTCCTCGCCCGCGACATGCCCGAGCTCGAGCAGTTCCTGCACTACCGGATCGTCGACGTGTCCTCGATCAAGGAGCTGTCGCGGCGTTGGTTCCCGCGGGCCTACTACAACGCACCGGCCAAGGGCGGCGACCACCGTGCCCTGGCCGACATCCGCGAGAGCATCGAGGAGCTCCGCTACTACCGCGACGCGGTGTTCGTGCCCTCCCCCGGCCCGGACAGCAGCGCCGCCAAGCGGATCGCCGCGATCCACCGGGGCTCGCTCACCGGGACCAAACCCGGTTCGGAGCACGCCTGAGTGACCGGTACACTCGTGCCTCGCACGATTCCATGGTGGGTATAGCTCAGCTGGTAGAGCGCCGCCTTGTGGTGGCGGATGTCGCGGGTTCAAGTCCCGTTACTCACCCCAAGAAGCCGCGGACGACGGCAGGACGTCGTCAGGTCGGGCCTCCGGCCCGCTCCTGCTCACGTCCGTGGTCAGCCCTCGCTGGTCTGCAGGTGCGTCGGTGCGCCGTGCACGCTCGGGATGGTGCCGAGCTTGCCCTTCTGGAAGTCCTCGAAGGCCTGCATCACCTCGGCCTTGGTGTTCATCACGAACGGTCCGGCCCAGGCGACCGGCTCGCGGATCGGCTGGCCGCCGATCACGAGCACGTCGAGCGCCGGCGTGCGGCTGTCCTGGCTGCCGTCGGCGGCGACGGTGACGAAGTCGCCCGCGCCGAGCACCGCGAGGTTGCCCGTGCGCACGGGCCCTGCTCGTCGCCGACGGTGCCCTTCCCGGCGAGCACGTAGACCAGCGCGTTGTACGACGCGTCCCACGGCAGGTCGAGCCGCGCACCCGGCGCGACGGTCGCGTGGACCATCGCCATCGGGGTGTACGTCGAGCCGGGAGCCGGCGACGCCGCCGACCTCGCCCGCGATCACCCGGACCAGCGCGCCGGCGTCGGCGAGGCGGCCAGGCCGACCTGGGCGCCGCGGATGTCCTGGTACCG
Organism: uncultured Actinomycetota bacterium; assembly: GCA_963794435.1. Taxonomy (GTDB): domain Bacteria; phylum Actinomycetota; class Actinomycetes; order Propionibacteriales; family Nocardioidaceae; genus Marmoricola. Next base: position 261,307 of record CAWCDX010000027.1, read on the forward strand.
CGGGGGGTTCCACTTGGCGTCGCGCGGCAGGTTCACCCAGAGCTGGATGCCGTGGAACAGGCCGCCGCACTGCACCAGCCACTCCGGCGGGGCCTCGATGTGCAGCAGGCCGGAGCCGGCGGTCATCCACTGGGTGTCGCCGTTGGTGATGGTGCCGCCGCCACCGTGGCTGTCCTGGTGGTCGAAGACGCCGTCGATGATGTAGGTGACGGTCTCGAAGCCGCGGTGCGGGTGCCACGGGGTGCCCTTGGGCTCGCCCGGCGCGTACTCGACCTCACCCATCTGGTCCATGTGCACGAACGGGTCGAGGTCCCGCAGGTCGACCCCGGCGAACGCGCGGCGGACCGGGAAGCCCTCGCCCTCGTAGCCCTACGGCGCGTCGATCACCTGCTTCACCGGGCGCACGCTGTCGCCCAGCCCGGGCGACCCTCAGCCGGTCCAGCACAGTCAGGTCGTCGACGGTCACAGCAGGCATGTCGCCTCCCCTTCTCAGGTCTTGCCGCATCAACAGTAGTTGAACCTTCAATATTTCACCGCCCAGGTGCTGGTCCGATCCGGCACCTGCCTGCGCTCTCAGAGGGCCTTGACACTTCTATCGATTTCATGTGCGCTCAGGCCGCTGGTAAGGTTCCACTCGCTTCGCGCGCCATTAGCTCAATTGGCAGAGCAGCTGACTCTTAATCAGCGGGTTCGGGGTTCGAGTCCCTGATGGCGCACCATGCTCATCTCATCGCCGTGTGGCGGCACCTGACCAAATCGGTGCCGGCGGCCGGTTCGGGCGGCGACGCCGTACCGGTCAAGGTCACACCACGTCGAGGTCGAGCCAGCGGGCGAGGTCGTGGATCTTGGCCTCGACAGCCGCACCGGGGTGCGACACCAGGCTCGTCCTCGTGGACCGCGTTGAGTCGCAACTCACCCGCGCTCCGGTCGGCAGTGGCGTCGAGCTTTCCCACGAGGCGTTCGCCGTACAGGGTCGGCAGCGCGTAGTAGCCCCAGCGACGCTTGCGGCAGGCTTGTACATCTCCAGGGTGTAGTCGAACTCGAAGATCTCGGCCAGCCGCTTGCGGTCCATACCAGCCGGTCCAGCGGTGAAACGGGCCGCCCTCCCGGAGAAGTCGCGACCCAGCTCGGCGGGCTGACGCGCCACTCGCCGGGGACATGCTCGACCAGGGGGCTGGGGCAGTGCCGACGATGAGCCTCAGCCCGGGACGATCGTGCCCGTCGTCGCGGCGATCCCGAGCGAGCCCGGCCGGCGCTCGTCGCGCACGCGCTGCGCCTCCTCAGCCGGGAAAGGGATCGTCGGGGTAGACGCGGGTGGCGAGGTCGTAGAGCTTCTGTCGACCCTCGCGCCCGCCAGCGACCTCGCCGCGCAGGACCAGGCAGTCGACACATGGGGAGGTTCTTGTTGTTGTCACCCCTCGAGCGCCAAGGTCCGCCGGTGGTGTCGGGCAGCTCCTTCAGCCTCAGCGGCCCGTCGGCGCGTAGCCGCTCCAGTACGTCGAGCCGGCAGGCCTCGTCCTCCTGGACCCACTTCGTGGGCGGTGCGGCGAGCTCGGCTCCTCACGGGGCGACGCCACCATCTCGGCCCGGTAGAGCGAGATGTCCTCGCCGGCCGCAGCGCACCGAGCAGCTCGTGACTCGCTGCTCGGCGAGGGCGTCCTGGAACTGTAGGTCTCGTACGACAAGCCGAGCCGGCTCCAGAGCACCAGGTCGGCGCTCGGTTTGACGCGCTGACCGGGTCGTGCTGGCGCAGCGATAACCCCCGGATCGCCTCGAGGAGGTCGGTCGGCCGTGGCTGATCGAGCAGCTGCGCGCACCGCAATGCGACGGGCGTCGCGACGCGACAGCCGTGGACCTCGCTGACCCCGCTGAGCCTAGGGCGGCCAGCCGACGGACAGGCTGGTCAGCGCTGCGGATCTGATGTCGCTGTAGATCAGCTGATCGTCCGAGGGCACGACCCGCCGTAGCACGAGTCGACCACGTAGACGTTTTGTTCGATCCCCTGATGCCGTGCATCGGGGTGTTGTCGTTGCCGAACGCGGCCCGGCACCCAGGGGTGCGGCGTTGGTCGGCTTCTCGGCTTTCTTGCCACCAGGGTGATGTCGTCACGATGGATCGTTATGACCGTGCATCGACTGCGAGGCCATCGCGTCGTAGTGCCAACCTCGTTGCGCACGAACGTGGTTGCGGCCGGGACGTAGCGTACGCTGACCCCAGGGTCGGCGGGCATGTCGCAGGTCGCCGCACGATGGCCGCCGGAGAGGTGGTCGGGAGCGGGAAGAAGCCCGCGACGACCGGCTGCGGCTTGCGGTGGCTCGCCATTGTTCACGACCGCGTCGGCGTTCTGCGGCGGGGAGGTCGCCGAGGAGACGTAGAAGATGGTGGCCGAAACCACCGTCGCTGTCCGGCCCGGAAGCGGGCGTACGGCGCCACGACCGGGTGCGCGGAGTCCTCAAGGTCGCCCAGTAGATCGCCAGAGTCGTGGAGGAAGGCCTCCGGTCGCTGCGGTAGAGGATCTGCTGGCGCGGGTGGAGGCGTTCGCGCCGTTCGCGCGCCCGGCGCTTTCCAGTTGCCCGGGGTGGTCGGCGTTCAGGGTCGAGGTCACATCGGCGGCGTTGTCCTGGCCTGGCCTCCTGCAGCGCCACCATAGTGAGCCCATCCAATGTTAATGCGAACCGACGACGGCGGCACGCGAGCCGGTCTGGGTCGGCCGTAGCTGCCGAACCAGAGCAGGTCACCTCCAGGCCGGGGCGGACGTCCGACAAGGAAGCAATCCACTTCGACTTGTGACTGGCCACGGTGCGGGTGTTGGCGCGTTCTCACCCTCAGGCTGAGCGAGGCGGGTTCCCGTAGGCGACCCCCACCATGCCATCACAGGGGCAGGAGGCGAAGCCGGAGCGTGGTGGGGAGTAGTTATACAGGCAGTGCCCCCCGACCCATGAGGTGTTTAGGGGTTGCCCGGCCAGCCACCCCACAAGGCGGGTGAGACGTGGACAGCTGGGTAGCAGGTGATTTGTCGAGGTATAGTTAGAGCGGAAGTAGCGCGCGCACGCGCGCATCGAGCCGACGCTGCGGGCGCTGGGCCAGCACCGGCTCACGCTCGAGGCCTTGTGCTTCCTGTGGTGCTTCTTGTGCTTGTGGTGCTTTTTCTGCGGTGCTCTCTTGTGATTAGCGGTGCGGGCGCTGCTCCAGCCCGAGCGGCGCGTTCTGCGCCTGACTCCTGGGCGGTCCGGCCAGTCACACCAGCCGCTGGGACGGGCTCCAGGCCAGTCCCACCAGCACGAGGCCACACACGGACGGCGGACGTCGCCCGCGCGATTTTGCTGGACATGGGCGCCTCCACGGCTGCCCCCCACAGGGAAAACCAGACTCAAGGGACTATCGGCGTTTTCTGTCAGGCGAACGAGGCAGGAGGCCCCACCCACCGGACTTCGCCCTGCGCACGTCGCACCGGGCGGGGGGGGCCGCATGGCACGATGCCGTCGTGACCGAGCCCGCCCGGGCACCAGGTGCCGCCCCCGTGCCCCGGCGTGGACGTCCCGGGTACGACGCGGACACCGTGCTGCGACGGGCCGTCGAGCTGTTCATCCGGCAGGGCTACGACGCGACGAGCATGGGCGACCTGGCGGCCGAGCTGGGCCTGACCAAGTCGGCGATCTACCACCACGTCCCGAGCAAGGAGGCGCTCCTCTCCGCCGCGCTCGACGAGGCCCTCGACGGGCTCGCGTCGGCGATCGACGGCGCGGCCGCCGAGACCGCGGACGGCGCCTACGAGCGGCTGCGGACCGCGGTCCGGCGATCCGTGGAGATCCTCGTCGCCCACCTGCCGGCCGTGACGCTGCTGCTCCGCGTACGGGGCAACAGCGAGGTGGAGGTCGCTGCGCTGGCACGCCGACGGGTGCTCGACGAGAAGCTGGCCGGCCTCGTGCGCGAGGCCGTCGACGAGGGCTCGCTGCGCGCCGACCTGGACCCGGAGCTGATCAGCCGGCTGCTGTTCGGCATGGTCAACTCCCTGGTCGAGTGGTACCGCCCCGACGGCCCCCTCGACCCCGCCCACCTCGCCGACGCGCTCGTGGGCCTCGCGTTCGAGGGGCTGCACCGGCAGGACGGATAGTCCAGGACGGATTCGTGATCGGAAGTCCGCGGGACCACGAATCTGACATGGACTATCCGGGAATTGGGTTGCCGGTCGAGCGGGAGCGGCCGCGGAACTCGGCGATCACCACGCCGTCGGAGGCGCGGGTCACCGTGACGTCGTACAACCCGGAGCGGCCGCGGAGAGCACGTTCGTGAGCCTGGGCGACGAGGGTGTCGCCGAGGCGGGCCGACTCGAGCAGCGTGATGTCGAAGCCGGCGGCCACGGTCACGGTGCCGCGGGAGTTGCAGGCCACCGCGAACGCGCTGTCGGCCAGCGCCGCGACCAGGCCGCCGTGGCAGAGCTGCCAGCCGTTGATCATGTCGGCGCGCACCGTCATCTCCAGGGTGGCCTCCCCCGGACCCACGGCGACGACGGTCATCCCCAGCATCTTGCTGGCGGCGTCGTCGCGCCACATCACCTGCGTGGAGTGCTGCGCCACCTCCTGGGGACTCGTCATGCGTCGTAGTCCACGGTGACCTCGTCGGAGACCGGGTAGGTCTGGCAGGTGAGCACGAAGCCGCGGGCGACCTCGTCTTCGTCCAGCGCGTAGTTGCGGCGCATCTCGGCCTCACCCGAGGCGAGGTGGGCGCGACAGGTGCCGCAGACCCCGCCCTTGCAGGCGAACGGCAGGTCGGCCCGCATCCGTTGCGCGGCGTCGAGGATCGACTGGTCGCGAGGCTGCGGGTTCGTGCTGGAGCTCCCGTCGAGTACGACGGTGACCGCGCTGGTCACGCCGCTCGGCGCCGCCTCGACGCGGAGCAGCTCCGGGGGTGGCTCGTCGACGAAGAACAGCTCGGCGTGCACGCGGTCGGCGGGCACCCCGAGCTCCGCCAGCACCTCGCGAGCCTCGCCGATCATCGCGAACGGGCCGCACAGCCACACGTGGTCGACCGCGTCGAGCGGGACCAGCAGCGTCAGCAGCCGTCGCAGCCGGTCGGCCGTGAGCCGGCCGGAGAACAGCTCCACGTCGCGCGGCTCGCGGGAGAGCACGTGCACGATCTCGAAGCGGGCGCCGTAGCGGTTCTTCAGGTCGGCGAGCTCCTCGGCGAACATCACCGACGAGGTGGTGCGGTTGCCGTAGAGCAGGGTCACCCGCGACTGCGGGTGGGTCAGCACCGTGGAGGCGATCGAGAGCATCGGCGTGATGCCCGAACCGGCCGCGACCAGCAGGTGCCGACCCCCGTCGGGTTGTGCCCGGAAGCTGCCGCGCGGCGTCTGCACCTCGATCTCGTCCCCGGGCCGCACCTCGTTGACCAGCCACTCCGAGAAGCGTCCGCCGGGGATCAGGCGCACGCCCACGCGCGGCCGCTCCCCCACGCGTGCGCAGATCGAGTAGTCGCGCCGGTGGTCCTCGCCGTCGATCATCCGGCGCAGGGTGAGCGACTGGCCCGCCTCGAAGTCGTAGTCGTCGCGCAGCGACTCGGGCACCTCGAAGCTCACCGCGACGGCGTCGTCGCAGAGCCGCTCGACCGAAGCCACGGTGAGGGTGTGGAACTCCCCCCGCGTGCGCGGCCGTTCCGGGCGCGACCGTCATCAGATCTCCTTGACGTGCTCGAAGGGCTCGAGGCACGACCGGCAGCGGTAGAGGGCCGTGCACGCCGTCGGCCCGAACTCCGAGGTGAGCTCGACCTCGGCGCTCTCGCACCGCGGGCAGGTCAGGGCGCGCCGGGTCGGCAGCAGCGAGAGGCCGACCGGCCCACCGGCCGGTGCGGGTCCGGGTGCCGAGAGGCCGTGCTCGTGCAGGGCGCGGCGGCCCCGGTCGGTGATCCAGTCGCTCGACCAGGCCGGCGCGAGCGAGACGCGGACCTCGGCCTCGTAGCCGGCGCCTCCGAGCTCCCGCACCAGGTCGTCGCGCATCGAGGCCATCGCCGGGCAGCCGGAGTACGTCGGCGTGATCGTGACCGACACCCTCTCGTCCTCGACCTCGACCCCCCGCAGCACGCCGAGGTCCTCGAGGGTGAGCATGGGCATCTCCGGGTCGGTGACGGAGCGCGGCGACCGTGCCAGGCGGTGGTCGAGCTTTCGCCACCAGTTCACCACCGCCCCGTCGGGTGGGCCCGCGCCACCGACTGCATCTCGGCCAGCAGGTGCGACAGCTCCTCGGTGTGCCGGCCGTCGCGGCCACGACCACCGGCCACCGGGCCGACCTGGGGCACCTCCGGGCGGTCGACCCCGCTGGCGGAGAGCACCTGGTCGAGCACCGCGCCGACCTCGGCGGCGACGTCGGCGGGGTCCACCCCCACGCCGACGGCCGCCAGCTCGCTCTCGACCGGATGGGGGGTGAGCAGCTCGTCGTGGAAGGCCCACACGACCGGCAGCGCGGCCAGGAGTCGTGAGCGGGACTCGTCGGTGCCCTGCGCGAGCGTCAGGAACCACCTGCCGGCGTAGTCACGGTGGTAGGTGACCTCCTTGACGCCCTTCTCCGCGATCGCGGCGAGCACCGGGTCGCGCGAGCCCCGGAGCCGTTCGAGCAGCGCCAGCCGCCAGGTCGAGAAGAGCAGCAGCCGCGCGATCGTCACCGCGAAGTCGCCGTTGGCGCCCTCGACCAGGCGGGTGCTGCGGAGCTGCTGGTCGGTGCGGAAGAAGGCGAGCGCGTCCTCCGGGGGCACCGGCGATCCCTCGGGCAGCACCGGGACCACCGCCGGGTCGGCAGCGGCCGCACGCGCCAGGAGCAGACGCGCCTGGCCCAGCAGGTCCAGGGCGATGTTGGCCAGCGCGATGTCCTCCTCGAGGTCGGGTGCGCGGCTGCACCACTCCGAGAGCCGGTGGGAGTAGACGAGCGCGTCGTCGCCCAGCATCAGGCAGTACGCCGCGAGCGCGCTCGCGTCGACGTCGTCGGGACGGTGGTGTCGACGCCGGCGAGCGGATCCTCGAAGGAGGTGCCGAAGGCCCAGTGCGCGGAGTCGCCGCCGAGCAGCGCCTCGTCGTACACGGACTCGTGGAAGTCGTCGTGTCAGCCATCACATGTGCGGTACGTCGTCGGGGATGTCGTAGAACGTGGGGTGGCGATAGACCTTGTCGCCGGCGGGGGCGAACAGCGGGTCCTTCTCGTCGGGGCTCGACGCGGCGATGGCGTCGGAGCGCACCGCCCAGATGCTCACGCCCTCGTTGCGCCGGGTGTAGACGTCGCGGGCGTGCCGCAGCGCCATCTCGTCGTCGGCGGCGTGCAGCGACCCGACGTGCACGTGGTTGAGACCGCGCTTGCCCCGCACGAAGATCTCGTAGAGCGGCCACTCGTCCTTGATCTCGCTCATGCTCGCTCCTCCGGCTGCCGGGCCGCGAAGGCGACCGCGGCCTCGCGGACCCAGGCGCCGTCGTCGTGCGCCTTGCGGCGGTGCGCGATCCGTTGCGCGTTGCAGGGTCCGTTGCCCCGGAGCACGGCGGCGAACTCCTCCCAGTCGGGCTGGCCGAAGTCGTGGGCCTGCCGCTCCTCGTTCCAGCGCAGGTCGGGATCGGGCAGGGTCACCCCGAGCGCCTCGGCCTGAGGGACCGTCATGTCGACGAACTTCTGGCGCAGCTCGTCGTTGGTGTCGCGCTTGATGCCCCAGGCCATCGACTGCGCGGTGTTGGGCGAGTCGGCGTCGGGCGGCCCGAACATCATCAGCGCCGGCCACCAGAACCGGTCCACCGACTCCTGGACCATCGCGCGCTGCTCGTCGGTGCCGCGCATCATCGTCGCGAGCAGCTCGAAGCCCTGGCGCTGGTGGAAGGACTCCTCCTTGCAGATCCGGATCATCGCCCGCCCGTAGGGGCCGTACGACGTCCGGCACAGCGGCACCTGGTTGCAGATCGCGGCGCCGTCGACCAGCCAGCCGATGGTGCCCACGTCGGCGTAGGAGAGCGTCGGGTAGTTGAAGATCGAGGAGTACTTCTGGCGCCCGGACAGGAGCATCTCGGTCAGCTCACGGCGCGAGGTGCCGAGCGTCTCGCACGCCGAGTAGAGGTAGAGCCCGTGGCCGGCCTCGTCCTGCACCTTGGCCAGCAGGATCGCCTTGCGACGCAGCGACGGCGCCCGGGTGATCCAGTTGCCCTCGGGCTGCATCCCGATGATCTCGGAGTGGGCGTGCTGGGCGACCTGCCGGACCAGGGTCTTGCGGTACTTCTCCGGCATCCAGTCCCGCGGCTCGATCCGGTCGTGCCGGGCGACGGTGTGCTCGAACCCGGACAGCAGGCTCTGCTCGGACTCCGTCTGCTCGGAGACGGTCATGGCGGCTCCACGGGGGTACGTCGGCGAATAACAGACCGATCGGTCAGTAATGCGCCTAGTTTGGCACGCCCGGCCACGGGTACGCCAGAGGGAGGTCCGGGCACGCGTGCAAGAGCGGGTGCCACGAACGAGGGAGCAACACATGTCGTGGATCGTCGTCGTCCTGATCGTGGTGGCGGTGCTGCTGGTCGTGGCGCTCGCCTGGAGTGCCACCCAGCGCAAGCGTGACCAGCTCGGCCGGCAACGCGCCGACGAGCTGCGCTCCGAGGCGGCAGCCACCGCCGCCGAGCACCCCGTGCAGGAGGCCAGGGCTCGCGAGGCCGAGGCCGAGGCCGAGCAGGCCCGCGCCAGGGCCGACCAGCTCGCGGCGCGCGCGGAAGACCACCGCACGTCCGCCGAGATGACCCAGGCACAGCACGAGGAGCACCTGCGCGAGGCCGACCGGGTCGATCCCGACGTCGACCACGAGTCCGCGGACTACGCGCCGGGCGTGGAGGGATCACGCCGCGAGCCCGGTGCTGACGGGCCGCCCAGCGCCGTCTGAATAATCCATTTCATCCCGTCGGGACGCGCAGCGTCCTACGCTCGTGACAGCACGACTGCACGGGGTTCCCTGCGGTCGTGTTCTCAGTCACGGACGACGGGGGTTCCCAGCGGTGCACGGCTCACGCGGAAGAGGCCTGCTTGCAGCAGGGCTGACCGCCTGCGCGCTGCTGTCGGGCTACCGCGCCCTGCACGCCGCACCCGACCCCGAGCTGGTCGCCCGGTGGTGGCCGGCGACGGCGCTGGTCACGGTGCTCTTCCTGCTCCTTCCCCGGCGCGACGCCCGCGGGTTCATGTTCCTCGCCACGACGGGGTTCTTCGCCGTCGGTCTCCTGGCCGGACGCGACGTGGCGTTCTCCCTGGGCTTCGCGGTCGCCAACACCGTCGAGGTGCTGGTGGTCGTGTGGTGGCTGACCCGCTTCGAGGAGGGCGTGCCCCGGCTGCACTCGTGGGGTGACTACCGGCGCTGGCTGGTCGGCATCTGCCTGGGCAGCGCCGCGGCCGGCCTGATCACCGCCGCGACCCTGTGGGTCGCCGACGGCTCCCCCGGTGATGCTCCGTGGCGCACGCTGCTGTGGATCACGGTGACGCACGGTGGAGCACAGGCGCTCGTGCTCCCGCTCGTGATGCAGCAGCAGCAGCACCGCATCCGCGTCTCCCCGGTGGAGATCTCCCTGCACGCCGTCCTGATGCTGCCGGGCCTGGCCGCGTGCATCGCTGCCACTCCGCAACAGCCCGTGGCCTTCCTGCTGCTGCCGGTGCTGATGTGGGGAGCTGCACGGTTCCCGCACCTGTGGTCCGACCTCGAGCTGGTCGGCGTGGCCGCGGCGTTCGCCGTGCTCTCGGCCTTCGACCGCGGGCCGTTCCCCGACGTGACGGGCAACGCGCCGCTGCTCACCATCGCGGCGAGCGCGCAGGTCTTCGTCCTGATCAGCGCGATCACGGCGGTGGCGTTCTCGGTGGCGACCAGCCACCTGCGCGACTCCCTGCGCCGGCTGCGCGAGCACGAGCTGCAGCTGGGTCAGCTGCTCGACTCCGCCAGCGGTACGGCGTTCATCGCCACCGACCTCGACGGCGTGATCACCTGGTTCTCCCCCGGCGCCGAACAGCTGCTGTCCTACCGCGCCGACGAGCTCGTCGGGCAGGCCACCCCCATCCGCTTCCACGAGCCGCGTGAGCTGGTCAGCCGGGCGCACGAGCTGGGCATCCCCGCGACCACCTACGACGTCGTCACCGGCCCGCTCGCGCGCGGCGAGGAGCAGGACACCCGCGACTGGACCTACGTGCGCCCCGACGGCAGCCGGCTGACGGTCTCCCTCAGCGTCACTGCCGTCCGCGACGAGGCGGGCCGGCCCCAGAGCTACCTCAGCGTCGTCCGGGACGTGACCGACCGCCGTGCCGCCGAGCAGGCCCTGCTGGCGGCCCTGGACAAGGAGCGCGAGGCCAACCGGCGGATGCACGAGGTCGACCGGGCGAAGGACGACTTCGTCTCCTCGGTGAGCCACGAGCTGCGGACGCCCCTGACCAGCATCGTCGGGTACACCGAGCTGCTCACCGAGGGGCTCACCGGGCCGATGTCGGCCATGCAGCAGGACCTCGTCGAGAAGATCGACCGCAACGGCGAACGGCTGCTCAACCTCGTCGAGGACCTGCTCACCCTCTCGCGCGTCGAGAACGGCAGCTTCCGGCTCGAGCGCGCCCCCACCGACCTGCGGGAGGCCGTGCGCGCGGCCGCTGCCGAGGTGACCGCGTCCGCGCAGCGCCAGGGGGTGGCGATGTCCGTGGTCGTCCCGCCCGAGCCGGTGACGGTCGTCGGCGACGGTCAGCACCTCGAGCGGCTCGTGCTCAACCTGGTCAGCAACGCCGTCAAGTTCACCGACCACGGCGGCTCGGTCAGGGTCGGCCTCGAGGTGCACCACGGCGTCGCGGTCCTCAGCGTGACCGACACGGGCATGGGCATCCCCTTCGAGGAGCAGGCCAACCTGTTCCAGCGGTTCTTCCGCTCGTCGGTGGCCACCGAGCGGGCGATCCAGGGCACCGGGCTGGGGCTGAACATCGCCCAGTCGATCGCGCAGGCACACCAAGGCAGTGTCGACTTCGAGTCGACACCCGGTGTCGGGACGACCTTCCGGTTCACGGTTCCGGTGAAGGGTCCGGTGATCGTCCCCGCCGAGTCGCACCCGGGCGCCGACGACCTCGCCGATCAGGCCGTCGAGAGCCTGGTGCTCTCACCGCAGCACCGCTCCGAGTCGTCGCGCTTCTGACCGGCTCGCCTCAGAGGTACAGGCCGGTCTGGCTGTCGCCGAGACGGTCCGCTGCCACCGCGTGGATGTCGCGTTCGCGGACCACGACGTACAGCTCACCGGTGACCTCGACCTCGGCCTTGTCCTCCGGGTCGTAGAGCACCCGGTCTCCCACCTCGACCTGACGCACGTGCTGGCCCACGGCGACCACGCGGCACCAGGACAGGCGACGACCACCCATCGCCGCCGTCGCCGGGATCAGGATGCCGCCGCTCGAGCGGCGCTCACCCTGGTCGTTGTCGACGGCCACGAGCACGCGGTCGTGGAGCATCACGATCGGGGTCTTCTCCCCCGACGCCTCGGTGACCGATGTGACGCTGCCCTTGCTCATGGCCAGCTCGTGGTCACCTGACGACCTTGCGCACCAGCACGAACATCGCGACGGCCCCGATGACCCCGCCGGCGAACTTGGCGATGTTCTCCGTCCGCGGCTGGCCATCGGGTGCGACGAAGTAGCCCCGCACCTGCGCGATCTCGCGGCGCACGATCGTCTTGGGGCTGGCGCGGTAGACGAGCTGGTCGATCGTCGCGGCGAGGTGCTGCCGCGTCTGCTCGATCTCGCTCTCGAGGGAGGACTGGTCGGACACGTGCAGGAGGTTACCAACCGGTCGCGGCGGCCTCGCGGTAGCGTCGGCGCTGTGACCGAGCCGCCTGCCTCTCGACTCTCTCCCGGCGACACCGCGCCCGACTTCACGCTGCCCACCGACTCCGGTGAGGACGTGTCCCTGGCCGGCCTGCGCGGCCGCAAGGTGATCGTCTACTTCTACCCCGCGGCGATGACTCCCGGCTGCACCACGCAGGCCTGCGACTTCACCGACTCCCTCGAGGGCTTGCAGTCCGCCGGCTACGAGGTCGTCGGCATCTCCCCGGACAAGCCGGAGAAGCTGGCGAAGTTCCGCGAGCGCGACCACCTCTCGATCACGCTGGCCTCCGACACCGACAAGTCGGTGCTCACGGCGTACGGCGCCTACGGCGAGAAGCAGCTCTACGGCAAGACGGTCGTGGGCGTCATCCGCTCCACGGTCGTCGTCGACGAGGACGGCAGCGTGGAGCTGGCGCAGTACAACGTCAAGGCCAAGGGACACGTCGCCAAGCTCCGTCGCGACCTCGGGTTGGACTGAGACACTGACCGGCGCGCGCCCGTAGCCCAACCGGCAGAGGCACCAGGTTTAGGTCCTGGCCAGTGCGAGTTCGACTCTCGCCGGGCGCACCCTCAGTCGCGCAGCGCGTCGGCCACCAGCGGCGCGATCGCGCGCAGCGACTGGCCGCGGTGGGAGATCGCGTCCTTGACCTCGGGCCTCATCTCGGCCGAGGTGAGCTCGCCGTCCTGGTCGTCGGGCACGAACAGCACGTCGTAGCCGAAGCCTCCGCTGCCCCGCTGCTCCCGGATGACTCGGCCACGCATCACGCCAGGTGTGGTCGTCCTCGCGGCCGTCGGGGTGGCAGAAGGCGACCACGCAGCGGAACTCGGCGCCCCGGCGCGCGTCGGGCACGTCGGCCAGCTGCTCGAGCAGGAGCCGGTTGTTCGCGGCGTCGTCCTTCGCGACTCCGGCCCACCGCGCCGAGAGCACACCGGGCATGCCGTTGAGCGCGTCGACGCACAGCCCGCTGTCGTCGGCCAGCGAGGGCAGCCCGGTGGCTGCGAGCCCGGCTCTGGCCTTGAGCAGGGCGTTGCCCTCGAAGGTGGCCTCGTCCTCGACGGGCTCGTCGTAGGGCTCCACGTCGTCGAGACCCCGCACCTCGATGCCCGGCAGCGCGGGCGCCAGGATCCGCTGGAGCTCCTCCAGCTTCTTGCGGTTGCGGGAGGCGAGGAAGACCTCAGCCACCCAGGGCCTCCTGCTGCAACCGGGTCAGGTCGGCGCAGCCCTTCTCCGCGAGCGCCAGCAGCGCGTCGAGCTCGGCACGGTCGAACGCCGCGCCCTCGGCGGTGCCCTGCACCTCCACGAACTTGCCGTCTCCGGTCATCACGACGTTCATGTCGGTCTCGGCACGCACGTCCTCCTCGTAGGGCAGGTCGAGCCGCGGTGCGGCGTCGATGATCCCGACCGAGACCGCGGCGACAGAACCGCTCAGGGGGTCGCCGGCCAGGGCGCCCTTCTCGCGCAGGTGGCTCACCGCGTCGGCGAGGGCGACCCAGGCGCCGGTGATGGCGGCCGTGCGGGTGCCGCCGTCGGCCTGGAGCACGTCGCAGTCGAGCACGATCGTGTTCTCCCCCAGCGCCTTGTAGTCGATCACCGCACGCAGCGACCGGCCGATCAGCCGGGAGATCTCGTGGGTGCGACCGCCGATGCGGCCCTTGACCGACTCGCGGTCCGAGCGGGTGTTGGTCGCCGAGGGGAGCATCGCGTACTCCGCGGTCACCCAGCCGAGGCCCGAGCCCTTGCGCCAGCGCGGCACGCCCTCGGAGGCCGACGCCGCGCACAGCACCCGCGTCCGGCCGAACTCGACGAGCACGGAGCCCGCCGGGTGGTCCTGCCAGTGGCGGGTGAGCTTGATCGGTCGGAGCTCGTCGTCGGCACGTCCGTCGGCGCGGGAAGTCCCAGAGGTCATGGCGGCGACCCTAGCGGGGCCCTCCGACGGTGGAGGCGACGACGCTCACTTCACCTCGGCACGCAGGATCCGCCACAGCCCGAAGGCCACCGGGATGGCCAGCCAGATGAATCCCGAGACCAGCAGGTGCACCCAGTCCTTGCCGTGCATGCTGGCGTCGATCAACGGCTGCTGGGCCTGGGTGAAGTCGACCCAGGGCTGCACGTGCTTGAACCAGTCGAGGAACTGCGCGGCGATCGCGAAGATCGTCGGGACCAGGAAGCTGTAGCCGAAGTAGACGACGATCGCCGCGGGGGTGTTGAGCAGCAGGGTGGCGAACGCGAACCCGGTCAGCATGCCGATCACCTGGGTGAGCAGGAAGCCGAGGAACGCCAGGAAGCCGAAGTGCCAGTTGCCGCCACCGTGGGCCACGGCGTAGATCCCGTTGACGATGAAGGCCGAGACCGTGGCGATCAGGGCGACGATCAGAGCGAGCAGCAGGCCAGCGACCAGCTTGGCGCCCACCACCCGCCCGCGGTGCGCCTCGAGGGTGAAGGTGACCATCGCCGTGCGCTGGCTCCACTCGCTGGTGACCAGCATGATGCCCAGCACGGGCAGGAAGAAGCCGGAGATGAAGTTGGCGATGCCGACGAAGTCGTCGAGCTTGATCGACTGGTCCTGGACGAGGACCACGATCAGCGCGATCACCATGACGGCGGCTGCCAGGAACGCCGTGATCCCGAGCAGCCAGATGCCGGCCCGGGTGTCGTAGGTCTTGCGGAGCTCGACCTTCACCAGTCGGGCGAACGGCACCCGTGCGGTCGTCGAGACGTCGAGCGTGGCCGGGGCGGTCGTCGTGCTCATGCGGGGGCTCCTCCTGCCTGGGGCGCGGCGGTGGGCACCGGATCGCGGGCATCGTCGGCGGTGAGCTGCAGGAACATCTCCTCGAGCCCGGCACCCTCGGCCGGCTTGAGCTCGACGAGCACCACGCCTGAGTGCGCAGCGGCGCGGCCGACGTCGACGGGGTCGACCTCGCAGCGGAAACCACCGTCGCCCGAAGGCGTGGCGGTGATGCCCGCGCCTTGCAGCGCAGTCGCCAGGGCGTCGGCGTCGAGGCCCTTCACGTAGGTGCCCGCGGTCTGCAGCAGCTCGGCCCGGGTGCCCTGGGCGACGATCTTGCCGCGACCGATGACGATCATCTCGTCGGCGATCATCTCGACCTCGTGCAGCAGGTGCGAGGAGAGCAGCACCGTGCCCCCGTTGGCCGCGAACTGGCGCAGCACGCCGCGCATCCAGTGGATGCCGGCGGGGTCCAGGCCGTTGACCGGCTCGTCGAGGATCAGCACGCTCGGGTCACCGAGCATCGCGTTGGCGATGCCCAGGCGCTGGCGCATGCCCAGGGAGTAGTTGCGGATGCGGCGCTTGGCCTCGGTGCCGTTGAGACCGACCAGGGCCAGCATCTCCTCGACGCGATCACGCCCGACTCCCATCGTGTCCGCGCTCAGGCGCAGCACCTCACGACCGGTGCGTCCGGCGTGCTGGGCGGAGGCGTCGAGCAGGACGCCGACATGGCGGGCGGGGTTGGGGATCTCGGAGTAGAGGTGGCCGCCGATGCGCGCCTCGCCCCCGTTGGCCGGCGTGAGGCCGACCATGATGCGCATGCTGGTCGACTTGCCCGCGCCGTTGGGCCCGAGGAACCCGGTCACCTTCCCCGCCTGCGCGACGAAGGAGACGTCGTCGACGGCGGTGAATCCTCCGTACCGCTTGGTCACGTGCTCGAGAGTGATCACCGGACCATCATGCCGAAAGGCGTGGGCCCTCCTCGTGACCAACCCGTGGCGAGTCGGTGCAGATCTCGTGAGGGTTCAGATGTCGTACGTCGCCCCGGGAAGCGCGATCTCGATCGGCCCGTCGAAGTGGGGCTCGGCCTCGGCCTTCACCTTCTCCGGGTCGTGCCACGGCGGGATGTGGGTGAGCACCAGGCGATGCGCGCCCGGACGCCGAGGCGGCCCGCGCGGCCTCGGCGCCGGTCAGGTGCAGGTCCGGCGGGTTCGGGGCGCCCTCCATGAACGAGGCCTCGCACAGGAACAGGTCGGCGTCCCGCGCGGAGTCCTCCAGGCCGTGGCAGGCACCGGTGTCGCCGGAGTAGGCGAGCACCCGTCCGTCGGCCTCGACACGGAGGGCGAAGGCCGTGACCGGGTGCACGACCTCGCGGGCCGTGACGCTGAACGGACCGATCTCGACCGCGGTCCCGTCGTAGGGGATGAAGTCGAACTCCTCGTTCATCCCCGGGTCCTCGTCGAGGTCGTAGGCCTTGGCCAGCCGCCGCGCAGAGTCGACCGGGCCCCAGACGGGGATCCGCGGGAGCGCCCCACCGGGGTGGTACTTGCGCATCACGTAGTAGCCGCAGAGGTCGAGGCAGTGGTCGGCGTGCAGGTGGGAGAGGAAGACGCCGTCGATGGCGGTCGCGTCGGCGAAGCGCTGCAGCGAGCCGAGGGCGCCGTTGCCCAGGTCGAGGAGCACGCGCCAGGTCCGGCCACCGTGCTCGGCCTCGAGCAGGTAGCAGCTGGCGGAGGACTCGGGGCCGGGGTAGGAACCGGAGCAGCCGATGACGGTCATCCTCATCGGCGAGGTCATCCGGTCAACACCTGGGTGCCGCCGGCGAACTGGGTCACCTGGTCCAGCTCGGGACCGAGGAAGCGACGGCCGGTCACCTCGAACTCCTCGGGCTGCCCGGTGGTCAGGAACCGGTGCACGGGCCGCATGCCGGCACTCGTCCCCGGCTCGTCGGTCGAGCCCGTGGCGGACCAGCATGCGGTAGACGTCCTTCGCGCACTCCTCGGCGCTGCTGACCAGGGTCACGCCGTCGCCCATCACCATCGAGATCACGCCGGTGAGCAGCGGGTAGTGGGTGCAGCCCAGGATCAGGGTGTCGACGTCGGCCGCCACGAGCGGGTCGAGGTAGTCGTGGGCCGCCGCCAGCAGGTCGGGGCCGCTGGTGATGCCGCGCTCGACGTACCCGACGAAGCTCGGGCAGGCCTGCGTGGTCAACCGGACGTGGGGAGCCGCGGCGAAGGCGTCGTCGTAGGCGAGGGAGTCGGCGGTCGCGCGCGTGCAGATCACGCCGATCCGCCCGGTGGTGCTGGCCGCGACCGCGCGTCGGGTCGCCGGGAGGATCACCTCGACGACGGGTACGTCGTAGCGCTCACGGGCGTCGCGCAGCATCGCTGCGCTGGCGGAGTTGCACGCGATCACCAGGGCCTTCACCCCCTGGTCGACCAGGTGGTCGAGACACTCGAGGGCGTACTCGCGGACCTCGCCGATGGGCTTGGGACCGTAGGGCTGACGTGCGGTGTCGCCGAGATACACGATCGGCTCGTGGGGCAATTGGTCGATCACGGCGCGGGCAACGGTCAGGCCACCGAAGCCCGAGTCGAAGATCCCGATCGGCGCATCAGACACAGGGAGCAGGCTAGTGGGCACGCGCCCGCGGGGCGTGCCAACGCGACGCAACTCACGTGGGCGAGAAATCGTCCCGCACCAGATTGGTTGTGCCGCACATCTTCCATCCTGCCCGGTTTCTGCCATACGTTCGAGGTCCATCGGCCGAATCCTCGGTCGTTCTCGTTGGGATGGGGAATATGACAAAAGGCAGAAAAGCTCTGACCGCCGTCGCGGTGGTCGGTGCCATGGTGGCCGCGGCAGCAGCCGCGTCACCGGCATCGGGTGCGACGCAGAAACGGCGCGTCGCCCGCACCTCACCGACCTGGGTCAGCCACACCAAGAGCGTCGGCGACGCACCCGCGAAGTCGAAGTCGACCTTCCGGGTCTACCTGGCCCCGCGTGGGGGGACCGCCGCACTCCAGGCCGCCGTGCTCCGGGTCTCTGACCCGAAGAGCAGCAGCTACGGGCACTACCTGAGCGCGGCTCAGTACCACGCGACGTACGACCCGACCGCGCAGACGGCTGCCTCGGTCCGGACCTGGCTCACGCAGAACGACCTCAAGGTCACCGGGACCGCCGCGCACAACCGCTACCTGTCGGTGAGCGGCACCAACGCGGCGGTCGAGAAGGCGTTCTCGACCAAGATGAAGAAGTACCACCACGCCGGACGCACCGTGCAGGCGAACGACAGCGCCGTGGCGGTGCCGACGAGCATCGCGTCCGCGATCCTGACCGTCACCGGCCTGGACACCACGCCGCACCTCGTGAAGCCCAGCGCTCCGCCGCCGCCCCCGGGCTTCCGCAACGCTCGCCCCTGCTCGCGGTTCTACGGCCAGGTGGCAGCGAGCACGCAGGCCGACCTCAAGACGCCGCTGCCCAAGTTCGGCGGCAAGACGCTGCCGTACGCCGTGTGCGGCTACACCGGTCCGCAGTACCGCACGGCGTACGAGAACAACTCCAAGTACGACGGCAGCGGCGTGACCGTGGCCGTGGTCGACGCCTACGCCTCGCCCACGCTGAAGGCGGACGCGCAGCGGTACGGCACCAACCACGGTGACGGCGGCTACGCGGCCGGCCAGTTCAGCAAGAACGTCAACACCCCGTTCACCCACGTCAAGGAGTGCGACGGCTCGGGTTGGTACGGCGAGCAGTCGCTCGACGTCGAGTCCGTCCACGCGATGGCTCCTGGTGCCAACATCAGGTACTACGGCGCCAACAGCTGCTACGACGAGGACCTGCTCGCCTCGATCACCGAGGTCGTGGACGAGAACCAGGCCTCGATCGTGACCAACTCCTACGGCGAGCCGGAGGAAGGTGTCTCGGGCGAGTCGGCTGCGGCGTACCAGGCGGTCTTCCTGCAGGCGGGGATGCAGGGCCAGTCGTTCCTGTTCTCCTCCGGTGACAACGGCGACGAGCTGGCGAACACCGGCATCAAGCAGGCCGACGCCTCGGCGACAGACCCGTACGTCACCGCCGTCGGCGGTACGGCGGACGCCATCGGGTCGGACGGGAAGTTCCTCTTCCAGACCGGCTGGGGCACCGAGAAGTACAGCCTGAGCAGCAACGGCAAGTCCTGGACGCCGGTCGGCTACCTGTACGGCGCCGGTGGTGGCGAGTCGATGCTCTACAACCGACCCGCGTACCAGAACGGCGTGGTGCCGAGCAGCTACGGCAGCGGCCGGGCAGTGCCGGACGTCGGTCTCGACGCTGACCCCACCACGGGCATGCTGGTCGGCCTGACGCAGACCTTCCCGGACGGCGTCGCCTACGGCGAGTACCGCATCGGCGGGACGAGCCTGGCCTCGCCCCTGTTCGCGGGCTTCACCGCCCTGCGGTCGCAGGCGGCCGGCAAGCGCGTCGGGTTCCTGAACCCGACGATCTACGCCAACGCCGGGAAGGCCTTCACCGACGTCAAGGGCACGCCCCCTGACGCCGGCAACGTGCGGGTCGACTTCGCCAACTCGAACGACGCCTCGGGCGGACTGCTCTACTCCGTGCGCACCTTCAACCAGGACTCGTCCCTGAAGGTCCGTGCGGGCTGGGACGACGTCACGGGCGTGGGATCGCCGAACCCGAAGTGGATCACCACCCCAGTCGGCTGACCGGCTGACGCACCACCTCGAAACCCGGTGCACCGGCGGGGAGTCCCCACCACAGACTCCTCGTCGGTCACCGGGTTTCGTGGTTTCAACCAGCGGTGGTGCTGTGCTCCCCGCGCTCTCGAGAACCCCTGAGCAGCCACCACAGGCCCACCATCGGCAGCACCAGCGGCACGTAGCCGTATCCGGCGCCGAACTGCGACCACACCGTCTTCTCGTGGTAGTCGCTGGGAAAGGCCACGCTGGTGAAGCCGACGAGCAACACCCCCACGAGCTCGATCGTGACGGTGACCAGCGCCAGCCTGCGGTGGTCGCGGGCCAGGGCGTACGTCGCCACCAGGTAGATCACCGCCGCCACCGCGCTGAGCACGTAGGGCAGCGGCAGCGCCGGCGCGGCCTCGGAGAGCTGGAGCACCGAGCGGCCCGTGGCCGCGAACGCGAACAGGCCGTAGACGAAGACGAGGGCGCGGCCGAAGCCGCGGCCGGTCGCGGACGGCGTGGGCTCAGCCACCGCCGGCCCAGATGTCCGCGAGCCGGAGGAACATGAACGGCACGACCAGCATCGCCACGACCAGCACGGCGGTCCCTCCGCG
This sequence comes from uncultured Actinomycetota bacterium, assembly GCA_963794435.1. Lineage (GTDB taxonomy): Bacteria > Actinomycetota > Actinomycetes > Propionibacteriales > Nocardioidaceae > Marmoricola. The sequence continues at coordinate 281,163 of CAWCDX010000027.1, forward strand.
CGACTGCTCCCCCGACGACCAGATCACGCCCACCGGAACGATCAGGGTCGCCCCGACCAGGTAGGCGACGTACTCCCAGGTCGCCACGTCGTGACCGTCGCGGGCCAGGTGCACGATGCCGAGCACGAGGTGCACCACGAGCAGCGCCTCCACGCCGAGCATCAGGTCGAGGAACCGGCGCCCTGGCGTGCGGTCGCGTGCGATCAGCACGCCCAGCCAGACGACAGCCAGCAGGCAGATCGCGGTGATCCCCCACTCGAGGGCGACATAGATCGTGCTCATGCCCAGAGCTGGCCTTCGAGCTTCTCCTCGGCGTCGTCGACGGTGCCCTCGTAGGCGCCGGTGGACAGGTACTTCCACCCGCCGTCGCAGACCACGAACGCGATCTCCGCGCGCTCCCCCGCCTTGACGGCCTTGGCGGCCTGTCCGAGCGCGGCGTGCAGGATGGCTCCGGTCGAGATGCCGGCAAAGATGCCTTCGGCGTGGAGCAGCTCCCGCGTGCGTCGTACGGCGTCGCGCGGACCGACCGAGAACCGCGAGTCGATCAGCGACTCGTCGTACAGCTCGGGGACGAAGCCCTCCTCGAGGTTGCGCAGGCCGTAGACGAGCTCTCCGTAGCGCGGCTCTGCCGCGATGATCCGCACCTCCGGCTTGTGCGCCCGGAAGAAGCGGCTCACGCCCATCAAGGTGCCGGTCGTGCCGAGGCCGCCGACGAAGTGGGTGACCTCGGGCAGGTCGGCGAGGATCTCCGGGCCGGTGCCCTCCTCGTGGGAGAGCGCGTTCGCCTCGTTGCCGTACTGGTAGAGCATCACCCAGTCGGGGTGCTCCTCAGCGAGGATCTTGGCCTGCCGCACCGCCTCGTTGGATCCGCCCGCGGCAGGTGAGGAGACGATCTCAGCGCCCCACATGCCGAGCAGCTGGCGCCGCTCCTCCGAGGTGTTCTCCGGCATCACGCAGACCAGCCGGTAGCCCTTGAGCTTGGCTGCCATCGCCAGGGAGATGCCGGTGTTCCCGCTGGTCGGCTCCAGGATCGTGCACCCCGGCCGCAGGGTGCCGTCCTTCTCGGCCTGCTCGATCATCCGCAGGGCCGGGCGGTCCTTGATCGAGCCCGTGGGGTTGCGGTCCTCGAGCTTGGCCCACAGGCGTACGTCGGGCGACGGGGAGAGCGTCGGCAACCCGACGAGCGGAGTGCCGCCGACCGAGTCGAGGAGGTTGTCGTAGCGGGTCAAGTCAGCCGCCGGCGACGGCCGGCAGGACCACGACCTGGTCACCGTCGGAGAGCGCGGTCTCCAGGCCGCCGGTGAAGCGCACGTCCTCGTCGTTGACGTAGAGGTTGACGAAGCGGCGCAGGTCGACCTCGCCGTCCTTGGCCTCGACGAGGCGGTCCTTGATCCCCGGGTGGCTCTGCTCCAGGTCGTCGATGAGCTCGTTCAGGGTCGCCCCGGACGCCTCGACCGCCTTCTCACCTCCGGTGTAGGTGCGCAGGATGGTCGGGATGCGGACCTCGATGGCCATGGCTGTTCAACTCTCTTCCGTGAAAGTGACGTCTTCCTCGGTCACCTCGCCGTCGACGATTCTGAATGACCTGAACTCCACGGGGCCCTCGCTATTCCCGTGCTCCCGTGTGCTGATCAGCACGTAGTGTGCTCCCGGCTCGCTCGCCAGGCCGATGTCGGTGCGGCTGGGGTAGGCCTCGGTGGAGGTGTGCGAGTGGTAGACCACCACCGGTTCCTCGTCCTTGGCCCACATCTCCTTGTACAGCGCGAGCAGCTCGCCGGAGTCGAACTCGTAGAAGGTCGGGCTCCCCGCTGCGTTGACCATCTCCACGACCCGCTCGGCCCGGTCACTGCCCTCCGGCCCGGCAATGATCCCGCAGGCCTCGTCGGGGTGGTCCCGCTTCGCGTGCGCCACGATCCGGTCGCGGGTCCGCGTTGTCAGGGTGAGCACCCGACAAGGGTAGACAGGTGACGACGTACAAGGAGAACTGCACCGCTGGCTGAGAACCGCCCGGGCGCCCGCGCCGTCAGCCTGCGGCGTGGACCAAGGTCTCCTGGAGGTAGCCGAGCCAGTCGTAGATGTCGTGGACCTGGGCACGGGGGTCCTCGTCGGGGAGGGAGGCCCAGAAGCCTTCGTCGCCCTCCTCCACCCCCAGCCGGGTGGCGATCGCGAGGCGCATGTCGGTGAAGCAGCGCATCCAGGTCATCATCGCCTGCTGGTCGAGCTCGACGTCGATGAACATCCCGTCCTCGGGCTCCGGCGGGAGGCCGGAGTCCTCGAGCGTGTCGATGATGAAGGCGGCCGCGGCAGCCTTCCCGTCGCGCAAGGTCGCCTCGGTGAACCGTCGGAAGTCGCCCGCGGCCTCCTCGTCGTCGCGGTACGCCGTGGGGAAGAGCCGTGCGAGCACCGGGTCCTCGGGCGCGGCGGTGGGGCCGGCGAAGTCCCCCGAGAGGTCGATCGCGGCGGAGTCGAGCAGGTCCTCGAGCGGATCGGCCTCGACCGAGCCGGTGGCGGCCTCGTTGCGCAGCAGCTCGATCAGCTGCGCGGCCAGCGAGCGCAACAGGTCGGCCTCGAAGACGGTGAAGGTGGCGACCGCCGCGCCGCTGCGGCGGTGTCGTCGAAAGCCCGCCATCACTCGCGGTCGGCCTTCTGGAGCGTGGCCCACAACCCGTACTCGTGCATGGCCTGCACGTCGCGCTCCATCTCCTCCCTGCTCCCCGTGGAGACCACCGAGCGGCCGTCGTGGTGCACCTCGAGCATCAGCTTCTCCGCCTTCTGCTTGGCGTAGCCGAAGTACTGCCGGAACACGAAGGTCACGTACGACATCAGGTTGACCGGGTCGTTCCACACGATCGTGACCCAGGGCACTGCCAGTCGGGTGATCTCCTCGGTCTCCGGCTCCTCGAGCTCGACGGGTGAGGTGGACACGCCCTCATTGTGCACGCACCGTTTAGTCTCAGCACGTGAGCACGACCCCCCGTTCCACGGCGCTGCTGACCGACCACTACGAGCTGACGATGCTCCAGTCCGCGATCGCCTCGGGCGCCGCTCAACGCCGGTCGGTCTTCGAGCTGTTCGGTCGCCGACTGCCGCCGGGTCGACGCTACGGCGTGGTGGCCGGCGTCGGGCGCGCCCTGGAGGCGATCGAGCAGTTCCGGTTCACCGACACCGAGATCGCCTTCCTCAGCGACCAGCAGATCGTGGACACCCCGACCCTCGACTGGCTCGCCGACTACCGCTTCCACGGCGACATCTGGGGCTACCCCGAGGGTGAGACCTACTTCGCCTACTCCCCCCTCGTCACGGTCGAGTCGTCCTTCGCCGAGGGCGTGCTGCTGGAGACGGTGCTGCTCTCCATCTACAACCACGACTCGGCGATCGCCTCGGCCGCGTCCCGGATGACCTGGGCGGCCGGCGAGCGCCCGTGCATCGAGATGGGCTCGCGTCGTACCCATGAGATGGCTGCGGTGGCCTCGGCGCGCGCGGCGTACGTCGCAGGGTTCGACGCCACGTCCAACCTCCGGGCCCGGATGGACTACGGCGTGCCGACCGCCGGCACGAGCGCGCACTCGTTCACGCTCCTGCACGACAACGAGACCGACGCCTTCCGGGCGCAGGTCCACTCACTCGGCAAGGGGACGACCCTCCTCGTCGACACCTACGACATCGCCGAGGCGGTGGCCCTGGCGGTGGAGGTGGCCGGCCCCGATCTCGGCGCCGTGCGCATCGACTCCGGCGACCTGGCGCCTCTGGCCGTCCGGGTGCGCAAGCAGCTCGACGCCCTCGGCGCGGCCAACACCCGGATCATCGTCACCTCCGACCTCGATGAGTTCGCGATCGCCGGGCTGGCGGCCGCTCCCGTCGACGGGTACGGCGTGGGCACCCAGCTGGTCACCGGGAGCGGGGCACCCACCTCGGGGTTCGTCTACAAGCTCGTGGCCCGCGAGGGCTCCGACGGGAACATGGTCGGGGTGGCCAAGAAGAGCAAGGGCAAGCTCTCGGTCGGCGGCCGCAAGTACGCCCTGCGCCGGCTCACTCCGGAGGGCACCGCGGAGGCCGAGGTGCTGGGCATCGGCAGCCCCGCCACCAACGACGGTGACGACCGCGACCTGCTCGTCCAGCTCGTCGCCGAGGGGACCGTCGTCGGCAAGGAGCCGCTGGTGGCCGCGAGAGAGCGCCACGTGCGGGCGCGCGCCGAGCTGCCGATGTCGGCCCACCAGCTCTCCCGCGGCGAACCGGCCCTGGAGACGGTCTTCGAGCAGAATCGGTAGCCTCCGACCATGAAGCAGGCGCTGATCGTCGTCGACGTCCAGAACGACTTCTGCGAGGGCGGAAGCCTTGCCGTCACCGGAGGAGCCAAGGTGGCCACGGACGTCGCCAAGCTGTTGCGACAGCAGACCTCGTACGACGTCGTGGTGGCCACGAAGGACCACCACATCGACCCCGGCGACCACTGGTCGAAGGAGCCCGACTTCGTCGACACCTGGCCGGTCCACTGCAAGGTCGGCACCGACGGTGAGGCCTTCCACCCCAACCTCGACCCGCAGCCCTTCGACGCGGTCTTCCTCAAGGGCGAGCACGAGGCTGCCTACTCGGGGTTCGAGGGATCCACCTCCGAGGGCACTGCCCTGGCCGACTGGCTGCGCGAGAAGGGCGTCGAGCACGTCGATGTCTGCGGCATCGCCACCGACTACTGCGTGCGTGCGACGGTCCTCGACGCGGTGAGCAACGGGTTCGGCGTACGTCTGCTGACCGACCTCTGCGCCGGAGTGGCTCCCGACTCCAGCGAGAAGGCACTCTCCGAGATGCGCGAGGCCGGCGTCGAGCTCGCCTAGTCCGCCGAGCGGGGGTTTGCCGTACGCCGTGGGGCGTCGAGCGGGGGTTTGCCGTCCGCCCTGCCGTACCTCGATCCCCCGCTCGACATGCTGAGGCGTGCGCAAACCCCCCGCTCGACATGCTGAGGCGTGCAGAAAAGCCCCGGTCAGCGGCCGCGGAACACCGGGCGGCGCTTCTCGCCGAACGCGGCGATGCCCTCGCGGGCGTCGTCGGTGCGCAGCAGCACGGACTGGCCGGACCGCTCGCGAGCGAAGATGTCCTCGAGCTGGGCGAGCGTGGCCGCGTTGACCGACTTCTTGGTGGCCGCAAGGGCGAGGGGCGCCCCCGTCGCCAGCCGGCGCAGCACCTTCTCCAGGCCGGCGGCGTACTCGTCGTCGGCGAACACGTGGCTGACCAGGCCGGCCGCGAAGGCCTCTCGGGCGCCGAGGACGTCGGAGAGCAGGGCGAGGCGCATCGCCATCACCCGGCCCACCGAGGCCGGCACCAGCGCCGAGGCGCCCCCGTCGGGCATCAGGCCGATCTTGCCGAACGCCAGGGTCAGCGCTGCCGACTCCGTCGCCACGACGAGGTCGCACGCCAACGCGATCGACATGCCCACCCCGGCAGCGACCCCGTTGAGGCCGCAGACCACCGGCCTGTCGAGCTCCAGGATCGAGCGCACCACCAGGTTGGCGCCGTCGACCGAGCCGGCGTCGTAGCGCTCCTGGGCCGCCTCGCCCGCCATGTCGGCGCCGGCGGAGAAGGCGGCTCCCTCCCCCGTCAGCAGGACGGCGCGTAGGTCGTCGCGGGTCGCCGCTGTCCTCAGCTCCTCGATCAGCCGCACCACCATCTCGCCCGTCAGCGCGTTGAACTGGTCCGGCCGGTTGAACGTGAGTCGCAGGACGTCGTCCTCATGGCTCACGAGCAGGTCACTCATGGAGCGACCGTATCGGCGTTAGGGTCGGACGATGGTCCACACGCTGGTGATCGCCGACGAGGTGTCACCAGACCTCTCGGCGAGGACCCTGCGCGACCTCTCCCCCGATCTGGTGCTGGCAGCGGGAGACCTCCCGTGGGAGTACGTCGAGTGGGTCGGCGATGCCGCCTCCGCTCCGGTCGTCTTCGTGCCGGGCAACCACGACCCGGAGACCCGCCCGCCCCGCGGCGACGTGGGGCTGCGCTGGGAGGGCGATGCTCCCGGTCCTCGGGGCGCGCTCGACGCCGACGGACGCACGGTCACGGCCGCGGGCCTGCGGGTCGCCGGTCTCGGCGGCTGCGTGCGCTACCGCTCCGGGCCCCACCAGTACACCCAGCGCCAGTACGCCCGGCGGGCCAGGCGGCTGGTTCGGTCGGCGCGCTTCGGCGGCCCGGTCGACGTCCTGCTGACGCACGCTCCGCCCTCCGGGCTCGGCGACCGCGACGACCCGGCCCACCTCGGCATCGAGGCGCTCCACCCGGTGCTGGCCAAGCTGGAGCCCACCTGGCTGCTGCACGGCCACGTCCACCCGTACGGCGCCACGATGCCCGACCGGCAGGTCGGCCGCACCACGCTGCGCAACGTGATCCCGTGGCGGATCATCGACATCGAGCCGCGCCGCAGCAGCGGTGCGACGAAGAGCACTGCCGGCACGGGCTCACCCACACCCTGAGAGGGGGAGAATGGCGCCATGATGCGTGACGTCGGTTCTCCACGGCAGGGAGCCGAGAGCGACTTCCTCCGGGTACGCCGGCACCAGTCGCTGTCGAAGCTGGCGGCCCGCATGCGCGGTGACTCAGACGTGCTCACCGAGACGCTGTCCTTCAGCGACGTCGTCGAGGCGCTGGGACGACGCGGTGAGCACGACCGCGGGCTGCAGCTGATCCCGCTGGACCGGATCGTCGGGTCGGTGGACAAGGTGCGTGACTTCGACCGCCGCTTCCGGCCCACCTCCGACCGCAGCCGCCAGCGCTGGGAGCGGCTGGCCGAGAAGAGCCGCCTGGGCGAGTACCTCCCGCCGATCGACGTCTACCAGCTGGGCAACATGTACTTCGTCCGCGACGGGCACCACCGTGTCTCTGTCGCGCGGGCGCAGGGCGCCACCGACATCGACGCGCACGTCGTCCAGATCGACACCGTCATCGACACCGAGGGCATCGGCGGTCCCCGCGACCTCGAGGGGAAGAACTGGGGCCTGCGCTTCCTCCAGCGCGTCCCGCTCACCGGCGAGCGTCGCGCCGAGATCAACTGCACCGACCCGACCGACTACCCCCGCCTCGCCGAGATGGTCGAGGCGTGGGCGTGCCGCCTGATGCAGCGCGAGGGTGACTGGTTCGACAAGGAGACGATGGCGCGGCGCTGGTTCGACGAGGAGTACACGCCCGTGGTCACGTTGATCGACGACGCCGGCGTGCGGGGTGAGCAGGAGACCGGCGCCGACGCCTACATCCGGGTGGCGAGGGAGCGTTACCGGCTCATCCGCGAGCACGACTGGAACCGCGACGTCATGGAGAAGATCGCAGCCACGCAGCCGCGTCGGTCGGCAAGCCGCCGTTGAGGCCCTCGGAGGCCACCAGGACCTCCCACCCCGCCGGGAGCGGGACCGCCTCTCCGCCCACGTTGGCCAGGACGCGCACCGCGCCGCCCTGCTGCGAGGTCACCTCGAACGCCACGACGTGCTCCGGCAGCCCCTCCACCCAGGTCAGCTGTCCCAGGCCGAGGTCGTGCGCCCGGCGCAGCCGCAGCAGCTCGCGGTAGAGCTCGAGCGTGGAGCCCTTCACGCCGCTCTGGCGGTCGACGGCCAGCTCGCCGTACACCTCGGGCTGCGGGAGCCAGGTCCTCTCCCCCGGCCCGAAGCCGTACGACGGCGCGTCACCCTCCCACGGGAAGGGCACCCGACAGCCGTCGCGCCCGCGGTGGGTGCGGCCGGACCGCTCCCAGGTGGGGTCCTGGCGCACGTCGTCGGGCAGCTCCGTGGCGTCGGGCAGCCCGAGCTCCTCGCCCTGGTAGAGGTAGGCCGAGCCAGGAAGCGCGAGCATCAGCGTCGTCGCCGCACGCGCGCGACGAAGCCCCAGCGCGGCGTCGGGCTGCGGGTCGCCGACACCGATGCCCGGCATGTTGAGCGAGCCGCGTCGGGGCGGGAAGCCCAGACGTGTGGCGTGCCGCACGACGTCGTGGTTCGAGAGCACCCACGTCTGGACGGCGGCGTACGGCGCGACCACGGCGAGGGACTGGGTGATGCTGTCGCGCAGCTCGGCCGCGATCCACGGGGTCAGCAGGAAGCTGAAGTTGAAGCACTGTTGCAGCTCGTCGGGGCGGACGTACTCCGCCGCCGCCACCGGATCGACCCACGACTCGGCGCAGAAGATCCGGTCAGCGTCCTGGTCCTCGACCGCGTAGGAGTCGCCGACCCGGCGCCACCGCCGGTAGACGTCGTGGACGCCGGGCTGGTTCCACATCGGGGTGACCCTGGTCAGCTCGTTCTCGCCCTCGCGCAGCGGAGGTTGGTCCGGCAGGCCCGCCTGCTTGACCAGCCCGTTGGCGACGTCGATGCGGAAGCCGTCGACACCGCGGTCGAACCAGAAGCGCAGGGTGCGCTCCATCTCCTCGCCGACATCGGGATTGGTCCAGTCGAAGTCGGGCTGGCTGACGTCGAAGAGGTGCAGGTAGAACTGACCGTCGTCGGTGCGCTCCCACGCGGGGCCACCGAAGACGCTCTGCCAGTTGTTGGGCGGTGTCGAGCCGTCCTCGCCCCCACCGTCGCGGAAGAGGTACCGCGCCCGAGCCGCACTCCCCCGGCCCGCCGCCAGCGCCTCCTGGAACCACGCGTGCTCGCTGGAGGAGTGGTTGGGGACGATGTCGACGATGATCCGCAGGCCCAGCTCGTGGGCCCGGGCGACGAGCGCGTCAGCATCGGCGAGGGTGCCGAACCGCGGGTCGACGTCGCGGTAGTCCGACACGTCGTACCCCGCGTCGTGCTGGGGCGAGGGGTAGAACGGCGAGAGCCAGACCGCGTCGACACCCAGGTCGGCGAGGTGGGACAACCGTGCGGTGATGCCGCGGAGATCGCCGAGGCCGTCGCCGTCGGCGTCGGACCACGAGCGGGGGTAGATCTGGTAGATGACGGCATGCCGCCACCACTCCCGGCCGAGAAGACCGGCACTGGACGCGTCGCTCATGGACCCCACTTCTCGGCGAGCTTGCTGATGACCGTCAGGTTACGGGTGGTCGCGACGCCGAGGTGCTTCTCCACCTCGGCGTTGCCGGTCTTCGCCTCGTGGAAAGGCTTGCTGGTCAGCATCAGGTGCACGGCGCGCGCACCCACCCGGATCTCCTCGCCGCCGTCGGAGCGGGCCTCCAGGGCCTCGCTGCCCGCCTTGGTCGGCTTCTCGGCCAGCAGGCTGAGGTAGTGGCCCTTGAGGGTGCGCCCATCGGCCAGCTCCACCGCCTCCGCGTGCATCTCGACGAGCTCGGCCGGCGTGAGCAGCACGACCGGCACCTCGAAGCCTCGGTCCTCACGCATCGCCTTCTCCAGCGCCGCGATCACCTTCGCGCGCGAGCGCAGGCTCGTGCGGAGCAGCACGTTGCCCGTCTGGATGTGGGTCTCCACCTCCTCGAACCCGGCGTCGGCCAGCGCCTCGCGCAGCTCGGCCATCGGGTACTTCCGCTTGCCCACGTTGACGGCCCGCAGGAAGGCCACGAAGGTCGGCATCAGCTGTTGGAGAACACGGCGTCGTCGGGACCTTGTCGGGAACGCCCCGCCCAGGTCCAGGCGTATGCCGGGTCCTCGACCGAGCGCCCGCCCTCACCGAGCTCGAGCGGCCGGAAGGTGTCGACCATGACCGCGAGCTCGTCGAAGTACTCCACCCCGATCGAGGCCTCGATCGCACTCGGCTGCGGGCCGTGGGCGTAGCCGCCGGGATGCAAGGAGATCGAGCCGAGGCCGATCCCGGAGCCCTTGCGCGCCTCGTAGTCGCCGCCGACGTAGAACATCACCTCGTCGGAGTCGACGTTGGAGTGGTAGTACGGCACCGGGATCGACTGCTCGTGGTAGTCGACCTTGCGAGGGCAGAAGTTGCAGACCACGAAGTTGTAGCCCTCGAAGACCTGGTGCACCGGCGGCGGCTGGTGCACCTTGCCGGTGATCGGCATGAAGTCCTCGACGTTGAACGTGTAGGGGTACAGGCAGCCGTCCCACCCGACGACGTCCAGCGGGTGGGTGGCGTAGGTGAGCTTGGTGCCGACGAGGCCCGAGGGTCCGTTGCCGCGGTGCTTGACGAGCACCTCGACGTCGGTCCCGTCCTCGACGAGGGGCTCGCCCGGACCGTGCAGGTCGCGCTCGCAGTACGGCGCGTGCTCGAGGAACTGCCCGAACCTGGAGAGGTAGCGCTTCGGCGGCGCGATGTGGCTGTTGGCCTCGATGGCGTAGAGCGCGCTCTCCTCGCTCGGCCGCCACCGGTGGGTCGTCGCCCGCGGCACCAGCACGTAGTCGCCGGTGCGGTAGGAGAGCACCCCGAACGACGTCTCGACGGTGCCGCTCCCCCGTTCGACGTACACGCACTCGTCGCCGACGGCGTTGCGGTAGTACGGCGAGTCCTCGCCGGTGACGACGTAGCTGATCCGCACGTCGCCGTTGCCCAGGACGAGCCGGCGCCCCGTGACGGGATCGGCCCTTCGAGACAGGACTTCGTCCTTCCTCAGGGACCCGAAGTCCAGGTCGTGCAGCTTCAGGTGTCGCGGCACCAGCGGGTGGTTGGGCGTGGTCGACAGGTCGGGCAGCTCCCAGACCCGGCTGTCCACGATCGCCGACGGCACGCCGCGGTGGTAGAGCAGCGAGGAGTCGGAGGAGAAGCCCTCCTCCCCCATCAGCTCCTCGTACCGGAGCCGACCGGCGTCGTCGCGATGGGCGGTGTGCCGGGTGCGCGGGACGTCTCCCACGGAGCGGTAGTAAGCCACGGGACGAACCTAACGTCCGGTGTGACTAACGTGGAACCGTGCCGGTGCCCCCGTTCCTGACCGCGCTCGTCGACGACGCAGTGATCTTCCCGCCTGGCAACGCGCCCCTCGAGCAGGCGGTGGCCGAGCACGCCGAGCACCACGCGGAGGGGTACGCCGACCTGGTCGGCGGCTTTGTCGTCAGCGACACCAAGATCGCCGACCTGGCCCCGCTCGTCCCGATCGGACCCCTCGAGGTCAACGTCGTCGTCACCGGCGGGGCGGGCGCGATCGCTCCCGCGGTCACCTGGGTCACCCGTGCCGCGGGACTGTCCCTGCGTGCCCTCGAGTTCGCCCTGCGCGACGAGGAGGACCTCGCCCACAACGCGCGTCGGTTGGTCTCGGTCGTGGACTCCCTCGCCGACGAGCTCGAGGGAGTCGTGGTCTACGCCGAGCCGCCGTCCCCCGTGGGGCCACCCTCGGCCGGCTGGTTCTCGGCGCTCGACGAGCTCGCGGCACGCGAGATCCACCTCAAGCTGCGAGACATCGATGCGACCTCCATCGAGGCGGCGCTCGATCGGGAGCTTCCGTTCAAGTGCGTGGGCGCCGTCGACGACCGCTTCGTGCAGGTCCTCGGCGCCACCCGCGCGAGCCTCGACGGGGCCACCACCGCCGAGGTCCAGGAGGTGCTCGAGCAGGGGGATCCGTCCGAGCTGGTCATGCGGCTCCTCGACGACCCCGACCAGGCCGTCCGCACCCGCCGCTGGTTCGAGTCCTTCAGCGCCGCCTCCGTGCTGGAGGTCCACGAGGACCTCGTCGAGCTGGGGCTGCTGTGAGCGGGTCCCTGAGGAGCGAGCGCAGCGAGCGTCTCGAAGGGTACGGGCTCGACCACCTCCCCTACGGCGTCTACTCCACGGCCGATCACGGGCCGCGGGTCGGGGTGCGCCTCGGGGGCACCGTGGTCGACGCCCATCGTGCGACCGGGATCGACGAGATGCTCACCGGCTCGCTGAACGCCTTCCTCGCCCTGGGTCCCGAGCAGTGGTCACTCGCGCGCTCGAGCATCGCTGCGGCCGCGGAGGATGCCGAGGCGATCCCGCTCGAGGAGGTGACGCTGCACCTGCCCTTCGAGGTCGCCGACTACGTCGACTTCTACTGCTCGCTCCAGCACGCCACCAACGTCGGCCGGATCTTCCGTCCCGACAGCGAACCGCTCACGCCCAACTGGCGGCACCTGCCGATCGGCTACCACGGCCGGGCGGGGACGATCGTCGTCTCGGGCACCGACGTGGTCCGGCCGTGCGGCCAGAGACCGGAGTCGGGCGCTCCTCCCACGTACGGGCCCAGCCGCAGGCTCGACCTCGAGGCCGAGCTCGGGTTCGTCGTGGGCGTCCCGAGCGAGCAGGGCTCGCGCGTGGCGACAAGTGCCTTCGCCGACCACGTCTTCGGCGTGACCCTGCTCAACGACTGGTCGGCGCGCGACCTCCAGGCGTGGGAGTACGTCCCGCTCGGGCCGTTCCTCGGCAAGTCGTTCGCGACGTCGATCAGCCCGTGGGTCACCCCCCTGGCGGCGCTCGAGGCGGCGCGCGTGCCGCTGCCCGGCCAGGACCCGCCGCCGCTGGAGTACCTGGTGGTCGACGAGCCGGCCGGCTACGCCATCGACTGCGAGGTCGTCCTCGACGGCGAGGTGGTCAGCCGGCCGCCGTACGCCGCGATGTACTGGTCACCCGCCCAGATGCTCGCGCACATGACCGTCAACGGTGCCTCGTTGCGCACCGGCGACCTGTTCGCCAGCGGCACGATCAGCGGTGACGAGCCCGATCAGCGGGGGTCCCTGCTGGAGCTGAGCTGGGGCGGCCGCGAACCACTGCCGGACGGCCGCACCTTCCTCGAGGACGGTGACGAGGTCACCCTGCGCGCCACCGCAGCCGGCACCGGCGGCGGCCGGATCACCCTCGGCGAGGTGAGCGGGCGGGTGCTGCCTGCGAGGGAGTGACGGTCAGGGAGTGACGGTTTCCCATGCGATGAAGGGAAGCTGCCTCCTCGCACAGGAAGTTTCCCTTGATTTCGACAAATGGGGTTCCCCGCATGGGAAACCGGCCGACCTCAGCCCAGCAGCAAGGACGCCTGCCAGACCTTCTCCTGGCTCTTGGGGAGCAGGTGGTTCTCGCGGAGGAAGGCGAGCGGCTTCTGGCCCATCCACTGCATGGTGGCGCGGTAGTGCGGGTTGCCGAGCGCGGTACGCCGGGCCTCGCGCGGATCGAGGCCGACGGAGAGGTAGACCCGCGGGTTGACCAGCGAGCGGGCGACCATCAGGCAGGTCTGGGCGGTGAGGTTCTGCTGGATCACCAGCCGTGACCGGGAGATGCCCGCCATCTGTCGCCTGACCTCGTCGCGGGCGAAGGTCATGTGACGCGCCTCCTCGAGCACGTGGATCCGCGCCACCATCCGGGTGATCGGCTGCACCCGCTCGTCGTTCATCAGCTCGCGCTGCCAGGTGTCGAGGACCTCCTCGGCCACCAGGATCGAGGCGTAGGCGCTGGGCCCCCGCACGACGTGGTTGAACAGCCTGCCCAACCGGTGGATCTTGTGCGGCGGCCCGTACGCCGGCACGCCGAAGTGCCCGATCGACTTGCCGAACATCGTCGAGTGGCGACACTCGTCCGCGACCTCGGTCAGCGCGTACTGCATGTGCGCGCCGGTGGGGTCGTCGTCGTAGAGGTCGCGCAGCATCATCTGCATCAGCAGCAGCTCGAACCACAGCCCGACGCTCGCGATCGAGGCGACCTCGTGGTGGGACAGGGTGATCCGCTCCTCCTCGCTGAGCCGGTCCCAGAGGTGCGTGCCGTAGAGCGACATCCGCTCTGGCTGCATCCCCCACAGGGACGGGTCGATCGGCGCGTCCCAGTCGATGTCGACCTCGGGGTCGTAGGAGTGCCGCGCCGAGGAACGCAGCAGCCGTTCCGCCAGAGCGGTCGACCCGGTCGAGGACGGGAGGGTGGCGGTCACGTCTGCCTCCTGAACGAAAGTAACTGTTACTTCCGGTAACGGTTATCGGCTACTGTGCGGCACATGACCCGCAACGTCAAGGACGACGGCCGCGCGACGCGCTGGGACCAGCACCGTGCCGATCGACGCGCCGAGCTGGTCGAGGCCGCCGTCGCCGCCATCGACGAGCACGGCCCCGCTGCGAGCATCGCGCAGATCGCGGAGTCGGCCGGAGTCAGCAAGCCGGTGCTCTACCGCTACTTCGAGGACAAGGACGACCTCTACCGCGCCGTCGGCTGGTGGGGCGCCCACCAGGTCATCGACGGCCTGATGCCCTTCCTCCTCGGCGAGCGGCCCCTGCGTGAGCGGGTGGACCGCGCCTGCACGGCGTACCTCACCCTGATCTCGCTGCACCCCAACGTCTTCTTCCTCCTGGTCGACCACCCCAACAGCGAGGACCCGCTGGCCGACGGCAAGGAGCTGGTCGCCGCCACCCTGGCCCGCACCCTCGGCGACGTGCTGCGTGACCTCGGCGTCGACTCCGGCGGCGCCGAGCCGTGGGCCTACGGCCTGGTGGGCCTCGGACTCTCGACCGGCGAGTGGTGGCTGCGGCGCCAGACGATGAGCCGCACCGCGGTCTCGCGTCACCTGAGCCAGTTCGTGTGGCACGCCTTCGAGGGGATCGCCCGTGAGCACGGCGTACGCGTCGACAGCACCGGGCGACTCCGCCTGGTGAAGGAGTCCTGATGACTCTTCCGATTCATGGGCCGCAGGAGTCCTACGACGGCCCCGCCCGGATCGGCTCCACCGAGGTCACCGTCCGCCTGCGCGGCCACTTCGAGCCGATCGACGGCCGCTACCACTGGTGGGGCCGGGTGGGCGCCGACGACGCCCTGCAGGCCGAGCACGCCTCCGGCGACGCGGTCACCCTGGCGACCCCGCACGGCGCGGCCCGCGGAAAGCTCACCGACGTCGACCCCTGGGGCCGCTTCCGGATCAGCGGGACGGGCAGACCACCCTTCTAGACATATATAGGCGTCCTATGTAATGTGGTGGACGTGGTCAACCAATCTGCCGTCTCTGAGCGGGTGCAGCAGCTGAGCAACGACCTCGTCGTGCTCAGCGCGCGCCTGGTGCGGGAGGTCCGTCGGCACACCGCCGACATCCCCGCGGCCAGCACGCGGCTGCTCAGCCTGCTCGACGAGCTGGGTCCCAGCACCGTGAGCGTCCTGACGGCAGCCGACCGGTGCAGCCAGCCGACGATGACCGGGCTGGTCAACGGCCTGGTCGAGAAGGGCTGGCTGCAGCGCACGCCGCATCCCGGGGACGCGCGCTCGAGCCTGGTCTCGATGACCGATCTCGGTCGTCAGCAGCTCGAGGACGTACGCCGTCGCAACGCCGCCCTCGTCGCCGAGCGGATCGAGGCCTCGGGGCACTCCCCCGCCGACCTCGCCACCACCGTCTCCGTCCTGTCCGACCTACTGCAGAGGAAGTAAATGCTCAAGCAACCACGCGCCGTGTGGGCCGTCGCCTTCGCCTGCGTCATCGCCTTCATGGGCATCGGTCTCGTCGACCCCATCCTGAAGTCGATCGCCGTGCAGCTGCAGGCGACGCCCAGCCAGGTCTCGCTGATGTTCACCAGCTACATGGCGATCATGGGCGTCGCGATGCTGGTCACCGGCGTCGTCTCCAGCCGGATCGGCCCGAAGCGCACCCTGCTCGCGGGGCTCGTCCTGATCATCGTCTTCGCGGCGCTCGCGGGCTCCTCGAACTCCGTCGGCGCCATCGTCGGCTTCCGCGCCGGCTGGGGCCTGGGCAACGCCCTGTTCGTCGCCACGGCCCTGGCGACCATCGTGATGTCCGCCCGCGGCTCGACCGGCCAGGCGATCATCCTGTTCGAGGCGGCGCTCGGCATCGGCATCGCATCCGGACCCCTCATCGGTGGCCTGCTCGGCGAGCACTCGTGGCGCGCGCCCTTCTTCGGCGTCTCCGTGCTGATGCTGATCGCGCTGGTCGCCACGTCCTTCTTCCTGCCCACGACCCCGCCGACCGGGCGGCGTACGTCGCTCGCCGACCCGTTCCGCGCCCTGAAGCACAAGCCCTTGCTGCTGCTGGCGCTGACCGCGGTCTTCTACAACATCGGCTTCTTCACGATCCTCGCCGCCGGCCCGTTCGCGCTGCCGGCCGCCGGGATCATCCAGATCGGCTGGATCTACTTCGGCTGGGGCCTCTTGGTCGCCTTCGTCTCCGTGGTGGTCGCGCCGTACGTCGAGCGCGCGATCGGCACCGTCCCGGCGATCATCGTCACGCTGGTGCTGTTCACCGCCGACCTCGCCATGATGGCGTTCTGGGCGGACAACCCCACGGTGGTCGCCATCGGCATCGTGCTGTCGGGGGCGTTCATCGGCAACAACAACACCCTGATCACCGGTGCCGTGATGGGCGCGGCTCCCGTCGAGCGCCCGGTCGCCTCCGCGGCGTACTCCTTCGTGCGCTTCTGCGGCGGCGCGATCGGCCCTTACGTCGCGCTCAAGCTGTTCGGCCTGCCGCCGCACGTGCACGTGCACGCGCCCTTCTGGTTCGGCGCGATCTCCGTCGCCGTCGGCGTGGTCATCCTGCTCGCCGGTGCGCGCACCGTCTCGCGCGCACTGACCGCCGACCACGAGGAGCCGGAGGAGATCGAGGTGCGCGAGGAGGCCGAGGCCGTCCTGGTCGGCGACCTCGACTGACCGGTTCCGCGAAGCCTTCCTACGGGACCTTGACGGTGATCGTGGCGATGCCGACCAGCAGGCCGGGCTTCACGGCCTTGGTCTTGAACGTCTTGTCGAGCAGTGGCGCGGCCACCGGCGAGATCTCGACCTTGGTGCCCGTCAGGATCGCGACCTTGCCCTGGGTCTTCAGCGGCTTGAGGGTGCGGCCGTCGAGGTTGAACAGGTAGGCGCTGTCGACGACCTTCTTGCCGTTGACCTTCACGTCGCCGTACACGCGCGAGGCGCCGGGATCGACGTTGAAGTTGGTCAGCGAGACCTTGGTACCGCCAGCCGACAGCGAGAGGCCCGAGCCCTCGTGCTGGATCTGGCCGATGACGTACGGCGAGACCTCGCCGGGCTTGAACACCGTGACGTTGCCGCCGGTGATCGGGAAGATCAGCGAACCCTTCACCAGCCTGGCCGAGCCGATCGTGCCCGGCGTGAGCTTCAGCTTCTTCAGCGCGGCGGCGAATCCTGCGTCGAGCTTGATGGCCGTGGTCCGGCCCTGGAGCGCGGGCACCGATGCGACCGGCTCCGGAGCACCACCGCCGAACGGGCCACACCCCGCGAGGACGAGCGTCAGCAGCGCGGCCGCCACGAGGGCGATGGTCAGGCGGAGGCGTGAGCGCATGGTCGTAGTTCGGTGACCACGACCACACGGATTGGAACAGGTTCTACTTCAGCGCCGTGATCAGAGGTTGCCGCGCTTGTCCTGCTCGCGCTCGATGGCCTCGAAGAGCGCCTTGAAGTTGCCCTTGCCGAAGCCCAGCGACCCGTGCCGCTCGATCAGCTCGAAGAACACCGTGGGCCGGTCGCCGAGCGGCTTGGTGAAGATCTGCAGCAGGTAGCCGTCCTCGTCGCGGTCGACGAGGATCCCGCGCCGCTGCAGCTCCTCGATCGGTGCGCGCACGTTGCCGATGCGCGCGCGGAGCTCGGGGTCCTCGTAGTAGGAGTCCGGGGTGTCGAGGAACTCCACGCCGTTCGCACGCAGCGCGTCGACCGAGGCCAGGATGTCGTTGGTGGCCACCGCGAGGTGCTGGGCGCCCGCGCCCCGGTAGAAGTCGAGGTACTCGTCGATCTGCGACCTCTTCTTCGCCACGGCCGGCTCGTTGAGGGGGAACTTCACCCGGTGGTTCCCGTTGGCGACCACCTTGCTCATCAGCGCCGAGTAGTCGGTCGCGATGTCGTCGCCGATGAACTCGGCCATGTTCGTGAAGCCCATGACCTTGTTGTAGAACTCCACCCACTCGTCCATGTGGCCGAGCTCGACGTTGCCGACGATGTGGTCGAGGGCCTGGAAGAGACGCTTCGGCTCGCCCTCGCGCTTGACCCAGGTGCTCCGGGCCTGCCGGTAGCCGGGCAGGTACGGCCCCTCGTAGCGTGACCGGTCGATCAGCGTGTGCCGGGTCTCGCCGTACGTCGCGATGGCGGCGATCCTGACCGTGCCGTGCTCGTCGCTGAGGTCCTCGGGCTCGCGGACCACGGTGGCGCCGGCGCGGATGGCCTGCGCGATGCACTTGTCGACGTCGGGCACCTCGAGGGCGATGTCGACGACACCGTCGCCGTGCCGGCGGTGGTGGTCGGCCAGCGCGCTGTCGGGGTCGACCGCGCCGTTGATCACGAACCGGATCGAGCCCGACCGCAGCACGAAGGACTTGTGGTCGCGGTTGCCGTTCTCCGGTCCGGAGTAGGCCTCCAGCTCCATCCCCCACGCGGACTGGTAGTAGTGCGCGGTCTGGGTCGCGTTGCCGACGACGAAGACGATCGCGTCCCATCCGGTGACGGGGAAGACGTCCTTGTCCTCGTCGTACTCCACCAGGCCCACGAGCTGGTGCAGCTGGTCGAGGGTCAGGTCCGCGCGGATCTCTTCGGGGGTCAGCGAGCTCATGGAGTCAGGATGGGTGGAGACGACAATCTGTGCAACAGTTGGCCGACACGTTGGACACATTGACTACTCCGGAGGCACATCGTGGACCAACTCGACCGCAAGGTGATCGAGCTGTTCGCTGCCGAGCCGCGCGTGGGTGTGCTCGAGGCCTCCCGTCGGCTCGGCGTCGCCCGGGGCACCGTGCAGGCGCGTCTTGACCGGCTGCAGTCCACGGGCGTCATCTCCGGCTGGGGCCCGGATCTCGAGCCGGCCGCCCTGGACCACCCGGTGACGGCGTTCCTGACCCTCGAGATCCGCCAGGGCCCGGTCATCCAGGGTGGCCACGACGCGGTCGGGCAGCACCTCGCGACCATCCCGGAGCTCCTCGAGGCCTGCACCATCACCGGCCCGGGTGACATGTGGTGCCGGGTGGTGGCCCGCTCCAACACCGACCTGCAGCGCGTGATCGACCGCGTGCTCGCGCACGAGGGGATCGTGCGCTGCTCGACGGTGATCGCGCTGGCCACCCAGGTGCCGCACCGGGTGCTGCCCCTGCTGTCGACCCTGTCCAGCTAGCTCCGCGTCGCCCAGTCGCGGATCTTCTCGATCCGCTTCTCCAGCTGGATGGCGTTGGCGGCCGCGGCGGCCGGACCGCCGCACTCCTTGCGCAGGGCCGCGTGCGTGACGCCGTGCGGCTGGCCGGTGCGGTGGAACCACGCCGCGACCAGGCCGTTGAGCTCCCGGCGCATCTGGGCGAGCTGCTCGTGGGTGCTCACCTCACGCGGCTGCGCCGCCTCGGTCGTACGTCGACGCGCTCGCTCGCTCTGCCGGTGGCGCAGCAGGTCGCGCATCTGGTCGGGCTCGAGGAGTCCAGGGATACCCAGGAAGTCCATCTCCTCCTCGGACCCGACGTGCACCTCACCGGCGTGGCCGAACTCCGCGCCGTCGTACAGCACGCGGTCGAAGGTGGCCTGCGAACCCAGCGCCTGGAAGGGCAGCGCCGGCTCGTCCGCGGTCGACTGCGTCTCCTCGGCGCGACGAAGCAGGGCCTCCTCCGCCGCGAAGATGTCGTCCTCGTCGCGGATCCGGCGCCCGAGCACGTGGTCGCGCTCCAGCTCCAGCTGCGCCGCGTGCCCGAGCAGCGCCGGCACGGAGGGAAGGAAGATCGAGGCCGACTCGCCGCGTGCACGGGCTCGCACGAACCGACCGACCGCCTGGGCGAAGAACAGGGGCGTCGAGGTGGTCGTCGCATAGACGCCGACCGCGAGCCGAGGCACGTCCACGCCCTCGGAGACCATCCGGACGGCCACCAGCCACCGGGAGTCGGACTCGGTGAACTCCGCGATCTTGCGGGAGGCGGCCTTCTCGTCCGAGAGCACGACCGTCGGCTTCTCCCCCGCCACCGTCGTCAGCAGCTTGGCGTAGGCACGCGCCGAGTCCTGGTCGGTCGCGATGACCATGCCACCGGCATCGGGCACGTGGCGGCGCACCTCCGTGAGCCGTCGGTCGGCGGCCGCGAGCACAGCAGGGACCCAGGCCCCGGCCGGGTCGAGCGCGGTGCGCAACGCCTGGGCGGTGAGGTCCTTGGTCAGCGGCTCCCCCAGCTGTGCGGCAACCTCGTCACCGGCACTGGTCCGCCACTGCATCTGCCCGCTGTAGGCCAGGAACAGCACCGGTCGCACGACGTGGTCGGCCAGCGCGTGGGCGTAGCCGTAGGTGAAGTCCGCCACCGAGCGCGGCACACCGTCGTCGCCGGGCGCGTAGGTGACGAACGGGATCGGGTTCACGTCGGAGCGGAACGGCGTGCCGGTGAGCGCCAACCGCCGACGCGCGGGCTCGAAGGCCTCACGCACCGCCTCGCCCCAGGAGAGGGCGTCGCCCGAGTGGTGGACCTCGTCGAGGATCACCAGCGTGTTGAAGCGCTCGGTGCGGATCCGGTGCGCGAGCGGGTTGGCGGCCACGCCGGCATAGGTGAGCGCCACCCCGACGTAGTCGCTGCTCGTGCGCCCTCGCCGCCCCGAGTAGCTGGGGTCCAGCGGGATGCCGACCTTGGCCGCCGCCTCGGCCCACTGGGTCTTCAGGTGCTCGGTCGGGGCCACCACCGTGATCCGTTCGACCACCCTGCGGGCGAGCAGCTCCGCCGCGACGGTCAGGGCGAAGGTGGTCTTGCCGGCACCGGGTGTCGCCACGGCCAGGAAGTCACGCGGGTCGCGCTCGAAGTACGACGACAGCGCCGCTGCCTGCCACGCGCGCAACCTCGTGGCCGTCCCCCAGGCTGCCCGGTCTGGGTAGGCCGGGGAGAGGTCGAGCTGAGGCGTCTCGTGCGGTGCTTCGTCGAGCTGGGGCTGGCGGTCGGACGGGGAGGAGGGACCGGAGGGCACTGGTTATCCGTGCAGCCGCCACTTGACGTACGCGACATCCATCCGCCGGGCCTGGTCGACGGTGAACATGTTCATGCAGCTGTCGTAGGAGTAGTCCATGAAGTTGTGCACCGGGTCCAGGCCGGGAGAGGTGCAGGTGTCGCGGGTGGTCTGGCAGTAGAAGCTGGGCTCGGCCTCGGCCGGGGTGTCGGCGACCTGGTCGCCCGATCCCTCGCAGCCGTCCTGGAAGGTGTGCAGCAGGCCCAGCCAGTGCCCGGTCTCGTGGATCACGGTGTCGCCCAGGTTGTAGCCGACGGCGCGGCCACCCGGCAGGCCCGCCACGTTGACCGTGACGCCGTCGAGCTTCGGCGCGCCGGCGTACTGCCACGGGAACCGGCTCCAGCCGAGGACCGGCTGGCCCTTGGGGCCGCCGCCGTTGATGTAGAGGTTCAGGGTGCGGGCACCGCCGCGGTGCAGCTTGCGGCGCATCTTCTGGTCACGCGGGCCGAAGAAGTAGGCGTGGTACCAGCCCTCGTTGCGGTGGAAGTCCACGTGCTTGATGGTGAAGCGGTAGCGGGTGGCCTTGCTGAGCGAGCTCTGCCGGCCCGCCATCCCGTTGTTGAGGATCTGGATCAGCCTGCTCACGCCGGCGCGACTGATCGGGTTTCGCTCGCCACGGCGCTTGCCCTTGATCACGTGCACGTAGGTCGGGATCACCACGGCGCCGGTCAGCACCGGCTCGACCTCGCGGATGAAGGCGCGGCGCGTGGTCTGGGACGCGGGAAGCGCGGCGACATTGGCCCGGCTGGCCTGGCCGTCGTCGTACCTGCGCCACTTCGGGGTGGTCCGGTCTGCCGGGTGCAGGCACTTCACGCGCGCGGGGCCGGCCGAGGAGGCGGCCACCGGCTGTGCGGTCGCAGCGGGGACCTGCCAGGCCAGGGCGGACAGGGACACCAGGGCAGCGACGAGCGCGGCCGGGCGGAGGCGGGTCATTCGGAGTCTTTCCCTTCACGCATGCTGGCCCAGATCTCTTTGCACTCGGGGCAGACCGGGAACCGTTCCGGGTCGCGACTGGGCACCCAGACCTTGCCGCACAACGCGACGACCGGGGTGCCGTTGACCATCGCCTCGGTGAGCTTGTCCTTGGGGACGTAGTGGGACAGGCGCTCGTGGTCGCCGTTGTCCGTGGTCTGGACGCTCTCGTCGACACGGGTGTCCTCCAGGACATCGGTCCCGAGACCCGGCGGCTGGCTGGTGGTCACCGAGGCATCCTAGCCCTGGAACCAGACGGACCCGACAAGCCGGACTCATCCGAACCTGACCCGAACACCGGCCGGTGATCGGACGAGCCCCAGGCCGGGGAGGGAGGGAGAGGTGCGGAGGGAGGGCCGCACCGGGCCTGGGGCTCGTCGGCTCAGGGGGTCAGGCGGCGAGCACCGCCTTGATGCGCCGGACGAAGGACTCGCGGTCCTGTGCGTTCGCCACGGGCGCGGGCACCGGCAGGTCCTCGCGGGCCTGCTGCTCGATGCGCGCACCGGCGGCGATGGCCCGCTCCGAGGCGTCGTTGGCCAGGCCGGCCGCGCGGGCGAGGTGGGCCCGCTCGGCGCGGCGAGCCCGCTGCATCGCGGCAGCCAGCTCCTCGCTGGTGTCGAGCGCGGTCGCACGGTCGGCGACCATCCGCACCCCGGGCATCTGCTCGGCGGTCCGGCGCCAGGCGGCGCACACCGCGGACTCGAGGTCCGTGGGCTCCTGCGCCAGGGCGCGCTCGATGTTGGCGGAGAGTCGGGCGTGCCACTTCAGCAGCAGCGCCCCGATCAGGTCGGTCTCGTCGTCGAACAGCTCCGCGACGCCGGGTACGTCGAGCGGGAGGATCCCGTCGCGCCGGCGGTCAGCGGTCTCGACCACGTCGCGCAGGACGTCCCCGCGGTGATGGAAGGCGTTCCAGGTCATGGTGTTCACCTTTCTGGCTCACATACTGTGAGTACGTACTCTCAGTATGTACATCGCGCCATGGGAAAGCACCTTTGACGCGCGTGACCTGACCCACACCGCCCCTACACTGCCCGGATGACCCGCTCGCACGCCGAGAAGCTGCTCACCAGCCTGCCGAAGGTGGGCACCAAGGTGGGTGGGGCGACGCGACGCCAGCAGTTCTCCGGCTCGACCAAGCGGGCGCTGGTCGAGGTGGCCAGCAGGCAGTTCAGCGAGCACGGCTACGGCGGCACCAGCCTGGACGCGATCGTGGCCGACGCGCGGCTGACCAAGGGCGCGCTCTACCACCACTTCAGCGGGAAGCAGGCCCTCTTCGAGGCGGTCTTCGCCGCCGTGGAGGACGACGCCTCACGCAAGATCCGCGACGCACTCCGCGGGACCAGCGATCCGTGGCAGAAGGCCCTCGCCGGCCTGAAGGCGTTCCTCGACGTGGTGCAGGAGCCCACCTACCAGCGCATCGTCATCCAGGAGGGTCCGGCGATCCTGGGGTACGAGCGGTTCCGCGAGCAGGAGGAGCGCTCGTCGTACGGCATCGTGCAGGACATCGTGGGCTCGGTGCTCGAGGCCTCGACCTACGAGCTGGACGACGCGATGAAGCAGACCTTCAGCCGGATCTTCTTCGGCGCGATGTCGGCCGCGGGTGAGAGCGTCTCGACCGCGCCGGACCCGAAGGCCGCGGTCGCGCGCATCGAGGCCGCGATCGCGTTCATCCTCGAGGGCATCCGTGCGCTCGCCGAGCAGGGCATCACCCTCAACGACCCCGTGCCGGAGCCCTGAGCCCTACTTGCTGAAGGTGACCCGGCCACCGAACCGGTTCATCGGGACCAGCTCGATCCACACGTGCCCGGCCGGCACCTTCATCGCACCGGCCGCGGTGCTGAGCTTCACCGGCGTCTGGCGCGACCTCTTCGTCCAGGTGCCGCGCTCGACCTTGCCGCCGTGGAACAGCAGCGCGGGGCCCTTGCCGAAGTAGAGGGTCTCGGGCACGGGGTTCCCGGCCGGGTCGCGGTAGCCCGCGTCGCCCTCACGCACTCGGAGCACCAGCACCGAGTCGGGGTTGAACCGGTCGCCCTGCGCGGCGTTGCTGTTGGTGTTGACGTACTTCCCGCCCTGGAACTTCCACACCGTGGTCGAGGACCGGCTGAACATCGCCCGGAGGTTGGTCGCCGGAACGGCACTGGTGAAGTCCGACTCCTTTCCCCACGGGAGGTAGCTCGCGGGCACGATCGCCTTCTTCCGCACCGACCTGGCCAGCGGACCCATGTGGACCATCAGGTTGTGCGGCGCGATCCGGCTGTTGTCGCGGTAGTAGCCCGGTCCCCCGCCACCGAAGAAGGTGATGTGGTTGTACCGCAGGCGCGCCAGCGTGGGCGGGGCCGCTCCGCTGGCGACGATGACGGCGTGGGCCGGCTTGACGATCCCGATGTCGGAGGCTCGCATCGAGCGCACCGGACCGGCGACGTCGGGCAGCTGCTGGTAGAAGAAGACCGCGAGCCGGGTGATGCCGCCCTCGACGAGCTCCTCGGTGATCAGGTCGGCCTTGCGCAGGCCGATCTGGGGACGGCTGTCGGAGCTGTTGTCGATCTTCGCCACCAGCACGGGGCGTCGTGGCGTGGCTCCCGTGACCGGCTGCCCGGTGAGCGGCCACACGGCCGCGAGCTTCTCGCCGCCCTGGACCGGCTGGGACTGCGGCTTCGTCGAGCTGGACTGGCTCTTCTGGCCGTGCCCGCACGCCGCCAGCACCAGGCTGAGGCTCACGGCCAGCAGGGCGACGAGGAAGCGGGTGGACCGGAGCCTGGATCCGCGGGCTGGTGCGGCGGGGGTCATGGGCGTCAGCATGACAAAGGGGGCGACACGATCTGCGCAGCGCTCGCCCGGCGTGCTGGAGATTTCACTGGACGGACTTCCGGCTCAGATCTTCGCGCCGCCGTCGACGTACAGCGTCTGCCCGGTGATGTACGACGCCTCGTCGCTGCAGAGGAACGCAGCCGCTGCAGCGATGTCCTCGGGGTGGCCCACCCGCTTGACCGGGTTGGCCTCGGCGTTCATGGCCCGGAACTCCTCCACGTCGAGGCCGAGGCGACGCGCGGTGTCGTCGGTCATCTCGGTGGCGATGAACCCTGGGGCGATCGCGTTGACGTTCACTCCGAACTTGCCGAGCTCGAGGGCGAGCGTGCGGGTGAAGCCCTGGACACCGGCCTTGGCCGCGGAGTAATTGGCCTGTCCTCGGTTGCCGTTGGCCGAGACGCTGGAGAGGCCGAGGATCTTCCCGTACTTCTGGTCCACGAACGTCTTCTGCACGGCCTTGCTCATCAGGAACGCACCCTTGAGGTGGACGTTCATCACCGAGTCCCAGTCGTCCTCGCTGAGCTTGAAGAGCAGGTTGTCGCGGGTGATCCCGGCATTGTTGACCAGGATGTGCACCCCGCCGAGCTCCTCGAGCACCCGGGCCACGCCGGCCTCGACCGAGGCGCCGTCGGAGACGTTGCACCCGATGCCGACGGCCTTGGCGTCACCCTGCAGCGGCAGGTCGGCCGCCGTGGCAGCGGCCTGCGACTCGTCGAGGTCGAGGACGGCCACGGAAGCGCCTTCCTCGGCGAAGCGCCGGGCGATGCCGGCCCCGATCCCGCGTGCGCTGCCGGTGACGATCGCCACCCGTCCGTCGAAGCGACCCATGATTCGAATTCCTCCTGCTGCTCGGCTGGGCCCACCAAGGGCCGGCGGTCACTGTAGTGCGGCGTTCAACCGGGTCGCCCAGCTGTCCCGCTCCGCGTCGTCGTCGTACCTGGTGCGCGGCCAGAAGAAGCCGCGCAGGCCGTCACCCTTCGTGCGCGGTACGACGTGGCAGTGCAGGTGCGGCACCGACTGGGAGACGGTGTTGTTCATCGCCACGAAGGAGCCCTGCGCCCCGAGTCCGTCGACCATCGCCTGCGCCAGCCGCTGCGCCGCGGCCAGGAACCCGTCACGCAGGTCCGCGGGCAGGTCGGGCAGGGTCACCACGTGGGTGCGCGGGACGAGCAGCGTGTGTCCCTTGAACAGCGGCCGCGCGTCGAGGAAGGCGACGAAGTCGTCGTCGCTCCACACCACCGAGGCGGCCGTCGTACCGGCCACGATCGCGCAGAAGACGCAGTCGGCCACCGATCAGCCCAGGCTCAGGCTGGAGTCGTGACGGGCGGGCACTCGGGAAGCGTAGCGACGGGGCCGTCCGATCGCGCGCCCGAACGCTCCGCGCCCACGCCCGCAGCCACCACGAAGCCGATCCCGAGCACCGAGAGCAGGCTCGGCACCTGTCCCAGCAGGACCAGGCCCACGAGCAGCGCGAACGCCGGCTCCAGGCTCATCAGGGTGCCGAAGGCGGCGGTGTTCAGGCGCCGCAGGGCGAGCAGCTCGAGGGTGAAGGGCACGACGGGCAGCAGCAGGGCCAGCCCGAGGCCCACCAGCCAGAGCTCGGGGGTCATCCGACCCAGCGTCGCGGGTCCCGCGACGAGGGAGGCGACCACGGCCGCCACCGGCATCGAGATGGCCAGGCCGCCGACGCCGGAGACCTGGTCGCCCACACGCTGCGTGAAGACGATGTAGGTCGCCCAGCACAGGGCGGCTCCCAGCGCGAGGGCCACGCCCACCGGGTCCGCGGAACCGGTCCACGGCTCGGTGAGCAGCACCACGCCGGCCGCTGCGAGCGCGGGCCACAGCAGGCGCCCGCGGCCGCTGCCGCGTGCGACGGCGACACCGAGCGGGCCGAGGAACTCCAGGGCGCTGGCCATGCCGAGCGGGAGCCGTGCGATGGCCCCCATGAACAGCAGCGTGACGCCGGCCGTCGCGATCCCGAGCACGACGCCCGAGGTCAGGGCGGACCTCGTCAGTCGGAGCCGCCAGGGGCGCCCGACGACCAGGAAGATCGCACCCGCCCAGAGCAACCGCAGCCAGGCGGTGCCCTCGGCGCCGAGGTCACCGATCAGTCCCACCGAGACACCGAGCCCGATCTGGACGGTGAGCATCGAGCACATCGCCATCAGGGCGCCGGTGCGGGCCCCGCTCAGGGACGTGGTCGAGGTGGTCATGGGTCCAGTGAAGGCCAGAAAACCGTTCGCGTCCACGTGAATCCGATGGACATACCGTTCAGTGATCACGAACAATGGCGGGCATGGACGTGCGCCGTCTCCACCTGCTGCTCGAGCTGTGCCGCCTGGGCTCGATGCGGGCGGTGGCCGAGGCCAACGGGCTGACGACCTCGACGGTCTCCCAGCAGCTCGCGGCCCTGGCCCGCGAGACCGGCACCGCCCTCGTCGAACCCGACGGCCGCAGGGTCCGGCTGACACCGGCCGGGCGCCGTCTGGCCGACCATGCGGTGACCATCCTGGCGGCCGTCGACGCGGCGCGCAGCGACCTCGACCCGGACGCCGAGCCTGCGGGTGTCGTGCGGGCGGGCGGATTCGCCACGGCGATCCGCACCTCGCTGCTCCCCGTGATGGCCGACCTCGAGCGGTCACATCCCCTGGTCTCGGTGGTGATCAACGAGTACGAGCCGCTGGAGACCTTCGCCCTGCTCGAGGACGACGACCTGGACCTCGGCCTCAGCTACGACTACGACCTCGCGCCGGCCTCGATGCCGGACGTGCTGGAGGGGGTGCCGCTGTGGACGGTGCCGTGGGGTCTCGGCGTCCCCTCGGAGTCGGGTGCGACGGGGCCGGCCGACCTTGCCGCCTGGGGTCGGCTCCCCTGGATCGTGAACTCGCGCAACACCGCCGATGCCGAGGCCGTGAGGACCCTGGGGAAGCTGGCAGGGTTCACCCCGAAGATCAGCCACTCGATCGACAGCCTCGACCTCGTCGAGGACCTGATCGCGTCAGGTCACGGCGTGGGCCTGCTGCCGCTGGGCCGGCCGACCAGGTCCGAAGTGCGCGTGCTCCCGCTTCCGGGTCCGGGAGTGCTGATGACGGCGTACGCCGTGACCCGTCTCGGTCGACAGGCCTGGCCGCCGCTGCGGCTGGTCCTCGACCGGCTGACCGATCGACACGGACGGTAGGGCAGCCCACGACGTCAGGGCACGAGCACGATCCGGTCAGCGCTCCCGCGGGGGCCCTCGAGCCGACCACGAGCCCCCTCGCCCCCAAGGACCGCCGGGCGCTCACCGGACTGCTGGAGCGGATGCTCCCCGGTTGACACAGCCGGCGGGGTTTCCTAGTTTCCCAAGACGGGGACGGTCTCTAGTGACCATGCGCACATCGCACCCAGGGAGTCCCGTGGACCAGCACGTTCGGGCAGGCGGTCTCGACATCGCAGCCGCCCTCCATCGCTTCGTCGAGGAGGAGGCCCTCCCCGGGTCGGGGCTCGATCCGGCTGCCTTCTGGGACGGCTTCGGCGACCTCGTCCGCGACCTCGCGCCGCGCAACCGCGAGCTGCTGACTCGCCGCGAGGACCTGCAGCAGCGGCTCGACGCCTGGCACCACGACCACCCGGGCCGTCCCGACCCGGAGGCCTACACCGCCTTCCTGCGCGAGATCGGCTACCTGCTCGACGAGCCGGACGACGTCGCGGTCACCACCTCCGACGTCGACGACGAGGTGGCCCGCATCGCCGGCCCGCAGCTCGTCGTACCCCTGCTGAACGCGCGCTTCGCCACCAACGCGGCCAACGCCCGGTGGGGTTCGCTCTACGACGCGCTCTACGGCAGTGACCTGGTCCCGCGCGAGGGCGACCTCGCTCCCGGTGAGGAGTACAACCAGGTCCGCGGCGACGAGGTGATCGCCCGGGGGCGCGCCTTCCTCGACGACCACTTCCCGCTGGCGTCCGACTCGCACGCCGACGTCTCGTCGTACGCCGTGGACGGCGACGGGCTCGCGGCGACGGTCAAGGACGACGTCGTCCGACTGGCCGACCCCACCCAGCTCGTCGGGTACCGCGGACCCCAGGACTCCCCCGAGGCCGTCCTGCTCGTGCACCACGGCCTGCACGTCGAGATCCAGATCGATCCCGAGAGCTCGATCGGCGCCACTGACGCGGCCGGGGTCATGGACCTGCTGGTCGAGTCCGCGATCTCCACGATCATGGACCTCGAAGACTCCGTCGCCGCCGTCGACGCCGACGACAAGGTGCTCGGCTACCGCAACTGGCTGCGCCTGATGGACGGCACCCTCGCCGAGGAGGTCACCAAGGGCGGTGAGACCTTCACCCGCGCGATGAACCCCGACCGCAGCTACACCGGACCCGACGGCGACGAGGTCACGCTGCGCGGGCGGTCGCTGCTGTTCATCCGCCAGGTCGGGCACCTGATGACGAGCAACGCCGTGCTCGACGGTGACGGCAACGAGGTGCCCGAGGGCATCCTCGACGCGGTGATGACCGCGCTCGGCAGCCTCCCCGACCTGCAGGGCCGGACCGAGCGGGCCAACTCCCGGACCGGCTCGATGTACGTCGTGAAGCCCAAGATGCACGGTCCCGACGAGGTCGCCTTCGCCGTGGAGCTGTTCGGCCGCGTCGAGGAGCTGCTCGGGCTGCCCCGCCTGACGATCAAGGTCGGGATCATGGACGAGGAACGACGTACCTCGCTCAACCTCAAGGCGTGCATCGCGCAGGCCCGCGAGCGGGTGGCCTTCATCAACACCGGCTTCCTCGACCGCACGGGCGACGAGATCCACACCTCGATGCACGCCGGTCCGATGGTCCGCAAGAACGACATGAAGTCCGAGACCTGGATCCAGGCCTACGAGGACCTCAACGTCGACATCGGCCTGGAGTGCGGGCTGCTCGGCCGTGCCCAGATCGGCAAGGGGATGTGGCCCGCGCCGGACAGCCTCGCGGCCATGTACGACGCGAAGATCGGCCACCCCGAGGCCGGCGCCAGCTGTGCCTGGGTGCCCTCCCCCACGGCGGCGACGGTCCACGCGCTGCACTACCACCAGGTCGACGTGCGCGCCCGCCAGGAGGAGCTCCAGCACGACGGCCGCCGTCGTGAGCGCGACGACCTGCTCGTCGTACCCCTGGGCGACCCGGACGCGTGGTCGGAGGAGGACCGCCAGGCCGAGATCGACAACAACTGCCAGAGCCTGCTGGGGTACGTCGTCCGCTGGGTCGATGCCGGCGTGGGCTGCTCCAAGGTCCCCGACATCACCGGCGAACCGCTGATGGAGGACCGCGCCACGTGCCGGATCTCCTCCCAGCACGTCGCCAACTGGCTGCACCACGGCGTGGTCTCCACCGAGCAGGTCGAGGAGACGCTGCGCCGGATGGCCAAGGTCGTCGACGAGCAGAACGCGGGCGACGACTCCTACATCCCGATGGCACCGGACTTCGACGGCGACGCCTTCGCCGCGGCGCGGGCCCTGGTCCTCGAGGGACGGGAGCAGCCCAGCGGCTACACCGAGCCGATCCTGCACCGGCAGCGGGCACGCCACAAGCAGCGCGAGCACGGCGAGAGGAACGACGCATGAGCGACACCCTCGACCTGGAGACGGCGCGGACGATCATCGCCGGCGCCCGGGCGCACGCCGCCTCCGCGGGCTTCAAGCCGATGACGGTCGTCGTGCTCGACTCGGGCGGCCACGTCGTCGCGGTGGAGCGTGAGGACGGGTCCTCGACCAAGCGCTTCGAGATCGGCTTCGGCAAGGCCCACGGTGCGATCTCGTTGGGCCTCGGCTCGCGCTCGATCATGGCGCGCGCCGAGCAGCAGCCCTACTTCGTCGCCGCGGTCACCCACGCCGTCGGCGGCAGCCTCGTCCCGGTGCCCGGCGGTGTGCTCGTCAAGGCCGGGGACGGCACCCTGCTCGGTGCGGTCGGCGTCACCGGCGACACCTCCGACAACGACGAGGCCGCGGCGGTGGCCGGCATCGAGGCCGCAGGTCTCACGGCCGATCCCGGCTGACGCTCATCCTCACCACTCTCGGGAGAACTGATGTTCCAGCAAGACCCCCAGGCCGTCGGCAACTCGCTCGCGCTCAGTGCGCTCTGTGGCGCGATTCCCCTGCTCACGCTGTTCGTGCTGCTCGGCGGCCTGCGCCTGAAGGCGTGGCTCGCCGGGGTGATCTCCCTCGTGGTCGCGCTGCTGGTCGCAGTCGTCCTGTTCTCGATGCCGGTCGGCCAGGCGTTGCTGGCCGGCACCGAGGGCGCCGCCTTCGGGTTCTTCCCGATCCTGTGGATCGTGATCAACGCGATCTGGGTCTACAACCTCACGGTCGCCTCGGGTCACTTCGACGTCCTGCGCCGCTCCTTCGAGAAGGTCAGCGCCGACCAGCGCATCCAGGCGATCATCATCGCCTTCTGCTTCGGTGCCCTGCTCGAGGCGCTGGCCGGCTTCGGCACACCGGTGGCGATCACCGTGGTGATGCTGATGGCACTGGGCTTCAACCCGCTCAAGGCCGCCGCGACCGCACTGATCGCCAACACGGCCCCCGTGGCGTTCGGAGCCCTCGCGACGCCGATCGTCACCCTGGCCACGGTCACCTCGGGCGCCAGCGACGACCCCCGGCTGACCGTCGACGGGCTCGGCTCGATGGTGGGCCGGCAGACCCCGATCCTCGCTGTGGTGGTGCCGTTGATCCTGGTCTTCGTCGTCGACGGCCGGCGTGGGCTCGCCCGCACCTGGCCGGCCGCGCTCGTGGCCGGTGCCGCCTTCGGCCTCGCCCAGTTCGCGTCGGCGAACTACGTCTCGGTGCAGCTCGCGGACATCATCGCCTCGCTGGTCTCCGCGGCCGCCGTCGTGCTGCTCCTGCGGGTGTGGCAGCCCAGCGAGGTGCTGGTCGCCGACGACGCTGACGCGCGCGTGCCGGTCGCCTCCGGCGGGACAAGTGGGTCCGGCGACGCTGCCGAGGCCCCACCCACCCTCGAGGACACCCCGGTGGAGGTCGCGAAGGCCTACGCGCCGTACGTCGTGATCATCGCGATCTTCTCGATCGTCAACCTGCCGGCGGTCAAGGACTTCCTGGCCAAGGAACCGTTCACCTACATCTTCAGCTGGCCCGGCCTGCACGTGGTCAACTCCAAGGGCGTCCCGGTCAGCTCGACCATGTACACCTTCAACTGGCTGGCGGCCGCCGGCACCCTGATGGTGATCGCCGGCATCATCACGGCGCTGATCCTTCGTGTCCCTGCCCGTGACGCGGTGCGTGCCTACGGCCAGACGTACGTCGAGCTGAGCACCGCGATCGTCACGGTGATGGCGGTGCTGGCGCTCGCGTACGTGATGAACCTGTCCGGCCAGACCACCTCGCTCGGCACCTGGCTGGCCGGAGCGGGCGGCATCTTCGCGATCCTCTCCCCGATCCTGGGCTGGATCGGGGTCGCGGTGACCGGCTCGGACACCTCGTCCAACGCCCTGTTCGGCGCCCTCCAGGTGCAGACGGCCAAGGACGCCGGGCTCGACCCGGTGCTGATGGCGGCGGCGAACTCGTCGGGCGGCGTGCTCGGCAAGATGGTCAGCCCGCAGAACCTCGCCATCGCAGCCGCCGCGGTGGGGATGGCCGGCAAGGAAGGCGACATCTTCCGCAAGGTCATCGGCTGGAGCCTGGTGATGCTCCTGCTGATGTGCGTGATCGTCGGGCTGCAGGCGACCCCGGTGCTCAGCTGGATGGTGCCCTGAGCGCAGGGTCGAGAATGCCTCCGTGAGGCGCGCTCTCGTCCCGTCGTCGGCACTGCTGTCGGGGCTGCAGTTCGCGTTGCTGAACCCGGCCCTGGCGCTGCTTCTGGTGGCGGTCTTCGGCGCCTCCGCCAGCGAGGTCGGTTGGGTGCTCGCGGCGTACAACGCCAGCGGCTTCGTCGCGTCGCTGGCGCTGCCGGTGTATGCCGACCGCCATCAGGACTACCTGGGCCCGATGCTGGCGTGCGGGGTGCTGGGCGTGGCCATGGCGCTGCTGCTCCTCTCCACGCCTTCGTTGCCGGTCGTCGTGGCCGGGCTCGTCACGTTGGGAGCCCCGGCGGGAGTGGGCATCTCACTGCTGTTCGCCCAGCTCAACTTCTCAGGAGCCCGACCGGCCGACGTGGTGAACACGCGCGCGGTCGTCTCCTTCGCCTGGGTGGTCGGACCGCCGCTGGCAGCGTTGCTCGTCGGCTGGGCGGGCAACCACGCCCTCCTCCTCGCGCTGGTGACAGTCGCCGTCTTGAACCTCGGCGTGACCGCAGGTCTGCTCGGCGTCCGCCGCCGAGCGCGGCGCGACCCTGCGGGCGAGCCGGTCGCCCCGTTCGCTGCCGACTCCACGATGTCCAGATCCGGTGTTGCCCTGGTCGTCGCGGCATTCGTCGCACTGCAGGCCACCAACAGCGCGGTCGTCGCCATCATGGCGCTCTACGTGACCAGGAGCCTGGGACTCGACGTGATCTGGGCAGGACTCTCCCTGGGGGTCGCGGCAGCTCTCGAGATACCGGCCCTTCTGGTGCTGGCCCGGCTCGAAGACCGCTTCTCCAGCCTGGCGTTGATCGGCGCCGGTTGCGTGGCAGGCATCGCCTACTACGCGGTGATGGTGGTCGTCTCCGGGCCCGTCCTGCTCCTCGCCGCGCAGGTGCTGAACGCCTGGTTCTTCGCGACGATCGCCGGCGTCGGGATCACGCTCTTTCAACAGGTCATCCCACGCCCGGGTCTGGCCACGGGCCTGTACACGAACACCCGCAGGATCGGGGCGATCCTGTCCGGCCCGATCATCGCCCTCGGCACGCTGACCGCTCGTGGATACGCCGGGGTCTTCGTCGTGTGCGTGGCCATGACCCTGCTCGCCACAGGGATGCTGGGAGTGGCGCACACTGCGAACAGATCGGTCAGGGAGGCGCATCGAACCGCCGGCGATTCAGCACCCAGGTGCTGACTTCTCGTCTTCGTCGCGCTGTCGGTGGTCGAGGCTACGTTCGTCGAGAAGGGGTCGACCCACCTGTGCGACAGGAGCGCCATGACCGTCGACGTCCTCTCCCCCGATGTCTCAGACCACGACCTGCTTCTCGGCGGAGTCGCCGACGCCGTGGCGGAGAACCGTGCGGGTGCCCAGAAGTGGCTGCGGTTGCTGACCTACTACCGGAGGCGCGAGGCCGACGACCACGTGCGTTACGCGCGGGCGCCCCACTTCGCGCTGACTGCCCGTCAGCAGACCGTCGCGGAGGTCGGCGAGCTGTGGGGCATGGCTCCGCATCGCGCCCGCTCCCAGCTGAACGTCGTGCTCATCCTGTCGGAGCACTTCCCCGTCGTCTGGGAGCTGTGCCTGCAGGGGCAGTGCGACAGCTACCGCGCCTCGATGATCGCCGACCTGGCCAGGGACGGTCTGGCTACCCCGGGTGAGATCAGGGCCCTGGGCCGTCGCCTGGAGAGCTTCCTGCGCAAGCACCTGCGCGTCGTTCCCGGCCTCGAGGAGCTGTGCGGGGTGGACGCCGTGGTGTCGTGCACCCCCAAGCAGCTGCGCAACAAGCTGAGCTACGAGATCAAGCGGCTGCGCTCGACCGAGGCGGAGGCGCGCTTCCGGCAGGCTCACGCTCGCCGCGACGCCTCGGTGGTCCACGGGGAGGACGGCGTGTCCTGGCTGACCGTCGAAGCCACCACCGACCAGGCTGCCGTCGCTATGCGCCGCCTGACGCTGGCGGCACAGCGCCAGCGTGGTCAGGGTGATCCACGCACCGTGGCCCAGCTCCGGGCCGACCTGGCCATGGACCTGCTGATCGGACGAGAGCCCGGGGTGCCGGTGCCGACGTACGCCCGGCCGGTGGTCAACCTGACCGTCCCGATCCAGACCGTGATGGGCATCGGCGACGCCCCTGGCGTCCTGTCCGGTGGCAGGGTCGTCCCGGCCGGGCTCGCTCGGATGATCGCCCAGGACCCCGACGCGACCTGGCATCGCATGCTCACCGACCCGGCCGGCCACTTGGTCGAGCTCTCCACCAGGTCCTACCGACCCACCCGGGCGATCTGGGAGCAGGTGGTGGCCGAGCACGGCACCTGCTACCGCCCAGGCTGCGACACCCCGGCCACCGAGGCGGAGCTGGACCATCGCCTCGCCTGGCCCGCGGGTGACACGGTCCCGGAGAACCTCTGGCCGGCGTGCAAGTCGGACCACAAGGCGAAGCACGCCCCAGGCTTCCGGATCGCCCAGACCGACAACGGCAGCTTCACCCTCGAGACCCCGGCGGGGTTCAGCCACGAGATCTCCCGATCGGTGCATCCCGTCGACGACGACTGGGCGGATCCCACCGGCATTCAGCACTCAGCGACTGAATTGCTGGAGGGCCTGGCCTACCTCAGGGAGCAACGTGAGGAATTCGAGATCCGAGGGTGGGCCACCGACTGGGAGCACGACCTCGGCGACTGGGAGTGGGAGCTCACCTCGCAGACGGCCTCGTGAATCCGCTCCGATCGATGACTTGGGAGTGCCCCACCGGTCGGTACAGGTGAGACATTCTCGGAAACGAAGGAGCTCCACATGGGACAGGTCATCGCCTCGGCGTCGATGTCGCTCGACGGCTACATCGCCAAGGACGACAACACGATCGGCCGACTCTTCGACTGGCTGCAGAACGGTGAGGTCGAGTACCCGACGGTGAACGAGGGGCTCACCTTCCACCTGAGCCAGACCAGCTACGACTACTGGCAGGGGTGGGTGCAGAGCCTCGGCGCGCTCGTCATCGGGCGGACGCTGTTCGACTTCACCGACGGCTGGGGCGGCACCCACACGATGAACGTGCCCGTGGTCGTGGTGACCCACGAGGTTCCTGCTGAGTGGGTGGAGAAGCACCCTGACGCCGCCTTCCACTTCGTCACCGACGGCGTCGCCGCCGGGGTGGCCAAGGCCCAGGAGATCGCGGGTGAGCGCGCAGTGGGGGTGGCGGCCGGCACGATGGCCGGGCAGTGCCTCGAGCTCGGACTGCTCGACGCCGCGGCCGTCGACCTGGTGCCCGTCGTCATGGGCGGTGGGCGTCCCTTCTTCGGTGGCGCCAAGCTCGAGGACGCCCTGCTGGGCGACCCGACGACCTGCATCCAGGGCGACCGCGTCACCCACCTCGTCTTCCCGGTGTCATGAGGACGCTGCACGTGGGTCTCCGTGTGGCCGACCTCGAGCGCTCGCTCGCCTTCTACAGCCACCTCGGCTACGAGGTCGTCGGCAGCGTGCCGGAGACGGCCTTCGGCACGCTGACGATGTTGAAGCTGCCCGACGACGAGTTCGTCACCATCGAGCTCGTGCACGCGGGTGACGGCACACGGGTCGATCCCGGTGGCCTCAACCACCTGGTCATCCAGACCGATGGCCTGAACGAGACGGTCGAGCGCCTCGCCGGCCTGGGCGTCGAGGCGGAGACGCCCAGCTCGCCGACCGGGTCTGAGGACTTCTGGACGACCTGGCTCACCGATCCGGACGGCTACCGGATCGAGCTCGTGCAGTGGCCCGCAGGGCACGCCGTCGGCATGTCCCACGCCGACTTCCCGTGACGGTCGAGGGTCGCGAGCAGCGCACACCTCGGCTCTCAGCTCAGGTGCCGTGCGAAGAACCTCGCTGCGTCCTCCCCGGCGTACGGCGGAACGCCGGCGTGGCCGCCCAGGTTCGCCTGAAGCGTCTTCTCCGGTGATCCGAAGGCGTCGAACAGGTCCAGTGCCGACTGGCGATCGTTTCCCTCGTCGTCCCATTGCAACAAGACATGCAGCGGGATCGTGACGCTTCGAGCCTCGTCGAACATCACCGGTGGCACGAAGCTCCCGGCGAAGAGTCCGGCGGCCACGATCCGGGGTTCGACCAAGGCCAACCTGATGCCGATGGCGATGAACCCGCCGGAGTACGCCACCGGGCCACTGATCTCGGGCATGGACAGCAGTGCGTCGAGCGTCGACTGCCACTCCGGGACCGCACTCTCGACCAGCGGAAGCACCAGCCTGTCGACGATCTCCTCGACCGGCTCTCCGGTCGCCATGGCGCGCTGCAGATCGGCTCTCGCCTGTTCGATGGCCGGGATGGGTGGCCGCTCCCCGCTCCCCGGGAGCTCGATGGTGGCCGAGGCGAAGCCGTTCGCGGCTGATCGCCGGGCCCGCTCCAGCAGCCGGGGGTACATCCGGCGCAGTCCGCCGGGGTGGCCGAGCAGGACCAGTGGAACCGAGGCCGACAGGGTCTCTGGTGTCCACACGATGCCGGTGATGTCGCCGAGGGCGAACTCGCGTTCGACGACCCCGTCGCCGAGATGTTGTTCGGAAGAGAGATGCATGGTCGTGCCTTTCGGGAGTGCTCGCGAACGGCGCTCCCGGACGACCTACCGTCCGACCGTGATCCTGACGAGGAGCACCGACGTGGATTCGTTCACGGGTACCACCTCCTCGTCCTCTCCTGCGGTCCCTGAAGACTAGCGGTCGCCGTGCGACGCACCAACGCGTACGCCGGCCGTTCGGCCCCGCCGCCTACGATCAACCGATGGGACTCCGACGCCGTACGGTGCTGATCGCCGGCGCCGGGGTGGCGGCGGCGACCGTCGCGGGGGTCAGGCTGACCGACCAGCCGGAGGACGCGAAGCCCCACCGGTCCGCCCCACGGGCCGCGAGGCGACCGCGCACGATTCCCGCCGACGCCGTCTGGGTCGCCCCGGACGGGAACGACCACCACCCCGGGACCCGGCACCGGCCGCGCGCCACGGTCAAGGCAGGCGCGTTCAACGTGATGCTCGGAGGCATCTACCCCGGCTACAGCCAGATGCTGCCGGACGGCACCGCGACGACCATCCTGGTCGCCGACGGGCAGACCGCGACCCTCGACGGCGGAGGCACCCTCGCGCGTGCCATCACGGCCGGCGGCAAGCTCGACCTCTTCGGCGACCTGCACATCACCAACTACGCTCCCTCGTCGCAGAACAACGGCTCGAACGCACCCCTCTACTTCGGCGGGACGGCGTCCGGTTCCGAGATCGACGGCCTCACGATCTCCAACTCCCGGATGGCCGGGCTCGGGTTCCAGGTGCCGCTCGTGATCACCAAGCTGGTCGTCGACACCTGTGGCTACTCCGGCATCATGGGCACCACGGCCGACGGCACCGTCTTCGGAGACGTGGGGGTCTACCGCGTCAACCGCAACGGGTACGCCCAGGACGGCCAGCTGGCGGCGATCAAGGTCACTCGTTCTGCCGGCCTGGTCTTCAGCAGGGGCGTCCACGTCGAGGACACCGGTCCGAGCGGCGGGGCCAACGGGATCTGGACCGACGTGTCCTGCCGCAACCCTGCCGTCATCGGCGCCACGGTGCTCACCGGTGCGGGACGCGCCCCCAGCGTCGGCCTCCTGATCGAGGAGACCGAAGGCGGGATCGTCGCCGGGACGGAGATCGAAGGTCTCTTCGCCGTCGTCCTGCGCGCCAGCGGCCACGTCCGGGTCTGGGGCAACAAGGCCACCGGGACGAACGTCGCCATGGCCATCGTCCAGGATCGGCCGAAGAACTCCGGCACCGACGACCTCGGACCCAACCTCTCGCAGAGGCTGGCGCCGTGGTGGGCCGTGGACAACGAGGTCTGCAACAACACGCTGGTGGCGACCGGTGGCGACAAGGTCGCCCTGATGGTCTTCGCCTACGGCCCGGTGAGCGGCGAGCTCTCGAGCGCGCAGATGCTGGCCGCACTCCGCGGCAACACCCTCGTCGGGTCCGTGCAGCTCGGCAGCACCGACGGGGGGCGGGAGACCTACCCGGTCTCGCAGCTCACCCAGGCGCTCGGCGAGACGATCTACAGCACGACCCTGCAGCCCCTCCCGGCCGACATCTCCGCGCTGCTCGCCAGCTGAGCGCGCCCACACCATCGGTTCACCTTCCCGGGACGCTGATCTAGCATCTGGAACCGTGAGCCGGGCGATGACCGAAGCCAGCGCGTGACCAGGGCCGAGCAGGTCACCGATCCCGTCTACGAGCTCGCCGAGGGACCCGTCTGGGACGCGCCGCGAGAGCGCCTCCTCTGGGTCGACATCCTCCAGGGGCTCGTCGTCGAGGGGCGACTGCAGGCCGGCTCGGTGGAGGTCGTGAGGCAGCACCAGTTCGACTCCTACGTCGGCGCGACGGCGGTCGCGGCCGACGGGGCCCTGGTCGTCGCCGAGGGCCACCGGCTCACGCGCCTCGCACCCGACGGCTCGCGGACCTCGGGTGCTGACCTCTTCGCCGACCATCCCGACGATCGCTGGAACGACGGCGTCTGCGACGCGACGGGGCGCTTCCTGGTCGGCACCATGTCGCTGACGGGATCGCGCCGTTCGCAGCGGCTGCTCCGCATCGACGACGAGAGGACCGACGTACTCGACGACGACCTCGGACTGGCCAACGGCATGGCCTTCTCTCCCGACGGCTCCCTGCTCTACAGCACCGACAGCCTCCCGGACCGGCAGATCTGGGTGCGCGGCTATGACCAGGACGGCGGGGAGGTCGGTCCTCGGCGGCCTGCGCTCGCCCTGACGGACGCGGTGCCCGACGGCCTGTGCCTCGACGCCTCAGGCAACCTCTGGCTGGCCGCCTGGGGCCGTGGGCAGGTGCGCTGCTACTCCCCGGGGGGTGACCTGCTCGAGGTCATCGACCTGCCCGCACCGCACACCACGAGCCTGGCCTTCGTCGGACCCGAGCTCGACCGGCTGCTGATCACCACTGCCCGCGGCGAGCTCTCGCCGGCCGACCGGGAGGAGTTCCCGCTGTCCGGGAGCCTGTTCCTCGCCGACCCCGGCTGCACCGGCCTGGCCACGCATTCCTGGTCAGGACGCCTCACACCCCAGGAGACGACATGAGCGACTTCGACGGACTGACCGCCCTCGTGACCGGAGGCGCCAGCGGCATCGGGGCGGCGACCGCTCGGCTGCTTGCGGCGAGAGGCGCGCAGGTCGCGATCATCGACCGGGCCGCGTCCGGGGACAGCGGGATGCTCGAGCTCTCGTGCGACATCACCGACCGGGGCACCGTCGAGACGAGCGTCGTCGACGCGGCCGAAGCCATGGGCGGCATCGACGTCCTCGTCAACAACGCCGGCATCGGGGCGATCGGCGACGTGACCGAGAACGACGACGACGAGTGGGCGCACCTCCTCGACGTGAACGTCGTCGGCACCGCCAGGGTGTCGGCCGCTGCACTCCCCCACCTGCGCACGTCCGAGCACGCGGCGATCGTCAACGT
This sequence comes from uncultured Actinomycetota bacterium, assembly GCA_963794435.1. Classification (GTDB taxonomy): domain Bacteria; phylum Actinomycetota; class Actinomycetes; order Propionibacteriales; family Nocardioidaceae; genus Marmoricola. The sequence continues at coordinate 320,913 of CAWCDX010000027.1, forward strand.
CAGCTCGGTCGTCGCCGTGACGGGCGTCCCCCAACGCGCGCTCTACTCCGCCAGCAAGGGCGCCGTGGCCGCCCTGACCCTGGCCATGGCCGCCGACCACGTGCGCGAGGGCATCCGGGTCAATGCGGTCCTCCCGGGCACGGCCGCGACCCCGTGGATCGGTCGTCTCCTCGAGCAGGCCGACGACCCGGACGCCGCCGCGGAGGCCCTGCGCAAGCGCCAGCCGATCGGCCGGCTCGTCGAGCCCGACGAGGTCGCCCACGCGATCGCCTACCTCGCCAGCCCGCTCAGCGCCTCCACCACCGGCACGCTGCTCGGCGTCGACGGCGGGATGAGCTCGCTCCGGCTCCCGAGCTGAGGAGGACGGGCTGGACCGGCGCTACTCGTCGGCCAGCAGCGCGTAGACCCGCCCGTCGACCCAGCCGTGGTCGCGGTGACGCGTGTCCCGTCGTCCGCGCGTCTCCAGCCGCATGCCGATCTTCTCCATCACCCGCCACGAGGCGTAGTTGGCGTCGAACGTGGTGGCGATGACTCGGCGCAGCCCGAGCGGGCCGAAGCAGAGCTCCACCAATGCCCTCGCCGCTTCCGTGGCGAGTCCTTGCCCCTGGTGCTCGGGCGCGATCAGCCACCCCAGCTCCGCCTCGCACGCGATCGCCGCGTCGCCCGCCTCCTTCTGGGCAGCGCCATCTCGTACGTGGACCATGAGCTCGCCGATGATCTCGTCGTTCAGCGCCACGGTCAGCACGTGCGGAGCGATCGTTGGGTCGTGAAACCGCTCTCGCCACTCGTCCAGACCGGTCGGCACCGAGTGGGCCCATGTCGCGACCTCGGGCCTGATCCGCAGCGCGTACAGCGCCTCGGCGTCCTCCTCGCGGCACGGCCTGATGAGCAGCCGTTCGGTGCGCAGCGGCCACTCCAGGTCGGTCAATGCCGGACCGATACCAGCTGGCGTATCCGGTGGTGCCGTGGTCACGGAGCCCAGTGGATCACGTGAGATGCCTCGGACGAGGGGCATTTCGGCAGCGCGGCCGGCCGAGATGCTGCATGAACGAGCGAGTGGAGCTGGCGGGAATCGAACCCGCGTCCTGTGGCGCCGTACCAGGTCTTCTCCGGGTGCAGTTCGTGATCACGTCTTCTCAGTCCCGGCACTCCCACGAACAGGTCGCCGACGGACTCAGTCAGGATTTAGTCCCGATCAACCCTCCTGACAGCGGTTGATCAGCAAGTCCTCTAGATGAGGCCAGGGTCCGGGACGAGGACGGGTGCCCGGTCTGACCCTTCGATCACTGCTCAGGCAGCGAGAGCGAAGTCGTTGCGATTTGAGTTGGCAACTGTGTTTTCCAGCGAACGTTTACGAGATGACGCTGGCTTCTCGACCCGCTTCTCCTGGGACTAACGTCCCCAGTCGAAACCAATCAGCCCCTCTTGAGTTGTGACCCCAGCGTAACGGTCCGCAGGCTGTGGATCATCCCGGTTGCGCGGCCCGGGCGTACCGCTCGCTGATCAGGCGTACGGCGTCGGCCAGGTCGGGTGAGTCCTCGACGTCGAAGTCGCAGTCGAGCACGCCGAGCCAGAAGGCGATGTCCTGCGGGCTCCGGGCGCCGATCTGCACGCGGCAGCGGTCCTCCCCCAGGGGCTCGATGCTGCCCTGGGTCCACGACCCGATCCGCTGCTCCACGAACGACGCCGGCGCGTGCACGATCACGCGCCCGCTCACCTTCATCTGCACCTGACGGGTCTTGGAGGCGACGTACGCCGCGATGTCCTCGGCCGGGAGCTCCCGGGCACGGAAGCGGTGGCCCACACCACGGGTCTCGCTCATCCGGTCGATGCGGAAGGTGCGCCAGTCGTCGCGTCCGAGGTCGAAGGCGACGAGGTACCAGCGCTGCCCCCAGTTGACCAGCTTGTAGGGCTCGACCCGGCGCTCGGTGGCCGACCCGGAGTGGTCGGAGTAGGCGAACCGCACCACCTCCCGGTCGCGGGACGCTGCGGCGATCTCGGCCAGGAGCTTGCCGGCCACGTCGGCACCGCGACGGCGACCGGCGACGCGGACGGTGTGAGCCTGGAGCGCATCGACCCGGCCGCTGAGCCGGGTGGGCAGCACCTGCAGGAGCTTGGTGAGCGCCTGCAACGCCGTCTCCTCCATCCCCTCGACCGCTCCCCCGCTCGCGGTACCGAGGGCGACCGCGATCGCGACCGCCTCGTCGTCGTCGAGGAGCAGTGGTGGCATCGCCGCGCCCGCGGAGAGGCGGTAGCCGCCGATCGAGCCGCGGGTGGCCAGCACCGGGTAGCCGAGCTGCCGCAGCCGGTCGACGTCGTTGCGGACAGTGCGCTGGCTGACGCCGAGACGGCGGGCCAGCTCGGGGCCGGGCCACTCACGCGGCGTCTGGAGCAGCGACAGCAGCCGCAGCAGCCGTCCGGAGGTCTCTGCCATGGGACCAGATTAGGCGATCATCAGGAACGAAACGTGCCTGATGGCCTTCTAGCGTCAGCCACATGACGACTCTCCTGGAACCCCCTGACACCACCACGTCCTCGCAGCCCGGCGTGGTTTCGACGAGCTCGACCACGCTCGATTCAGCTCCACCGCGCATGTGGATCGGCTTCGCCGTGATCCTCTCGGCGCTGGTGCTCAACATCCTCGACTCCACGATCATCAACGTGGCCGCACCGGCGATCCAGCGCGACCTGCAGATGAGCCCCTCGGCACTGGAGTGGGTGGCCGCGGCGTACACCCTGGCGCTGGCCGTCGGCCTGATCACCGGGGCGCGCCTCGGCGACAAGCTCGGCCGGCGTCGGATGCTCGTCGTGGGGCTGGCGGGCTTCATCGCCTCCTCGGTCGCCTGCTCGATCGCTTGGAGTGGAGGCGTCCTCATCGGCGCCCGCGCCCTCCAGGGCCTGTCCGCGGCGGTGATGATCCCCCAGTGCTTCGGCTTGATCCGCGACGTCTTTCCGCCACGGCACCTCGGCAAGGCCTTTGCCGCGCTCGGCCCCACCATCGGGCTCTCGACCGTCCTGGGTCCAGTGGTGGCAGGCACGCTGATGAAGGCAGACCTGTTCGGCAGCGACTGGCGGGCGCTGTTCTGGATCAACCTGCCGATCGGGCTCTTCGCCCTCGTCGTCGGTGCGCGTGTCCTGCCGCGCTCGGCGCCCGCACACGCCGGGCTGCGCCTCGACCTCGTCGGCACCGCCCTGATGGCGCTGGTCAGCCTGCTGGTCGTCTTCCCGCTCGTCGACGGCCGCGCGCAGGGCTGGCCGGCGTGGATGTTCGTGGTGATGGCCGCTGCCGTACCGGTGCTCGGTCTGCTGGTGGCGCATCAGCGCGGACGTGCGGGCGCCGGTCGCACAGGCCTGGTCGAGCTGAGTGTGCTGCGCAAGCGGTCCTACGTCTCCGGCGTCGTGTTCACGCTCTTCTTCTTCGGCAGCGTCGTCGGGTTCTCACTGACCACCGGCCTGTTCCTGCAGCTGGGGCTGGGTTTCACCGCGATGCACGCCAGCCTCTACCTGGCCGCGATGGCCGTGGGCGCCTTCTTCGGGGCCGGCGTCGGCGCCTGGGCCTCCACCGCGGTCGGGCGACCGATCCTGCACGTCGGGCTGGGCATCATGGCTGCGGGTACGACGCTGCTGTGGTGGTCTCTTCGCCACGCGGACGGCGTGGTCGGCCTGGGCCACCTGGCGCCGGGACTCTTCGTGTTCGGCCTGGGCATGGGGATGATCTTCGTGCCGCTGTTCAGCATCATCATGGGCGAGGTCGACGATCGCGAGGTCGGCTCGGCGACCGGGTTGCTCGAGTCGCTCCAGCAGCTCGGCGCCTCCCTCGGAGTGGCCGTGCTCGGGACGCTGTTCTTCGACCGGCTCGACCTCGAGCACGGCGGGGCGCGGGCGGCCGCTGCGACCGGACGGGACCTGGTCGCGGCCGAGGACACCCTGGCGCTGCTCGTCGGCCTGATCGCCGTTGCCTGGCTGGTCGGCTGGATGCTGCCCAGCAAGGCACGCGAGATGCAGTGACCGCGTGATGGTCGCGGAGCACCGGCGCCCGTGGAGCTCCGCGACCTCGACCTCACTCCCCGGGGCGTGCACGACTGGTGCTGAACAGCTCAGCGCCGTTGTGCCAGCAGACCCGCCGCAGCCACTGCTCCCCCAGTCCCGGGTGGCGCTCGGCCACACGCGCCAGGCCCTCGAGCTGCTCGAGGTAGGGGTAGGGGATGGTGGGGAAGTCGCTGCCGAACAGCACCCGGTCGCCGAGGTCGGCGAGCCGCGGCAAGAGCTCGTCGGGGTAGGAGGCCGCTTCGTCGAAGAAGCGGGTGAAGACCATCGTGGTGTCCAGCCGGAGGTTCTCGTGCGCCTCGGCCAGCCCGAGGAACTCGACGTACTCCGGAGCCCCCATGTGTGCGACCACCGCGGTCAGGCGCGGGTGGCGGCGCAGCAGCCGGGCCAGGTGCTCCGGCCCGGTCCACTCGTTGCCGACAGGTCCCGAGCCCACGTGGATGACGACCGGCGTGCCGGCGTCCTCGAGGGTGCCGAACGCCTGGTCCAGCAGCGGGTCGTCGAGCGCGAACTCACCCACCTGCGTGTGCAGCTTGAGGACCGCGACCCCGTCGGCCACGAGCTGGGCGACGTACTCCCCCACCCCCGGCTCGGGGTAGAACGTGCCCGACCACAGGCACTCCTCGACCTCGCCGGCGAAGGTCCGCGACCACTCGTTGAGCCAGGTCGCGACGCCCGGCCGGTGCGCGTACGGCAGCGTCGGGAACCGGCGCACGCCGAAGGCACGCAGCTGCTCGACCCGTTCCTCGTGGCTGCCCCGGTAGCGGATCGGCCACGCTCGCCCGATCTTCGGGCCGGCCTGGTCGAACTCGGCCCAGACCTTCTCCTGCAGCCGAGGGGGAAGGAAGTGCACGTGGGCGTCGAAGAGGCCCGGAAGACCGAGGTCGCGCCAGAAGGCGACGGTGGCCTCGACGGGCTCCGCCTCCGGCACAGGGGTCATTCCATGCCCTTGAGACGACGGCCGAGAGCCTGCTCCTTCTCCCGGTTTGCCTGCCGTTCGGCGAGCGCGTGCCGCTTGTCGTAGTTCTTCTTGCCGCGTGCCAGGGCGATCTCGACCTTGGCACGGCCGTCCTTGAAGTAGAGCGCGAGCGGCACCAGCGTCAGCCCGCGCTCGTTGACCTTGCTGTCGAGCTTGTCGATCTCGTGGCGGTGCATCAGCAGCTTGCGGACCCGACGCGGCTCGTGGTTGGTCCAGGTGCCCTGGGTGTACTCCGGGATGTGCACGCCGTGCAGGAAGGCCTCGCCGTCGGTGATCTCGGCGAACCCGTCGACCAGGGTCGCCCGCCCGGCGCGCAAGGACTTCACCTCGGTGCCGACCAGGACCAGGCCCGCCTCGACGACGTCCTCGACGTGGTAGTCGTGGCGCGCGCGGCGGTTCTGCGCGACCAGCTTGCGCCCCTTCTCCTTCGGCATCCCGCTAGTTTCGCATCCGCCACAACGCGAATCCGACAAGGCCAACCGCACCTCGCCCCACAAGCGCGACCATGGCGTCCCTCCTGAGCCAGCGCGAAGCGCTGGCGAAGGTCACATGTAGTTCATCGGGTTCACCGGGTTGCCGTTGAGCAGCACGGTGAAGTGCAGGTGGCAGCCCGTGGACCAGCCCGTCGTCCCTGCCAGGCCGATCGTCTGGCCGCGGCGTACGTGGGCGCCGGTGCCGACCTTGTACGCCGAGAGGTGGTTGTAGACGACCGTCATGTTCTTGCCGTTGACCTGGCCGAGGTCGAGGTAGAGGCGGTTGCCGTAGACGTCCGACCACGCCTTGCTGATCACGGTGCCCGACCCCGCCGCGCGTTCGGGCGTCCCGCACGGTGCGTGGAAGTCGGTGCCGTCGTGCAGACCCCAGTAGTGGTAGATCGGGTGGATGCGCCAGCCGAACGGTGAGGTGACGTATCCCGGGACGGGTCGGAACAGGAAGCCGCCGGCACTGCCGCGGTAGCCGCCGTGCTGGCGCGCCGCGCGCTCGATGATCAGGTCCTTGATCCGGCGCTCCTGCTTCTTCAGCGCGTGCAGCTGGCGCAGGTCGGCCTGCCGGGCGCGGGCCGCGGCGGCCTGGGCGACCCTGGAGCGGTAGACCATGGTGGCGTACGCGGCGCGGGCGCTGGCCGCCGAGCGCTCGAGCGCCTGCTTGTGCACCAGGTTGGCGGCAGCCACCTTGCGCTGCGCCGCGACCGCGGACGTGGCCTGCGCGACCCGGGTCTCCTGGGTCAGCGTGCGGGCGCGCGCCTCGCGCAGCCTGGCGAGGAGGACGGTCTGCTTGTCCATCAGGGAGTCGACGGTGTTGAGCTGGCTGGTCGCCGAGGCGGGGTCCTGGGAGTTGAGGATGACCACGAGCCCCATCAGCGCCGGATCGCCGTTGGCGTAGTTGCTGGCGGCGAGCTCGCCGATCGCGGCACGCTGGTCGGCCACGGCCTGCTTGGCCGCGGCGAGATCCTTCTGTGCCTGCGCGAGCTGGCTCTCGGCCTGCTGGAGCCGGGCCTGCATCTGGGCGTCGAGCCGCTGGGCCGCGTCCAGCGCGGCCTGCGCCGTACCGAGTCGTCGCTGGGCCACGAGCAGGGCCGCACCAGCGGCGCGCACGTGTGCTGCGGCCGCCCGCAGCGAGGCGCTGGACTCCTCCAGGTCACCCTGCGCGGTGCGGACCATTCGGTGCACCGTGTGCTGGCGCTTGTGCAGCTTGTCAGCGGCCGATGCCACCGACGAGAGCGCAGGAATGCTGGCCAGGAGCAGGGCAGCGGACACGATGGCTGCCTTCGACCGAGCGTGGGGGAAGCGGACCACGAGGAAGCCGTTCATCTGGGGAAGAAGTGAACAGGCCGACCGTAACCCCGCCCGCTCAGACTTTGAGGTATTTGCGGGTCATCACGAGTGTCGGGATCAGCGTCAGCAGCACCCCGAGGATCGAGATGCCGACGATGGCCACGATCGCGTCGTGCCAGTCGACCCACTCGACGATGTTGGAGCTCGGCCGCAACCGGCCGTAGATCACGAAGTAGGTGAACGCGACGATCGCCCCCGCACTGATGGCGATGCCGATCGCGGCAGCCACCAGCGTCTCCATCAGGAACGGCAGCGAGATGTAGAGGTTGGAGGCGCCGACCAGGCGCATGATCGCGATCTCCTTGCGGCGGGCGTACGCCGCCAGCCGGATCGTGTTGCCGACCTGCAGGATCGCCGCCACCAGCAGGAAGGCCGCGACCGCGATGGCCCCCCACTTCAGCACCGTCAGCCAGAAGTAGATCGGCTTGAGCACCTGGCGCAGGTCGCGCACGGCCGTCACGCCGGGCATGCTCGAGAGGGCAGACTCCACCCCTTGGAACTGGTCGGGGTTCTTCAGCCGGAGCCAGTACGACTCCTGCATGTCGTTGGCCGTCACCGTGGAGTAGATCGCCTGCTCGGACTTCTTCTTGCCGATGTAGACCTTCTTCCAGGTGTCGAAGGCCTGCTGCTTGGACTGGTGGTAGAACGACGCCACCTCTGGGTTGTTCTCGATCTCGCTCTTGATCTGGTTCTTCTGGGCGGGCGTGACCTCACCACCTGCGCAGTTGGGCGTGCGGCTGTTCTGGTTGCACATGAAGACGGTGATCTGCAGCTTGCTGCCCCAGAACTTCTCGGCCTTGGTGGCCTGCGAGTTCAGCAGGATGCCCATCCCGACCAGGGTGAGCGAGACGACGATCGTCACGATCAGGGCGATCGACATGGAGACGTTGCGTCGCAGACCGGTGAAGGTCTCGGAGAAGACGTAGCGCAGCTGCATGGGGAAGGGCCTTCGTCAGTTCTGGTAGCCGTAGGCGCCGCGGGCCTGGTCGCGCACCACGCGGCCGGCGTCGAGCTCGATGACGCGCTTGCGCATCTGGTCGACGATGCCTGCGTCGTGGGTCGCCATCACGATCGTGGTGCCGGTGCGGTTGATCCGGTCGAGCAGCTTCATGATCCCGACGCTGGTGTTCGGGTCGAGGTTGCCGGTGGGCTCGTCGGCGATCAGGATCTGCGGGCGGTTCACGAAGGCCCGCGCGATCGCCACCCGCTGCTGCTCGCCGCCCGACAGCTCGTCGGGCATCCGACGGCCCTTGCCGTCGAGGCCGACCAGCTCGAGGGTCTCCGGTACCACCCGGTTGATGTGGGAGCGCGGCTTGCCGATGACCTGCAGGGCGAAGGCGACGTTCTCCGCGACCGTCTTGTTCGACAGCAGCCGGAAGTCCTGGAAGACGGTGCCGATCTGGCGCCGCAGGGCGGGCACCTTCCAGCTCCTGAGCTTGTTGACCTCCTTGCCTGCCACGAAGACCCGCCCCTGGGTGGGTCGGGTCTCGCGCAGCACCAAGCGGAGGAAGGTCGACTTGCCGGAGCCCGACTCCCCCACGAGGAAGACGAACTCACCGGAGTCGATGTCGGCGGTCACGTCGCTGAGCGCAGGCTTGGTGTGACCGGCGTACGTCGAGGAGACGTTCTCGAATCGGATCACTGAATCGACTCTAGGCGGCGGCCCCAGCTCTCGATATGCGCGGCACGCGGGAAGAGTGACCGTTTTGTTGCCGGTTGATCGCTCCATTCTGTGGTCGGAGGTCGGGCGATGCCGCTACTGTCCCGGAGCCGGTGCCGTGTGGCCGGGGCAGAGGGAGGACGCACATGAGGAAGCAGCGTTGGGCCGCGCTGACGGCTGGATCTCTCGTCGCAGCAGGCAGCCTGGCGCTGGCACCGCAGGCTTCGACCTCCGCGGCTCCCCAGCACTTCAAGAGCAGCGAGGACCCGCGACTGGGCAACGGCCTCGGGCGCCTGGTGGACAAGGATCGGACGCCGGGGGTGCGCGCGCAGAGCGCCCTGCGCACCGACCAGTCGAGCCTGTCCATCACCGACGCTCAGGGCCGCGTGATGGTCGACCTGACACCTCAGCAGGGAGTCGACCGCGCCGCCTTCCGCGCGAGCGCCGAGGCCCGGGGCCTGAAGGTCAAGGCGGTCGACGCCGAGCACGGCACCCTCGAGGGCTACGTGGCCCTCTCCGACGTCAAGCAGCTCGCGTCACTCAAGGGCACCGGCACGATCGCCCAGGCCGTGCGTCCGCGCACCATGGCGGGCGCCGCCACGAGCCAGGGCGTCGCGCTCGAGCGGGCGGACAAGGTCCAGAAGGCCGGCATCAACGGCAAGGGCATCACCGTGGGCGTGATCTCCGACTCCTACGACATCGCGAACTACGACGCCCTGGGCAACAACCTCAAGGTGCACGCCAAGCAGGACATCAAGTCCGGCGACCTTCCCGGGGTGGGCAACAAGGCCTATCCGCAGCCGGTCGTGGTGGTCGAGGAGGGGCAGGACCCCGACGCCGACACCGACGAGGGCCGGGCGATGCTGCAGATCGTCCACGACGTCGCGCCGGCGGCCAAGCTGTGCTTCGCCACGGCTGACGACGGCCAGGTCGGGTTCGCGAACAACATCCGCGCGCTGGCCTCCAAGAGCGGGCCGTGCAAGGCCGACGTCATCGTCGACGACATCGACTACCTCGACGAACCGTTCTTCAGTGACGGCGTGGTCGGCGACGCCGTCGACGCCGTGACCAAGCAGGGCGTGCAGTACTTCAGTGCCGCCGGCAACGAGGGCATCCAGCAGGCATGGGACTCCCCCGTCCGGCTGATCCCGGCGGCGCAGGGCCTCAAGGGCACCAACCTCGACTTCTCCGACGTCGATCCCACCTTGTACGACGGCGGGCTGCAGGACATGAACCCCGGCCCCGGCACCGACGTCGCCCAGAACCTCCTGATCGGGGCCGGCGGCACGGTCGACGTCCAGTGGGACGACCCGTTCGACCTCGACGGCATCAAGCTCGGTCCCTCGATGTACAGCGCGAAGGGGACCCTGACCGACACGAAGCCGGAGCAGAGCTTCAAGGTCAACGCGCCCGCGTCGATGGTCGGTCAGAAGATGCAGGTGACAGCCGACGGCGTCCCCTCGGGCGAGGTCGACCTCGTCCTGACGGTCACCGACCCCGACGGCAACGTCGTCGCCGACCACATCGACAACACCACGTCTCCCGAGATCTACGCGGCGACGGTCAAGAAGGCCGGCACCTACACGATCACCGTGTCCGGGTTCGAAGGCGAGACGGGTCCGTTCACCCTCGACGTCAGCCCCATCGTCACGCCGTCGAAGACCACGACGGACTTCAACCTGCTGTTCTTCAGCGAGGACGGCCAGTTCCTCGCCGCCACCACCGACGAGAACCCGCTCACCGGGCGGCCCAACGAGCTCTTCGACCTCGAGGGTCCCGGCAAGGTGCAGATGGTGATCGCGCGGGCAGGCACCGGCCCGATGGGCGCGACCAGGCTGCGCAACGTCATGTTCGGTGACATCTACAACGGTGAGTACGACGACCCGCTGGCCCCCGCGATCATCGGGCACCCGCTGGCCGCGGGCGCCAACGCCATCGGAGCCTACGACCCGTTCAAGCCCTACCTTCCGGAGTGGTACACCTCGCCCGGCGGCTCGATGATGATCAAGTTCGACTCCGCCGGGAACAAGTACGCCCAGCCGCAGTTCCGGTCCAAGCCGGAGTTCTCCGGCGCAGACCGCGGCAACACGACGTTCTTCAAGGTCGACGACCTCCGCGATCCCGACACCCTGCCGAACTTCGGCGGCACCAGTGCCGCGGCACCGCACGTGGCAGGCATCGCCGCCCTGGTGCTGCAGAAGGCGGGCGGTGGCCGCTCCCTCACGCCCGCAGCGATGAGGACCCGGCTCGAGCAGTCGACGTACGCCCACGACCTCGATCCCTTCCGCTCCCAGGGCACGTCCGGGGGGCTGACGCTGAGCGCCCAAGGCGCGCAGGGCGAGGAGACCCGCCCGAACCCGGGCGCCCTCAGCGACCCGAACTTCTTCCAGCTCCGCTACACCGGCAACAGCCCGGTCACCTCGGTGACCCTGTACGCCGACACGGCGAGCCCGACCTCGCTGGCCGGCATGGTCTTCGACAAGAGGAAGTTCACCGGGGTGGCGCCGTTCCGCGACCAGGGCTTCCCGTTCACCGTGGGCGGCACCAGCGGTGGCCTGAGCGCAGGTGCGGTGTCCGCGAGCTTCTCCGGCACCGGTGCGGGTGACTCCACGACAGGCCAGTTCTCCCGGATGAAGCTCAGCTTCGCGGGCGGTCTGAAGGCGGGCCAGGGCCTCGGCTTCGGCATCGACCGCGACCTGGCCGTCTCCGGGTTCGGTGGCGCCAACGAGGGCAACGGCGCCGACGAGCTGGGTGGGGCGACCCTCCTGCCGAGCGGTCAGGTCAAGACCAACGGGATGAAGTTCGTGGCCACCCTCGCCAACGGCAAGACCGTCACCGGGTACATGACCAGCAAGATCGGCGCCGGGTTCTCCCCCGTCGACGGCTACGGCCTGGTCAACGCCGAGCAGGCGGTCCTGGGTCACTAGCGGCAGGCCGCTAGCCTCGCTGGATGGCCTCCAGCACGACTCAGATCCGCCTCGCCCGTCGCCCCGAGGGTGAACCCGACGACGACACCTGGTCCTTCGTGACCGAGGACCTGCCGGCGCTCGAGGACGGTCAGCTGCTGCTGCGCGTGGTCTACCTGTCCCTCGACCCCTACATGCGCGGCCGGCTCAGCACGGCCAAGTCCTACGCCGCGCCGGTCGAGGTGGGCGAGCTGATGGTGGGCGGCACCGTCTGTGTCGTGGAGGAGAGCCGCAACTCGGCGTACGACGTGGGAGACATGGTGCTGTCGTACTCCGGCTGGCAGACCCGGGTGATCAGTGACGGGAAGGGGCTCCGCAAGCTCGACCCCTCGACGGTCCCGGTCTCGACGGCGTTGGGCGTCCTGGGCATGCCCGGCTTCACGGCGTACGCCGGACTGCTGGAGATCGGCAAGCCGCAGCCCGGCGAGACCGTCGTCGTCGCGGCCGGCACCGGCCCGGTCGGCTCCGCGGTCGGACAGATCGCCAAGATCAAGGGCGCCCGGGCCGTCGGCATCGCAGGCGGCGAGGAGAAGCGGCGCGCGCTGCTGGAGGAGTTCGGCTTCGACGCCGCGATCGACCACCGCTCCCCCACCTTTGCCGACGACCTCGCCGCAGCCGTGCCCGACGGGGTGGACGTCTACTTCGAGAACGTCGGCGGCCCGGTGACGCGCGAGGTGCTGCGGCACGTGAACCTCTACGCCCGGATGCCGGTGTGCGGGCTGGTCGCGGACTACAACTCCACGTCGACACCGCAGGGGATGGACCGGCTGCCGGGGTTCATGAGGCTGGTGCTCACCAAGAGCCTGCAGGTCCGCGGCTTCATCCAGGGCGAGTTCACCCACAGCCACGGCCGCGACTTCGTCCGCGACATGACGGCCTGGGTGGCCGACGGCTCGGTCCGCTACCGCGAGGACGTCGTCGAGGGGCTCGACGCGACGCCCGAGGCCTTCCGCGGACTGCTCACCGGCCGCAACTTCGGCAAGCTCCTGGTCCGGGTCTCCGAAGATCCCACGCGCTGAGGGGTACGACGTACCCAGGACCGACCGAAGGAGGCAGCATGCCCAAGGCCTGGAGCAAGAAGCGCGAGCGTCAGTACGAGCACATCAAGGAGGGCCTGGAGGACCAGGGCCGCAGCGAGGACACCGCCCAGGAGATCGCCGCGCGGACGGTGAACAAGGAGCGCGCGAGAGCCGGTGAGTCCGCGGAGGCCAGCAAGACCTCCACCGACGACATCTCCTCCGGGCGGCGGGGCGGCCTCCGCTCGCACCAGGGATCCGGCGGCCGGACGAAGGCACAGCTCTACGAAGAGGCGAAGAAGAAGAACATCGAGGGCCGCTCGTCGATGAGCAAGGCCGAGCTGGAGAAGGCTGTCGGAGGTCGCTCCTAGCGTGGTTCCATGAGCGCCTCGACGAGCAGCGGCTAGTTCACGGCCGCAGTCTCGGCGCCGACCCGCCACCGGATGCCGGCCTCGAGGAAGCCGTCGATCTCGCCGTCGAAGACGGCTTGCGGGTTGCCGACCTCGTAGTCGGTGCGCAGGTCCTTGACCATCTGGTACGGGTTCAGCACGTAGTTGCGCATCTGGTCGCCCCAGCTCGCCTGCACGTCGCCGCGCAGCGCGTCGAGCTCGGCGCGCTCCTCGGCCTTCTTCAGGGCGAGCAGCTTGGCCTTGAGGATGACCATGGCGGAGGCCTTGTTCTGCAGCTGCGACTTCTCGTTCTGGCACGAGACGACCGTGCCGGTCGGGATGTGGGTCAGGCGCACGGCGGAGTCGGTGGTGTTGACGCTCTGCCCGCCGGGCCCGCTCGAGCGGTAGACGTCGACGCGGATCTCCTCGTCGGGGATGTCGATCTCGTCGGTCTGCTCGAGCACCGGCACCACCTCGACGGCGGCGAAGCTCGTCTGCCGACGGCCCTGGTTGTCGAAGGGGCTGATCCGCACCAGCCGGTGGGTGCCTGCCTCGACGCTGAGCGTGCCGTAGGCGTACGGCGCATGGATCGCGAACGTCGCGCTCTTCAGGCCGGCCTCCTCGGCGTAGGAGGTGTCGAAGACCTCCACGGGGTACTTGTTGCGCTCGGCCCAGCGGGTGTACATCCGCATCAGCATCTCGGCGAAGTCGGCAGCGTCGACGCCACCGGCCCCGGAGCGGACGCTGATGATGGCCTCGCGGGCGTCGTACTCACCGGAGAGGAGGGTGCGCACCTCGAGCTGCTCCACCGACTGGTGCAGCCGCTTGAGCTCGGTCTCGGTCTCGGCGGCCGCGTCGGCGTCGCTCTCCTCGGCGGCCAGCTCGACCATCACCTCGAGGTCCTCCAGCCGGCTCTGCAGGGCGGTGAACCGGTCGAGGTCGTGCTGCAGCACCGAGAGCCTGCCGGTGACGCGCTGGGCGTTGGCCTGGTCGTCCCACAGGTCCGGCGCGGCCACCTGCTCGCCGAGGTCCGCGATCTCCTTGCGCATGGCGTCGAGGTCCAGGACGGACCCGATGGTCTTCATGGTCGCCTGGAGCTGCTTGATCTCGGAGTCGAAGTCGGTGCCTGCCACAAGAGTTCAGGGTACGTGCGTGCGGTCCGGGGCACGAACCGGCCGCGTCAGTCCCGTGAGCTGAAGGCGGCGTCGAAAGCCGCCTCGGGAGGCTCGATCTGCGTCAGCCGGCGGATGAACGCGAGCGCGTCAGGTCCACCGACGAGGCGGTCCATGCCCGCGTCCTCCCACTCGACGGAGATCGGCCCGTCGTACCCGATCGCGTTGAGCATCCGGAAGACCGGTTCCCACGGGACGTCGCCGTGTCCGGTCGAGACGAAGTCCCAGCCTCGTCGCGGGTCGGCCCAGGCCAGGTGCGATCCCAGGCGCCCGTTGCGCCCGTTGAGCTGCTTGACCGACTCCTTGCAGTCCACGTGGTAGATCCGGTCCCGGAAGTCCCAGAGAAAGCCGACCGGGTCGAGGTCCTGCCACACGAAGTGGCTCGGGTCGAAGTTCAACCCGAACGCTTCCCGGTGACCGATGGCTTCGAGGGTGCGCACCGTCGTCCAGTAGTCGTAGGCGATCTCGCTGGGGTGCACCTCGTGCGCGAACCGGACGCCGACCTCGTCGAAGACGTCCAGGATGGGGTTCCACCGGTCGGCGAAGTCCGCATATCCGCGCTCGATCATGCTTGGTGGGACCGGGGGGAACATCGCGACCGTGTGCCAGATCGACGACCCGGTGAACCCGATCACCGTCCGGACGCCGAGAGCGGCTGCGGCCCGGGCCGTGTCCTTGATCTCCTGCGCGGCACGCCCGCGGACGCCTTCGGGGTCACCGTCGCCCCAGATCCGCTTGGGCAGGATCCCCTCGTGCCGCTCGTCGATCGGGGAGTCGCAGACGGCCTGACCGACGAGGTGGTTGGAGATCGCATGGACCTGAAGGCCGTACTTCTCGAGCAGATCCAGCCTGCCCTGGACGTAGCCGTCCTCGTTCAGGGCACGGTCGACCTCGAAGTGGTCCCCCCAGCAGGCGATCTCGAGGCCGTCGTAGCCCCACCCGGAGGCGAGCCGGGCGACCTCCTCGAACGGCAGATCGGCCCACTGGCCGGTGAACAGGGTGACGGGACGGGGCATCGTGAGCTCCTCAGATCGCAGGGATGGGTTGCCAGGACGAGTCGTTCGCAGCACTGTGCTCGACAGCCTCGAGCACCCGCTGCACCTGCAAGCCGTCGCGGAACGACGGGAGCGGGTCCTCGCCGGCACCGATCGCCTGGACCAGGTCGCGGATCTCGTGGGTGAATGAATGCTCGTAGCCGAGCAGGTGGCCGGGCGGCCACCAGGCCGACAGGTAGGGATGGTCCGGCTCGGTCACCAGGATCCGGCGGAAGCCGGCAGTCGACGCATCCTCGGTCCCGTCGTAGTAGGACAGCTCGTTCATCGCCTCGAAGTCGAAGGCGAGACTGCCGGCCGAGCCGTT
Organism: uncultured Actinomycetota bacterium; assembly: GCA_963794435.1. GTDB lineage: Bacteria > Actinomycetota > Actinomycetes > Propionibacteriales > Nocardioidaceae > Marmoricola. The sequence goes on from CAWCDX010000027.1 coordinate 336,336, forward strand.
GATCTCGATCCGTAGGGCGTTCTTGCGTCCGGTCGCGAAGCGCGTCGCCTCGAACGAGCCCACGGCACCGCTGGAGAACTTCCCCATGAACAGCGCGGCGTCGTCGACCGTCACCGGCCCACGCTCCTGAGCCCGCGTCGCGGCCAGACCGCCGGAGGACGACGCCAACGGGCGCTCCTTGACGAACGTCTCGGTCAACGCCGAGACCCCGATGAGCTGTTCGCCGAGCAGGAACTGTGCCAGGTCGATGATGTGCGCACCGATGTCACCGAGTGCCCCCGAGCCGGCGTGCTCCTTCTGCAGCCGCCACACGAGGGGGAAGTCGGGGTCGACGATCCAGTCCTGGAGGTACACGGCACGAACATGGCGAACGGTGCCCACCCGACCCTCCTGTACGAGGGTCCGTGCGAGGGCCACCGCAGGGACGCGGCGGTAGTTGAACCCCACCATCGACCGGACTCCGCGGGAGCGCGCCCGCTCGGCCGCGGCCGTCATGGCCTCCGCCTCGGCGACGGTGTTGCCCAGCGGCTTCTCGCACAGGACGTGCTTGCCCGCGTCGAGCGCCGCGATGGCGATCTCGGCGTGCGTGTCACCGGGTGTGCAGATGTCGATGAGGTCGATGTCCGGCCGTTCCAGCAGCTCGCTCCACTCGGTGAGCGAGGACTGCCACCCGAGGGTGGTGGCGGCTCCGGCCACTGCCGAGGCGTCCCGGCCGCAGAGCGCGACCATGAGCGGTGAGAGAGGTAGGTCGAAGACCCGGCCGGCCGTGCGCCAGGCCTGGGAGTGGGCGGCGCCCATGAAGGCGTAGCCGACCATGCCGACTCCCAGCGTCGGTACGGGATTCTTCGTCATCTGGCAGTCCCCTCGCCTTCTCTGCTCGGAATCAGGACGTGTCGGGTTCGATCCCCCGTCCAGGCCGCCTCGAGGATCTCGGTCAGGCTGGCGGTGTCGGTCGGGCCGGGATGGTTCTGGACCAGTCGGGTGACGCCACTGGCCATCTCCGCGAAGCGTGGGAGGTCGGCGCGGTCCACGCCGATCTCAGCCAAGGTGGCAGGGATGCCGATGTCGTCGAGAAGCCCGCACAGCCACGTGATGAACGTGTCCGCGGCCTCGGCATCCGAGGCGCCTCTCACGTCGAGCCCGCACACCTTCGCGAGGATGGTCAACCGGTCGCCCATCTCGTGCTTGGCCGCCTCCAGCGCATAGGGCAGCAGCAGCCCGACGCCCAAGCCGTGCGGAGTGTGGGTGGCGGCCCCGATGGGGTACTGCAGGGCGTGCGGGGCCGCGTTGCCTGCGTGCGAGAACGCGAGCCCGGCGAGCACCGAGCCGTAGGACATGTCCGCGCGTGCGTCCTTGTCGCCACCGTCACGGACGGCACGACTCAAGCTGCGGGCGATGCGCTCGGCAGCCAGGAGTGCGTAGTGGTCGGTGATCGCGTTCCTGCCGAGGAAGACCTGCTCCACCAGGTCACGCGGTCGGTGGGCTCGAGGGCGCGCGGTGTAGCTCTCGATCGCGTGGCAGAGCGCGTCGATGCCGGAGTGTGCGGTGACGGTCGGGGGGCAGCTGTAGGTGAGCTCGGGGTCGACGATCGCGAAGTCGGGCACGATGTGGACGCTGGAAACCCCCACCTTCAGCGCCCGGTCCGGGTCGGTGAGCACCGAGACGGGCGTGAGCTCGGAGCCGGTGCCCGACGTCGTCGGGACCGCGAGCAGGGGAAAGGTCGGCCCCGGCACCTTCGACTCGCCGTAGTAGTCGCGTGGCGACCCGCCGTGGCGCCGGATGACGCCGACGATCTTGGCGAGGTCGATCACCGTGCCACCGCCGATCGCGAGAATCACGTCGGCGTCGATCTCCGCGGCGGCGGAGAGAGCCAGGTCGACATCGGTGAGTGGGATGTCAGGCGTCGCGTCGGGGAACAGCCCGACGACCGCAACCCTCTCCTGCACGGCGGCCACGAGCTCGGCCACCCGTGGCTGCCCCAGCAGCACTCGGTCGGTCACGATGAGAACCCGCGAGCCGCACTCGGCCACCAAGCGCGGGACGTTCTGCGACACCCCTTCGCCCACCATCAGCTGACGTGGTCCACGGACGGTCTCGAGCATCTCAGCGCCTTTCTGGTACGTCGGCGAGGTTCATGGCAGGTCGATCGCCGCGTAGGTGACGTCGAGGTACTCGGAGATGCCCTCGTGCGAGCCCTCCTTGCCGATCCCCGACTGCTTCACGCCTCCGAACGGAGCCGACGGGTCCGAGATCAGACCGCGGTTGACGCCGAGCATCCCCGTCTCGAGTCCCTCGGTGAACCGGAGCGCACGCTGGAGGTCACGGGTGAAGACGTAGCCGACCAGACCGTGCTCGGTGTCGTTGGCCTTCGCCATCACCTCGTCGTCGGAAGTGAACGAGATGATCGGCGCGACCGGGCCGAAGATCTCCGTCTTCAGGAGACGGGCGTCGTCAGGCACGTCGACGATGACCGTCGGCGGGTAGAAGTAGCCGGGCCCGATGCGGCGCTCGCCACCCACGAGAACGCGAGCACCACGGTCTACCGCATCGGTGACGAGGTGGTCGATCTTGGTGACCGATGCCTCGTCGATCAGGGCCCCCACGTCCACGCCGTCCTCGAGACCGTGGCCCACCGACAAGGCGCCCATCCGCTCGGCGAAGCGAGCCGTGAACTCCTCACGCACCGGCTCCTCGACGTAGATGCGGTTGGCCGCGATGCACGACTCCCCGATGTTGCGCATCTTGGCCACCAGGCAGCCCGCGATCGCGACCTCCAGGTCGGCGTCAGCACAGACGATCAGCGCCGCGTTGCCGCCGAGCTCCATCGAGGTGCGCAGCACGTTGTCGGCTGCCTGTCGCAGCAGCACCCGCCCGACTTCGGTCGACCCGGTGAACGAGAGCTTGCGCGTCCGACGGTCGGCAAGCAGCGCCGAGACGACCTCGCCGGGTCGCTCGGTCGTGACCACGTTGACGACACCCGGTGGGACACCGACCTCCTCCATGATGCGCGCCAGGAGCAGCATGGTGAGGGGGGTCTGCGCGGCCGGCTTGGTGATGGTCGTGCAGCCCGCCGCGAGCGCAGGGGCGATCTTTCGCGCACCCATGGCCAGCGGGAAGTTCCACGGGGTCACGAAGACGCACGGTCCGACCGGCTTCGGCACGGTCAGGATGCGATACCCACCTGCGGGAGCGATGTTGTAGCGCCCCTCCACGCGCACCGACTCCTCGGCGAACCACCGGAAGAACTCGGCGCCGTAGGCCACCTCGCTCCGGGCCTCGGCAAGCGGTTTGCCCATCTCGAGAGTGATCAGGCGGGCAATCTCCTCCGACCGCCCGGTGAGTGCCCGGTACGTCGCCATCAGCAGGTCCGAACGTTGACGCGGAGGGGTCGCCGCCCACGCTGCCTGCGCCTCGTTCGCCGCACCCAGAGCGGCGAGACCGTCCTCGACGCCCGCGTCCGCCACCTCGGCGACGATCTTGCCGGTGGCCGGGTCCTCGACGGGAAACGTGGTGCCCCCGGCGGCATCGCGCCAGCCGGCGCCGATCCGGAGCCGCCGGTGCTCGGGCGCCAGGACGTTCGTCGGATCGCTCATTGCGTCCCCTCCCTGTGAAGTGCTTGCTGTCCTACGGGGTGTGACGTGCACGACCGCCCACACACGTGCGCGGACCACGGCCGTCGGGCCTTGCCGGAGAGTGCCTACCTGTGCGCCTCCGCCGAGGCTCGGTCACCGGTCGACCACCTCGTGCGGGTGCCTGCGGGCGCCGCCGCCGTGCCTGGCTACCTCCCCGCCTCGGACAGCGCCAGCCCGGTGTCTGCGTCGAAGAGGTGTGCCCGGTCCAGGTCGACGGTGACGTCCATTCGCTCCCCCGGCGTCCCGGTGACGGTGGGCCGCGCCTTGACCTTGAGGACCTCCGCCCCCACCCGTACGTCGACCACGGTGCGGTCACCCAGCGGCTCGAGACCGTAGAGCTCTGCGGGCAACGACGCCGCCCCACGCTGCTCGACGGACAGGTCCTCGGCTCGGAGACCCAGCAGCAGCGGACGACCGTCCTCTGCGGTGGTCCACCGAGGACGTGGCAGCGTCCAGCCTTCCGCTCCGACCAGGCGGTCCCCCTCGGCGTGACAGGCGAGCAGGCTGATCCGCGGGCTCCCGACGAAGCCGGCGACCCACTGGTTGGCGGGTCGCTCGTACACCTCGGTCGGCGTCCCGACCTGCTGCACCCTCCCCTCCTTGAGGACCGCCACCTGGTCGGCCATGGACAGCGCCTCGACCTGGTCGTTGGTCACGTAGACGAAGGTTCCGCCCAGGCTCCGGTGGATCCGCGTGAGCTCGGTGCGCATCTCGACGCGGAGCTTGAGGTCGAGGTTCGTCAGCGGCTCGTCCATCAGGAACGCCCGGGGACGTCGGACCAGCGCACGGGCCAGGGCGACCCGCTGCATCTCACCGCCCGACATCTCCGCGGGCCGACGCTGCAGCAGACGCTCGATGTGCAGCAGGGCTGCCACCTGCTCCACGGCGGTGGCGATCTCGGCGTTCGAGGAGCGGCGTGCGCGCAACGGCGAGGCGATGTTCTCGTAGGCCGTACGACGCGGATAGAGGGCGTAGCTCTGGAAGACCATGGCCAGGTCGCGTACGGCCGGGTCGTCCGCCGTCGCGTCCCTCCCGTCGAGGTGGACGGTCCCGGCGTCCAGCTTCTCCAGGCCCGCGATCGCCCGCAGGGTCGTCGTCTTGCCCGCTCCCGACGGGCCCAGCACGACGAAGAAGGAGCCGTCCGGCACGTCCAGCGTCACCCCGTCCAGGGCCTGGACCTCACCGAAGGCCTTGCGCAGCCCGTGCGCTGCCACGGTGCCCATCAGGCCACCAGCGCTTCCGTGCCCGCGTCGTAGACCGGCGGGATCCCGCCGGCGTGGCGCAGGCCGACCACCGCTTCGGTGGCGAACCGGGCGGTCGGTGGCATCCGCACCCGCACGTCGCGCTGACCGCCGTGGTCCACCACGTAGACGATCTCGTCCCCCAGCGCCTCCGCCGAGACCACGCGGGCGGGGACCGAGGACTCTGCCCCTGGCGCTGTGACCTCCAGCGCCTCCGGCCGGATGCCTGCGACCAGGGAGCGGTCGCGCGGCAGGCCCGGCGGCGGCGTCAGGACGAGGCCGCCCGGACCGCGCAACTGGCCGTCGGCCACCTCGACGTCGATCAGGTTCATCGGCGGGGACCCGATGAAGGCGGCGCAGAAGAGGCTCGCCGGACGGTCGTAGACCTCCAACGGTGTGCCGATCTGCTCGACCCGGCCCTTGTTGAGGATGGCGATCCGCTGACCGAGCGACATCGCCTCGACCTGGTCGTGGGTGACGTAGACCATCGTCGTCCCCAGCTGGCGCTGCAGGTGCTTGATCTCGGTCCGCATGTCCGCCCTCAGCTCGGCGTCCAGGTTGGTCAGCGGCTCGTCCATGAGGAAGGCGCGCGGTCGCCGCACCAGGGCGCGGGCGAGCGCGACGCGCTGCTGCTCTCCGCCGGAGAGCCGCTGCGGTCGCCGGTCCAGGAGCGGACCGAGCCGCATCATCCGGGCGGCCTCGTCGACCCGCTCCCGCACCTCCGCCGCCGGCAGCCCTTCGGCCCGCAGCGGGAAGGCCAGGTTGTCCCGGGTCTTCAGGTGCGGGTAGAGGGCGTAGAACTGGAACACCATGGCGATGTCGCGCTCGGCCGGCCGCAGGTCGTTGACCAGCGTGCTGCCGATGCGGATGTCGCCCGACGTCTGCCTCTCCAGGCCGGCCATGGCCCGCAGGGTGGTCGTCTTGCCGCAGCCCGAGGGTCCCAGCATCACGAACAGCTCGCCGTCATGGATGGACAGGTCCACGTGCTCGACGGCGACAGTCCCGTCCGGGTACTGCTTGTGCAGGGCAGTGACCTCGATGCCGGCCATCAGCGACGCACCGCCCCGAGCGTCACGCCGGCGACAAGGTGCTTGCGCACCAGGAAGGCGAAGATGAGCACCGGTAGCGCGAACACCACCGAGGAGGCGGCCACCAGGCCCCAGTCCACCGTGGTGCCACCGATGAGACCGGCGATGGCGGGTGGGGCCGTCCGCACGCTGTCGCTCGAGGTGAGGAAGATGGCGAACACGAACTCGTTCCACGAGAAGATCAGCGCGAAGACGGCCGTCGCGGCGATGCCTGGCACGAGCAGGGGAAGGGTGACTCGCCAGAAGGCCTGCAGCCGGGTGTACCCGTCGAGCCTGGCCGCATCCTCGTACTCCGCGGGTACCTCGTCGACGAACCCCTTCATCATCCAGATCGTGAACGGGACGTTGAACGCGGTGTAGATGAGGATCAGGCCCAGCTTGGTGTCGATCAGCCCGATGTGGCGGTACATGAGGAAGATCGGGATCACGACCACCACGGGCGGCATGAAGCGGGTGGAGAGGATGAAGAACATCTGGTCCTTCTTGGCCCTCACCGCGAAGCGTGAGTAGGCCCACCCCGCCGGGACACCCAGCAGGGTGGCCAGCGCCGTGGAGGCCCCGGCGACGATGATGGAGTTGAGGAACGAGACGGACAAGGTCGAACGACCGCCGCTGGAGGAGACGAACACGTCCTTGAAGTGGCTCAGCGTGACCTTGAAGTGGATGAACTTCGCCGGGATGGCATAGACGTCCCGGTTCTCCTTGAGGGAGGTCTCGAGCATCCACAGCACTGGGAAGAGCATGATGACGGCCAGCAGGGTCAGCAGCACGACCTCCACCACGGTGCCGATCCGGCTGCCACGGTGGCGTGCTGGAGGCGCGTCCTCCTGGACAGGACCTGCGGGCACGGCCTCGTCGATGGAGATGGCCATCAGCCCTCCTTGAGCTTGTTCAAGTAGCGCAGGTAGATCTGCGCGAGGACGATGACGACGAGGACCATGAGGATCCCGTAGGCCGAGGCGGTCCCGGTGTTGAAGCCCAGGAACGCGACCTTGTACACGTGGAACGACAACGTCTCGGTGGAGACCCCCGGGCCTCCGCTGGTGAGGATGTAGACGAGGTCGAAGAGCCGGAACGCCTCGATGGCCCGGAACATCACGGCGATGAGAAGCAGCGGCCACACCAGCGGGAGGGTGATGTACCGGAACCGGAACCACTCCGACGCCCGGTCGATCGAGGCGGCCTCGTACAGGTACTTGGGCACTGCCGTGAGGCCGGCGAGCGCGATCAGCATGACGAACGGCGTCCACTGCCAGGTGTCGACCACGACCAGGGAGAGGAGTGCCGTCCGCTGGCGGGTGAGCCACTCCACCTGCCCCAGCCCGACCGAGCCGAGCATGCTGTTGATGACGCCGAACTGCGCGTCGAGCATGAACCTCCAGAACAGCCCGACCACGACCGGCGAGAGCATCATCGGCACCAGGAACAGGGTGGTCAGCAGCCCTCGCCCGTGGGTCCGCCGGGAGATCAGGTAGGCGATCGCGAAGCCGAGAACGGTCTGGAGGGTGACCGCACCGACCACGTAGATCAACGTCGTCAAGGCCCTGAGGTGGACCTCCGGCGAGGTCAGGATGTCGAAGTAGTTCTTGAGCCCGATGAAGTGGGCGGGCGCGTCCCGGGTTGCCGAGTAGTCGGTGAACGACAGGTACAGCGCCCACAGCAACGGGAAGACCGACATCGCCAGCAGCAGCAGCAGCGCGGGCGAGATGAAGGTCACGGCCAGCCCGCGGTCGCTCAAGCCGCGGCGGGACCTGCCCGGTGCAGGCGGCGTCGTAGACGCCACCTGCCCGGGCTCCTCGGTCCTCAGGGTCACGGAGCTGCTCACAGCCCGTTGCCGCCGCCACCGCTGCTGGAGTCGAGCACCTTCTGCTGTTCCTTGGCGATGTCGTCGAGCGCGGTCTTCGGGTCCTTGGCGCCGTTGAGAGCCGCGTTCACGTTGGTGTTCTCGATGTCGATGAGGCGGGCGTACTCAGGCACGTTCCACATGTCCCGCAACCGGGAGACCGAGTCGGTGTAGACCTGGTTGAACGGTGCGGCCTTGAGGAACTCGGGCGACTCCAGGGCGTCCGTGCGCGACGGCACGCCGCCGGCCGCGGCCCACTTCTTCTGGATGTCGGGCTGCTCGAACCACTTCATGAAGTTCAGAGCCTCCGCCTGGTGCGCCTTGTCGACGTACGCCGAGATGTGCATCCCCATCCCGCCGAGAGGAACGAAGTTCGCGTCCTGCGTGGGCAGGGTGGCGAAGCCCAGCTTCTTCTCGATCGCCGCACGCGAGGTGCCGAGGGTCGACTGCTTCGGGTCGAGCAGGCCGCCGCTCGCGGCGATCCACTGGAACGCGATGCATGCCTTGCCCTGGTTGACCGCCGCGTTCACCTCGTCGATGAACCAGTTGCCGGAGCCCTTGGCGGTCAGCGGCTTCATCTGGTTGACCAGGACGTCCATCGCCTTCTGCCCGGCCGCGTTGTTGATGACGCCCTCGATCTTGTGCTTCTTGGCGTTCCAGAGGTCGCCGCCGTAGACGCCGTTGACCGTGTTGTAGGTCTCGGCCGCGGCGTCGGACCCGTTGGCCTGGTGGAAGGCCAGCCCGCTGACGCCGGGGTGCTGCGCCTGGCACTTCTTGGCCACCGAGATCATCTGGTCCCAGGTCTGGGGCGGCTTGTCCCCGATCAGGTCCTTGCGGTAGATCATCGTCCAGGCGTCGCCGAGCAGTGGCAGACCGTAGAGGTGGGCCTTCGGGTCTCGCTGCCCTGTCTCCGCCTGGGGGTACTGGCCGTAGGCCGCCAGGAGGTAGGGGTTGTAGGCCTTGGTGTCGATGTTCTTGTTGACGAACTTGGTGAGGTCGAGGATGTTGCCGTTGGTGACGGCCTCGCCGATGTGTTGCGAGTCCAGGATCGGGATGTCGAAGTCGGTCTTGTGCGCCGCGAACTGAGTGAACATCGCGTCGTGCCAGTTCGCGTTGGGCACGGTGTTGACCTTGATGGTCACGTTCGGCCGCACCTTGGTGTACTCCTTGTTCGCGAAGTCCTCCAACGCGTGCGCGGGTGGCCAGTCGAACCAGATGAACTTGAGGGTCAACGGGTCCTTGGTGAGCGTCGGGATGGTTGCCGGCGCCACAGGGCCGCTCGCCTTGGCGTTGTCACCTCCCCCGCCACCCCCACCGCAGGCCGCCACGGTCGTGGCCGCCAGCACGGCGGCCGTTGCCAGCCGCAGCTTCCGGCCGGGAAGGGACAGTCGTCCCACTCGTTGTCCATACCGCATCTGTCTGCCTGCTTCCTGGGTGGGAGTTCGAGAGTTGCTGGGTGTTCGCGAGCGCGGTGCTCGGTGGTGCGTCAGCTGTCGTCCGGGCCCGACCCGTTGACCCGGTGTGACGTGGTCCGTCACGGCATCGTGGGACGTGGTGCTGTCTCTCGCTGCTGCGGGGCGCCGCAGGTGGCGGCGATCCCGGTGCAGGTGCAAGGATGGCTGGCGTCGCCTCTTTCCTATACGATTTGGGTGGGCGACAGCATGGATCATCTCGACAGCCGATGTCAACAGATCCGCGAACACGCCCGAGAGGACACCCCGACACGATGGACGACGAAGCGACGATCGAGGGTTGGTCCGGAGTCGGGACGGAGCGGCAACGGCCGACGGCGAGATCCCGGGGACGGATGGCCGACGAGGTGTACGACACGTTGCTCGGGCAGCTGATGTCGCTACGGATCGTGCCGGGCTCGCGAGTCACGATCGACGCCCTGGCGCGAGACCTCGGGGTGTCGCAGACGCCGATCCGAGACGCCCTGAACCGCATGGAGGCCGAGGGCCTCGTCGTACGGGTGCCCCATGCCGGCTACCGGATTCCCCCGCAGATCACCGCTCAGCGCTATGAGGACATGGTGGAGATCCGCCTTCTCCTCGAGCCTGCCGCGGCACGCCGAGCGGCCGAGCGCGCCTCCGCCGAGCAGGTGGCGGGTCTGCGGCGCATGCTCGAGGAGATGGCCGAGCTGGTGGGGGGCGACGGGCTGGTGGCCTACGGCGCCTTCGGGCTGCGCGACGCCGCATTCCATGATCTCGTCGCGGAGAGCGCGGAGAACCAGGTCATCCGGGAAGCGCTCGCCCATCTGCACACCCACGTGCACCTCTTCCGGCTCCTCTACGACACCCAGGTCACCTACGCGGCCATGAGCGAGCACGACGAGGTCCTCCGGGCGATCGCCGCGCGTGACGCGGACGCGGCCGCGTACGCCATGCGTCAGCACATCCTGCTGTCCGGCGAACGGTTCCGTCGCCTGTTCAGCGACGGCGGCGA
>CAWCDX010000028.1:0-158194 GCA_963794435.1 uncultured Actinomycetota bacterium
CGAGCCAGGCCATCTTCACGTCGGCCGTCTGGTCGGGGAAGCTGGCCCGTCGGTGGTCTCCAGCTTGATGAAGCCGTTGCGGCGGTAGAAGGAGCGGGCGCGCTCGTTCGCGACGTGCACCCGCAACCCGAAGCCGTGCGGCTGCAGTGCCTTGACCAGCTCCATCAGCGCGACACCCACGCCCCGGGCCGGGCGGCCGGGTGGACGAAGAGCAGGAACAGCCAGGCACCGCGCACCACCGCGAAGCCGAGCAGCTCCCCGTCGCGCTCGGCGACCCAGAGGCTCTTGCCATCCTCGAGCGACCCGTCGATCAGGCGCGCACCTCGGCCTCCGGCCGCGGCTCGGGTACGACGCCGTCGGCGATCGCCGCCGCGTAGACGTCGTAGACCCCGGGGAGGTCTGCCGGCGTGCCGGGGCGCACCAGGAACTCCTCCTCGGAGGCGGTGTGCTCAGTGGGCTCCACGGATGACCTCGAGGGCGCGCGCCAGGTCGGCCGGGTAGGCGGACTCGTACTCCACCTGCTCCCCGGTTCCGGGGTGCTCGAAACCGAGGCGGACGGCGTGCAGCCACTGCCGCTCCAGGCCGAGGCGATCGGCCAGCGTGGGATCGGCACCGTAGGTGAGGTCGCCGACGCACGGGTGCTTCAGGGCGGCCATGTGCACCCGGATCTGGTGCGTGCGTCCGGTCTCGAGGTGCACCTCCAGCAGGCTGGCGAACCGGTGGGCCTCGAGCGTCTCGTAGTGGGTCACGCTGTTGCCGTCGTCGCGCACGGCGAACTTCCAGTCCGAGCTGGTGTGCCGCCCGATGGCGCGTCGATGGTGCCCTCCAGCGGGTCCGGGTGACCCTCCACCAGCGCGTGGTAGACCTTGTCGACCTCGCGGTAGCGGAAGGCGTTCTTGAGCTCGAGTAGGCGTGCTCGCTCTTCGCGTCGCCATCACGCCCGACGTACCGACGTCGAGTCGCTGCACGATCCCCTGTCGCTCCGGTGCCCCGCCCGTGGCGATGACGATGCCCGCCGCGCGCAGGTGTCCGACAACCGTCGGACCGGTCCACCCCATCGACGGATGCACGGCGACCCCCACCGGCTTGTCCACGACGATGATGTCGCGGTCGTCGTGGATCACGCTGAGTCCCTCGACGAGCTCGGGGGTCACCTCGAGCGGGTCGCCGACGTGCGGGAAGACCACGTCGAGGACGGCCCCGGGGACGAGTCGCTCGGACTTCGCGGGTCGGCGGCCGTCGAGCTGGACGCGGTCGTCGGAGAGGAGCTCGGCGGCGCGGGTGCGGGAGATCCCGAACATCCGCGAGAGGCCCACGTCGACGCGCTCGCCGGCCAGGCTGTCGGGGATCTCCTGGACCCTCGCGTCCTCGTCGGGCTCGCTCACGCGCTGTCCTCGTGCTGGTGGCGCGGGCTCCCGTCGAGGATGATCGCCTCGCAGCAGGAGGATCACGAACAGGACGCCCGCGACGTCGATGCACATGTCGGCGACGTTGAAGACCGGCCAGTGCGGCAGCGCCACGAAGTCCACCACGTGCCCGCGGAAGGGCCCGGGCTCGCGCAGGATCCGGTCGGTCAGGTTGCCGACGATCCCGGCGAGCAGCAGTCCGAGAGCGACCGCCCAGACCCGGTGCCGCACCCGGAACGCGAACACGACGACCACGACCGCGGCGGCCACCGCGATCACCGAGATCAGCGGCGTCAGGGACTCCCCCGCACTGAATGCCGCGCCCGGGTTGCGCAGCAGCCGGAGCCGGAGCCACGAGCCACCACGTCGACCGGCGCACGCCCGCGAGGTGCTGCACGGCCAGGTGCTTGGCGACCTGGTCGACGGCGTACGCCGCCAGGGCCACGAGCCACACGAGCCAGGTGCGCGCGTGGGCCGGCGCCCACGGAGTCGCCGGCGGGTGAAGACCTCTCGGCCGTGATCAGCGACGCTCCTCGCGCTGCTTGCAGCTCAGGCACAGGGTCGCGCGCGGGAAGGCCATCAGCCGGTTCTTGCCGATCGGGTTGCCGCAGATCTCGCACTGGCCGTAGGTGCCGTCGGCGATCCGCTCCAACGCGTGCTGGCTCTGCTCCAGCATGTCGCGGGCGTTGTTGACGATGACCATCTCCTGGTCGCGCTCGAACGACGCGGAGCCGACATCGGCCTGGTCGTTGCCCGCACCCTCACCGGAGTTCTCGATCATGCCGGCGAGGTCCTCCTCGACCTCGACGAGCTCGCCGGTGAGTCGGGCGACGTCGGACTTCAGGGTCGCCCGCACCTCGTCGAGCTCGGCCTTGGTCCAGGGATCCTCCTGCTCGAGCACGACGAGCTTGGAGGCCGGGGTGGCCCGACCTGAGGAGGTCTTCCGAGCCGTCTTCGTGGCCGGGGTGGTCTTCTTCGCGGCAGCCTTCTCGGGCGGCGCTGCGTTCTTCACGGGTGCCTTCTTCGCAACTGTCTTCTTCGCCGGTGCTGCCGTGGTGGCAGGGGCCTTCTTCGCAGCAGCCTTCTGAGCGGTCTTGCGGGCTGGAGCCTTGGTGGCAGGAGCCACCTTCTTCGCGACCGTCTTCTTGGCCGGGGTCTTCTTGGCCGCCGCCTTCTTGGCGGCGGACTTCTTCGCGGGTGCTGCCTTCTTGGTGGGTGTGCCTTCTTCGCCGCTGCCTTCTTCGCCGGGGTCTTCTTGGCCGGGGCCTTCTTGGCCGGAGCCTTCTTCGCCGGGGCCTTCTTCGCGACCGTCTTCTTGGCGGCTGTCTTCTTCGCCGGTGCCGACTTCTTCGCTGACTTCTTCGCCGGTGTCGGGGCCGACGTCTTCTTCGCTGGCGTCGCTTTCTTGGTGGTGGCCGAGGATCTGGCCACGACCTTGCGGGCCGCTGCACCTGCGCGGCTCACCAGGGACTTCTTGGTCGCGGTTGCCATGACGTCGAACCCCTTACGGGAGAGATGTGGCCCGGGCACCACACATGGTGGCGCGAGGATATGTGGCGGGCCGATCCCCTTCAACTCGCCGTGCCGGGGCACTCTTTCACACCGGGCCGACAAATCCACTGGAGGCGGCGGATAGACTCGCTCGCACCGCACGGCGTGGATGGGGCCATCACCTCGGAGCCGCCGGAAGAAAGGTGACCGCTCGTCGGTCGCCGACTAGACCCGGCAGCGGTGCACCAGTGAGTGGGTCGGCGAGCACGCAGCCGGCCAAGGAGGGTGGTACCGCGGGGTGCGCGAGCACCTCGTCCCTTCGGAGGTTTGTCGCCCTACCGAAGAAGGACCCACCCGTGACCGGTTACCGCCCCGTGCCCCCGCAGGTCGACCTGCCCACTCTCGAGCGCGGCGTGCTCGAGCTCTGGCACGAGCGCCGAATCTTCGAGAAGTCGGTCGAGCGCAACGAGGGCGAGAAGAGCTGGACCTTCTACGAGGGCCCGCCCACGGCCAACGGACGCCCCGGCACCCACCACGTCGAGGCCCGCACGTTCAAGGACGTCTTCCCGCGCTTCCGCACGATGCAGGGCTACCAGGTGAACCGCAAGGGCGGCTGGGACTGCCACGGCCTGCCCGTCGAGCTCGCCGTCGAGAAGGAGCTCGGCTTCTCCGGGAAGGCCGACATCGAGGCCTTCGGGATCGCGGAGTTCAACGAGCGGTGCCGTGAGTCGGTGCAACGCCACGTGGACCTCTGGGAGGAGATGACCGACCGGATGGGCTGCTGGATCGACATGCGGCAGCCCTACCGCACGATGGATCCCGAGTACGTCGAGTCGGTCTGGTGGGCCCTCCAGCAGATCCACCGCAAGGGCCTGCTCGTCGAGGACTACCGGGTCACGCCGTACTGCCCGCGCGACGGGACGGGACTCTCCGACCACGAGGTGGCGCAGGGCTACGAGACCGTCACCGACCCCAGCGTCTACGTCCGCTTCCCGCTCACCTCGGGCCCGTGGGCGCAGGAGGGAGCCGCACTGCTGGTGTGGACGACGACGCCGTGGACGCTGGTGTCCAACACGGCGGTCGCGGTGCGGTCCGACGTGACCTACGTGCTCGCGACCGACGGCCAGGAGAAGCTGGTCGTGGCCGAGGCGCTGGTCGGCGCGGCACTCGGGGAGGGATGGACGGTCGAGGGATCGGTGCTCGGCTCGGAGATGGAGCGCTGGACCTACCAGCGGCCCTTCGAGCTGGTGGAGTTCCCGCCGGTCGAGGAGGGTGCCACGGCACCCCACCTGGTGCTGCTCGCCGACTACGTCACCACCGAGGACGGCACCGGACTGGTGCACCAGTCGCCCGCCTTCGGCCAGGAGGACATGACGGCCTGCCGCGCGTACGGCCTGCCGGTCGTCGTCCCCGTCCAGCCCGACGGCCACTTCGCCGCGGACATCGCGCTGGTCGGCGGCCAGTTCTTCAAGCACGCCGACGCCGACCTGGTCCGCGACCTCGACGCACGCGGCCTGCTGTTCCGCCACGTCGCCTACGAGCACAGCTACCCGCACTGCTGGCGTTGCCACACCGCGCTCATGTACTACGCCCTGCCGTCCTGGTACATCCGGACGACCGCGATCAAGGACGCCATGGTCCGGGAGAACGAGAACACCAACTGGTTCCCCGACACGATCAAGCACGGCCGCTACGGCGACTGGCTGGAGAACAACATCGACTGGGCGCTCTCGCGCAGCCGCTACTGGGGCACCCCGCTGCCGATCTGGCGCTGCGAGGAGGGCCACCAGACCTGTGTGGGCTCGCTCAAGGAGCTCAGCGAGCTCACCGGCACCGACCAGTCCGGGCTGGACCCGCACCGGCCCTACGTCGACGAGGTGACCTTCGCCTGCCCCACCTGCGGGCAGACCGCCACCCGGGTGCCGGAGGTGATCGACGCGTGGTTCGACTCCGGCTCGATGCCCTTCGCCCAGTGGGGCTACCCCCACCGTGAAGGCTCGGTGGAGATGCTCGAGCGGGCCTACCCGGCCGACTTCATCTGCGAGGCGATCGACCAGACCCGCGGCTGGTTCTACACCCTGATGGCCGTCGGGACGCTGGTCTTCGACGAGTCGTCGTACCGCAACGTTCTCTGCCTCGGGCACATCATGGCCGAGGACGGCCGCAAGATGTCCAAGCACCTCGGCAACATCCTCGAGCCGATCCCGCTGATGGACGAGCACGGCGCCGACGCGGTGCGCTGGTTCATGGCCGCAGGCGGCTCGCCGTGGGCTGCCCGGCGCGTGGGGCACACCACGATCCAGGAGACGGTGCGCAAGGTCCTGCTGACGTACTGGAACACCGTCGCGTTCCAGGTGCTCTACGCCGGCACGTCGCAGTGGAGTCCCGGAGACCCGGCACCCGACCTCGCGGACCGACCTGTCCTCGACCGCTGGGCGCTCTCCGAGGCGCACCGCCTGGCGCTGTCGGTGACCGAGGCGTTCGAGAACTTCGACACCCAGCGCGCGGGGGCGTTGCTCTCGGCGTACGTCGACGATCTGTCGAACTGGTACGTCCGGCGTTCCCGCCGACGGTTCTGGAGCGGTGACCCCGCGGCCCTCGCGACGCTGCACGAGTGCCTCTACGTCGTCACGCTGTGCCTCGCCCCGCTGACGCCGTTCATCACCGAGCGGGTCTGGCAGGACGTGTTCGCGAGCACCTCGACCGAGCTGCCCGAGTCGGTGCACCTGGCCAGCTGGCCGCAGGTGGACCGAAGCCTGGTCGACGACTCGCTGAGGGCACAGGTGCGGCTCGCCCGCCGCCTGGTGGAGCTCGGGCGCGCTGCCCGCGCCGAGGCGAAGGTGAAGATCCGCCAGCCACTGCGTCGGGCGCTGGTGGCCTCGGGTGCCCACGACCTGCTGTCCGAGGAGCTGCGGCGCGAGGTGGCCGACGAGCTCAACGTCGGCGTGGTCGAGCCGCTGTCCGCCGCGGGCGCCGACCTGGTGGACCACAGCGCGAAGGGCAACTTCCGGGCACTCGGCAAGCGGTTCGCCAAGGACACCCCGCGGGTGGCCGCGGCGATCGCGGCGGCCGATGCCTCGGCGTTGGCGGCCGCCCTCGCGGCCGAGGGGCGCGCCTCTGTCACGGTGCTGGACGAGGCTGGCGACGGGTCGCAGGTGGAGGTGCTCGCCGAGGAGGTGTTGCTCTCCGAGCGGCCGCGAGAGGGCTGGTCGGTGGTCAACGAGCAGGGCGAGACGATCGCGCTCGACCTCGAGCTGACCGACGAGCTGCGACGCGCCGGACTGGCTCGTGAGGTGATCCGGCTGGTCCAGGAGGCCCGCAAGAACGCCGGCTTCGAGGTCTCCGACCGGATCACCCTGACCTGGCACGCCGACGGGGAGCTCGGCGCACCGGTGGCGCTCGCGCTGGCGGAGCACCACGACCTGGTCGCGGGCGAGGTGCTGGCCACGACGATGACCGAGGCCGGCTCGGCCGACGGGCTCGAGGAGTCCGACGAGGGGCTCGGCCTCGCGTTCAGCGTGGTGCGGGTCTAGCGGCCTTCAGCCCTGGTTGGCCGTCGGGAGCTCGCCGCCCTCGCCGTTGCCGTCGAGCGAGGCGAGCTGCTCGGTGAAGTAGGTCTTCAGGCGGGTGCGGTACTCCTGCTCGAAGGTGCGCAGGCTCTCCACCTCGCTGTCGAGGCGACCCTTCTCGCGCTCGATGTCGCTGAGCGCCTCGCGACGCCTGGCCTCGGTCTCGGCATCGAGCTGCTGGGCACGGGTGCGGGCCTCGGCGTCGAGCTGCTCGGTGCGAGCCCTGGTCTCGTTCTCCAGCTGCTCGGCGTCGGTGCGGGCGGCGCCGAGGATCTGCTCGGCCTCCGTGCGAGCCTCCGCGACCAGCTCGTCGGCGTTGCGGGTGGCCAGCTCCAGCAGGCGGGTCGCGGCACTCGAGGCCTCGGCCGCCGTGGTGACCTTGATCTGCTCGGACGGAGGCGGCGTGACGACCGGCTCCGGCTTCTTCTCCTCGACCGGCTCCTCGGCCTCGGGCGCGCTCTTCTCGGCAGGCTCCTCCTTCTCGGGGGCCTTCTCCTCGCGGGGCGCCGGGGCCGCACCGGTGGCGGCGGTCAGCTTCGAGCGGAGGTCCTCGTTCTCCGCGAGCAGCCGCTCGAGCTCGGTCTCGACCTCGTCGAGGAACTCGTCGACCTCACCCATGTCGTAGCCCTCGCGGAGCCGGACCGGGGTGAACCGCATGGCCCTGACCTCCTGTGGTGTCAGCGGCATGACCTCACCTGTCCCCTGTCATCGAAGGTGCGGACGCCCGGACGGGGCGTCGTACGTGCGGGTGAACCATAACCCGTGGTCCAGGGCGTACGACGGGGTCCCTTGGCTGGCGAGACGGTCGCGAGAGTGCCGTCTCAGCGGATGAAAGCGACGGCGATGAACTTCTGCAGGATGTAGCAGATGATCAGCAGTGCCACGAAGCTCAGGTCGATCGCCATCCCGCCCAGCCGCAGCGGGGGAATGATCCGCCGCAGCGCCCTGACCGGCGGGTCGGTGGTCGAGTAGACGCCCTCGAGGATGACGAGCACCGGGCCGTGCGGGACCCAGGCGCGGGCGAAGAACTGGATCCAGTCGACGATCAGGCGGACGAAGAGCAGCACGATGAAGATGCTGATCGCCGTGTAGAGAAGGTAGCCGACAGTCGTCACGACAATGACTGTAGATCGTGGGTGAAACTACCGGCCCGACGCCTCAGCTCTGGTTGAAGAACCCGTTCTCGGCGATGCGCTGCTTGTCCTCCGCAGCCACCGAGACATTGGGCGGCGAGAGCAGGAAGACCTTGTTGGTGACCCGCTCGATCGAGCCACGCACCGAGAAGACCAGACCGGCGGCGAAGTCGACGAGGCGCTTGGCGTCGGTGTCGTCCATCTCGGAGAGGTTCATGATCACCGGGACGCCGTCACGGAAGTTCTCCCCGATGACACGGGCCTCGTTGTAGGTGCGCGGGTGCAGCGTGGTGATCCGGGACAGCGGGGCGACCGAGGTGGCCGCGGGTCCGACCCCGGGGCCGGCGACGCGCTGCGTGGGAGCCGAGGGCCGACGGCGCTCGGCGAGGTTGGCGACCGGACGCGCGGACTCGGGCTCCGCGCGGCGGACGGGCTGCTCGTCGTAGTCGTTCTCGACGTCGACGTACTCCCCGTCGGCGTCCTCGAGCAGACCGAGGTAGACGCCCATCTTCCGCATCGCGCTCATCAGTGTTTCCTCTGCTGTCGTGGAGTTTTCGAGTCGGGTCGAGCCGCTTCGTACGCTACTGGAACGCGGGCCTCGTACCGAGCACCGCAGAGCCGACGCGCAGGTGTGTCGCACCGTGCCGGACGGCCTCCTCGAGGTCGCCGCTCATGCCGGCGGAGATCCAGGTGGCGGCGGGCACCCGGTCGCGTACGTCGGCTGCCACCTCGACGAGTCGATCGAAGGCCTCGCCGGGCTCGCCGTGCAGCGGCGCCACCCCCATCACGCCGCGCAGGACCAGTCCGTCGGCCTCGAGGACCCGCTCGAGGATGCCGGGGACGTCCTGGGGATCGGCGCCCGACCGGCCCGCGGCGTCGGGCGGGTCCAGGCTGACCTGCAGGAGCACCTCGAGGTCGCGGCCGCGCTCCACGGCACCGCGGCTCAGGCCCGAGACCAGCTTGGCGCGGTCCAGGGAGTGCACCACGTCGGCGTAGGAGGCCACCGCGGCGGCCTTGTTGCTCTGCAGCCCACCGATGAAGTGCCAGGTGAGGTCGAGGTCGGAGCACTCCTCGGCCTTCGCGACCGCCTCCTGGTGCCGGTTCTCCCCGACGTCGCGCACGCCGAGCTCGGCCAGGAGGCGTACGTCGGAGGCGGGGAAGAACTTGGTGACGACGACGAGGGTGACCTCGCGGGCATCACGGCCCGCCTCGCCGCAGGCAGCGGTGATGCGCTCGCGCACGCGGGCGAGCCCCGCCTCGATCTGGTCGCGTCGCTCAGTCATCCCTCACCCGTCGTGCCGCACGATCACGCCCGCGAACCGCCCGGCCGAGTCGCCGTCGCGGCGGTAGGAGTAGAGGTCCGGCGACTCCAGGGTGCACCGGGCGGCCTCGACCACCCGGACCCCGCCACGCTCGAGCTGGGCCCTGACGCCGGCACCGATGTCGAGGGACGGCGTGCCCCAGGACGTCGTTGCCGCCGAGACCGGCTCGACCGCGGCCACCTCCTGCTGCAGATCGGCCGGGACCTCGTAGCAGGCACCGCAGACGTGCGGACCGATCCACGCCGTGAGGTCGTCGGCCCCCAGGGCTCGCATCCGCTCCACGCACCTGGTGACCACGCCGTCGCGGACCCCGTTGCGCCCGGCGTGCGCGGCACCGATCACGCCCGCCGCCGCATCGGCCAGCAGCACGGGCACGCAGTCGGCCACGCGGACCATCAGCACCACCTCCGCACGATCGGTGACCAGGGCGTCGCACTGCTCGCGCGAGGGAGGGCTGCCGACCTCGACCACCCGGTCGCCGTGGACCTGCTCCATGTCGGCCAGCACGGCCCGGGGCGCGAAGTCCTCGAGCAGCAGCGCGAGGTTGCGGCGGCGGGCCTCGGGGTCGTCGGCCCCGGCCAGGGCCAGGTCGAGGCTGTCGAAGGGCACAGCACTGACCCCGTCGTACCTGTCGGTGAACGCCAGGTCGACGGGGCCGGTGCTGCTGCGGTGCGCGTACACCCCTGCAGGATGCCTGACTGCCTACTTGAGGAAGTCGGGGACGTCGAGCTCGTCGTCGTCGAAGGTCGGACGCGGGGCCGGCGACTGCCGCGGCACCGAGCTGCTCCCCGCAGAGGACGACTGCCCCGAGGACTGGGCGGCGCCGACCGTCACCGGCTCGCGACGCTCACTCGGCTGCGAGGTGCCCGCCGCCGCGCGCTGCTCGGCGATGGCCCGGGCGGCCGCCAGGGTCTCCTCCTGGGTCTGGGCCTTCTGCACCGGCTTGGGCCGCAGGCCGTGACCCTCGTCGCGGCGCTTGGGCCGGCCACCCTCGAACCCGGCGGCGATGACGGTCACCCGCACCTCGTCACCGAGGGCGTCGTCGATCGTGGCGCCGAAGATGATGTTGGCGTCGGCGTGCACGGCCTCGGAGACCATCGCGGCCGCCTCGTTGATCTCGAACAGGCCGAGGTCGGAGCCACCCGCGATCGAGAGCAGCACCCCCTGGGCGCCGTCGATCGACTCCTCGAGCAGCGGGCTGGAGACCGCGAGCTCGGCCGCTTCGACGGCACGGTTCTCACCGCGCGCCGAGCCGATGCCCATCAGCGCCGAGCCGGCGTTGCTCATCACCGACTTCACGTCGGCGAAGTCGAGGTTGATCAGGCCCGGGGTGGTGATCAGGTCGGTGATGCCGGAGACACCTTGCAGCAGGACCTGGTCGGCCTGGTGGAAGGCGTCGAGCATGCTCACGTTGCGGTCGGAGATCATCAACAGCTTGTCGTTGGGGATCACGATCAGCGTGTCGACCTCTTCGCGCAGGGTCGCGATGCCCTCCTCGGCGGAGGAGGCCCGGCGGCGGCCCTCGAAGGCGAACGGCCGGGTGACCACACCGATGGTGAGGGCTCCGATCGACCGCGCGATCTTGGCCACGACCGGCGCGCCACCGGTGCCGGTGCCACCGCCCTCGCCTGCGGTCACGAAGACCATGTCGGCGCCCTTGAGCACCTCTTCGATCTCCTCGGCGTGGTCGTTCGCTGCCTGCGCGCCGACCCCGGGGTTGGCGCCTGCGCCGAGACCACGGGTCAGCTCGCGGCCGATGTCGAGCTTCACATCGGCGTCACTCATCAACAGTGCTTGCGCATCAGTGTTGATGGCGATGAACTCGACGCCCTTCAGCCCGACCTCGATCATCCGGTTGACGGCGTTGACTCCACCTCCACCAATACCCACGACCTTGATGACGGCCAGGTAGTTCTGGGGTGCTGCCACGGCGGTGCCTCTCACTTGCGCGCCACCCGGCCGGTTGCCGGACGACTCTCGGATGTGCCACTTGGATGAAGCTGCGGGGAAGTCCGCCTCCGGCCTGTCGAACATTAACCTTTAAGTAGAGGGTTAATGTTATGTCAACCTGAGGTGGTGAGAACAAGTTAGGAGCCCGGCGGCACCGGACCGTGGCAACACGCGGGGCGCGGCGCGGAATTCTGGACCGGCCGGCCCTCGCGGTGGCACCGACTGGGACGGGGACCGCGCCCCGTGCTCGCGTCAAAGCGACGCGCGGCGCGAGACGCACTGTCGCGCGCGGCAGAGAAGTCCGAGCGACGCGGGCCGCCAGCGAGACGGGGCGTGGGCAGCCGGCACAGGCGGTGACGCCGCCCCCACACCGACCAGGCCTACCGGGTGGTCGGTCGTCCGGGGACGGTGACGTCGATGGTCTGGCTGGGCCGGCGCAGGAGCACGGCGAGGACCTCGGCCTTCTGCGCGGAGTCCTCGGCGCTGCCCCAGACGACCCGGCGGCCGTTGCGCAAGAGGAGGGAGATCTGGTCGACGCTGTCGACCTCGACGGTGTCGACGCGGGCGGCGATCGTGGAGGGCAGGGAGGCGATCACCTTGCCGCCCTCGGCCATCGCTTCGGTCGGGGTGTCGGGCTGGGTGCGCACGAGCGGGAGTCCCCGGGGGCGCTTGGCGTAGCTGCCGAAGAGGACGCCGTCCTGGTCGAGTGCCTGGAGGCCGTTGCCGCGGTTGACCACGGCGACCGGGGTGCGTTCGGTGACGATGACGCGCACGCGGTGCGGCCAGCTGCGCGAGATCTCGGCCCGGCGTACGGCGGGGATGGACTCGACACGCTTGCGGATGGCGTCGAGGTCGACCCGGGCGAGCGGCGTGCCGGTCGGGACGTCGGCGGCGCGCTCGATCCTGGCCGTGGAGATGCTGCTGTTGCCGGTGACCTGGGCGCTCTGCACGGTGACGTAGGGGGAGAAGAGCACCAGCCACACCGAGCCCGCCAGCAGCGCCACGACCAGCAGCACGGCGAGCACGACGAGGATCTTGTTGCGCCGTCCCTTGCGGACCATCGAACGCCGACGCCGGCGGAACTCCTTGGTGTCGAGCCGGATGGTCTCCTCGTCGGGTCCGGCCGAGGTCGGCACCTTCCGCTGGGTGCCGTCGGTCCGGCTACGCCGGTCAAGCATCGACATCGTGCACACTCCCGCCGTCCATCGGTCTTTCCGTGCGTTCCTCCAGCAGCTCCAGCACCTCGGGCCCGAGCAGGGTGACGTCGCCGGCACCGAGGGTCAGCACGAGGTCGCCCGGGCGCGCCCGGGAGGCGAGGTGCCCGGCCACCGCCGACCACGACCGCTCGAAGACGACGTGCTCGGGAGGCAGCGGCACCGCCTGCGCGACGAGGCCACCGGTGACGCCGGGCTCGGGATCCTCGCGGGCGACGTAGATGTCCATCACCACCACGTCGTCGGCGGCACCGAGGGCGACGCCCATCTCCTCGCCGAAGATCCGCGTGCGCGAGACCATGTGCGGCTGGAAGGCGACCACGACGCGACCGTCACCGGCCAGCGAGCGCGCGGCCTGGAGGTCGCCGGTGATCTCCGCGGGGTGGTGGGCGTAGCTGTCGTAGACCCGCACTCCCCCGGCCTGACCCTTCAGCTCCATCCGTCGCCGGGTGCCGCTGAAGGCACCCAGGCCCCGGGCGAGGTCGGCGAAGGCGAACCCGAGCCGCAGGCCGCAGGCCAGCGCCGACAGTGCGTCCAGCACGTAGTGCCGACCGGGGATCTGCAGCCGCACCTCGCCGAGCTCCACGCCGCCGTCGTGGACGGTGAAGGTGGACGTCGAGCCGGCGAAGCTGAGCCCGACCGCGCGTACGTCGGCGCCCTCGCGCTCCCCCACCCGGACGACGGTCCGGCCCTGCTCGCGGGCACGCAGGCCGAGCGCGTCGGCGCCAGGGTCGTCGGCGCACACGACCAGGAAGCCGTCGCGGTCGACCCGGTCGGCGAAGACGTCGAACGCCTCCCGGTAGGCCTCGGCCGTGCCGTAGTTGTCGAGGTGGTCGGCCTCGACGTTGGTGACCAGGGCGGCGTACGGCGAGTAGACCAGGAACGCGCCGTCGCTCTCGTCGGCCTCGGCGACGAACAGCTCCCCGCTCCCGTCGTGGGCGTTCGACCCGGTCTCGTTGAGGTCCCCACCGATCGCGAACGACGGGTCCGCCCCGCAGTGCTGCAGCGCCACCGTCAGCAGCGAGGTCGTGGTGGTCTTGCCGTGGGTGCCGGCGACGGCCACGACGCGACGGCCCTGCATCACCGACTCCAGCGCCGCCGAGCGTGGGAGCAGGAGCAGGCCGCGCCGCAGCGCCTCGACCACCTCGGGGTTGGAGTCGCGCACCGCGGTGGAGACCACGACGGTGTCGGCGTCGCCGAGGTTCGCGGCGTCGTGGCCGAGGTGGCAGGTGGCACCCAGCGCCCGCAACGCCACCAGCGTGCGGGAGTCCTTGGCGTCGCTGCCCGAGACGGTGATGCCGCGCGCCAGCATGATCCGGGCGATGCCGGACAGGCCGGCCCCACCGATGCCGACGAAGTGGACTCGGCCGAGCCGGTCGGCCGGCGGGAGCACGTCGGGCACGGGGACCTTCATGCCGCCACCCCCCGGCCGGTGCGGGTGCCGGCCTCCTCGATCAGGTCGGCGAGCCGCTCGTCGGCGTCGAGGGGGATCAGGTGGCGTGCGGCCGCGGACATCGCGGCCAGCCGTGCGGGGTCGGTGAGCAGGTCCGGCACGGTCGCGCGCACCCACTCCGGGGTGAGCGCCGAGTCGCCGACCAGCAGGCCGCCGCCCGCGTCGACCACCGGTCGGGCGTTGAGCGCCTGCTCGCCGTTGCCGATCGGCAGGGGGACGTAGATCGCCGGCAGGCCGACGCCCGAGACCTCGGTGACGGTGTTGCTGCCCGCGCGGCAGAGCACGGCGTCGGCGGCGGCGTAGGCCAGGTCCATCCGGTCGACGTACGCCAGCGTGACGTACGGCGCACCACCCGGTGCAGTCTCGGGATGGGCCTCGCCCTTCGGACCCACGACGTGGAGCACCTGGACGCCGGCCTGCGCGAACGCCGGGGCGGCAGCGGCCACCGACTCGTTGAGGCGGCGAGCGCCCTGCGACCCCCCGGTGACCAGCAACGTGGGCCGGTCGGCGTCCAGCCCGAAGCCGGCGCGGGCCTCCGCTCGCAGGGCGTCGCGGTCCAGGGTGCTGATCATCCGACGCACCGGCAGGCCGAGGTAGCGCGCGTGCGGCAGGTCGGTGTCGGGGAAGCTGGTCGCGACGTACGGCGTCAGCCGGGCGCCCAGCTTGTTGGCGATGCCCGGAAGGGCGTTGCCCTCGTGGACGACGAGCGGGACGTGGCGCTTCCTGGCCGCGAGGTAGGCCGGCACGGAGACATAGCCACCGAAGCCGACCACCACGTCGGGCCGGACCCGGTCGAGCACCTCCAGGCAGGCGCGCATCGCGCCGCGCAACCGCCCGGGCGTGCGCAGGAGGTCCGTCCCCACCCGTCGCGGGAGCGGCACGGGTGGCACCAGCTCGAGGGGATAGCCGGCCTCGGGGACCACCCGCGCCTCCAGGCCGCGCTCGGTCCCGAGCGCCACGATCTCCACCTCGGAGTCGCGGCGGCGCAGGGCGTCGGCCGTGGCCAGCAGCGGCGAGGTGTGCCCGGCAGTCCCGCCACCGGCCAGCAGCACCCGACGAAGAACCATCAACCGCGCCCCGACGGGCGACCCGAGGAGGTGCGTGCGCGGGACCGTCCGAACGAGCGGGTACGAGCAGAGCCGGCCGAGACCGTGCCGGGTCGTGCCGCTCCCCGGCCCGACCGGGCGCGACGCCGGTCCTGCAGCGCCGCGGCCGCCTCGGGCTCGGCGCGGGCGAAGCCGACGAGCAGGCCGAGGGCGACCAGGGACGGCACCAGAGCCGACCCGCCGTAGGACACCAGGGGCAGCGGGATCCCGATGACGGGGAGCAGCGCCAGCACCATCCCGATGTTGATGATCATCTGAGCCATCAACCAGATCGTGACACCTGCGGAGACGTAGCGGACGAACGGGTCGGCGGTGTTGATCGCCAGCCGGATCGCGGCGTAGGCCAGCGCCGCGAACAGGGCCAGCACGAGCAGGGTGCCGATCAGGCCGAGCTCCTCGCCGAGGACGGCGAAGATGAAGTCGGTGTGCGCCTCGGGCAGGTTGCCCCACTTCTGCTGCGAGGCGGACAGGCCCTTGCCGAAGATCCCGCCACTGCTCATCCCCAGCAGGCCGTGGCCGGCCTGCCAGCCGGCGCCCTGGAAGTCCTTGAACGGGTCGATGAAGCTGGTCAGGCGGGTACGCCGCTCGGCGTTGCTGGCCGCGAGGTAGAAGGCCACCACGCTGACCAGGGAGATCGCGATGCCGAAGAGCCGGGCCGGCACGCCGACCACCCACAGCAGGCCGAGCAGGATCGCGAACAGCACCAGCGCGGTGCCCAGGTCGTGCTCGATCACGACCAGGCCGGAGATCATCGCCACCACCGGGGCCACCGGCAGGATCGCCTGCCACGGGTTGCCCAGCAGCCGCTCCTTCTTGGCGTAGACGTCGGCGGCCCAGATGATGATCGAGAGCTTGGCGATCTCCGAGGGCTGCACGGTCAGCGGGCCGAGCGCGAGCCAGTTGCGGTTGCCGTTGACCGCGAAGCCGAGGCTGGTCTGGGTGAGCAGGAGCAGGGCCACCGAGACCCCGACGGCGGGCCAGGCCAGCAGCCGCAGCAGCCGGCGGTTCATCCGGCTGGCCAGGTAGGCGGCGGGCAGCCCGATCAGCACCCAGGTGAGCTGCTTGAGGAAGATGTAGTAGCTGCTGCCGTGCTGGAGGTAGGAGTACACGCTGGAGGCGCTGAGCACCATCATCAGCCCGATCGCCAGCAGCATGGTGGTGGCGCCGAGCAGCAGGTAGTAGGACGTCAGGGGCCGCTCGGCGGTGCGACGTACCGCGGCCGTCCAGGAGGCCACCGTGCCGCCGAGACCTGAGGTCCGAGTCGATGGCCGGGCCTGGCTGGTGACGGTCACCGTGTCTCCCATGCTCGTCCGGTCTCGGCTGGTGTTGCTCTAGTGCGCCCGCCCCCACCGGTGCACGGCCTCGGCGAAGGCATCGCCGCGTGCGCCGTAGTCGGCGAACATGTCCATCGACGCGCAGCCCGGTGCCAGGAGGACGGTGTCGCCCGTGCGGGCGAGCGCCGCCGCCTCGGCGACCACGCGGTCCATGGGTGCAACTTCATCGATCTTCGGGCCAGTCTCGCCGCCCCCCACCTCGATCACCGGGACATCCGGTGCGTGTCGCTCCAGGGCTTCGCGCACCACGGGAGCGTCGCGTCCGAGCAGCACCACTCCGCGCAGCCGATCGCGGACCTCGGAGACGAGGTCGTCGAATCGCGCGCCCTTGGCCAGTCCCCCGGCGATCCAGACGACGGGGTCGTAACCGCGCAGGGACGCCAGCGCCGCGTGCGGGTTGGTGGCCTTGGAGTCGTCGACCCAGGTGACGCCGTCGAGCACGGCCACCTCGGCGATCCGGTGGCCATCGGGCCGGAAGTCGCGCAGGGCCTGGCGAACGTGCACCGGGGCGACGCCGTGCGAGCGCGCGAGCGCGGCGGCGGCCAGGGCGTCGGACACGAAGTGGGGTGCGGTGCTGGCGAGGTCCTCGAGCGTGCACAACTCAGCGGCGCTGGTCTGGCGGTCCTCCACGAAGGCGCGGTCGGCGAGCACGTCGTCGACGACGCCGACCATGCCCACGGCCGGGGTGCCGAGGGTGAAGCCGATCGCCCGGGCGCCCTCCTGGACCTCCGCCTCCCGGACGAGGTCCTCGGTCACCGGGTCCTCGGCGTTGTAGACGCAGGCCAGCGCGACGCCCTCGTAGATCCGGCCCTTGTCGCGGGCGTAGTCGCGCATGCCGTCGGGGCCGGAGTACCAGTCGAGGTGGTCCTCGGCCACGTTGAGGACGACGGCGGACTCGGCGCGGACCGAGTGGGTCCAGTGCAGCTGGAAGCTGGAGAGCTCGACCGCCAGGACGTCGTACGGCTCGGGGTCCATCACCGCCTCCACGATGGGCAGGCCGACGTTGCCGCAGGCGACGGCGCGCAACCCGGCGGCGCGCAGCATCGCCTCGAGCATCCGCACCGTCGTGGTCTTGCCGTTGGTGCCGGTCACCGCGAGCCACGGAGCCGGCGATGCGGGGTCGCGCAGGCGCCAGGCGAGCTCGACCTCGCCCCAGACAGGGACGCCACGCTCGAGCGCCTGGGCCAGCAGCGGGGCCGACGGCGCCCAGCCCGGGGAGGTGACGACCAGGTCGACGTCCTCCGGGAGGGTCGCGGCTGCACCCGGGCCGAGGCGGATCGTGGCGCCCAGGCTCTCGAGCAGGTCGGCCCGCTCGCGCCGGTCGCCCGCCTCGGACTCGTCGAGCGCGGTGACACCGGCGCCGAGGAAGGTGAGGTTGTCCGCGGCGGCGTACCCCGAGACTCCGAAGCCCGCGACCACGACGCGTACGCCGCCCCAGTCGCTGGTGCGGCCGAGGTCGTCGAGATCGCTCATCCGGCCTCCCCGCGGACGTGTGGTCGCCACGAGCGCAGCGAGCCCAGCTCGCAGTTCCGCGGGGTGGTCATGATCCGACGACCCACTCGGCGTAGAAGACCCCCAGACCCGCGGCGACGCAGATGCCCGCGATCAGCCAGAAGCGGATCGTGATGGTGATCTCCTCCCAGCCGATCAGCTCGAAGTGGTGGTGCAGGGGCGCCATCCGGAACAGCCGTTTGCCTCCGGTGAGCTTGAAGAAGCCGACCTGGAGGATCACCGAGAGGGTGATCGTCACGAACAGGCCGCCGAGCAGCAGCAGCAGGAGCTCGGTGCGGGTGAGCACCGCCAGGCCGGCCAGGGCGCCGCCGAGCGCGAGCGAGCCGGTGTCGCCCATGAAGATCTTGGCCGGCGAGGCGTTCCACCACAGGAAGCCGAAGCACGCCCCGGTGATGGCAGCGGCGACCACGGCCAGGTCGAGCGGGTCGCGCACGTCGTAGCACTTGGCGGTCAGGTCGCGGGCACACCACTGGTTGTTCTGCCAGATGTTGACGATCACGTAGGCGCCGAAGGTCATCACCGAGGCCCCGGCGAGCAGGCCGTCGAGCCCGTCGGTGAGGTTCGTTCCGTTGCTCGCGCCCGCGATCATCAGCCAGATGAACAGGACCAGGCCGATCGTGGGCAGGGCGAGGTTGGGCAGGTCACGGGTGAAGGAGATGGCCTGGCCCGCGGGCGTCTCCCCGTTGCCGTCCTCCAGCCACGGAGAGGTCGCGAGGAACCCGAAGACCAGGGCGATGAAGGTCTGGCCGATGAACTTCGCCCGGCTGCGCAGGCCGAGGCTCCGCTGGCGGGAGATCTTGATGTAGTCGTCGAGGAACCCGACGGTCCCCAGCCCGACGAACAGGAAGAGCAGCAGCAGCGCCGACGCCGAGGGGCCGCGGCCCGTGATCAGCCGGGCCAGGAAGTAGCTCACCACCGTCGAGAGGACGATCACCAGCCCGCCCATCGTGGGCGTGCCCCGCTTCGTGTGGTGGGTCGTGGGGCCGTCGTCGCGGATCAGCTGCCCGTACCCGCGCCCGGCCAGCACCCTGATGGCGTAGCGGGTGCCGACGAGGGTGAACAGGAGGGACAGCCCACCGGCGAGCAGGATCGCTCTCATCCAGGGGACTCCTCTCCCGTGTCGTCGACGAACAGCGCCTCGGCGACCCGCTCGAGAGCCGCGGCACGCGACGCCTTGACCAGCACGGCCTCGGTGCCGACGACATTGTTCCGTACGGCGTCGATCGCGCCCTCGACGGTAGGGAACCAGGCCGCTCGGGGATGTGCGTCGCTGATGGGGCGAGCCCCCTCGCCGACGACGAAGAGCCGGTCGATGCCCAGCTCCCGGGCGGCGACCCCCACGTCGTGGTGCTCGGCGGCGGAGGACTCGCCCAGCTCGCGCATCTCGCCGAGGACCGCCACCGTGGTGCGACCTGCGGTGCGACCGATCGCGGCCAGCGTCTCGAGCGCGGCCCGCATCGAGTCCGGGTTGGCGTTGTAGGCGTCGTTCAGCACGACCAGGCCGTCGGCACGCTGCCGCATCTCCATCCGCCACTTCGAGAGCGTCTGGACCGTGCGCAGCGCGGCCACCACGCGGTCGAAGGGCCGTCCGGCGGCCAGGGCCGCAGCCACCGCGGCCGCGGCGTTGCCGGCCTGGTGCTCGCCGAGGAGGTGCAGCGCGACGTGCTCGGTGACGCCGTCGTGGGTCAGGTCGAAGGTGGCCCTGCCCAGCTCGTCCAGCGCGACGCCGGAGAGCCGTACGTCGTCACCCTGCCGGCCATAGGTGGAGGTGCGTGCCTCGGTGCGCTCGGCCATCGCCCTCACGAGCGGGTCGTCGGCGTTGAGCACCGCGACGCCTCCGGGTGCGAGCGCCTCGACGATCTCGCCCTTCGCCAGCGCGATGTTCGCCTTCGAGCCGAACTCGCCGATGTGGGCCCTGCCGACGTTGAGGACCACGGAGATGTCCGGCGGGGCGATCGCGCACAGCGCCCGGAGGTGGCCGATGCCGCGGGCACCCATCTCGAGCACCAGGTACCGGGTGTCCCTCTCGGTCCGGAGCACGGTCAGCGGCAGGCCCAGCTCGTTGTTGAACGAGCCGGCCGTGGCGACGGTCGGCGCCCCGTCGGCCAGCAGCCGGGCGAGCATGTCCTTGACCGACGTCTTGCCCTGGGAGCCGGTGATCGCCACGACGACGAGGCCGCCCTGGGCATGG
Source organism: uncultured Actinomycetota bacterium (assembly GCA_963794435.1). GTDB lineage: Bacteria > Actinomycetota > Actinomycetes > Propionibacteriales > Nocardioidaceae > Marmoricola. Next base: position 19,682 of record CAWCDX010000028.1, read on the forward strand.
AGCCGGGACAGCACCACCCGGGCGAGCTCCTGCAGGGCCGCCTCCGTGTCGGCCACCACGACGCTCGGGACGCCGGTCGGTCGGGAGGCCAGCGCCGCGGCCGCACCGCCCGCAACCGCTGCGGCGGCGTACTCGTGCCCGTCGACCCGCTCGCCCACGAAGGCGACGAAGAGCCCCCCGGGCTCGGGCGCACGGCTGTCGAGGAATGCCGGTCCGGTGACCACGACGCCCGGGTCCGCGTCGAGGACCTCGCCGCCGACGAGGTCGGCGATCTCGCCCAGGGTCAGGGGGATCATCGCAGCTCCCGGATCGCTGCGCGCACCTCGTCGCGGTCGTCGAACGGATGCACCGTGCCCTGGATCTCCTGCCCGGTCTCATGACCCTTGCCGGCGATCACCACGGTGTCGCCGGGGCGGGCCATGGCCACGGCCCGGCGGATCGCCTCCCGGCGATCGCCCTCCTCGAGGACCTCGGCCGGTCCCCCGGCCTGGTGCGCCCCTGCCAGCAGGGCGGCCCGGATGTCGGCCGGGTCCTCGGTGCGCGGGTTGTCGTCGGTCACCACCAGGACGTCGGCCAGCTGGGCGCCGATCGCTCCCATCACGGGACGCTTGCCCGTGTCGCGGTCCCCCCCGGCCCCGATCACCAGGACGAGCCGACCGGTCGTGAGCGGTCGCAGGGCCGCGATCGCCGCCTCGACGGCATCGGGCTTGTGCGCGTAGTCGACGAAGGCGAGGAAGTCCTGGCCCTCCTCGATCCGCTCCAGCCGCCCGGGTACGCCGCCGCTGCGGGCGATGCCCCCGGCCACGACCTCGGGATCGAGCCCGGCCTCGCCGGCGAGCGCGATGGCACACAGCGCGTTGCTCACGTTGAACGCCCCGGTGAGCGGGACCCGGCCCGGCACCCGGTCGCCCCCGGGCGTGAGCACGGTGAACGACGAGCCGTCCGGCTCCAGCTGCACGTCGAGGGCCCGCCAGTCGGCGTCGCGCCCCTCCGCGGAGAACGACGCCATCGGCACCGAGGCCTCCTCCAGCAGCCGCCGGCCGAAGGCGTCGTCGAGGTTGGTCAGGCCGCGCCGGGTCTTCTCGGGGGTGAACAGCGAGGCCTTGGCGGCGAAGTAGTCCTCGACGTCACGGTGGAAGTCGAGGTGGTCACGACCCAGGTTCAGGAAGGCCGCGACGTCGAAGACCACGCCCGCCACCCGTCCCATCACCAGCGCGTGGCTGGAGACCTCCATGGCGCAGGCCCGGACGCCGCGCTCGACCATCACCGCGAAGAGGGCGTGCAGGTCCGGTGCCTCCGGGGTGGTCAGCGCCGTCTTCACCTCGGTGCCGGCGATCCGGGTGCCCACCGTCCCGATCACGGCCGCCGGGACGCCTGCGGTGCTCAGTCCGCCCTCGAGCAGCCGGGTCGTGGTGGTCTTGCCCTGCGTGCCGGTCACCGCCATCAGCGTGAGGTGGTCCGCCGGCTCGCCGTACAAGCGGGCCGCCAGCGACCCGAGCACGGAACGCGGCGCCTCGAGCACCAGCACCGGCACCCCGGCGCCGCCCGCGATCTCTGCGCCGGCCTGGTCGGTGAGCACGGCTACCGCACCGGCGGCCACCGCCTCGCTGAGGTACGTCGCACCGTGAGCTCGAGTCCCCGGGAGGGCTGCGTAGAGGTCACCGGGCTGCACCCGCTGACTGCTCAAGGAGAGGCCGGTGACGACCACGTCGTCGGTCGTGCCTGCGGAGAGGCTCGCCGAGGCCCACTCCAGCACGTGCGCGAGCGGGGTCCGCAGCGGCGACTCGGGGCGCGTGTGGATCGGCTCGGACACTTGACGAGGTTAGTGGCAGGCCTAGCGACCGCCGGTCACGGCGCCCGTGGCGTCGCGATCGGAGTGCCGCCCCTTCCACTGGACCGGGATGTTCGGCGGGGTGGTGCCGGTGGGCGCGACGGCGTACTTCTGGAGGACGTAGGCCAGCACCTTGCGGAAGACCGGACCCGCGGTGCCACCACCGGAGGCGCCGGCCCTCGGGTGCTTGACCACCGCGTAGACCGTGAAGCGCGGGTTGTCGGCCGGGGCGAAGCCCGCGAACGAGACGTCGAGGCCGCCGTCCTGGTAGCACTTGCACGCGCCGCCGACCTCCTGGGCCGTCCCGGTCTTGCCGGCGACCCGGTAGCCCTCGATGCCGGCGCCGGGTGCGGTGCCCTTGCCCTCCGTGGTCACCAGCTCCATCATCTCCGCCGCCTGCTTCGCAGCGAAGGCACTGACGGCGCGGTGCCGCGTTGCCGTGGCGGTGCCGACCTCGTCGCCGGAGTTGGTCGTCGCACGCCCCTCGATCAGGCTCGGGGTGATCAGCTCGCCCCCGTTGGCCACGGTGTTGACGGCGGTCGCCATCTGCAGCGCGTTGACCGAGAGACCCTGGCCGAAGGCCACCTGCGCCCGGGTGAGGGAGGTCCACGAGTCGCGCGGCGGGAGCACACCGGTCGACTCACCGGGTACGCCGATGTCGGTGGGCGAGCCGAGGTCGAAGCGCTGCAGGTAGTCGTGCAGCTGCTGGGGCTCGAACTGGGTCGCGGCGAGGGCGAGACCGATGTTGGACGAGCGCGCGATCGCCCCGGCCATCGTCAGGTGGATCTCGCCGTGCGGGAACCAGTCGCCGATCGTGCGGTCGAGGACCTTCAGCTTCGGCGGGATGATGAACCTCGTCCAGGGCGTCACCTTGCCGGCGTCGAGCAGCGAGGAGGCCGTGAGCACCTTCTCCACCGAACCGGGCTCGTAGACGTCGCTCAGCGCGCGACTGCCGCGATCGAGCCTGGGCGACTTGCCCGGGTGGTTGGCGTCGAAGGTCGGGTAGTCGGCCAGCGCGAGCATCTCGCCCGTGCGCGAGTCGAGGACGACGACCGCGCCGGAGGCGGCCTTGGAGGCCTGCACCGTCGTGCGGATCACGCGCTGGGCGTACCACTGGACGTCGCGGTCGATGGTCAGCGTGAGGTCCTTGCCGTTGACCGGCGCGACCTCGCTGTTGTCACCCAGCGGGATCCGGTTGCCGCCGCCGACCTCGTAGGTCTCGCTGCCGTCCTTGCCGTGCAACAGGTTGTTGAAGCTGAGCTCGAGGCCGGACAACGGCTTGCCACCGTCGCCGAGGAAGCCGACCAGGTTCGCCCCCACGTCGCCGGCCGGGTAGGTGCGCAGCGGGTCGGGCCGGGTGTCCACGCCGAGGTACTTGTCCTTGTCCAGCTCCGCGAGGACCGAGCTGGCCAGGGTCGAGGGGATCCGTCGGGCGACGTAGACGAAGCGGGTGGTGTCGTTGTGCTTGGTCAGCTTCTGGAGCACGTCGAAGTAGTCGAGGTCGAGGCGGTCGGCCAGGATCTTGGCGATCTCCTCCGCGTGCGCGTTGGTCCGGGTCGGGTCCGCCACGATCATCTGCCCGGCCACCGACTCGGCGAGCGGCACCCCGTTGCGGTCCAGGATCCGGCCGCGTTCGGCCGGCAGCTGCAGCTGCACCAGCCCGGAGGCGTTGGCCATCGCGGCGTACGACTTCGAGTCCAGCCCCTGCAGCTGGAAGAGCCGCACGCCGAAGACCGAGAGCAGCATCACGATCACGACCAGGCCGACCCGGAGCCGCACGTGGGTCGAGCCGCGCAGGCTGCGGCGTGGGGTAGGGCTCAATGCATGGCTCCGGCGGCGCTCGGCGTGGGTGCGGTCATGGCTTGACGTTCTTCCTACCGCCTCGAGGCGCCGCAGCCGGGGACGCAGCGCCGACGGCGCCGTTCTTCGTGCTGTCGACCGCGCTCGCCGGCACCTTGATCACGATCGGCGGCGGGTTGATCGAGCGCGGCTTGGCGCTCGGCAGGCTGGTGATCCGGACCGAGTCGGCGGTGGTCGCCGGCGCCGGGGTGCCCAGGACACGGTCGTCACCGAGGCGGACGAACGCCGGCTGCGCGGGCGCGACCATGTGCAGGGCCTTGGCCGCCAGGGCCAGCCGCTGCGGGTCGCGCAGCGCGTCGAGCTGCATGTTCAGCGACTGCTGCTGGGCGGAGAGGTCGGCGGCCTCGCGCTGCAGCGAGGTGGCGCGGAAGGAGGCCTGCTGCATGTTGGTGTTGAACATCAGCAGGCCCACGACACCGGCGGCCAGCATCGCGATGACGAGCACGGCGAACGGGGTGCGCGCGGCCTGGGTCCGCCCCATCGCCCGCTGCGGTACGACGGTCAGCCGCGCCCGCTCGACGGCGGCCTCGGCGAACCGCGGGACCCGGGTGCGCGCCGTCGAGATCTGGCTCATCAGTGTGCTCATGCACGTCCTCGCTTCGCTCCGGGCGCGCATGAGGCACACCGGGCGCTCTGCTGATTGATTCGCTCGCTTCGCTCGCTCATGCTGCATTTCTCCAGGGGTTGGTGTTGAGGCGTTCGACGGCGCGGAGGCGGACCGAGGCCGCTCTCGGGTTCTGGGCGATCTCCTCGGCGGAGGCCTTCTCGGCGCCGCGGGTCAGCGAGCGCAGCGGCGGCTGCATCTGGTCGGGCACGACGGGCAGGTCCGGGGGTGCGGCGGAGGTGGTGGCGGCGGTGAAGGCCCGCTTGACCAGGCGGTCCTCGAGCGAGTGGTAGCTCATCACCACGACCCGCCCGCCCACCCGGATCGAGTCGATGGCCGCAGGGACCGCCCGCCGCAGCACGCCGAGCTCGTCGTTGACCTCGATGCGCAGGGCCTGGAAGGTGCGCTTGGCCGGGTGCCCCCCGGTGCGTCGGGCCGGGGCGGGGATGGTGTCGCGGAGCAGGTCCACCAGCCGCGCCGACCCGGCGAACGGCTCGGTCTCGCGCGCCTTCACGATCGCCCGGGCGATCTGGCGGGCGAACTTCTCCTCGCCGTAGGTGCGCAGGATCCGGGCCAGGTCGCCGACCGGGTAGCTGTTCAGGACCTCGGCCGCGGTGATCCCCTCGGTATCGTCCATCCGCATGTCCAGCGGGGCGTCCTCGGCGTAGGCGAAGCCCCGCTCACGCACGTCGAGCTGCATCGAGGAGACCCCGAGGTCGAAGAGGATCCCGTCGACGGCCCCGATCCCTTCCTCGGCGAGGACGTCGGGGATCTCGTCGTACACCGCGTGCACCAGGGTCGTGCGGCCCGCATGGCGCGCCAGGCGCTCGCCCGCCAGGACCAGGGCGTGCTCGTCACGGTCCACGCCGACGAGGTGGGCCTGCGGGCACCGGTCGAGGACGGCCTCGGCATGCCCGCCGAGGCCCAGGGTCGCGTCGACGAGGACGGCCCCGGGGTGGTCCAGGGCAGGGGCCACCAGGGCCACGACCCGGTCGAGGAGGACCGGTACGTGGGTGGGAGTGCTCATCGGTCTCGTCGGCCCCTGTCGATCCCGGTCGATCCGGTCAGTTCCCGAGCCGGACCGCGACGGCGAGGAGGACGGCCACCCCGCAGGAGGTCAGAGCCGAGAAGGCCATCACCGTGAGGCTGTCGCGCAGGTCGTGACGCACGCGCCGCGGACCGCTGATCCGCTGGCTGATGCTCTGGCTCATCGTGGTCGACCCCTCGCTGTGCTGGCGTTGTGCTGGAGGTGATCGCAGGGCCAGGTTCTCCGTCCGCTCGACTCCCGGTGGAGGGATGTGGTGACTTCTGGCACCGGGGAAGGTGCGCCAGACGATCACCGAGCCCTCCGTGTTGGAGGGGTGGGAGGAGCGGACGCGAGCCTCGCCCTGCGATCACCGTTGTGGAGTTGTGGGTGGTGCTGATCGGTCTAGAAGCCCGGGAAGATCTCTTCCTGCAGGTTGGCGAACGCCTGCTCCTGCTCCGCGGTGTAGCGCGTCCAGGAGCTCGGCTCCCAGATCTCGATCCGGTCGTAGACGCCGATCACGACGGCCTCGCGGTCCAGGCCGGCGTACGCCCGCAGCTCGGGGGTCAGGCTGACCCGGCCCTGCTTGTCGGGCACCTGCTCGGAGGCCAGCGCGAAGAGCATCCGGCCGTAGGCCCGCATCCGCGCATCGGTCTGCGAGGCGTGGGTGAACTTCGCGGTGAACTCCGCGAAGGACTCCTTGGTGCGGATGTCGAGGGCCCGTTCCTGACCACGAGTGATCACCAGGCCCTCCTTCAGGTCGTCGCGGAACTTCGCCGGGAGGAACAGGCGGCCCTTCTCGTCGACCTTCGGGGTGTGCGTGCCGGAGAACATCTGCTGCTCCCCTCACCTCAACTGCCGACCAGAATTCTGTCTGGCTCCTCCACTACGCTCCACTTTACTCCACGACGCTCCACCTGCAACCACTTTCGGGCCACTTCCCTCCCTTTTTCCCCGCACCTCGGCGGAGGTTGCCCCCCGGAGGCGGTGACCGGATCGCAACCTCCGCGACCTGTTCGGCCACCGGCCCGATGTGGTGGCATGGGCCACACTGATCGGGAGAGGCTGCTCGGTGGCGTGCGCGCGGAGCCGAGAGCTCGGGTGCAGCAGGGAGAAGTGGACCGGCATGGTGCAGGCAGGCGGCGGAAGCCCCGAAGGGGCGCAGACCAGGGTGCAGAGCCCCGCGAGCGGGGACGTCGACGAGGTCCGCGCCGCGGCCGACCGCATCCAGGCCAACATCGCGCGGGTGATCGAGGGCAAGCCCGAGATCGCCCGCTCCGCGCTGGTGGTGCTGCTGGCCGGTGGCCACCTGCTGATCGAGGACGTGCCCGGTGTCGGGAAGACGATGCTGAGCAAGGCGCTGGCCCGCTCGATCGACTGCACCGTGCGCCGGATCCAGTTCACCCCCGACCTGCTGCCCTCCGACGTCACCGGGGTCTCGGTGTTCAACCAGGACACCCGCACCTTCGAGTTCCGGCCCGGCGGTGTCTTCGCCAACGTGGTCGTCGGCGACGAGATCAACCGCGCGAGCCCGAAGACGCAGTCGGCGCTCCTGGAGTGCATGGAGGAGGCGCAGGTCACCGTCGACGGCACCACCTACCTGCTGGAGTCGCCGTTCATGGTGATCGCGACCCAGAACCCGATCGAGATGGAGGGCACCTACGCCCTGCCCGAGGCCCAGCGCGACCGGTTCATGGTGCGCCTGTCGATGGGCTACCCCGTCGAGGCCGCGGAGATCGCGATGCTCTCGGCGCGCGACGGGGTCAGCCCGATCGAGGAGCTCGAGCCGGTCACCGATGCTGCCGAGGTCCGCAAGCTGATCGAGGTGACCTCGCGGGTGCACGTCTCCGAGCCGGTGCAGCAGTACGCCGTCGCGCTCGCCACGGCGACGCGGCGCTCCCCAGACCTGCGCCTGGGCGCCTCCCCCCGCGCGACCCTGCACCTCGTGCGCGCCGCGAAGGCCTGGGCGGCGATCCAGGCGCGCGAGTACGTCCTGCCCGACGACGTCCGCGACCTGGCGCCGCTCGTCCTCCCGCACCGGCTGCTGCCGACGATGGAGGCCACGATGAGCGGGCGGCGCACCAGCGAGGTGGTGCAGAGCGTGCTGGAGTCGGTCCCGGTGCCCCCGCCGGGCCCCGCCACGACGGCCCGCTGATCGAGGTGGCGACGTGCGCGAGCTGACGATCCGCGGGCGTTGCTTCCTCGCGGCCGGCCTCGCGGCGATCGTGTGCGGCATCCAGGTCGGCGAGCACGACTTCGTCCAGATCGGCCTGCTCGCCCTCGCCGTCCCCGTGCTGGCGTGGCTGCTGATCCGCCGTACCGAGCGCGACGTGTGGGTGCGCCGAACGGTCAGCGCCACGCAGGTGGAGGCCGGCGAGCCCGCCGAGATCCACCTCGCCGTGGGCGCCAGCGGCCAGCGCCGCACCGGGCTGCTCCTGCTCGAGGAGGAGCTTCCGCCGCAGCTGGGCGAGCCGCAGCGGTTCAGCCTCGAGCCGATGGCGCCGGGCGCGCAGGCCGAGCTGCGCTACCTGATCAGGACCCCGCACCGGGGGCGCTACCCGATCGGGCCGCTGCACGTGAGCGTGGCCGACCCGACCGGCATGGCCGACCTGCACCAGACGGTCTCCTCGACGGGGTCGCTGCTGGTGACCCCGCGCACCGAGCCGTTGCCGCGGATCGCGTTGACCGGCCGCTGGGCCGGCGCCGGCGACGACCGCACCCGCGACCTGGTCGGACTCGGCAGCCCCGACGTCACCATCCGCGAGTACCGCCTCGGTGACGACCTGCGCAGGATCCACTGGCCCAGCAGCGCCCGCACCGATCAGCTGATGGTGCGTCGCGAGGAGCAGCAGTGGCAGTCGCGCTGCACCCTGCTGATCGACAACAGGAAGGTCGCCCACCGGGGCTACGGCACGGCGTCGTCGATGGAGAGCGCCGTGAGCGTCGCGGCCTCGGTCAGCCGTGCCCTGGTCGACCTCGACTTCGAGGTCAAGCTGGTCACCGCCACCGACTCCTCCACCCACGGCTGGCGCGACACGGGTCGCGGCACCGACCTGGCCGGGCAGCTGGAGCGGCTCGCCCTGCTCAGCCTCACCCGCCGCGAGCAGCTGTCGACCGAGTGGGTCGACGAGTCCCAGCAGGGCGGCATGATCATGGCGGTGCTCGGCCACCTGCAGACCGGCGACCGCGAGCTGCTGGCGGGGCTGGCCGCGGCCGGGGCCTCGGCCTACGCGATCGTGCTCGACGTCTCGACCTGGGAGCGCGGCGGCCGGGGCAAGGACGCGCAACCACCGGCCACGGCCTGGCTGCGGGCACACGGCTGGAAGGCCACCACCCTGGAGCGCGACACCCCGCTGCCGGCGGCCTGGCAAGGACTGGCGCGATGAACGAGGTCTGGCAGGAGCGCTGGGCCCGCGGGCGTCCCGGCACGGCATTCCTGGCGCTGACGACCTCCTGGGTCGCGCTGATCGCCTGGAGCGGCATGGTGGCCCACCCGCGCCGCTACCTGGTCGCGACCCTGCTGATCGGCGCGGTGATGACGCTGACCGGCATTGCCCTGCGCATCCTCCGCGTCCCGGCGTACGGCGTCGTGGGTGGTCAGGTCGTGGTCGCGCTGCTGGGACTCAACCTGCTCAACGGCGCCGTCCAGTCCTTCCTGTGGCTGGTGCCCACCCGCGCCTCGGTCGAGCGGACCTGGTGGGCGATCATCCACGGCGGGGAGACGCTCAACCAGTACTCCTCGCCGGTCCAGGTCAACCCGCACGGCACCGGCGCGATGCTCACCGTCTGCGGCCTGGGAGTCATCGTCGCGGTCGACGCGCTCGCCCTGGGATGGCGCCAGGCACCGTTGGCCGCACTCCCCCTGCTCGCCGCCCTGAGCGTGCCGGTGAGCATCCTGCGGCAGAGCCTGGCCCTGCCGGTCTTCATCGTCACCGCACTGCTGTTCCTGCGGCTCGTCGCCAGCGACCACCTCTCCACCTTCGGCGCCTGGGGTCGCACGAAGCGCCGTCCGCCGGGTGCCACCCTGTCCACGTTCTGGCAGGTCGCGGTCTCGGCGGTGGTGGTGGCGCTGATCTGCACCCCGCTGGTGCCGGTGAGCAACCTGCTCAAGCACCACGGGGCGGGCGGAGGCGGCATCGGCAGCGGCGCCGGGTTCCAGCTCACCACGGTGAACCCGTTCATCCGGTTGCGCCGCGACCTGGTCGAGAAGACGCACACGCCCCTGCTGTACGCCGAGACCAAGTCGGCGTCGACGTCGTACGTGCGCACGACCGTGCTCGACGAGTTCACCAGCGACGAGTGGAGGCCGTCACCGCGGACCCTGCCCGGTTCGAACGACGCCCGCGGGATCTTCCCCGCCGCCCCGGGTCTCTCGGCGGGCATCAACGGTCAGACCGACACCTGGAAGCTCAGCCTGGACCCGCACTTCGCCACGGCGTGGCTGCCGCTGCCCTATCCGGTGGTGAGCCTCGAGATCACCGGGGCCGGGTGGCGCTACGACTCCCGCACCCTCGACGTCGTCTACGTCAACGGAGAGGCGCCGACGCCGCTGACCTACAGCGTCAAGGCCTTCACCCCCGACCTCACCCAGTCCGCGCTGAGGACTCCGTTGCGCGCGCCGTTGTCGATCCGTGAGCCGATGACAAAGCTGCCTGCCCACTTCCCCGAGGTGATCCGCACCCAGGCCGAGAAGGTCACCAAGGGCGCCGACACGAACTTCGACAAGGCGGTCGCGCTGCAGACGTGGTTCCGGACCGGCGGCGGGTTCACCTACTCCCTGGACCAGCGGGGCGGCTCCGGGATGGACCTCCTCGCGCACTTCGTCACCGACGACCGGGTCGGCTACTGCGAGCAGTTCGCCTCCGCCATGGCGGCCATGGGCCGTGCGCTCGGGATCCCCTCCCGCGTGGTGGTGGGCTTCCTCGACGGGCAGCCGCTGCCGGACGGGCGGATCCTCTACACCAGCGACGAGCGGCACGCCTGGACCGAGATGTACTTCCCCGGCTCGGGCTGGGTGCGCTTCGAGCCGACCCCTGCCCAGCGCGCCGCCTACGTCCCGGCCTACACCCAGAGCAAGGTCGCCACGCAAGTCCCCACCCAGGCCCCGACGACGGCACCCTCGAAGCTTCCCGGCGCCAAGCACGACCCCGTTCCCCAGGACGTCAGCTCCAGCAGCAGCTCGTCGTTCTCGATCCCCTGGCCGCTCGTGGGTGCCGTGCTGGTCCTCGCCCTGCTGCTGATCGGGCCCAGTGCGCTGCGTCGGGTGCAGCGTCGGCGACGGCTGCGCGCCCAGGACCCGGTGCACCTGGCCGAGGGAGCCTGGGCCGAGCTGGGGGCGACCGCACGAGACCTCGGCCTGGACTGGCCCGAGCACCGCTCTCCGCGCGAGCAGGCCGGACGGGTCACCGCCCAGGTGCCGGCGGGACCCGAGGACGTGGCGGCCCTCGAAGGCCTGCTCGGCGAGGTCGAGCGCGGCCGCTACGCCGCGCCCTCCACCCTGGCCACGATCGATCCCGACGACCGCTCACGCACGGTGCACACCCTGGACTCGTGGCGCCACGCCATGGGCGCCAGCGTGCAGCACCCGTGGCGGGCCCGGCTGTGGCCCCGCTCGCTCTGGCGGCGCGGCTGAGCCAGCCGCACCGGTCGAGCCGACCAGCGGGCAGGTGGTCGAGCTGGGCTACAGGCCGCCCTCGTGTCGACGGCGCTCCCAGCGCTGCTCCATGCGCTGCATGAAGGTGCCCTGCGTGGGCTTGGGGGTCTGTCGCCGCGCACGCAGCGGACGGCGAGAGGGCTTGGGGCCGGTCGGGCGCGAACGACGCGGCTTGGAGCGACCACCGTCGAGGACGTCGAAGCGGTGGGGATGGTCGTCGAAGTCGAAGATCTGCTCCTCGGCGGGACGGGTGGGCTGCGGCGGAGCGTGTCGACCGCGCCAGGCTGCGAGCCCGAGCGTCGCTGAGCCGAGCATCACCAGGAAGCCGAGAACTCCGAGCCAGGTCTGCTGGCTCATCGCCCCACCCATGAGCATCGCCACGCCGGCGATGAACACGACCGCGGCGGCGATCGAGCGCAGCTTGGCCACTCGCTCGAGGGAGCTTCCGCGGAGCGTGGAGACGAACTTCGGATCCTCCTGGGCAAGCGCCTGCTCCATCTGCTCGAGCAGACGGAGTTCCTCTTCGGAGAGTGGCACGTCAACCTCCAGGACGACTATCTATTCTGAGTCTAGGCAGGGCGCGGTCAACGCGGTAGCCGGTGGGCGAAATCGTGATCGATATTTCCCGTGCGCGCCAGCCCCCCAGCAACATCCCGATCTGCTCAGGTCACCTCAGGGCCGCTCCCCCAGGAGCAGCGTCGCGCGTCGTACGGCGCCCCTGCCGAAGCGCAGCGCCGCGGCATCACTGGCCCGGTCGGCCTCCTCCCACCCCCGGTCGCGGGCCCCGAGGACCAGCTGACGCTGCACCTGCTCGCGCGGCACCAGACCCTCGACCCGCACCCCCACCAGCCGGATGCGTGCTCGCTGCAGCCCGAGGGCGTCGTAGAGCCCCGTCACCGCCGCATGCACCTCGCCGGTGACGTCGGTGGCGTCGGTGAGGGTGCGCGAGCGGGTGATCGTGGTGAAGTCGGCGAAACGCACCTTCAGGGTGATGGTGCGCCCGGCCACCCCAGCCGCCCGCATCCGGGCGGTCACCTTGGTCCCCAGCCGCAGCAGCTCGCGCAGCACCACCATCCGGTCGTCGGTGTCGCGACCGAAGGTCTCCTCGGCGCCCATGCTCTTGTCGGGCTCGTGGGTGGGCCGGCGCGGGGTGATCGTGCGCCGGTCGCTCCCCCACGCCAGGTGGTGCAGCTGGGTGCCCAACGCCAGTCCGAGAGCGCGTTGCAGCGTGGGCACCGGGGTGTGCGCGACGTCGCCCACCGTGAGCAGGCCGAAGCGGTGCAGCTGCTCGCGGGTCTTCTCCCCCACGCCGTAGAGCTCCCCCACGTCGAGGGGGTGCAGGAACCGGGTCACCTCACGCGGCGGCACGACGAGCACCCCGTCGGGCTTGGCGCGCCGGCTGGCGAGCTTGGCCACCGACACCGAGCCCGCGACCCCGACCGAGCAGGTGATCCGCTGCTCGTCGGCGACCCGGGCCCGGATGTGCTCGGCGATCTCGAGCGGGGTGCCCAGGCGGCGGGTCGACCCGGAGACGTCGAGGAACGCCTCGTCCATGGAGACCGCCTCCACCAGGGGCGTGACCTGGCGGAAGACCTCCATCACCGAGGAGGAGACCCCCTCGAAGTCGGCGTAGTCGGGTGAGAGCACCACCGCGTCGGGACACAGCCGCCTGGCCCTGGTCATCGGCAGGGCCGAGTGCACGCCGTAGCGCCGGGCCGGGTAGTTCGCCGCCAGCACCACTCCCCGGTTGCCTCCGCCCACGATCACCGGCAGCTCGGCGAGCTCGGGCCGGTCGCGGATGGCGACCGAGGCGTAGAAGGCGTCCATGTCGACGTGGAGGATGGGGCAGTCGGAGGAGCGGTCAGGCATGGAGCACCTCGCCCGTGTGTCGGGGGCGGCGCCAGCCTCGGGGTGCCCGCCTCCCGGAGTCCTCGAACGACGGGGGCGCCCAACCGCCCGCGTGGACGCCTGCGGCGCGGGGCGGGGGCCAGTCCCATCCACGGGCGCCCCCGCCGTCCGCTGACTCCGTCCGGCGGGCGGCGCTGTGCACCACCCCCGGATCAGTAGGCGAGCCGGGGTCAGTGGGTGGCGAGGGCGTGGAGCTGGGCGGCGACGGTGAGGTACTCCGGGCGGGTGGACACGGCTCGCTCGAGGTCGAGGAGGGCGGCGCCGGCTCCTGGTTCGAGGTCGAGGAGGGTCGGGGGGACCAGGTCGCTGAAGACGCGGACGCCGTGGACGGCGGTGACGGCGTACCCCGCACCCTCGAGCAGGCCGGTGACCTGGTCGGCGGTGAACCGGCGCTCGGCCGAGCGCTGGTCGAGGGGGACTGAGCCGTCGAGCAGGGCCTTGGCCTGGGTGAGGTGGCCGGCCATGGCGCGGGCGAGGACGGCGGCGTGCTGCTGGCTGACCAGCAGGGAGAGGGTGCCGTCGGGACCCAGCACCGAGGCGATCGTGGCCAGGGCTGCGGCGGGGTCGGCGACGAGCCCGAGCACGCCGTGGCACAGCACCAGGTCGACGCTGCCCTCCGGAACCAGCCCGGCGAGGTCACCGAGATCGCCCTGGAGGCCGGTGATCCGGTCGGCCACGCCCTCCTCGTCGGCCCGTCGGGCCAGCGCCGCGAGGGCGTCGGGGCTGGGGTCGACGACGGTGACCTGGTGACCGAGCCCGGCCAGCCGGACCGCGAAACCGCCGGTGCCGCCGCCGATGTCGAGGACCCGGGCGCCTGGCCGGGCCTCGAGGAGGGTGCGCACGGCCTCCCACACCACGGCGGTGCGGGCGGCGGTACGACGCTCCAGCGGGCGATCCATGTGCCGACCCTAGTCGGGCGCGACGGAGGAGCGCTCGGCGTGGGGAGGTAGGGAGAGCAAGCCTGCGACCGAGGAACGAGGTCGCAACGGCGCGTCGAAACACCCAGCCCTAGGAGGGTTCGTGGGGGCCAGCTCATCCGGCACTCCCGGGGCTGCGGTGCCACAGCTTGCGGGCCACCTCGCCGGTGACCGTCCCGGTGGAGTGACCGGCCGGCTTGATGTCGGCGTACGGCGACATCCGGAACCCGCTGGTGTGCACCAGCACCCGGCTGGTGCCCTGAGCCGGACCGACCCCGGCATAGCCCTCCGGAGTGCGGTCGATCTCTGCGTGGACGGCGTCCATCCCCTCGGCGCGCCACAGGTCGTGCAGGCGGCCGAGGTCCCAGGCGCCGGTGGCGCGCAGCGAGACGCCGCGGCGGCCGGTGCGGCGCAGCTCGCCGCGGACGACGAGCAGCCAGGAGCCGAAGACCGTGGCGGCGTAGGGCCCCTGGGCGTCCTCGAAGAAGGTCGCGTCGACCGGGCCGGTGGAGTCGTCCAGGGTGAGGAAGATGACCCGGCGCCCGGAGCGGATCGGTGGTGTCTGGGTGGCCACCTTGACCCCGGCGACCAGCAGCTCGCTGCGGCTGCGGGCCGAGAGCAGGTCGGCAGAGCGGGTGATCCCGAGCCGGTCGAGGAAGGGTGCGTGGAACTCCACGACGTGGCGGCTGGCGTCGAGGCCGAGGATGTCGAGCTCGGCGCGCACCCGGTCGGAGTCGGTCATCTCCGGCAGCCCGCTCACCCGCGCGGTGGTCGGATCGTCCGGCGAGCCGCCGAGGTCGAGGGCGAGCTGGAAGGAACCCCCGCCTGGCTCCGGGCTCGCTCCCGCCTTCGGCCGCAGACGCGACAGCCCCCGTGCGCGCGGGGCGCTCGCCCGGTCGGCGGCACGACGCAACCGGTCGAGGTCACCGATCTCGAGGAGCAGGTCGCGCCGGGTCATCCGGTGGCGTCTCCCGGCGCCGGCACTCGCGCCGATGCCGTAGATGCTGTCGAACCCGCCGGCCTGCACCAGCCGCTCGACCACCGGCCGTGCGACCTGGGCGCGCTGCCAGAAGTCGGTCAGCGAGGCGTACGGCGCGGCCTTCCTGCCCCCGACGATCCGTGCCACCTCGGCGTCGTTGATGCCGCGCACCTCGCCCAGCGCGATCCGGATGCCCCAGCCGTGGCCCATCCACGCCGGCGTCTCCCCGGCCTGGGCGAGCGCGGCCTTCACCTGCGGCTTGGTGTAGATGCCGCCCCGACGCGCAAACCGGTCGAGCTGAGGCCCGGGTCCCTGAGGAGGGCCGTCAGGCCGCAATTCGGTCCCTGAGGAGGGCCGTCAAGGCCCGCAATTCCGGGTCCCTGAGGAGGGCCGTCAAGGCTCGCAATTCCGGGTCCCTGAGGAGGGCCGTCAAGGCCCGTCTCGAAGGGCCAGCCCTCCAGCCGCTCCACGACGTACTCCGCCTCGCTGGTGTTGACGTCGAGGCCGAGCACCTCGATGCCGAGCTGGCGGGCGTCGTCGAGGATCAGCCGCTTGGGGTACATCCCCGGGTCGTGGGTGAGCACGCCCGCGAGGAAGTGCGCCGGGTAGTGGGCCTTGAGCCAGGCCGACTGGTAGGTCGGCAGCGCGAACGCGGCGGCGTGGGCCTTGCAGAAGCCGAAGGAGGCGAAGGACTCGATCACCTTCCAGATCTGCTCCACCAGCGGCAGCGGGTAGCCACGGCCCAGCGCCCGCGGGAAGAACCACGTGCGGGTCTCGGCCATCCCCTCGGTGTCGCCGAGGGCACGGCGCCACTCGTCGCCCTCGGCGTAGGAGACACCGGCGAAGGTCGCGATCATCTCGATGATCTGCTCGTGGTAGACCACCACGCCGCGGGTGCGCTCGAGGATCGGCCGCAGGTCGTCATGGAGGTAGCTGACCTGCTTCCAGCCGTTCTTGACCTCGAGGTACGGCGTGATCATGTCGCTCTTGACCGGCCCCGGCCGGAACAGCGAGATGTCGGCGATGATGTCCTCGAAGGTCTCGATGCCGGACTTGCCGACCAGCTCGCGCTGGCCCGGTGACTCGATCTGGAAGACGCCGAGGGTCTTGGCGCTGGAGATCATGTCGTAGGTGCGCTGGTCGTCGAAGGGCACCTGGACCTCGTCGTCGAGGTCGATGTGGCGGCCCTCGGTGCGCTCGATCTCGGCCACCGCGTGGGCCATCGAGGACTGCATCCGGATGCCGAGCACGTCGAGCTTGAGCAGCCCGAGGTCCTCGACGTCCTCCTTGTCGAACTGGCTCATCGGGTAGCCCAGGAAGCTCTGCTCCACCGGGGTCCGGTCCAGCAGGGTGCGGTCGGAGAGCAGCACCCCGCACGGGTGCATCGCGATGTGGCGCGGCAGCCCGTCGAGGCTCTCCACCAGCCGGAAGAACTGGTCGAAGCTGCCCCAGTCGCCTGCCGCCGCCTCTCTCGCCAGCCCGGTCGCGCGCAGCTCGGGCAGGTCGCGCAGCGCCATCCGGGCGTCTCGCGCGCGGATGTGCGGGAACGCCTTGGCGATGGTGTCGATCTCGCCGACCGGCATCCCCAGCGCGGCCCCGACGTCGCGGATCGCGTGGCGCACCTTGTAGGTGTCCATCATCGAGACCGTCGCGCACCGCTCGTGGCCGTAGCGCTCCAGGATCGCGTCGTAGACCTCCAGCCGCCGTGCCGACTCCACGTCGAGGTCGATGTCGGGCAGCGAGACCCGCAGCGGTGAGAGGAACCG
Organism: uncultured Actinomycetota bacterium; assembly: GCA_963794435.1. Lineage (GTDB taxonomy): Bacteria > Actinomycetota > Actinomycetes > Propionibacteriales > Nocardioidaceae > Marmoricola. The sequence goes on from CAWCDX010000028.1 coordinate 36,224, forward strand.
CTCCATCAGCAGGCCGTGGCGGATCGGGTCGATCCCGGAGATGCCGAGCAGGTAGTTGACCAGACTTCCCGCCCCGGACCCGCGCGCGGCGCTGCGGATGCCGAGATCGCGGACCATCGCGGTGATGTCACCGACGGTGAGGAAGTACGACGCGAAGCCGAGCCGCCGGATCGTGTCGAGCTCGTCGTCGAGCCGCTTCCAGATGTGCTGGCGGGGAGCCGAGCCGTAGCGCCAGCCGATCGCGCCGTCGCAGCGGCGGTGCAGCTCGACGTCGGCGGGGGTGTCGCGGGTGCGCGTGGTGACTGGTGGGCGGAGGTGGGGCGGAAGGGTCGGCCCGCCGCCCATCCCGCCGGCGGATCCGCGACCGGGCAGCCACGACAGGGGGCCCTGGGGTGAAGGAGCGTCCCGCCCTGGAGCGGGCACGGGATCCGGGGACGCACCGGGGCGCCCAACCGCCCGCGTCGACGCCTCCGGCGAGGGGCGGGGGCCAGTCCCCTCCACGGGCGCCCCGGCGGCCCCCGGACCCCACGCCCGCTGGGGGGTCGGGACGTCGCCAGTCCCCTCCACGAGCGCCCCGGCGGCCCCCCGACCCCACGCCCCCTGAGGGGTCGGGACGCCGGTCCCTTCGCCGCTGGTCGTCGTCAGGTCGCTGCTCTGCGGACCACTCAAGGTGATCCTGTTGATCTCGAACTCGGGGAAGTGGACCTCGCCGAGGCCGAGGTCGGTGCGGGGGTCCAGGACGCACTGGTCGGCCAGGGAGCGGGTCGCGGCCAGCAGGTCGGTGGGGCGTCCGGGGCCGTTGAGGCCGGCGTAGCGGCAGATCTCCTCGGCCACCTCGTGCATCTGCTTGCCGGACTTCAGGAAACCCTCGGCGTTGCGGCGGTCGAGGTGGCGCAGGTCCATCGGCACGAGTCGGCGGGCGGCGTCGAGCACGTCGGTGGTGGGGGCGTCGAGCCGGTCGGCGAAGCGGACCGCGTTGGAGAGCACCACCGGGACGCGGGTGCCCCTGTGGCCGTGGAGCCCGTGGCGAGCCAGGCCGGCCATCCGGGCGGCGTGCGGGGAGCTGCCCGGGCCCGAGCCGGGCAGGCGGTGGGAGACCACCTCCACGACCAGGCGCTCCGGGCCGACGAGGTCCAGCCAGCGGCGCAGCACCTGCACCCCGAGGTCGTCGCGGCGCAGGGTGGCTGCCCGGCCCAGCTCGGAGGCCGGACCCAGCAGGACCCGGACGTCTCCGGCAGCACCGGCGACGTGCTCGGCCACCAGGGCCGGTGTGCACACCGGGTTCCCCCGCTCGCCGGCAGCATGGGTGGCCGAGACCAGCCGGCACACCGCCGCCCAGCCGCTGCGACCGCTGGCCAGGAAGGTGACCCGGGGCAGCCGGGCGTCACGGGAGGCACCGCCCCGGACGGGGGTCTTCACCCGGACCGACGGGGTGGGGTCGACCCCCACGGCCAGGTCGACGCCGAGGATGGGGCGGATGCCCGCAGCCGCGGCGGCCTTGACGAAGCGGACCGCGCCGTAGGTGCCGTCGCGGTCGGTGAGGGCGAGGGTGTCCATCTCCTGCTCGGCGGCCCGCTCCACCAGGACGTGGGGGTGCGAGGCGCCGTACTGCAAGGAGTAGCCGGAGGCCACGTGCAGGTGCACGAAGGGGTCGGACACGAGAGTCTCGCCCTCAGGCGACGCGGATCGGGAGGTGCTCGACCAGGCCCAGCGAGGTCTCCACCAGGGCGAGGAACCTGTCGGCGTCGCGGACCAGGTCGTCGGCCTCGCGCTCGCTCACCGCCCGTCGCGAGCCCGACTCCGCGGCCGCCCGCTTGGCCGCGCCGGCGGCGAAGAAGCTCGCCCACTCGGCCAGCTCGGGCGCCACCTCGGCGAGCAGCACCCAGGCGTTGCGCTGGCGGGCACGACGCGACGGCGGCACCGGCTGCGCCCGGGCGGCCAGCAGCGCCGCGGTCGCCCGCAGGGCGGAGACGTGGGCGTGGGCGTAGCGCTCGGGCGCGCTCGTGGCGGTGATCGCCTCGCGCAGGGACTCGGCGGCCCGCTCGAGGTAGGAGTGGGTCGCGGCCGGCAGGAAGGCCGGGGTGGCAGCTGGCGTCGTGGTCGGTGCGGTGCGCATCGTCTCCACCCCTCAGTCCAGGGCCCGGGCGAGCAGCCAGCTGCCCTCGGACCAGCTGAACACCAGGTCGAAGACCCCGAAGCCCGGGTCCACCGAGTCGGCCGAGGACGCCGCCGTGCGCCCCCGGGCGGCCGCCACCCGCCACACCTCGCGCTCGCGCAGGAGGTCGGTGTCCACTCCCCCTCCGGACCCGGCGCCCTCGGTCCGCCGTACGCCTGGTCCACCAGGCGCCGGTCTCCACCCAGTGCGCGACCACCTCGCGCACCTGCCACAACCTGCCCCGCCACAGGAACTGGTCGGGGTCCTCGTCTGCGCCCTTGCGCACCTCCACCGGGTCGTCGTAACGCCGCACCACTGTCTCCTTCTCGCCGGGCCCTGCTCTCACGGCACTGCCTCGGCTGTGGTCGGTCACCGATCGACCCGGTCGGTGGCCTGCTCTGGTTGTCGGTGCCCCGGTGGAGGATGGGGGTCGAGGTCACCCCCCACCGAGGCGATCGTTCGAACACGTGTTCGAACACCTGTAAAGTACACCTCCCCACCGACGGCCCGTCAAGAGCAGATCCGGCGGCTGTGGAGAATGCCTCCCATGAGCGAAGAGACACCCGAGCACGCCTCCGTCGCCCACTTCCGGGCCGAGCTCGAGGCCCGTGGCGGGACCGGGCGGATCGTCGTGCTCCCCGCGTCGGTGCACACCGCCCAGCTCGCCGCCGAGGCCCTGGGCTGCGAGGTCGGGGCCATCGCCAACAGCCTGTTGTTCTCGGTGTCGAACGACGGGGGTGAGGACGAGCCGCTCCTGCTGCTCACCAGCGGCGCGCACCGGGTCGACACCGACAAGGTCGCTGCCGAGCTCGGGATCGGTGCGCTGCGCCGTGCCAAGCCCGACTTCGTGCGCCGCCACACCGGCCAGGTGATCGGCGGGGTCTCCCCCTTCGACCACCCGGCGCCGGTGCGCACCTACCTCGATCCCTGGCTGCGCCGCCACGAGGTGGTGTGGGCCGCGGCAGGGCATCCCGCCGCCGTGTTCAGCAGCACCTTCGAGGAGCTGCAGCGGATGACCGGGGCCGCCGAGCTCGACGTCGAGTAGGCCGACGTACGTCGCTGACCTGCGCAAACCCCTCGCGCGGGCGCCCCTCGTGGGCCTAGCCTGCGTCATGGACCTCAGCGACCCGGCCGGGCGGCACGCCTGCGCGGAGCTGCTCGGGACGATCTTCGCCGGGCGCCGGGTGGTGCACGGCCCGCGCGTCCTCGCGGCGGTGCTCAACGAGGTCCAGATGACGGCGAGCCACGGCGCCGCGGCCTCGCTGGTGCTGGCCACGGTCCGCGGCGCGGGAGACGTCCCCGGGGAGGACGAGGCCCAGGTCGTGTGGCTGCCGCACCGCGAGTTCGCGTCGGTCACCGAGGAGCTGCGCCAGGAGGACGCCCGGGTACGCCGGCTGCCCGAGGACGTCGCCGCCGAGATCGAGGCCTTCGACCCGGAGCGCGAGGCGCTGTGGATGGGCACGCCGTTCGTCACCGACGACGAGCCGATCCTGGGCCGGCGCGTGATCAACGGCCGCCCGGCCGCCTGGCTCGCGCTGGAGGACAAGATCGCGGCCGAGGACGTCTGGGAGCGCGCCGGGATCCCCCACGCGCCGAGTCGGGTCGTCGCGCTGGACCCGGCGGACCCGAGCAACCTCGATGCCGCCAGCGCCGCCCTCGACCGGGGAGCCGGCGTCGTGTGGGCGGGCGACAACCGGGACGGCTTCAACGGCGGCGGCAACTTCGTGCGGTGGGTCACCGACGCCGACGAGCGTCGCGCCGCGCACGCGTTCTTCGCGACCCGGTGCGACCGCGTCCGGGTGCTGCCCTTCCTCGACGGCGTGCCGTGCAGCATCCACGGGTTCGTCCTCGACGAGGGCACCGCCGCCTTCCGTCCGGTGGAGATCGCGATGCTCCGCCGGGCCGACGCCCACGAGTTCGTCTACGGCGGCCTCTCGACCTACTGGGACCCGCCGCCGGCCGACCGCGAGGCGATGCGCGAGGTCGCGCGCCGGGTCGGGGAGCACCTGCGCGAGCGGGTCGGCTACCGCGGCTTCTTCGGCATCGACGGGGTGCTCACCCAGGACGGCTTCCTGCCCACCGAGCTGAACACCCGGCACTCGGCCGGTGTGGTGACGCAGTTCGGCAGCCTGGAGCCTCGGGGGCTCGCTGCGCTGATGCAGATCCGGGTCACGGCGTACCCGGACTTCCCGCTGGACCTCCACGAGGTCGAGTCGCTGGTCCCCGCGTTCGACGTCCACCGCGCGGGCCGCGTGACCGGGCTCTGGGAAGGGCCGCTGGACACCACGCCGCCTCGCCGGCGGGGAGGAGCGGATCACCCTGGCCTACGACGGGATGCGGTTCGTGCCCGAGCGACCGCGGCGACGTGTTCGCGGTCGCGCTGAACGCCACCGGCCTGTTCGGCTACATCCGCACCTGCACCGCGCTCGAGCCCGGCCAGCGCCTGGCACCGCTGAACAAGGCGCTGATGGAGTTCGTGGACGAGCGCTACGGCACCGGCTTCGGCGAGCTCGTCCCCGCCCCCGACCTGCGGCACTGAGCACCGCCACCTCGGCCCTAGGGTGGCCGCCATGGCGCGCGTGGCGGTGGTCGGCGGCGGGTACGGCGGGCTCGCCAGCGCCGCCAGGCTGGCCAAGCTGGGCCACGAGGTGACCCTGCTGGAGGCCGCCGACCACGTGGGCGGAGCGCTCGGCTTCGTCGAGCAGGACGGGTTCCGGTGGGACTCCGGGTCCGACGCGCACGCTGCTCCCGGCCGTGCTGCGCGACCTGTTCCGCAAGTCGGGACGGCCGGTGGAGAAGGAGCTGGAGCTGGTCGCCCTCGAGCCGGTGCGCCAGCACCGCTGGGAGGACGACACCGTGCTCGACCTGCCCGGCGGCAGCCGGGCCGACCAGATCGCCGCCATCGACGGCCGCACTCGGCGCCGGGCTCGGCCGGCAGTGGGCGGCCTACGTCGACGCCTTCGCCGACGACTGGGAGGCGCTGCGCCGCGACTGGCTGGAACGGCCGTGGTCCCCGGACCACGCCAGCAAGCAGGCCGCGGCGCTGCTCTCGACGCGCCTGACCATGCACAAGGTCGTGCAGAAGCACTTCAAGGACGAGCGGCTGCGCGACCTGGCCACCTTCGACGCCCTGCTGGAGGGCCACGACCCCCGCAACGTGCCCGCGTGGGTGGGGATGTGGAGCTACGTCGAGCAGAACCTCGGCGCCTGGACCGTGCCCGGCGGCATGGGCGCGCTGGCCGGCGCACTCGCCGCTCGCCTCGAGACGCGCGGGGTCACCGTGCTGACCGGCACCCCGGCCCTCGACCTGGAGCTGTCGGGTGGACGGGCCGTCGGCGTGCGCACCCGCGAGGGCGTCGTCGAGGCCGACCACGTCGTCTGCGCGATCGACCCGCGACGGCTGCCCGCCCTGGCGTCGTACGTCGACCGCACGATGCCGGCGATCCCTCCGGTGGTGTGCCACGTCGGGATCGTGGGCGAGGTGCCGCCGCTGCCCGCCGAGGTCGTGCTCCACGGCGACCCGCTGCTGGTGGTCCGCACCGGCGGCACCGCGCCGGCGGGCGCGCACGCGTGGACGATCCTGGGCCGCGGACGCATCGCCGAGGACATCATCAGCCCCCTGCAGCGGGCGGGGATCCGGATCCGCGACCAGATCGAGGTGCGCGTCGACCGGTCCCCCCTCGACCTGGTCCAGGAGTGGGGCGGCTCGCCGTACGGCGTGCTGTGGCAGGGGCGCAACACCGTCACCCGCCGCCTCGGCCCGCGCACCCCGGTCCCGAACGTGCTGATGGCCGGCGCCCACGCGACCCCCGGGCGCCGGCCTGCCCTGCGTCGGGCTGTCCGCCTCGCTGGTGGCCCAGGAGCTCGGGCCGGCGTGAGGCCCGCAGTTTCACTGGTTGGCCGGTGAAACTGGGCCAAGCGCGCGAAACTTCGCGCACTCCGCGCAGTTCCGGTCACACAGTGGCCGGCCGTCAGGCCTTGAGGGACAGGGCCGACCAGATCTCGCGCGTCGCCTTGGAGCGGTTGAGCGTGTAGAAGTGCAGGCCGGGAGCCCCGCCCTCGAGCAGGTCGTCGCAGAGCTCGGTGGCGATGGCGACGCCCTCGGCGCGCACGGCGGCGGGGTCGTCGCGCAGCGGCTCGATGCGGGCGCGCACCTCCTCGGGCATGTCGCGGCCGGAGAGCTCGACCATCCGGCGCATCGAGGCGACGTTCAGGATCGGCATCACGCCCGGGATGATCGGGAAGTCGACGCCGACCGCCCTGGCTCGCTCGAGGAGCCCGAAGTAGTCCGAGGCGCGCAGCACCATCTCGGTCACCGCGAACTCCGCGCCGGCGTCGTGCTTGGCCTTGAGCACGGCGACGTCCTCGTCGAGCGAGACCGCGTCGCGGTGCCCCTCCGGGAAGGCCGCCACCCCGACGGAGAAGCCGCCGTGGCCGTGGACGAACGCGCACCAGGTCGGAGGCGTAGTCGATGCCGCCCGTCGGTCGGCGACCCACGGCGTGCCGGGCCCGGCCAGCGGGTCGCCGCGCAGCGCGAGCACGTTGTGCACGCCGGAGTCGGTCAGCGAGTCGAGGATCCGCTCGAGCTCGTCGGTGGTGTGGCCGACGCAGGTCAGGTGGGCCATCGGCAGCAGCGTGGTCTCGCGGGCGATCCGCGCGGTGATGGCGATGGTCCGGTCGCGCGTCGTGCCGCCCGCGCCGTAGGTGACCGAGACGAAGGTCGGGCCGCAGCGGCTCGAGCTCGCTGATCGAGCGCCAGAGGACCTCTTCGCCGGCCTCGTCCTTGGGCGGGAAGAACTCGAAGGAGAAGGCGCGGCCGCCCTCGGCGAGCAGGTCGACGATGCGTACGGGTCCCCCGGTCATGCGACGAGGGTAGAGGTCTACTCTCGCCGGATGACGCCGCAGCACGCTGGGTGGGACGCTGCTCCCGACACGAGCTGGGACCCCGCCGCCTTCCGCGAGGCCGTCGAGTCGGTGCTGCAGGAGTTCGTGGCGCGCAGGCCCTCTGGCTCGAGAGGCTGGGGCCGGACGCCGAGAGCCTCGTCGCCCAGGCGCGCACCAGCATCTCCGGCGGCAAGCGCTTCCGCGCCGCGTTCTGCTGGTGGGGGCACCAGGCCGTCAGCCCGGCCGTGGACCGGCCGGCCCTGCTGCGGGCGTGCGCGTCGCTGGAGCTGCTGCACGCCAGCGCACTGGTCCACGACGACTACATGGACGCCTCCGACGTACGCCGGGGGCGGCCGGCCACGCACCGGGCCTTCGAGCAGCTGCACCGCGACCGCGGCTGGCCCGGGGTCGCGGAGACGCTACGGCGCCGTCGGCCGCGATCCTGCTCGGCGACCTGCTGCTCAGCTGGTCCGACGAGCTGCTGCGCACCTGCGGGCTGCCGGCCGAGCGGGTGCTGGACGCCCTCGGCTACTTCGACCTGACCCGCAGCGAGGTGGTCACCGGGCAGTTCCTCGACGTCTCGGCGCAGGCGCGGGGGTCGGCCGACGTGGACGCGGCGATGACGGTGCTGCGCTACAAGTCGGCGAAGTACTCCATCGAGCGGCCCCTGCACATCGGCGCCGCCCTGGCGCGGCGCCTCACCGAGGTGATCGACCAGCTCTCCCGCTTCGGCCTGCCGCTGGGCGAGGCCTTCCAGCTGCGCGACGACCTGCTCGGCGTCTTCGGCGACCCGTCGGCGACCGGCAAGCCGGCGGGCGACGACCTCGTCGAGGGCAAGCGCACCGTGCTGGTCGCCCTGGCGCTGGACGCGCTGCCGACCGCCGAGGCCAAGCTGCTCGACACCTCGCTCGGCACCCCGCTCGACGACGAGCGGGTGCAGCAGCTGCGCGCGCTGATCGACCAGCTCCGGCGCCCGCGAGCAGGTCGAGACGGTGATCACCGAGCTCACCTCGCGCTCGCTCGAGGCCCTCGCCGCCGCCGACATCGACGACGCACGCGCGCGTCGTGCTGGGCGGCCTGGCCGGGGAGGCGACCCAGCGCACCGTCTGAGCCGCAGCCACGAGGTCAGGCGCCGAGCAGCTGCGCCTTGATGTCGGTCTTCAGCACCTTGCCGACCTTGGAGCGCGGCAGGTCGGCCCACACCTCGACCTGCTTGGGCGCCTTGACGCTGCCGATGCGCTGCCTTGACGAAGGCGGCCAGCTCGGGGCCGGCGGCCTCGTGGCCCGGCCGCAGCTGCACGACGGCCGTGACCCGCTCGCCCCACTTGTCGTCGGGCAGCCCGACCACCGCGCAGTCGGCCACGTCGGGGTGCTGCATCAGCGCCTGCTCGACCTCGGTCGAGTAGACGTTGAAGCCACCGGTGATCACCATGTCCTTCGCCCGGTCGACGATGAAGAGGAACCCGTCGGCGTCGAGGTAGCCGATGTCGCCGGTGTGGTGCCAGCCGTGTGCCGACGCCTCGGCCGTCGCCTCCGGGTTGCGGTAGTAGCCGCGCATCACCAGCGAGCTGCGCACCACGATCTCGCCACGCTCGCCGACGTCGAGCAGGGCACCGTCGTCGCCCATGATCGCGACCGTGACCAGCGGCGTCGGGCGCCCCGCCGAGGCCAGCCGCTCGTGGGCGATCGACCCGTCGGCGAGGAAGTGGTCGGCCGGCGGCAGCGCGGAGACCATCATCGGCGCCTCGGTCTGCCCGAACAGCTGCGCCATCACCGGGCCGATGCGGGTCAGCGCCTCCTCGAGCCGGGTGGTCGACATCGGCGCAGCGCCGTACCAGAAGCACTGCAGCGAGGAGAGGTCGCACTCGCCGAGAGGCCGGGGTGGTCGAGCAGCATGTAGACCACGGTCGGCGGCAGGAACGTGTGCGTCACGCCATGCTGCCTCGACGAGGTGCGAGGAACCGCTCGACGTCGGGGGTCGCGCATCACCACGATCTCGCCGGCCTTGGCCATCATCGGGAAGCAGAGCACCCCGGCGGCGTGCGTCAGCGGCGCGAGCGCGAGGTAGACCGGGCGCCCCTCGAACGGGTAGCTCATCAACGTGATGGCGGTCATCGTCTCGAGGTTGGTGCCGGTCAGCATCACGCCCTTCGGCCGTCCGGTGGTGCCGCCGGTGCCGACGATCATCGCGAGGTCGTCGACCGCCGCCTCGTCGACGACCTCGCTGTCCTGGGGGCCGAGGAACTCCTCCCACGAGAGGGTCCCTCGTCGGCCTGTCTGATCGTCGACGTCCAGGCTGACGACCGTGCGCAGCTTCGGCAGCTCGGCGCGGATCTGTGCGACGAGCGGCGCGAAGGACTGCTGGTGGATCAGCACGGTGCAGTCGAAGAGGTCGAGCAGCTCGCGGTTCTCGGCCGCCTCGTTGCGCGGGTTGATCGGGCACCACACCGCGCCGGCCCGGCTGATCCCGAAGACGCAGGTGAACGCGACCGGGTCGTTGCCGGACAGGATCGCCACCTTGTCGCCGGGCTCGACACCGACGCGGGCGAGCGCCGCGGCGATGCGGAAGCTCAGCTCCCGCACCTCGGCGTACGACGAGCTGGTGCCGTCGGTGGTCAGGCAGGGGGCCCCGGGATCGACCGAGGCCCCCTTGTCGAGGTAGTCGACCAGCCGCACCGCTCAGGCCTCGACGGTCAGCACGGGCGCTGAGACCAGCCCGAACGAGCGCAGCACGCCCAGCAGCTCGCGGTGGCCGAAGGCCTGGCAGCCCGACGCGAAGCCGACCCGCTTGGGCGGCTGCATCAGCAGGGAGTACGCCGCGTAGGCCTGCAGCAGGCCGGTCTGCTTGTAGTTCTGGTTGCCGTGGATCACGCAGTGCGCGCGTCCCAGGGGACCGGACGCGTGCACCGAGTCGAGCGACTTGTTGAGCCTCGGGTTCTCCCGCGGCGGCATCGTGTTCATCACCTGGGCCGCCGTCGCCGCCAGGGCGGCGTACTTCTCGTCGGGCTCCATGTCCTTGGTCGCCTCGAGCGCGCCGGCCACGATCTGCGGCACGCCGAGCATCAGGGCCTTGTTGAACACCCCGCCGAGCGCCTTGCAGTTCGCCACCCGCGGGTCCTTGCGGTACCAGACGGGGTGCGAGGTGCCGCCCCACGGGAGCGCGAGCGCGAGCTCGTGCTGGCCGGGGATCGCCAGCTGGTAGTGGCCGGCCTCGGGGTCGAACGGCACGTAGGCGTTCTGCTCGAGGTAGTGCGCCCCGGACAGGGCGGCGTTGAAGAGGATCGTCTGCGTGGAGGCGATCGTCGGGCTGCCGCCCCAGAACACCGCGATGTCGAGGGTGTCCAGGCCGGGCGTCTCCAGCGCGACCTCGGCCGCGATCTCGCCGGTGGTGTACATCTGCGCGATGCCCGGCGCGAGGAGCAGGCCGGCGGCGGCGAAGTCGGCGCCGTACTGCTCGTCGCAGGTGATCAGCCAGTCCTGCTCACCGGTGGTGTCGGTGTAGTGGGCGCCGGAGGCGAGGCACGCCTCGACCACCTCGGGCCCCCACTTGCTGAACGGGCCGACGGTGTTGAGGACGACCGAGGCGCCGCTGAACAGCTCGGTGAGCGAGGCGAGGTCGTGGGTCACCTCGACGACCTCGTAGTCGGCGGTCTCGATGCCGGCGACGTTGCTCTCCATCGAGCCCTTGAGCTTGCCGCCGTCGCGGCCGGCGGCCACGAAGGGGACGTGGTACTCGCGGAGGTACTCGCAGATCAGCCGGCCGGTGTAGCCGGAGGCGCCGTAGACGACGACAGGCTTGTCGCTCATCGGCGCTCACATCCCCATCCCGCCGTCGACCGGGAGGCCGACGCCGTTGACGAAGCGGGAGGCGTCGGAGGCCAGGAAGACGACCGCGTCGGCCATGTCCTCGACCTCACCGAGACGCCCCGAGGGGGTCAGCCCGACGACCGCCTCGACGGCCTCCTGCGGCGAGCCGAAGAGGCCGAGCTCGGCCATGTCGACGGCGAGGCCCTGGCCCATGGCCGTGGGGACGAGTCCGGGGTAGATGCAGTTGATCGCGGACGCCGTAGCCGAGCTTGCCGGCCTCCATCGCCGCGACCCGGGTGAGCCGGTCGACCGCGGACTTGGTGGCCGAGTAGATCGGGATGCCGGGGAAGGCGATCGTCGCCGCCACCGAGGAGACGTTGATGATGCTGCCGCCGCGGCCGGCCAGGCCGTCGGGACGCATCGTCCGCAGGCCCCACTTGAGGCCGAGCGAGGTGCCGAGGACGTTGACCTCGAGCATCGTGCGGACGTCCTTCGGGTCGATCTCGGTGATCAGGCTGCTGATCTCGACACCGGCGTTGTTGACCAGCACGTCCAGCCCGCCGAAGTCCTGCGCGGCGGCGACGACTGCGTTCTCCCAGCTCGCCTCGTTCGGTCACGTCGAGGTGGACGAAGCCGTGGCCCTCGCCCTTGAGGGAGTCGGCGACCTTCTCCCCCGCCTCGTCCTGCACGTCGGCGATGACGACACAGGCGCCGTTCGCGGCGAGCGCGCGGGCCATGCCCTCCCCGAGCCCCTGCGCGCCCCCGGTGACGAGGGCGGTCCTTCCGGTCAGGTCAAGGTCGGTCATGGGTGGGGCTCCTCTGGTCGGCGAGTGGTGGCGGTCACAAACGTGCCGCTCGCGCTTGACAGTTGTCAAGACTTTGCTGGACATTCGTCAAGAAACCTTTGGTCAACTGTCAAGAAGTCCTGAACCTGGACTCCGCTCTCCACTAGGGTGTGCCGCATGCCGAGCCCGTCCGGCGCCACGAAGGTGGCTCGCCGCCCTCCCGCCGACAAGTACGACGAGCGCCGCAACCAGCTCGCCGAGTCGGCCCTGCGCACGCTGGGCGAGCGCGGCTACGCCCGCACGAGCCTGCGCGAGATCGCGAACAACTCGGAGTTCAGCCACGGCGTCGTGCACTACTACTTCTCCGACAAGACCGAGCTGATCGTCTACTGCGTGAAGTACTACAAGGCGCGCTGCGTGCGGCGCTACGACGGCGTGGTCGCGGACTCCACCTCCCCCGAGGAGCTGCTCGACGCGTTCGCCGCCAAGCTCGTCGAGACGATCACCGAGGAGGCGCCGATGCACCGCCTCTGGTACGACCTGCGCACCCAGAGCATGTTCGACGAGTCGCTGCGCGAGGCCGTGCTGATGATCGACGGCACCCTGCAGGACATGATCTGGCGGGTCGTCTCCCGCTACGCCGAGCTCAGCGGTGCGGAGGTCGCGATGACCCCGTCCTCGACGTACGGCGTGCTGGACGGCCTGTTCCAGAAGGCGCTGCTGGCCTACCTGACCGGCGACCAGCAGGCGGCGCTGGACGAGCTGGTCGGCCAGGTCCACGACCTGATGCCGTTCACCCTCGCGCTCAGCTGAGCGAGAGCACCTGCGCCCGCCGCTTGACCTCGGCTGCCGCGGTTCTCGCGGAGGGCGTCGATCGGGCGGCCGGGCAGCGAGTCGTCCTCGGTGAAGAGCCAGGTGAGCATCTCCACGTCGTCCCAGCCGCCGTCGGAGAGCAGGGTCAGCACGCCCGGGACGCCCTTGACGACGAAGCCGTCCTGCAGCAGCGCCGCGGGCACCTGCTGGCCCGCACCGGGGGCCGGTACGGCGGCGGCGAGCTGGTGCTCGCGGATCAGCTGGCGGACCTTGCTGACGGTGACGCCGAGCTCCTCGGCGGCGGCCTTCCAGTCCAGCCAGTCGCCCACGAGGGCACCCACGGAGTTGCCCTGGGGGGTGTCCTGCGGCGACTCGGCGACCGAATTCGGGGTGTTCTCGCTCACGTGACCATGCTGCCACCACCGGCGTTCCACGCCCAGAACGGGCCCCGCGATGCCCGTCACCTCCCCGGGACCGCGCGCCGCAACGCCTAGAATGGCTGGTCAAACCGGACCTTCCCCGCCGGTCGCTGGAGGACGTTGTGGACCGCACTGCCGACGCGCTCATCGGGCGTGTCCTCGACGGCAGGTACCGCGTGGGCCCCAAGATCGCTCGCGGCGGGATGGCCGGCGTCTACGAGGCCACCGACCTGCGCCTGGACCGCACGGTCGCGGTGAAGGTGATGCACGAGGGGCTGGCCGACGACGACGAGTTCGTCCGCCGCTTCCAGCGCGAGGCGCGCTCGGCCGCCCGGCTGGCCCACCAGAACGTCGTCGTCCGTCTTCGACACCGGCGAGGACCAGGGCACGTTGTTCCTGGTGATGGAGTACGTCCCCGGGCTGACCCTGCGCGACCTGATCCGCAAGGAGGCGCCGATGGCGCCGGCCAAGGCGCTGGCCGTCATCGAGCCGGTGCTCTCGGCGCTCGCGGCGGCGCACGACGCCGGCATCCTGCACCGCGACGTCAAGCCGGAGAACGTCCTGCTCGCCGACGACGGCCGCATCAAGGTGGCCGACTTCGGCCTCTCCCGCGCGATCAACTCCGAGACCCAGCACACCGCCACCGGCGGCGTGCTGATCGGGACGGTGTCCTACCTCGCGCCCGAGCTGGTGGTCAACGGCCACGCCGACGCGCGGGCCGACGTCTACGCCGCGGGCGTGATGATCTACGAGATGCTGACCGGCCACAAGCCGCACCAGGCCGACAGCCCCATCCAGGTGGCCTACAAGCACGTGCACCAGGACATCCCGGCCCCCTCGGCGAGCACCCCCGGCATCCCGCCGTACGTCGACGCGCTGGTCGCCCGCGCCACCTCCCGCGACACCGCCCTGCGCCCGGCCGACGCGCGGGTGCTGCTGCACCAGGTACGCCGGGTGCGGCACGCCCTCGACCACGGCGTGGCCAACGACGAGGAGCTGGTCGCCGACCTGACCCCGACGTCACCGATCGGCGACCGCACCCCGACCGGCGAGCTGCCCGCGCAGATCCTCGAGCCGCAGGAGCTGGCCGAGATCGCCGAGCTCCAGCACGGCCGGCCGGCCGACGCCGTCTACGACCAGGAGCGCGACGTCCGCGTCGTGCCCACCCGTCCCCGCACGGGTCCGCCGCCCGGTCCCCCGCCGGCCCCGCCGCGGCGCTCGCGTCGCGGGCCGGTGTGGCTGGCCCTCGTGGTCCTGCTCGCCGTCGTCGCCGCGCTCGCCGGCTGGTACTTCGGCATCGCCCGCTTCACCGTCACCCCCGGCGTCATCGACATGAGCCGGACCGCCGCCCAGACCAAGCTCGACCAGGCCGGGCTGGACCTGAAGGTCGACCGGGACGGCGTACTCCGAGACCGTCCGCAAGGGCTTCGTCGTCTCCACCGACCCGGCGCCCGGCGACCGGGTGGCCAAGCAGGGCACGGTCGGGGCGGTGCTGTCGCCGGGGTCCCGAGCGGCACGCGGTCCCCGACGTCCGTGGCCGCACCCTCGACGACGCGCAGCAGATGCTCGACGACGCCAAGCTGGCCTACGGCGACGCAGGTCCAGCGCTACGACGAGAAGGTGCCCAAGGGCCGCGTCGTCACCAGCGACCCGGTCCCGGGAACCTCGCTGCGCCGCGACACCGCGGTCGACATCGTGGTCAGCAAGGGCCCCAGGCCCATCGCGATCCCCGAACTTCACCGGCAAGCCCGCCGACCTCGCGGGGAAGCGGCTCGGCACGCTCGGCTTCAAGGTCGACACCACCCAGGTCAACAGCGACACCGTTCCCGAGGGCCGGGTGATCTCGCAGAACCCCTCCTCCGGCAACGGCATCAAGGGCGACGTCATCACCCTGGTCGTCTCCAAGGGCCCGGTGCTCGTCGACGGTGCCCAACGTCCGCGGGATGGGTCTGCAGGCGGCCACCGACCGGCTGCAGGCGGCCGGGTTCCAGGTGCAGCGTGCGGCACGCGAGCCTCTACGTCGGCGTGATGTACGTCGTCGGCACCGACCCCTCCGGCGGCACGAAGGCGCACAAGGGCAGCACGGTGATCGTCAGCATCGTCTGAGCCGGGTGCACATCAGGTCGGCGAGGGCACTCCCGTGCGCTCCCACGCCATCGTCTCGGCAGGCGTGAGGAACGGCCACAGGCGACGGCGGAACCGTCGCGTCGGCGCCAGCCAGAAGTAGCAGGCACAGATACACAGCAGGACCGACACGGCGTGGGCGTCATTGCTGGCGGCCACCACCCAGTGAGGAGGCGGCGAGGGTTCCACCCCCACTCCCACGAGGACCTCCGAGGCCATGTCCCAGGCGATCGCCGCTGCGGCGGCTCCGAACGTCCACACGCGGCGCAGGGCACGGGTCCGCAGGGCGTCCCGGAGATAGAGGGTCCAGGCGTCGGCGCCCTGGTCGCGCACGGCCCCCATCCGTACCTCGAGGTCGATGACGACCGCGGCGCACGCGAGCGGCAGGGTCAGCAGTCCGGCCCAGTACAGCCGCGATCCGTCGTAGGTCTCCGACTGGGCCAGGACGACGAACGCCACCGGGATCGCGAGAGAGCCCAGGCCTGCGATCCAGAGGACGACACGACGCGTCGGGCTCACGTAGTCGTCGAGATCCACCTCCCGCGTGGGACCGGAAGCTCCCTCCGAGAAGGGCGCCAGCACCGGCCTGAGCAGACAGTAGGGTCCGAGCACGGCGAGGGAGACGAGGACCGCCATGGCCACGGAGAAGGTCGACGAGGTCGACAGGCGCGGGCCGTTCGGCAGGGCCACGACGGTGAGGGCCACCAGCAGGTAGAAGCACGCCGAGGACCGGCGCGTCCGTGACAACGCCTGGAGGATCACGGCCTCGGTCTCCTGGTCGAGCACCGGCCGACGCTTCTCGTCGAGTGGGAGCTCGAGGCCCATGGCCACGCCGAACCCGCGGATGGCGGCGCGCCCGGAGCGGGGCGAGTACGGCCGCACCAGGACCACGACGGCCAGGCAGGCCCCCACCAGCAGGACGGTCAGCACTCGGACAGGGTAGGGGCGATTCGTCAGGTCTGTGGGCATATCTGGGTCGTAGGAGTCGCTTCCGACATCCCGTGCCGTGAGTCACTCGGTTCACTCCAGTCACACTGGTAACGTCGCTCACCGCCATGACTTCCCCCCGCGATGGCAAGGCTCGAGCCCGCCCGTTGGCGGCCGCACTGGCGGCAACGGTGGTGGGAGCGGCTGTCCTCGTGCCCGCCGGAGCGGCGGAGGCGAGCGCGTGGCCGGGGCACCCGGACCGCTCGCTGGTGCGCCACCAGGTGCGGCCCGGAGAGTCCGCGGGGGCGCTCGCCGTGCGCTACCACGCCTGGACTGCCGAGCTGATCGCCCTGAACCACCTCGGCCCTCGCGGAGTGCTGCGTCGCGGCCAGGTCATCGTGATCCCGGTGGTGGTCTCGGCGGCGCGGCGAGCCGGCCAGCGCGTCCACCGGCAGCATCGGCACCGCCGCGCACACCACCGACCACCGCCGCTGCTGGTGCACCCGAGCACGCCTCCGAAGGGCTGGCGCGACGCGAACCTCTCCCGGCTGCAGGTGCACGACCTGGTGGTGCGGATGGCGCAGCGCTTCGACGTACCCCCGCGTCTCGCCCTCGCGATCGCCTGGCAGGAGTCCGGCTGGCAGCAGCGCCGGGTCTCCGTCGACGGCGCCCTGGGCGTGATGCAGGTGATGCCCGACACCGGTCGCTGGATGCGCTGGTACGCCGGCCGCAAGCTCCGCCTTCGCGACACCCACGACAACATCCAGGCCGGTGTGCTGACGCTGAGGACGCTCCTGCTGTGGACGAAGAAGGACGTCACCGCGATCGCGGCGTACTACCAAGGTCTCGGCTCGGTGCGGCACCGCGGCTGGTTCGACGACACCAAGGCCTACGTGGGGGCCGTGCTCGCCCACGAGAGGATGCTGCGCCGCACCGGCAGCCCACGCTGACGCCGTTCTAGGCTCACGTGGTGCGTGCTGCCGATCCCCGTCGTCTCCGGCTCCTGGCGACGCTCACACTGCTGGCGGTCACGGCTTGTTGGGGCTCGACGTTCTTCCTGATCCACGACCTGCTGACACGCGTGCCGGTGCTCGACTTCCTGGCGATCCGGTTCGCGATCGCCGCGGGCGTCGTACTCCTGCTGGCGCCGCGCTCGATCGGCCGCCTCTCCCCCACCAAGCGCCGCCACGCCCTCGTGGTCGGGCTGTTGTACGGCGTCGCGCAGATCCTGCAGACCGCCGGACTGGGTCACACCGCGGCGAGCGTCGGCGGCTTCATCACCGGGCTCTACGTCGTGGCCACTCCCCTGTTCGCGGCGGTGCTGCTGCACACCCGGATCAGCGGCCCGACCTGGGTGGCGGTGCTGCTGGCGATGGCCGGCCTCGGGGTGCTCACCCTCGACGACACCTCCGGGCTCGGAGGTGTCGGCTACGGCGAGGCCCTGATCTTCGCCGCCGCCCTGCTCTACGCGCTGCACATCGTCGGCC
This sequence comes from uncultured Actinomycetota bacterium, assembly GCA_963794435.1. Classification (GTDB taxonomy): domain Bacteria; phylum Actinomycetota; class Actinomycetes; order Propionibacteriales; family Nocardioidaceae; genus Marmoricola. Next base: position 53,625 of record CAWCDX010000028.1, read on the forward strand.
TCGGGGCCTGGTCGACCCCGCACGACGCCGTCGGCATGGCGCTGATCCAGTGCCTGGTGATCGCGGCCGTGTGCGGGGTGGCTGCCGCCCCCGGCGGGATCGTGCTGCCCGACCGTCTCGGCGACTGGCTCTCGATCCTCTACATGGCCGTCTTCGCCGGCGCCGGGGCGCTGCTCGGCCAGACCTGGGCCCAGGCGCACCTGCCGCCCACCCGCAGCGCGATCATCATGACGATGGAGCCGGTCTTCGCCGCCCTCTTCGCCGTGCTCCTGGGCGGGGAGTCCGCCACCCTGCAGATGCTTCTCGGCGGCGGCCTGGTGCTCGCGGCGATGCTGATCGTCGAGCTCGTGCCGCACCGCCGGATCGAGGCCGACGTCCCGCACATCGCGGTCTGAGACCGGATCGTGATTCCGGATGCTGGAATCGCTTCCCGCCATCCGGACACCAGACCTAGCCTCGCTGCATGGTCGTCGTCATGGCTCCCGACGCCACCGAGGAGCAGATCGCGCACGTCACCGAGCGGGTCGAGGAGGCCGGCGGGCAGGCGTTCGTGAGCCGCGGGGTGGTGCGCACGATCATCGGGCTGGTCGGTGACATCGAGTCCTTCCACGGGCTGAACCTGCGCAGCATGCCCGGCGTCCAGGAGGTCTACCGGATCTCCGACCCCTACAAGCTGGTCAGCCGCCAGCACCACGCCGAGCGGTCGACCATCCGCGTGGGCACGACCGACGCCGCGGTCGAGATCGGGCCGGACACCTTCACCTTCATCGCCGGCCCGTGCGCCGTCGAGACACCGCAGCAGACCCTCGAGGCCGCCGAGATGGCCAAGGCGGCGGGCGCCAGGCTGCTCCGTGGCGGCGCGTTCAAGCCACGCACCTCGCCGTACGCCTTCCAGGGCCTGGGGGCGCGCGGCCTCGAGATCCTGGCCGACGTCGGCGAGGCCACCGGGCTGCCCATCGTCACCGAGGTCGTCGACGCGCGCGACGTCAAGCTGGTCGCGGAGTACGCCGACATGCTCCAGGTCGGCACCCGCAACATGGCCAACTTCGGGCTGCTGCAGGCGGTCGGCGAGGCCGCGAAGCCGGTGATGCTCAAGCGCGGCATGACCGCGACCATCGAGGAGTGGCTGATGGCCGCGGAGTACGTCGCTCAGCGCGGCAACCTCGACATCGTGCTCTGCGAGCGCGGCATCCGGACCTTCGAGCCGGCCACCCGCAACACCCTCGACATCTCGGCCGTGCCGGTCGTCCAGGCGACCAGCCACCTGCCGGTCGTGGTCGACCCTTCCCACTCGGGCGGTCGCCGCGACCTCGTCGTACCCCTCTCGCGGGCGGCCATCGCGGTCGGTGCCGACGGCATCATCGTCGACGTGCACCCCGACCCGGAGAACGCGCTCTGCGACGGACCCCAGGCCGTCTTCGGCTCGGACCTGCGCGCCCTCGCGCAGGCCGTCCGTCAGCTCCCCCCGGTGCTCGGGCGGAGGTAGCCACTCCCCCGGGGTGCCACGATGGCGTCATGGAGAAGATCTGGATGTTCGGGGACGTCGCGGTCTGCGTCGAGCGGATCGACTTCCTCGACCCGGCGGTGGCGCACGAGCCCGACGCACGCGAACGAGGAGTGCGGGTCGAGCTGAGACCGGTGACCAGCGCGCGTGAGGGGTCCCTCTACGCCTCGGCCTCCACGGTCGTCGGCCCGGGGAGCTGCCGGTTCGACCTGCTCGAGTCGCGTCCGGGGGCGGCCGACCGGATGCACTGGCACCCCTCGATGCACGACGGCGAGCCCGGAGGACGGGTCTTCGACGAGGAGCTGAGCGCCGACCCCGTGGGATGGCTGGGCGAACGGCTGCGCGGGGTCGCGGGCCAGGAGACCGACGAGATCCTCGCGGAGGTCACCCGCGGGCTCGAGTGGGCCCGGCAGCCGTGGCCGGAGGTCGAGCACGACGAGCGCGGCCTCGCGACCTCGTGACGCGCCCCCGGAGCATCCCCGAGGGACTCGTGGTCGAGCTGTCCCGCGCGAGCGTGCTGCCCGGCGCCGGCGCGGAGGCCGACCGTTGGATGGCGATGCTCGACGACCGGGTCGAGGAGTGCGTGGCCACCCTCGACCGGGAGCGGATGGCGGTCGAGATCGTCTTCCGGCTGCAGGAGGACGGCCACGACCAGCTCTTCTGGGTCACGATCCGCGGCGAGGATGGCGAGCCGCTGGACACCTCGGAGCACCAGATCGACAAGGACCACCAGGCCCAGGCTCGTCGTACCAAGGCGCCCGGATGGGTCGAGGCCGAGCCCCAGGTCCTGATGCTCCCGGCGCCGGTGCGCGAGGCCGTGCTCGCGTGGGCGCTCCGAGAGGACGGATAGTCCATGGCAAATGAGCCCCTCTGAGCCTGTGCCGGGGGCCCGAATGCCATGGACTATCGAGATTTGAGGATCGCCCCGAGGACCTTGGCGGCCTGCTCGACGTCGGCGCGGGTGACGTCGAGGTGGGTGAGCATCCGGACCTTGGTCGGGCCGACGGCGCCGACCAGGACGCCCTCGTCACGGGCCGCAGTGACCATCGCCGCGGCGTCGGGTACGTCGACCACGACGATGTTGGTCTCGGTCAGGGCGGGGTCGGCCCCGCAGGCCTCGGCGAGGAGCTTGGCGTGCTCGTGGTCCTCCGCGAGGCGCTCGACGTGGTGGTCCAGGGCGTAGACCGCAGCAGCCGCGAGCACACCGACCTGGCGCATGCCGCCGCCCATGCGCTTGCGTCGCACGCGCGCCTCGTCGATGGCCTCCGCCGTCCCGAGCACCATCGAGCCGATCGGCGCACCCAGCCCCTTGGAGAAGCACACGGCCATCGCGTCCGCGTTCTCGCCGTACGACGTCAGGGGGGTCCCGGTCGCGACATGGGCGTTCCAGATGCGCGCGCCGTCGACGTGCACCGCACAGCCGACCGAAGTGGTCCACTCGCGCAGCGATGTGAGGTCGGCCAGCGGCACGACGGTCCCGCCGGCGAAGTTGTGGGTGTTCTCCACCGACACCGCGGTGGTGCGCACGAAGAACGGCCCCATGTCGGGGGCGTACATCGACTGGATCGCCGGGAGGTCGACCTGGCCGTCCTCACGGGTCCACGTGCGCGAGGTGAGGCCGGTCAGGGCGCCGTGCGCGCCGAGCTCTGCCCGCAGGATGTGTGCCCGCGACTCACACAGCACCTCCTGACCGGGACCGACCAGCGCGGCCAGCGCGAGCACGTTGGCCATCGAGCCGGTCGGGGTGAACAGCCCGGCCTCGTAGCCGAAGAGACCGGCCACCCGCTCCTGCAACGCCATGACGGTCGGGTCCTCGCCGTAGACGTCGTCGCCGACCTCCGCGTCGGCCATCGCGCGGCGCATTCCGGCGGTCGGGCGAGTGACGGTGTCGGAGCGGAGGTCGATCATCAGGTCAGTGAAGCAGGTCAGTGAAGCAGGTCCGGGGTGACCCACTCCTCGCCGAGCACGTGGTGGTCGAGGAACGCCAGCACGGTCTCGTTCCAGACCTTCGCGTGCTGGGGCGTGAGCACCCAGTGCCCCTCGTCGGGGAAGTACAGGAACTTGTGCGGCATCGACCCGTCCTCGCCCGCCCGCGCCGCGATCTCCGACCAGAGCCGCAGCCCCTCGCCGATCGGCACCCGGTAGTCGCGGTCTCCGTGCACCACGAGCATCGGCGTGACGATCTCGTCGACGCTCAGGTGTGGTGAGTTGTCGCGTGCCATCTCCGGGGTCATCTCGCGGCCCCAGTACCAGGGCGCGTCGGTGGTCGGCCCGAACTGGTCGAGTGCCCACAGGCTCGCATGGGTGACGATCGCCTTGAACCGGTCGGTGTGCCCGGCCACCCAGTTGGCCATGTAGCCGCCGAAGGACCCGCCCATCGCCGCGGTGCGCGACTCGTCGATGTCGTCGCGCGCCTCGGCCGCGTCGGTCGAGGCCAGCAGGTCGTTGTACGGCGCCTGCCCCCACGAGCCCCAACCCCGGGCGACGAAGTCGAGCCCGTAGCCCGTCGAGAGCCCGGGGTCGGGCAGCAGCACGGCGTACCCGCGCGCGACCGCCAGCCACGGGTTCCAGCGCCACGACCACGCGTTCCACGACCCCAGCGGGCCACCGTGGATCCAGAGCAGGAGCGGTGCGGGGTTCTCCGCGGACGCACCGTCGGGCAGCGCCAGCCACGCGCGCACGCGCACGCCGTCGTCTGCCTTGGTCTCGACCTCCTCGAGCCGGCCGGGGAGCGCCGGCACCGCGCTCGGTCCACGCAGGGGCGCCGACCGCTGGTCGGGCGTGTGCGCGTCCAGACGGACCGGCCGCAGCGGCTCGGCGTACGACGTGCGCATCGCGTAGACCGTCTGCCCGTCCGGAGAGACCTGCACGTCGGAGTAGGCGAAGTCGTCGGCGGTGAGCCGCGTGAAGGTCGCACTCTCCACGTCGAGCCGGAAGACCGGGGAGCGTCCGTTCTCGTCGGCGTTGAGCACCAGCGCGGACCCGTCCGGCGTCCAGCGGTAGTCACCGGGCCAGTGGTCCCAGTCACCGGTGAGGTCGCGGAGCTCCCCACTGGCCACGTCGACGACGCACAGCCGCCGGTCGCCCGGATCGTCCGGAGTCGAGCGCTGCTCACGTACGACGACCAGCCGGGTGCCGTCGGGGCTGAAGCGCGGCGCGACGTACTCGTCGTCGACGTCGTCGAGCAGGAGCCGGCGCTCCCCGGTGGCGACGTCGACCAGCGCGATGGCGAACCTCAGCCCGCCGCTCTCCGGCACCGTCCAGGTCGTGGCGACCGTCGAGCCGTCCGGGCTGACGTCGTACTGCAGCTCCAGCAGGGCCGTCCCGGCGTCGGGCGTCAGGTCGTCGAGCTCGAGCCGCGCCTCGGGTGAGTCCTGGGAGACCACGCCCGCGAACAGGCGTGGCCGGTCGGGACCGAGGTCGTGGTCCCAGAACCGCACCGGCACGCTCTCGTGCAGGATCGCCGCGACCTTCTTCTCCTTGCGCTGCTTGCGCTTCTCGGCCTCCGACTCCTCGTCGGTCGAGGAGGGGAAGGTGCGCGAGGCGAGCACGATCGTTCCGGCGTCGGCAGCCACCACGACGCTGTCGACACCACCGGGGCGGCTCGCGACGACCCGCGCCTCGCCCCCTCCGGCAGGAAGCAGCCAGAGCAGCGACTGCTCGTCGTCGTCCTTCGCCTCGGGGTCGGGACGGGCCGAGGTGAACAGCAACGAGCCGTCCGGCAGGAAGGCGGCGCCACCCTCCCCCTTGGCGCTGCGGGTGAGGCGCCGCGCCGGCCGCTCTCCGGTGGGGTCGACCTCCCACAGCGCGGTGACGAACTTCGTCTGCTCCGCGTCGAGCGTCGACACGCTGGTGACGAGCCTGGAGCCGTCGGGTGACAGCGTCAGGCCCGCACCACGCGGCAGGTCGACGTACGAGTCGAGGTCGTGGAAGGGCGTGGGAGAAGCGGTGGGAGCTACCGAGTCAGCTGAGTCAGTCACCACTTCTACCTATCACGCCGCCGTGTGAGTCACCCCGGTCGCGGCAGGCTCCAGCGCCGACGCGAGGATCTCGGCCACGTCGGAGACGGGCCGCACGTCGAGCTCGGCGAGCACCTCGGCCGGGACGTCGTCCAGGTCGGGCTCGTTGCGCTGCGGGATGAACACCGTCTTGAGCCCGGCCCGCTGGGCCGCGAGCAGCTTCTGCTTCACGCCACCGATGGGCAGCACCCGGCCGTTCAGGGTCACCTCGCCGGTCATGCCGACGTCGGCACGCACCGGCCGTCCGGTCGCCAGCGACGAGAGCGCGGTCACCATCGTCACGCCCGCCGAGGGACCGTCCTTCGGGACGGCTCCGGCCGGGACGTGCAGGTGCACGGCACGGTCGAGCGCTGCGGGGTCGATGTCGTGCTCGGGCCCGTGGGAGCGCAGGTAGGACAGCGCGATCTGCGCCGACTCCTTCATCACGTCCCCCAGCTGACCGGTCAGGTTGAGCGAGCGCTCGCCCTCCATCGCCGTGGCCTCGATGAACAGCACGTCGCCGCCGGTGCCGGTCACGGCGAGGCCGGTGGCCACGCCAGGGACCGCCGTACGCTCCGCGGACTCCGGCAGGAACCTCGGTCGGCCCAGGAAGTCGCGCAGGTTGTCGGCGTCGACGTCGACGCGGGTCGCCTCGGCTGCGGCGAGCCGGGTGGCCACCTTGCGCAGCACCTTCGCCACGGCCCGCTCCAGCTGGCGTACGCCGGCCTCACGGGTGTAGCTGGCGGCGATCAGCCGCAGCGCCTCGTCGGAGACGCTCACCTCGTCCTCGCCCAGCGCCGCCCGCCCGAGCTGTCGCGGCAGCAGGTGGGTGCGCGCGATGGCGACCTTGTCGTCCTCGGTGTAGCCGTCGAGGGTGACGACCTCCATCCGGTCCAGGAGTGCGTCGGGGATGGTGTCGGCCACGTTGGCGGTCGCCAGGAACAGCACGTCGGACAGGTCGAGGTCGACCTCGAGGTAGTGGTCGCGGAAGGTGTGGTTCTGCGCAGGGTCGAGCACTTCGAGCAGCGCGGCCGCCGGGTCGCCCCGGTAGTCCGAGCCGACCTTGTCGACCTCGTCGAGCAGGACGACCGGGTTCATCGAGCCGGCCTCCGAGATGGCCCGGACGATGCGACCGGGCAGCGCTCCGACGTAGGTGCGTCGGTGGCCACGGATCTCGGCCTCGTCGCGCACGCCACCGAGGGAGACGCGCACGAACTTCCGCCCGAGTGCGCGGGCCACGGACTCTCCCAGCGACGTCTTGCCGACGCCGGGAGGACCGACCAGCGCGAGCACGGCGCCGGACCCACGACCGCCCACGACCTCGAGGCCGCGATCGGCACGGCGGGCACGCACGGCGAGGTACTCCACGATCCGGTCCTTGACGTCGTCGAGGCCGTGGTGGTCGGCGTCGAGGATCTCGCGCGCACCGGCGATCTCGATGGTGTCCTGGGTCTTCGTCGACCACGGCAGGTCGAGCACCGTGTCGAGCCAGGTACGGATCCAGCCCGACTCGGGGCTCTGGTCACTGGCGCGCTCGAGCTTGCCGACCTCACGCAGCGCGGCCTCGCGCACCTTCTCTGGCAGCTCGGCGGCCTCGACGCGACCCCGGTAGTCGTCGGCGCCCTCCGGCTCGTCCTCGCCCAGCTCCTTGCGGATGGCGGCCAGCTGCTCGCGCAGCAGGAACTCACGCTGGCGCTTGTCCATGCCCTCGCGCACGTCGTTGCTGATCTTCTCGGTCACCTCGAGCTCGGCGAAGTGCTCGCGAGCCCAGCCCAGGACCTTCTCGAGCCGTGGCTCGATCTCGGGGGTCTCCAGGAGCTCGCGCTTCTGCTCGTCGGAGAGGTACGGCGCGTAGCCGGCCATGTCGGCCAGCTCCGAGGGGTCGGTGACCCGCTGCACGTTGTCGACGACCTGCCAGGCGTTGCGGCGCTGGAGGATCGCGATCACCACGCGCTTGTACTCCTCCGCGAGCTCGCGGACGTGGTCGGAGATCTCCCCGGCCTCGACGGTCTCCGCCTCGACCCAGAGGGCCGCGCCGGCACCGGCGACGCCCGAGCCGATCCGGACCCGCTCGCCGGCACGCAGCACGGCGGCCTTCACGCCACCGGGCAGCCGGCCGACCTGCTCGATCGTGGCGATCACTCCGTGGGTCGGGTAGCGGTCGGCGAGGCGCGGGGCCAGCAGGAGCCGGCCGTCGGATCCGGCCTGGGCGGCGTCGACCACGGGTCGGACGTCACCGTCGAGCTCGACGGGCACCACCATCCCGGGAAGCACGACGAGGTCGGGCACGGAGAGCAGTGGCAGAGCGACGGTGTGGGTCATGGTTTCCTCGATCCAGAGACAGAGCTTGAGTCTGTTCGGCTCAACTTCGAATCGAGGAGCGGTGTTCCCGGTGCCCTGTTCGCCTCGGGCGAACGAGGGCGGTCAGACGAGGGCCGGCCCGCGCGCCTGACGCCCAGCGGCTGTCAGGGAGCGGTCGAGGTCGCGGAAGAAGCAGCCGGTGAGATGGGCCCCGACCACGCTCAACGTGGCCGAGCCGAGCCGAGCCACCAGCCCGCGCACACCGGCGTGCGCGTCGTAGCTCAGCAGCGTCGTGCCCGAGGCCAGTCCCTCCTGGAGTCCGACGTTCAGGTCGACGTCCAGCCTGCCGGCACGCCCCCGGCCCTCGATGCTCACCTGGAGGGACGTGCCCGCGCAGAGCTCCTCGATCGCGAAGACACCGCGGTAGGTGTCGGCGATGGGTCCGACCCGTACGGCGAGCGTGGCGGCGTAGATGCCGGCGTACCTCGGCGTGAGTCCCTCGCAGCCCGGGATCGCCGAGCGCAGGACGACCGGGTCGTGCAGGCCCTCCCAGACCCGCTCGATCGGTGCCCGGACCTCACGCTCACCGTTGAACCGCATGACGCCTCCCACGCTGCTCCATGAGTGGCTCGCCTCGCCACCTGATACAAGAACACCTCGTCCTGAGGTGGCTCGTCATCCCTCCTGAGGCTGAGATCTCCGGCGCTGCAGTCCACCTTCAGGATGACGCCGCTCAGCTGCGACGCCCGTCCCGGCGTCTCAGCGCAGGAAGATGCCGGCGAACGGCTTCGGGTCGAAGTACGTCGTCTTCGGTGGCATCACCTCGCCGCGGTCGGCGACGTCGATGAGCTGCGCGAGGGCCGGTGGCCGGAGCGCGAACAGGGCGCCGCCGTCCGCGTCGCAGGCGGCCCGCAGGTCGAGCAGGGGCAGGAGCGACGAGGTGATCTCGATCCTGCTCGAGTCCGTACCGACCAGCGGCCGCAGCACGTGCTCGTCGAGGATCGCCACGGCCGTGCCGGACGCACCCGGCGGGGGCGCGCCGGTGAAGACGGCGTCGTACCAACCTCCGTCGACGTAGACCGCGAAGCAGCCGACGGCCTCGTCGGGGTCGGCCAGCTCGGAGACCTCGAACCGCTCGGACAGCACCGTGAGCAGCTCGGCGGCCTCGACCGGTCCGAGGACCCGGCGATGGAACGCCATCAGCCGCAGGCCGTCGAGCGGGTAGATCACGCACATCACGCCGGCGTCCGACGGCCGGCCGCGGCGCTCCCACACCCGCAGGCTGGCCGCGACGCGGTGGTGCCCGTCGGCGACGTAGTGCACCGAGGACCCCAGCTCGTCGAGGACGGCACGACTCACCGCCTCAGGCAGCCGCCAGACCGTCTGCTCCCAGCCCTCGGGGCCGACGAACTGCAGCTCCGGCGCCCGGTCGAGGGCCTCGGCCAGCGCGGCCTCGACGACCGGGCCGTGGTGGTGCAGCAGCGCCACCAGCTCGGTGTGCTCGGCGGCCGAGGTGAACAGGGCGACAAGCGCCTCGACCCGGTCCGGCTGCACCTCCTCGTGCCCGCGCACCCGCCCGTCGACGAAGGCCTCGACCAGCACCTCGGCCACGAGCCCGACGTGGAGCTGCTCGCCACGCCGCAACCGGTAGACGAAGAGCCCGGTGGACGGCTCGTCGTACCCCTCCGGCGCGATCGTGCGCACGGCCCCGGGACCGGCGGCGCGCTCCGCAGCCGAGAGGGTGTCCCGCATCGGGAACACGCTGCCGGCCGCGTGCTCCTGGCGCACGAGCCGTGCGCGGAGCGGGCGGACGATCCCTGGCTGGTCACCCAGCTGCTCCCGGGTGCCCGGCTCGCCCGCCGTCATCCGGCGCCCGCGAAGGACGTCACCGAGACCCCGAGGACGTGCGGGACCTCGCGCACCTGCTCGAGGAGCTCAGGGGTGAGCGAGCCGGCGACGTCGATCGACGCCATCGCCGCCTCCCCTCCGCGGAAGACGCGGTTCTCCATCTGCTCGACGTTCAGCCCCGCCACGCTCACCACGTCGAGGACCCGCGCGAGCACGCCCGGCCGGTCCAGGTGCCGCACCGTGAGCGTCACCGACCCGAGCCGGCCGGGTGCGAGGTTGACGCAGTTGCGGGCCCGTCCCTCGGTGAAGGCGTCGACGATCTCGACCACGCCGACCGCCGTGGCGAGCTGGGCCTGCCTCGTCGAGGCCCCGATGTGGTGGGTCCCGACGACGCCCGGATGGCTCGCGAGCCGCGACTCCCAGGTGGCCCGGCCGCTGCCGGGCTCGTCGGCGTAGACGTCCAGCCCGGCCCGCACCGAGCCGGCGTCGAGTGCCTCGAGCAGGGCGCTCTCGTCGACCACGTCGCCGCGGGAGGTGTTGAGCAGGATCGCCCCCGGCCGCAGGTGCCCGAGGAAGTCCTTGTCGACGAGGTGTCGGGTCTCCTCCGACGCCGGAACGTGCAGGGAGACCACGTCGGAGGTCTCGAGCAGCTCGTCCAGTCCGGCGCACTGGGTGATGCCCAGCTCGGCGGCCCGCGCGTCGACGTACTCGCTGCGATCCTTCTCCACCACCTGGACCGCCATCCCGAAGGCCGCTGCGCGCTCCGCCACGCACAGGCCGATCGAGCCCAGGCCGATGATGCCGAGCGTCGACCCGAGCAGCCCGGCGCCCTTGCCGTAGGCCTTCTTCTCCCAGCGCCCGGCGCGCAGGTCGGCGACGTTGTCGGGGATGCGCCGGTCGATGGCGAGCAGGAGACCCATGGTCAGCTCGGCGACCGCGGCGGAGTTGCGACCCGGCACGTTGGCGACGAGCACGCCACGGGCGGCCGCGGCCTCGGTGTCGATGGTGTTGGTGCCGGCCCCGGCGCGGATCACCAGCGCCAGTCGGTCGGCCACCTCGAAGACCCGCTCCCGGACCTTGGTGCTGCGCACGACGAGCACGTCGAACCCCGCGATGCGGTCGGGCAGGTCGTCCTTGCCCAGATCAGCCTCGACGACGCACTCGTGGCCCCGCTCCTCGAGCTCCTCGATCGCCGGCTGCGGCAACGAGTCGGCGACCAGGACCCGTAGTCCGGCCGCCGAACGCAGCACGTCTCCTGCCATGTCGCACCCTCCCCGGCGCCAGCCCCCGCGACGCGGGCGACTTGCGGTCACGCTAATCCCTGGCTGGCGGGCGCACCATGGGGCGATCGGTCAGGGGCTGGTGAGGATGACGAGCTGCTGGGTCGCGCGGGTCATCGCGACGTAGCGGTCGACCGCCCCTTCGATGCCCTCCCCGAACGACTCGGGGTCGAGGAGCACGACCAGGTCGAACTCCAGCCCCTTCGCGAGCTCGGGACTCAACACCCGGACCCGGGAGCTCCTCGGGAGCACTGCGGGTTCGTCCGTCCCGATGACGCAGGCGATGCCGTCCGCGTGCGCGGCGAGCCAGGTGTCCAGGACCGCCTCCAGGTCCGCGGCCGATCCATGGACGACGGGCACGTCGGTGCTGCGGATCGAGGTCGGGACGTTGGCGTCCGGGAAGACCGCACGGATGACCGGTTCGGCCTCCGCCATCACCGCTTCGGGGGTCCGGTAGTTGATGCTCAGCGAGGCGATCTCGATCCGGTCGAGGCCGGCCCGCTCGAGCCGCTGCTGCCAGGTCTCGGTGAAGCCGTGCCTGGCCTGGGCCCGGTCCCCCACGATCGTGAAGCTGCGCGAAGGACACCGGAGCAACAGCATCTGCCACTCCGCGTCGGTGAGCTCCTGGGCCTCGTCCACGACGATGTGCGCGAACGGGCCGGCGAGGCGGTCCGGGTCGGCGTCGGGCAGCGCTCCTACGTCGACCAGGGCGTCGCGGATGCCCTCCTGGCGCAGCTGGGCGATCATGCCGTCGTCGTCGTCGGCCTGGAGGAGCTCGTCGACGACCCGGTCCATCCGTTGGCGTTCGGCGGCGACGGCCGCGTCGTGGCGACGCCTGCGACGGGAGGCCTCGGGATCGCCGAGCCGCTGCCTGGCCGCGTCGAGGAGCGGCAGGTCGGACGTCGTCCAGGCTCCGGGGTCCTCGCGCCGGAGGAGCCGACGTTCCTCCGGGTCGAGCCACGGCGCGCACAGGCGCAGGTACGCCGGCACCTCCCACAGGTCGCCGACCAGGTCGGTCGCCTCGAGGATCGGCCAGGCCCTGTCGAAGGCCTCGCGCAGCTCCCGGTTCCCGGCGATCGACCTGCGCACGAGGTCGGTCTGGCCGTCCCGCTCGTCCTCCTCGGACTGGTCGTCGTGCTCGACCTTGCTCGCGAGGATCGTGAGCAGCTCCTCCCAGACCTGGTCGCGCGCCTCGTTGTGGGGCGTTCCAGGTGGCGGCGCGTCGAAGGCGTCGGCCCAGTCCGCAGGGCTGACCCAGAGGTCGACGTACGGCGTGTCCACCTGCATCCCCGCGGACGGCGGCTCCTCGTAGAACCTCACGGCTGGCTCGATCGCCCGCACCAGGTCCGCAGACGACTTCAGTCCGGCCACCCCCGGGTCGGTCTCCTCGTCGGCCGCCGGCCCCTCAGGGACGAGGTCACGCAGGGTGCAGGTCTGCACCCCCTCCTCGCCGAGGCTGGGCAACACGTCCGAGACATAGGCCAGGTAGGGCTGGTGCGGTCCGACGAAGAGCACGCCGCCGCGGCGGTGCCCGAGGCGTGGGTCGGAGTAGAGCAGGTAGGCGGTGCGGTGCAGCGCGACCACGGTCTTGCCGGTGCCCGGACCCCCGTCGACCACGAGAGCCCCGCGCGCCCCGGCGCGGATGATGGCGTCCTGGTCGGCCTGGATGGTGCCGAGGACGTCGCGCATCCGGGGCGAGCGGTCGGAGCCCAGGCTCGCGACGAAGGCCGACTGGTCGTCGAGCGCCGCGCGGCTCTCGAGTCCGCCGGGGGTGTACACCTCGTCCCAGTAGTCGCTGACCCGGCCCCGGTTCCAGCGGTAGCGCCGACGACTGGCCAGGCCCATCGGGTTGGCGTGGGTCGCTCCGAAGAACGGCTCCGCCGCGGGCGAGCGCCAGTCGAGCAGCAGCCGGCGACCGGTGCTGTCGGTGAGTCCGAGTCGTCCGACGTACACCGGCTCAGGGTGCTCGGCGCCGACCATGCGTCCGAGGCACAGGTCGAGGCCGAAACGGCGCAGGGTGCGCAGCCGCACGGTCAGGCGATGGATCTCCTCGTCGCGATCCACCGCCTCCTGGCCGATGCCGCCAGGCGCCTTGAGCGCGGTGTCGAGACGGTCGGACAGGTCGACGATCGAGTGCTCGAGGCTCGCGGCGATGGCGGCGAAGTGCCGTTCGTCGTCGGCGATCAGGACCGGGTCGGCCTTCGGTGCGAGGTTCTCGGGAAGGTCGAACGCGCTGGTGCTCAGGGGTTCACCTCGTCAGTTCCGCAGAGTCGTGGGCGTCGGTCGGCGATTGTGCGGCACAGCCGGGGTCTTGCCGCAAGCCCCCCGGTCGGCTATACGTTGAGAGTGGAAGGGAGCCGGGGTTCCCTTCCTTTGTCATGTCAGTCGAGGCAGAACTCGTTGCCCTCGACGTCCTGCATGTTCTGGCAGGACTCGTTGTCCTCATCGGCGAGCAGCAGCTGCCCCCGCACCGCGCCGAGCGCGACCAGGCGCACGCACTCGGCCTCCAGCGCAGCCAGCCGCTCCTCCCCCACCAGCCCGGTGCCGACACGTACGTCGAGGTGCACCCGGTTCTTGACGACCTTGCCCTCAGGGACGCGCTGGAAGAAGAGGCGCGGGCCGACGCCTGCGGGGTCCACGCACGCGGACGCCGAACCCGGCGGTGCGACGTACCCCAACACCTCGCACCAGAAGCGAGCAACGCGCTCGGGATCTGCGCAGTCGAAGGTGACCTGGAACTGCTTGACCGACGCCATCGGCCCACCGTAGGGCCCGCCCGCCAGAACTCAGAGGGCGCCACCGGTGCCGCGGGCAACCGTTCCGGCGTCGTGGTCCTCCTTGCCACATCGCTCGCAGCGCAGGAAGCGGCCGGCGGCCTCCCCGTCGGAGCCCGGCGGGTAGCCGATCGTCAGCCACTTGTGACCGGCCAGCTTGCAGATCGTGAATCGCTTGAGGTTGTTCATGGCGGTCGACGCCTCCCGGACTCATCGCTGCTCCCAGTCTCCCCCGAACCGGCTCCGACCACCACCGTGCCCGCCCGATTGCGCCGGGGCTGATCCTCCTGACACAGTCGACCGATGCTGACTCAGGTGGCGGACGGCGTCTGGGTGCGACAGAGCGAGTGGGTCTGGAGCAATGCCGTCGTGGTGCGCGGGGACGACGGACTGATCGTGGTCGATCCCGGCATCGACGGTTCCGACCTGGACCAGCTCGCCGACGACGTGGGCCGGCTGGGGCTTCCCGTCGTCGCCGGCTTCTCCACCCATCCGCACTGGGACCACCTGCTCTGGCACTCCCGGTTCGGCGAGGTGCCGCGCTACGCCACGGCGGAGTGCGCCCACACTGCTGCCGAAGCCCGTGAGCGGGCGCAGACGATGGCTGCGGAGACCGCGTCGGGCATCCCGCTCGAGCTGATCGGGCTTCTGACTCCGCTGCCCGACGACGGTGGACCGGTCCCGGGCGAGGTCATCGCGCACCAGGCGCACGCCGTCGGCCACGCGGCCATCCTCCTCGCGGACCGGGGTGTCCTGATCGCCGGCGACATGCTCTCCGACGTCCTGATCCCGATGCTCAACCCTCGCGGCGGCGCCGATCAGCTCGAGGACTACGCGGCGGGACTCCAACGGCTGGGTGAGGCCGCCAGTCACGTCGGCGTCGTGGTTCCCGGCCACGGTGCCGTGGCCGAGGGTCCGGAGGTGGCGGCCCGCCTCGACGCCGACCGCGCCTACCTCGATGCGCTGCGGCAAGGAGCGGACCCGGCCGACGAGCGCCTGCGTCAGGACTGGCTCTCCGGCCCCCACCAGTCGAACCTCCAGCTGGCCCGGTCCTCCTCCAGCTGAGCTCAGCCGGTGTGACGGGAGGTCCGCGTCTGAGACGCTTCCCGGGTGGAGGTCCGGAAGGCTCGAGCGGACGAGGTCGACGCGGTCCGGGCGATCGTCGAGCAGGCCTACTCGCCGTACGTCGAACGAATCGGCCGTCGTCCCGCGCCCATGGACGACGACTACGCCGCCAAGATCCGTGATGGTCAGCTCGACGTCGTCGAGCACCGCGGCGAGCTCCTCGGCCTGATCGTCCTCGTCGAGGAGGAAGGCTCCCTGCTCGTGGAGAACGTCGCGGTCCGCCCCGCTGCCCAGGGCCAGGGAGTCGGTGGCACGTTGCTGGCCCACGCAGAGAGGACGGCCGCCCGCGCGGGTCTGGTCGAGCTCAGGCTCTACACCCACAGCCGCATGACCGAGAACATCGAGCTCTACTCACGACACGGGTGGCACGAGACAGATCGGCGTACCGAGAGTGGCTTCCAGCGGGTCTACTTCTCCAAGCCCGCTCCGGCGGCGCCACGTGGAGAGTGAGTGGCGATGAGACCGCCGACGTTGTTCCTGACCATCGGGCTCCCCGGCACCGGGAAGACCACGACGGCCCGTCGTCTCGAGATCGCGCACAGCGCACTGCGTCTCACGAAGGACGAGTGGGTGAAGGCTCTCTACGGGCACGAGAACCCGGCGTCGGCCCAGGACGTGATCGAGGGCCGGCTGATCCAGATCGGCCTCCGTGCCCTCGAGCTGGGCATCGACGTCGTGCTCGACTACGGCCTCTGGAGCAGGGACGAGCGCTCGTCCCTCCGGCAGGCAGCCGCCGACCTGGGCGCGCTCGTGGAGATGCACTACCTGGACCTCGACCCGGCCGAGCAGCGAGCGCGACTTGCCCGGCGCCAGGGCGAGGCGTCCCACACGTCGTGGCCCATGTCAGAGGAGGAGCTCACCGAGTGGGCTGCACGGTTCGAGGTCCCCACGCCGGGTGAGCTCGACGGCACCGAACCGATCGACGACCCACCGGATGGATTCGCGACGTGGCAGGAGTGGCGCGAGGACCGGTGGCCGCCGTCGACTACAGCTTGGACATCTTCTTGAAGGGACTCGTGATGCGCACGATGTGCGTGCTGAAGTCGACCGTCACGCCGCCCGCATCGGCCCCCGTCACCCGACCCAGCCCGTACGAGTCGTGAGAAACCATGTCGTCGACCTCGAACTGCTCGATGATCGGCTCAGGATCGGGCTGGAAGGGGCTGCTGGCGAGATGTCGACGCCGGGCCCCGGGTGGTGTTGTCATTGGGTCCAGTGTGCGCTATCGGCGGCCGGACAGCGAACCGAACGCTTGGCCGGCTTCGCGAGGAGGCTGTCTGCCATGACCGTCGACGAGGTGGATGCGTACCTGGCAGGACTCGAGGAGCCGAAGCGCAGCACCCTGGAGGCGCTACGACGGTCGATCAGGGCCGTCGTCCCCGACGCCGAGGAATGCCTCTCCTACGGCATGCCGGCGTTCCGGGTACGAGGCAAGGTCGTGGCCGGCTTCGCGGCGTTCAAGAACCATCTCGCCTACCTGCCGCACAGCGGTGAGGTTCTCGCGGGCCTCAGCGAGGAGCTCACCGGTTATGAGCGCACGAGTGGCTCGCTGCACTTCTCGATCGACGAGCCTCTCCCGGACCAGCTGGTTCGGAAGCTCGTGGGGGCCAAGCTCGCGCTGCTCGGATTCTGACGCCGGATTTCGGTTGCCCTTGGACGACGGGCTGGACGGGGCGAGAATCATCGAATCCCCTGTCCACACAGGCTTTCTTGGTCGATGGGGCTGTCAGACCCCGGTGCTTGAATTGGTGTCATGAGCAGCCAGACCACCACCACGATCGACCCGGTTCCCGGTGTCGTGGTGGGCCCGACTCCGAGGGCGCTGGACGAGGCGCGGCAGCTCGTCTCTGGGCTCGCGGACACCTTGTGGGCGGCGCGGGGCGGCGCCGAGCTGATGGACACCGTCGTCGAGATCGAGGCGTTGAAGTCGCAGCTCGACGCGGTCCTGGTGGACGTGGCTCGCGAGCTCGACGCCCGCGACGAGGTCAAGCGGACGGGCTGGGCCTCCACCCCCGACTTCCTCACCGCCGTCACCGGGGGCCACAAGGGGGTCGGAAGAGCCCTGGTCCGGCTCGCGGAGGCGACTGCGGAGCCGGTCTTCGCGCCGATCGCGGTGGCGATGGCCCAGGGGTGGCTGTCGACCGCGAAGGCGCACGTCATCACCCGATCAGTCGATGAGCTGCCACTGGACCGCGACGTGCGCAGCCGCGGCGTCCAGGTGCTGCTCGAGCAGGCCGCCCGCCACCTCGCCGCCGTGGTCGACCCCGAGGGAGAAGACCGCAAGGCCGAGCGGGACCTGGAACGCGAGGAACGCGCGGCCCACCTGAACCGTCGATTCACCCTCACCGAGGACCTCGCGGGAGGGGCCTGGCTCACCGGCCGTTGCAGCAGCGAGGACGCCGCGTGGATCAAGACCACCCTCCTGCCCCTGTCCGAGCCCCACCCCAGCGCAGGTCCCGCCTGCGACCCGCACACCTGCGAGGTCCCGGGCTGTCCCCACGACGGTCGCGACCCCCGCGACCACGGCGCCCGGATGCTCGACGCCCTGGTCGAGCTGTGCCGCCGAGCCCAGCACCTCGAGGCGCTGCCCGAGACCCACGGGGCCACCCCACGGGTCGCGATCACACTCGACTACGACGACCTCCTCCGCGGCTCCGGGTTCGCCACCACGGAGACGGGAGAGCAGCTCTCCCCCGCAACGGCCCGTCGCATGGCCTGCGACGCGGATCTCATCCCGATCGTGCTCGGCACCGCCTCCGAGGTCCTCGACGTCGGGCGACAGCATCGCCTCGCGAGCGCAGCCATCTGGAAGGCGCTCGTGGCCCGCGACCAGCACTGTCGCTTCCAGGGGTGCGCGCGCCCACCTCTGATGTGCCATGCCCACCACGTCCGGCACTGGGTCGACGGCGGCGACACCTCCCTGGAGAACCTGGTGTTGCTCTGCGGCCACCACCATCGACTGGTCCACTCGGGACCCTGGACCATCCGCGCCACCGGTCCCAACGAATTCGAGTTCGCTCCACCACCCGGCGTACGCCGCCGGGGCGCTGCCCCGCGGCCACCACCCGACGGCTGAGCGCTGGTCAGCCCGCCAGCACCTCGCGCAGCTTCGCGGCGAACTCCTCCGGCTTGCCGGCGTACCCGTGCTCGCCGCCCATGAACCCGCCGTGGTGGCTGGGAAAGACGGTCGCGTCCTGGCCGAGCCGGCCGGCGAGGTTGCGGCTGGCACGGGCCGGGAACTGCTCGCCGGACTCCTCGCCCAGGGCGACGACGAGCCTGGTCGGCGCTGCCTGCAGGGCGTCGAGGTCGGGGACGTAGGCCGTCACCGCGTTGGAGTCACCCGAGAGCAACGGGTCGCCGCGGTGGCCGTCGTCCTCGGTGGGCATGCCGAACTGTGCAGGGTCGGCCGGCGGCTGGTCGAAGTACTCCTGCGTGTACTCCCCCTGCCACTGCGTCAGGCCGATGAAGGCCGCCATCCCCGGTCCGAAGCCGCCCTCGCGGTAGCGCGCCTGCACCGCTGACTCCGCCTCGCGAGCGCGCTCCGTGTCGGGGACCGCGGCGAAGAGGGGTGGCTCGTGCGCCACGGCCACGCTGACGTCGTCGGGGTAGCGGGTGACCAGCTCGAGTGCCGTGATCGCGCCGCCGCTGCTGCCCAGCAGCTCGACGGGCCCGCCGCCGATGGCTTCGATGATCGCGTGCACGTCGGCAGCGTTGTCGGCGGGCGTGTGGTCGGTGCGGCCGTCCTTGCGCACGCTGCGTCCCAGGCCGCGCACGTCGTAGGCCACCACCGTCCGGTCGGGGAGGTACGACGCCAGGGTGGTGAACCCTTCGGCGCACATCGGCTGGCCGATCATCACCAGCGGGGGTCGGCCGTCTGCGGGCGGCAGCGAGCCGTGCACGTCGTAGACGAGGTCGACGTCGGGTGTCTCGAGCGTGTGCGTCTCCATCGGGTCTCCTCGGTGTGGCGGGTCTGCTGGTTCGACCCTGGCACGGGCCAGGACTCATCGGCCTCTCCGAGACGAGACGCCATTGACATGCCAGCTTTCGTTAGTGTCTACTAACCGTTAGTGAACACTGACCGAGTTGCCGATGGATGGGGCGCGCTGGCCGACGGGTCGCGCCGGGTGATCGTGGCGTCCCTCGTCGAGCGACCGCAGGCGGTCGGCGAGCTGGCCGGCACCCTGCCGATCTCCCGCTCGGCGGTCTCGCAGCACCTGAAGGTGCTCAAGGACGCGGGCCTGGTCAGCGAGCGGGCCGCGGGAACCCGCCGGATCTACCGGGTGAACCCGGCAGCCCTGCTCGCCCTGCGCGACCAGCTCGACACCTTCTGGCAGCGGGCGCTGAGCAACTACGCCGACCTCGTGAACGCCGAGGTCGACTCCACACCGAGCACGGAGGAGACCGATGACTGAGCAACCGACGAGCATCCGGCACGAGGTCGTCGTACCGACCGGGGTGGAGCGCGCCTTCGAGCTGTTCACCACCCGCGTGGGCGACTTCAAGCCGCCGGAGCACAACCTGCTCGGAGCGGCCGAGGTCGAGACGACGCTCGAGCCGCGAGTGGGCGGACACATCATCGACCGGGCGCCTGACGGTGCCGAGTGCCGCTGGGCCCGGATCCTCGCCTTCGAGCCACCCGACCGCCTCGTCTTCAGCTGGGACATCAGCCCCCGCTGGCAGCTCGAGGCCGACCCGGAGCACACGAGCGAGGTCGAGGTCCGCTTCGTCGGCGAGGCACCCGACCGCACCCGCGTGGAGCTCGAGCACCGGCACCTCGACCGGCACGGCACCGGCTGGGAGGCCGTGCGCGAGGGCGTCGACGGCGACGACGGCTGGCCGCTGTACCTCGCGCGGTACGCCGCCCTGGTCCCGGCGGGGAGCTGATCGGGTCAGAGGTTCCCGATGACTCGCGTGATCGTGACGCGCACGGCGACCCGCGACGGGTTCTCCTGCGGCTGCCGGTAGCGCGAGGCGTAGGCGCGCACCGCCTCGTCGACGAGATCCGTCTCGGTGAGCACCTCCGCGGTGCCCTCGATCGTCGACCACCGGCGCCCGTCGACCTGGTTCACCGCGATCCGCGGGTCGGCGCGCAGGTGGACGACCTTGCGCGAGGAGCGTGCCGTGATCCCCCACGCGTGGCTGCCGTCGGGCGAGAGCGCGATCCCCATGGGTACGACGTGCGGAGAGCCGTCGCCTCGCAGGGTGGCCACCGAGCACAGGTGCCGCTCGCGCCAGAACTCCAGGTGCTCACCGTCGAGCGAGTAGGAACGCGTCACGCCTTGCGCAGCATCCCGGCCACGAGGAACGCGAGCTCCAGCGACTGCACCCGGTTGAGCCGCGGGTCGCACACCGACTCGTAGCGGTCGGAGAGGTCGGACTCCAGGACCTCCTCACCGCCGCCGACACACTCGGTGACGTCGTCGCCGGTGAGCTCGACGTGCAACCCACCGGGCCACGTGCCGACCGAGCGGTGCACGTCGAAGAAGCCCTGCACCTCCTCGATCACGTCGTCGAAGCGCCGCGTCTTGTAGCCGGAGGAGGCCTCGAAGGTGTTGCCGTGCATCGGGTCGCACACCCAGGCGACGTCGACGCCCGCGGCGTCGACCTTCTCCAGCAGCGGCGGCAGCGCCTCGCGGATCCGGCCGGCGCCCATGCGCGTGATGAAGGTCAGGCGCCCGGGTTCGTTGGCGGGGTTGAGCCGACCCGCAAGGGCGATCGCATCGTCGGCGCTGGTCGTCGGTCCGAGCTTGACGCCGATCGGGTTCTGGATGTGACTCATCAGCTCGACGTGGGCACCGTCGAGCTGACGGGTCCGCTCGCCGATCCAGACGAAGTGGCTCGAGACGTCGTAGGGCAGCTGGGTGCGGCTGTCGGTGCGCGTCATCGCGTGCTCGTACTCGAGGATCAGCGCCTCGTGGCTGGAGTGGAAGTCGACCCGGTGGAACTCGTCGGGGTCGGCGCCGATCGCCTGCATGAAGGTCAGGGCGCGGTCGATCTCGGCCGCCATGGTCTCGTAGCGGCGACCGACCTCCGAGCCGAGCACGAAGTCGGTGTTCCAGGTGTGCACCTGGCGCAGGTCGGCGTACCCGCCGGTGACGAAGGCGCGGACCAGGTTGAGTGTCGCGGCCGAGGCGTTGTAGACGTCGACGAGCCGCCACGGGTTCGGCACCCGCGACTCGGGGGTGAAGTCGAAACCGTTGACGGCGTCGCCCCGGTAGGCCGGCAGCGTCACGCCGTCGCGGGTCTCGAGGTCGGAGGACCGCGGCTTGGCGTACTGGCCGGCCAGGCGCCCCAGCTTCACGACGGGCACCGACGCGGCGTAGGTGAGCACGACGGCCATCTGCAGCAGCACGCGCAGCTTGTTGCGGGTGTTGTCCGCGGTCACGCCGGCGAAGGTCTCGGCGCAGTCACCGCCCTGCAGGAGGAACGCCTCGCCGTGGGCGACGGCTCCGAGCTTGGTCTTCAGGTCGTCGCACTCACCCGCGAAGACGAGCGGCGGCATCTGACGGAGCCGGGCGACGGCCGCGTCGACCTCGGCGCGATCGGCGTACGCCGGCTGCTGGGCAGGGGCCATCGCGTGCAGTGACGCGAGGTCGGGAACGGTCGATGACACCGCCCCAGCGTACGTGGGTGCTCTCCCCCGCCCGAATCGATGCCGAGCCCCGGTGGCGACGGTCGTCCCCTCAGCCGAAGAAGACCTCGGCCTCGGCGTACTCCTCGAGCTGGACGAGCTTGAGCTGCCCGGTGCCCTCGCTGAGCGGGACGCGATCGATGCGGGTGCCGCGCAGGGCCATCATCGTGCCGAATTCGCCGTCGTGGACGGCGTCGACGGCGTGCAGGCCGAACCGGGTGGCCAGCCAGCGGTCGAAGGCCGTCGGGGTGCCTCCCCGCTGGATGTGGCCGAGCACGACGGCGCGCGCCTCCTTGCCGGTGCGTCCCTCGATCTCGCTGGCCAACCGGTCACCGATGCCGCCGAGGCGCACGTGCCCGAAGGCGTCCTTCTCGCCGGAGACCAGGGTCATGTCGCCACCCTCCACGGGCATCGCCCCCTCGGAGACGACGAGGATGGGTGCGTAGTGGCTCTCGAAACGCTGCTCGACCAAGGCACAGACGGCCTCGATGTCGAAGGGCTTCTCCGGGATCAGCACGACGTTGGCGCCGCCGGCCATGCCTGCGTGCAGGGCGATCCAGCCCGCGTGGCGCCCCATCACCTCCACGACGAGCACGCGGTGGTGGGACTCCGCGGTGGTGTGCAGCCGGTCGATGGCCTCCATCGCGATGTTGACCGCGGTGTCGAAGCCGAAGGTGAAGTCGGTGGCGTTGAGGTCGTTGTCGATGGTCTTGGGCACGCCCACGACGTTCACGCCGAGCTCGTGCAGCTTGGTGGCGACGCCGAGGGTGTCTTCGCCGCCGATCGCGATCAGCGCCTCCACCCCGAGCTCCTCGAGGTTGCCGATGATCCGCTCCACGCCCCCCTCCTCCTGGAAGGGGTTGGTGCGCGAGGAGCCGAGGATGGTGCCGCCCCGCGGCAGGATGCCGCGCACCTGCGGGATGCCGAGCTCGGTGGTCAGCCCCTCGAGGGGGCCCTTCCAGCCGTCGCGGAAGCCGACGAAGTCGAAGCCGTAGTCCTTGACCCCCTTGCGTACGACGGCGCGGATCACCGCGTTCAGACCGGGGCAGTCGCCGCCCCCGGTGAGCACTCCGACGCGCATCGCTCCTCCTGGGTGAGTCGTGGTCGTTGCCAATTGGATCGTTCACATCCAATCGTGAAGGTTCCTCCGCCGTCTAGTGTCCCGTCATGAGCATCCTCGCCATCGACGCCGGGACCACCGGCGTGACCGTGCTGGTCGTGACAGCCGACGGAAAGATCGCCTCCCGCGGGTACCGGGAGTTCGAGCAGCACTTCCCCCGACCGGGCTGGGTCGAGCACGCCCCCGAGGAGATCTGGCAGGCCACCCTCGGGGCGGCCGAGGAGTGCCTCGAGGCCTGGGACGGCGACCGCGGTGACCTGCGCGGCATCGGGATCACCAACCAGCGCGAGACCGTGGTGCTGTGGGACCGCGAGACCCTGGGTTCTCCCCGCAAGGCGATCGTCTGGCAGGACCGCCGCAGCACCGACATCTGCCGCCGGCTCAAGGACGAGGGACACGAGGAGCGGGTGAGCCAGCTGACCGGGCTGCGGCTCGACCCCTACTTCTCCGCCACCAAGCTGGTCTGGCTGGCCGAGAACGAGCCGAACACGTGGGCCCTGGTCGACGACGGCCGCTACGCCATCGGCACCGTCGACTCCTACCTCGTCGCACGACTGACGCGCGGGACGTGGCACATCACCGACGTCTCCAACGCCTGCCGCACGCTGCTCTTCGACCTCGAGCAGGGCGACTGGTCCGACGAGCTCTGCGAGCTCTTCGGGGTGCCCCGAGCAGCGTTGCCCGAGGTCGGGCCCAACTGGGGCGAGCTGGCGACCACCGACCCGAAGAGCTTCCTGGGACTGGAGATCCCGGTCGCCGGGATCGCTGGCGACCAGCAGTCGGCGCTGTTCGGCCAGACCTGCTTCGACGTCGGCCGCTCGAAGTGCACCTACGGCACCGGCTCGTTCATCCTGTGCAACACCGGTACGGAGCTGCGTCGGTCCGAGGGGCTGCTGTCGACGGCGGCCTGGCGCTCTCCCGAGGGCGAGCTCACCTACGCCCTCGAGGGCTCGATCTTCGTGACCGGTGCGGCCATCCAGTGGCTGCGCGACGGCCTGCAGATCATCGACTCCGCCGCCGACACCGCCGAGCTCGCCAGCTCGGTCGAGAGCTCGGAGGGTGTCGTCTTCGTCCCCGCCCTCACCGGCATGGGAGCGCCCCACTGGGACCCGCACGCGCGCGGCACGATCCTCGGCCTGACCCGGGGTACGACGCGCGCCCACCTGGTCCGGGCCACCCTGGAGGCCATCGCCTTCGAGGTCCGCGACGTCACCGACACGTTGCCGACCCCGCTCACCTCGCTGATGGTCGACGGCGGCGCCGCGGCCAACGACCTGCTCTGCCAGTTCCAGGCCGACCTGCTCGGCGTACCCGTCGAGCGGCCGGAGATCGTCGAGACGACGGGCCTCGGTGCCGCGTTCATGGCCGGGTTGGGGACCGGGCAGTGGGAGTCGACCGACGAGCTGCGCGAGACCTGGAGGCTCGGCCGCGAGTTCACGCCGGACACCTCCGCGCGGGAGCAGGCGGAGAACTCCTTCGAGCTCTGGCACCGAGGCGTCGAGCGCGCGAAGGCCTGGACCGACTAGCGTCCTGAGCCGGAAGTCCGGGGCCAGCAGCCGTGGTCCGGGTGCGTGCATCGCACGGCGCGGTGCGCCGCTGTGGTGGGCCTACCGCAAGCGCCGAGAACGCAGCGAGGTGCGTGCCTGGGCCGCGGGGCAGGTGGTGGGCTTCCGACTCAGGACGCTAGCGGTGCTTGTCGGCCTCGGCCTGGACTCGCGCGACGTAGCTCTCCCAGTGGGCGTGGTCGCCGACGTCGTCGTGGTCGGCGCCGCCACGACCGTCGATCGACTCTCGGACCACGTCGGCCTGCCCGGCGTGCTGGGCGGTCTCCTCGAGCATGTGGATCAGCACCCAGCCCAAGGTCGTCGTGCGACGCCACTGCGGCCACCACGGCACCGTGGCCGGGGCGTCGAGCCCCAGCTCGCGGACGTTCGCGTCGGCGTGGGCCCAGGAGCGCCGGTAGAGGTCGAGCAGGAACTCACGCGACTCGTCCGCCAGGGCGTACATGTCCTCGCCGCGCTCGTAGGCCTCCTCGTTGTCCCACGCCAGCTCGACGTCGAGCGGCCGCCCGACGCACTCGCCGAGGTAGCCGAGCTCGACCGAGGCGACGTGCTTGACCATGCCGAGCAGGCTGGTGCCCGACGGGGTCATCGGCCGCCTGACGTCGTAGTCGCTGAGCCCGTCGAGGTTCGCCACCAGTGCGTCGCGCGCGCGTTGGAGGTAGCGCAGCAGCAGCTCGGAGCCGTCGTAGGCGGTCGGGTCGAGGTCCTGTTCTTCGTGGAAAGTCACGTCCCCGACCCTAGGCGAGTGCGTCGAGCACCGCCTGGGCGGCGGAGCGTGCCGCCTGCGCCTCACGCAGCACCGACTCGGCGTCGTCGTGCGCCTCCTGCGCCTCCTCGAGCTCCTCGTCGACCTCGTCGACCTCGTCGTCGATGGCCGCGAGACGGCGACGCAGCTCGTCGGCCTCTCCCTGCAGCTGCAGCCGTCGGGCGTTCAGGTCGTCGACACCGTGGTCGACCTCGGCCAGCTCCGCCTCGGCCGCAGCGACCTGGCTCTCCGCCTCCTCCAGGGCGTCCTCGGCGGCGGCACGCTTGGCGCCGTCGTCGGGTACGACGTGCAGCTCGGGCGGACCGGCGTCCGCCGCCGACTCGCCGGCCGGCCGGGGGGTGGCCTGGACGTCGAGTGCCTCGGGAACGGCGAGGACGGCCGCCACGTCGAGGTCCGAGACGCCGGTCGAGGTGAAGGCTGTCACCACCCGGCCGGTGCGCACGACCTGAGCGGCCACGGGGTCGAGCATCGCCGCGGTGAGCATGCCCTCGACCTGGTCGACCACGGGACCTGTGAGGCGCACCCCGGCCTCGCGTGCGTGTGAGCGGGCCGCCGTGGCCAGGGCGGAGGTGAGCTGGCGGCGCTGCCGGGTCAGGGCCCGCAGCTCGTCGCCGTCGAGGGCCTCGGCCGCCGCGCGCAGCGACTCGGCCAGGGCGAGGACGGAGTCGATCTGCTCGGTCTCCGACCGCACCAGCAGGTTGACCGCCCAGGCCGCCACCGACGGCTTCTTCAGCTTCTTGATCTCCGCGGCGAGCGCCTTGTCGACGCCCTTGGCGGCGGCGTTGCGAGCCTCGGTGAACTCCTCGGCCGGGCCGGCGTAGAGCCGCTCGGCCACCTCCAGCAGCGCAGTCGTCCCCGGCTCCTCCTCCTCAGCCACGGCTCACCTCCTCGAGCAGGTGGGCGGCTGCGGCCAGGCAGGTCGCGGACCGGATCGCGACCCGGTCACCCCCGAGGCCGAGCCGCACGCTGCGGACGCCGGTCGGGCCGGCCATCCCGACGTACACGGTCCCCGGTGGCTGGTCCTCCTGGCGGTCCGGTCCGGCGACGCCGGTCGTCGAGATCGCCCAGTCGACGCCGAGCAGGTCGCGCACACCGGCGGCCATCTGGGCCGCGCACTCACCGGAGACCACCTGCTCCGCCGTGACACCGAGGAGGGTGCGCTTCACCGCGGTCGCGTAGGAGACGACGGCGCCGACGAAGGTCGCCGAGGCTCCCGGGGTGGCGCTGAGGAGCATCGAGAGCTCACCACCGGTCAGCGACTCCGCACAGCCCACGGTCTGCCCTCGCTCGAGCAGCGCTTCGTGCAGCCGCCTCGCGGTGTGCTCGCCGCTGTCGGTCATGTGCCGACGCTAGCGGGCCGCTCACCGGTCTAGAGCGGATTACGGGACTGACTTCGCACCACGTGCCTAAACGGTCATTACGTCTCACACTAGGGCTCATCGCATCAAGGGGGAAACGATGAAGGAAACGACGTCAGGAATCGACGCGGCGCGCATCCCGATGCAGGACGCCGGCCACGTCAACCGCCACCTGGCCCGCTTCATCGAGAACAGCATCCACCCCGAGAACGCCGCGAGCGTTGCCGCACCGCCACGGCACCGCGCACAGACGCCCGCCCACGAGCCACCTGTGACCCCAGGTGAGCTCGTGGCGCGCGCCTACGCGACGCCGGTCTGGGTCCCCACGCAGGGCGGCCAGGCGCACGCCGACCCCACCCCCGCGCACCGTGCTACCAGCCAGGTCGTCGAGACCGACGCCGGCTGGACGGTGGTCCGCGAACGCGAGGACCTGCTGCGGCACGCGCGCTGGCGGACCCCTCGCAGCGGCCGCGCCGCCATCGGGCTGCTCCTCGTCGCCGTCCTGCTCTCCGCGTTCGCCATCGGCAGCGGTCTGCTCGACCAGCAGTCGACGCCCACGCTGGCGCTCGCCCTGACGTGCCTGCTGGCAGCCTCCGGCCTCTACGCGATCCTGGTGGCCACCTCGCCGACCGTCGTGGAGCTCGACGAGGCCGTCCTGACCGTGCGCCACCGCGGTCGCACGGACCGCTTCGAGCTGACCCGCCCCTACCAGGACCTGCGTGTGAGCGGCCAACCCGGCACGGCGAAGTGGCTGCTGTGCCTGGGCACCCCAGACGGCCGTACCGTCGTCCTGACCGGCAACATGGTCGACTCGCAGCGGCTCGCACCCGTGGTCACCTACGCCCAGGAGTACGCCGAGCGCAGCCGGGAGGCCCGCGAGGAGCGGTTCACCCGCTGACCAGCCTCTCAGCGCCGGACCCAGGAGTCCGGATTAACTACACATTTCAGACATTTTGGTGCACACTATTTCTCGTCCAGGGCGGCCCACCCACAGGCGAGGAGACCCACGCATGAAGCACCGCGCCGACACCCTCGAGCGGGCGAGGGTGATGCGGTCCTCGGGCGCAGCAGCGATCGCCCTGCCCGCCAGTGCGGCCTCGGGGTGGACGCCGGCACCCGATCGCGAGCCGGGCGGCCGGCACGCGCACCCGCCCGTGCAGGCACCGGAGATCCCGGCCGCAGTGCAGTGGCGCGCCCGCCGCCTCAGCCGCACCATCGTGACCGCCCTGGCGGCGGCCGCACTCCTGGCCGCGATGCCGACGGCGGCCTACTTCTTCTGGCGGGCACCGAGCTTCGACCGCGTGCAGGTGCTGCTGGGGATGATCACCCTCGACATGGGTCTCTCGATGCTGCTGGCCTCGCGCCGTCCGCTCGAGGTCACCCTGCGTGGGTCACTGCTCACCGTGACCGAGCGGGAGGTCGCGCAGACCTTCGACCTCGCCGACGCGCTCCAGCGGGTGGAGCTCTCAGGTGATCCGCGCCAACGCACGTGGACGCTCACCCTCGCCCGGGCCGACGAGCGCGACCTCGTCCTGGGTCGCCGTGACGTCGACGCCGTCCAGCTCGACCCGATCGTGCGCTACCACCGCGACGTCGCCGAGCGGCGCCTGGACCGGCAGTGGGCCATGCTCGGGCTCTGAGCCGTCGGGCGCACCCTTCTCGGCCCGCACCACGACGACGCCGGCCAGGATGAACAACCCCCCGAGCAGCTGCACCGGACGCGGCAGCTCACCGAGCAGCAACCACGCGAACAGCACCGCGAACATCACCTCGCTGAGCCCGACGAACGAGGCCAGCTTGGCGCCGAGCATGCGGGTGGCCACGATGCCCGAGACGTACGACGTGGCCGCGGCGATCACGGCCAGCTCGAGCACGGCCACCCACCAGGGGAACGACGTACCCGCGAGCGAGACGTTGCTCGTGGGGAAGGACATCGGGAGCACCCCGGTGGCACCCAGCAGGGCGAAGGCCGCGCCTGCGGCCATCAGCCCGCCCCCGGCCAGGGCGAGCGGCGGCAGCGAGGTCTCGTGCTCCCGCTCGCTGAGCAGGAAGAACGACGCCAGGCCGAAGGCGGCCACCAGCCCGAAGAGGACCCCGATGCCGTCGATGCGAACACCGCCGAGGACGTCGAGGACGAGCAGCAGCCCGATGATCGCCAGGCCCATCCCGAGCAGCGTCGTCCCGCGCGGCGCGCGGCGGGCCACCAGGGCCTGCCAGACCACGACCAGCACCATGCCGAGGTACTCCAGCAGCAGCGCCACGCCGACCGAGAGGTGCTCTACGGCATAGAAGAAGGCGAGCTGGGGCACCGCCACGGCCATCAGGCCGTAGCCCACCAGCTGCGGCCAGGCGCGGAGCAGGTCGTGCCAACGACCCCTCAGGGCACGTACGGTCGGCACGGCGAGGATCAGGGCCGCTCCGGCGATCCGCAGGAACACCACCGATCCCGGCGTCCATCCGGTGGTGAGCAGGGACTTGGCAAACGGACCGGAGGTGGCGAAGGTGGCCGCGGACAGCAGCGCGACCAGCATGCCGGTGCCCACAGGCTTCCCCTGCACGGCCGGGGACGGGCTCGCGGTCCTCAGCGTGGTCTGGGACATGGGGTTCACCGCCTGTCAGGATCAAAATATGGGGACACCGGTTACCCTAGAACCAGGAGAGGTCAGGAGTCAAAATGACTTTCACTCATGACACTGAGGCTGCCCTGGTGACCGCTGCGGCGCTGGTGAACACCGATCCGGGTGCGGGGTCCGGCGAGGACACGCTCCTGCGCGTCGAGGACCTCACCGAGTTCCTGGACCAGGAGGGCTGGTTCGGCTCCCGGGCCGGTGACCGGGCCGAGCTCGAGGCGGTGCGCGGGCTGCGGCCGCGGCTGCGTGCGCTGTGGCACCTCGACGAGGTCGAGGTCGTCGAGCGGGTCAACCAGATCCTCACCGAGGCCGACGCCCTCCCCCAGCTCGTCGACCACGACGGCCTCGGCTGGCACATCCATGCCGTGCCCCAGGAGGCACCGTTGCCCACGCGGATGGCCGTCGAGGCGGCGATGGCCTTCGTCGACCTCGTCCGGACCGGCGAGCTCGACCGCCTCAAGGCCTGCGCGGCCGAGGACTGCGAGAACGTCGTCGTCGACCTCTCCCGCAACCGCTCCAAGCGCTTCTGCGAAGGCGGCTGCGGCAACCGCGAGAACGTCCGCGCCTACCGGGACCGCCAGCGCGGTTAGGTGGCTGTCGCGGTACGGCGTTCGGCGCGGTCGCGCACCACGTCGCGGAAGAACTCGGCTCCCGAGGTGATCGTCAGCACCACGGCCACGAGCAGCGTCGCCGCGGAGATCCACCAGATCAGGTCGCCGAGCCAGGCGAGGCTGCCGGTGATCAGGCCGAACGGCGCGACGAAGCCGCCCAGCGCCAGGGCCT
Source organism: uncultured Actinomycetota bacterium (assembly GCA_963794435.1). Taxonomy (GTDB): domain Bacteria; phylum Actinomycetota; class Actinomycetes; order Propionibacteriales; family Nocardioidaceae; genus Marmoricola. The sequence goes on from CAWCDX010000028.1 coordinate 83,305, forward strand.
GCATGGTGGTCTTGACCTTGCCGCTCTGCTTGGCGGGCATCACCACGTCCTTGGCGATCGAGAGCCGCGCGATGGTGACGGCCAGCTCCCGGACGAGCACGATCACCGTGAGCGTCCACCACAGCCAGGCCGGCATGAAGTCGTGGATGATCGACAACCCGATGAAGGCCATCCCGGTGATCGCCTTGTCGGCGATCGGGTCTGCGATCTTGCCGAAGTTGGTCACCAGGTTGTGCTTGCGGGCGATGTCGCCGTCGATCTTGTCGGTGATCATCGCGGTGGTGAACAGCACCCAGGCCAGCCAGCGGGCGCCCATGTGACCGCCGCCGTCGTACAGCAGCGCCCAGCCGAAGAACGGCACCATCACGATCCGGAGGGTGGTGAGAGCGTTCGGGACGTTCCAGTTGCTCCCCTGCTGGCTCATCGACCCTCCCCGGCGCTCGCGACGAGGTCGACGCCTTCGGTGCCGACCACCCGTGCCGCGATCATGTCACCCACGTGCACGGAGCCCTCGCAGGTCGGTCACGACCGTGCTGCCGTCGACCTCGGGCCCCTGGTGCGCGGCCCGGCCCTCGACGACCACGCCCTCGGGGCCGTCGTCGACGGACTCGACGAGCACGAGCAGCTCTTCGCCGAGGCGCTCCTCGGCGCGCTGGGCGGTCAGCTGCTCGACGAGCGAGGTGACGTGCTCGACCCGCTCCCGGATCTCCTCCTCGTCGAGCTTGCCCTCGAAGTCCGCGGCGGCGGTGCCGTCCTCGTCGGAGTAGCCGAAGACGCCCACGGCGTCGAGCCGGGCGCTGGTCAGGAAGTCGCACAGGAGCGCGAGGTCGTCCTCGGTCTCCCCCGGGAACCCCACGATGAAGTTCGAGCGTGCCCCGGCCCGCGGCTCCAGGGCGCGCGCCTGCTCCAGCAGCCCCAGGAACGCCTCGCCGTCCCCGAAGCGCCGCATCCGCCGCAGCACGGTGGCCGAGGCGTGCTGGAAGGACAGGTCGTAGTACGCCGCCACGCCCGGTGTGCCGGCGATCGTGGCGACCAGGCCCGGCCGCATCTCCGCGGGCTGCAGGTAGGAGACCCGGACCCGCTCGACGCCGTCGATCCCGGCGAGCTCGGGAAGCAGGGTCTCGAGCAGGCGCAGGTCGCCGAGGTCCTTGCCGTAGGAGGTGGAGTTCTCGCTGACCAGGAACAGCTCGCGGACGCCCTGCGAGGCCAGCCAGCGGCCCTCGGTGAGCACGTCCGAGGGCCTGCGGGAGACGAAGGAGCCGCGGAAGGCGGGGATCGCGCAGAACGTGCAGCGACGGTCGCAGCCCGAGGCGAGCTTCAACGGCGCCATCGGGCCGGTGTCGAGCCGACGGCGGGCGGCCAGGGGGTCGTGCCCCGGCTGTGAGGCAGCCGCGTCGGCCCGCGCGGCCGGACTGATCGGCAGCAGCCTGCGACGGTCCTGCGGCGTGTGCGGGTGCGGTCGCTCCCCCGCCAGGATCGAGCGCAGCCGCTCGGCGATGTCGGGGTAGTCGTCGAAGCCGAGCACGGCGTCGGCCTCGGGCAGCGAGTCGGCGAGCTCGGCGCCGTACCGCTCGGCCAGGCAGCCCACCGCCACCACCGCCTGGGCCCGGCCGCCCTGGTCGGCCGAGGCCTTGAGGTCAGCCGCGGCGAGCAGGGTGTCGACGGAGTCCTTCTTGGCCGCCTCCACGAAGCCGCAGGTGTTGACCACGACCGTGTCCGCGTCGGCGGCGTCCTCGACGAGCCGGAAGCCGCCCGCCTCCAGGCGACCGGCCAGCTCCTCGGAGTCGACGTCGTTGCGCGCGCAGCCCAGGGTCACCAGGGCGACGGTCGCGGGCGAGGGGGGTGGGGAGGTCTTCATGGCCGTCTCGCAGTATGACGGACGGCGGTGAGCCGGGACGAATCCGCGACGCGTCTCGAGTCCGCAGTCAGCCGTACTGCTTGCTGTCGGCCGCGCTGGACGGGCCGACCGTGCCCTTCTCCTTGCCCAGGAAGCTCACCTTGACCGCCTTGCCGTTGCTGGCGGTCACGTCGAACGGCGCCAGCCCGATGACCTGCTGGTGCTTGCCCGCGGGGAGCTGGCCGGCCCACAGGATCCGCCCGTCCCGGTCGCGCACGACGACCTGGGGGCTGGCCCCGACGGCGGTGACGCCGAGGGCTGCCAGCGTCGACTTGGGGGCAGCGGCCGGCTTGCCGTGGGTCAGGCCGGCGGAGTCCACGTTGGGCGCCGGGCTGACGATCTCCTGCGGCTGGTCGGTGAAGAAGTGGGCCACGCCCCACACCATCGCCAGAGCGACGACGCTGGCGGCGAGGATGCTCCACCGCGGTCCGGCGAAGGTGGCCCGCATGCCGCCCCCGATCCCGGTCGCGAGCTCGGCCTCGAAGACCTGCCGGGCCTCGATCTCGGGTCGGGCGTAGTGCTCGTCGTAGAGCGCGATCAGCTCAGCGGCGTCGAGGCCGAAGACCCGGGCCAGGGTGCGCAGGTGGCCGCGGGCGTAGAAGTCGCCGCCGCAGGGCTCGAAGTCGTCGACCTCGATGCACTCCAGCACGTGCGGGCGGATCCGGGTCCGCTCGCTCAGGGTGTCGATGCTGAGCCGGGCCCGGTGCCGGGCGGCGGCGATCAGCGGCCCGATCTTCGCCTCGGCCGCAGGACGGGGCCGGTGCGCCTCGAAGTCATCGAGGCGAGCGACCACCACCGGACCGGGCGTGCCGGCCCGTTGGGCAGGCAGCGCACCCGCCTCGGCCTCGCCGATCGGGGCGCCGGGACGCGGCTCCCGCGGCTTCTCGTGCACCGTCTCGGAGCGGGCGGCGGCCGTGGTGCCGCGCACCGGGTCGACGGGAGCGAAGTGCGCCGCCGGCGCGGGTGCAGGCGTCGTCGGCGACTCGGACGTGGTCTCCACGGCCGTGCCCTGCTCGGCCGCGTCGCGCTCCACGGCGGTCATCTGGTGGGGCAGCACCAGTCCCTCGCCGGTGTCCGTGCCGCCCAGGACGACGACCTCGACCCCGGAGTGGACGACGGGAGTCTGCTCGGGCTCAGGCTGCTCGTCGCCTGCCTGAGACCCCTCGGCAGCGGGGACGTCCTCGGTGTCCTCGGCGTCCTCGTCCTCGTGGGCGTCCTCGGGAGCGGCCGGCTCGATCCGGGTCAGCACCAGCACCGGGGTGCGGCCGCTGGCCAACGCGTCGAGGTCGGCGACCAGGTCGCCTGTCAGCCCGTCGTACTCCAGCCGAGTGGTCGCCGCGAGTGGCACCGTGAACGCCTCCGGCGAGACCGACGGCTCCTCGGTGTCCTCCAGCACCCGGGGGTGCACGACGATCTTGCCGTCGCGCAGCCAGGAGGCGGGTGACTGCACCTCGACGTGGGCGATGTCCTGCCACTGCAGGCCGGTCCAGGTCTCGCCACGTCGCACTCGTACGCCGTGGGAGTCGGCGAGCAGCAGGGGCGCGCGGCTGTCGCGGACGACGAGCAGCTGCACGATCGCGACCGCAGCCAGGACGACGGTCCACAGCCAGTCGGTGGCCGACCCGGTCTGGAGCGCCCGCGCGAACCACGCGACCGTCATCGCGGCGGCGACGACGGCTACCCCGGTGGCCAGCCGGGCGCGGTGCACCACCGCGACCCCGGGCAGGCCGGGTGTGGTCCGGCGGTCGGTGTCGACCTCGGCCGGCGGGTCGGTGTCGGTGGCGTCGTCACGGGTGTGGAGGGCGTCCATCACTGCTCCCCTTGCAGGTTCGAGATCACGTCGTCGAGGTCGTCGGGCTTGATCAGCACGTCGCGGGCCTTGGAGCCTTCGCTGGGACCGACCACGCCCCGGCTCTCCAGGATGTCCATCAGGCGGCCGGCCTTGGCGAAGCCGACCCGGAGCTTGCGCTGGAGCATCGAGGTCGAGCCGAACTGGGTGGAGACGACCAGCTCGATCGCCTGCACCACCAGCTCCATGTCGTCGCCGATGTCGTCGTCGAGCTCGCGCTTCGAGGCTGCGGGGGCGGTGACGTCCTCGCGGTAGGTGGGCTGCAGCTGGTCCTTGCAGGCCTTGACCACCTGGGCGATCTCGGCCTCGGTCACCCACGAGCCCTGCACGCGGACCGGCTTGGAGGCGCCCATCGGCAGGAACAGGCCGTCGCCCTGGCCGACCAGCTTCTCGGCTCCCGGCTGGTCGAGGATCACCCGGCTGTCGGCGAGCGAGCTGGTGGCGAAGGCCAGCCGCGAGGGCACGTTGGCCTTGATCAGCCCGGTCACCACGTCGACCGAGGGTCGCTGGGTGGCCAGGATCAGGTGGATGCCGGCAGCGCGGGCCAGCTGGGTGATCCGCACGATCGAGTCCTCGACGTCGCGCGGCGAGACCATCATCAGGTCGGCGAGCTCGTCGACGATCACGCACAGGTAGGGGTACGGCGTGAGCACCCGCTCGCTGCCCGCTGGCACCTGCACCTTCCCCGCCCGGACGGCCTTGTTGAAGTCGTCGAGGTGGCGGAAGCCGAAGTTGGCCAGGTCGTCGTAGCGCATGTCCATCTCGCGCACGACCCACTGCAGCGCCTCGGCGGCCTTCTTGGGGTTGGTGATGATCGGCGTGATCAGGTGCGGGATGCCCTCGTAGGAGTTCAGCTCCACCCGCTTGGGGTCGATCATGATCATCCGCACCTCGTCGGGCGTGGCCCGCATCAGCAGCGAGGTGATCATCGAGTTGATGAAGCTGGACTTGCCCGAGCCCGTGGCGCCGGCCACCAGCAGGTGCGGCATCTTGGCGAGGTTCGCGACCACGAAACCGCCCTCGACGTCCTTGCCGAGCCCGGCGGTCATCGGGTGGTGGTCGTTGCGCGCCGTCGGCGAGCGGAGCACGTCGCCGAGGGAGACGATCTCCTTGTCGAGGTTGGGGATCTCGATCCCGACGGCCGACTTGCCCGGGATCGGGGAGAGGATGCGGACGTCGGCCGAGGCCACCGCGTAGGCGATGTTGCGCTGGATCCCGGTGATCTTCTCGACCTTGACCGCAGGACCGAGCTCCACGATGTAGCGGGTCACCGTGGGGCCCCGGGTGTAGCCGGTGACCTGCGCGTCGATGTCGAACTCCTCGAGCACCTGCGTCAGCCGCTCGACCACCTCGTCGGAGGCCTTCGAGCGCGCCTTGTGCACCGAGCCGGGCTTGAGCACCTGGCTGTCGGGCAAGGAGTAGGCGATGTCGCCGGAGAGCTGGAGCTGCTCGACCCTGACAGGCAGCGGCGTGTGCGGGGGCGGCTGGAGGCTGCTGGTGTCCTCGCCGGTCGACTCGGTGCCGTCGGTGAGGTCGAGGTCGATCTCCCCGTCCTTGATCGACGGGGTGTTCTTCTTGCGCTTCCTGCGCTCGCGCTCCTCGAGCACGGGAGAGTCGTAGGCCGGATCGCCCATCTCGGGGTCGATCTCGGCGTCCGTCGTACGGCGGCCGCGACGCTGCGCGGGGACCGCCACCCCCTCCTCCTCGTCGGGGACGCGGCGACCCATCAGGCGCTGCCCGAGCTCGTGCAGCCGCGCCGGCACCTGGTAGACGGGCGTGGCGGTCACGACGAGGACGCCGAAGAGGGCGAGCAGCACCAGGAGGGGCACCACGACGTAGGTCGACTGCAGCAGGTCGGTCAGCAGCTTGGCGACGACGAACCCGATGGCTCCGCCTGCCTGCTGGAGCTTGCTGGTGTCGCCGAGCTCGGGTCGGGGCGAGCCGTTGGCGATGTGCACGATGCCGAGGACGCCGAAGAGCAGAGCCGTCCAGCCGACGACCTGGCGTCCGGGCGGGCCGTTGCGCTCGGGGTCGCGCAGGTTGCGCCAGGCCACGAAGCACAGCAGCAGCGGCACGAACCAGGCGAGCAGTCCCACCGAGCCCGCGACCATGGCACGGACGGCGTCACCCACCTTGCCGGGCAGCTGCCACCACACCGAGGCGGCGACGACCACGGCCAGCCCCACCAGGAACAGCCCGGCGCCGTCGCGGCGGTGCTCGGGCTCGAGCTCGCCGGCGGTGTGCCCGATCCGGCGCACGCCCCCGCCGATCGCGTGCGCGAGGCCGAGCCAGGCCGAGACGACCACGCGGGTCAGCGCGCTGAAGACCCGGAAGACCGGCCCCGGGCCGGTGCGCACCGCCCTCGGCGCGGGACGCCTGGCCGCCGCCTTCTTCGTCGGGGCAGGCTTGCGCTTGGACGTGGATCCCGATGGCCGTCGACGCGAGCTCGAGCCCCCCTTCGTCGTGGAACGGGACGAGGAGCTCTTGCTGCGCGACGCCGGCGGGGAAGACGTACGGGTCGCCATGCTGGCGAATCTACCCCGAACTTCACATCTGCCCCTTGCGTCACACGCGGAACGGGGGCCTCAGGGGTGGGCAGGTTTCACCGGCCAACCAGTGAAACTGCGGATTGCGCGCGTTAATTCGCGCGCACGGCGAAGTTTCACCGGCCAACCAGTGAAACTGCGGGCCCTCAGGCGGCGCGCACGGACTCCAGCAGCGGCAGCCGGAGCCGGAAGGTGCTGCCCTTGCCGAGCTCGGAGCTGACCAGGATCTCGCCGCCGTGCATCTGGGCGATCCGGCGGGAGATGGCCAGGCCCAGGCCGGTGCCCGGGATCGAGAGCGCCTCGGGGTTGCTGGAGCGGTGGAACGCCGAGAACAGGTGCACCTGGTCGGCGGTGGAGATGCCCAGCCCGGTGTCGGCGCACAGCACGATCGCGTGCTCCCCGGAGACGTCGACCTCCAGGCGCACGGAGCCGCCGGGGAGGGTGTACTTGACCGCGTTGCTGGCCAGGTTGTCGATGACCTTGCCGAGCTCGTCGGGGTCGGCGGTGACCATCACCGGCTCGTCGGGGATCTTCAGGGTCATCTCGACCGAGCCCTTCGAGCTGTGCATGGCGAGCAGCTCCATGGAGCCCTCCGCCAGCTTGCGCAGGTCGACCGGGACGCGCACGGTCTCGCGCTTGTCCTGGACCTGGGAGTAGGCCAGCAGGTTCTGCACCAGCCGGTTCAGGCGCTCGGCGTTGCGCGAGATCGCGTCGACCGAGCCGATGCCGGTGTCCATGTCCTCGAGCAGCTCGACGTGGCCGATGATCGAGGTCAGCGGCGTCTTCAGCTCGTGGGAGATGGTCGCGATCAGCTCGCCCTTGTAGCGGTCGAGCTCCTGCAGCTCGCCCACCAGGTGCCGCTCGCGCTCGTAGAGACGGGCGTTGAGCACGACCCGCCCGAGCGTGCGGCCGACCTCCATCACGCCCTCCTGCTCCTCGGCGGTCCACGGGTCGGTGAGCACGTCGCGGATCAGCAGCGCGTAGCCGAGCAGCTCACGGCCCACGCCCACCGGGACGGCCATCAGGCCGAGCTCCTGGCGGTCGCTGAGCAGCTCGCGCACGAGGTCGCGCTCGAGGTCGGTGAAGCGGCCGAAGGGGTCGGAGAGGTCCTCGTGGGTGACCATCACCGGCCGGTTGAAGTCCCAGGCCTGGCGCGCCAGCATGCCCATGAACTCGACCATCTCGATGCTCGGCTCCGGACCGTCGGAGGGGTACGCCGCCGACTCGGTGACCTGTGCGAGGTCCCCGGAGGTGAAGCAGCGGATCCACAGGTGCTCGGCCTCGAGGCCCTTGGCCACGGCCTGCGAGGACTCGTAGAGCGACTGGTCGAGCTCGGCGAGCTGGCCGGCCGAGGAGACCGAGCGCAGCATCTCGCCCATCCGGACCTGGTCGCCCAGCCGCTCGCGCTGCTGGGCGTTGTACATCGCCAGGCCCGCCTGCACGACGAACATCTCCAGCAGCTCGCGCTCCTCCTTGTTGGGGATGCGGTTGCCGGGGGGCAGGTCGACCGACATGTTGCCGAGCAGCTGGCCGGTCGCGGAGTAGAGCGGCGCGTAGAGCGCGTCGAGCGGGTGCCAGGCGTCGGAGGACTTGTCCGGCTCGAACTCCGGGATCCACGCCGCCGCCTCGAGCTCGTCGGGCATCCGACCGTGCGGCACGAAGCGCAGCACGCCCCACTCGTCGGCCGCGGCGAATTCGTTGAAGATCGAGGCCACCGGCGTACGGCGGCCGATGATCTGCTGACGGACCTCCTCGGGCCCGGCGACCGTGGTCATCACGAACGTCTCGCCCTCGAGCCGGGCGATGGCGGCGATGCCGTAACCGAGCACCTCGACGACGCCGCGCGCGATCTCGTCCAGCACCTCGGACAGGTCCGTGGACGAGTTGACGCGCAGCATCAACTCGTAGAGGCGTCTGATCCCCTCGGCACGAGGAGATTCGGTCGCTTGCATCACGTGTGGCCCCGAACCTTTCGAGGATGGACCGCCAGCAGGGGTCTGTGCCTCGATTCTAGGGCGATTCATCCGTTTACGTCCGTGGTTTAGCCCAGTTATCGGGCGGTGTCGGAGGGGTCGGCGAGGAGGGTCGTCTCGTGGTCGCGGATCTCGCGTTCCAGCTCCTCGTCGAGGTCGGCCGTGACGCCGGCGGACGGCTCGTGCGCGCGCTCGCGGGACGGCTTCGGACCGATCGCGGCCCAGGCGGTGTCGATCGCCCTGGACACGTCGATCAGGCGCGCCTCCTGCACGTGCGGCTTGTCCAGCTCGTGGGCGACGTAGCGGGCCACGAAACGCTTCAGCTCACCCTCCACGCCGGCCACCCGCTGGAGCACCGAGGCGCGCAGGCCCGTCGCCTGCAGCTCGACCTGGATGTCCTCGCCCGTGGGCGGGGTCGCCTCGATGTAGATGCGGACGCCGGAGAGGGCCACGGCGACAAGCGTGAGCGGCACCAGGAGCTGGGCCTCGAAGCGGTGGGAGTCCACCTGCAGGTCGACCTCGAAGGTGAGCCGCACGGGCAGCGTCACGTGGTACCCGATCAGCCCCTTGGTCGATTTCGGGGACACCCTGGTCAGGGACGCCGCACCGATCTCGCCGTACGCCCGCACCTTGGCGATGCGCCCCGGGCCGACCCCCATCGGGCCGAAGTCGATCGGCTGCCCCGCGATGGAGTTCACCGCACCGAGCACGCGCTGCTCGCTGATCGCCTCGGCGAAGAAGTCCTCGCCCCACCGGGCGTAGTCCACCCGCTCGTCGCGAGACGCGGCGCTCCGAACGGTCACGGCCTAGGCCTCGAGCACCACGGGAATGATCATCGGCCGGCGGCGGTGCTTCCCGCTGACCCAGCGCCCGACGACCCGTCGAATGGTCTGCTGAAGCTGGTAGGCGTCGTCGACACCCTCCGAGTGCGCCTTGTCGAGCGCGGCGATGATCGGGTCCCTGATCTCGTCGAACGTCGCGTCCTCCTCGGCGAAGCCCCGCGCGTGGATCTCCGGGCCGCTGACCACCTTCCCGGTCTGGGAGTCGATCACCACGATCACCGAGATGAAGCCCTCCTCCCCCAGGATCCGGCGGTCCTTCAGCGAGCTCTCGGTGAGGTCGCCCACGGAGCTCCCGTCGACGAACACGTAGCCGCACTCGACCTTGCCGGCCACGGAGGCCACCCCGTCGACGAGGTCCACCACCACGCCGTCCTCGGCGATCACGACCCGCTCGGCGGGGATGCCGGTGGCGCGGGCCAGCGCCGCGTTGGCGAGCATGTGCCGGATCTCGCCGTGCACGGGCAGCACGTTGCGGGGCCGGACGATGTTGTAGCAGTAGAGCAGCTCTCCGGCACTGGCGTGCCCACTCACGTGGACCAGGGCGTTGCCCCGGTGCACCACGTGGGCGCCACAGCGGGCGAGCCCGTTGATGACGCGGTAGACGGCGTTCTCGTTGCCGGGGATCAGCGAGGACGCGAGCACCACCGTGTCGCCCTCCTCGATGTGCACGAAGTTGTGGTTGCGCTGCGCGATCCGGCTCAACGCGCTCAGCGGCTCCCCCTGCGACCCGGTCGAGATCAGCACCACCTTCTCCGGGGGCATGTCGGCCACGGCGCGGGTGTCGATCAGCAGGTCGGGCGGGACCTCGAGGTAGCCGAGGTCGCGGGCGATGCCCATGTTGCGCACCATCGAGCGCCCGACGTAGGCCACCTTGCGGCCGTGCTTGGCCGCGACGTCCATCACCTGCTGGACGCGGTGCACGTGCGAGGCGAAGCAGGCGACGATGATCCGCTGGCTGCTCTGGCTGAACACCCGGTCGAGCACGGGCGCGATGTCCTGCTCGGAGGTCGTGAACCCCGGGACCTCGGCGTTGGTGGAGTCGGTGAGGAACAGGTCGACGCCCTCCTCGCCGAGTCGCGCGAACGCGCGCAGGTCGGTGATCCGGCCGTCGAGAGGGAGCTGGTCCATCTTGAAGTCGCCCGTGTGCAGCACGGTGCCCGCTCCGGTGCGGATGGCCACCGCCAGCGCGTCGGGGATGGAGTGGTTGACCGCGACGAACTCGAGGTCGAAGGGGCCGAAGCTGAGCCGGTCACCCTCCGAGACGATGGTGCGCACGGTGTCCTTCAGCCGGTGCTCGCGCAGCTTGGAGCCGACCAGCGCCAGGGTGAGCTGGGAACCGACCAGCGGGATGTCCTCGCGCTCGCGCAGCAGGTACGGCACCGCCCCGATGTGGTCCTCGTGGCCGTGGGTCAGCACCAGCGCGTCGACCGCGTCGAGGCGGTCCCGGATCGCGTCGAAGTCGGGCAGGATCAGGTCGACGCCGGGATGGTTCTCCTCGGGGAAGAGCACCCCGCAGTCCACGATCAGCAGGCGGCCGTCGTACTCGAAGACGGTCATGTTGCGGCCGACCTCGCCGAGTCCGCCGAGCGGGATCACCCGCAGGCCGCCCTTGCTCAGCGGCTGTGGCGGCGACAGCTCGGGGTGCGGATGGCTCACGTCAGGATCCCAGCCTTCTCGAGTGCCGTCCGCAGCGCGGAGTACTCGTGGTCGTCAAGAGGTACGAGCGGGCCGCGGACGCGGCGGTTGTCGAGCACGCCGAGCAGCTCGAGCCCTGCCTTGGCGGTGGTGGCGCCGTAGTTGGGCACCCCCATCACGGCGTCGATCACGGGCACGATGCGGGTGAACGTGGCCAGCGCGGCCGCCGGGTCACCCGCGTCGAACTGCTCGATCACCTCACGCAGCTGGGGCCCGGCGACGTGGGCGACCACGGAGATCACGCCGCAGCCGCCGTGGGCGAGGTAGCCCAGGAGCAACGCGTCGTCGCCGGAGTACACGTCGTAGCCGAGCTCGCGCAGCGCGATCGTGTCGAGCGGGTTGCCGGTGGCGTGCTTCACGCTGGAGACCGTGTCCAGCCGCGCCGCGGCCTCGTAGGTCTCCAGCGTGATGCCCTGAGCCGTGCGCCCGGGGACGTCGTAGAGCATCACCGGGAGGCTGGAGGCCTGGGCCACCTCGGTGAAGTGGTGCAGCAGGCCCGCCTGCCCCGGCTTGTTGTAGTACGGCGCGACCAGCAGGACGGCGTCGACGCCCACCTTCTCGGCCTGGACCGCGAGCTCGACCGAGTGGGCCGTGGAGTTGGTGCCGACGCCGGCGATCACGCTCGCCCGGTCACCGACGGCGTCCTTGACGACGCGCAGGATCTCGGCGTCCTCGGGCACGGTCGTGGTCGGCGACTCGCCGGTGGTGCCACTGACGACGACGCCCTCGTTGCCGTGCTCGACCAGATGGTTCGCGATCGCGGCGGTGCCGTCGAGGTCGACGGCACCGTCGGAGGTGAAGGCGGTCGCCATGGCGGTCAGCATGCGGCCGTACGGCGCTGCTGGAAGGCTCATGCCCACAGGTTATCCGTCAGCACCGTCGTGTCGGCTTCCCCGGGCTCATCTAGGGTGCGAAGACATGAGCGAGACCCAGCAGCCCGCCCCGGCGCCACCCCCGCAGCCTTCTGGTGCCTACATGCTCAACCACCTGGGCCAGGACTACGGCCCCTACGGCCTGCCGCAGCTGCAGCAGATGGCCCTGGCCGGCCAGCTCAAGGGCGACGCCGTGCTGCGCGACGCCTCCGGCGGCGGCTGGTTCCCTGCCCGCCAGGTCCCGGGTCTGTTCTCCACCCGCGAGTGGCTGACCACCGTGCTGCTCTCGGCGTTCCTCGGGCACTTCGGCGTCGACCGCTTCTACCTCGGCTACACCGGCCTGGGGATCCTCAAGCTGGTGACCTTCGGGGGCTGCGGCGTCTGGTACCTCGTCGACCTGATCCTGCTGCTGCTCCGCAAGATGAGCGACGTCGAGGGGCGACCGCTGGCCTAGGTCTCGAGGCACCGGCGCGCTCAGAGCTGCGGCGCCACCTCGGCGGCGATCAGCTCGAGGTGGTCGAGGTCGTCGACGTCCATCGTCTGCAGGTAGATCCGCTGGCACCCGATCGCGTGGAACTCCCCGATCCGGTCGACCGCCTCGGCCGGGGTGCCGGCGACACCGTTGGCGCGCAGGTCCTCGACCGAGCTCCCGATCGCGTCGGCGCGGCGGTGTACCTCCTCCTCGGTCCGCCCCACGCAGACGGTGAGGGCGTTGGACCAGGTCAGCTCGTTCGGGTCGCGACCGATCGCGTCCAGGGCCTCGCCCACGCGGGCGAACTGCTCCTGACTCACCTCCAGCGACGCGAACGGCAGGTTGAACTCGTCGGCGTAGCGCGCGGCGAGCTCTGGCGTACGCCGCTTGCCGACACCCCCGATGATGACCGGCGGCCGCGGGCTCTGGGCGGGCTTCGGCAGGGCCGGTGAGTCGGTCAGGGAGTAGTGCGTCCCGGCGTGGGAGAACGTCTCCCCCGCGGGGGTCTCCCAGAGGCCGGTGATGATCGCCAGCTGCTCCTCGAACCGGTCGAAGCGCTCCTGGGTCCCCGGGAACCCGATGCCGTAGGCCTCGTGCTCACGCCCGAACCAGCCCGCGCCCAGGCCCAGCTCCACCCGTCCGCCGCTCATCTGGTCGACCTGGGCCACGGCGATCGCCAGCGGCCCAGGCAACCGGAAGGTCGCGCTCGTCATCAGCGTGCCGAGCCGGATCCGGCTGGTCTCGCGCGCCAGCCCGGCCAGGGTCACCCACGCATCGGTCGGGCCGGGCAGCCCGTCGCCACCCATCGACAGGTAGTGGTCGGAGCGGAAGAACGCGCTGAACCCGAGCTCCTCGGTGGCCTTCGCCACCCGGAGCAGCTGGTCGTAGGTCGCGCCCTGCTGGGGCTCGGTGAAGATGCGCAGGTCCATCTCCCCAACCTAGCCAGGGTGACGCATCGACTCCTCGTGGGTCGCGATCAACCGGCGCAGGAGGACCGGGGTGACACCGGCCAGCTCCCAGCGGGAGGGGGGTTCGAGGTCGCGCGCAATGGCCTCGTACGACACGGCCTGGAAGACGTCGTTGGCCAGGGGCGCCAGGGACAGAGCGGTCTCGATGTTCGCCGCGGGCGAGTGCTCACGCCAGACCGCTGCGTAGGCCTCCTGCACCTCGGCCCAGCGGCTCTCGTCCACCCGCCAGAGAACGGCTGGCAGGTCCACGACAGGGATTCCCACGCACGTGTCGCTCCAGTCGTAGACCACGATGCGGTTGCCGTCGGAGACGACGTTGCCCAGGTGCATGTCGCCGTGGACCACGGTGGGTGGCAGGCCGCAGGCGTCGAGCCGCGCGAGCTGCTCGGCCAGCCAGGGCAGCAGGTCGTGGAGCTGGCGACGTTCCGCGGCTTCCAGGGTCGGAGTCTCGATGCCGTCCTCCACCACGGTCTCGAACGCGGCGAGCGTCGCGACGGCACCACGGTCGGGGGCGCCGGCTGCGGCAAGAGCGCCGATGTGGCCGGACATCTGGACCTGGAGCCGGGCGAGGACGCCGGCCGTGGCCACGGGGTCGGGTGTGCCCTCCGGGAGTGCCTCCATCAGCAGCCACCCCCGGGGTTCGTCGACGCCCAGGACGGTGGGCACTGCGTCGCCGAGGTGGGCGGACAGGACCCGTGTCAGCGCGGGCTCGTCGTGGAAGTGCGGGGAGCAGGCCTTGAGGTACGCCGTGCCACCCTCGTGCTCCACCCGCAGCACGGCGGACAGGCTCCAGAACTTCACCGGCTCCGGCGGCGCGGTCCGGCGCAGCCCCAGCCCGTCGACCCACCGCGCGACGTCGTCGAGGAAGGTCGAGGAGTACCACCCCGGCCGCAGCGGCGGCGGCGGTCCGTCGAGCGAGGCGACGGTCCGGCGCAGCACGTCGAGGATCTCCGGGGGCTCGTCGAGCAGGTCCAGCGGCACCGTCGCGGCGTTCGCCGGGCCGGCGACCACCTGGAGGACGGTGTCGCCCACGAGCTGGGCCGGGGCGAGCGACGAGAGCGGCCGCGGGTCGCGGCCGGTGAGGCGCGGGAGCCGTCCGCCCACGGCCACGACACCCTCGCCGACCAGCGCTGCGACGAGCTCGTCGCGGTCCGGCTCCTCGCCGGTCAGCGACGCTCCAGCCAGTGGACCTCGTACGCCGGGTCGTGGTCGGCGTGGTCCTCGTGCCGGGTCTCGCGCCACTCGGCCCGGTCGAACTCGGGGTAGTGCGTGTCCCCCTCGGGCGCGAGGTGCACCTCGGTGAGGATCTGGTGGGTGGCCAGGGACAGCGCCTCGGCGTAGACCTGGGCACCCCCGCCCACGTTGACGATGTCGTCATCAAGGCCGCGGCCGAGGTCGACCGCCTCCCGCACCGAGCGGGCCACCAGGACGCCGTCGTGGCTCCACGCCGGGTCACGCGTGACCACGATGCTCTGGCGGTCGGGCAGCGGCTTGCCGATCCCCTCGAACGTCGTACGTCCCAGGACGAGGGGGTGTCCCACCGTGACGCGCTTGAAGTGCGCGAAGTCGGCCGGGATCTTCCAGGGGATGTTGCCGCCGAGCCCGATCACGCCGTTGGTCGCCCGGGCGGCGACGAGGACCACGCGCGTCATACGGCGATGGGGGCCCGGATCCCGGGGTGCGGGTCGTAGCCCTCGAGCTCGATGTGCTCCAGGTCGAACCCGTCGAGGGTGCTCACGGAGGGGTCGAGCCGCAAGGTCGGCAGCGGCCGCGGCTCGCGGGTGAGCTGGAGCTCGGCCTGCTCGAGGTGGTTGAGGTAGAGGTGGGCATCGCCCAGCGTGTGCACGAAGTCGCCCACCTCCAGTCCGGTGACCTGGGCGACCATGTGGGTCAGCAGGGCGTACGACGCGATGTTGAACGGCACCCCGAGGAAGACGTCGGCCGAGCGCTGGTAGAGCTGGCAGCTCAGGCGGCCCTGCGCGACGTAGAACTGGAACATCGTGTGGCACGGCGCGAGCGCCATGTCGGGGATGTCGGCGACGTTCCACGCCGAGACGATGTGGCGCCGGGAGTCGGGGTTGGTGCGGATCTGCTCGACGACCTGGGCGAGCTGGTCGACGTGCCGCCCGTCCGGGGTCGGCCACGACCGCCACTGGTAGCCGTAGATCGGCCCGAGGTCACCGTTGGCGTCGGCCCACTCGTCCCAGATGGTGATGCCGCGGTCCTGGAGCCACTTCACGTTGGTGTCGCCGCGCAGGAACCACAGCAGCTCGCCGAAGACCGACCGGGTGTGCACCTTCTTGGTCGTCACGAGCGGGAAGCCGGCGTTGAGGTCGAAGCGCATCTGGTGGCCGAACACGCTGCGGGTGCCGGTGCCGGTGCGATCGGACTTCTCGAGGCCCTCGTCGAGGATCCGGCGGAGGAGATCGAGGTAGACCTGCATGCGGACAACTTACCCGTGGGCACCCCCCGGAGAGGGAGCCGTGCAACGCTGGAGCAATGCTCATCGGTCTGCTCGCGGCGCTGGGTGCCGCGCTGCTCTTCGGCGTCTCGGCCGTGCTGCAGGCCGTGGCCGTCCGCCGTGGCGGGCTCTTCTCGGGGTGGATGGCCCTGGTGACCGTGGGCTACCTCCTGGGCTGGATGCTCCACCTCGTGGCCATCGCCCTGCTCCCCCTGTACCTCGCGCAGATGGCGATCGCCGGGTCCCTCGCGGTGACTGCCGTGGTCGCCTCGCTCAAGGTGCACGAGCCCCTCGAGCGGAAGCACTGGGGCGCCCTGGTGGGCATGGCGGTCGGTTTCTGCCTGCTGGTCGCCGTCGCCGGCAACGTCGGGACCGACGCTCACCGACCCCACCTGACGCTGGTGCTCTACGCGACGGTGGCGCTGCTCGGGCTCGTCGGCCTGGCCGCCTTCCGACACGAAGGCGCGCAGGCGGGGATCCTGCTGGCCCTGCTGGCCGGGATCGCCTACTCCGGCGCGCCGATCGCGACCAGGTCGCTGATCAACCCCGGTGCCGACCTGCACACCGCGGTCCACGCACTCCCGATCCTGCTCTTCGGGGTGCTCGGGTTCGTGCTCCAGTCGCTGGCCCTGGAACGTGTCTCGGTGACCGCCGCCACCGCGCCGATGGTGCTGCTGGAGACGTTCGTCCCGGCCGTGCTCGGGGTGGTCCTGTTCGGCGACGGCGTGCAGCACGGCCGGTGGCCGGTGGCCGCGCTCGGCTTCGCGATCGCCACGGTCGGTGCGCTGGTCCTCAGCGGAGCCGAGGCCAGGCTCGACCACCTGCAGGAGGTGCCCGAGCACCCCGTCGACGCCCCCCGACCGGCGGTCCCGCACACCTGATTGGATGTCGGAATGCCCACCTCCGACGTCTCCGCACGGGTGGCCTGGGCCGACGACGCGACCGCGATCGCCGCCGTGCAGGTGCGGGCCTGGCGCACGTCGTACGCCGAGCTGCTGCCCGGCGAGGTGCTGGCTGCGCTGGAGGTCGAGGAGATCGCGGAGGCCTGGCGCACCGCGCTGGCGCGGCCCACGGACGCCAGGCAGCGCGTGCTCGTGGCTCTCGAGCGCAACCTGGTGACGGGTTTCGTGGTGACCGGGCCGGCGACCGACCCCGACTGCGACCACGTGATGACCGGCGAGATGGCCGACCTGACCGTCGACCCGCACCAACGTGGGGCCGGCCACGGTTCGCGACTGTTGCAGGCGGCCGCTGACACCCTGACCGCCGACCGGTTCACCCGGGCGGTCACCTGGCTGCCGGCCTCCGACGACGTGCTGCGCGCCTTCCTCACCGCGGCCGGCTGGGCACCCGACGGCGCCCACCGGACCCTCGACCTCGTCGGTGACGGCAGCACCACCGTCAAGCAGGTGCGGTTGCACACCTCCCTCGTGGACGGGGTGGAGGGCCCGGGGGACGACGCCGGATGAGGCGGGCGGGAGAGCCGGCCGAGGAGAGCACCAGATCGATCATCCGCGACGGGATCGCGATCGGCATCGCCACCGGTGCCTACGGCATCTCCTTCGGCGCGATCGGCGTGGCCAGCGGCCTCGACGTCTGGCAGACCTGCGCCCTCTCGCTGCTCGTGTTCACCGGGGCCTCGCAGTTCGCGCTGGTGGGGGTCATCGGTTCTGGGGGCAACCCGATGTTCGGAGCCGTGTCGGGTCTGCTGCTGGGTTCCCGCAACACGCTCTACGGCCTGAAGGTCGCGCCACTGCTGGGGTTCCGCGGCCTGCGCCGGGTGGGCGCCGCTCACCTCCTGATCGACGAGTCCTCGGCGATGACCGTCACCCGGACCACCCGCGAGACCGCCCGGGCCGGCTTCCTGGCCACCGGCATCTCGGTCTTCGTGCTCTGGAACCTCGCCACCTTCGTCGGCGCGCTCGCTGGCGACGCCTTGGGCGACCCGCGCACCTACGGGCTCGACGCAGCCGTCGGTGGTGCGTTCCTCGCGCTGCTGTGGCCCCGGCTCGACACGACCCGCAACCGCGTCGCGGCCGTCCTCGCCGCCGGCCTGGCGCTGACGTTGGTGCCGCTGACGCCGGCCGGCGTGCCCGTCCTCGCCGCGTCGGTCGTCGCCCTCGGCATGGCCCTGCTCACCCGCGACGCCGCGAGCGGGGCCACCGCCGACGAGGGGTCTCCGTGATCTGGGCGGCGGTGCTGACCTGCGCGGTCGGCTGCTACCTGCTCAAGCTCGCCGGCATGTCGGTGCCCGAGCGGGTGCTGGCCCATCCGGTGCTCCGGCGTACGGCGGACATGCTGCCGGTCGTCCTGCTCGCGGCACTCGTCGCGGTGCAGGTCTTCGCCGGGCGCAACAGCGACGGCCAGGTGGTGCTCACCATCGACGCGCGACTGGCGGGGCTGGCCGCCGCGGTGGTCGCACTGCTGCTGCGGGCGCCGTTCATCGTCGTGGTGGCAGCGGCGGCGGTGACCGCCGCGCTGGTGCGGCTGGTCTGAGCCGTCTCGCAAGAGCCCGCGGCTCCGGAGCACCCGAGATGCTGCTCCGGAGCCTGCGGGTCTGCGTGGAGAAGGGGATGGGGGGCTCGTGTGCCCAGCACGGGCCCCCCATCCTTGGGGACTCCTGACCTCCGTGGGGGGAAATGGAAGGCCAGGACACGTCGACCGCGCTGGAGAGCAGCGGCCCACGATCGGTGACGATCTGGTTTCTGCTCGTTCGCTCGTCACCACCAGAGTGCCCAACCCTGGGCCTGAGTGCACCTTCACGAACATGCGCTGCACAAACATGCATTCGTGCAGGAAACTGCGAGGGAAGCCTCACACTTTCCGAGACGTCAGCCCTCGTCGAGGGAAAGGAATTCCTCCAGGCCGACGGTCAGGCCGGGGCGCTGCCCGATCTCGCGCAGGCCCAGCAGGACCCCCGGGACGAAGGACACCCGGTCCAGCGAGTCGTGACGGATCGTCAGCGTCTCGCCGGGAGCACCCAGGATCACCTCCTGGTGCGCGACCAGGCCGCGCACGCGCAGCCCGTGGACGTGGATGCCGGCCACCTCGGCGCCGCGCGCTCCGTCGAGCTGGGTCGAGGTGGCGTCCGGGACCGGGCCCATGCCCGCGACGTCCCGCGCGGCCGCGATCAGCTGCGCCGTACGCCGCGCGGTGCCGGACGGCGCGTCGGCCTTGTCCGGGTGGTGCAGCTCCACGATCTCCACAGACTCGTAGAAGCGGGCCGCCTCGGCGGCGAAGCGCATCATCAGCACCGCCCCGATCGAGAAGTTCGGGGCGACCAGGACGCCGGTGCCCTCGCTCCCGGCCAGCCAGTCGCGCAGCTGGTCCAGGCGCTGGTCGTCGAACCCGGTCGTGCCCACCACGGCATGGATCCCGTGCTGGACGCAGAACTCGAGGTTGCCCATCACCACGTCGGGATGGGTGAAGTCGACCACCGCCTCGACTCCGGCCCCGAGCAGCTGCTGCAGGTCGTCGTCGGCGTCGACGCGGGCGACGAGGTCCATGTCCTCGGCCGCCTCGAGCGCCGTACAGACCTCGCGACCGACCTTGCCCAGCGCGCCCAGCACGCCCACCTTGAGAGCACTCACGGCCCTCAGGCTAGTCGGCGCCGGGGTGGGGGTGGTGAGTCACTCCAGCCACAGGTTTCACTGGTTGGCCGGTGAAACTGGCCCGTGTGCGCGAAACTTCGCGCGCTTCGGCAAGTTTCACTGGTTGGCCGGTGAAACTGGCGGCCGGTCAGGCCGGCCCGACCTGGGCCAGCGTCTGGGGACGGGTGTAGAGCTCCTGGGCGAGGGTGTGTACGTCGGCGACGGAGACGGCCTCGACTCGGGCCAGGACCTCGTCGACGGAGAGCAGCCGCTGCTGGAACAGTGCCGCCTCACCCAGCCTGGTCATCCGGGAGCCGCTGTCCTCGAGGCTGAGCACGAGACCACCGCGGGACTGACCGCGACCACGCTCGACCTCCTCCTCGGTGAGGCCGTCGGCGGCGACCCGCGCCAGCTCGGTGCGTACGACGCGCAGGAGGTCGTCGGCCTTGCCGGGCAGGGAGCCGGCCGCCACGCCGACCATGCCGGCGTCGGAGTAGCCCAGGCCGAAGGAGTAGACCGAGTACGCGAGGCCGCGGCGCTCGCGGACCTCCTGGAAGAGCCGCGAGCTCGAGCTGCCGCCCAGGGCCGCGTTGAGGACGCTGAGCACGTAGCGCCGCGGGTCCGAGCGGGTGAGCCCCTGCATGCCGAGCACCACGTTGACCTGCTCGAAGGGCCGCGAGGTGCGGGCCTCCCCCGCCTGCAGCCGACGGGGTCGCGGGGACAGGCGCGGGCCCACGGGCGACGCGTCCCCCTCGAGGAAGCCGTCGCGGCCGAAGGCCTTGCGGACGTGTCGGACCACCTCGGTGTGGTCGACGTTGCCGGCGACGGCGACCGTCATCACCTCGGGGCGGTAGCGCCGACGGTAGTAGCCGTTGACCTGCGCCCGGGTCAGCGCCTTGATGGACTCGGCCGTGCCGGCGATCGGCCGGCCCAGCGGGGAGCCGGCCCAGGCCGTCGCGGCGAACAGGTTGTGCACCACGTCGTCAGGGTCGTCGTCGTGCATCGCGATCTCGTCGAGGATGACGTCGCGCTCGGCCTCGACGTCCTCCGGCGTGATCGACGAGGAGGTGAGCATGTCGCCGAGCACGTCCACGGCCCGCGGCAGGTCGTCGTCGAGCACCCGCGCGTGGTAGCAGGTGTACTCCCGGGCCGTGTAGGCGTTGAACTCCCCGCCGACCTCGTCGAGGGCGACGGAGATGTCCATGGCCGAGCGGGTCGGAGTGCCCTTGAACAGCAGGTGCTCGAGGAAGTGCGAGGCGCCGCTGAGCTGCGGCGCCTCGTCCCTCGAGCCGACCTGCACGAACACCCCGACCGCGGCCGAGCGGACACCGGGCATGTGCTCGGTGACGACGCTCAGACCGCCCCGAAGGACGGTCCGGCGTACGCCGTCGGGGAGCTTCGGTGTCAAGCGGGGGTCACTCGGCGTCGGCGGGCGCCGACTCCGAGCCGGAGTCCGAGGCGGACTCGTCGACCACCGGGATCAGCGACAGCTTGCCCCGGTCGTCGATCTCGCCGATCTCGACCTGCAGCTTCTGGCCCACCGAGACGACGTCCTCGACGTTGTCGACCCGCTTGCCACCGGCGAGGGCGCGCAGCTTGCTGATGTGCAGCAGGCCGTCCTTGCCGGGCAGCAGCGAGACGAAGGCGCCGAAGTTCGTCGTCTTCACCACGGTGCCGAGGTAGCGCTCGCCGACCTCGGGCATCGTCGGGTTGGCGATCGCGTTGACGGCCTGACGGGCGGCCTCGGCCGCTTCGCCATTGGTCGCGCCGATGTAGACCGTGCCGTCGTCCTCGATGGACAACGTCGCGCCCGTGTCGTCCTGGATCTGGTTGATCACCTTGCCCTTGGGGCCGATGACCTCACCGATCTTGTCGACCGGCACGCGCACCGTGATGATGCGCGGTGCGTGGATCGACATCTCCTCGGGCGCGTCGATGGCCTCGGCCATCACGTCGAGGATCGCCAGGCGGGCGTCGCGGGCCTGGGTCAGCGCACCGGCCAGCACCTCGGCCGGGAGGCCGTCGAGCTTGGTGTCCAGCTGCAGCGCGGTGACGAACTCGCGGGTGCCGGCGACCTTGAAGTCCATGTCGCCGAAGGCGTCCTCGGCACCGAGGATGTCGGTCAGCGCGACGTACTTCGTCTGCCCGTCGACCTCGCCCGAGATCAGGCCCATCGCGATGCCGGCGACTGGCGCCTTCAGCGGCACACCTGCCTGGAGCAGGGAGAGCGTCGAGGCGCAGACAGAGCCCATCGAGGTCGAGCCGTTGGAGCCCATGGCCTCGGAGAGCTGGCGGATCGCGTACGGGAACTCCTCGCGGCCGGGCAGCACCGGCAGGAGGGCACGACGCGCCAGGGCGCCGTGGCCGACCTCGCGACGCTTGGGCGAGCCCACGCGTCCGGTCTCGCCGGTGGAGAACGGCGGGAAGACGTACTTGTGCATGTAGCGCCGCTTCTTCTCCGGCGACAGGGTGTCCAGCTGCTGCTCCATGGTGAGCATGTTCAGCGTGGTCACGCCCAGGATCTGGGTCTCGCCGCGCTCGAAGAGCGCCGAGCCGTGGACCCGCGGGATCACGGCCACCTCGGCGGACAGGGTGCGGATGTCGGTCAGGCCGCGCCCGTCCATGCGCACCTGGTCACGCAGCACGCGCTCGCGGACGAGGGACTTGTTCAGCGAGCGGAACGCCGCGCCGATCTCCTTCTCGCGACCCTCGAACTTGGCACCGAGCGACTCCAGGGTGGAGGCCTTGATCTCGTCGAGGCGCTCCTCGCGCTCCTGCTTGCCGGCGATGGTCAGCGCGGGGGCGAGGTCGGCCTTGGCGGCGTCCTCGACAGCGGCGTACACGTCGTCCTCGTAGTCGAGGAAGACCGGGAACTCCTGCACGGGCTTGGCGGCCTGCTTGGCCAGCTCGGCCTGCGCCTCGCACAGCTGCTTGATGAACGGCTTGGCGGCGTCGAGCCCGGAGGCGACGACCTCCTC
This sequence comes from uncultured Actinomycetota bacterium, assembly GCA_963794435.1. Classification (GTDB taxonomy): domain Bacteria; phylum Actinomycetota; class Actinomycetes; order Propionibacteriales; family Nocardioidaceae; genus Marmoricola. Next base: position 105,448 of record CAWCDX010000028.1, read on the forward strand.
GGTCGGCGCCTTGGCACCGCTCTGGACGAGCTCGAAGGTCTGCTCGGTGGCCTCGGCCTCGACCATCATGATGGCGACGTCACCGGTCTCGGTGACCCGGCCCGCGACGACCATGTCGAAGGTCGCCTGCTCGAGCTGGCTGTGCGACGGGAACGCCACCCACTGGCCCTCGATCAGGGCGACGCGGGTGCCGCCGACCGGGCCGGAGAACGGCAGTCCGGAGAGCTGGGTGGACGCCGACGCGGCGTTGATCGCGAGCACGTCGTAGGGCTGGTCGGGGTCGAGCGCCAGCACCGTGATGACGACCTGGACCTCGTTGCGCAGGCCCTTCTTGAAGGTCGGGCGCAGCGGCCGGTCGATCAGGCGACAGGTGAGGATCGCGTCCTCGCCCGGGCGACCCTCGCTGCGGAAGAACGAGCCGGGGATCTGGCCCACGGCGTACATCCGCTCCTCGACGTCGATGGTGAGGGGGAAGAAGTCGAACTGGTCCTTGGGCTGCTTGCCGGCGGTGGTCGCCGAGAGCAGCATCGTGTCGTCGTCGAGGTAGGCGGTCACCGAACCGGCGGCCTGGCGGGCGAGGAGCCCGGTCTCGAAGGTGATCTTGCGGGTGCCGAAGGCACCGTTGTCGAGGATCGTCTCGACGGCTGTGATGTCGTTGTCAGACAAGAGTTGTCTCTCTTTGGTTCGCGAAGCGATCCGCGATCCGCGTTGAGAGGCCGGTCTTCGATCGAGGTGCTCTGGTCTCGGTGGAGACCCCGGGCACCACTACCGGAGACCGAGCCGTGGCTCGCAGATCGCTCCTGGTTTCGTGGAATCTTCAGTTGTGGTGGCCAGAGATCAGCCACTGTCTAGCAGGAACGGCCCGCCCCGGGTGGGACGAGCCGTTCCGACGTCAGCGGCGCAGGCCGAGTCGCGACACGATCGAGCGGTAGCGCTCGATCTCGGTCTTCTCCAGGTAGTTCAGGAGGCGACGGCGCTGGCCCACGAGCAGCAGCAGGCCACGACGGCTGTGGTGGTCGTGCTTGTGCAGCTTGAGGTGGTCGGTGAGGTGGGAGATGCGGTGGCTCAGCAGCGCGATCTGGACCTCGGGGGAACCGGTGTCGCCCTCGGTGGTGGCGTACTCGGCGATGATCTTCTTCTTGGTCTCGGTGTCGGTACCGATGGACACGTGCGAACTACCTCTCTCATATCGTTGCGCGGTGCGCCGGGGCTGGTTCACCCGGGCTCTCTGGGTCCGCGGCCGTTGCACGGCGAAGTCGCCCACGAGGGGCAACTGCCCAAGGCTATCAGCGCAGCGACGCGTCTCGAAATCTCGCCTGTGCGGGCCTTCCCATGGCCCATCATGGGCGGCATGGACGACGCCGCCCCGGAGAGGTTGCCGGACACGCGGGGTGAGGACTACGCGCGCCGCCTGCAGACCAAGCAGTACGCCACCTGGAAGAAGGTGCTCAACGTCCAGGCGCCGTACCGGTGGAACCTGCGCCGCAAGCAGCTCGGGCGGACCCTGGACGTCGGCTGCGGGATCGGGCGGAACCTGCAGACGCTCCCGGAGGGCTCGGTGGGCGTGGACCACAACGCCTCGTCCGTGGCCATGGCCCGGGAGCAGGGGCTGGACGCGCTCACCGTGGCGGAGTGGGAGGCCAGCCCTCAGCGGAGGCCGGAGTCGTTCGACGCGATCCTGCTGGCCCACGTCATCGAGCACATGACCCCTGCCGAGGGTGAGGCCCTGCTCCGGGAGTACCTGCCGTACCTGCGACCGGGGGGCCAGGTGCTGTTCATCTGCCCGCAGGAGCGCGGGTACGCCAGCGACGCCACTCACGTCACCTTCACCACCGGCGAGGACCTGCAGGGGCTCGCCCGCGCGGTGGGCCTCGTGCCGGACGACTGGTCGAGCTTTCCTCTCCCCCGCTGGCTCGGGCGTGCGTTCGTCTACAACGAGTTCAACCTGATGGCGCGCAAGCCCGCCTGAGGACAGGCAGCAGAGCGCGCGGAGCCGCCAGTGGTCTGCATGGCAGGATCGCCTCCATGAGCGCGGCGCCGGTAGCGGGGACTCCCCGGACAGTCCTGGCCGCCTGCAACCTGTGCGAGGCGATCTGCGGTCTCGAGCTCACCGTGGAGGACGGCACGGACGGCCGGCCCCACGTGACCTCGGTGCGCGGTAACCCCGAGGACCCCCTCTCCCGCGGGCACATCTGCCCCAAGGGAGTGGCGCTGGCCGACGTGTACGACGACCCGGACCGACTGCGCCGCCCCCTCAAGCGGGTGGGTCGTCCCGACAGCGGCGAGTGGGTCGAGATCGGCTGGGACGAGGCGCTCGACCTGACCGCCGACGGCATCGCCCGAGCCGTCAACGAGCACGGCCGGGACGCCCTCGGCGTCTACCTCGGCAACCCCAACGCCCACTCGCTGGGGGCCCAGACCCACGGCGTGACCATGGTCAAGAGCTTCAAGACCCGCAACAAGTTCAGCGCCAGCAGCGTCGACCAGATCCCCCACCAGTTCGTCGCCTGGCAGCTGTTCGGGCACCAGCTGCTGATCCCGATCGCCGACCTCGACCGCACCTCCTACTTCCTGGTCTTCGGCGCCAACCCGATGGCCTCCAACGGCTCGCTGATGACGGTGCCCGACTTCCCGCAGCGACTGCGCGAGCTGCGGGACCGTGGTGGCCGGATGGTCGTCTTCGACCCACGCCGCACCGAGACCGCCAAGGTCGCCGACGAGCACCACTTCGTGCGGCCGGGCACCGACGCGCTCGTGCTGCTCGCGATGGTGCACACGCTGCTCGCGGAGGGCCTCGAGGACCCGCCGCCGTACGTCCGTGGTGTCGAGTCGGTGCGGCTGGCCGTCGCCGACTTCACGCCGGAGCTGGCCGAGCGGCACTCCGGCGTACCCGCCTCGGAGATCCGGCGCATCGTGCGCGAGTACGCGGCTGCCGACGGCGCGGCGGCGTACGGCCGGATGGGGTTGTCCACCCAGGGCTTCGGCTCGATCTGCCAGTGGGCGATCAACTGCCTGAACATCCTGAGCGGCAACTTCGACCGCGAGGGAGGCGTGCTGTTCCCCGAGCCTGCCGTCGACATCGTCGGCAAGGCGATCGTCGGGCGCGGCCACCACGACGTGTGGCGCAGCCGGGTCCGTGGCATCCCCGAGTTCGCCGGGGAGCTGCCGGTCAGCACGTTGCGTGAGGAGATCGAGACGCCCGGCGAGGGGCAGGTGCGGGCGATGCTCACCGTCGCCGGCAACCCGGTGCTCTCGACGCCCGACGGCAAGGGCCTGGCCCGGGCCTTCGACGGCCTCGACTTCATGGCCTCGGTCGACATCTACCTCAACGAGACCACTCGCCATGCCGACGTGATCCTCCCGCCGACCACCGCCCTGGAGCGCGAGCAGTACGACCTCGTCTTCCACACCCTGGCCGTGCGCAACACGGCCCGCTTCACCCCGCCGGTCTTCGAGAAGCCCGACGACGCCATGCACGACTGGGAGATCTTCCGGGAGATCGCGCTGCGCACGGCGGCTCGCCTGAAGCGGAAGAAGTCGCTCGCCAAGTCCCTCACCGAGCGGGCCGCCCTCACGGTCAGCCCCACCACGATCGTCTCGACCCTGCTGCTCACCGGTCGTCGGACGACCATGCGCGCGCTGCGGGCTGAGCCGGCGGGCGTCGACCTCGGCCCGCTGCGGCCCACGATGCCCGGCCGCCTGCAGACCGGTGACAAGCTCATCCACCTCGCGCCGGACCTCGTGGTCGCCGACCTCGCCCGGCTGCGTTCCACGACCGAGGCGTCTGCTCCGGGGCCGGACGAGCTGGTGCTGATCGGACGCCGCCATCGCTCGGACAACAACTCCTGGATGCACAACAGCGAGCGGTTGACCCGCGGCAAGCCCCGCCACCACCTGCTGATGCATCCCGACGACCTGTCCTCGCGGGGGCTCAGCGACGGCTCCTCGGTGCGGATCGCCTCCCGGGTCGGCGAGGTCACCACGGACGTGCGCGCCAGCGAGGACATGATGCGCGGCGTGGTGTCCCTCCCACACGGTTACGGCCACCAGGTCGAGGGGGTCCGGATGGCGCGCGCCGGCACGGTGGCGGGCGTCTCGATCAACGACCTCACCGACCCCCTGCGTCTCGACGTCTCGGGCAACGCCGCGCTCAACGGCGTCCCGGTCACCGTCTGCGCTGCCGACGACTGATGGGGCCGCCCCTCGCTCCCGCGCTGGACGAGGTCCTCGACGGCCTGCCCGACCACCGCAGGCGACTGTTCGAGGCGCGCCTGCGCCGCTGGCTCCCCGACCTCGAGGCCGCCCTCGTGCCGTTGTACGACGACCCGGGCGGCGTCCGCGAGCGCTTGGTGCTGCTCGCCGCCACGGCATTCGCCGCTCGCTCCGAGGACCTGCACGAGCTCGACCTGGAGCGCTCGCTCGCTCCCGACTGGTTCCAGGAGCCCGCGACGATCGGGTACGCCGCCTACGCCGACCGCTTCGCAGGCGATCTGGCCGGCGTCGCCGGGCGCGCGGCGTACCTGCGTGAGCTGGGAGTGCGCTACCTGCACCTGATGCCGCTGCTGAGCCCGCGTCCCGGGCCCAACGACGGCGGCTACGCGGTGATGGACTACCGCAGCGTCCGGCCGGACCTCGGCACCATGGAGGACCTGCGCGAGCTCACCCGCACGCTGCGGGCGCAGGGCATCAGCCTGTGCCTCGACCTGGTGCTCAACCACGTCGCGCGCGAGCACGAGTGGGCCCGCAAGGCACGCGCGGGCGAGCCGGCGTACCGCGACTACTTCTTCCTCTTCCCCGACCGCGAGCTGCCCGACGCCTACGAGCGCACCCTGCCGGAGGTCTTCCCGACCTTCGCCCCGGGCAGCTTCACGTTCGAGGAGGAGGTCGACAGCTGGGTGTGGACGACGTTCAACGCCTACCAGTGGGACGTCAACTGGGCCAATCCCGACGTCCTGTGCGAGTACGCCGACATCATCCTGGCGCTGGCCAACGACGGGGTCGAGGTGTTCCGCCTCGACGCGATCGCGTTCACCTGGAAGCGGATGGGCACCGACTGCCAGAACCAGCCCGAGGTGCACGCGTTGACGCAGGCACTGCGCACGGTGGCCCGGATCGCCTGCCCCGCCACGCTGTTCAAGGCCGAGGCGATCGTGGGCGCGGGCGACCTGCCGGCGTACCTCGGACAGGGCGAGCACTGGGGCAAGGTCAGCGACCTCGCCTACCACAACGGGTTGATGGTGCACATCTGGTCGATGCTGGCCAGCCGCGACGCCCGGCTCGCCTCGATCGCGCTGCAGGCGCTGCCGCGCACACCGTCGACGACTGCCTGGATCACCTACGCGCGCTGCCACGACGACATCGGCTGGGCCGTCGACGACGAGTCGGCCGCCGCGTCCGGGGTGAGCGGCCATGAGCACCGGCGCTTCCTCTCCGACTTCTACACCGGCGACTTCCCCGGCTCGTGGGCCCGTGGGCTGGTCTTCCAGGAGAACCCCCAGACCCACGATCGCCGGGTCTCCGGCTCACTCGCCTCGCTGGCGGGCCTCGAGGCCGGCGACCCGTCGGCCCCGGACCGGATCCGGCTGGTGCACGCGCTGGTCCTCGGCTTCGGTGGATTGCCGGTGATCTGGATGGGCGACGAGCTCGGGCTGCTCAACGACCAGGACTGGGCCGAGGTGCCCGAGCACGCCGACGACTCCCGGTGGGCGCACCGCCAGGTGATGCCGTGGCCGACCCCGCCGGACACCCACGGCGTCCACGCCTCGGTGCGCTCGCTGATCGCCGTCCGGCAGCGGCTGCCGCACCTGCACGCCGCCGTGCCCACCGAGGTGCTCGACCCCCGCGACCCCGGCGTGCTCCTCCTGCTCCGTCGGCACCCGCTCGGGCCCATGCTCGGCGTCTACAACGTCACCGACTCCCCCCGCCAGCTGCCGGCGTCGGTGCTCCACGAGGTCGGACTCACACCCGCGGACGTCGTCGACCGGCTGACCGGCGAGCGGCCCTCCTGGCTCGGCGAGACCCTCGACCTCCCGCCGTACGCCGCCCTCTGGCTCACCTGACACTCTCCGCCGAGCGGGGCATTTCTGCCCGCCCCAGTACGCCGAGCGGGGCATTTCTGCCCGCCTCCTGTACGACAAAGCCCCGGTCGGCGCTCTCAGGCGTGCGGCGAAGCCCCGCTCGGCGACTACGGGGCGAGGAGGGCGCGGGTCCGCTCCACGTCGCGGCCCATCTCCTCCACCAGAGCCTCGACGCCGTCGAACTTCACCATGCCGCGGATCCGCGCCACGAAGGAGATCTCCACCGGCCTGTCGTAGAGGTCGAGGTCCGTGCGATCCAGGACGTAGGCCTCGACCCGGCGCTCGCGGGCACCGTCGAAGGTCGGGTTGGTGCCGACGCTGATCGCGGCCGGGAGCGGCTCCGCCCCTGCCTGGAGGACACGCAGCCAGCCGGCGTACACCCCGTCGGCGGGAGCGGCGGTGTCGCGCGTCGGGACGTTGGCGGTCGGGTAGCCGAGCTCGCGCCCGCGCAGGTCGCCGCGCACGACGTGCCCGACCACCGAGAACGGACGGCCCAGCGCCTCGGCCGCGCCCTCGACGTCGCCGGCGGCCAGGCAGGTGCGGACGTACGTCGAGGACCAGACCTGGGGTCCCCCGTCGAGCGCGATGCCCTCGACCTCGAAGCCCTTCTCGCGACCTGCCTCGACCAGGGTGGAGACGTCTCCGGACGCGCGCGCCCCGAACCGGAAGTTCGCCCCGACCACCACGTGGGCCGCGTGCAGACCGCCGACCACGACCCGGTCGATGAACTCCTCGGGCGTCCACGCCGCGATCTCGCGGGAGAACGGGATCACGAAGACGTCGTCGACCCCGGCGTCGCGCAGCAGCAGGCACCGGCGGTCGATGTCGGTGAGGGTGAGCGGCGCGTGCTCGGGGCGCAGCACGGCCATCGGGTGCGGGTCGAAGGTCGCCGCGACCACTCGCAGGCCCTCGCGGTCGGCGATCTCGCGCGCGCGGCGCACGACGTGCTGGTGGCCGAGGTGGACCCCGTCGAAGTTGCCGATCACGAGCACGGTGCGGCCGAGGTCCGCGGGCACTTCGTCCAGGGATCGCCAGATGCGCACGGTCCGAGGCTAGCGAGCGCCCGAGCAGAGCAGGCTAGGGGCGTGCCGGATCAGCCCACTCCGGCCACAGGGACGAGCCCGTCGTCGCCAGCTGCTCGTGCAGGACGGCGAGCACCTCGTTCGCATCCGGTCGCGCGGCGGGACTCGGGCTGGCCATCCGGCCGACCAGGTCGTCCACGACCGGCAGCGCCGGGGCCTGCTCGAGCAGCTCGTGCAGCGTGGCGCCGAGGGCGAAGACGTCGCTCGCCGGGGTGACCACCCCGTCGTCGAGGAGCTCGGGTGACATGTACGCCGTGGTACCCGGGGCGTCGTGCCGGCCGAAGACGCGGCCCGACGGCGTGACCGAGCCGAGGTCGAGCAGGACCGCGCGGCCGTGGCGCACCACGGCATTCCCCGGCTTCACGTCGAGGTGCACGAGCCGGTGGCGGTGCAGGTGCCGCAGCGACGAGGCCAGCTGGAGGCCGAGCAGCAGCACGTCGGGCACGGTGAGGGCAGCGTCCGCGTGCAGGGTGGCCAGCGAGGGGCCCTCGACGTACTCCAGCACGAGGTGGGGCACCTCGGCCTCGAGCTCGGACCACCAGAGTCGCTGGAAGCCGGGGTGGCGCACCCCGTCGTGGGCGCGGGCCTCGAGGAGGAGGTCCTCCCAGACCCCGGCGTCGCTCACCTCGTCGGGTCGAGGCAGCTTCACGACCACCGGTGACCAGAGATCCGTCGACCAGGCCAGCCAGGCCTCGCAGTGGTTGCCGCCGCCGAGCGGCTGCCAGGCCAACAGGCCCGGCAGGAGGGGGCTGCCGGGCTCCAGCTCGCGCCGCGACTCCAGGCGCTCCTGCTCGACGGTCGTCTCCATCCGGTCCTCCTCCAGTGACGGTGGGCAGGTGGGGGCGCACCGGCGCGCCCCCACCTGTCCGCGCGGGCCTCAGTGGCGCCCGCGACCGCGACCGCGGGAGCGGCTGCGGCTCCTCGAACGGCTCCGCGTGTGCGTGCGGCGGGCCGTGGTCTCTCCCGGGTGGGCTTCGGCGAGGCCGAAGACCAGTCCTGAGTGGCGAGTGGTCGACATGTGAGTCACCTCCTTCCTGCTGTGGCGGGGACGGCTCCGGCCGGGTCGGCCGGGTCGGCTGGGGGGTCTGCGGGGGCCGGGAGGTGCACGACGTCGTCGGCCCAGCGCACCACCCGCGGGTCGTGGGTCACCACCACGACGGTGCGGCCGGCCGTCGAGGCGGAGATGGCGGCCAGGACGGTCTCCGCCGCGTCGTCGTCGAGGCCCGCGGTGGGCTCGTCGAGCAGGAACAGGTCGGCCCGACGTACGACGGCCCGGGCGATCGCCAACCGTTTGCGCTCACCGCCCGAGAGCATCAGGCCCGACTCCCCCACCACGGTGTCGAGCCCGGCGGGCAGCCGCTGCGCGAAGGCGGAGACCAGGGCGCTGTCGGCCGCGGCCCGCAGCTCCTCGTCGGAGGCGTCCGGCTGTCCGAGGGCGATGTTGTGGCGGATCGTGTCGTCGAGGAACCAGGACTCCTGGGGGACGTAGGCGATGTGTCGGCGTACGCCCTCGACCGCCAGCATCCGCAGGTCGCGCCCGCCGATCGTGACCATCCCGGAGCGGGGGTCCTCGAAGCGGAGCAGCAGGTTGAGCACCGTGCTCTTGCCGACCCCGGTGGGGCCGGTCAGTGCGGTCACCCGCCCGGCCTCGAAGGCGAGGTCGACGCCGTCGAGGACCGGCCGCGCGTCGTACCCGAAGCTCACCGACTCCAGGACCACGTCGCCGCGAAGGTCACGCACCGGCAGGCCTTCGGCGGGCCCGACGACGCGGGCGGCGAACACCTCGCGCAGCCGGTCGCGGCTGGCCTCGGCGCGCGCCAGGGTCGCCGCCAGCGAGGTCAGCGAGCGCAGCGGCACGTAGAGACCCGCGACATAGGTGAGGCCCACGAGGAGCGTCCCCGTGGTCATCGACCCCTGCTGGACGCGCACGGCCCCGAGCACGAGCACACCGGCACTTCCGAGCGCGAGGATCAGGTCGGCCAACGGAGCCAGCCGTGCCTCGACACGCAGGGCGGCGACGTTCGCCCGCCGGGTCCGCTGGCTGAGCTCGGCGAAGGCGAGATTCATCTCGCGCTGGCGACCGAAGGCCTGCACCACCCGGACGTTGCGCATCAGGTCCTGGGCGTGCTCGCTGAGCCTGCCCTCCTGCTCGCGGGCATGGCCCTGCGCACGTCGTACCAGCCGGCGCCGCACCACGATGACGACGGCGAGCGCCGGGCAGACGGCCAGGGCCGTCACGGCGAGCACCGGGTCGATCACGGCGAGCATCACGAGGGTGCCGACCAGGACGACCGCCTCGGGCACGGCGACCTCCCACCACGCCACGACCGCGTCCTCGACCCGGCGTACGTCGGAGGTGAGCCGGTTGACCAGCTCGGCGCTGCGGTGGCGGCGGAAGAAGGACGGAGGCTGGTCGAGCAGTCGGCCCACGAGGTGCCCGCGCAGGGTGGTGCCGATGCGCTCGGCCACGCGACCCACCAGCAGCGCCGAGCCGGCGCTGGCCAGGGCCGCGGCGACGCTCAGCACGACCACCGCGACGCCGGCCAGGAGGGCGAGCCCCCCGACCCCGACGCCGGCCAGGGGCTCTGCCCAGGTGGGGAACGGCTGGCTGCCGAGCCCCTGGTCGACGACGAGCTTCAGCGGCCACGGACGAGCGAGCTCGAGGGTCGCCTCGGCCAGGATCAACGCCGCGGCGGCCCCCAGCGTCGCCCGGTGCGGCCGGGACAGCACGGCTGCGTCGACGTCCCGGGGTCGCCGGGGAAGTCGCGGGGTGCTGGCCATGGCTCCACCCTCGGCGCGCCCGTGGGCGGCGCGGAAGTGAACCATGGTGCTAAGACGGAGGGGTGAGCACGCTGCTGTACTCGGCCACCATGTCCCTCGACGGCTTCATCGCGGGGGCGGGCGGCGACATGTCCTGGCTGACGGCGTACGTCGGCGGTGCCAGCCCGGCCTCGGAGCCGGACTCGGGACTCGACGTGGAGGAGCTGATGGCCGACATCGGTGCACTCCTGATCGGCCACCGGACCTTCACGGGCGACGACCCCAACAAGGGCACCGAGTCCGAGGGCGCCTTCGGCGGGAAGTGGCACGGACCCTCGATCGTGCTGACCCACGAGCCCGCGGCGAGCGATCCCGACCCCGATGTGCGATTCGCCACCGACCTCGTCACGGCGGTCGAGCTGGCCAAGGAGGCGGCGGGCGGTCGCTACGTCAACGTGCTCGGGGCGGACGTGGCCCGGCAGTGCCTCGAGGCCGGGCTCCTCGACGAGATCCTGGTGATCATCGCCCCGGTGCTGCTCGGCGACGGCACGCGGCTCTTCGACCACCCGGGCGGCACCAACGTGGCCCTGGAGCGCATCGGGCCGAAGGACGCCTCGATCCTCTGGTTCCGGGTCAGCCGGTGAAGACGGCCACCGCCCGGGCGATGGCGCCGTCCTGCTCGTAGAGCGCGAGGAACTCGCCTCCTGGTGCGAACAGGGCCACGGGTCCGGGACGCCCGAGGTCCAGCTCCAGCTTGCGCCCGAACCGGACGTCGACGGCCTGCGGCTCGTCGAGCTCGTGGGAGGCGAAGCTCGCGCGGGCGACCTCGCCGAGCGGCACGAGCTCGAACCCCTCGGCGAGATCCTCCAGGGTGCGGGCCACCTCCAGGCCGAAGGGGCCCACGGCCGTGCGGCGCAGGGCGACGAGGTGCCCGCCGACGTCGAGTGCCTCGCCGAGGTCGCGAGCGATGCTGCGGATGTAGGTGCCGGTGCTGCAGCGCACCCCGACCGCCACGTCAGCGACATTCGCATGCTCGTCGCGGACGATCCCGCGCACCGTGATCTCGTCGATCCGGACGCGGCGCGGGGCGAGCTCGACCTGCTCGCCGGCGCGGACCCGGTCGTAGGCGCGGCGGCCTCCCACCTTGATCGCGCTCACCGAGGCCGGCACCTGATCGATGTCACCGACGAAACCGGCGAGCGCCTCCCGGATGGTCTCGTCGGCGAGGTCGCCGACCGGGCGGGACGAGGTCACCTCGCCGTCCGCGTCGTCGGTCGTGGTGGAGACGCCGAGCCGGATGGTCGCCTCGTAGGCCTTGTCGGTGAGCAGCAGGTGCCCGAGCAACCGGGTCGCCCGGTTGACACCCACGACGAGGACGCCGGTCGCCATCGGGTCGAGGGTGCCGGCGTGCCCGACCTTCCGGGTGCCCGTCAGGCGTCGTACCCGCGCGACCACGTCGTGCGAGGTCATCCCCGCCGGCTTGTCGACGGCCAGGACTCCCGACCCGACCTGCTCGCTCACTCGTCGTCGAGGTCGTCGACCGGCTCGAGATCGAGCTCGCCGAGCTCGTCGTCGGGTCGCTTCTTGTACGGATCTGGCTCGCCGGCGTACGCCGCACCGCTGCGCGACTCTGCCGCCGCGGCGTCGGACTCCCGGACCCGGTCGAGGAGGTCGTCGATGTGCCGCGCGGTCTCGGGGAGGCCGTCGTGCACGAACTCCAGGGTCGGCACGTGCCGCATCCCGAGCTGCTTGCCGACCTCGGAGCGGATCAGCCCCTTCGCCGACTCCAGCGCGGCGGCCGACCCCTGGAGGTCGGTCTGGTCGTCCTTCCCGGGTTGCCCCAGGACGGTGTAGAAGATCGTTGCCTGCTGGGTGTCGCCGGAGACGCGGACGTCGGTGACGGTCACGAACCCCAACCGGGGATCCTTGACCCGTCGCTCCAGCATCTCCGCGACGATGACCTTGATCCGGTCAGCGATCCTGCGGACTCGTGGGTTGGCCACGTCTCCCCTCCCAGTCCTTCGATGCAAACGGCGGCGGGCGGTTCCCCAGGGTGAGAACCCAAACCGACCCTTCGCACAGGTTGCTAGCTGTGTGAAGAACCAGGAGGGGTTCTCACCCTGGGAAACTGCAGTCGACGACTACGCGCGCGGGATCTCCCGCATCTCGTAGGCCTCGACCACGTCGCCTTCCTTGATGTCGTTGTAGCCACGCAGCACCAGGCCGCACTCGAAGCCCTCGCGGACCTCGGTGGCGTCGTCCTTCTCGCGTCGCAGCGAGGTGAGGTCGAGCTGGTCCGCGACCACGGAGCCGTCGCGGATCAGGCGCACCTTGGCGTTGCGGCGGATCACACCGCTGGTGACCATGCAGCCCGCGATGTTGCCGATCTTGGAGCTGCGGAAGATCGCACGGATCTCCGCCTGACCCAGGGTCTGCTCCTCGAACTCGGGCTTGAGCATGCCCTTGAGCGCTGCCTCGATCTCCTCGATGGCCTGGTAGATCACCGTGTAGTAGCGGATCTCCACGCCTTCGCGCTCGGCCATCTCGGTCGCCTTGCCCTGGGGGCGGACGTTGAACCCGATGATGATCGCGTCGGAGGCGGCGGCCAGGTCGACGTTGGTCTCGGTGATCGCACCGACACCGCGGTCGATGACGCGCAGCGACACCTCGTCGCCGACGTCGATCTTGGCCAGCGAGTCCTCGAGGGCCTCGACCGAGCCGGACACGTCGCCCTTGAGGATCAGGTTGAGCTCCTGGCTCTCGCCCTTCTCCATGGAGGCCATGAAGTCCTCGAGGCTGCGACGCACGCGACGCTTGGCCTGCATGGCCGCACGCTCACGCGACTCGCGCTTCTCCGCGATCTGGCGGGCGATCCTGTCGTCCTCGACCACGATGAAGTTCTGGCCGGCTCCGGGGACCCCGGAGAGACCGAGCACCATGGCCGGACGCGACGGGGTCGCCTCCTCGATGTTCTCGCCGTGCTCGTCGAGCATCGCTCGCACGCGTCCGTACGCCGGACCAGCCACGATGGACTGGCCGACGCGCAGCGTGCCGCGCTGGACCAGGATCGTCGCGACCGGACCACGGCCACGGTCGAGGTGAGCCTCGACGACGAGTCCCTGGGCGTCCTGGTCGGGGTTGGCCCGCAGGTCCAGGGACGCGTCCGCCGTCAGCACGATGGCCTCGAGCAGCTTGTCGAGGTTGAGCTCCGACTTCGCCGAGACGTCGACGAACATCGCGTCGCCGCCGTACTCCTCGGGCACCAGGCCGTACTCGGTGAGCTGGCCGCGCACCTTGGTCGGGTCGGCGCCCTCCTTGTCGATCTTGTTGACCGCCACCACGATCGGCACACCCGCGGCTCTGGCGTGGTTCAACGCCTCGACCGTCTGCGGCATCACACCGTCGTCGGCCGCGACCACGAGGACCGCGATGTCCGCGGACTGCGAACCACGCGCACGCATGGCGGTGAACGCCTCGTGACCGGGGGTGTCGAGGAAGGTGATCCGGCGGTCGTTGCCGTCGACCTCGGTGTGCACCTGGTAGGCACCGATGTGCTGGGTGATGCCACCGGCCTCGCCGGCCACGACGTTGGCACTGCGCAACGCGTCGAGCAGCTTGGTCTTTCCGTGGTCGACGTGACCCATCACGGTCACGACCGGCGGGCGCGCCTCGAGGTCGTCCTCGTCGCCCTCGTCGGAGCCGAACTCGAGGTCGAAGGAGTCGAGCAGCTCGCGGTCCTCGTCCTCGGGCGAGACGACCTCGACGATGTAGTTGAGCTCCTCACCGAGAAGCTCCAGCGTCGCGTCGTTGACCGACTCGGTCGCAGTGACCATCTCGCCGAGGTGGAACAGCATCTGCACCAGCGAGGCCGGGTCGACGCCGATCTTCTCGGCGAAGTCGGTCAGCGAGGCGCCACGGGCGAGACGCACGGTCTCGCCGTTGCCCTTGCGGACCCGCACGCCGCCGATCGTCGGCGCCTCCATCTGCTCGAACTCCTGGCGACGCGCCCGCTTGGACTTGCGCCCACGGCGCGAGGGACCGCCGGGGCGACCGAAGGCACCCTGGGTGCTGCCACGACCACCGGGACGACCGCGACCGCCGGGGCGACCACCGCCGCTGGGCGGGCCACCGAGGCCACCACCGGGAGGGCCGCCGAAGCCGCCACCACGGGATGGGCCACCGCGTGCCGGGGCACCGCCGCGAGCGCCGCCGGGACCGCCGTGGCCACCGGGGCCACCACGGGCCGGAGCGCCACCACGGGCACCGCCGGGACCGCCGCCGAAGGCGGCCGGGGACTTGGGCATCATCGCGGGGTTGGGGCGCGGCATGCCGTCGCGCCCGGCCGGAGGCCGGGGTGGACGTGTGTCGTCGCCGGGTGCCGCGGGCGGACGCGGGGCGGGGCGGGTGCCCATGCCCTGCGAGGGCGCGAACGGGTTGTTGCCCGGGCGCGGGGCGCCCGGACGTGCCGGACGCGGGCCGGGCTTGAACCGCGGGGCGTCGTCGGCCTCGGGAGCCTCGGCAGGGGCTGCCTCGGCCGGGGCCGCCTCGGCGGCAGGTGCCTCGGGCTCCTCCACCACCGGCTCGGCGGCAGGCTCCACCCGGGGACCCGGCTTCGGCGCGGCCTTGGCGGCCGGTGCCGGCACCTCCTCGGCGATCTCGGGGGCTGCCTCGACGGGAGCCGGCGCCGCCGACGACACCTCGGCGCTCTCCGCGCCGTTGGAGTCGGCTGCGGGCGCGGCCTTCTTGGCCGGTGCCTTCTTGGCAGCCTTCTTCGCGGCTGCCGCTTCCTTCTTGGCAGTCAGCTCGGCGCCGTACTTGTCCTGGAACCGCTTGACGACGGGCGGCTCGACACTGGACGACGGTGCCTTCACGTACTCACCGAGATCGGTGAGCATCGTGATCACTTCGGCGCTCTTGACGCCATATTCCTTGGCGAGTTCAGAGACTCGGACCTTGGCCACGTGGTGGTTCCTCCTGGTCCGGGTCCCCGAGGGGGGTACGGACCGCTAGTGGGTGTGCATGCTCATCGCGCTGTACTCAGTGCGAGGTGTCTCATCGCAGGCTCATGAGCTCGTGCTCCCGTTCTTCCTGGGTGCGATCGGTTGGTTGTCTTGGTCGTACTGCCCGAGATGCTGCCTCAGCCGGTCGAGGCCCAATGCCCCCCGGACCCCGGCATCATGCCGCAGGGCGCGGGCGAAGGCACGTGTGCGCTCGGCGCGTGCGAGACATGCAGCCGTGGGATGCAGGTGCGCCCCGCGGCCTGGTGCGGTGCCGTTCGGGTCGGGTACGACGGACCAGTGGCCCTCCGCGTCCGTCCCTGCGACGACCCGCAGCAACTCACGCTTGGTGTCTCGTCGCCGGCAGCCGATGCACGTGCGGACGGGTCCGCGGGTGCTGGTCGAGCTGTCGAGTTGTGAAGACACCGTCGTCCACTCTAGCGGGGAGGAGTGCGCAGGGCTAAACGGCCGGCGCTCGCCGGGTCACGGTCCGGGCGTCCTCAGCCGTCCTCGCCGCCGCTTCCGTAGGGCCGGGTGATGATCTCCAGCACGTGCCCCTCCGGGCCCCACCAGTAGAGCCCGCGACCGCCGTCGTCGTGGTTGATCTCGCCCGGCGCACGCTGGAACGGGTCGGCCCACCACTGCCGCCCCTGCTCCTTCAACCGGCCCAGCACCTCGTCGAACTCGGCCTCGCTGACCAGGAACGCGTAGTGCTGCGCCTGGATCGTCCCGGTGTCCTCGATGAAGTCCAGGCTGACGCCGTTGTCGAGCTCCAGCACCGCGAAGGGGCCGTACGACGTGGGCTCGGGCCGGCCGAGCACGCCGGCCACGTCACGGGCCGCGGCCCAGGTGTCGCGGGTGTGGACGAGGGTGTGGTTGAGCTCGATGCTCATCGTCGACCTCCTGGTGGCTCCTGTGGTCCACGATCGGTCAACCGACGCGATCACGGCAAGGTGGCGGCACGACCGGACTCGTCGACCACGGCCGGCCCTGGCCGACGTACGGCCTCTGTGTGACCGAAACGTGGCGGAGTGCGCGAAGTTTCGCGCGCATCGGCGAGTTTCACTGGTTGGCCGGTGAAACCGACGAACCCCCTACGCCTCCTCGGGCTCCAGCGGAGGGGCGATCGGCGGCTCGTCGGGGGCCTCGTCGGAGCGGATGTCGATGCGCCAGCCGGTGAGGCGGGCGGCGAGGCGGGCGTTCTGCCCCTCCTTGCCGATCGCGAGCGAGAGCTGGAAGTCGGGGACCACGACCCGGGCCGAGCGCGCGGCCTCGTCGACCACGGTGACGCTCGTGACGCGGGCGGGGCTGAGCGCGTTGCCGACCAGCGTGGCGGGGTCGTCGGACCAGTCGACGATGTCGATCTTCTCGCCGTGCAGCTCGTTCATCACGTTGCGCACCCGCTGGCCCATGGGACCGATGCAGGAGCCCTTGGCGTTGACGCCGGGGACGTGGGAGCGGACCGCGATCTTGGTGCGGTGGCCGGCCTCGCGGGCCAGCCCGATGATCTCGACGGTGCCGTCGGCGATCTCGGGCACCTCGAGCGCGAACAGCTTCTTGACCAGGTTGGGGTGGGTGCGCGAGAGCATCACCTGCGGCCCGCGCATGCCCTTGCGCACGCTGATCACCAGGCACTTGATCCGGGTGCCGTGGGAGTAGTCCTCGCCCGAGACCCGCTCGCCCGAGGGCAGCAGCGCCTCCAGCTTGCCGAGGTCGACCATCACGTCGTCGGGGTTGCGACCCTGCTGGATCACCCCGGAGATGATGTCGCCCTCCTTGCCGGAGAACTCGCCGAACTTGCGCTCGTCCTCCGCGTCGCGCAGCCGCTGCAGCATGATCTGCTTCGCCGTGGTCGCGGCGATCCGGCCGAACCCGTCGGGGGTGTCGTCGTACTCCCCCAGGACGTTCTCCTCGTCGTCGACCTCCTGCGCCATGACGGTGACGTGACCGGACTTGCGGTCGAGCTCGACGCGGGCGTGCTCCTGGGCGCCGTCGGTCTTGGAGTACGCCGTGAGGAGGGCCTGCTCGATGGCCTCGACGAGCACCTCGAAGGGGATCTCCTTCTCGCGCTCGAGCATGCGCAGAAGGCTCATGTCGATGTCCATCAGGTCTTCTCCTTCGTGAACTCGATCTGGACCTTGGCCTTCTGCACGTCCTCGAAGGGCACCCGCTGCGGCTCCCCGTCCACGTCGAGCACCGCGCCCTCGTCGTCGCTGGTGGTGATCCGCCCGACGACGGGCTCGCCGGCGTGCCGGGTCACCGTGACCAGCCGTCCGGCGTTGCGGCGCCAGTGGCGCGGCAGGGTGAGGGGTCGGTCGACGCCCGGCGAGGAGACCTCGAGGGTGTAGGCACGAGCACCCATCAGGTCGTGGGCGTCGAGCGCCTGGGAGACGGCCCTGGTGGCCTCGGCGATGTCGTCCAGCGTCACGCCGCCGTCCTTGTCGACCGCGACGCGCAGCACCCGGCGCTGACCGGCGCTGGAGAGGTCGACCGCCTCGAGGTCCAGCCCGAGCGCACTCACCGGTGCGGTCAGCTCCTCAGCGAGGCGATCCCTGGTGTCGGACGTGCTCACGCGCCGGACCTCCCTGCTGTGCTGTTGTCGTGACCACCCTAGCGCCACCCGCAACCAGGATCTGCGCTCGTCAGGACCTAGGATCACGGCCGTGACCGATGCCCGCGACGCCCTGGGCCAGGCGGTGTTCTCACGTCGCCGTGTGCTCGGCCTCGGCGCCGTCTCCGGCCTCGCGGTGGGGCTCTCGACCGTAGCGGGGTGCTCGATCGGCAGCGACGCCGGTGCCCAGTCCGGTGCCCAGTCCGGTGCCCGGTCCGGGGCCCGGTCCGGCACCCGCACCGCCCAGTCGGTCGAGGTCACGCCCGACGTCAAGACGGCGACGGCGGCGCTCGCGGCGATCCGGGTGGCCCGCGCGTCGGCCCAGGCCACGGCCCAGCGGTTCCCGGCGCTGCGGCCGTCCCTGTCGGGCCTGATCGCGATGCACGCAGTCCACGAGCGCTCGCTGGTCGACGCGGTCCCGGACCAGGTCAAGGGTGCGGCGGCCCCCACGCCGGACGTGGTGCCGCCCGGGCGCGCCGCCGCCATGACCCGTCTCCGGCTCACCGAGCAGCGACTGCACGCCACGCTGGCCGGTCTCGCCGTCGCGGCCCAGAGCGGCGACTTCGCCCGGCTGCTCGCCAGCATGTCTGCTGCGGTGTCCACCCACCTGGCAACGCTTCCCTCGGGTCCGCGCTGATGACCCCCGCCGAGGCGCTCCAGAAGGCGCTCGAGGCCGAGCACGCAGCCGTGTTCCTGTACGGCGTGCTCGGCTCGCGCACGTCCGGCTCGCGCACCCCGACCCTGCTGGCCGAGCTGACCCGCGCCTTCGAGGACCACCGCGACCAGCGCGACGCGCTGAGCGTGATGATCAGCGCCGCGGGCCAGGACCCGGTGGCGTCCCTGGTCGACTACCGCGTCCCGGGACCGATCGACACGCCGACGCAGGTGACCGGCGTCGCCCGCACGCTGGAGCAGCGGCTCACCCGCAGCTACGGCGAGCTCGTGGCCAACACCTCGGGCCGCGACCGCGCCTGGGCCGTCGCGGCTCTTGACCGCTCCGCACTCCGCGGGCTCACCTTCGGCGAGCGTCCGAGCGACTTTCCAGGACTCGCCTGAGTGAGCAGACTGCAGGCATGGGCGCGCACACGGTCGCGAACATGACCGGCCGGTCGAGGGTGGGAGCGCGACGCGCCGAGGTGCTGGCCGCGCTGTCGATCGCGATCGACCTCGGTCTCGGGCTGCCGATGGAGCACGTGCTGCGCTCCTCGCTGATCGCCTCGACGCTTGCCGACGAGCTCGGCCTCGACGACGACGAGCGCGCCACGGCGTACTACACGAACCTCGTGCTCTGGATCGGCTGTCACGCCGACTCCCACGAGTTCAGCCACTGGTTCGGCGACGACCTCGCCTTCCGTGCGGGCACCTATGAGTTCGACTGGTCCGGCCTGCCGTACTTCCGCTACGTGATGAGTCACGTCGGCTCCGGCCAACCGCCACACAGGCGGGCCCAGCTGCTGCTGGCCATGATGCTCACGCCCCGCGCCCGGATGGCGGCGCTGATCCACTCCCACTGCCTCTCGGCCGGCCTGATGGCCGGCCGTATCGGGCTCGACCCCTCCGTCGGCGACGCCGTCGGGTGCGCCTTCGAGCGCTGGGACGGGGCCGGGCTCCCGGCCCGGCGCAGCGGCACCGACATCCCGCTCGCGACGCGCATCGTGCAGCTCAGCGAGACCTGCGAGGTGCACCTGCAGCGGCACGGCACCTCCGGAGCCATGGCGATGGCACGCGCCCGCAGCGGGAAGCAGTTCGACCCCGACCTCGTCGAGGCGCTGCTCCGCTGCCGCGACCGGCTGGACGCCCTCCCCGACGAGGACGTCTGGGACCGGGCCCTGGAGCTCGCTCCCGACCACGACCTGATGCTGCGCGGCAGCGAGCTCGACGAGCTGCTCGGGGCCATGGGCGACTTCGCGGACCTGAAGTGCCCCTTCACCGTCGGGCACTCGCGTGCGGTCGCGGCCCTGACGGACGCGGCCGCACGACGGGTCGGGCTCGCCACTGCGGACGTCGACCGGGCCCGGCGGGCGGCGTACGTGCACGACCTCGGCCGGATGGGCGTGCCCAACACCGTCTGGGAGAAGTCCGGTGCCCTGTCGGGCAGCGACCGGGAGCGCATCCGCCTCTACCCCTACTTCACCGGCCGGGTGCTCAACCGGGTCCGCGGGCTCGAGGCCGAGACCGCCATCGCGGAGGCGCACCGGGAGCGGCTCGACGGGTCCGGCTACCCGCGCGGCCTCCGCGGCCCGGCCCTGCCCATGACGCAGCGGGTGCTCTCGGCGGCCGACAGCTACCAGACCTCGCTCGAGCCACGGCCGCACCGGCCGGCCCTGACCGCCGCCGACGCGGCGAAGCGGCTGCGCGCCGAGGTCAGCTCCGGCCGGCTCGACGGCGCGGCGGCCGAGGCCGTCCTGACCGCTGCCGGCCACCGCACGCACTCGCGTCGTACGACGGCCCCGGCGGGCCTGACCCGTCGCGAGGTGGAGGTGCTCGGCCTGGTGGCGCGCGGACACGACGTCAAGCAGATCGCCGACCGGCTGGTGATCAGCCAGAAGACCGTGGGCCACCACCTCGAGCACATCTACCTCAAGATCGGCGTCTCCAACCGCACCGGCGCGGCCCTCTACGCGATCGAGCACGGACTGGTGGGCCACCCCGACGTCGAAGATGGGGAGCAGGCCCCATGAACCGCACGCCTGCTGACGGGAGGCTCCTGGTGAGCAAAGGAGTTCACCATGAAGACGAAGTCCGTCATCAGTCTCACCACCGGCCTCGAGGATCCCGAGAGGGTCACCGTGGCCTTCCTCGTCGCCGTCGGAGCCGCGGAGTCGGAGCGACCCACCCTGATGTTCCTCACCAAGGAAGCCGTGCGACTCGTCACCGGGTCCGTCGCGCGGGGCATCGCCTGTGACGGCTGCCCGTCGCTGGAGCAGCTGGTCAAGCGCTACGCCGCCGCGGGCGGTCGCTACCTGACCTGCCCGATCTGCTTCGACAGCAGGTACCTGTCCGCCGACGACCTGGTGCCCGAGGCCGAGCTCGGCGGGACCGTCCAGCTGTGGGAGTGGATCGGCGATGAGCCGGCCAACACCTTCAGCTACTGACACCGCGACGCTGGGCGAGCGGTTGGCCAGAGCGATCGCCACCCGCGACCGCGCCGGGTTGCGAGCGCTGTTCACGACCCCGGTGCGGTTCCGCGCGGTCACCCCGCGACGCTTCTGGGACGCCGAGACGCCCGTCGGCGTCGAAGAGATCGTCCTGGACACCTGGTTCCCCGACAGCACGACCGTGACCGACGTACGGATGCTCGAGCGCGACCCGATCATGGCGACCGGGACGTTCGGCTACCGCCTGTCGGTCGACACGCGGGACGGACCGACGGTGGTCGAGCAGGTCGGCTACTACCGGGTGACCGACGGGCTGATGTCGGACGTGCGGCTCGTCTGCAGCGGTTTCCACCGCGTGTGAGGGCTCGCCCCCGGCCCGTCTAGGGTCGGAGACATGAGTGAGTACGACGCTGCGGAGCTCGCCGTCCAGGCCGCACTCGACGCCGGAGCGGTCTACGCCGACGCCCGGGTGATGCACCGGCGGACCGAGTCGATGACGGCCCGCAACGGTGACGTGGAGGACGTCGGCCAGGTCGCGGACTCCGGGATCGGGGTGCGGGCACTGGTCGGCTCGGGGTGGGGCTTCTTCGCCGTCCCCGACCTCGCGGATGCCAGCGTCCGCGTCGCCGGGGCCAGGGCCACCGAGATCGCGAAGGCCAGCGCGCGGGTCAGCCGTGACGGCCGTGGGCTCGTGCCGGGCGAGGTGGCCACCGGGTCGTGGGCCAGCGAGTGCACCAAGGATCCGTTCGAGGTCTCGCTCAGCGACAAGGGTGACCTGCTCGTGCGGGCCACCGAGCTGATGCGCGAGCAGGACGTCGAGCTCGCGATCGCGACCTACGACCTGTGGGAGACGCAGAAGTGGTTCGTCTCCAGCGAGGGCCACCGCATCGACCAGCACGTGCGTGAGAGCGGCGCCGGCATCCAGGCCACCGCCGTCGGAGAGCACGAGACGCAGCGCCGCTCCTACCCGGCCTCGCGCGGCCAGTTCAAGACGCGTGGCTGGGAGTTCGTCGAGGAGCTCGACCTCCTCGCCCACGCCCAGCGCGTCGGCTCCGAGGCGCGCGAGCTGCTGACCGCGCCGGAGTGCCCGAGCGGCACCACCGACCTCGTCCTCGGCTCCGAGCAGCTCGCCCTGCAGATCCACGAGTCCGTCGGCCACGCCATCGAGCTCGACCGGATCCTGGGCTGGGAGGCGGCGTACGCCGGGACGAGCTGGCTCGACCTCGCCCAGCTCGGATCGCTGAAGTACGGGTCGCCGCTGATGAACATCACCATCGACCCGACCATCCCCGGCGCCCTCGGCAGCTTCGGGTACGACGACGAGGGCACGCCGGCAACGAAGCGCGACGCCGTCCGCGAGGGGATCTGGGTCGGCGTGCTGGCAGGGCGCGACTCCGCGGCCGCCGCCGGCCTCGACTACGGCGGCAGCGTGCGCGCCGACGGCTGGGCGCGGCTGCCGATGGTCCGGATGACCAACGTCGGCCTGGAGCCCGGGCCGCACACCTTCGAGGAGATCGTGGCGGCGACGGACGACGGCATCTACATGGAGAGCAACCGCTCGTGGTCGATCGACGACCGCCGGCTGAACTTCCAGTTCGGCACCGAGGTCGGCTACGAGATCAAGAACGGCGAGCTCGGCCGGCTGGTCCGCAACCCGACGTACACCGGGATCGGCCCGCAGTTCTGGGCCTCGATGGACATGCTCTCCAGCGAGAGCGTCGCGTGGGGCACGCCCAACTGCGGCAAGGGCCAACCCGGTCAGACCGGCCACACCGGCCATCCCGCGGCGCCCGCCCGGTTCCGCGACGTGCGGGTGGGGGTGAAGGCGTGAACGCCACCGAGCTCGCAGCACAGGCCCTCGAGCAGGTCGGCGCCGCGCTCCCGGGCGCGGAGGTGGCCGTCGAGGTCACCGAGCACGAGATGGCGCTGACCCGGTTCGCCGAGTCGGTCATCCACCAGAACGTCGCCGAGGCGCTGACCACGGTCCGCGTCGTCGTGCACGACGCAGGGCCGGACCGCCTCCACCTCGGGCACCGTCGCGGGCGCAGCCGACCTGCCGGACGTCGTCGGCCGCGTCCTCGCCTCCGTCGGGGTCGCGCCGCTCGACGCGGGCTGGCCGGGACTCGCCCCTGCCGCCACGGCCGGAGCAGCTGCCACGCCCGATCCCGGGACCGCCGGGGCCTCGCCCGTCGACCGGGCGGAGCTCGTCGCGGGGTTCGTCGACGGCGCCGGCGGCCTGGAGAGCGCGGGCTACGTCCGGACCTCGCATCGTCGGGTGGCCTTCGCCAACAGCGCCGGCCAGGCCGTCGACGGCGAGGCGGCCGAGTGCGGCCTGGCAGGCGTCGTGCGAGCGCCGGCCGCCCAGGGCATGGCCGACGGGGTCTCGCGGGCGATGCCCGTGCGTCTCGCCGACCTCGACGCTCGCGCGATGGGGGCCCGCGCCGCGGCGAAGGCCCGGGCCTGGAGCAAGCCGGTCGAGCTCGAGCCGGGCCGCTACGAGGTCGTGCTCGAACCCGACGCCGTCGCCGACCTGCTCGGCAACCTCGCGGCCTGGGGCTTCGCCGGGCGGATGGTCACCGAGCGCCGCTCCTTCGTGGACCTGGGTGCCGACCAGCTGGATCCCACGCTGACGATCGTGGACGACCCGGTCGCGGTGAGTCTCGGCTTCGACGGCGAGGGCACGCCGTCGACGCGTCGTACCTTCGTGGAGGCGGGGCGGTCCGTCGCCGTGGCGCACGACCGGCGTACGGCGGCCGAGGCGGGCGTGCAGAGCACCGGGCACAGCGTCATGGGCGGCGCCATGGCCCGCCACCTCGCCATCCTGCCGCTCGGCGCGCAGGAGGCCCGACCGGACGAGGTCGAGGGCCCGGTGTGCGACTCCTCGACGGCCGAGCTCGTCGCCGGGGTCGAGCGCGGGATCCTGGTCAGCGACTTCTGGTACACGCGCGTCCTGGACTCCCGCAAGCTCGTCCTGACCGGCCTGACCCGCAACGGCGTCTGGCTGATCGAGGACGGCCAGGTCACCGCGCCGGTGAAGAACTTCCGGTTCACCCAGTCCTACTCGGACGCCCTCGCTCCCGGTCAGGTGCTGGGGGTCGGCCGCACCGCGACGCCGATCCCCGGTGACACCTACTCCACGACCTCCCCGCGCCTGGGCTGCCCGGCCCTGCGGCTCGCCTCGTGGAACTTCACCGGCGGCGCCTCGGGCTGAGGGGAGTCGATCCCTGGCCCGACCAGCGGGTCACAACGCCGCCAACAGCCCCGGGATCTCGGCGAGCTCGTGGGCGACGGCATCGGGCTCGCCCTCGCTGTGGCCGACCTGCTCGACAGGGATGACGCTGTGCGGGATGTGGATCGCCTTCAGTCCCGCCTGGTGGGCGCCCCAGATGTCGTCGTAGAGCCGGTCGCCGACGTAGACACATCGTGAGGGGTCGGTCACCCCGACGGCGGCCATCGCGGCCCGGAACGCCTCCGGAGCGGGCTTCGTCCACGGCACCTCGCTGGTGTAGACGGCGCCGTTGATCAGGTCGAGCACGCCGTCACGGCGGAAGAAGTCCTCGTGCCACTCCCGCGGCCAGATCGTGTTGGACAGCACGCCGACCTTGATCCCCCGCTGCCGCAGCCCGCTCCACAGCGGCCGCACCTGGGGGTCGGTAGGAGTGTGCGGCTCCCAGAACTCCCGGTAGTGCACCAGCAGGTCCGGGTCGTGCGCGAGCCCCGCCTCGGTGAACAGGTCGGCCACGGTCGCGCTCTGCTGGCGGTCACGGCTGCGTCCCCAGACCACCTGGTTCGCACGGTGCAGCGCCTCGGCGTGCACGTCGACCGGGTGGTCGGACTCGACGACCGCGTGCGCCAGGGCCAGCGACTCCGCGTGGAAGTCGATGTCGTGCCACCGGGTGAGGGTGCCTCCCCAGTCGAAGATGACGGCGTCGGGCTGCATGAGCGCACGGTAGCGCCGCCTCGTAGGGTCGAGAGCATGGAGATGGACTACCGCCCGCTCGGGCGCTCGGGACTGATGGTCAGCGCGGTCGGGATCGGCACCAACGCCTTCAGCAGGCGTGTCGACCAGGACGGCGTGAACGAGATCCTCGACGCGGCCCAGGACGTCGGCGTCACCCTGCTCGACACCGCCGACATCTACGGCGAGCACCCCGGAGCCAGCGAGGAGCTGCTCGGCGTCGCGCTCCAGGGTCGTCGCGAGGACTTCGTGGTGGCCACCAAGTTCGGCATGGACATGCAGGGCGCCAACGGCGAGGACCACGGCGTCCGCGGGTCGAGGCGCTACGTACGGCGCGCGGTCGAGGCCAGCCTCCGGCGACTGCAGACCGACCACATCGACCTCTACCAGCTGCACGCCCCCGACCCGGTGACACCGATCGCGGAGACCCTCGGCGCGCTCACCGAGCTGGTGCGTGAGGGCAAGGTGCGCTACGTCGGGTGCTCCAACTTCGCGGGCTGGCAGGTGGCCGACGCGGCGTGGACCTCGGAGACCAAGGGGCTCGAGGCCTTCGTGTCGGTGCAGAACCGCTACTCGCTGCTCGACCGCACCGTCGAGGAGGAGGTCGCACCTGCCTCCGAGCGCTTCGGCCTCGGGATCCTGCCGTTCTTCCCGCTCGAGTACGGCCTGCTCACCGGCAAGTACCAGCGCGGCCAGGCCGCCCCCTCCGGCTCCCGCGCAGACCTCGACGCGAGCCGCGCGGGCTGGCTGGAGAAGGCCGACTGGGACCGCATCGAGGCGCTCTCGACGTACGCCGAGAAGAGGGGGCTCTCCCTCCTCGACGTCGCCATCGCCGGCCTGGCCGCGCAGCCGGCCGTGGCCAGCGTGATCTCGGGTGTCTCCCGCGCGGAGCAGGTGCGCACCAACGCCGCCGCGCTGCGCTGGGACCCCACCGAGGACGACCTCGACGAGCTCGACCAGATCTGAGCCGGCCCTTCGAGACGGGCCTTGACGGCCCTCCTCAGGGACCCGAACAGCCGGGTCCCTGAGGAGGTTGCGCAGCAACCGTCTCGAAGGGCCCTGGCGCTGCTCAGCCGCGCACGACCCCCACGAGGTGCGCGACGGAGTCGTCGACGGCGACTGGGACCCCACCGAGACGCCGACCAGATCTGAGGCCGGCCCTTCGAGACGGGCCTTGACGGCCCTCCTCAGGGACCCGAAGAGCGGGGTCCCTGAGGAGGTTGCGCAGCAACCGTCTCGAAGGGCCCTGGCGCTGCTCAGCCGCGCACGACCCCCACGAGGTGCGCGACGGAGTCGTCGACGGCGACTGGGACCCCACCGAGGACGACCTCGACCAGATCGAGGGCCAGGCCCTTCGAGACGGGCCTTGACGGCCCTCCTCAGGGACCCGAAGAGCGGGGTCCCTGAGGAGGTTGCGCAGCAACCGTCTCGAAGGGCCCTGGCGCTGCTCAGCCGCGAACGACTCCCACGAGGTGGCTGACGGCGTCGTCGACGGGGACCTCGACGCGCTCCCCGGAGCGGCGGTCCTTGACCTCGACGTTGCCGTCGACGAGGCCACGGCCGACGGTGACGATCGTGGGCACGCCGATCAGCTCGGCGTCCTTGAACTTCACTCCGGGGCTGACCTTCGGCCGGTCGTCGTAGAGCACGTCGAGGCCGGCCGCGGACAGGCCCCCGGCCAGCGTCGCCGCTGCCTCGAACACGGCGGCGTCCTTGCCCGTGGCCACGATGTGCACGTCGGCCGGGGCGACCTCGCGTGGCCAGACCAGGCCGAGCTCGTCGTGGTTGTCCTCGGCGATCACGGGGACGGCCCGCGAGACCCCGATGCCGTAGGAGCCCATCGTCACCGTGACCAGCTTGCCGTTCTCGTCGAGGACCTGGAGGCCCAGCGCATCGGCGTACTTGCGGCCGAGCTGGAAGATGTGGCCCATCTCGATGCCGCGCGCGGTCTCGAGGACCCCGTCGTCGCAGTTCGGGCAGGGGTCGCCGTCTCGGACGTCGGCCACCTCGACGACGCCGTCGCCGGTGAAGTCGCGGCCGGCCACGAGGTCGAGCACGTGGCTGCCGCTGACGTCGGCGCCGGTCACCCAGGCCGTGCCGTCGACGACGCGGGGATCGAGCAGGTAGCGGATGCCCGCAGGCTTGTCGGCCCCGAGCGAGCCCGGGCCGATGTAGCCCTTGGCCAGCGTCGGCTGCGCCGCGAACTCGGCCTCGGAGAAGGGCTCGAAGACCACGCCCTCGCCGAGGTAGGCCTCCAGCCGCTTGGTGTCGACGTCGCGGTCCCCCGGTACCCCGAAGGCCAGGGCTTCGGTGCGGCCGTCGGGGTGACGCACCGAGAAGACGACGTTCTTCAGGGTGTCGGCCGCACCCCAGGGGCGGCCGTCGGTGCGCGCGAAGACCTCGTTGAGGTGGTCCACGAGCGTGTCGATGGTCGGCGTGTCCGGCGTCTGCTCGGCGTGCGCGGGAGGCAGGTCGTCGTACGGGATCGGTGGCGGCGGGCGGACGGCCACCGCCTCGACGTTGGCGGCGTAGTCGCACTTCGTGCAGCGCACGTAGGTGTCCTCACCCACGGGGCTGCGGGCGAGGAACTCCTCGGACTTCGAGCCGCCCATGGCGCCCGACATCGCCTTGACGATGACGTAGTCGAAGCCGAAGCGGTCGAAGGTCTTGATGTACGCCGCACGGTGGGCCGCGTAGGAGGCGTCGAGCCCCTCGTCGCTGGTGTCGAAGGAGTAGCTGTCCTTCATCACGAACTCGCGGCCCCGGATGAGGCCGGCGCGGGGTCGCGCCTCGTCGCGGTACTTCGTCTGGATCTGGTACAGCCAGACGGGCAGGTCCTTGTAGGAGGAGAAGAGGTCCTTCACGGTGAGGGTGAACATCTCCTCGTGCGTCGGACCGAGGAGGTAGTCGTTGCCCTTGCGGTCCTGGAGCCGGAAGATGCCGTCGCCGTAGTCGGTCCAGCGTCCGGTCGCCTCGTAGGGCTCGCGGGGCAGGAGGGCGGGGAAGCGCAGCTCCTGCGCACCCATCGCGTCCATCTCCTCGCGGATGATGTGCTCGACCTTCTTGTAGACCCGCAGGCCGAGCGGCAACCAGGAGTAGATGCCGGGCGCTGCCCGGCGGATGTAGCCGGCACGGACGAGCAACCGGTGGCTGGGCACCTCGGCGTCCACCGGGTCCTCGCGCAGGGTCCGGACGAACAGGGTCGACATGCGAAGTATCACGGCGTGAAGGCTAGTCGCGGGCGCGCCGAGCGCACGAACGGGTTACGCGGAGCGCGCGGCCTTCCACGCCGAGCGGATCATCGGCAGCTGGAGCGGCAGCCTGCTCCACGCCGCCGCCTTGAAGCCGGTGTTCTCGGTCTGGCCGGCGTCGATGGCCATCTTGATGTTGGCCGGGTAGACGCCGAGCAGGAGCGCGATGCTGGCCCAGCCCGCCAGCCTCCGGGCGCGGGGGTGCAGCAGTCCGGCGCTGCAGAGCAGCTCGGCCACGCCGCTCGCCAGGATCACCGCACGATGGGCCGGCACCACCTCGGGCATGATCGGCTCGTAGGTCTCGGGACGCACCAGGTGGATGACCCCGGAGACACCGAGGATGCCGGCGAGGACCTTGACGTCGGTGGGCAGCGAGTCGCTCATGGCGGTGACCCTAGTGCGCCTCAGAACATGATGGTCGAGAAGGTTCCGACCTGCTCGAAGCCCGCCTTCTCGTAGGCGGCCCGCGCGCTGTAGTTGTGCGCGTTGACGTAGAGCGAGACCGTGGGCGCGATGTCGCGGAGGCACTCGGCCAGGACGGTGGCCATCCCCGAGCTGCACAACCCGCGTCCGCGCAGCTCCGGGTCGACGTACACGCCCTGGATCTGGCAGGCGCTGGGCGTCGCGCAGGCCACCTCGGCCTTGAACACCACCCGGTCGTCCTCGATCCGGGAGAACGACCAACCACGCCCGACCAGCTGGTTGACCCGCGCGCGGTAGAGGTCGCGCCCGCCGTCGGCCTCCGGGGAGAGACCGACCTCCTCGGTGTACATCGCCACGCAGGCCGGGTAGAGCACGTCGGTCTGCTCCTTGGACGTACGACGCACCAGCGGGTCGCACTCGATGGAGGCGGGCTGGCGCGCCACCAGGTGCGGCTGGTCCCAGCGCTGGTCGCGCGGGGTCGGCCACGTGCCCTCGAGCCGGTCCCAGAGCTGGGCGACGGCGTCGTGCGGCCCGACGATCGTGGAGCTCTTCGGACCCGAGCGGATCGCGCGCTCGGCGAAGGCGTCACACGCGGCGGGAGTGGCGTTGACCGGCACCAGGTTGGCGCCGATGTGGCACAGCGAGACCAGCTCGTCGTCCTCGACGTACCCCCACATCTCGCCGCCGAGCCAGCGCGTGTCGAGCTGGGTGATCCGGGTGCGGTAGTCGGCGAAGACGTTGACGACGGGGTCACGGCCGATCACGGCGAGTGCCGCCGCGACGTCGCCGGGGCCCAGGACCCGGACACTCCCGATGGACCTGCCCACGCGGGGGAGCCTACGGCAGCCCTGATCATGGTGTTCGGGCGGTCAGCGGGCGAGAAGCGGCTAGTTTGACCACCATGCCGGGCCCCCGACTCCTCTCCGCTGCCCTGGTGGCAGCACTCGGCTTCACGACGCTCATCGGCTGCGGGGACGACGGCGGGCAGAAGCAGGACCAGCCGTCCAAGGCGGCGCTCGGCTGCCGCGCGAAGTGGCACCAGCTCGGCGAGGACATCGCACCCCAGGCCAAGCTCACGCAGCCCTCGGCCCTGCCCCAGCGGTGGAACACGGTGGCCGCGACCGTGGACTACTACCAGGCGACCGCCACCAAGGCCGACTGTGGCGACCGGCTCGACGAGCAGGAGCAGGCGATCTCGGCGCTGAAGGCGTTCAGCGCCCGGCTCACCGCCTTCGACATGGAGGCGCAGCTGGCGCTGGTCAAGGACGACGCGCAGACCTACGCCGCCGGTCCGTGGCCCCCCGCGCCCACCCCCACCCCGCTCCCCAAGACGAAGAAGCACACGGTGCACGTGAAGCGGCCCAAGCCGGTGCGACCGCCCAACCCGGCCCTGGTCGCCGCCGCGCTGAAGACCCTCGCGGCCCAGGCGCCGATCGCGACCCAGCAGCAGGGCCCCGGCTGGGAGCAGGCCTCCGTGATCGACCTCGGGAACACCGCAGCGACCACGAAGGCGGTCAAGGACCTGCAGTTCCTCTCCACCGAGAGCAGCGGCTGGCGCTCCAGCCAGGCCGCGCTGCTGCTGATCAGGACGGCGCTGGCCGCCCCGACCGGCTAGGAGACGCTGACCTCGGCGCTGGCGCCCTCCTCGGACTCCATCCCCTCGGCGATCCGCATGGCCTCCTCGATCAGGGTCTCCACGATCTGCGACTCGGGCACGGTCTTGATCACCTCGCCCTTGACGAAGATCTGGCCCTTGCCGTTGCCCGAGGCGACGCCGAGGTCGGCCTCACGCGCCTCGCCCGGACCGTTCACGACACAGCCCATGACGGCCACGCGCAGCGGCACCTCGAGGCCGTCGAGCCCGGCGGTGACCTCGTCGGCGAGCTTGTAGACGTCGACCTGGGCACGGCCGCACGAGGGACAGGAGACGATCTCGAGCTTGCGCGGACGCAGGTTCAGCGACTGGAGGATCTGGATGCCGACCTTGACCTCCTCGACCGGGGGCGCGGAGAGCGAGACGCGGATGGTGTCGCCGATCCCCTGGCTGAGCAGCGCCCCGAAGGCGGTGGCCGACTTGATCGTGCCCTGGAAGGCCGGGCCGGCCTCGGTCACGCCGAGGTGCAGCGGCCAGTCGCCGGCCTCGGCGAGCAGCTCGTAGGCACGCACCATCACGACCGGGTCGTTGTGCTTGACCGAGATCTTGAAGTCGTGGAAGTCGTGCTCCTCGAACAGTGACGCCTCCCAGACCGCCGACTCGACCAGGGCCTCGGGGGTGGCCTTGCCGTACTTCTCCATGACCCGCTTGTCCAGCGAGCCCGCGTTGACGCCGATCCGGATCGAGGTGCCGTGGTCCTTGGCCGCCTGCGCGATCTCCTTGATCTGGTCGTCGAACTTCTTGATGTTGCCGGGGTTGACGCGTACGGCGGCACAGCCGGCCTCGATCGCGGCGAAGACGTACTTCGGCTGGAAGTGGATGTCGGCGATGACCGGGATCTGGGACTTCTGGGCGATGGCCGGCAGCGCCTCGGCGTCGTCGGCCGACGGGCAGGCGACCCGGACGATGTCGCACCCGGAGGCGGTGAGCTCGGCGATCTGCTGCAGCGTGCTGTTGATGTCGGCGGTCAGCGTCGTGGTCATCGACTGGACCGACACCGGCGACTCGCTGCCGACACCGACCTTGCCGACGCGGATCTGCCGGGTCGGGCGACGGGGGGCGAGCACCGGGGGCGGCGCCTCGGGCATGCCGAGGGAGACAGCAGTCATGTGGTCGAGTCTAGGTTCCGGTTCCGCACCACATGTCACTCGGTGTTGGTCGCGCCGTACAGGTGTCCTGACGCGTCTGCAGCGGCAGTGACGCCGCGTTGCATGCGCGCTGGACGCCAGCCTCAGCTCAGCGAGACGGGCGCGACGATGTCGGCGTAGACCAGGATCAGGCTCATCAGCAGGATCAGCACCGCCATCACGTAGGTCACCGGCAGCAGCTTGGCGCTGTCGACACCGCCCGGGTCGGGCTTGCCGCGGAGGCGGGCGATGGCGCGACGTACGGTCTCGTACAGCGTGGTGGCGATGCCGCCGCCGTCGAAGGGCGGCAGCGGGACCAGGTTGACCAGCCCCAGGAAGAGGTTCAGCCCGGCGAGCAGGGCGAGGATCTGGAAGGCGCGGTCGCCGAGGGAGACCCGGTGCTGCGAGGCGACCTCGCCGGCCACCCGGCCGGCACCCACGATGCTGATCGGGCTGTTGATGTCGCGCTTCTCCAGCCCGACCGAGGCCCGGGCCACGTGGTAGAGCTTCTGGGGCAGGTGCCCGATCGTCTCGACGGTCTGCTTGGTGCCGGTCGCCATCGTGTCCACGACGAACCCGACGTTCTGGCGCTGCTTCTCGGTCGTGGGTACGACGCCGAGGAAGCCGGCCTTGGTGATCTTCGTGGTGTCCTTCAGCTCGGCGACGGTGGAGACGACCGTCCGGGGCCGCAGCGTGACCCGCTTGCCGTCGCGCAGGACCACGACCGTGGCCACGCGATCGCCGTTCTGGCGGATCTCGTGCTGCACCTGGGACCAGTCGGTGATCCGGCGACCGTTGAACGAGACCACGTGGTCGCCCGGCTTGAAACCCGCCGCCATCGCCGGCGCGACGGGATCGGTGGCGCGGCACGCGCGTGCGGGCGCGTCGAGGTTGGTCTTGGTGACCGCCACGACGCACTTGGAGACGCCGCCGATCGTGGTGCTGGCCACGGGGATCCCGATGCCCATGAAGGCGATCGCGAAGAGGACGAACGCCAGCACCAGGTTGATGGCCACACCGGAGCCCATGATGATGATGCGCTGCCACCAGGGCTTGTTGTAGAACAGCCGGTCGTGGTCGTGCGGGTCGACCTGCTCGTACTCGGCCGCCTTGGCGTCGCTGACCAGCTGCGCGAACATCCCCGTCTTGCGGCTGCGCACCACCCCCGGGTCGGCCTCTGCCTCCTCCGGGTTCGGGGGCACCATCCCGACCAGCTTGCAGTAGCCGCCGAGCGGGATCGCCTTCAGGCCGTACTCGGTCTCCCCGCGCACGGTCGACCACAGGGTCCGGCCGAAGCCGACGAAGTACTGCGTGACCTTGACGTTGAAGAGCTTGCCCGGGATCAGGTGGCCCAGCTCGTGCAGCGCGATGGAGAACGCGACCCCGAACGCGAACACGAGGACACCCACGGTGTAGGCGAGCGCGGTCATCCGTTGTCCCCCAGCAGGCTTGTGGCCTGGTCACGCGCCCATGCGTCCGCGGCCAGCACCTCGTCGACCCCCAGCGAGGACGACCGGTCCGAGGATACGGGGTGATCTTGAAGGACGGCTGAGATCGTGTCGACGATGCCGGTGAACGGCAGCCGGCCCTGGCGGAAGGCCTCGACGCAGACCTCGTTGGCGGCGTTGTAGACGGCCGGTGCGGTGCCACCTCGCGCTCCAGCCTCCCGGGCCAGTCCTACGGCGGGGAAGGCCGCGTCGTCGAGGGGTTGGAAGTCCCAGGTCTGCCGGGTCGTCCAGTCCACCGCCGGCGCCGTGTCGGGCAGCCGGTCGGGCCAGGCCAGGCCGAGGGCGATCGGGATCAGCATCGTGGGAGGACTGGCCTGGACGAGCGTCGAGCCGTCGACGAACTCCACCATCGAGTGCACCACGCTGGTCGGGTGCACCACGACCTCGATCCGGTCGAACGGGATGCCGAAGAGCAGGTGGGCCTCGATCACCTCCAGCCCCTTGTTGACCAAGGTCGCCGAGTTGATCGTCACGACCGGTCCCATGTCCCAGGTGGGGTGGGCCAGCGCCTCCTCCGGGGTGACGTCGTGGAGGTCCTCACGGCTGCGACCGCGGAACGGGCCACCGCTCGCGGTCAGGACGAGCCGCCGCACCTCCTCCGGGGCACCTCCTCGCAGGCACTGTGCGAGCGCGCTGTGCTCGCTGTCGACCGGCACGATCTGCCCCGGCGCGGCCAGCTCGGTGACCACGGGCCCGCCGATGATCAGCGACTCCTTGTTGGCCAGCGCCAGGACGTTGCCGGACTCCAGCGCCGCCACCGTCGGCCGCAGCCCGACGGCGCCGGTGATCGCGTTGAGCACCACGTCGCACCCCCTCCCCGCGGCCTCGACGCTCGCCTCCTCGCCGAGCCCGTGGAAGGCCGGCGCGAACTCGGCCACCTGCTGCGCGAAGAGCTGCTCCTGCGAGCCGCCGGCGGTCAACCCCACCACGCGGAAGCGGTCCGGGTTGCGGCGTACGACCTCCAGGGCCTGGGTGCCGACCGATCCGGTCGACCCGAGGATCACGACGTCCCGGCGTCGGTGGTCCGGTCCTGGGGCGGGTGCAGTCACGTCCGCGATTCTGACAGGACCGGGGTCGCCGACCCGAGGCAACCGGGCGGGGTGGCGTGACGTCGGCGCCGGGCTGGCGTTGAACAGTGGGTCGCCCCCACCCGAAGGAGCCTTCGTGCACCGTCGCCTCATCGCCCTCTCGCTCACCGCACTGACCGCTGGAGTGCTGGGCCTGGTGGCGCCGTCGCCCACCTCGGCCGCCCCGGCCCTCACCTACGTGGCGATGGGCGATTCCTACAGTGCCGCCTCGGGCAACGTCCCGCCCGACCCGACGGCTCCGCCGCAGTGCCTGCGCTCGACGGTCAACTACCCGCACGTGATCGCGGCCGCCACCGGCGCCCAGCTCAAGGACGTCACCTGTGGTGCCGCCGAGACGAAGGACTACTTCACCTCCCAGTCGCCGGGCGTCGCACCACAGCTCGATGCCCTGAGCGCACAGACCCGTCTGGTCACGATGACCATCGGCGGCAACGACAGCGGCGTGTTCATCGACAGCATCGTCGAGTGCGGTGCCGCGGGCATCAGCACCGCTGGTCAGGGCAGCCCGTGCAAGGACCGCTACGGCAGCTCGTTCGAGAACACCATCCGCAGCACGACGTACCCCTCGCTCGTCAAGGCGCTCAAGGCCGTCCGAGCCAAGGCGCCCAAGGCCCGCGTCGCGATCCTGGGCTACCCGTGGATCGTCCCCGCCAGCGTCGGGTGCTTCCCGCAGCTGCCGGTGGCCACCGGTGACGTCCCCTACCTGCGCCACCTGCAGGCGACCCTGAACGACGCGGTGCGGCGCGCCGCCGCAGCGACCGGGTCGACGTACGTCGACATGTCCGGTGTCTCCAACGGCCACGACGCCTGCAAGCCGATCGGCACCCGGTGGATCGAGCCCGTGGTGGGCACCACCAACCCGGTGATCGTGCACCCGAACGCGCTCGGGGAGTCGCAGATGGCGGCCAGGGCTAGGCAGGTGCTCGGGCTGCGGTGACCTCGGCCGGTCGGAGGACGACCACGCCGACGAGCATCCATGCCACCCCGAACGGCACCGCCAGCAAGACCCTCGAGGTCTGCTCGTTGGCGGCGCCCATCAGCAGCACGCACGCGAGCACCAGCACGGTCAGCCAGGTCGGCAGCACGCCGGCCCGGTAGACGCCGTAGGCGAGCAGCAGCAGACCCACGACGGCGAGGAGCACGCCGGGCACCACCAGGCCGGGCATCTGGGCGAAGTCCGGTTCGTAGTACCCCACCACTCCGGCTGCCGCCAGGAGCGCCAGGCCGAGGCCGCCCGCCACCGCGCCGACGAGACCCACGGGGCCGGTACCACCGCGCTGCCGGGCCAGGAGGAGCAGGCCCGCGACGCTGACCGCGATCAGCAGCGCCGCGGCACACCCGACGACCGCGGCCGAGGCCGGTCCGTCACGCATCGGGCGCGAGGAGCACTCGTCACCGATGCAGCCCTGCGGTGCGGTGTTCTGCAGGAGACAGGCCGCCACGAAGGCGGCACCACCGAGCACTGCACACCATCCGGTCACCGATGCCGCCGGCCGCACGGATACCTCCTCGTGGATTTCGAGACGCAATCTCTTCGCTACGCCCGCCTGGCGAGCTCGGCGGGCGCGCTCAGACCTTGATGGCGACGTACTTGGTCTCGAGGTACTCCCCGATGCCCTCGTTGCCGCCCTCGCGACCGATGCCGGACTGCTTGACCCCGCCGAACGGCGCACCGGCGTTCGAGACCAGGCCCTGGTTCAGTCCGAGCATCCCGGACTCCAGCTTCTCCGCCACCCTGAGCGCACGGTCGAGGTCGCGGGTGAACACGTAGGCCACCAGGCCGAACTCGGTGCGGTTGGCCGCGTCGATGGCCTCCTGCTCCTCGGTGAAGGTGGCGATGGGGGCCACCGGGCCGAAGATCTCCTCGGCGAGGACCCGCGCGTCGTCGGCGATGCCGGTCAGCACGGTCGGCTCGAAGAAGTAGCCCGCGCCCTCACGCGCCCCACCCCCCGTGAGCGCCTTGGCGCCCTTGCTGACGGCGTCGTCGACGAGCTCGGCGACCTTGTCGCGCTGGGTGGCGTCGATGAGCGGACCGACGTCGGTGCCCTCGTCGGCCCCGTGGCCGATCTTCAGGGAGCCCATCCGCTCGGCCAGCTTCGAGGCGAACTCCTCGGCCACGGACTCGTGGACGTGGAAGCGGTTGGCCGAGGTGCACGCCTCACCGACGTTGCGCATCTTGGCGATCATGGCGCCCTCGACCGCCGCGTCGAGGTCGGCGTCCTCGAAGACCAGGAACGGCGCGTTGCCGCCGAGCTCCATCGAGGTCTTCAGCACCTGGTCGGCGGCCTGGGCCATCAGCACCCGGCCGACCTCGGTGGAGCCGGTGAAGCTGAGCTTGCGCAGCCGCGAGTCCTTGATGATCGGCTCGGAGACCTTGCCCGACGACGTCGCGGTCACGACGTTGAGCACACCGGGAGGCAAGCCGCAGTCCTCGAGCAGCTGGGCCAGGGCCAGCATCGAGAGCGGCGTCTGCTGTGCCGGCTTGACCACCATCGTGCAGCCGGCGGCGATGGCCGGGCCGATCTTGCGGGTACCCATGGCGGTGGGGAAGTTCCACGGGGTGATGAAGAAGCAGGGGCCGATCGGCTGGCGCATCACGAGCACGCGGCTCTGCCCGTTGCCGGCCTGCTTGTAGTAGCCGTCGAGCCGTAGCGCCTCACCGGAGAACCAGCGGAAGAACTCCGCGGCGTAGCTGATCTCGCCCTTCGCCTCGGCCAGGGACTTGCCCATCTCCAGGGTCATCAGCAGGGCGAGCTCGTCGCTGCGCTCGCCCAGGGCCTGGAAGGCGCGGTAGAGGATCTCGGAGCGCTCGTTGGGCGAGGTCGCGGCCCAGTCGGCCTGGGCGCCGACCGCGGCGTCGAGCGCTCGCATCGCGTCCTCGGGAGTCGCGTCGGCGACCTCGCACAGGGTCTCCCCGGTCGCGGGGTCCTCCACGCCGAACGTCGCGCCCCCGGTGGCGTCGATCCACTTCCCGCCGATGTAGAGCTGGTGGGGGGCGTTCTCGACGGCGGCGCGGGCAGCGTTGCTGCCCTCGAGGTAGCTGGTCATGGCCCCACCTTAGGACCCGTCCGGGTGGTCCCGTCAGGCCTGCAGCAGGCGGCGCAGCTCCGCCGCGTCGTAGGGCGTCGCGAGCCCGTCGAGGACGGCGATCTGCTCGGCCACGCTCCGCTCCGGGGAGTACGCCGCCTCGGGCGCGAGCACCTCGCACCCGGCGGGGTCGGTGCGACCGGCACGGATCATCACGACCCAGTCGAGGTCCGGCTCCTCGACCGCGTTGCCGGGCGGCCCGTGCACCACCCGGACCCGGCCCTCGCTCGGCAACGAGGAGTCGGCGCCCACCAGCACCACGGGCGCGGACGGGTCGTCGCCGGTCGTCACCACACCCCCGAGCCGCGCGATCGCCAGGGCGGCCACGACGGCGTCGAGGTCGTCGTCGAGCGCGACCACGCACGGCACCGCGACCCCGATGCCGAGATGGCGCAGCACGCCACCGAGGGCAGCGACCTCCTCCAGCAGCCGCGCGTGCGTCCACTCCCGCCGCCCCGCCACGACGACCGGCTCCTCCCCGCGTCCCGCGATGATCGCGGCGTCGAGCAGGGCGTAGGAGACGTTCGGTGTCACCGGGCGAGCGTAGGCGGCCCTGGGGTCCGCAGTTTCACTGGTTGGCCGGTGAAACTGCGAATTGCGCGCGTTACTTCGCGCAGTAGCCGAAGTTTCGGTCACACAGTCATGATCGGCGCGTGCAGCACGACAACCCGGTGCCTCCCGTGGCGGCGCCCGCGACCCTCGAGATCGACACGATCGCCCGGCTCGAGGCCGCGCTGGACGCCGGTGGCCGCGCGATGGCGGGCTGGCAGGTGCAGGACCTCGACCTCGGCCCGTACGAGTCCCGGCTCACCGGTCTCGACCCCCGGGGCGCCCTGTTCCTGGGGTGCCGGATGTCCGACGCGTTCGCCGAGCACCTGCGCACCGGTGGCGCGCTGGTCTTCCCGGCGCTGCCCGACCTCCCCTTCGACCCGTGGCGTTCGGCGCTCTACACCCCTGCGGAGCTCTACGACGGCCTGCCCGACGGCTACGGCTACACCCCGGACGCGGTGATCCACGCCTGGTCCACGGCTGCCTCGAACGGCCACGACCTGCAGCACCTGCTCGCCGTCGCGCTGCACGACAACTCGGTCGACGACGCCCTCGAGGAGTACACCCGGGACCGGCCGATCGTCGGCGTCATGGGTGGCCACGCGCTGCGGCGCACCGACCCGGCGTACGTCGACGCGGCGCTCCTGGGTCACGACCTCGCCGCCCGCGGACTGACCGTCGCCACGGGTGGTGGGCCCGGCGCGATGGAGGCCGCCAACCTCGGCGCCCGGCTGTCCGAGGAGCCGGCGGCGGTCGTCGAGGGCGTCGTGAGAGCCGTCGGCGGCGTGCCCGGGTTCGAGGACGTGACGGCCTGGGCCGACGTCGCGCTGGGGGCCGTGCAGGACCTCCCGGACTCCGGTCGCTCCCTGGGCATCCCCACGTGGCACTACGGCCACGAGCCGCCGAACCCGTTCTGCTCCGCGATCGCGAAGTACTTCCGCAACGCGATCCGCGAGGACGTCCTGCTCGCGGTCTGCCGGCGCGGCCTGGTCTTCCTGCCAGGAGCCGCCGGGACCGTGCAGGAGGTCTTCCAGGCGGCATGCTCGAACTTCTACGCCGAGGCCGACGCACGTGGCCCCGATGGTGTTCGTCGGCAGGGAGTACTGGACCACCACGCTGCCGGCGTGGCCCCTCATCTGTGCCCTCGCGGTCGGGCGACCGCTCGAGCCGCTCCTCCACCTCGTCGACGACCCGGCGGACGTGCTCCCCGCGCTCGTGCCGGAGGGATGACCCTCAGTCGTCGCTCTCGCGGCGCTTGAGGCCCCAGGGCTCGAGTCGGCGGTAGCCCTTGACCGCCGTACGACGCAGGCGACGCAGCTCGAAGTGCTCGTCGTCCTGGAGCTCGTCGGCAAGGGCGCGGTCGGTCAGGACCCGCCCCGGCCGTGCGGTCGAGGTCAGGCGCGAGGCCACGTTGACGACCGGCCCGAGTACGTCGCCGAGCCGGGCCACGACCGGACCCCAGGCGAGCCCCACGCGCAGCTCGGGGAAGTCCTCGTTCCGCAGGCGCTCCTCGACCAGCTCGAGCCCGATGTGGGCGATCTGGGCGGGCTCGTCTGCCACGAACAGCACCTCGTCGCCGATGGTCTTCACGATCCGGCCGTCGTGGGCCGTGACGATCTCCAGCGCCCGGGCCTCGAAGTCGTCGACGAGGGCGGTCAGCTCCGACCGGCTCAGGGACCGGCTCTGCCGGGTGTAGTTGACGATGTCCGCGAAGCCCACGCCGCGGAGCTCGCCATCGGCGTCGGCGGGCTCGTGCCCCTCCGTGTCGTCGCGCTCGGCCGCGAGGAGCAGGCGCGACGCCGCGGCCAGTGTGTGCCGGCGCCAGACGTAGCTCTGCAGCGACTCGACCGCCGGCACGAGCCGGGTCATCACCTCCGAGACCTCCTCCACCGACATCGTGTCGAGGTCGATCTGCTTGGCGAGCAGGCCCATCTGCCACTCGGCGAGCCGGGCGAAGCTCCGCCCCAACGAGCGGATCAGCGCCTGCTCGTCCGCCGCCTCCACGAAGCCGAGGTCGCTGAGCTCCTCGGTGAGTCGCAGGGCATCGACGTCGGCGTGCGTGAAGGCCTGAACGTCGTCCTCGACGGCACTGAAGCCCAGCGAGCGCCAGCGTTGCCGCGCGGCCTCGAAGTCGATGCCGACGTCCGCGGCGACCTGCTCGCCGGTGAGCGCAGGTTCCTCGCCGAGGAGGTACGCCTCGAGCCGGTCGATCAGCTGGTGTGAGTCAGGCCGGTCTTCGGGACCGTCTCCCATGGCGCGGGTTCAGCTCTTCGGGCTGCCCAGCCGGTCCGAGGTGGTCTCGCGCAGGGCCTCACCGAAGGCGGGCACCTCCTCGAGCAGCTCCTCGAGCGACTCCTTGGTGAAGTGGATGACCTCCACCGGGGTCAGGCTGACCACGCTGGCCGAGCGCAGCTTGTGGCCCACGATCGCCATCTCGCCGATCACGTCACCGGGGCCGAGCTTCGCGACCTCCTGGCCGCCCTTGCGCACCGAGACCTCGCCGTCGACGATCAGGTACGCCTTGTCGGCCGGGGTCTTCTCCCAGATCAGGGACCAGTTCGCGGGGAGTCGCACGTGGCTCCCCTTGTCGATCACGGTCTTGAGGTCCTTGGTGCTCAGGTCCTCGAGCCGGTGCAGCTTCTCCAGCTTCTCCGGCTTCGGCTCTTCAGCCATGTCGACGTACTCCTCCAGGCAGGCGGGCGGTGCTCACGGGGTGTCGCCCCGAATGATCCCGTCAACGAACCAGCCTGTCCAACGCTACGTCGGGCGGATCGGGCGCAGCCCCCGTGACCGCTCTACCAGCGGGTAACCACCGACACGTGTGGTCGTTGTCACGGGTATGGAGATGTCACGTCGCTCACTGATCCGCTCGGCACTGGTCCTGGGCGGGGTCGCGGCCGTCAGCAGCGAGATGGTCTTCGGTTCCCTCGCCGAGGAGGCCCTCGCCGCCGGTCGTACGACGGCGAACGGCACCTATGGGCCCGGAGCACCGGGCGCGAAGGGTTACTGCAAGATCGTGGCCCGCCCGGCCGACGCCCGGGTGGTCCGCACCGACCTCGGCATCGCCGCGGCCGCGACCCGGAGCAAGCACCGCAAGGGACTGCTCGCCTTCGCCCAGCTCAGCGACGTGCACGTCGTCGACCACCAGTCACCGGCCCGGGTGGAGTGGACCGACCGCTACGACGACCCGAACTCCTCGGGCCAGGTGCCCGGCATCTTCGCCTCGGCGTACCGGCCGCAGGAGATGCTCACCGCCCAGGTGGGCGACGCCATGGTCCGGGCCATCAACGCCGTGAAGACGGCGCCGGTGACCGGGCTGCCGCTGCTGTTCGCGATCGAGACGGGCGACAACTCCGACAACTGCCAGTACAACGAGGTCCGCTGGAACATCGACGTGCTCGACGGCAAGAAGATCGTCCCCGACAGCGGTGACCGGACCCGCTACGAGGGCGTCATGGACGGCGACCCGCTCTACTACGACACCCACTACTGGCACCCGGGCGGCTCCCCGCTCGGCAAGGCCGTGGACCGCTACCGCGGTGAGTACGGCTTCCCGACGCTGCCGAAGCTCCTCGACGCTGCCCGTCGGCCCTTCGATGCCGCCGGTCTCTGCATCCCCTGGTACACCTGCTTCGGCAACCACGACGGCCTGTCGCAGGGCAACTTCCCGCCGAACACGGTGCCCACGTCGACCCTGGCCACCGGCGGGGTCAAGGTGATCTCTCCCCCGCCGGGTGTCGCACCGGCCGACGTCCTGGACCCGAAGGGCGCGACGCTCGACTCGGTGCTCGGCGCGGTGACGATCTCGCCGTACGCCAAGGCGGTCACGCCCGACCCCGACCGTCGCGAGATCTCGCGCGGACAGATCGTGGACGAGCACTTCAACACGTCCGGTCTGCCCAAGGGACATGGGTTCACCCAGGCCAACCGGGACGCCGACACCGCCTACTACTTCTTCGACAAGGGCCGTTTCCGCTTCGTGGTGATGGACACCGTGAACCCCAACGGGTACGCCGACGGCTCGCTCGACCAGGCGCAGTTCGCCTGGCTCAAGGCCACGATCGCCTCGGCGACCGGCAAGGCGGTGCTCGTGTTCAGCCACCACACCAGCCAGTCCATGGGTAACCCGTTCGTCGGCACCGGCGGCGACCCCAACCCGCGCGTCCTGGGCGACGAGGTGACGGCGTACCTGCTGACCGAGCAGCGGCTGATCGCCTGGGTCAACGGCCACACGCACCGCAACGAGGTGACGGCACACAGCCGCGGCGACGGCACGGGCGGCTTCTGGGAGATCAACACCGCCTCGCACATCGACTACCCGCAGCAGTCGCGCCTCGTCGAGGTCGCCGACAACGGCGACGGCACCCTGTCGATCTTCACCACGATCCTCGACCACGCCGGCCCCGCGGACCACAGGACCGACCTGTCGAGCACGGTCGCGCTGGCCAGCCTGTCGCGCGAGCTCTCCTACAACGACCCGCAGCGCAACGCCGCGGCCACCGGTGTCGCGAAGGACCGCAACACCGAGCTGCTGGTGAAGAAGCCCGTGGACCTCCCGGCCTAGTCGGCCGAGACCTGCTCGCGGAAGGTGTCGCGCTTGCTGTGCAGGCTCCAGATCCGGTCGGCGAGCACGTCCGGGTCCTTCTCGTCGTCGCCGGCCACGATCGCACCCCCGATGATCAGCTGGCCGACGTAGATGTCCTCCTCGCCGAGCACCTCGTGCAGCAGCTCGGCGTACGCCGCCTGGCCGGCGAAGGCGACCGAGGTGCCGGTGACGTTGCGACCCGGCTTCACCGCGGAGCCGCCGTTGACGAAGATGATGCTGGGCGTCGCACCGCCCCGCTGCAGGAACCGCATCCCGGGCACGACCTGGTGCACGGCGGCGACCGGGCCGTAGATCGAGAACTCGACCGGTCCGCGGAGGTCGTCCGGCGTCGTCTCGAGGACGGGGCGCATGAAGTCCTTCTGCGGCAGCGGGCTGTACTGCAGCACCTCGATGGGGCCGAGGGCCTCGGTCACCTGCTCGAGGGCCGACGCGATGCTCGCCGGGTCACGGACGTCAGCGGTGAAGCCCTTCGCCTGCACGCCGTCCTGCTCGAGCTCGGCGGCGAGTGCGTCGAGGCGGCCCTGGTGGCGCGAGATCAGCCCGACCGCGAAGCCTTCCTTGCCGAAGCGGCGAGCCACGGCAGCCCCGAGGCCCTTTCCGGCTCCGATGATCGCGAGTGTGGTCATACAGGGCCCAACGAGGCTCGGTGCTGACTATTCCAGGGCTGGCTGGTCCGAGCCGTCGACCGCGGCGAGCTGGCCGCAGGCGCCGTCGATCTCGGAGCCGCGCGTGTCGCGGACGGTCGTGGGGATGCCCTTGGCCTCCAGTCGGCGGACGAACTCACGCTCGTCGCGCGGGTCGCTCGCGGTCCACTTCGAGCCGGGCGTGGGGTTCAGCGGGATCAGGTTGACGTGCACCCAGCCCCAGTCACCCCGGGCCTGGAGGACGTCGCCGAGCAGGTCGGCGCGCCAGGCCTGGTCGTTGATGCCGCGCATCATGGCGTACTCGATCGAGACCCGGCGTTTCGTGGTGCGCGCGTAGTTCCAGGCAGCGTCGACGGCCTCGTCGACCTTCCACCGCGTGTTGACCGGCACCAGCTCGTCGCGCAGCTCGTCGTCGGGGGCGTGCAGGCTCAGGGCGAGCGTGACCGGGATGCCCTCCTCGGCCAGCTGGTTGATCCGCGGCACGAGTCCGACCGTGCTCACGGTGATGCCGCGCGCCGACATGCCCAGTCCGTCAGGGGTCGGGTCGGTCATCCGTCGTACGGCGCCGATGACCGCGTTGTAGTTGGCCATCGGCTCACCCATGCCCATGAAGACGACGTTGGAGACCCGGCCCGGTCCACCCGGCACCTCGTCGCGAGCCAGCGAACGCGCACCGGCGACGACCTGCTCGACGATCTCGGCCGTGGACATGTTGCGCTGCAGGCCGCCCTGCCCGGTGGCGCAGAACGGGCAGGCCATCCCGCACCCGGCCTGGCTGGAGACGCACATGGTCACGCGGTCGGGGTAGCGCATCAGCACCGACTCGACGAGGGCGCCGTCGAAGAGCTTCCACAGCGTCTTGCGGGTGGTGCCCCGGTCGGCCTCGAGGGTGCGCAGCGGCGTCATCAGGTGCGGCAGCAGCCCGTCGACCAGCTCGGCTCGCTGTCCGGCGGGCAGGTCGGTCATCTGCGCGGGGTCGTCGACCAGGCGGGCGAAGTAGTGGGCCGAGAGCTGGCGGGCCCGGAAGCCGGGCAGGCCGAGCTCCTCGAGACGGGCCTTGCGCTCGGCCGGGGTCAGGTCGGCCAGGTGCCGCGGCGGCTTGCCACGGCGGGGCGGCTCGTCGAAGACGAGGGGAAGGGTCTTGATCGGCTCACTCACAACTCGTCGATGGTCCCACCTGCGCGGACGTCATACGAATCGTGGCCTCGAACCCTCGGACCGTATGACGTCGCGGCCGGTCAGCTGAACGAGTGGGACAAGGCGACCAGCAGCACGACACAGGCACCCGCGGCCAGCACCGTCAGGACGGCGATGCCCGCGATCGCCCCCAGGGCGAACCAACGTGTCTTCGGGAGCACGAGAGCGACGACGACCGCTGCCAGCTCGAGCAGGCTCACCAGGCCGCCCAGGATCGCCGAGGCGGTGCCGGAGTCGTCGAGGACGGTGCCGACCCCGCTGGCGATGCTGACGAAGACGCTCCCGATGATCACGACCGGTATCGCCAGCGCCACGCCGATCCAGAATTTCGCCGTGTTCGACATCCCGCTCGGCGGCGGCTGCTGGGGGTACGGCGACCAGCCGGGTGGCGGCGGTCCCACGGGTGGCCCTGGAGGTGGTCCGACGGGTGGCCCCAGAGGTGGCTCAGACACCGAGGTGCACCCCTGTCAGCGCGTAGGCGGTGCCGGCTGCCCCGAGCAGGGCGAGCAGCACCAGGTAGGCGATCACCAGGCGGGTGTCGCCGAGCTTGCACCGCGAGCGCAGCAGCCCGGCCCGCCGGGCGCGGACGTAGCCGGCGGCACCGAGCACGGCGAAGAACACCAGG
This sequence comes from uncultured Actinomycetota bacterium, assembly GCA_963794435.1. Classification (GTDB taxonomy): domain Bacteria; phylum Actinomycetota; class Actinomycetes; order Propionibacteriales; family Nocardioidaceae; genus Marmoricola. Next base: position 149,790 of record CAWCDX010000028.1, read on the forward strand.
GCGACCGGGCCGAGCAGCCAGGCGATCAGGGCGACGGTGGCGAAGACGCACAGCCGCAGCGGGTCGTACGGCGCCTGCGCAGAGGCGGAGGCCGAGGAGCCCAGCGCCTCGTGCGCGGTGGACACCTGTCGGGGGTCGGTCATCGGGCCTCCAGGAGGGGCAGTCCGGCACTGGTGGAGATGCGGCTCCGCGAGAGAGGCGCCCACGCCTGCACCGCGCAGAACGGCGCGCACTGGTGGCCGCCCGAGCCGTCGGTGGTGGCGACGTGCACGCAGCACTGCGTCAGCCGCTCCTCGATCATCGTGTTCATGTCCATGAACGGCTTCACCGTCACCCGCAGCACCCGCTCACCCAGCATCCCGCGCAGCCGCTCGTGCCGTCCGGGCAGCCGCGAGGAAGCCAGCGTCGCGAGCGTGCCGATGCCGATGTCGCAGCTCGTGCAGATGTCGCTCCAGATCGAGGCCATCGAGGGGTGCGAGAGCGACGACTGCTCCGAGAGCAGGTCGAGCAGGGAGTCCTTGACCAGGGCGCGCAGCTTCCCGGGGATGGCGTCGTCGGCGATCCGGTTGGCCAGCAGGTCGGGCTCGAGGTCGAGCCACTGCTTGAGCCGGTCGTGCCCGATCAGCCCGACCAGCGACTTCCAGGAGCCGGAGTCGTCGCGCAGCAGGTAGCCGACCGAGCAGCAGTGCGGGTGCGAGCACGGCAGCGCCGTCAGGTCGCGCCAGCTGACCACGCCGGCCGTCTGCTCCTCCAGCCGCGCCAGCACACCCGTGTGGGTGAGCCGGTCGAGAGGATCCAGCCCGGCACTGCGACCGCTGCCGAAGACCGGCTGGATCGTCACGCCCCCGACGTACGGCGTGTCGAGTGCGCGCTTGATCACGAAGCCGATCTCGTCGTCGTTGACGCCCAGGGCCGCGGTCATCGTCAGCGTCGTGAAGACGCCCGCTCCCGAGAGCCGCTCGATGGCGCGCTCCTTGAACCTCCGGATGTCCGCGCCGCGGTGGTGGGTGGAGGCCTCGGCCGACTCGCCGTCGTACTGCAGGTAGACCTCGACCCGCTCCCGGTGCTTCTGCAGGAGGCCGAGCAGCTCGTCGTCCTGGGCCACGGCCAGCCCGTTCGTGTTCACCAGCACCCGCACGATCGGCCGGGCCGCCACCTCGTCGAGCAGCTCGGCGAGGTGCGGGTACAGGGTTGGCTCCCCACCGCTGAGCATCAGCACGTCGATGCGGCCGTTCTCACGCCCGAGCCGCGCGTCGATCGACGCGAGCACCACCTCGAGCGGCACCACCGAGGCCAGCGCCGGGGCCGAGGAGGCGAAGCAGGTCGGGCACTTGAGGTTGCAGTGGTCGAGCAGGTCCTCGAGCAGGATGCAGGTGTGCTGGGTCTGCATCTCCGGCAGGCCGTGGGCGTACGCCGCGGGCACCGGCGCGAAGTTGCCGGTGACGTCGGGCGTGTGCACCTTCGTCGGCGCGGTCCACTGCTCGAGGTAGGTGAGGATCTCGGGCGACTCGTCGTACAGGGTGCGGACCAGGCCATGGGTGGCGCAGCCCCGCTCCAGCCAGATCCGGCCCTCCCGCTCGACCAGCCAGCCGGAGAGTCGCTGCACCTCGGTGAGCGGCCGGTCGGGCTCGGCCTCGTGGCATAGCGGGCAGAACGCGTTGACGTAGCGGTGGATCCGGTCGCCGCGCAGTGGCATGCCGGAGCCGCGGGTGGCGGTCATCGCACCGCCGCCATCTCTCGGTCGCGCGGGACCGAGTAGGCACCGCTGCGCCACCGCAGCGTGATCCTCAGCAGCACCAGGGGGATCGTGACCGCGAGGAACAGCTGGGGCCGGGTGAGGCCGTGCCAGACGACCTCGTTGCCGCGGACGAACTCGACGAGGAAGCGGAAGACGCCGTAGGCGCCGACGTACCAGACGAAGGTCTCCCCTGGCGGCAGCGACCAGTGCCGCACCCACTGCCACAGCACGACGAACGCGGCGAGCTGGAAGGCGCTCTCGTAGAGGAACGAGACGTTGTAGCCGCCGGTGCTGGGCAGCGGCTCGGTCAGGAAGCAACCGATCCGTCCGATCGCCATGCCGAGGGCGACGGCCGGGGCGAACAGGTCACCGGTGCGCAGGGGGTAGCCGCAGAGGCGCTTGGCGATGTGGACGCCGAGCCAGGCGCCGACGAGCCCCCCGAGGATGCTGCGGTTGCCGTAGGCCCACTGCTCGGCGAGCGAGGCGTTCTCGCGCAGGTGGACGTGCTGGAGCCAGGTGCCCAGCCGCATGAAGATCGCGCCGCCCACGAGCGCGCCGGTGACCACGACCAGCAACCGCTCGTCGGTCTGTCCGCGCCGCCGCGCCTCGTGCACGAACACCCAGGTCGCAGCGAGCACGCCCAGTCCCACGAACAGGGCATGGGTGGGAACCGGCCCCACCGTGGGGTGCAGCGACGAATGCACGGGCGACAGCATGTCATCCCGGAGCGGCTCGGATCAGGCGTGACGGGGCTCGCTGGACAGACTGTCTCGGAGCTCCTCGAGGGCAGGTGCCAGGCGCGCGGCGATCGGCCGCAGGTCCGCGACGAGGTCGGGGCAGCCCAGCAGCGAGAAGTTCAGCCGGCCGTCGTAGGACCATGCGGTGACGTTGAGCCCGATGCCCTCGAGGATCGGACCCACGCTGAACAGGTCGACCAGCCGGGCGTTCGCGATCGTGACGACCTCGCCCGGGCCGCGCACGTTGGAGACCACCACGTTGAACGGTGGTGCGTGCAGGGACGCGAGGCGTCCGCGGGAGTAGCCCTTCATCGCCAGCGTCATCGGGACCGGCGGCGTGAACTGCACCCACTCGCGCAGCAGGTCCGGGCCCAGGGTCTGCTGGACGAGCTTGGACTCGCGCGTGGTCACCGAGATCAGCCGCAGCCGTTCTGCGGGGTCGTCGACGTCGGTGGCCAGCGTGGTGAAGAGGTTCGAGACCCGGTTGCCACCGAGGCGTTGCGGGGAGAGGCCGGGGGCGTCGGTGCCGACGGGGACACCCGCGAGCAGGCTCCTCCCTGGCAGCTCGCCCTGCACGTCGAGCCAGCCTCGGAGAGCCCCCGAGACGAGCGCGAGCACCACGTCGTTGACCGTGACTCCGTGCGACTTGCCCACCGCACGGACCGCGTCCAGCGGCAGACTGGCTGTGGCGAAGTTGCGGCGAGCGGTGAGTGCGGTGTTGAACGGCGTCCGTGGCGCGTCCAGGATCGGCCGCGGCACCTTCGCCTGCGACCTCCGACGCAGCCCGAGCACCCCCGCGATCCCCCGCCCGGTCGTGAACAGCAGCGCTGGCAGCGAGAGCACCTGCCCGAGGGCGTCCAGCAGTGCCATCCGCACCTGGGCGAGGCGCGAGGGCGTGCGCTCGAGCTCCTGAGGCGCGGGCACGCCGATCTCCTCGCGCACGGCGTCGGTCACGATCCCGAGCAGGGCGTTCGCTGCCCCGCCGTCGGCCAGGGCGTGGTGCATCTTGGCGATGACCGCGATCCGGTTGCCGCCCCCGCCGAACGACGGCGTGGCCTCGGTGACGTGGACCTCCCACAGCGGCAGCGACTGGTCGAGCGGGCGGCTCCCGATCTCGCCGATCAGGTCCTCGAGCCCGGCCATCCCTCCTGGCTCCGGCACCCGGTGCACGAAGACGTGCTGCGACGGGTCGATCGGACGGTCGGCGATCCAGAGCGGGTGGTTCAGGCCGAACGGCACCCTCAGCGCACGGCGGCCGAACGCCGGCAGGTCCTTGAGGCGCTCGAGCACCACCTCGGTGAAGTGCGCCGGGTCGAAGGACTCCGAGGGCTCCACGAGCGCGATCTTCAGGGTGTGCATGTGCATCGTCGGCGTCTCCATGTAGAGGTAGCCGGCGTCCACGCCCTCCATCCGCTGCACGGGATCAGCCCTCGCTCAAGGAGTCGTCGGCGAGCAGGTCGCGCTTGACCACCTTGCCGGAGGCGTTGCGCGGGAGCTCGTCGAGCAAGGTCACCTCGCGAGGCACCTTGTACCCGGCCAGCTGCTCCTTGACATGCGCCTTGAGGTCCTCGGGGCTCGCGTCCGCGCCGTCCTGCAGGACCACGAACGCCGCCAGCCGTTGGCCGAACTTCGCGTCGTCGACGCCGAGCACCGCGGCCTCGAGCACCGACGCGTGCGCGTTCAGGGTCTCCTCGACCTCGAGGGGATAGACGTTCTCCCCGCCGGAGACGATCATCTCGTCATCGCGGCCGACGACGTAGAGCCGACCCGCCTCGTCGAGCCGACCGACGTCCCCGGAGACCATGAAGTCCTCGTGGAAGTCCTTCGAGGACCCGTGCGTGTAGCCCTCGAACTGGGAGTCGCTGCGCACGATGATCCGGCCGACCTCGCCGGGCGCCAGCTCGTGCCACTCGTCGTCGACGATGCGCACCTCGGTGCCGCGAACCGGGCGCCCGGCGGTGTCCGGGGCGACGCGCAGGTCGGCCGGCACGGCCACGCTGATCTGGCCGGCCTCGGTGGCGTTGTAGCTGTTGTGCACGACGTCGCCGAAGCGGTCCATGAAGCGGACCAGTGCCTCCGAGCGCATCCGCGAGCCGCTCGCGGTCACGAAGCGCAGCGACGAGGTGTCGTAGCGGTCGAGCACCTCGGTCGGCAGCTCGATGATCCGCTCCAGCATCACGGGCACGACGGCCAGCCCGGTGGCTCGGTGGCGCTCGACGAGGGCCAACGTGGCCTCGGGGTCGAAGCGGCGGCGCATCACCAGGGTGCACGTCATGGTCGAGGAGATCGCGAGCTGGCCGAACCCCCAGGCGTGGAACATCGGGGCCGCCACGACGGTGACCTCACCGGCCCGCCACGGGATCCGGTCGAGCATCGCTGCGAGCTGGTCGGCGCCACCGCCCGCGCGACGGGCACCCTTCGGCGTCCCCGTGGTCCCCGAGGTCAGCAGCACGGTGCGGCCGTGGCGCGCGGGCCTCGGCGGCGTGGAGCCGAGGTGCTTCTCGATCAGGGCGTCGACGCTGAGATCGGCGGGCTCGTCGGTCCACGCGGTGACCTCGACGAGCCCGGCCAGGCGCTCTCGGGCGGGACCGAGGAGGTCGGCGAACTCCGCGTCGTACACCAGGACCTCCGCGCCCTCACGCTCCAGCACGTCGGCGAGCTGGGGCGCGGAGAAGCCGGTGTTGAGCAGCAACGCGTCGGCCCCGAGACGCGCCGTGGCGCTGAGCGCCTCGACGAACCCGCGGTGGTTGCGGCACAGGATGCCGACGGTCACCGGCGCGGCCTCCGGGACGGACGCTGCGAGCCCCACGGCCAGGGCGGCGCACCGCGCCTCGAGCTCCGCCCAGGTCAGCGAACCCCGCTCGTCGACCAGGCCCGTCGCCCGGGGCGCCCGGACGGCGGCCAGGCTGAGCCCGGTCGTCGCGTTGGTGCCCTGACGGCGGATCACGCCGGCCATCCGGAGGTACTTGTCGGGGCGCAGCGGGGCGATCATGCCGCCGCGGATCAGTGTGATCGCGATCCACCACATCCGGGACACCCGGTGCCAGAGGGCCATCTCTCAGCCCAGGACCGGGAAGCGCCGGGCAGCCGCGAGCTCGTCGAGCGTGTCCTGCATCCGCCCGCGCACCACCCGGTCCACCTCGTCGATGTCGGGGTCGGGGCCGAACTCGGCCTCGATGTCGAGGGGCTCGAGCACCTCGGTGACGATCTTGGTGGGCAGCGGGACGTTGAACGGGACGCCGATGTTGAGGCCGAACGGGAGGCCGAAGGTCACCGGCGCGTACTTCGAGCGCAGCCGTTCCTGCATCTTGAACACGCTGGCGATCCACTCGCCACGACTCAGGTGGAGCTGGCTCTCCTGCCCCCCGATGCTCACGATCGGCACGATCGGGACGCCGGCCTCGAGGGCGGTGCGGACGTAGCCCTTGCGGCCGGCGAAGTCGATCTTGTTCCTCACCGAGGTCGGCCGGAACGCGTCGTAGTCGCCACCGGGGAAGACGATGGTCGCCGCGCCGGCTCTCAGCGCCTCCGCCGCGTGCTCGCGGGTCGCCGGCAGGAAGCCGGCCCGGCGCATCGGCTCCTTGGCCAGTCCGACGAAGAGCAGGTCGTGGGCCAGGCAGTAGAGCGGGCGGTCGCCGAAGTGCTCGGCGAAGGCCACCGCGATCACCGGGACGTCCATGGCGACCAGGCCACCGGAGTGGTTGGAGACGAGCAGCGCCCCGCCCTCGGGCACGCGCTCGATGCCGCGCACCTCCGAGCGGTACCAGAGCTTGCACACCATCCGGAGCACCGGCATCAGCCGCGCGACGTACTCCCCGTCGCGCAGGCCCAGGCGCTCGTGGTCGACCTCGATCTCGGACACGGCTCGCACCTCCCCTTCCACAGACCCAACGGACTAGAACATGTTCTAGTTACGGGAGATCGGCTGCGACTCACGTCTCACCCCTGTCACCGCGGCACGGCAGGATGTCCGGTGTGGTCTCCCCCTGGGTCCTGCACGTCGACATGGACCAGTTCATCGCGGCCGTGGAGATCCTGCGCCGGCCCGAGCTCGCCGGTCAGCCGGTCATCGTCGGCGGCCGGGGAGACCCGACGGAGCGTGCGGTCGTCTCGACGGCCTCCTACGAGGCCCGGGAGCACGGCGTTCACTCAGGGATGCCGCTGCGCCTGGCCCACCGCAAGTGCCCCGAGGCGGTGATCCTCCCGGTCGACGGGCCGGCGTACGACGCGGCGTCGGCGGTGGTGATGGAGACCCTGCGCTCGGTGCCCGGCACGGTGGTGGAGGTGCTCGGCTGGGACGAGGCGTTCGTGGGCATCGAGACCGACGACCCGGAGGCCGTCGCCCGCACGATCCAGGCCGAGGTGCTCGCCGCGACGCGCCTGCACTGCTCGGTCGGCATCGGTGACACCAAGGTGCGGGCCAAGATCGCCACCGAGTTCGGCAAGCCGCAGGGGATGTTCCGGCTGACCCGGGACAACTGGTTCGCCGTGATGGGCGAGAAGCCGACGCGCGACCTCTGGGGCATCGGCAAGCGGATCAGCGAGCGGCTCTCGGCGCTCGGGATCTCGACCGTGCGGGAGCTGGCCGAGACGCCGGACGAGCCCCTCGTCGCCGAGTTCGGCCCCAACACCGGCCCGCACATCGGCCGGCTCGGTCGGGGGGTGAGCAGCAACCGGGTCGACGACACCCCGTGGATCGCCCGCGCGCACGGCCGCGAGACGACCTACCAGCAGGACCTCACCACTCCCGCCGAGGTCGAGGCCGCGATGCTGGTCCTGGCCGAGCAGGTGGTCGAGGACATCCGCCGCGAGGGACGCGCCTGCGTGCGGGTGCACCTGAAGGTGCGGTTCAAGCCGTTCTTCACCTTCACCCGCTCGCGCAAGCTCGCCGAGCCGACGTACGACGCCGCCACGATCGCGGCCACCGCCCTCGACCTGCTCACCGGCCTCGAGGACGACCGCCCGATCCGCCTGCTCGGCGTACGAGCCGAGATGGAGCCGCCCGAGGGCGGCTACGACCCACCCCGCACCCACGGCCGGCGCGGGAACCCGTGAAGCAGCACCGGCGGATTCACCTGATGCCCGTCAGGTGACCAGGTAGTGCAGCACCAGCCAGATCGGCGCGGCGGTGGCCAGGAGGGAGTCCAGCCGGTCCATCAACCCACCGTGGCCGGGAATCACCTGGCTCATGTCCTTGATGCCGAGGTCGCGCTTCATCACCGACTCGCACAGGTCGCCGAGCGTGGCCATCACCACGGCGATCACGCCGAGGATCACGCCGACCCACCAGTCGCCGTCAAGCAAGTACACGACGAGCAGGTAGCCCACTACGACGCAGGTGACCGCCGACCCGGCGAAGCCCTCCCAGGACTTCTTGGGCGAGATCACTGGCGCCATCGGGTGCTTGCCGAAGAGCACGCCGGCGGCGTACCCCCCGATGTCGGAGGCGGCCGTCACCGCGATGAACACGATCACGTCCTTGGCGCCCTGGTCCTCGGCCAGGATCAGCGCCACGAACGAGCCGAGGAACGGGAGGTAGATGAGCGTGAACACCGAGGCGGTCGCGTTCTGGACGTAGCCGGGGACGCCGCGGCGCAGCAGCCAGAGCATCGTGGCGAGAGCCGTCACCGCCGTGGCCGTGACCAGTGCAGGCGCACCGAACAGGTACGCCACCACGACCATCACCACGCCGCCGAGCATCAACGGCTCCTGGGGAATGTCGATGTCGCGAGTCAGGAACCCCCGGTGCATCTCCCACGTGGCCACCACGACGGCAGCGGCCACGATCAGCATGAACGCCGGTGACCAGAACGCGAGCGAAACGATGATCGCCGCGGCCAGGACCACACCGGAGGTGATGGCCACCGGGAGGTTCCTCCCGGCGCGACCTGGTTCCTTGACCGGCTTCGCCGGGGATGCGGTCCCCATCA
>CAWCDX010000029.1:0-65749 GCA_963794435.1 uncultured Actinomycetota bacterium
GGTTCTCGGTGAGGCGGGTGAACATCCGGCCGAGCGCGGCGAGGTCCATGCCCGGTCGGTCCACTCCTCCCGCGAGGAGGGCGGCCAGGGAGTCGCGCTCGGCGGCGACGCGCTGGGCCTGCGAGAGGGCCTCGCCCATCAGCCGCCTTCCCCAGAGCGCCAGCCGTCCGCCCACCCGAGGATCCTGCTCGATCGCGCGCACCACCCGGTCGACCACGAAGTCGGCGTGGCCGGCGTCGGCGAGCGAGTCGACGATGAGCTGGCGGGTGGCTGCGTCGACGTACTGCGCGATCTCGACGTAGAAGTCGGCCGCGAGGCCGTCGCCGACGTAGGCCTTGACCAGCCCCTCGAGCCAGTCGCTGGGCGCCGTCGAGGCGTGGAAGAGGTCGAAGGGGCCCACGAACGGCGCCATCGCCTCGAGCGGGTCGGCGCCGAGGGCGGAGATCCGCTCCATCAGGGGTGCGATGTGCCCGAACTGGACCGTGGCCATGTTGCCCAGGGCCAGCTTGTCCGGCAGCGCCACGGCCAGCTTGGCGTCGTCGGTGAGCCGCTCGAACGCAGAGATCTCGCCGTAGGTGATCGCGCCCAGCAGGTCGACCACGGCGGCGCGGTAACCGGGGTCCTCGAAGGCCACCGAGTCGCCGTGTGCAGGCGCGGAAGACGGTGCGTCGGTCGCGGAATCGGACATGGCCGCAGCCTACCGATAGACTGGGGGTCGGCCCGCAGGCTCGAAGCCTCCTCGGAGATCACTCTCCGGTCGGCTCGCCGCCGGCGCCCGCACCGACGTGAACCCCAGTGCAGCGACCGCTGTGCGCGCACAGAACAGGCAAGATCCTGACCACCACCTTCCGAGAGCTCGGGGTGCTTCCCGAGATCTGCGACGCCCTCGAGCGCGTCAACATCGTCCACCCCTTCCCGATCCAGGAGATGACCCTCTCGGTCGCCCTGATGGGCACCGACCTGATCGGCCAGGCCCGCACGGGTACCGGGAAGACCCTCGCCTTCGGGATCCCGGTCCTGCAGCGCTCGGTCGCGCCGCACGACCCGGACTACGAGCAGCTGGCCGCGCCCGGGAAGCCGCAGGCCCTGATCGTCGCCCCGACGCGTGAGCTCGCGATCCAGGTCTCCGGCGACCTCAAGGTGGCCGGCTCCGACCGCGGCATCCGGGTCCTCACCGTGTACGGCGGGGTGCCCTACGACGGCCAGCTCGACGCCCTCGCCTCCGGCGTCGACGTCGTGGTCGGTACGCCGGGCCGCCTCATCGACCTGATGAACCGCCGGGCGCTGGACATCTCGCACGTGAAGTCGCTCGTCCTCGACGAGGCCGACGAGATGCTCGACCTCGGCTTCCTGCCCGACGTGGAGCGCCTGCTCAAGCAGACGCCCGAGACCCGGCAGACGATGCTGTTCTCGGCGACCATGCCGGCCGCGATCGTCTCCCTGGCGCGCACCCACATGCGCCACCCGATGAACATCCGGGCGGAGTCCTCGAGCGACAACCAGCTGGTGCCGGCGACGGCTCAGTTCATCTACCAGGCCCACGACCTCGACAAGCCGGAGATGATCGGACGGCTGCTGCAGGCCGAGGGCGCGGACCTGATGATCGTCTTCACCCGGACCAAGCGTCAGGCGCAACGCGTCGCCGACGACCTCGTCGAGCGCGGCTTCAAGGCCAGTGCGCTGCACGGCGACATGGCGCAGGCGGCCCGCGAGAAGGCGCTCACCCGGTTCCGGGAGGGCAAGCTCCAGGTGCTGGTCGCCACCGACGTCGCTGCCCGCGGCATCGACGTCACCGGGGTCACCCACGTCGTCAACTACAGCTGCCCTGAGGACGAGAAGACCTACCTCCACCGGACCGGCCGCACCGGCCGCGCGGGGGCCACGGGCGTGGCGATCACCTTCGTCGACTGGGGCGACCTGCACCGCTGGAAGATGATCAACAAGGCCCTCGACCTTCCCTTCGAGGACCCGCCCGAGACCTACTCGAGCTCCGAGCACTTCTTCCACGACCAGGGCATCGACCCCGGCACCACGGGCCGGATCATCCCCGAGGGCCAGGTCGTGGTGGAGCGCAAGCCGATGAAGGGCGACCGTCCCCGCGACGGTGCCCGTGGCGGCGATCGCGGCGGCCGTGGTGGCGACCGCAAGCGCTCCCGCAGCGGTGGCGGCGACAGCGCCAGTGCCCCCAAGTCCGCCGAGGGCTCCGGGGACCGCCCCGCGCGCAAGCGCAACCGCTCACGGCGGCGTACCCGCGGCGGGCAGTCGGCCACCGAGAGCTGAGCGGCGCCGCCTGCCGCTCCCGGCGGCTCAGGCGGTGACGACGACCTTCGTGCCGACGGGCGCGAAGTCCCACAGCGCCTTCGCGTCGGGCAACCACTGCCGGATGCAGCCGTGCGACTGGGGCGTGCCCAGCTGCGCGCGGGTCTCCAGCAGCCGACCGTTCTTGGTGGGGACGCTGTGGAAGCCGATGGCGGCATGGGCACCGTGCGTGAACCGCACGAAGTACTGCATCACCCCGGACTCGTCCACGCCGGTGGCCCAGCGCGAGGTGGAGTACACCGCGAAGGTGCCGGGTCGCAGGTTGTCGGTCAGGCTGCCGGAGACCAGGTAGGTGCGCGCCACCTGGCCGTCCGCCGTCACCAGCCACACCCGTTGCTCACCGATGTCGAAGACCACCCGCTTGCCCGTGCCGCTGCTCGTGGGCAGCGCGGTGGACGCCGCCCCGGTGGCAGGCACGGCGCCGGGGGTGGCGGCGTCCTTGGGCAGGCCGTCGTCGACGGGTGGGGTCGCCGCGGTGCCGCTCGTCAGGGTCGCGGTGTCGGTGCTGCTCCTCGCCGAGGCGGCCGCACCTCCCGACGGCAGGATGCCGACGCCACCGAGGACAGCCACCAGGGTGACGGTCAGCGACGAGGCGAGGGCGCCGATCCTCTTCCAGCGGGGGCGAGGTGACATCTCAGGCGCGCTTCAGCAGTGCGGTCGCGACGTCGCGGTAGGCCTGGGCTCCCTTGTTGGTGCGTGAGGTGCGCAGGATCGAACGCCCTGCGGCGGGCGCCTCGGCGAATCGGATGGACTTCGGGATCGGCGGCTCGATCACGTCGAGGCCGTAGGTCTCGGAGATCGTCTCGAGCACCGCGCGGGCATGGTTGGTCCGCCCGTCGTACAACGTCGGGAGCACGCCCCAGACCTCGAGGTCGCGGTTGGTGAACCGCTTGACGTCGTGCACGGTGTCGAGCAGCTGGCCGACGCCGCGGTGCGACAGCGTCTCGCACTGCAGCGGGATCAGCACGCCCGTGGCGGCGGTCAGGGCGGCCACGGTGAGCACGCCGAGGGACGGCGGGCAGTCGAGCAGCACCCAGTCGTAGCCCTCGACCTCCTCGACGGCCGTGCGGATGACGTACTCGCGGCCGGTGCGGGTGAGCAGGTCGGCCTCGGCACGCGCCAGCTCGATCGTCGCGGGCAGCAGGTCGACGTCGTCCTCGGTCTCGATGATCGCCTCGGACGGGTCGAGGCCCTTGGTCAGCACGTGGTGCACCGAGATCTCGAGGTCCTCGGGGTCGATGCCGAGGCTGAAGGTCAGGCAGGCCTGGGGATCGAGGTCGACGAGCAGGACCCGCTGGCCGTTCTCGGCCAGGGCCGCGCCGAGGGAGGCGACAGTCGTCGTCTTGGCGACGCCGCCCTTCTGGTTGGCGACGGCGAGCACGTGCGGGGAGGTCATCACGGCACATCATGCCGCACGCGCCTGCGCATTCCACGATGCGGCACGACGCCCGGGCGAGGTTGTCTCGCCACCCGGTCACCAGAGCGGGCGACGGCCCCCGAACGGCATCTCGAGGGCCTCCGGACCGAAGCCGGTCACGTCGGCCAGCAACCAGTCGTCGTGCAGCAGCAGGGCGGCCGAGGCGGGTCTGATCACCAGCCACAGCCAACGCCCGTCGGCCTCACCGGCGAAGACCGCGCGTGCGAGGAGCTCGTCCTCGACGGCCGCGAGCTCCGCGAGCGGATCGGTCGAGGGCGGCTGGTCGACGGTGTCGTCGACCAGCCACATCGGGACGGTGCGACCACCGGCCCGCACGTGGATCGCGGCCGGCCCGTTGCTGATCTGCGGCCCCGGGTCGTCGTACGACGTGCCGGCACAGCGTGCTCCGAGTCCGACCCCGGGGTCCTCGGAGACCACGGTGACCTCGACCTCGCCGTCGAGGTCGCTGGTCCCGACGGTGGTCGTGACGCTGGCCCGCGCCAGGTCGCCGGACCCGACGCAGCCGAAGTCGGAGATCGACCAGCCCGGGCTCATCGGCCAGGGCAGGTACGTCGGCAGGTCGCTGCGCCCGACGAGCTCGGCGAAGGACTCGTAGTCGGCGTGCTCGGGCCGCCAGAGCGGCTCGATCACTCCGTGCACCGGGCAGGTGTGGACACCCTCGGAGCCCGGGCCCGGGTCCCCCGCCACGGAGAGGGGCGAGGTGCAGCGCGGACACGACGCAGCGAGCGACACGAGCAGAGAATAGGGGGACGGGCGTCCTGAGTAGAAGGTCCACCACCAGCCCGCGAGCTTCCGGCCCAGGACGCTAGGCGTTCCAGCGCAGCACCGCAGGTGACTCGCGCTCCCAGCCCAGGACGGAGATCGTCGCGGTGCCGAGCACGAAGTGGCGCCCGTCGGTGGACGGCAGCCCCAGCCAGCGTGCGGCCAGCACCCGCGAGGCGTGCCCGTGGCTGAAGACCAGCACGCGGCCACCGCCCTCGCGGACCCCGGCCACCACGCGGTCCAGGCGCCGGCCCACCTGCTCGGCGGTCTCGCCCCCGGGGCAGGGATGGCTCCACACGGTCCACCCCGGGACCGTCTCGCGGATCTCCGGCGTCGTGAGCCCCTCGTAGTCGCCGTAGTCCCACTCGACGAGGTCCTCGTCGTCCTCGGCCTCGGGGAAGCCCGCGAGCTCGGCGGTGCGGCGGGCTCGAGCGCGCGGGCTGGTCAGGACGAGGTCGAACTCCTCGCCGTCCAACCGATCGACGAGGCCACGGGCGACCGCTTCGCCCTCCGGGGTCAGGCCGAGGTCGGTGGTCGAGGTGTGCCGGCCGTCGCGGCTCCACTCCGTCTCGCCGTGACGGACGATCCAGAGCTCACTGGTCTCCGGTGAGTCACTCAGCTGAGCTCCCGGGCCAGTTCTTGTCAGGCTGGGGCACCGGACGGCCGGGCTGCTCGCCGCCGCGGGCCTGGAGGTAGCTGTCCTTCGGGACCATCACCTTGCGACGGAACAGGCACACGACCTTGCCGTCCTGGTTGTAGCCGATGGTCTCGACGTGCACGACGCCACGGTCGTCCTTGCTCTTGCTCTCCCACTTGTCGAGCACCGTCGTCTCGCCGTACAGGGTGTCGCCGTGGAAGGTGGGCGCCACGTGCCGCAACGACTCGATCTCGAGGTTCGCGATGGCCTTGCCGGAGACGTCGGGCACGCTCATGCCGAGCAGGATCGAGTAGACGTAGTTGCCCACGACGACGTTCTTGGCGAACTGCGTGGTCTCCTCGGCGTAGTGCTGGTCGAGGTGCAGCGGGTGGTGGTTCATCGTCAGCAGGCAGAACATGTGGTCGTCGAACTCGGTGACCGTCTTGCCGGGCCAGTGCTTGTACGTCGCACCGACCTCGAACTCCTCGTAGCTGCGGCCGAACTGCATCCACCTGCTCCTTCGTGCGGCGTCGAACGGTGCCCGAGTCTGCCATGCGACTCGGGCGCCCTGCCCCGGCGGTCCGCGCCCTGCGCGGGGAGGAGATGGCGTAGATTCCCCGACCGTGTCAGGAGCGCGTGTCGACGACGAGGGCATCCACCTCCTCGACGCGATCGATGCCCCCGTCGACGTCTCCTTCGGCGGCGACCGGCTGTGGTCGTTCAACCCGGCCCGTGACGGGCGCAGGTCGGGGCGCGAGGTCGTCATCGCCTGGCCCGGTCCGATCCGCGAGCGGCTGCGAGGCACCGCCCACGTGCTCGTCGCACAGCACGGCGGCGGGAGCAACCTCTTCGAGCAGGAGGTGAGCTTCGGCGGCTCGGACGAACCGCTGGCGTTCGTCGACGACAAGGGCCACCCGCTCACCCTCGACAAGGGCGGCCGTCTCCAGCGCACCTTCGACCGGATGGACGAGGCGTCGCTCAACGAGCTCATCTCCGCCTCGAAGCGGGTCCTCGACGACCTCGTCGAGAAGTGCGGCCTGGACGCCTACCTCTGCTACGGCGGGCTGCTCGGGGCCGTCCGCACCGGGCACATGATCGGTCACGACTCCGACGTCGACCTCGCGTGGATCAGCCCGCACACGCATCCCTTCGACATCGTCCGGGAGAGCCGGGCCGCGGAGCGCCGGATGCGTGAGCTCGGCTGGAGCGTCGTACGCATGTCGGCGGCGAACTTCAAGGTCTGGGCACCACTGCCCAACGGCAAGCGCGCCGGGGTCGACGTCTTCGGGTCCTTCCACATCGGCAGCTACTTCCACCTGACCGGCTCGCTGCGCGGCCGCCTGCGGCGTGACCAGGTGCTGCCGTTCCAGCCGATCACGCTGGAGGGTGTCGAGTTCCCGGCACCGGCCGACCTCGAGGGCTTCCTGGCCTACACCTACGGACCCGGGTGGCGGGTGCCCGACCCGGCCTTCCACTTCGACCACCCGCCCGAGAACACCCAGATCATGTCCCACTGGTGGCGCGGCACCCGGCGCCGGCTGTGGTACTGGGCGGCCTTCTACGAGTCGGGCGAGGCGGCGAAGGTGCCCACCGAGCCGTCCCTGTTCGCCCGGCACGTGGCCTCCCGGGTCGAGCCTGGTGCGCGCATCGTCGAGCTGGGCTCCGGCACGGCACGTGACGCGATCTGGCTCGCCGAGCAGGGGTACGACGTGACGGCCAGCGACTACTCCGGCGCAGCCCGCAAGCTCGGCGTCGCCGCAGCGAAGAAGGCCGGGGTCCCGCTGCGCTACCCGTTCTACAACCTGGAGTCGACGTACAGCACGCTCGTGGGCGCGGCGAAGCTGGCGCACCAGCCGGGCCCGAAGCACGTCTACGCGCGCCTGCTGCTCGACGCCCTCGACCCGGAGGCACGGGCGAGCCTGTGGCGGTTCTGCTCGATGGTCGGGCGCTCGGGGGGGCGGACGTTCCTGGAGTTCCGGACCGCTGCGAACCGCGGCCGGCCCGCGTTCTTCGGGCCCCACATCCGCACCTACGCGCGGGTGCCCGTGATCGAGGCCGAGATCGCCGCTCGCGGCGGCACGGTCCTGGAGAAGAGTCTCGGCCGCGGCCTGGCGCCGCTCGGCAAGGAAGACCCTGAAGTGTGTCGCCTGGAGGTGGGCTGGACGTGAGCGCCTGGAAGCAACGAGCCAAGAAGCTGGTGGGTGGCCGACGCGAGATCGCGCGGCTGCGCAAGGACGTCGACCAGCTCCAGGAGGCCGTCGAGGAGTACCGACGGCTCAACGAGCGGCTCTCCGACGTGCTCGACATCGTCGAGGAGATCCTGGTCCCGGCCGTGGACCGGGACGAGGAGAAGCTGCGCGCGCTCCTCGCGAAGATCTGAGCGCGACCGCCGAGCTCGCGAGGCGGTCGGGAAGCGACGAGGTTGAGGTGCGGGTCAGAGCTCGGAACGAAGTGACGAGGTCTGTCCGCCTCGAAACCTAGGAGCCGCCGCCCCCGGCCTTGCGCCGGTGCATCTTCGGACCGCCCGCGCCTGCGACCTCCGATCCGTGCGCCTTCTCCTTGACCGGTCCGTCCTTGGGCACCCCGCGGTCGTTGGCCTGCTTGCGCTCGAGCGCCTCGCGCATCTTGGCCTTGAGGTCCTCGTTGCCCTTGTCGACGCTCTCGTCGGCCATCGTGCCCTCCAGTGCTCGCGGTCGGTCCACCCAGCCTCGCACGGGCCCGGTCGACGGTCGAGCAGTTTCCCCCGGCCACCTAGGGTCGGGGCGTGTCGACTGCTTCCCCACGGTCCGTGCCCGTGACCCTCGCCGCCGCGCTGGACCTGGTCGCGATCGTCGTCTTCGCCGCCGCGGGCAAGCGCAGCCACGCGGAGCACGGCGGCCTCGTGGAGGTGCTGGTGATCGCCTGGCCCTTCGCGGCCGGCGCAGCCGTCGGATGGGCTGCGCACCTCGCGATCCGTCGTACGCCGCCCCTCGCGCCGGTGGCCGGCGTCTGGGTCGCCGCCGGCGCCCTGGCGGTGGGGCACCTGCTCCGCGTCGTCACCGGCCGCGGGACGGCGCCGTCGTTCGTGGTGGTCAGCGCGGTGGTGCTGCTGGTGCTGCTGGTCGGTTGGCGCTGGGTGGTCCGGCTCGTACGACGACGTGGCTAGCCTCGGGACATGGCCGACTCTCCGGGGACTCCCAGCATCTACTCCTGGGTGGGCGGGACCGACGCCATCGGTCGGTGGCTGGACGCGTTCTACGACGAGGTGGAGCGCGACGACCTGCTCGGACCGGTCTTCGGCGGCGTGGTGACCCGCGCGCACCGCGACCACGTGACCGCGTGGTGGAGCGAGGTGATGGGCGGGCCGGCGACCTACACCGAGACGCTCGGCGGGTACGAGCACATGCTGGCCAAGCACCGCGGGCTCGCGATCACCCCGGAGCAGCGGCTGCGATTCGTCACGCTGCTGAGCGCGGCGGCCGATGCGGTCGGGCTCCCCGCGGATGCCGAGGCTCGCTCCGCGTTGATGGCGTACGCCGAGTGGGGCAGCCGGCTCGCGGTGGAGAACTCGGCCCCCGGTGCCACGCCCCCGGAGCACGCGCCCGTGCCCCGGTGGGGCTGGGGCGTCGCGCCGCCGTACCAGCCCTGAGCTCGCTCACTCCCAGGTCACGGGGAGACCGTGGGGCGCGGCCTTGCCGAGGATGCGCCGTTCGCCGCCGGGCCAGGTGGTGAGCACGACCAGGAACTCGTGGCGGCCCTCCGGCGTGCGCCGGGTCGGCTCGAGGAAGAGGTGCACGAACGGGCGGTCGCCGTCGGCCGCCGCACCCAGAGCCGCGACGCGGTCGTCCACGCGGTGCCGCTCCTGCGTCGAGAGGTACTGCCACATCACGCTGTGCCACAGCACCGTCACCTCGCCCTCGCGCAGGGCGAGCCGCTCGACGAAGTCGGCCGCGCCCATGCGGCGCACGGCAGGCGGGTGGTCCTGGGCCAGGGCCAGCGCCGCACGCAGGCGCTCCAGGCGTGGGGTCTGGTCGGGCCAGACGTAGGCGGTGAGCGCCAGCCGCCCCTCGGTGCTGGTGGCGTCGAGGGGCATCGGGTCCGAGCCGAGGCGATGAGCGATCGGCACCTGCCGCCGGGCGAAGGTCGCGGGCGTCCACGCCGGCTCGAGGACCGCCGGCGACCCACGCGTGCCGTAACGGCCGCCGGCGGTGTCGACGTACTCGTAGCGGTCGGCGAGGAGGTTGAGGCCGGCTGACGAGCCGATCTCACACAGGCGCACCGGGCGGCGCTCGTGCGGCCCGAGGTGGAGCAGGCCGCCCATCAGTGCTGCCGACCGCCCCACCTCGTTGGTCTGCGGCGGGCGGTCGAGCCACTCACGCACGGCCTCCGGCTCCTGGTCGAGCAGGGCGAGGAACGCCGCCGTCCCGCCCTCGAGGTCCCAGCTGCCGCCGACGCTCGGGTAGTACGCCGCCAGCGCCCCCGCCCGTCGCTCCAGCACCAACCGGTGCACGCTGCCCAGCAACCGGAGGGCGAGAGCCGACGGACCGGGATCGTCCTCGTGCCCGGCCAGCACGCGCCGGGTCGGGCCATCCGCCTGGAGGTCCTCGCTCAGACGGTGCAGCAGCCCGGCGTACAGCGGCGACCCCAGCGCCTCGCAGGCCGTCGCCTGCTGGGCGAAGGCCGCCACCGGGTCCATGGCCCCATTCTCGTCCGTGCAGGCGGAGGCTAGGCGGCTGCCTTGCGCTCGCGCTTGACCCGGCGGCGCAGCTGCAGGATGCGCAGCGCGCCGGACGCGGCCACCAGGACGGCCCCGCCTGCCGCGGCGATCAGCAGGGCCGCCGACAAGGGCGGCTTCCCGGTCCAGCCGAGGAAGGAGACCTCGACCCGCTGGGTGTTCTGCAGGATGAAGATCGCCAGCAGGATCAGCACCACGGTCAGCAGCAGCACCGCGGTCCAGATGCCGCTGGTGCGCGAACCCCGCAAGGGGTCCCTCGTCGGCGTCGTCGCGGACGGTGGTGTTGCCGGGTCTGGCGCCGTATCCGTCCCGTCCGCGCCAGGGTCCGAGATCCCCGTCTGGTCAGGTTGGCTGGTCATGTCGTTGCTCCCGTCCGAGCGTCTGCCCCCACTGGGCATCCTCTCAGGAGGTACCCACTCGCAGGGCACTCGCACTCGTCAGCCGACGTGCTCCACGGGGCGGAGGTGATCGCGGGCGAACCACGCGGGCGGCTGGGGGGTGCTGCCGACGAGCGCGACGTAGCCCTGCCAGTGCTCGTCGAGCGTGCGGAAGCTGAGCAGGCGCCCCGGACGCCAGGTGCCGTGGACCAGGGCCTCGCACGGTACGTCGATCCCGGCGGCGAGAGCCCCCGGTGCCGGCGGGCGGCTCAACAGGATCCGGTCGTCATGCACGCGAAAAGCCATCAGGAGCAGCCCGAACGGGCCGAGCTCGAGGAACCACGCCGGGCCAGGACTGCGTCGCGGGGAGCCCTGCGCGACCAGGGCCGCGGCTCCCGCACAGGCCAGCCACACCCCGACCAGCAACGCCACGTACACCTGGCGAGCATGCCCACAGGGCACCCGCCTGAATCAACCCTTGAGCTTGTAGTCCTTGAGCAGGCTGCGGCCGATGATCATCTTCTGGATCTCCGCGGTGCCCTCGCCGATCAGCAGGAAGGCGGCCTCGCGGTAGAGGCGCTCGATCTCGTACTCCTTGGAGTAGCCGTAGCCGCCGTGGATCCGGAAGGACTGCTGGACGACCTCGTTGCAGTACTCCGCGGCGAGGTACTTCGCCATGCCGGCCTCGACGTCGTTGCGCTCGCCGCGGTCCTTGATCCGGGCGGCGCGGACCATCATCGCGTGCGCGGTCTCGACCTTGGTGGCCATCTCGGCGAGCTGGAAGAGCACCGCCTGGTGCTGGGCGATCGGCTTGCCGAAGGTCTCGCGCTGCTGGGCGTAGGAGATGGCGAGCTCGAAGGCGCGGTTGGCGACCCCGACGGCGCGGGCGGCGACGTTGACGCGGCCCACCTCGATGCCGTCCATCATCTGGTAGAAGCCCTGCCCCGGCTTCTCGCCCAGCACCTGCTCGGCTGCGACCTGGTGGTTCTCGAAGATCGCCTCGGTGGTGTCGACGCCCTTGTAGCCCATCTTGTCGATCTTCCCCGGGATGGTCAGGCCGGGCGCGGTCTCGCCGAAGCCCGGCTCCTTCTCCACCAGGAAGGCGGTCATGTTCTTGTAGACCGAGTCGTCACCCTCGTCGGTCTTGACCAGCACCGCCACCAGGTTGGACGACCCACCGTTGGTCAGCCACATCTTCTGCCCGCTGATCGCGTACCCGTCATCGTTCTTGACGGCCTTGGTCTTGATCGCGGCCACGTCGGAGCCCAGCCCCGGCTCGGACATCGAGAAGGAGCCACGCACCTCGCCGGTGGCCATCAAAGGCAGGTACTTCTCCTTCTGCGCTGGCGTGCCGTGCTGACGCAGCATGTAGGCCACGATGAAGTGGGTGTTGATGACGCCGGAGACGCTCATCCAGCCGCGGGCGATCTCCTCCACAGCCAGCGCGTAGGTCAGCAGGGACTCCCCCAGGCCGCCGTACTCCTCGGGGATCATCAGCCCGAAGATGCCCAGCTCCTTGAGCCCCTCGACGATCTCGGTCGGGTACTCGTCGGCGTGCTCGAGCTCGGTGGCCACCGGGATGATCTTGGTCTCGACGAACTGCCGCACCGTCTTGATGATCTCTTCCTGGATGTCGGTGAGGCCTTCGGTCTCGCACAGGCGCGGCATGGGCGTCCTTCGGGTCGGGGTGCGGGCTGCTTCGTCGTACGACGCTAGCGCGGTCGGCGGCAAGGTTACTGATGGGTAAGCAGCGCCGCCATGACGTGACTCACGTCGGAGGGGTCTTCACGAACCTTCGCAGCCACGGGTACTTCGTGACCAGCGCCAGCCGGAGAGGGGGGTTCTCGATGCGGACGTGGGCCGCGGCCAGCTCGGCACGCAGGTCCCGGCGCTCGTGGCGCAGCCGCCGCACGTCGTCGAGCATCGTGGCGACCAGCTCGACCGCGACCTGGGCCACCTCGCCGTCGGTCACCGACGCCGGCGTACGGCGATCGGGCACGTCGTCGGGCACCAGGAGCGCGGAGAGGTCGCCCACGACGTCGTAGCCGTGAGAGGTGATGTGCTCGACGGCGGCCCTGCCGCGGCCCCGGATCTCCTCGACCCGCTCCGCCGAGGGCCAGAACCGCTCGCCGCCCCGGGGCACCAGCCGCTCGTCGGCGAGGAAGGTGCGGATGTAGGTGCCCCGGTCGATCGCCGCGTTGAACGCGTCGAGGTGGTGGTTGACCCGTCGCAGGGTCTCGGCCTCGACGACGCCCATGGAGGTGTTCGCGAAGCTGCGCCCTAAGTCCACCGAGTCCGGGTCGGCCCCGACGAGGCGGGCGAACCGGTCCCAGATCTCGCGTTCGGGTGCACTGGGACCGGGCAGCGGCAGCACGTGCACGCGTTCGGGCGGGAAGGACGGCGCCCAGCGCTCGAGCACCAGCCGGAGGTCGAGGCCGCGCCAGTTCCAGACGTCGCTGGGATCCTCGCTGACCTCGACGCTGTACTCCTCCATCGGGATCACGCCCCGGTTCTTCACGTACTCCTGCCAGCTCGCGGTGAACAGGCCGAGCGGCTCCCGGGCGGTGACCACGAGGTGCACCTCCGCTCCCTCGTTCTCGGCGAGCAGCTGCTCGACCATCCGGGCGGCTTGCTCCTCGGTCGCCGCGGCGAAGAACTCGTGACTGAGGATCGCCGTGCCCGGCCAGTCGGCGATCTCCGCACGTACGCGGTCCCAGGCCCCGAGCCGGCGCTGGGGGGACCGCTCGGCGAAGGTGGCGTCACCACGCACGATCCGGGTGCACCAGTAGTGGTAGCGGCGTTCGGGGCCGGGGAGCAGGATCCCCTGCTCGGCCAGCGCGGGCTTGTTGCCCCACAGGATCGTCTGCAGGTACGTCGTGGCGGTCTTGGGCAGTCCGATGTGGAGGAAGACCGTGGCTGCCATCGCCGACCTCAGAGCGACCGGGTGTACTTCTCGACCGCCGCCGCCAGCTGCTGCTCGTCACGCGCGGCCGCCGGCAGGAGGAGCTGCTCCACCAGGTCGGTCACCTCGGCCAGTCGGACGTTGAGCTGTCGACACTCCTGCACCTCGGCCTCGAGGTCGTCGAGGCGGCGCTGCAGCTGGTCGAGCCGGTCGCCGGCGACCGCGCGGGCCACGCGCTCCACCGCCCGGTCACGGAAGCTGCGCTTCTCACCAGTCACCACTGAGCCACCAATCGCGCCACCGGACGCCCCTCCTTGCCACTCTCGCCGGGCGTCGCCTCCACAGTGCTGTGCACGATAACGGCTCCCGCTGCCGCCAGGACCTCGGCGACCCGATCGGGATCCTGGGGACGGACGGCATCGCGTGGCCCACTGGGCCGGTAGGTCTCCCCCGGCCGCAACGCGTCGAAGTCGGCGTAGAGGCGGCCCCCACGCGCCAGCGACATCCGGGCCAGTCGGGCCAGGGCCTCGAGACCACGGCGGTCGGTGGAGTCGACGAGGTGGTTGGCCAGCATCGTCACCGGTCCCTCGAGCCGGGCGATCCGCGCGCCGTGGGCCAGCACCGTGCGGGTCTCGTGCAGGTTCATCCAGTCCAGCCGCAGGTCGAGTCCCTCCTCCTCGGCGAGCCGGCGTACGCCGCCGGAGGCACCCCGCGCGTAGTCGAGCCCGATCGTCGGCACTCCCTGCCGGGCGAACCACAGGGCGTCGGCGCCGCGACCGGCCCCCACGTCGACGAGGTGTCGGACCTGCTCCTGCGCCGCGACGTGGGTCGCCAGCGCGCTCGGATCGAGCGGCGGCACCTTGTCGCGGACCCGGCTGTAGCGACGGTCCCACTCGTTGCGGTGCACCCGGATGCCACGGAACCAGCCGTTGAGCCGGCGCGCCGTGGTGCGCGGCGTCTCGAAGTGGAAGGCCGGGTCCGGGACCCGCCACCCGGGACCGTAGGTGGCCTCGAGCAGCCGCTCGGGCTGCGCCGGCGCGGGCAGCGTGCGGCCGGCGAGGGTGCAGGTGCCGAGCGGGAAGATCCACTCCTCCTCGAAGGGCGTCCCGATCTCACCCAGCAGGTAGAGCGTGCCGTCGAGGAAGTAGCCGCCGAAGACGTCGAGCCCGCGCACCCCGCCGTCGGCCTCGACCACGTCGACCTTGAACGCGGCCGCGCTGTAGCGGTCGACGGCGTACCCCTGCTCGCGCAGCGTCCGCTGGAGCCGGTACGACTCGCGCACCACGTCGAGCGGATGGGTGTGCCGGCTGACGTAGCCGAGGTCGACGTCGCTGTCGTGGCCGATGAAGTCCTGCTCCCGGATGGCCCCGAGCAGGGTGCCGTACGCCGGGAAGGCCTCCACACCCGCCGCGTGCAGCGCCCCGAGCACCTTCTCGGTGGAGTCCAGCAGGGGGCGGGTGTGCTCGGCGTCGCGGGTGTCGAAGGTGGTGGCGATCCGGTTGGACTTGTCGATGCCCAGCGGCCGCCCGTCCGGGTCGACGACCGCGATCCGCTCCGCGCCGCGCCCGAGGTGCACCTCGTCGTCGTAGACCACCGAGCCGGTGACGTGCTCGACGACGGAGACCCGGGTCACCCCGTTGAGGAAGCGCTTGAGCATCGGGGGCCAGCCCGCGACGCCGTCCCGGGTGTCGCGACTGGTCCAGAACGACCAGATCCGGCGGCCGTCGAAGAGCACGTCGACGACGGTGTCCTCACCAGCACGCACGTGCACCCCGGCGTCGTCGACCGCAGAGACGAAGGTGCCCGACATCAGCGGGTGCTCGGCGTCATTCGGAGACGAACTCGTTGGCCCGCGTCAGGTCCTCGTCGAAGTCCACCTCGACGATGTGGAACTCGGAGATGTCGAGCGCCTCCACCCGCAGGCCGTCCTGGGCGATCGCCAGCTCGAGGGCGGCCTCGAAGTACGCCTGGTCGTCGACCTCGTCCAGGCGCGCGAGCAGCGTCGCCTTGTCCTCGGCGGAGACGAAGTTGATCCCGACCGCCTCGCCCAGACCCCCGACGACCTGCTTGCTCAGGTCCTTGATGTAGCCCTCGTCGTCGAGGGTGTACTTCACCTCCTCCTCGGCCACGGACTCGGTGTTCACGCACACGAAGCTGCGCCCGGTCTCGATGTGCTCGTGGAGCATCGGCAGCACCCGCGGGTCGAAGACCACGTCGCCGTTCATCCAGAGCACCCCACCGGCCTGGGAGAGCTTCAGCGCCTTGAGCAGGCTCTTGGAGGTGTTGGTGGAGTCGTAGACCTCGTTGTAGACGAAGGAGATGTCGGGCATCGCCTCGATCACCAGGTCGAGCTTGAACCCGATGACCGCCGTGACGTGGGCGTCGTCGTAGGCCTCCCGCACCGAGTTGACCGCCCGGCGCATGATGCTCTCCCCCGAGCGCAGCCGGGTGAGGGGCTTGGGATGGGGCCTGCCCAGTCGGGTCCCGAGCCCGGCGGCGAGGATCACGACCTGAGTGGTCACGGGAGACTCCTGGTGTCGGCGGCGGACGATCCCGGCGATGCTATCTGCGCGGGCTCCGACCAGAGGTCCCCGGTGGAGGCGCGTCGGGGGAATAGGCTCCCCGCGTGACCACCGCCCCCACCCGCGTCTACGCGGCTCGACTCGCCGGCCTGCCGGTGTTCGACCCGCAGGGTGACCAGGTGGGCAAGGTGCGCGACGTCGTGGTGGTGCTGCGTCGCGACGTACGACAGCCCCGGGTGGTGGGTCTGGTCATCGAGGTCTTCGGGCGCCGGCAGATCTTCGCCCCGATGACCCGGGTGACCAACATCGACGCGGGCCAGGTGATCACCACCGGGCTGCTGAACATGCGTCGCTTCGAGAAGCGCTCGACCGAGACGCTCGTCGTCGGGCAGATGCTCGACCGCAAGGTGCGCATCCGCAGCACCGGCGTGGCCGGCTCGGTCTACGACGTCGCGATGGAGCAGGCCCGCACCCGCGACTGGGTGCTCTCGCGGGTGGCCGTCGCCGAGCCCGCCAAGGGCTTCCGCCGCAAGGCCCAGACCCACGTCGTGGAGTGGGACGACGTCGAGGGACTGCACGACCGCCAGGACAACCAGGGCGCCGAGCACCTGATCGCCTCGCTGGCCGACCTGCGCCCGGCCGACGCCGCCAACGTCATCCACGAGCTCACCCCCCAGCGTCGCGGCGAGGTCGTGGCAGGGCTCGACGACGAGCGGCTGGCCGACGTGCTCGAGGAGCTGCCCGAGGAGGACCAGGTCGAGATCCTCGAGCACCTCGACTCCGAGCGGGCCGCGGACATCCTCGAGGAGATGTCGGCCGACGACGCCGCCGACCTGATCGCGGACCTGCCACCCGAGACGGCCCAGCAGCTGCTGGAGCTGATGGAGTCCGAGGACGCCGCCGAGGTACGCCGGCTGATGGTGTACGGCGAGGAGACCGCGGGCGGGATGATGACGCCGGAACCGGTGATCCTGCCTCCCGACGCCACCGTGGCCGAGGCCCTGGCACGCGTGCGGAACGAGGAGCTGACGCCTTCGCTGGCCGCGATCGTGCACGTCTGCCGGCAGCCGCTCGAGACGCCCACGGGCCGGCTGCTCGGGGTCGCGCACATCCAGCGGCTGCTGCGCGAGCCTCCCTCGACGCTGGTCGCGGGGGTGCTGGACACCGGCATCGACTACCTGCGCCCGGAGGCCACCCTCGAGGACGTCTCGATGTTCCTGGCCACCTACAACCTCGTGGCCGCCCCCGTCGTGGACGAGAACGGCCGCCTGCTGGGCACGGTCACCGTCGACGACCTGCTCGACCATCTGCTGCCCGAGGGGTGGCGCGACCGCAAGCTCGGGCGGAGGTGAGCGGCGTGAGCGATCGGACCGAGCGACCCGACAAGCGTCTGGAGAAGCGCGCCGAGAAGAAGCCCGAGCGCGTCTCGCGGGTCGCCCGTCTCGACACCCCGCAAGAGGTGCGGCGCACGCGCGTGCGCCGCCCGGCCGTGCCGCAGGACACCTTCGGGGTCTTCGCCGAGCAGTTCGCCCGGTTCATGGGCACCGCCCGGTTCCTGATCTACATGACCCTGTTCGTGGTGCTCTGGTTCGCCTGGAACACGCTGGCGCCCGCGGATCTTCGCTTCGACGCCTATCCGTTCATCTTCCTGACCCTGATGCTCAGCCTGCAGGCGTCGTACGCCGCACCACTGATCCTGCTCGCGCAGAACCGCCAGGAGGTGCGCGACCGGATCGTGAACGAGCAGGATCGGCAGGCCAACGCCGCCGCCCACGCCGACATGGAGTTCCTCGCTCGCGAGGTGGCCTCGCTGCGGATGGCGCTGGGCGAGGTCGCCACCCGCGACTACCTGCGCTCGGAGCTGCGCAACCTCGTCGAGGAGCTGGTCGAGAAGGACGCGGAGTCAGGCGAGGCCGGGCAGCACTCCCCGGACGAGCCCGGGTGAGGCCACGTACGCTGTGGGCATGGCTTCCCCCGAGTCTCTTCCCGGTCGGCCCCCCACCAGGGAGCTGATCGACACCGCGCTGGCCCGGGTCAACGACCCCGAGATCAAGCGCCCGATCACCGACCTCGGCATGGTCGAGAGCGTCGACGTCGACGACACCGGCAAGGTCACCGTCACGGTGCTCCTGACCGTCTCCGGCTGCCCGATGAAGGACACCATCACCCGCGACGTCACCGCCGAGGTCTCCAAGGTCGACGGGGTCACCGCTGTCCAGGTCGAGCTGGGCGTGATGAGCGCCGAGCAGCGCGCCGGGCTCCAGGACATGCTCCGCGACGGCCAGGCCCAGCGCGAGATCCCGTTCGCCCAGCCCGGTTCGCTGACGAAGGTCTACGCCGTGGCCTCGGGCAAGGGCGGGGTGGGCAAGTCCTCGGTCACCGTCAACCTCGCCATCGCGATGGCCAAGACCGGGCAGAAGGTCGGCATCGTCGACGCTGACGTCTACGGCCACTCCGTGCCCGCCATGCTCGGCATCGCCGACACCCGACCGACCCAGGTCGAGGACCTGATCATGCCGGTCCCGACGCCCTCCGGCGTCTCGGTGATCAGCATCGGCATGCTCAAGCCGCGCCGCGACCAGGTGGTCGCCTGGCGCGGCCCGATGCTCGACCGCGCGCTCGTCCAGATGCTCGCCGACGTCTACTGGGGCGACCTCGACGTGCTGTTCCTCGACCTCCCCCCCGGCACCGGCGACGTCGCGATCTCCCTGGGCCAGCACCTGCCCAACGCCGAGGTCATCGTGGTCACCACGCCGCAGGAGGCCGCCGCGGAGGTCGCCGAGCGAGCCGGCACGATGGCCTCGATGATGCACCAGCGGGTCGTGGGCGTCGTGGAGAACATGAGCTACCTGCCCTGCCCGCACTGCGCTGGTGAGGGCAAGGACCACCGGCTCGAGGTCTTCGGCAGCGGCGGCGGCCGTCGGGTGGCCGGCACGCTGAGCAGTCGCTTCGGCTACGACGTGCCTGTCCTGGGTGAGATCCCGCTCGACATGAGCCTCCGCGAGGGCGGTGACGTCGGGAAGCCGATCGTGGAGTCCGACCCGACCGCCCCCGGTGCCGTGGTGCTCTCGGCCATCGCGGAGGGCCTGGGCGCACGGGGCCGCGGGCTGGCCGGCATGCAGCTGGGCCTGAGCCCGACCCGGAAGGGCTGAGGCACTCCGTTGTTCGGCGTCGGGCTCCCGGAGCTGATGGTCATCGCGGTCGTCGCGGTGGTCGTCTTCGGTCCCGAGAAGTTGCCGGAGTACGCCCGACAGGCCGGCCGGTTCGCCCGTCAGCTGCGCACCCTCGCGCGCTCGGCGCAGGACCAGCTGCGCGAGGAGCTCGGCCCGGAGTACGCCGACCTCAAGCTCACCGACCTCGACCCGCGCCAGGCGATCCGCCGACACATCCTCGAGGCGATGGAGGACGACGACGACCTCGCGGCGAACGGCCTGCCCGAGGAGCCGGGTGCTCCCGCCGTCCTGGGTCGCGGCGAGCTGCCACCCTTCGACCTCGAGGCCACCTGACCCGTCGTAGGTTCGCCTGGTCCGGACCGGTCCGGCGTACTTCCCGCGACTCTGGCGACCCCGCGAAATCCTGTGGGATCATCCCCACGCGGGAAGAGCCGCCTCGGGACTGACGCGCGGACGGGAGTGTCGATGACGGGCCGCATCCGGGGCGTCTTCGCAGTGGCGTTCTCCGGGCCGCTCGTGCGCAGGATCGCCTTCCACGTCGGGCGGCTGACCAACGCCGTCGACCGAGGGTTCTTCCTGCGCCTCTTCCTCGGGCTGGTCTCGATCGTGCTCGTGGCCGCCCTGCTGGTCACGGTCATCCAGGGTCCGAGGGACGGTATCGGGGAGTTCTGCTCGACCCTGGGCAACAGCTTCTACTGGGGCGTCACCACCGTGATGGGATCGGGCGACGCGTCGTACGTCCGCACGCCGGGCGGCTATCTCATCTCCTGGCTGCTGGTGCTGTTCGGGGTGGCGATCGTCGCCTCGATCACCGGCGCCCTGGTGGGCTTCGTGATCGACTTCATCCTCAAGGAGGGCCAGGGCATGGGAGCAGCGGGGTACCGCGAGCACATCGTGGTGTGTGGCTGGAACTCGACCGCGCGCGAGCTGGTCGCCGAGCTGGAGGGGGACGACTACGAGCACAAGATCGTGCTGATCCACAACGGGGAGAAGAACCCCGCCGGGCACGGGGTCTACTTCGTCAGCGGCGACGTGACCAGCGCCGACGACCTGCGCCGCGCCGGCATCGAAGAGGCGATGGCGGCGGTGGTCTGCCCCGCCGACTCGAGCAACGAGGCGGACATGCGCTCGATCCTCACGGTCATGGCGATCGAGTCCATCGCCCCGCAGGTGCGCACCGTGGTGGAGGTGAACAACCCGCAGCACGTGGAGCACTTCCGGCGCGCCAACGCCGACGAGATCATGGTGACCTCGCGGATCGCCTCGCGGCTGCTCGCGCGCTCGTCGCTCTACCCGGGCCTCGCCGAGATCGTGACCGACATCGTCTCCGGCGGCGAGGGCTCCGAGCTCTACCGGGTGGAGCTGCCGGAGGAGTTCATCGGGTTCTCGGTCGACGAGCTGTCGGCACGGCTGCGTTCGGAGCACGCCGCCACGCTGCTGGCCATCGGGCGCCAGGGGCACACGCACGTGAACCCGTCGGCCGACTTCCGCCTGGTGGCCGGGGACGACGCCGTGGTGGTGGCGGAGTCGTTGGGGACGCTGGCGCCCCTCGAGGTCGCCAGTCAGGAGTAGCGGCGCTCAGGCGGCCTGAGCAGGTCCCTGAGCGGGGCGGTCGACCGCGCGGGCCTCCGGTGCCGAGGCGTCCTCGAGCCCGGGGGCCTCGAAGCGCTCGGAGCTCGCGACCAGCAGGAACACCCGCCACACCACACCCACCGCCAGTGCCAGGGGCACCACGAACCGCAGGGTCTCCCCGGGGTCGACGAAGCTCAGCAGCAGGATCCAGACCACGACGGTGGCCGCGAGGAGGCCGTCGACGACGACGGCCCAGCGGGGCTCACCGGCGGTGCGCAGCAGTGCTGTCCACCGCACCCCGTCATGCCGCTCTTGCCCCATGTGTCCCATTGTGCACGCTTTAGAGCGATATAGCGGGGTTTCCCGCGATCGATCAGCCGGTCTTCGAGCGCAGGCCGACCTTGACCTCGAAGGTCTTGGCGCCACGCTGGACCGTCAGGGTGACCCGCTGACCCGCGACGTGCGTCCGGATCGCCACGACGAGGTCGATCGAGCCGCTGATCGGCTTGCCGTCGACCTTGAGGATCAGGTCGCCCTTCTGGAGCTTGGCCTCGGCCGCCGGCATCCCGGGCGTGACGGACTCGACCTTCGCGCCCTCGAGCTTGGGGGTGCCGGCCACGTTGGCGCCGATGATCGGGTACTCCGCCTTGCCGGTCTTCAGGATCTGGGTGGAGGTGACCTGCACCTGCTCGACGGGGATCGCGAAGCCGACACCGATGTTGCCGGACTGGTCGCCGGTCCCCTGGGAGCCCAGGGACGCGATCGCCGAGTTGACCCCGATCACCTGGCCCTGCAGGTTGACCATCGGTCCTCCCGAGTTGCCCGGGTTGATGGCGGCGTCGGTCTGCAGGGCGTTGATGTAGGAGTTGTCGTTGGCACCGTCACCCGTGGTGACGGGCCGGTTCACGGCGCTGACGATGCCGGCCGAGACGGAGGCAGAGAGCCCGAGTGGCGAGCCGATCACCACGACGGTCTCGCCGACGCGCATCTGGTCGGCCGAGCCCAGCGACACCGGGCGCAGCCCCTTGGTCTGGGGCGCCTCGAGCACCGCGATGTCGTAGGTCTTGCTCAGGCCGACGACGGTCGCCTTGGAGTGCTTGCCGTACTGGTCGATGATCTCGATCGGGCCGTGGTCGTCGTTGGCCTGGGTGACCACGTGGGCGTTGGTGATGATGTGGCCCTGCTTGTCGAGGACGAAGCCGGACCCGGTCGCGCCCTGGGCCTTGCCGTCGTACTCCGCGACGATCTGGACCGTGCTGGGCAGCACCTTCTGCGCCACCGCAGCGACGCTCTGGTTGTCGGCGGGCAGTGGAGCGGCCTGCCGCTTCTGGACACTGATCACCTCGTTGGTGCCGGTGCCGCTGTCGGAGCGGACCAGCAGCGCGCCGATGGCGCCGCCGGCCAGGCCGAGGACCAGCGCGAGGAGCGCCACCGCCGGTACCAGCCACGCCGGGAGCTTCGCGCGCGGCGGGACGGCCGGGGGCGCCGGCTCAGGTGGCGCGCCCTGTGCCCACGGTGCGGGGTAGGGCACCGGCTGGTAGGGGGCCGGCTGCTGCTGCTGGTTCGGCGGGGGGTAGGCACCCCCGGGCGGTACGTAGCCCTGGCCCGGGTCGGGACCCGGTCCCTGATCGGGCTCGTGGTTGCTCACGCCATCTATCTTGGCCTACTGGCCCACACCGGAAACCGGTTGGTCTCAACGGGCGACGGCGTGATCGTCCTGGCGGGAGCCGGGACACCACCGCGGACGTCGGTGGAGGCTGGTCGCGTCGGTACGTCGGAGCGGCCTGTCGGGCCCCCCGTCACGGTCAGCAGGGCCAGCGCACAGGCACCTACCGCGCTGCCCCCGAGCACGATCGCCGCGGCACGACGCCGCGAGGCGCTGCGCTCGATCCGGTGGACGTCGGCCCAGGCTGCGGTGGCGTCCACGTCGTACAGGGATCCCAGGAGCCGCTCGGAGGGCATCCCGCGGGACGGGGCCGACAGGGTCCCGAGCGCTCGCTTGGTCCATCCCTCGTGCTCGACGAGGTGGCGGCATCCTGGACAGGCCAGCACGTGCGACCACGCCCGCTCCTCCTCGGCAGGAGAGAGCTGGCCGTCGACGAGGGCGGAGGCCTTGGCTCCGATGTGACCGCTCAGGGACAGCATCACCGCACCTGTCCGGCGAGGCCGTGACCGAACGCCGGGCCGGCGGCCGGTCCGGCGAAGCGGGTGCGGCCGGCGCTCGGGGCGCGGTGGGCCAGGGCGGTGCGCAGCTGCGCACGACCCCGGTGGATGCGCGAGCGCACCGTCCCGAGCTTCAGGCCGAGCACGTCGGCGATCTCCTCGTAGGTCAGGCCCTCGACGTCGCAGAGCACGACGGCAGCGCGGAAGTCGGGCGCCAGCGAGCTGAGCGCCGCCTCGATGTCGGCGTCGAACATCTGGTCCATGTGGTGGACGTCCGGGGTGGGCAGCGCGCTGGGCAGCCGGCCGGCCGCCTCGTCGCTGAGCGCGTCGAACCGGATCCGCTGCTTGCGGCGGGCCTGGTCGAGGAAGAGGTTGGTCGTGATCCGGTGCAGCCAGCCCTCCATGGTCCCGGGGGTGTAGGTGTGCAGCGACCGGAAGACGCGCACGAACACCTCCTGGGTGAGGTCCTCGGCATCGTGGCGGTTGCCGGTCAGCCGATAGGCGAGCCGGTAGACGCGGGCCGAGTGGTCGGCCACGAGCTGCTCCCAGCGCTCCTTCTCGGGAAGCTCGGGAGTGGTGACGTCGGACACGGGCTCGGCCATGCCACTCACGCTAGAAGCGTTGCCTGAGACAGGGCTGAGGGGAAGCTCGGAACCGGCCGTCGAGGGAACGGCCTTCGAGGAGAACGTGCGTCGCAACACATGGCCTGAACGAATGGCTCCTGCAGCTTTGTTCCCGCGGCCGGAGGTTCCCCACACACGGTGCCGGCTCCCCGACCCGGGCCGCGGCGAACGATAGGGTCGGGATGCACCGCCCAGTGATGTCGAGAGGGACGAGATGGTCGCGCCGATGAAGCCCGCGAGCTGGACCTACGCCGAGGAGTACGTCGCCGAGGACGAGGTCCTGGCCAAGGCGCGCGCACACTCCGAGGAGGTCGGTGCCACCGCCGTCGGCTCGGGTGCCGGGGCCGCGCTGCGCCTGCTCGCGTCGCTGCTCGAGGCCCGGGCCGTCGTCGAGATCGGCACCGGGACCGGCGTCTCGGGACTCTGGCTGCTGCGCGGCATGCGACCCGACGGCATCCTGACCACGGTCGACAGCGAGGGCGAGCACCAGCGGCTGGCCAAGCAGGCCTTCGCGGAGGCCGGCATCCCGAGCCAGCGCGTGCGGCTGATCCCCGGCCCCGCCCTCGACGTCGTCCCGCGGCTGACCGACGGCCACTACGACATGGTCTTCTGCGACGCCGACAAGCAGGAGTACCCCGCCTACCTCGACGAGGCCCTCCGGCTGCTGCGTCCCGGCGGCGTGGTCGCCTTCGACAACGCGCTCTGGCACGACCGGGTGGCCGACCCCGGGCAACGCGACCAGGAGACGGTGGCCATCCGCGAGCTCGGCAACACGATGCGCAACCACGACTCGCTGGTACCGGTGCTGCTGCCCGTGGGCGACGGCCTGCTGGTGGCCAAGAAGGTGTGGACCCCGGCCGAGTGAGCGCCTAGCTGCTCATCGGTCGCCAGCTTTTCAGCGTCCGATCCCCTCCAGCGGATCGTCGGATCCCAGCCAGTCCAGGAGCAACCGGGCTCCGAAGCCCGTCGGACCCTCCGTCCACTCGAAGGACTCCTTGGGCGCGTCGCCGACCGAGGCGATGTCGAGGTGCGCCCACGGCAGGCCCGCGACGAAGTGCTGCAGGAACAGTGCTGCGGTGATGGCGCCCGGACCACCGGGGGCGTTGTCGGAGTCGGCGATCTTGGAGCTGAGCTTGGACTCGTACTCCTCGCTCAGCGGCATCCGCCAGACCGGCTCACCCGATCGCGCGCCAGCAGCCTCCAGCTGGTGCGCCAGCGCGTCGTCGTTGGCGAACAGGCCACCGAGGTGCTCGCCCAGCGCCACCTTCACCGCGCCGGTGAGCGTGGCGATGTCGACGAGGACGTCGGGGCTGAGCTTGTCCACGGCGTAGGCGAGCCCGTCGGCCAGCACGAGGCGGCCCTC
Source organism: uncultured Actinomycetota bacterium (assembly GCA_963794435.1). GTDB lineage: Bacteria > Actinomycetota > Actinomycetes > Propionibacteriales > Nocardioidaceae > Marmoricola. The sequence continues at coordinate 24,566 of CAWCDX010000029.1, forward strand.
GGCGTCGGTGTTGGTGACCTCGGTGGTGCGTCCGCCGTACTGCGTGATCACGTCGCCGGGACGCATGGCGTGGCCGCCGACGGCGTTCTCGGCCAGCGGCAGCAGCCCGGTGACCCGGATCGCGCACCCGATCGCCGGCAGCGCCGCCATCACCGCGGCCACCACGGCCGCGCCGGTCATGTCGCGCTTCATCGTGACCATCGACGAGCCCGGCTTGATCGAGAGGCCGCCGCTGTCGAAGGTGATGCCCTTGCCGACGAGCACGACGTGCGGCACCGAGCGGGACCGACCGGCCGGCTTGTACGTGAGCTCGACGAAGCGTGGCGGCGTCGCGGCAGCCTGACCGACTCCCACGACGCCGCCGAAGCCCTTGTCGGCGAGCTGCTTCTCGTCCAGCACGGAGGCGCTCAGCCCGGCCTCCTCGGCGGCCGTGACGGCCTGCTCGGCGAGCCATGAGGGCGACTTGACGTTGGGCGGGACGCTGGCCAGCAGCCGGGCCCACCAGCTGGCCCCTGCCGCCGCGACCGCCTGCTCGAGGCGGGTGGCGTGCTCCTCGTCGTCGGGCGTCAGGGCCAGCGCGATGGTGCCGACCGGCCGGTCCTGGGGACCGTCGCGGCGCAGCGAGAAGCCGAAGGAGCCGAGGATGGCGCCCTCGGCGAAGGCCGCCATCGCGTCGGTGTCGCCGACGGCGGCCACCGAGGAGGCCACGGCCTCCTCGTTCGTCGTGCTGCGAGCCAGGGCGGCCCCCGCCCGACGCAGGTCCTGGGAGGTGCCGGCGCCGACCCCCACGAGCACGATCCGGGACAGGGCCGAGCCGTTCGTCGACGACGGCGCCACGGGCAGCTCGGTGACCTCGCCGGCCTTGCCCGTGGCCCTGCCAGGCCCGAGCAGCGCGAGCAGGTCGAGCCCGGAGTCCTCGATGAGCTCGTCAGCCCCCGGACCGAGGAAGGGTCCGTCGTCGTCAGGGCCGGCGGCGAGCACCGCGACGGCCACGATCGCGGCGTCGGCCAGGCGCGACGGCGCAGTCTCGGTCAGGGAGAGCCGGGGCGGGGAGACCTGTGGGGGGAGCGACACCCGACGACCCTATAACCGGCGCAGGTCGCGTCGGGCGGCCCTTGCCCGGGGACAACGCGAGGCCCCCGTGATCCCTACCGGGAACACGGGGGCCTCTGCGGAGCGGTGCTTGGTGGGCGAGGCGGCCTCAGCCGACCACGTCCTTGAGTGCGTCTCCGAGCGCACCGGCCTCTTCTGCGTTGAGTTCCACCACCAGCCGGCCACCGCCTTCGAGGGGAACCCTCATCACGATGCCGCGACCCTCCTTGGTGACCTCGAGCGGGCCGTCGCCCGTCCGCGGCTTCATGGCCGCCATGTGCACACCTCTTCCTGTGTCATTCGTGCGCAGACGCGCCCATCTTCGAGACCATTATTCCCCATGGCGCCGCATGCCCGGACAGCGTCACGCACGAGCAGTGCGCAGACGTGCGGCAGACTCCTCCTGACCGACCAGACAGTCCCGAGTCCTCAGGAGGCGAGATGACCGGCTCGACGCAGGATCCGGTGCTTTGCGACGTGACCGACGGCGTTGCCACCATCACCCTGAACCGCCCCGACGCGATGAACGGCCTCGACATCGCCACCAAGGAGGCGTTGCTCGCCGCCGTGCGCAGCGTCGCCGACGACGACGCCGCACGGTGCGTCGTACTGACGGGGAGCGGACGCGCCTTCTGCGTGGGCCAGGACCTCAAGGAGCACGTGCAGATCCTGAAGAGCGCCGACGCCGGGCAGCTGTTCACCACCGTCGAGGACCACTACAACCCGATCGTGAACACCCTGCTGACGATGCCCAAGCCGGTGGTGGCAGCGGTCAACGGCGTCGCTGCCGGCGCCGGTGCGAGCCTCGCCTTCGCCAGCGACCTCCGGGTGGTCCACGAGTCGGCCGGCTTCAACCTCGCCTTCGCCGGTGTCGCACTGAGCTGTGACACGGGTTCCTCCTGGACGCTGCCCCGGCTCGTCGGCCGCGCGAAGGCCTTGGAGCTGCTCTACTTCCCGCGCACGATCAGCGCCGCGGAGTCGCTCGAGCTCGGCCTCGCGACCAGCGTCGCCAGCGCCGAGGAGTTCGAGGCCGAGGTGACCACCCTCGCGCGCCGGCTGGCCGACGGACCGACGGTCGCCTACGGAGCGATGAGGCGAGCGGTGGAGTACTCCGCCGGCCACTCCTTCGAGGACTCCCTGGCCTTCGAGGGCTCGATGATGACCCTCACCGGCGACACCGAGGACCACCGCAACGCCGTCGACGCCTTCGTCGGCAAGCAGAAGCCGACCTACCTCGGGCGCTGAGTCCATTCGCTCCAGCCACACGTTTCGACAACCCCCACTCAGCGACTCGCCCCGACGGCGCGCAGCAGGCCGGTGGGTCCGGTCTTGGTGGCCTGGCGGCGGCTGAGGCCGTGGCCGTACTCGACCGTGACCGCGACGCCGCGGAAGTAGCGGTTGTACCACTCGGTCATCGTGCCGTGGCAGACGCCGTCGCAGTTGAAGGCCTTGATCGGCAGGTGCAGCTGCCGGTGCAGCCGGCGCACGAGCGGGCGGCCCTTGCCACCGGCGCGGCCGACACCGTGGAGCGGCTGGTGGAAGCTGACGATGTAGGCGGGACGGACCTCGTTCAGGAAGTTCATCATCGCCCGCGTCTCCGGCTCGGAGGCCGCCGAGGAGCCGGAGTAGGTGCCGCCACCGAGATGCACCCAGTGGAAGGGCCAGTTGCGGTTGAGGTCGACCCCATGGGCGTTCTGCCGGGTGTTCCGCGCGCGGCCGTCGGGGTTGTAGACCGGGACGACCCAGATGTCCGCCCCCTTGATGGGTCGGCCGTCGATGAGGTTGTAGAGGATCCGCGAGGGGCCCGGCTCGTCGCCGTGCATGCCGGCGATGATGACGGCCTTGCGGGTCGAGGTCGGCTGACCCAGGCGGTAGGCCATGATCGCGCGGCCCGTGACGGAGTGACCGATCACTCGCGTCTCGACCAGGGCCGGCTTGCCCGGTGTCGCCGCCTGCGAGACGACGGGAGTGGCCGCAGTGAGCAGGGCGAGCAGCCCCGCGGACAGGGCCAGCAGCCGCCAGGGTCTGCCGGCCAGCATGCGCAAGGTCATGCGCGGGACACTAGTCGTCCTGCGCCGACCCGTCCCGAGGACCGCCACCATCCTGGACACCGCGGTCCAGCTGGTCGGCCAGCCGATCGATCAGGGCATCGACCTCGCTGGCGCGGTAACCCCGCAGGGTGGTGTTGAAGCGCAGCGCGCGCAGGTCCTCGCCGGTCACCGGCCGATCGGCTGGCAGGCGTACGTCGGCCCGGTCGTCGTAGGCGTGACCGAGACTGCTCCCGCGACCCGCTGCCACCGCGGCGACCCCGCCCATCGCGAGCACGATCAGCAGCGCCAGGAACCAGCTCACGCCCTGCCCACCGCCGCCGCACCGTCGGTGAGGACCGCCACCGCGTCCTCGACGTCGTCGGTCACCGTCAGCATGTCCAGGTCGGCCTGGTTGATCTTGCCGTCGGCCAGCACGGTGGTGCGCAGCCAGTCCAGGAGACCGGACCAGTAGTCGGTGCCGATCAGCACGACGGGGAAGGAGGTGACCTTCTTCGTCTGGACCAGGGTGAGCGCCTCGAACATCTCGTCGAGGGTGCCCAGACCGCCCGGGAGGACGGCGAAGCCGCTGGCGTACTTGACGAACATCGTCTTGCGGGCGAAGAAGTAGCGGAAGTTCACCCCCACGTCGACCCACTCGTTGAGGCCGATCTCGAACGGCAGCTCGATGCCGAGGCCCACGCTGGTGCCGCCCGCCTGCGAGGCCCCCTTGTTCGCGGCTTCCATCGCCCCGGGGCCACCGCCGGTGATGACGGCGAAGCCGGCCCGTGCGAGTGCCCCGCCCAGGTGCTCGCCCACGGCGTAGAAGGGGTCGTCGGGAGCGGTCCGCGCCGAGCCGAAGACGCCGATCGCCGGGCCGAGCTCGGCGAGCGCGCCGAAGCCCTCGACGAACTCCGACTGGATGCGCAGCACCCGCCAGGGATCGGTGTGCACCCAGTCGGTGGGCCCCCGCGAGTCGAGCAGGCGCTGGTCGGTCGTGCCGGCGTCCACCTGCGACCCGCGCAGGATCGTCGGGCCGCGGCGCTTCTCCCGGCGTCCCCCGGCCGTGCGTCCAGCGGTCTCCTTCATGCCGTGTCCCCCAGCCAGCGCCTCATCGTCTGCTCGCACGCGCGCAGGTGCGCGAGCGGCACGTGCTCGTCCTGCTTGTGGGCGAACATCGGGTCGCCCGGACCGTAGTTGACCGCCGGGATGCCCAGCGCGGTGAAGCGCGCCACGTCGGTCCAGCCGAACTTCGGGTTCGGGACGCCCCCGACCGCCTCGACGAACGCCTTCGCGGCCGGTACGCCGAGGCCCGGCAGCGCACCTGGTTCGGCATCGGTCACCTCCAGCTCGTAGCCGGCGAAGAACTCCCGCAGGAACTCCAGCGCCTCCTCGAGCGACCGGTCCGGCGCGAACCGGTAGTTGACCGTCACCTGGCAGGAGGGCGGGAGCACGTTGGTGGCGACACCGCCGGAGATGAGCACCGCGTTGAGGCCCTCGTGGTACTCCAGGCCGTCGATGACCGGGCGCCGGGGCTCGTAGGCGTTGAGCCGGCGCAGCACCTCCCCCGCCGCGTGCACGGCGTTGACCCCGCGCCACGAGCGTGCGGAGTGGGCCGCCTCGCCGGGGACGTGCACCTCGACCCGGATCGTGCCCTGGCAGCCGGCCTCGACCACAGCGTCGCTGGGCTCCATCAGGATGGCGAAGTCGGCCTCGACGAGGTCGGGGCGCTCGGCGGCGATCCGGCGCAGGCCGTTGTGCACGCCTTCGATCTCCTCGCACTCGTAGAAGACGTAGGTCAGGTCGCGGTTGGGCCGGGTGACGTCGCGCGCCAGCCTGAGGGCGACGGCGACGCCGCCCTTCATGTCACAGGTGCCCAGCCCGTGCAGGATGGTGCCGTCGTTGCGGGCCGGCAGGTTGTCGTTGAGCGGCACCGTGTCGAGGTGTCCGGCGAGCACCACGCGCTCGCCGAGGCCGAGGTCGGTGCGCGCCACCACCGAGTTGCCGATCCGGGTGACCTCGAGGTGCTCCAGCGTCCGCAGGGCCGCCTCGACCAGGTCCGCGAGCGGCGCCTCGTTGCGACTCACGGACTCGACGTTGACGAGCTCCTCGGTCAGCGCCACGACGTCGCGAGAGAGGTCCAGTGACATGCGCCCGATCTTGTCACTCCCCACTCACTCGGTGGCGAGCATGGTGGCGCCGAGGCCGATCATCATCACCCCACCGGCGACGCCCAGCCGGTCGAGTCGCTCGGGACGACGGCCGAACCAGTCACGGGCCCGCCCGGCTGCCAGCGCCCACAGGCTGTCCGAGCAGCAGGCCATCAGGCCGAACACGACGCCGAGCGTCGCGAGCTGGAGACCCGCGTGCCCCGCGGAGCGGTCGATGAACTGCGGCAGGAAGGCCATGAAGAAGACCAGCGTCTTGGGGTTGGTCACCCCCACCGCCATCCCGGTGAGCACCGAACGGTGACGCGCGCGGCTCGCCACCGGGACGGCTCCGCGCAGGGCGAGCCGCGCGTCGGCACGGCGCCGGATCGCCTGGAAGCCGAGCCAGCAGACGTACGCCGCCCCGACCACCTTGACGACCGTGTAGACGGTTGCGCTCGTCGCCACCAGGGCCCCCAGCCCGACCGAGACCAGCACCACCTGCACCACCACGCCGAGGGCGTTGCCCACGACCGAGAGCAGGGCGTCGCGGCGCCCCACCGAGAGCGCGCGACCGATGGTGAACAGGAGGCTGGGCCCCGGCACCTGGATGAACAGGATCGAGGCGGCGATGAAGGCGAGCCACTGGCTGGTCGACGGCACGGCTCAGTGTCGCGCACGAGAGCGCGCCGGGGCGAGTGCCTTGACGTGCGAGCGGCCAGCTCTCGACAGGTGACCAAATAGTCACCTATGCTGGCGGGGTGACCGACGACCTGGACCTGGTGTTCCGGGCGCTGGCCGACCCCACCCGTCGCCGGTTGCTCGATGCGCTCTTCGTGCGCGACGGGCAGAACGCCGGCGACCTGGCGGCAGTGGCCCCGGAGATGACCCGCTTCGGGGTGGCCAAGCACCTCGGCCTGCTCGAGGAGGCCGGGCTGGTGACCACCCGGCGGGAGGGCCGCTCGAAGCGGCACTTCCTCAACCCGGTGCCGATCGGACTGGTCGCCGACCGCTGGATCAGCAAGTACGCCGCCCCGTTCACCCGTGCCATGGTCGGGCTCAAGAGCGGCTTGGAGCAGGAGAAATCGTCATGATCGCTCGCCACCAGTACGAGGTCTACATCCGCGCCACCCCCGAGCAGGTCTGGGCGGCGATCACCGACCCGGAGATGACCAGGCAGTACTTCCACGGCACCTCCTTCGACCGCCCGCCGGCGCAGGGCGAGCGCTACTCCACCTCCACCGCTGACGGGCAACCGGCGGTCGACGGCACCATCGAGGTGCTGGACCCACCCCGTCGCATGGTGCAGACCTGGCACACGTTGTACGACGCCGAGATGGCCGCCGAACCGGTCAGCCAGGTCGAGTGGCTGGTCGAGGAGGCCGGCGACGGGCTCACCCGGTTGCGCGTGGTGCACGGCGACCTGGCGCAGAGCCCGCGGACCTGGGCCAGCGTGCGTCACGGCTGGGTCTGGATCCTCGATGGCCTCAAGACCCTCCTGGAGACCGGGTCACCCCTGCCCCCCGCGACCGACATGCCCCAGCGGCCCGACGACGTCCCTGGGGAGTGGCACCGGATGGAGGCCATCGAGGCCAACAACTCGGTGTGGGAGCTGATCGAGAAGGTTCCGCGCTCGGCCGCCGACGAGGAGGAGATGCTGCAGCGGGCCTACGCCGCGCGCTACCACTGGGCGAGAGCCGCAGGCAGCGGGCCGATCAACGTCTCGCGAGGCGCGTGGTTGCTCGCCGAGGTGCAGCTGCTGGTCGGTCAGCCCCGGCTGGCCCTGCGCTACGCCGAGGAGTCGCTGGCCCTGTGCGAGGAGCACGGCTTCGACGGGGCCGACCTCGAAGCCGCCCGGGAGACGCGAGCCAAGGCTCAGCAGGCCGTCGCCACCGCCCCCTGACTCGTCGATCAGCCGTCCCCGGCTGGCGCCTCACCCCGGTAGGTGCCGAAGGACCAGAGGTTGCCCTCGGGGTCGGCCAGGGCGAAGGTCAGCGAGTCGTAGTCGGTCTCCTCGAGCTCGCGCACGATGTCCGCGCCCAACCCCTGGGCCCGGGCGTGCACAGCACGTGGGTCGGCGGTGACCACGTAGAAGCCGGCTGCGCCCGGGGTGCGGCTCCACACCCCGGGACCGGGAGGCTTGTGGCTGCCGAACATGACGCCGCCACCCTCGGGCCAGCCGAGCTGCGCGTGGTGGACGACGGCGGGATCGTCGTCGTCGGTGTACACGGCGGCCTTCTCGAAGCCGAGCCCGACGAGGAACTCGACCATCGCAAGGGCGTCGTGGGCCTGGAAGCTGCCCCACACGGTGGGGGCCGGAGGGTTCGACTGGTTCATGCCCTCACTCTGGCCGGTGCCGGTGACCCCCGTCTTGGAGATTTCGGCACTCCTCGGCCAGCCAGGCCGAGGGCGTGCAGCCGGCCATCCGCCGGAACTCGCGGGTGAGATGGCTCTGGTCGGCGTAGCCCGTCTCTGCGGCGACCCGAGCCAGGCTCCTCTCGCCGGCTGCGAGCCGCCGGATCACCGCGCTGAACCGGAATCCGCGGGCCACCTGCTTGGGCGACAGGCCGACCTCCCGCTCCACGAGCGTGCGCAGCTGCCGGGGGCTCAGCATCACCTCGCGGGCGACGTGGTCGACCCGGCAGCGACCGCCCGACGCGGCAAGGAGCTCCCACGCGCGGGCCACCTCCGGGCGGGGGGCCGGGTGAGTGGAGCTGTCGACCCGCTCGCGGACCCACGACTCGACGAGATCGAGCCTCGTCTCGTCCGCGGTCGCACCCGCCACGCGCTCGTACAGCTCGCCGGCGACCTCTCCGAGCACCTCGTGGCCCTGGTCGCCCACCCCGACCAGCTCGGCCGCGCGGCAACGGAGCACCGCCGGCGCCGCGAGGGGGTGCAGGGCCAGCTGCACGCCGGCCTGCTGCGCGGGTTGCTCGACCACTGCCGCCACCGGGTGCAGGCCGGCGACCATCACGTCGTACGACGTGGCCGCGACCGGGTCGAAGGTCTCCGTGTGGGCGACGGTGCCGCAGACCCGCACCGGGCCGTCGACGGAGATGATGAAGGTCAACCACGGGGAAGGCAGGCCCCGGTGGGCACCGGGCTCGAGCCCGCGAGAGGAGTACGCGACGGCCGAGGCGACCACGCCGGGGAGCATGCCTTCCCGGTGCCGGAACCGGTTGCTCCCCGCGGGCGCGCTCATGACTCCATCTTGCCTCGTCCGCGTTCGCACAGGTGTTCGAACCACGTGCTAACGTGGCACCCGTGACGGTGGACTTCCAGCCCTCGCTCCTCGACCAGGCCCTCGACAGTGGCCGGGTCGGGGTCGGCGAGCTGGCCGGGAGGATCCGGCGCACCCAGCTGACCCGCGGCGCCTGGGTCGACGTGCTCCCCGGCTGGTTCGAGGGTGCCGACGAGGTGTTCGCCGAGCTGGTCGACGAGGTGCCATGGCGCGCCGAGCGCCGTCCGATGTACGACGCGGTGGTCGACGTCCCTCGCCTCGTCCACACCTACGGCGTCGGCGACGACCTCCCCCATCCTGCGCTCCGCGAGGCCCGCGACGCGTTGTCGCAGCACTACCGCGACGAGCTGGGCGAGCCGTTCGTGACCGCGGGCTGCTGCTTCTACCGCGACGGCAGCGACTCGGTCGCCTGGCACGGCGACAACATCGGCCGCGGCCGCTCGGCCGACACGATGGTCGCGATCGTCTCCTTCGGCTCACCCCGCAAGCTGTGCCTGCGCCCGGTCGGCGGTCACACCGAGGTCTGCCACGCCCTCGGTCACGGCGACCTCATCGTGATGGGTGGCTCCTGCCAGCGCACGTGGGAGCACGCCGTGCCCAAGACCGCCCGCCCGGTCGGTCCGCGCATCAGCGTGCAGTTCCGCCCGCTCAACGTGTTCTGAGCCGGTCCCGGCTAGCCCTCCAGGTCGGCCTTGAGGGTCGCCAGCGTCCGGGCGATGTTGCGCTTCTGGTGCTCGGAGAAGAGCCGGCCACCGGTCGCGACCTTGTCGAAGGCGGCCGCCGTCCAGTCCGGCCAGCCCGCGCGGCCGTCGGTCCAGGTCTCGGTGACGCGGGTGCCTCCCTCGACGGGCTCGAAGGTGTAGTCCCAGCGGGCGATGCGCCCTGCCAGCACAGGCGTGCGCAGCCCGATGCGACGTACGTCGAAGCAGAACCGCTCGCCGGGCACGGAGTGCCGGACCACGCACTCGGTCGACCAGCGGGCGCGGCCGCGCTTGTTGGTGCCGGCGAAGACTTCGCCCTCGGGGAGCGGTCGCCCGCCTTCCAGACGAGCACCGGTGTTCTCCGGGCTCCAGCGAGGCATCTGGGTCGGGTCGGCCACCTGCTCCCACACCGTGTGCGGGTCGACAGCGATGACCACGCTGTCCTGGACGCTCATGTCACGAGGCATCCCGCGAGGGTAGTGGTCTCACCCGGCGACCAGCGCGACGATGCCGACCAGCACGACGACCGCGCCCACCAGCCGGCGACCGGGGTCGGGCTCCTTGAGCACCCACCACCCGAGCAGGGCCCCCACGACGATGCTGGTCTCACGGGCCGGTGCGACCAGGGAGACCGGGGCCAGCTGGAGCGCCCGCAGCACCAGCACGTAGGCCAGCGGCGAGAGCACCGAGACCGCGATCACCGGCCCGCGTGCCTGCTGCCACCCGGTCCGCAGCTGCGAGCGACGCCTCCCCAGCAGCAGCGTGAGGAGAGGGATCTGGAGCACCAGGCCGAGCACGAAGTACGGCACGGGCGGCACGTGCAGGCCGGTCACCGAGTGGCTGTCCCAGAGCGTGTAGGCCGCGATCGCCACTCCCGTGCCCACGCCCCAGAACACCCCGGCACGGGCGGATCCATGGTGGTCGCCGCCAGCGGAACCGGTCGAGATCAGCAGCACCCCGCCGACGACGGCGAAGACCCCGGCGGCCGCGACCGGGCTCGGTCGCTCACCCAGCACGAGCACGGCGACCACGAAGGTGACCAGTGGACCGGTGCCGCGGGCGAGCGGATAGACCACGTTGAGGTCGCCGCGCTCGTACCCGCGCTGCAGCACCAGCTGGTAGACGGTGTGGAAGGCCGCGGTCAGCGCGGCGGCGTACAGCCACGTCCAGGTCGGCCGGTCACCGGCGACGAGGACCCACACCACGGCGACGGGAAGCCAGAGCAGCACCGACCCGAGCACGTAGAGGTAGACGAAGGTCACCCCGTCGATCGCGACCTGCTTGGCCGCGAGGTTCCACAGCGCGTGCAGCACCGCCGCCGTGAGCACCAGCGACAACGCCTGGACACCCACACCGGGACGTTATCGCCCCGGTGTGGGTGAGAATCAGCAGTGGGTCACCAGACGGTCAGCAGCTGCTCTTGTAGATCGCGGCCTTCCCCGTGGTGTTCATGTTGTCCTTGGTGATGATCGAGAAGCCGGTCTGGATCTTCTTGGTCGTGGACTTGCCCTTCAGCGAGTTCATCGCCTGCTGGACACCGTCGGTGCCGATGGTGCCGGGCTGCTGGGCGACGAGCGCCTGGATGGTGCCCTGCTGCAGGTCCTTCACCTGGTCGGGACCCGCGTCGAAGCTGACCACCTTGACCTGGTTCTGCTTGCCGGCCTGGCGGATACCGGTCGCGGTGCCCTCGGCCGAGAACAGGTTGGTCGCGAAGACGCCCACGATGTCCGGGTCCTTCTGCAGCGCAGCGGTGACGATCTTGGCCGCGGTGGCCGGCTCGTTGTGGCTGTACTGCACCCCGAGGTAGTTGAAGCTCGAGTCAGCCGCGACGGCGTCCTTGAAGCCCTTGACCCGCGCGTCCGTGGTCGAGATGCCGGGGTCGACCGAGACCACCAGCACCTTGCCCCCGTTCGGCGCGAGCTGCTTGATCGCGTCGAAGGCTGCCTTCCCGCCACCCTCGTTGTCCGAGGAGATCTGCGAGACCGCGAACGACGGGTCGTTGACCGTGGTGTCGACCAGCACGACCTTGATGCCGGCCTTGGCCGCGGCCGCGAGCGGTGCCTGCATCGCCGAGACGTCGGTCGGCGCGATCAGGATCGCGTCGGGCTTGCTGGCGACGACGGAGTCGACGATCGGCTTCTGCAGCGTCGGGTCGAACTTCTCCGGACCCTGCGTCTTGACCGTGGCGCCGAGCTTCTTCGCCTCGTCCTGGATGCCGCACTGCATCGTGATGTAGAACTGGTCGCCGGCCACGCCCTGGATGAACGCGATCGACTTCTTGCCGTCGCTCGACCCGCCGCCCGAGGAGCCACAGGCGGCGAGCGCACCCGCCCCCAGGATCATCGCGGCGACGCTGGCCGTGAACTTCGTGGACTTCATGCTGAATCTCCTTCTGATGATCCCCGTTGAGGGGTGTTCCTGCTCCGTGACCGGAACAGAGATCTGGTGTTGCGACCCCGAGCTGCCGAGGCCCGACGGACCTGGTCGACGTACACCGCCGCGATCAGCACGGCGCCGACGGCGACCTGCTGCCAGAACGGCTGGATGCCGACGATGACGAACCCGTTCTGCAGGACGGCCGGGATGAAGAGACCGACCACGGTGCCGAAGATCGTGCCGACGCCACCGAACAACGAGGTGCCGCCGATCACGACCGCCGCGATGACGTTCAGGTTGGTCTGCGTCTGCCCCGCGATCGCCGTGGTGCTGAACTGCGCGAGCGACAGCACGCCGGCGAACCCGGCGAGCAGCCCCGACAGCGCGTAGATCTTGATCAGGTGCGCGTCGACGCGGACGCCGACCCGGCGGGCTGACTCCTCGTTGGAGCCGACGGCGTAGGTGTAGCGACCGAAGCGGGTGAAGTGCAGCAGCACCATCCCGAGCAGGATCACCACGAGCGCGATCACCGTCAGCACCGGGATCTGGCCGAAGACGTTCCCGTAGCCGATCTTGTTCTGCATCACCAGCGGCACGGTGCGGATGTCCACGCCGTGGGTGATGATCTGGGCCAGCCCGAGCGCCATGCCGAGCGAGCCCAGCGTGACGATCAGGGGCGGGATCTTCGCCTTGGCGATCAGGAAGCCGTTGAAGACGCCCCAGCAGAGTCCGGTCACGACCGCCGTGAGGATGCCGAGCAGAGCCGTCGACCACCCGTCCCCGCCGACCTGGATCATCACCTTCGCGGAGACGACACCCGAGAACACCATCACCGAGCCGATCGAGAGGTCGATGCCCGAGGTGATGATGACGAAGGTCATGCCGACGCCGAGGATCGCGAGGATCGAGGCGTTCTGCGCGATCAGCCGGGCGTTGCCCAGCGTGGCGAACGTGTCTGGCGCCATCACCGAGAACACGATGATGATGCCGATCAGCACCAGGAGGATCTGGAAGGCCTGCATCCGGATCACCCGCTGGTAGACGCTCAGGTTCTCCGCCTCGGTTCCGACCGCATCCGTGCTCGTCGCTGTGCTGGTGGTGGTCATGCTGCTGCACCTCCCACGGCGCCGGTCATGGCTCCGACCAGCTGCTCCATCGACGTCGCCGACGTCTCGTAGGTCGCCACGCGCTTGCCCATCCGGAGCACCTGCACGCGGTCGGAGACCTCGATCACGTGGGGCATCGAGTGACTGATGAAGACCACCGCGACACCGTGCGAGGCCACTCGGCGGATGGTCTCGAGGACGTTCGCGGTCTGACGTACGCCGAGCGCGGCGGTGGGCTCGTCGAGGAAGACGACGTCCTTGGCCCAGTGCACCGCCCGGGCGATGGCGATCGCCTGTCGCTGGCCGCCGGACATCGCACCGACAGGCGCGTCCAGGCTGCGCACGGTGGCGCCGAGCTTGTTCAGGGCGGCCCCGGCCTCCGCACGCATGGCCTTGTTGTCCATGAACCCGAAGTGGCGGGCGAAGCCGGAGCGCATCGTCTCCCGGCCCAGGAACATGTTCCCGACGGGGTCGAGGTGTGGCGCCAGCGCGAGGTCCTGGTAGACGGTCTCGATGCCGAGGGAGCTGGCCTCGGTCGGCGTCGAGATCACGATCTGCTGACCCTTGAAGTGCACCTCGCCCGAGTCGACCTCGAGGTTGCCCGAGAGCGCCTTGACGAGCGTGGACTTCCCGGCGCCGTTGTCACCGATCAGGGCGACCACCTCGCCGGGGTAGATGTCGAAGTCGGCGCCGTCCAACGCGGTGACGTTGCCGAACTGCCGGGTGAGCCCCCGCGCCTCCAGCACCGGGGTGCGGGTCGTGGCGGTGGCCTTCGCGGTGTCCGTGTCCGCACTCATTTCGACGCCTCCGTCCAGGGACGAGCCCGGTCCGCGATCGCGGTCAGGCACCCCTCGAGCCGGCGCAGGCCCTCGTCACGCAGGTGCTCGAGGCGGGGACCGGTCGGCATCCCGACCGCGTCCTTCCAGACCGCTCGACCGGCGATGAAGCCGGAGGCGCCGCCCTCGTCGCAGGAGATCCGCAGGACCTCCTCGAACTCGTCGAAGCCGACCCCGGCGGAGAGCACCGCCCACGGGACGGTGAGCGCGTCGGCGAGCCGACGACAGGCCTCGGGGCTGCCGGGGTACTCCAGCTTGAGCAGGTCGGGCTTCAGCGCGTCGAGGGCGACTGCCGCCTCGATGATCGCGTCGGCGCGGCGCTCCGGTGTCAGTGCCTCCTCGCCGGGGAGCGGGTAGATCAGGTTCTCCACCACGGACGGCACACCCGTCACGCGACAGTCCCTGATCAGCTCGCTGACGACGTCGAGTGCCTCCGCGGCCAGGTCGACGCCGTCGGTGGGCTGCCGGTCCGCGCGCAGCTGCACGAGGAACTTCGAGGCGGAACCACCCTGGTCCAGCACCCACCGGGCGTCCTGTCCGGGTTCGAGCGAGGCCCGTGGCTCGCCGTGGTAGCTGCCTCGACTGGACGGCTCGGCGGCCACGAGGACGCCGGGCACCGTGTCCAGGGAGCCGGAGACCGCGTGCAGTGCCGGGACGCCGTACGTCGGGTCGAGGAGGAAGGCGCTCGCCGCGGGCGACAGGGCGGTGATGACGTCCTCCTTGACGCCGCGCAGCTCCTCCTCGCTCGGGTTCTCCTGACCGACAGCGGCGAACATCCGCTTGAGGGTGTTGCGCTGATCCATCGCGACGACGGCGAAGGTGCCGTCCTCTGTCGCGATGTCGGCCAGCGACGTAGTGGTCTTCACAGGTGCACTCATCGTGGGGTTCCTCCAGGGGTGGGGTGGGTAGTGAGGCCGACGGGAACGCCAGCGACGGGTCGAGCCAGCTCGGTGACCAGGAAGGTCACGAGGTCTTCTGCGGAGTCGTCCGCTGCGAAGGCGGCGGCGTAGGCGGCGACGAGGGCGGCGCCGTAGGCGGTGTCCTCGTCGAGGTCGGAGTAGCGGGGCTCGGGCAGCACGGCCGCGCGGGAGCGACGGACGCAGCGCATCTTCGCCCAGCCGCCGGCCACGACCGACCGGGTCGCGGGCGGGTTCTCGGCGTCCATGTGGGCGATCACGCCGGCGAGCACGTCTGCGCCGTGACGCAGGGTCGCCTCGACAAGCAACGCGGGACTCAGTCCGTCGGCGTCGGCCCGCACGGCGAGCACACCGTCGGAGTTGTCGGCCCCCTGCACGCAGACCCCCAGGTCGGCGCGGTCGGTCGGGAGGGCCATCACCTCGTCGTCGATCCGCTCGCGTCCGGTGGCGTCGTTGACCCCGACCAGCTGGAGGGCGCGTCTCATCAGCAGACCCGACCTGGTCCCGGCCAGCATCACGCCGTACCCGGGCAGCATGTGGCGCACGACGTTGACGTTGTGCGCGGCCAGTCGCTCGCGGGCCCCGAAGTCGAGCACCCCGTCGAGCATCCGGACGAGCGCCTCGGCGGTGCCCATCGAGTCGTAGAGAGTGTCGACGTCGAGCACACCCGACGCCACCGAGGAGACCAGGTGGTCATGGCCTGCCACGGTCAGCACGGCACCGACCATCGAGGCCGGCACGTGGCGGCTCGCGCGCCCCCACACCGAGCCCGCCTCGGTCAGCGGCGGGACCAGGTCGGCGGTGACGCCGAGGGCCTCGACCGCTCGGGGCCAGACCCGCCCGGTGTCCTGGTCGAGCAGGCCGGTGCGACCGGCCAGCGAGATCTCGGCGAGGCGAGCACCGCCGAGCCACCAGGTCACGAGCTCGGGCACGTTGAGCCACTGACGTTCGCTGAGCTGGAGGCCCTCGTGCCGGTTGCGGTGCCACAGCTTGGTGAAGGTCGCCAGCGGACCGAGCGGCAGGCCGGTGCGTCCGGCGAACTCGGCACGCAGGTCGGCCGGCATGTCCGCCTCGTCCCCGGCGCCCCGCGGGTCGAACCAGGCCACGACCGAGCAGGTGACCTGGTCGTCGGGGTCGAGCAGCGCACCGGCCTCGGCCATCCCCGAGACGCCGATCCCCGAGACGGGGGTGCCGTCGGCCCCGAGCTCGGCGAGCACCTCCTCGACCATCTCGAACAGCTCGGTCGCGGCGATCTCCGAGCGCCCCTTCGGCAAGCTCTGCCACGGGGTGGGGCGACGGGCGGCGGCGATCTCGATGCCCTGGTCGACCAGGACTCCCTTGACGTACGTCGACCCGACGTCGAGCCCGATCGTCGCGCTCACCGATCTCCTCCCATGTCGGCGGGCTCGGTGCCCGGTCGCGCCAGCACGGCTCGCGCGTCCCCGCGGAGCTGCCAGTCGCCGAGGGCGGCCGGCACGGCATAGACGTCCCCGCGGGCGAGCTCCGTGGCACCGTGCGCGGAGACGAGCTCGCCGGCCCCGGCCAGCAGCACCAGCACGGCGTACCCGGCCTCGACCCGCGACGCGGCCGCCGGTGGCGGCGCCAGCACGTCGAGACGGAGGAAGGGATCGGCCTGCTCGGGCAGGCACCGCAGCGCCGAGCTGGAGCGTGCCTCGGCGGGCAGGTGCCGACACAGCGCAGCCAGCGCCTCCGGTGCGAGCGCGCGGTGGCTCACCGCGCCCATGGCGGTGTCGAATCCGAGGTCGAGGTGCGACTCCTCACGCGTCGCGGTCGTGACCGACCACTCGAGCAGGATCGAGAAGTCGGTCGGCTCCTGGGCCTCGACCACGAAGACGCCGGCGCCGATCGCGTGGGGCTGACCCGCCGGCACCAGGATCCCGTCGCCCTCACGGACGGGCACCTCGTGCAGTCGGTCGAGCATCCACGCGGAGTCCTGCCGGTCGCGACGCTCGGCCAGCTCCGCGGGATCGACGTCCTCGGTCCAGCCGAGGTGGACGGTGGCGCCCTCATCGGCGTCGAGGACGTACCAGGCCTCGGTCTTGCCGTAGCCGCAACCGAGGTGACTGCTCGCGAAGCCCCGATCGGGGTGCACGTGCACCGGCAGCCGCTGCCCGGCGTCGAGCAGCTTCACCAGCACGCCGGTGTCAGGACCGAGGTCGCCGACCCAGCCGTGAAGGTCGGCGGCGACGACGTCGGCGAACAGCTCACCCTCGACGGTGCGGGCCGGGCCGATGCCGGGCTCACCCGCCCGGGCCACCGTCGCGGCCAGCCACTCCTCGGGACGATGGTCGGACTCGAGGTGCAGCCCCCGCAGCTCCGCGATCCTGCTGCCGCCGAGGTAGAAGTGCTCGATGGTGTTGGGCGCCATCTGCAGCGGCCGCAGGGGCGTCGTAGGTGCGTTCATCGCTGTGCCTCGATCTCTCCCGAGCCGCGCTCGATCAACCGGGTGGGGATGCTCACCCGACCAGGCTGTGGTGACACGTCGTCGGTCCCGCCGGCCAGGCCGAGGCGGGAGAGCAGGATCCCCGCGGCGACCTCGCCGATGACGGCAGGATCGTGGTCGATCGCCGTCACGCCCGGGTTGAGGGTCTCGGCGAGCAGGAAGTCGCCGAAGCTCACCATGGCCACGTCGGTACGGCCCGCCCGGTGGAGCCCGTGCACGACGCCCAGGCTCGCTCGCGCGTTCGCGGAGAACACCGCGGTGACGTCGGGGTTCTCACGCAGCACCGCGAGCACCGTGAGCTCGGCCTGCTTGGTCTCGGCGTCGTCGCGGGAGATCAGCCGCTCCTCGACCTCGATCCCTGCCGCCGTGAGACTGTCGCGGTAGCCGTGGAGTCGTTCGGTGATGGTGACCAACCGGGAGTCTCCACCGACGAAGGCGATGCTGCGGTGTCCGTGGGAGATCAGGTGGGTCACCCCGTCACGGGTGGCCGCGTAGTCGTCGACCAGCACCGTGTCGAACCCGTCGACCTCGAGCCCGCGGTCGACACAGACGACCGGGACGCTCGAGTGCAGCTGGCTGAGGTAGCCGTGGTCCCCCGGCGCCGGCGCGATCACCAGTCCGCGGACCTGCTGCATCATCAGCCGCTCCACCTGTGCCCGCTCGCGCTCGGGGTCAAGGCCGGTGCTGCCGAGCACCACGTTGAGGCCCGCCTCGCGGGCCACGCTCTCGACCGCACTGGTCAGCGCGGAGAAGAACGGGTCGGCGATGCCGTCGATGACGACGCCGACGCTGTCGCCGAGCCCCACCTTGAGCGAGCGGGCGAGGCTGTTGGGCACGTAGTGCAGGGTCGCCACGGCCCGCTGCACGCGGTCGCGGACCTCGGGGCTCACGTTGGCCTCACCGCGGACGACGCGTGAGACGGTCTTGATGCTGACGTCCGCCTCGGCGGCCACGTCGTGCAGCGTCGGGCGCTTCATGCCCCGCCTCCTGCAGCGCCGGAAGGCGTGGCGAGCAGCTCCATGACCCGCAACGGGTCGAGGTGACCGGCGATCTCGTGCTCGACGGCGGCGCCCGCGACCGCGGTGGCGTTGGCGACGGCGCGCTCCCAGGCGGTGGGCTCGACGGCCAGGCTCCAGACCAGCCCCGCCACGAAGGCGTCTCCCGCTCCGATGGGGTTGGCGAGCCGGACCTCGTGGGCAGCGAGCCACCGCTCGGTGCCCTCGGTGTCGACCCAGGCGACGCCGTGGGCGCCCACGGTGACCACAGCACGCCTGGCTCCGAGCTCGCGAAGGCCATGGGCGGCGACGAACGCCGCAGCGCGGTCGGCCTCCAGGCTGCTCTCCTCGTGGGGAGGCTCGAGGGTCGTGCCCGCGACCATCCCCTGGGCCTCGTGCAGGTTGGGGGTGACCACGTCAGGCCCGTAGGCGAGTGAGGCGGCCAGCGCGGCGCGGGCTCCGTCGACGACGACGACGCCGCCATGACGATGGACGATCTCCACGATGCGGCCATAGGTGTCGTCGGGCAGCCCAGGCGGCAGGCTCCCGGAGCAGGCCACCACGGTGCCCGGGACGGCACTGACGGCCTGCTCGACCCGCTCCAGCAGGGCCGCCTGCTCGAAGGCTCCGACCGTGGGGCCCGGCTCGTTGAACACGGTGGCGCGACCCGAGTCCTCGACGACGATGGTCGCGACCCGGACGCTACCGGCCACCTCGACCGGCAGCAGCGACTGGTTCTCCCCGGCCAGCAACCGGACGAGGCGCTCGCCGTCCTCGCTGGGGAGCAGGCCGAGCAGCTGTGGGGCGGCACCGAGGCAGCGCAGGGCGCGGGCGACGTTGACGCCCTTGCCGCCGGCGCCGGCCAGGACGCGGTGCGGGCGGGAGACGGTGCCGGCCTCGAAGGCCTCGACCCACAGGGTGCGGTCGAAGCACAGGTTCGGCGTGACCACCAGCACCGCCCTCACCTCCAGACAACGTTGTCAGCTCGAGCCGACGAGTGTGGCGTCCGCCACAGGTGACGTCTATGATGGGGTGCGTTGACAACGTTGTCTACCCCACACTCCGACTTTTTCGAAGGATCGCCGATGACGTCACCACCGCTTGCACCGCCGACCGCATCCCGGGTCACCTCCTTGGGCAAGCTGCGTCGCCTGCAGCGCATCAGCGACACCGACGGCTTCATCCGGGTGGCTGCGATCGACCACCCGGAGAACTACCTCGCGCTGTTCGACCCCGATGTCGCGAGCGTCGGCACCGCCGAGGTGGTGGAGTCCAAGCTGGAGCTGATCGCCGGGATGGCGGCAGAGTCCACCGCCGTGCTCGTCGACCCGGTGTGGTCCTTCGGCCAGAGCGTGCTCTCGGCCACGGTCCCGCCGTCGATCGGGATGATCAGCGGCCTGGAGCTGCTCGCCTACTCCCCCTCCGGCTTCGGCACGGAAACGGTGCTGCGCGAGGGCTGGAGCGTCGAGACGCTCGCGCGCCTGGGCGCCGATGCCGCCAAGCTGGTCGTGTTCTACCGCAGCGAGCGCGAGGACGTGACCGCGTCCCAGCACGACCTGGTGCGCCGCCTGGTCGCCGACTGTGCGCACCACCAGGTGCCGCTGGTCGTCGAGCCGCTCTGGTATCCCCTCGAGGGCGAGACGTTGGAGGACCCGACGACACGTGAGGCTCGCGCGGCCGCGACCGTGGCGTCGGCAGCCAGGTTCGCCGAGCTCGGCGCCGACATCATCAAGACCGAGTTTCCCGGCTACGTCGACACCGAGGAGGACCGTCAACGCGCGGCCGACTCCTGCGCCCGGCTCGACGCCTCGGTGGACGTGCCGTGGGTCCTGCTCTCGGCGTCGGCCACCTACGAGCAGTTCCGCGAGCAGGTGCGCATCGCGGCGGGGGCCGGGGCCTGCGGCTTCATGGCCGGCCGGGCGATCTGGGGCGACGCGGTCGGCCGCTTCAGCGCCGAGCGCCGGCAGGAGGGCGTGCGCACCGCGGCCAGCCGGCTGCGCGAGCTCCACGACGTCCTGCGCGAGCACGGCCACGGCTGGCAGACCCCGGTCGCGGTCACCGAGACCGTCGAGGCGTTCACCCCGGGCTGGTTCGCCTCGCCGTGAACGTCCTGGTCGTCGCCGGCCCGGCGGCCTCGGGCAAGTCCACGGTGGGCCGCGAGCTGGCTCGCCGTACCGGGGCGGTGCTTCTCGACCTGGACACCCTGACCAATCCCCTGCTCGACGGCCTGCAGGTCGGGGCACCCGGCCACTGGAACCGTCCCGACCTGCGTCCGGTCGTGCGCCCGGCGAGGTACGCCGTGCTGCTGGCCGTGGCCCGCGAGCAGGCAGATCTCGGGCACGACCTGGTGCTGGTCGCACCGTTCACGGCCGAGCTGGCCGGTGGTCCGGCATGGGAGAGGCTGCGCGCCGCGGTCGCGCCGGCCGAGCCCACCGTGGTGTGGCTGCAGCTGCCGCCCGAGGTGCTCGCGGAGCGGATGCGCGCGCGCGGCGAGGCCCGCGACGCCGGAGCCGTGTCGCCCAACGCTGCGACGCCGGTCGTAGCGCACCTTGCCCTCGACGCCACCCTCGAGACAGCCGCCCAGGCCGACCTCGTGCTCGGGCTCAGAGGTGCTCGCGCGCCCAGACCAT
This sequence comes from uncultured Actinomycetota bacterium, assembly GCA_963794435.1. Classification (GTDB taxonomy): domain Bacteria; phylum Actinomycetota; class Actinomycetes; order Propionibacteriales; family Nocardioidaceae; genus Marmoricola. Next base: position 45,098 of record CAWCDX010000029.1, read on the forward strand.
CAGGTCGTTGAGCACCGGCACCAGGGCGACCCCGGCCTCGGAGAGGCGGTAGGAGACCGAGACGGGCGGCCCGGGCTCGACCTCGCGGATCACCAGCCCCGCGCCGGTCAGCTCGGAAAGTCGGTCGGAGAGGACCGAGTCGCTGATCCCGCCGAGCGCCCGACGGATCTCGGAGAACCCCGCCGGGGCCTCGATCAGGCTGCCCAGGATCATCCCGTTCCAGCGCTTGCCCAGCACCCCGAAGGCGTGGCTGAGCGCGGCATCGCACCGGGTGACCGTGTGGTCGTCCCCGGCCAGCGCAACAACGTCCTCGGCCACGTGCGAAGGATAGGCCGTATCCCCACGTCAGCGAGCCGGGAATAGGGCTTCCATTTTCATCGTTGCTTCGATTTACCGAGCAACAAGTCAACCAGAAGGAGCCCCCTCGTGAGCCTGTTCCGCCTCGATGCCAGCATCATGCCCGCCAGCTCGGCCAGCCGCGAGCTCGCCGACGTCGTCGAGGAGCACTGGCGCGGCCGGCACCCCTCCGCGTCCGTGCAGACCCGCCACCTCGGCACCGACCCGCTCCCCTCGGACGCCTGGGCCGCCGCGGTGATCGGCAGCCACACCCCGGCCGAGCAGCAGACGGAGGCCCAGCGCGCGGCGCTCGCCCTGGCGTCGCAGCTGGTGGCCGAGCTCGAGGAGGCCGACGCGGTCCTGCTGGCCATCCCGCTCTACAACTTCGGCGTCTCCCAGCACGTCAAGACCTGGATGGACCTCGTCATCGCCGGCGCCGGAGCCACCGCCCGCCCGCTCGAGGGCAAGCCCGTCGTCCTGGCCACCGTCCGGGGCGGCGCCTACGGCGAGGGCACCCCGCGCGAGGGGTGGGACCACTCGACGGCCTACCTGCGCCGCATCCTCGAGGACGCCTGGGGCGCCGACCTCACCGTCGTCGAGCGCGAGCTCACCCTCGTCGGCGTCAACCCCGCCCTCGACGACTTCAAGGATCTCGCCGCCGAGCTCCACGAGCAGGCCCTGAGCGCCGCCTCGGAGGCGGCCCACACCTTCGCCGAGGCCACCGAGCTCCCCCGGGCCTCCTGAGGACTGTCGCTCGAGGAGGAGCGCGGCTGTCACCAGGTGAGAGCCGCGCTCCTCCTAGTCGGCGATGCCCGCACGTCGCAGCCGGATCGGCCCCTCGGCCTCGTCGAGGTCGACCACCTCGCCGCGTTGCGTGACCTCGACCTCGCCACGCTGCACCAGCCGCCGCGCCGCATCCCGGGTGGGCTGCATCAGGTCACGCCACGAGTCCTCGGCTCCCGCAGCACGTGCGGCATCGGAGGGACAGATCGTCTTTCCCTCTCCGCGCTGATCGAGCAGCCGCAGGATCGTCCGCTCGAGCTGCGCTGCGCTCACCTCGGCCATGGTCCCCACGGTGCCACGTGGGTCCTCTCCCGCGCGGCGGCAGGGGGCGCGCTCGGACATGCGAATGTCACTGACGGGGCTCGAGCAGCACTCTCCCACCCCACCCGCGACATTCGCATGTCCGAGTGGCCCGCCGGGCGCGCCAGGCCCGGCCGTCCCGACTGGCCCCGGGGCCCAGCTCTGACCTGCACAGACAGCAGCAGGGCCCCGGTCCGAAGACCGGGGCCCTGCTTGGTGGAACGTGAGGCGGACGGACTAGAAGTCCATCCCACCCATCCCGCCAGAGGGGTCGCCACCCATGGGGGCGGCCTTCTCCGGCTTGTCGGCCACGACGACCTCGGTGGTGAGGAACAGCGCGGCGATCGACGCGGCGTTCTGCAGCGCCGAGCGCGTCACCTTGGCCGGGTCGATGATGCCTTCCTTGACCATGTCGACGTACTCGCCGGTGGCCGCGTCCAGGCCGAGGCCGGACTCCAGGTTGCGCACCTTCTCCGCGACGACGCCGCCCTCGAGACCGGCGTTGATCGCGATCTGCTTGAGCGGGGCCTCGGTGGCGACGCGCACGATGTTGGCGCCCGTGGCCTCGTCACCGATCAGGTCGAGCTTCTCGAACGCAGCGTCGCTGGCCTGCACCAGGGCGACACCACCGCCGGCGACGATGCCCTCTTCGACGGCCGCCTTCGCGTTGCGCACGGCGTCCTCGATGCGGTGCTTGCGCTCCTTGAGCTCCACCTCGGTGGCCGCCCCGACCTTGATCACCGCAACGCCGCCGGCCAGCTTGGCCAGGCGCTCCTGCAGCTTCTCGCGGTCGTAGTCGGAGTCGCTCTTCTCGATCTCGGCGCGGATCTGGTTGACCCGTCCGGCGATCTGGTCGGAGTCACCCGCACCCTCGACGATCGTGGTCTCGTCCTTGGTGATGACGACCTTGCGGGCCTGGCCCAGCAGCTCGATCCCGGTGGACTCGAGCTTGAGGCCGACCTCCTCGGAGATGACCTGACCACCGGTGAGGATGGAGATGTCCTGGAGCATCGCCTTGCGACGGTCACCGAAGCCCGGGGCCTTGACGGCGACGGACTTGAAGGTGCCGCGGATCTTGTTCACGACCAGGGTCGAGAGCGCCTCGCCGTCGACGTCCTCGGCGATGATCAGCAGCGGCTTGCCGGCCTGCATGACCTTCTCGAGCACGGGCAGCAGGTCCTTGACGTTGGAGACCTTCTGGTTGGCGACCAGGATGTACGGGTCGTCGAGGACGGTCTCCATGCGCTCGGGGTCGGTGACGAAGTACGCCGAGATGTAGCCCTTGTCGAAGCGCATCCCCTCGGTGAGCTCGAGGTCGAGCCCGAAGGTGTTGGACTCCTCGACGGTGATGACGCCTTCCTTGCCGACCTTGTCCATCGCCTCGGCGATGGCGTCGCCGACGGTGGTGTCGCCACCGGCGGAGATCGACGCGGTGGCCGCGATCTGCTCGCGGGTCTCGACGTCCTTGGCCATGCCGAGCAGCTGCTCGGAGACGGCCTCGACGGCCTTCTCGATGCCGCGCTTGAGGGCCAGCGGGTTGGCGCCGGCGGCGACGTTGCGCAGACCCTCACGGACCATGGCCTGGGCCAGGACGGTGGCCGTCGTCGTGCCGTCACCGGCGACGTCGTCGGTCTTCTTGGCAACTTCCTTGACGAGCTCGGCCCCGATCTTCTCGTACGGGTCCTCCAGCTCGATCTCCTTGGCGATGCTCACACCATCGTTGGTGATGGTGGGCGCACCCCACTTCTTCTCCAGTACGACGTTGCGACCCTTGGGGCCCAGGGTGACCTTGACCGCGTCGGCGAGGGTGTTCATCCCACGCTCGAGCCCGCGGCGGGCCTCCTCGTTGAAAGCAATCAGCTTCGACATGGCTGTAGGCGATTCCTCACGCTCATGAGATGACGGATGGTGTGCACGAGTGTGCAGTTGTTGTCACTCTCACCCGGAGAGTGCCAACTGCATTTTTAGCACTCGGCATGCACGAGTGCAAACGATCCACAGCCTGGCGGCACCCGTGCTCATCCGGCGCGGCGGCGCCGACCGACGACGCCGCGCTGCGTCAGGCGGCAGATCGCGGCTGCGAGGGGCCCTTCGGCCTGGTCGGCCCGGTCGGCCTGACCTGCCTGGTCGGCGTTGCCCCGCCGACATCACCGGCAGCGAGCTCGAGCTCGCGCCAGCGGGCCGCCACCCCGGGCTGCTCCCACGGATCGTCCACGACGACCCGGGAGTCCTTGCGGTGAGCCGCGAGTCCGAGGGTCATCACGGTGAGCGTCGAGATCGCCCACACCGTTGCCCCAGTCATGATCACGCTGAATGCGATGGCGTTCATGTCTGTCACTCCCCCCGCGTCATGGACTGAACCATGCCCTCACGGAAAGGATTAAAACACTAAAACGGGAGAAAAACCCATAACGGATTTATTTGAATGATCCATCATAATCAGTCGCCCTGCTGCGCGTGACTATCCCCCCATATGTCCGTTATGCCTTCATCGAACGACTCTCGGGAGGAAGCATGGACGACGGACTGGCATGGCGGATGATCCTGCACGAGACCCCGCGCCGGGTCTTCGGTGCGCTGGTGCGGGTGACCACGGAGCACGGCCGCTTGTGCGGCGTGCTGAACTTCGGCACGGCCGTGCAGTTCCGACCTCGCCGCAGCCTGGCCGGCCCCGTCCTCGAGGTGCGCCTGAGCCCGTACGGCGGCGACACCCTGGTCGAGGTCGTCGCCGTCAGCGCCGACCACGCAGAGGTCTCGGCCGAGGCGGAGTCCATCGGCAGCCTGATCCACCAGCTGCGCGAGAACTTCGACGGCACTCCGGTCAGTGTGCTGCTGGCCTCCTGACGCCCGCTAGCCCGACGTGTGCCCGGGGGCGGTTAGCGGACTCCCGTACCGCCGATCTCCTCGTCCACCTCGGTGGCCGAGACCCCGGGCGCCAGGCGCGAGTGCGTGCGGCCGTAGAAGAGGTAGACGACCATGCCCACGACGAACCACGCCACGAACCGCATCCAGGTCTCGGTGGCCAGGCTGACCATCAGCAGCACGCACGTGACGATCGAGGCGATCGGCAGCCACGGCACCGAGGGCGTGCGGAACGGACGCTCCATCTTCGGCTTGGTGCGCCTGAGCACGATCACCGCGATGGCGACGACGAAGAAGGCGAAGAGGGTGCCGATGCTGACCATCTCGGCCAGCGCGTCGATCGGCACGAAGGCGCCGATGACGGCCACCACGACCGTCGTACCGATCGTGATGCGGTACGGCGTGCGGAAGGTCGGGTGCACCTTCCCGACCGAGGCCGGGATGAGGCCGTCGCGGCAGAGGGCGAAGCCGATCCGGCCGATGCCGACGAGGTCGACGAGGATGACGGAGGTCAGGCCGGCGATGGCCGCGATCGAGACGAGCGTGCTCGCCCAGTCGGCGCCGACCTGCTTGAAGGCGTCGGCGATCGGGGCGCCGGCGTCGAGGTCCTTGTAGTTGACCATGCCGGTGAGCACGAAGCAGACCAGCAGGTAGAGCACCGTGCAGATGACCAGGGTGCCGATGAGACCGCGCGGCATGTCCCTGCCGGGGTTCTCGGTCTCCTCACCGAGGTTGGCCACGGCCTCGAAGCCGCTGTAGGCGAAGAACACGACGGCCGCAGCGACCATCACCCCGGTGACGCCGTACGCCGTCGGGCTCGCGCCGGAGACGAACTGCCACAACGGCTGGGACAGTGCCCCGCCGTCCTTCTTCGCCGGCTCCGAGGCCGGGAAGAAGGGCGTCAGGTTCGAGGCCTTGAGGAAGAAGAGCCCGGTGACGATCACGAACACCGTGATCGTGACCTTGATCAGCACCAGCGCGTTGGTGACCCACTTCGACTCGCGGATGCCCACGGTGGCGATCACGCCGAGCACCACGACGATCAGGATGGCGCCGACGTTGACCGTCGCCTTCTCACCGAACAGGCCCGTCGGCAGGCCCAGCCACGACTGCAGGTAGCCCGACCAGCCGCGCGAGACCGTCGCTGCCCCGAGGGCGAACTCCAGGATCAGGTCCCACCCGATGATCCAGGCGAAGACCTCGCCGATCGTCGTGTAGGCGTAGGTGTACGACGAGCCGGCCGTGGGCACGGCAGCGGCCAGCTCGGCGTAGCAGAGCGCCGCGAGCATCGCCACGACACCGGCGATCGCGAACGAGACGGTGATGGCCGGTCCGGCATGCTCCTTGGCCTCGACACCGGTCAGCACGAAGATGCCCGTGCCGATGACGATGCCGATGCCGAAGCCCATCAGGTCCCAGGAGCTCAGGCTCTTCGCGAGATGGTCACCGTCCTCGTCGTCGTTCTGGTGGATGACGGTGTCGACGTCCTTGGTGCGGGTGATCTTGGGGCTCGCTTCGGTGTCTGCCACCCGGTAACCCAAGCGGTCAGCGCTCGCCGGTGTCCAGTCCGTCCCAGATGTTCTCAGCGCAGACGCTCTGCCACGAGGCCCGCGAACGCGTCGGCATTCCCGGGCAGCACCTCGAGGTAGAGACCGGGCTCGGTCATCTCGATCTCGCTGACCAGCAACCTGCCGTCGGGCCCGCGCATCTGGTCGACCCGGGCGTAGTCGACCCGCTCGCCCAGGAGCCGCTCCGCCGCCCGGACGGTACGACGAGCCAGGCCGGCGGCCTCCTCGCTCACCTCGACGGCACGAGTGGTCCCGCCGTAGGTCTCGTGGACCCGGATCTCCCCGGCCGCTGGGAGCTTCTGCACCTGGGAGACCACCTCCCCGTCGAGGACGAAGACCGAGGTCTCGCCCTCCTCCCGGACCGACTCGACGAGGGGTTGGACCACCCAGGGACCACGGCCGAGGTCATCCGCAGGACCGCCGTCCCCGACGACGACGACCCCGCGACCGCCCGCGCCCACGCGCGGCTTGACCACGGCGTGCCCGAAGGAGGCGATCGCGGAGAGCACGCCGTCGGTCGAGTCGGCCGACACCGTGGGCACGACGTCGACTCCGGCACCGGAGAGCTCCACCAGGTAGGCCTTGTCGGTGTTCCAGGCGAAGGTCGCCGCCGAGTTGAGCATCCACGGCAGCGAGCGGGCCCAGGCCAGGAACTCCGGCAGGCGCTGCTCGTAGTCCCAGGTGGCACGTACCGCGACCAACCCCTCGGACCAGTCGACCGAGGCGTCGTCCCAGACCACCCAGCGCGCGTCGAACCCGCGGGCCTGCAGAGCCGACAGCAGCAGGTTGGTGCCCGCCCACTCCTCACCTGCGGGCATGGCGGCGCAGGTGGCGAGCAGGACGACCGGACGCGTCATCCGAGGGCTGGCTCGACCCGCACCGGGAAGTTGACCGAGCTCGCCACGAAGCACGCCTCGTGAGCCTCCTCGTGCAGCTGCGAGAGCATCGACGCCTCCGCGGCATCGGCCAGCTCCACCTCCGGGTGGAGCACCACCTCGGTGAAGCGGCCGCCGATGCCCTGCTGCTCCATCGTGCCGGTGGCCACGTCGCGGTAGCCGGTGACCACGACCCCGTGCGTCACGGCCACGTGCAGGAAGGAGAGCAGGTGGCACTCCGAGAGCGCCGCCACCAGCAGCTCCTCGGGGTTCCACCGCGCCGGGTCGCCGCGGAACGGCTTGTCGGCCGACGCGAGCAGGTCGGGCTTGCCGTGGGCCGAGATCGTGACGTCGCGACCGTAGTCGCGGTAGCCCGTCGTCCCCTCGCCACGGTTGCCGGTCCAGGTCGCCGACAACCGGTACCCGTGGTCGGTCATGCGGGATCCCTGCGGAAGCGTGGACCCCGTGAGCGCAGCGAGCTCCGCCCACGGTGTCGTGGGGTGCTCACTCGTCGGCCAGCTGCGGGGGGAAGCCGCCGGTCGCGATCGGTCCCCACCGCTCGATGGTGACCCGGATCAGCGACTTGCCCTGCTCGCGCATCGCCTCGCGGTACTCGTCCCAGTCGGGGTGCTCGCCGCTGATGCTGCGGAAGTAGTCGACGAGGGGCTCGACGGCCTCGGGCTGGTCGATCACCTCGGCGGTGCCGTCGAGCTGCACGTACGGGCCGTCCCAGTCGTCGCTGTGCACGAGCACGCTCGCCTGCGGGTTGCGACGCAGGTTCGCGACCTTGGCCCGAGCGGGGTAGGTGGAGATGACCACGCGGCCCTCGTCGTCGACACCGGCGCTGACCGGCGAGAGCTGTGGGCGGCCGTCCTTGCGGGTGGTCACCAGGGTGGCGCGGTGCCGTGGGCGGACGAACTCCAGCAGCTCCTCGCGCTCGACCCGGTCGGCCTGGGCGATCCTTCGTGGCATGTCCTCCACCCTGCCATGCGTGTCAGGCTGGGTTCCATGACGACCTCTCGCGTAGGGCGGCTCGCGGTCCACGAGTACGGCCGTCCCTCCGGGCCGGTGCTCCTCCTCCTGCACGGCATCACCGACTCGGGCGAGTGCTGGGCGGACCTCGTGGAGCGCCTCGGCTCGACGTACCGGATCATCGCGCCGGACGCCCTCGGCCACGGCGCCTCGGAGCGGTTCACGACCGACGAGCTCACCTCCGACCACCCGCCCGAGGCGATGTACGACGCCGCTGCGGAAGTGCTCGGGCAGGTGGGGCCGGCGCTGGTGCTCGGCCACTCGATGGGTGGGCGCACGGCCGCGGCCCTCGCCGCCCGCGAGCCCACGCTCGTCCGCGCCGTCGTGCTCGAGGACCCGGCGTGGTTCGACATCTCACCGTGGGGCGGCAGCGAGGAGGAGGCGACCCGGCAACGGGTCGCGGACACCCTGGCCGCCGCGTCCGACAGGGCCGCGGCGATCGAGACCTGCCGTGCCGAGCACCCGGCGTGGCCGGAGGCCGAGCTCGAGCCGTGGGCCGAGTCGAAGGCGCAGGTCGACCTCGACTTCGTCCGCACGGGTCGGCTGGACATCGCCACGCCCTGGCGCGACGTGGCCGCCGCGATCGCCGTACCCGCCCTGCTCGTGACCGGCGACGGCGAGGTGATCGTCGACTTCCCCACCCGGGAGCAGATCAGCCGCCTGGCCCCCGCGATCGAGATCGCCGTCATCCCCGGAGCCGCGCACTGCGTGCGCCGCGACCGGGGCGATGCCTTCCACGCGGTCGTGGACCCGTGGCTGGCCGGTCAGGCTGCAGATTCACTGGTTGACCAGTGAATCTGCGCGGAACGCGCGAAGTTTCGCGCGCACGGCCCAGTTTCACTGGTGAACCAGTGAAACTGCGCCCCCCTCAGCCCCCCGCGACCGCCGGGATGATGCTGATCTGGGTGCCGTCGGGGGTCTGGCTGGCCAGGCCCTCGAGGAAGCGCACGTCGTCGTTGCCGACGTAGACGTTGACGAAGCGGCGGATCTCCCCCGCGTCGTCGAGCACGCGCGCCTTGATCCCGCCGTGGTTCGCCTCGAGGTCGTCGAGCACCTCCGCCAGCGTGCTGCCGTCGGCGGGCACCTCGGAGGCACCTTCGGTGTAGGTGCGCAGGATCGTCGGGATCCGGACCGTGACGCTCATGTTCTCCTCTTTCGCTGCCCAGGAATTGTGCTCAGATCACGCCGCTCGCGCTGAACGCGTCGTACGACGGGTCGATCGTCGCTGCCGCTCCCACCCTGTCCGACACGGCATCCAACGTCTTGAGCCCCATGCCGGTGTTGATGACCACCGTCTCCAGCGTCGGGTCGAGCACCCCTCCGTCGACGAGCTTCTTGAGCACGGCGACCGTGGTGCCGCCCGCGGTCTCGGTGAAGATACCTTCGTTGCGGGCCAGCAGCAGAATGCCCTCGCGCACCTCTTCGTCGGTGACGTCCTCCACGGCGCCGCCGGTACGCCGGCAGATGTCGAGGACGTAGATCCCGTCCGCCGGGTTGCCGATGGCCAGGCTCTTGGCGATGGTGTCCGGCTTGACCGGGCGGATCGCGTCGACCCCCGCCTTGTAGGCGGCCGAGACCGGCGAGCACCCGGTGGCCTGGGCGCCGTACACCTTGTAGGGCTTGTCCTCGACCAGGCCGAGGGTGATCAGCTCCTGGAAGGCCTTGTCGACCTTGGTCAGCTGGGAGCCGGAGGCGACGGGGATGACGACCTGGTCCGGCAGTCGCCAGCCGAGCTGCTCGGCGATCTCGTAGCCCAGGGTCTTGGAGCCCTCGGCGTAGTAGGGACGGACGTTGACGTTGACGAAGGCCCAGCCGTCCTCCTCGCCCGCGATCTCCGAGGCGAGCCGGTTGACGTCGTCGTAGGTGCCGTTCACCGCCACCAGCGAGTCGGTGTAGACGGCGGAGTTCACCTGCTTGGGCTTCTCGAGGTTCGAGGGGATGAACACGACGGTCTTGATGCCGGCGCGGGCGCCGGCGGCGGCCACGGCGTTGGCGAGGTTGCCGGTCGAGGGGCAGGCGAAGACCTTGCTGTGGAACTCGCGCGCGGCGCTCAGGGCACAGGCGACGACGCGGTCCTTGAAGGAGTTGGTCGGGTTGGTCGAGTCGTCCTTGACCCACAGGTGGTCGATCCCGAGCTCGCGGCCGAGGTTGTGCGCCTTGAGCAACCGGGTGAAGCCGGGCTCCATGTTGGGGCTCTGCTCGATGTCGTCGGGCACCGGCAGCAACGCCTTGTAGCGCCAGATGTTGCGCGGGCCGGCCTCGATCTGCTCGCGGGTGACGGCCGGGAAGTCGTAGGCGACCTCGAGCGGACCGAAGCACTCCGGACACGCGTAGTGCGGCCCGAGAGCGACCTGGTGCCCGCACTCGCGGCAGGACAGCGCGGTGGCGTAGCCGAAGGCACGGTCGCGAAGAACGGTCCCGGTGTTGTCGGCGATCTGGTCTGCGTCGGACTCTGCGTCGCTCATGGAAGCCTCCTCCTCATCTTCCCCGGGCCGGATCTCGGACCAGGACGGACGTGGCACCACTCCCACGCGATCCGACGCGCGGTCGGAGGCTCGTGTGGCGGTTGCCGGGGCTTCAGCGGGCCGTATCCCTCTGCCCCTCTCGATGAGCAGGAACCAGCGTAGGAGCGCGTCTCAGAATGTGCACATCGCGTCCGACATCCGAGACGGGTGTGTCTCGACCCGCTGGACTGGACGTGCGTTCTAGGCTCAGCCCATGCTCCTGCTCGGCATCATCGTCTTCGGACTCGCCATCGGCTGGGTCGCCCAGCTCATCCTCGGGCACTCCATGCGCGACATCGACTGGCCGATGGCCCTCGGCTCCGGGCTGCTGGGCTCGTTCGTGGGCGGACTGATCGTGAGCCTGCTCTCCGGGGACGGGCTCTCGCTGCGCCCCAGCGGGATCATCGGCTCGATCGTGGGCGCCCTGATCGTCACGTTCGTCTGGAGCTGGCTCAAGGGCCGCAGCAAGCAGCCGTCCTGATCCCCCGCCCTGGCTGAGCGCCGCGCCTCAGGCGCGTGCGGACCGGATGTCGCTGGTCAGCTCGCGCAGCAGCTGCAGCACTCCCGCCGGCCCGTCGACCACGACGTCGGCCAGGTCCGCCAGCGCGCTCTGCTCCTGCGAGGCCGAGCAGACCAGGAACCCCGCCAACCCACGACCGCGCAGCTCCTCGACCGCCTTGAAGGCCTCGAGGTCGCCGAGGTCGTCGCCGCAGAACATCACCGCACGTGCCTCGAGCTCCTCGACCAGCTTGTTCAGGGCCGCGCCCTTGTGCATCCCGTGGGCCCGCATCTCGATGACGGACCGGCCCGGCTCGACGTCGAGCTCGTGCGCCTTCGCGGCGTCGCTGAGAAGCGGCAGCAGGCGCTCGTACGCCGAGTCGGGATCCTCGAGGCGGCGGGTATGGACCGCGACGGCGAGACCCTTCTCCTCGATGTAGGCCTCCGGGCTCCCGGCGCGTCGCAGCAGTCGCGGCAGCTCGCTGGTGAACGTCGCCAGCCCGCGGGGCGGTTTCGGGGAGATCACCCGCCGGTCGGTGGAGGTCCAGCGCTCGTTGCCGTACTGCCCGAGCACGAACAGCTCCCGGCCCTCCTCGCCCACCGCGTTGCCGACCTCGTCGAGACCGCCGAGTGCCAGCACCTGGCGGGCCGGGCGCCCGGTGACCACGGCGACGCCGCGCACCTGGGCCGCGAGGGCGACCAGCACCTCGGGCGCGTCCGGATGGATGTGGGCGTCCTCGGGGTCCTCCACGATCGGCGCCAGGGTGCCGTCGAAGTCCAGGCCGACGACGAGGTCATCGGCCGCCCGGACGAGAGCGGCGTACTGCTGCTCCCCCGTCGTGGAGACGAACTGCATGGCGCCACTGTTTCACGACGGCACGAGCACATGTCACGCGCTGTTGGTCGCGGCGTACAGCACTCCGGGCGCGTGTGCAGCGGCAACAACGCCGCGTTACATGAGGAATTCCGGGGACTCAGCCCTGGTAGTCGTCGGTGAGGATGACCGTGATCCGGTCGAAGCGGAGCGGGTCCTCGGCCGGCTTGATCTTGCGGATCCCCAGGTCGCGGCCCAGGGCGCGGGCGGCTGCCTCGTACTTCGGCGGGTAGTAGACGGTGGTGCCGTCGACGGTGCCGTACCAGTTGTCGGTGCCGACGACGTTCCAGCCCGCCGCCTGGGCCTTCGCCGCCGTGCGGCTGGCGAGCCCCTTGGTGCGGGTGTTGTTGAAGATCTCCACCAGGGTCTTCCCGCGCTTGATCGTCGGCGCCTTCTTCACCGTCTTCGTCGTCGCCGCCGGCGCTGTGGGGGTGGGCGACGCGGAGGCGGAGGGACTCGCCTGGGTCGGCGTGGCCTGGTCGGTGGCGGGGTGATCGGGATCGTTGACCACGTAGACCAGAGCCCCCGCGGCGACGGCGGAGATGCTCAGGGCCAGGAGTCGGGTCGGCAGGACGACCCCGCGCTCGTTGCGTCGCAGCATCAGGTCTCCGGCTAGTCCGAGAGGTCGAAGCCCAGGCGCCGCGCCGAGCGCTGGCGCTGGCGGGTGGCCCGCAGCCGACGAAGTCGGCGCACCAGCAGCGGGTCGTGGGCGAGGGCGTCGGGACGGTCGATCAGGGCGTTGAGGACCTGGTAGTAGCGGGTCGAGGACATGTCGAACTTCTCGCGGACCGCCTGCTCCTTGGCCCCGGCGTACTTCCACCACTGCCGCTCGAAGTCGAGCATGGCGGCATCGCGTTCGGACAGCCCGACCTCGTCGTCGGGCTGCGGGTTGTTGAGCGCGTGGCTGCTGCCGGCCATCGTGGCGACTCCCGTCGTGGGCTGGCGCCCTGCGTGGACACCTGTCGGCCACATCATAGGGCGCGAAATACACCGATGTCATTTGATCGGCGGCGTGGCGCTCCGCCGGCACCGCTAGCGTGAGCCCGTGGACTCGATCGGTTGGGGAGTGCTGGGGCCCGGACGCATCGCCCGGCAGTTCGTCCGCGACCTCGCCCTCGTCCCCCAGGGGCGGCTCGTGGCCACCGGTTCCCGGGCTCAGGACCGTGCCGACGGGTTCGCCGAGGAGTTCGGTGGGGCGGCGTACGGCTCCTACGAGGAGCTGGTGGCGGACGCCGCCGTGGACGTGGTGTACGTCGCCTCGCCCCACTCGCTGCACGCCGAGCACACCATGCTCGCCCTCGAGGCGGGCAAGCACGTGCTCTGCGAGAAGCCGATGACCCTCGAGGCCGCGACGACCCAGGAGCTCTTCGACGCGGCGCGACAACGCGGGCTGTTCCTGATGGAGGCCATGTGGATGGCCACCAACCCGGTCATCCGCACCGTGCTGCGCCTGCTGGGCGCCGGTGAGCACGGCCGGCCCCTCCAGGTGCATGCCGACCTCGGGTTCCCGGTGCGCACCGGTCCGACCGACCGGCTGCTCGACCCCGCGCTCGGTGGTGGCGCCCTCCTCGACATGGGCATCTACCCGCTCACCCTCGCGCACCTGGTGCTGGGTGAGCCCGAGTCGCTGGTGGGCGTCGCCGCGCTCGCCGAGTCGGGGATCGACCTCGACGTGGCCGTGGCCGGGCGCTACGCCCACGGCGCGACCGCGGCCCTGACCGCGTCGATGACGGCCCAGTCACCGCGGACCGCGACGATCGCCACCGACGTCGGGTGCTTCCACCTCCCCCGCGACTTCCATGCGCCCACACGCGCGCGCTGGGAGACCGGCGGCGCCGAGGAGCTGTGGATCGAGCCCGACGAGCCGGTGATCGGGGCCGGGTACGGCAACGAGATCGTCGAGGTGCACCGCTGCCTGCAGGCCGGTGAGACGACCAGCTCCGTCGTCCCTCCCGAGCAGACGGTGTCGCTGATGCGCCAGCTCGATGTCATCCGCGAGCAGATCGGCGTTCACTACTAGATCGGCGTAGGTTTCCGAAGTTCGGGCACTTGTAGGGTCGTGAACGTGAGCCGCTCTCGTAGTCGCACTGCGGCCGACCTCGTCGTCGTGGCGAACCGGTTGCCCGTCGACCGCGTCGTGGACGACGACGGCGAGGTCTCGTGGCGGCCCTCGCCGGGTGGCCTCGTCTCCGCCCTCGAGCCGGTGATGCGCCGCAACAACGGCGCCTGGATCGGCTGGCCGGGCGACACCGGGGAGCACGAGGCCGACGCCGAGACGATCGACCACCACGGGCTCACCCTGGTGCCGGTCGCACTGAGCGAGGACGAGGTCCGGGACTTCTACGAGGGCTTCTCCAACGGCACCCTCTGGCCGCTCTACCACGACCTGGTGGCCAAGCCGAGCTTCCACCGCGAGTGGTGGGACTCCTACGTGACCGTCAACCAGCGGTTCGCCGACGCCGCCGCGAAGTACGCCGCCGAGGGCGCGGTCGTGTGGGTGCAGGACTACCAGCTCCAGCTGGTGCCCGCGATGCTGCGCGAGCTGCGCCCGGACCTGCGCATCGGCTTCTACCTGCACATCCCGTTCCCGCCCGCCGAGCTCTTCAGCCAGCTGCCGTGGCGGCGCCAGATCCTTGAGGGCCTGCTCGGTGCCGACCTGGTCGGCTTCCAGCTCTCGGGTGCGGCGCAGAACTTCGTGCGACTCGTGCGCCAGCGGGTGGGCCACAAGACCCACCGCGACGAGGTGTACCTGCCCGACGGGCGCGTCGTGCACGCCCGGGCCTTCCCGATCTCGATCGACTTCGCCGAGTTCGAGGAGCTGGCCCGCTCGGAGGAGGTAGCGAAGCGCGCCGAGCAGATCCGCCACGACCTCGGTGACCCGGCGAAGATCTTCCTCGGCGTCGACCGGCTCGACTACACCAAGGGCATCTACGCCCGGCTGCGCGCCTTCAGCGAGCTGATCTCCGACGGACACCTCAGCGTCGAGGACGCGGTCTTCGTGCAGGTGGCGACGCCCTCGCGCGAGCGGGTCGACCAGTACCGCGTCCTGCGCGACGACATCGACCGCCTCGTCGGGCACATCAACGGCGACCTGGGCCGGATCGGGCGCCCGGCGATCAGCTACCTGCACTCCTCGTTCCCGCGTGAGGAGATGGCGGCGCTCTACCGCGCCGCCGACATCATGGTGGTCACGCCGTTCCGCGACGGGATGAACCTGGTGGCCAAGGAGTACGTCGCGTGCCGGTTCGAGGGCGACGGCGCCCTCGTCCTCTCGGAGTTCGCCGGGGCCGCGGACGAGCTGCGCCAGGCGTACCTGATCAACCCCTACGACATCAACGGGATGAAGTCGATGATGCTCGAGGCCTACCGGGCCGAGCCCAAGGACCTCACCAGGCGGATGCGCGCGATGCGCCGCACGGTCTCCGAGAACGACGTGGCCCACTGGGCCAGCACCTTCCTGGACGAGCTGAGCGGCAAGCGCAGCACCCACTCCAAGACCATGAAGCCGGCCGCGAGGTCCTGAACGAGGGCTAGGTCAGGGTCGTGGGCGCGACGTCGGCGAGCGGCTTCTCGCCCTCGCCGGCCTCGATCGAGGTGCGTTCCTGCTCGAGCCCCCGGGGGGCCATCAGGTCGGTGATCCGCGCGGTGATCTCGGGCCCGAGCGTGCCCCAACCCGGGTGGTAGTCGTAGACCTCGCGCAGCGTGCGGGCCTCGTAGTCACCGCAGAACACGTCGATGTCCTCGGCGGTGATCAGCCCGGGGTGTGCCACCCCCACCGCCTCGGTCACCTTGACCATCTCGTGGCGGAACGTGCGGATGTACTGCGCGCACCGATGTCCCTTGCTCACCGGGTCGATGCCACGCGTCAGCCACGCGTTCTGCGTGGCCACGCCGGTCGGGCAGTGGTCGGTGTGGCACTTCTGGGACTGGATGCAACCGATCGACATCATCGCCTCGCGGGCGACGTTGACCATGTCGGCCCCGAGGGCGAAGGCCACCGCCGCGTTGTCGGGCAGCCCGAGCTTCGCGGACCCGATGAAGGTGACGTCGTCGGTGAGGCCGGCCTCGGCGAACGCGGCGTACACCCGGGCGAAGCCCATCCGGAAGGGCAGCGCGACGGCGTCGGCGAAGATCGGCGGCGAGGCACCGGTGCCACCCTCACCGCCGTCGATGGTCACGAAGTCGACGCCCCGGCTGCGGTGCTCCATCAACCGGGTCAGCTCGCGCCAGAACGACATCTCGCCCACGGCCGACTTGATGCCGACGGGCAACCCGGTCTCCGCCGCGATCCACTCCACGAGGTCCAGCAGCGTGTCCTCGTCGTCGAAGGCCGTGTGCCGTGACGGGCTGGCGCAGTCCTGGCCCATCGGGATCCCGCGGATCTCCGAGATCTCCCGGGTGACCTTGGCCGCCGGCAACAGGCCCCCGAGGCCGGGCTTGGCCCCCTGGGACAGCTTGATCTCGATCGCCCGCACCGGCGCGGAGTCGACGACCTCCTTGAGCCTGGCGAGCGAGAAGCGTCCGTGCTCGTCGCGGCAGCCGAAGTACGCCGTGCCGACCTGCAGCACGATGTCGCCGCCCTGCCGGTGGTACGGCGAGAGCCCGCCCTCCCCGGTGTTGTGCAGGCAACCTGCCTCAGCGGCTCCCCGGTTGAGCGCGGTGATCGCCGGCGCGGACATCGAGCCGAAGCTCATCGCCGAGATGTTGACCAGGGACGGCGGCCGGAACGCGTGCAGCCTGCCACGCGGTCCCCCGAGCACCTTGGCGCTCGGCAGCCCGGTGGTCGAGGCGTGGTCGTGCGGCAGCGACTCCGCGAACGTGCGGTGCTTGATGATCGCGTAGCCGGGCAGGTGCTCGATGTCGTTGTCGGTGCCGAAGCCGGAGTAGTTGTTCTGCTCCTTCGACGACGCGTAGATCCACGAGCGCTGGTCACGGCTGAACGGCCGCTCCTCGTCGTTGCTCGTGACGATGTACTGGCGCAGCTCGGGCCCGATCTTCTCCAGCCAGTACCGCAGGTGCGCCACCACGGGGTAGTTGCGCAGGAGCGCGTGCTTCTTCTGGGTCAGGTCCCGGGCCGCGACCACTCCGAGCCCCGCAGCTGCTCCCCCGAGGACGTGCCGGACATTGATGTCACCCAGCTTCATGATCACAGCTTCATCGGCATACCGTCATGCGCAAGTCCTACCGCCCGGGTGTCGCCACTGTCCATGGGTGGCCGGTGCCACGGCGCGAGCATTCCCCGGCGGTTAACCTTCGCCCCATGGACCTGATCCCGAAGCCGGACCAGGTCGCCTCCGCTGCCAGCAATGTCGCGCACAAGGTGTTGTACGGCGGCTTGGCCGACCTTCGCCCGATGCCGCGCACGCTGATCGACGACGGGCCGCTGCGCGAGGTGTACCAGTACCGCCCCCAGAAGGCGACGCGCGTGACCGGTGACCCGGTGCTGCTCGTGACGCCGCTCGCCGCGCCGGCGATCTGCTTCGACCTGCGACGCGGCTGCTCCCTGGTGGAGCACTTCGTGCAGCAGGGGCGGCCCACCTACCTCGTCGAGTACGGCGAGATCTCCTTCAAGAACCGAAAGCTCGGGATGGAGCACTGGGTCGAGGAGGTGGTGCCCGAGGCGATCAAGACGGTGAGCGAGAGCGCTGGTGGACGCCCGGTGCACCTCGTGGGCTGGAGCCTCGGCGGGATCTTCTCCCTGCTCGTCGCCGCCGACCGCCACGACCTGCCCATCGCCAGCATCTCGGTGATCGGCTCGCCGGTCGACGTGAAGCAGGTCCCGATGATCGCGCCCCTGCGGCCGATCCTGCGCCTCACCGACGGCGGGATCGTCACCCAGCTCTACCGGTTCCTCGGCGGAGCGCCCAAGCCGCTGGTGCGCCGGGCCTTCCAGCTCAGCTCGGGCACCAAGCTGATCACCAAGCCGCTCGCGACCCTGCAGCACCTCGACGACGCCGAGTGGTTGGCCCAGATCGAGGCGGTGGACCGGTTCACCGCGAACATGATCGCCTACCCGGGCCGGACCTTCGGGCAGCTCTACCACCGGATGATCAAGCACAACCAGCTGCTCACCGGGAAGGTCAACCTCTCCGGCCACGAGATCGACATCTCCTCGATCACCAAGCCCGTGCTCGTCTTCGCCGGCAACACCGACGGCATCGCGCCGATCAACGCGGTCAGGCCGCTGGTCGGCCTGCTGCCGAACGCCCACGAGGTGCGCTTCGAGATCGTCCCCGGGGGTCACCTCGGCATGCTCACCGGCCGCGCCGCGCGGGACACCACCTGGCCCACGTTGGACGAGTGGATCGAGCAGTACTCCACGCCGGACGACCGACCGCAGCGAGCGGCCGCGAAGAAGGCGACCCGCAAGACCGCCGGGAAGACGGCCACGAAGCCGGCTCCCAGGGCTCGCGCGTCGGAGAAGACGCCCGAGCTGCCCGGAGCCGACGTCGACCAGCCGGACTCGGGAGCAGACGCCGCGGTGCCCGACCGCTCCGCGATCGGGTCCAACCCCGAGCGCCGCTTCGCCTCGGCGGCGTCGCGCAACCTGCACCGCAAGCCGTGAGCCGTCCTCGTTGAGGCTGCCCCGCCTCATGCTCCGACCGATGCCTCGTGCGACCTACCGGGTGGCGGTGGCGGTGCTCGCCGCCGTGGTGGTGCTCGGCCTGGCCAGCATCGGCTCGGACGGTCGCACCACACCGACGTACCACCGCTACGTCGCGCTGGGCGACTCCTTCACCGCAGCCCCCTTCGTGCCGCTCACCGACATCGCCTACGGCTGCTACCGCTCGACCAACAACTACCCGCACCTGATCGCGAGTGCCCTGCAGATCGACGACCTGAAGGACCACTCGTGCACCGGCGCCAACACCTTCGACATGACCGGGCCGCAGGTCACCGCCCGAGGCATGCGGGTGCCGCCGCAGTTCAACGGGCTCTCCCGCTACACCGACCTGGTCACGATCGGGCTCGGCTTCAACAACGAGCACCTCTACGCCCGGATGAACACCGTGTGCCGGCGCAGCAACCGGGTCTGCCCCCTCTACGACCAGCGCGCCGCGCTGGGTGCCATCGTGGACAAGGTGCAGCCGGCCCTGGTCGGCGTCATCGACGGGGTGAAGGAGCGCGCGCCGCACGCCAGGATCCTGGTGGTCACCTACCCGCGGCTGCTGCCGCTGCGGGGCAGCTGCCCGCAGCTCCCCCGGTTCCGGCCCCAGGACCGGGCCACCTACCGCGCCGTCCAGCTCCACCTCCGCGCCCAGATGCGGGCGGCCGCCCAGGAGACCCGGGTCGAGTTCGTCGACTTCTACCGCGACTCCTTCGGCCACGACATCTGTGCGCGACACCCGTGGGTGCAGGGCAGGGTCGGCAGCCGCTACCACGGCGCGGCGCTGCACCCGCTCGCCGCCGGGCAGCACGCGCTGGCCCGGATCATCGAGTCGAGGCTGCGCCGCCCGCCGCCTGGCTGATCGCGTGGGACTAGATTTCGGCACGTGTCCACGACTTCGCGACGCTCCTCGGCGCTGGCACCACCGCCCGCCGGGGGACTGCCGACCCGCGTCCGGGCGGGGTACGGGCTCGGCTCGGTCGCCACGGGCACGTTCGGCACCGTGCCCGGCCTGATGCTGCTGCCGTTCCTGACCGACACGCTCGGGATCACCGCGGCGGTCGCCGGCCTGATCGTGTTCCTGCCCAAGGCCTGGGACGTGGTGCTGAACCCGATCGCGGGCCGGATCAGCGACCGCTCGACGGATCCGCGTGGCCCACGGCGACCCTTCCTGCTCCGCGGCGGGCTGCTCCTCGCCCTGTGCTTCGCGCTGCTCTTCGCCGCTCCCCCGCTCGGCACCAGACTGCTCGACGCGGTCTGGGTGCTGGTGATGTTCGTGCTGTGCGCGACGGCGTACGCCTTCTTCCAGGTGCCGTACGTCGCGATGCCGGCCGAGATGACCGACTCCTACGACGAGCGCACCCGGTTGATGAGCTGGCGGGTCGCGATCCTGGCCTTCGCGATCATGCTCAGCGGCGCGAGCGCCCCGGCGGTGCGCGACGCCCTGGGCGGCCGGGAGGGCTATCGCGTCATGGGGTTGCTGATCGCGGGGGTCCTCGTCGTCGGGGTGTTCGGTGCCTACTTCGGCACCCGCTCGGCGCCGATCGGGCGTGTTTCGGCGGCGGGCGGGTCGCTGCGCGAGCAGCTGCGGATCGTCTCCGGTGCTCGCGACTTCCGCCTGCTGCTGACGACCTTCGTGATCCAGGCGCTGGCGACGGGCGCGATGCTGGCCGGCGTCGCCTACGTCTCGCGCTGGGTCCTGGTCGAGAAGTCGGCGGCGACGATCCTGTTCATCTGCTTCGTGGGTCCGGCACTGCTGCTGACACCGGTCTGGAGCGTCTTCGGGCGGCGCCTGGGCAAGAAACGTGGCTACCTGGCGGCCTCCCTCGTGCTGGCCCTGGCCGCACTGCTGCTCCTGTGGTCCCGCTCGGCACCCTCGTGGTGGGTCTTCGGCGCGACGGCGCTGGTCGGGGTGGGCTACGCGGGCATCCAGGTCTTCCCGTTGGCGATGCTGCCGGACGCCGCGGCCGTGGACGCGCGACGAACGGGGACCAACCGCGCCGGCGTCTACACCGGCGTCTGGACCGCCGGCGAGACCCTCGGCCTCGCCCTGGGACCGGCCGTCTACGCGCTCGTGCTGGCGCTGGGCCACTACCGCTCCGCAGACCTCGACACCGGTTTCGGCTCAGGCTCGCAGCCGGGCTCGGCCGTCACCGCGATCGTGCTCGGCTTCTCGCTGATCCCCTGCGTGCTGGTACTGGTCAGCCTGGTGCCGCTGTCGCGCTTCTCGCTGACCTCTGCGGACCTGGAGGCCCGACCATGAGCGACATCCTGCGGCGGCTGCACGAGATGCAGCGCGACGACGTCCCCGTGACCGGGGGTCGCACCTTGGCCTACGTCTACGACTCCGGCCTCGAGGAGGCCGACCGGGTGGGCCGAGAGGCGGTCGCGGCGTACGCCGGGTCGAACGGGT